>NZ_MPOI01000005.1:0-646535 GCF_001896145.1 Archangium sp. Cb G35
GGGCGGGGTGGACCCCAAGCGCTACCTGCGAGAGGCCGCGCTGGCGGCCCTGCGCGGGGAAGCGATTCCCCTGCCCAACCAGCTCGCGCAGTCCGCTGCGGGCTGACTCGCCACGGCACTCATTCCCACCTGTCTTGAGCTGACCGGGCGCCGCGCTGGCTGTCGCACCGCGGTGAGCGCTCCCTCATGCCCCGCGCTCGTCGTCAAGCTCCTCGACCACGGGGCTCGGCGAGCATTTACCCATTGTTCACCTGCACGCTTCCGGTGACGATCTGTTGAGTGATGCCGCCCGCATCCCGGAAGGGCCAGCCACTGCGGGCGCGCCGGAAGTTGAAGGTCAGGCAGTCGTGGTGTCGCAGCTCGTCTGGCGTCTTCGGCGTGCCCTTGCGCTGGAGGTAGGCGGGAGAGGCGCAGATGACGCGGCGGCTCTGCCCGAGCTTGTGCGCGAGCAGCGCGCTATCGGGCAGGTCGCCAATGCGAATGGCAACATCGGTCTTCTGCGCGAGCAGGTCGACCACGTCATCGGTCAAGCTGAGATCGACGATGACGTCGGGGTAGCGCGCGAGGAAGGCGGGAAGGGCGGGGACGACGAACTGGGAGCCAAAAGGAAGCGACGCGTTGACGCGCAGGCGGCCTCGTACCGCGCCCGCCGCAGCCGCCTGCTCGGCGTCGTTCAACTCCTGGAGGATGCGCTGTCCCGCCCGGTAGTAGGCCTCACCTTCCTCGGTGAGGCTCAGCGCGCGGGTCGTCCGCATGAAGAGACGGGCGCCAAGCCGGGTCTCCAGCCGGGTGATGAGCTTGCTGACCGCCGAGGGAGTGAGGCCCACGCTCCTGGCCGCCGCGGAGAATCCCCCCTCCTGCACCACCCGCAGGAAGACCTCCAGCTCGCCGGAGCGCTCCATGAGGATGCGCGCCATTCGTGAATCCCGTTCACAAGTATTGCAACCATCCTGTGAATGTTCAGCCCGGCACGCAAGGGTTATTCCAACCGCACGACGGCACGGCTCACGCCGCCCCTTTCTCAACCCCGACTGGGAGCTTTCATGGATCTGCAATTGAACAAGAAGACCGCGCTGGTCACTGGCGCCACGGCCGGCATCGGCCTCGAGATCGCGCGGACGCTGGCGGTCGAGGGCGCCGAGGTCCTCATCACCGGCCGCTCGCGGGCCAAACTCGAGCAGGCGGTGGAGGACATCCGAGCCTCCGGCGGCAAGCACATCCGCGGCGTGCTGGCGGATGCGGCGGCCGCCGAGGGCGCGGCCTTGATCCAGAAGGAGGCGAGCGACATCGACATCCTCGTCAACAACCTGGGCATCTACGAGAGCAAGCCCTTCGCCGAGATCACCGATGCCGACTGGCTTTCCTACATCAACGTCAATGTGATGAGCGGCGTGCGGCTGTCGCGGGCCTACTTCCCGGGCATGCTGAAGCGCAACTGGGGACGCATCATCTTCATCTCCAGTGAGTCCGCGCTCACCATTCCTCCGGACATGATCCACTACGCGACGACCAAGACGGCGCAGCTGTCCATCTCGCGAGGGCTCGCCAACCTGACGAAGGGCACGAAGGTGACGGTCAACTCGGTGCTGCCGGGACCCACGCACTCGGAGGGCATCGTCGACTTCCTGCGCAGCGTGTCAAGTGAGCCCGAGGCCCCGGCCGACAAGATCGTCGCCGAGTTCTTCGCCAGACACCGGTCGTCCTCGCTCCTTCAGCGGATGATCGAGCCGGGGGAGATCGCCAGCCTGGTCGCCTATCTGGCCAGCCCCCTGTCCGCCGCCACGAACGGCGCGGTGCTCCGCGCCGAAGGAGGCCTCGTCACCACCATCAGCTGAGAGGGCGCGGGGAAGCTCGGCCATGCGCCCTCGCAGCAAAACCTGATGCCCTGAAGCGTGGAGCGTGCGGACGCTCGGGCATCAGGACTTCAGGAAGGTGTTGTTCTCGCCGAACCGCTGATGGTGCCAGTAGGGGTAGGCGAGGGGCGTGCTGCTCGCCGCGTCGAGCTTCGCCACCTGCTTCGGGGTGAGGTTCCAGCCGATCGCGCCCAGGTTCTGGCGCAGTTGCTCCTCGGTGCGTGCGCCGATGATGACGTTGGCGACCGTCGGCCGCTGCAGCAGCCAGTTGATGGCCACCTGCGGCACCGTCTTGCCGGTCTCCGCCGCCACCTCGTCGAGCGCATCCACGACCCGGTAGAGGTACTCCTCGGGGATCTGGGGACCACCCGCGGCCGTCTGGGTGTTTTGGAGCCGGGTGCCCTCGGGCAGGGGCTGGCCGCGGCGGATCTTGCCCGTCAACCGGCCCCAACCCAGCGGGCTCCAGGCGAGCGCGCTGACCTTCTGGTCGAGCCCCAGGGGCATCAGCTCCCACTCGTAGTCGCGCCCGACGAGCGAGTAGTACGCCTGGTGGGCCACGTAGCGCGAGAGGTTGTGGCGCTCCGCCACGCCCAGCGACTTCATGAGGTGCCAGCCCGGGAAGTTCGAGCAGCCAAGGTAGCGGACCTTCCCGGCGCGCACGAGGTCGTCGAGCGTGTTGAGTGTCTCCTCGACGGGGGTGATGGGGTCGAAGCCGTGAAGCTGGAAGAGGTCGATGTAGTCGGTGCCCAGGCGGCGCAGGCTCCCCTCGACCGCGCGGGTCAGGTGGTAGCGAGACGAACCCGCGTCGTTGGGACCGGAGCCCGCGCGAAGGGTGGCCTTGGTGGAGATGATGGCCCGATCACGGCGGCCCTTGAGCGCCTGGCCGAGGATCTCCTCGGCCATTCCGCCCGAGTACACGTCGGCCGTGTCGAACATGTTCAGCCCGGAGTCGAGGGAGATGTCGACGAGCCGGGTGGCCTCCTTCACGTCGCTGCTGCCAAAGCCCTTGAAGAACTCGTTGCTGCCTCCGAACGTCCCCGTGCCGAGACTGAGGACGGGAACCTTGAATCCTGATGCGCCGAGCTGTCTGAATTCCATGGAGTAGACCTGCTGGTTGGGGGCCCGCGTTCGTGCGGAGCGGCTCCCAAGTTACCCAAACTGAGGAAAGAGTTGCTCCTCATGGAGGCGGCGGGATTCGAAGCTGCTAACGGCGGCTCCGCCCCCACTCGGAGCCAGAGGCACACTCCCCGTTTCCCCTCTGAAAATGGGGCGCCCATCTGTCCGGGCGAGTCCAGGCGCGTCCGTTCGATTTGGTCCTTTTATGGGCCCCTTGGGCACCTCGCCGGGCAGTGGGCCTGATCCGGCTCTGTGGACGGTGGATGTGTACCCGTCCGGCGGACGACGTGCTGCGGGTGCTTGAGGGCGGACGAGGGTCGTGCTCGGCGGCGGTCGCGAGCTGGCTGGAGGCGATGAGCAGGGCGAGCCGCGAGCGCGGGAGCGCTCAATGAGGAGCCCACGGCGCGCAGTCCTTCCGGTCCACCAATGATGGGAACGTCACGCCGCGAGAGAGTGTCAAAGAACTCAAGCGACACCACGAGATACGACACGCGGAGGGAAGGAGAAGAGAGGAAAGCTCGCCGAGAGGTCCCCTCTCCTCCACCGAGCCGCCAGACCCGATGCACCCCACGGGCCAGCCGTAAGTCCTCGGAAAGAATTGGGGACCGGGAGGTTCACCCGTCCATGCCAGGTCTCCTCCCTCGTCTCGAGTCCTTTGACACCGCCTCCGGTGCTCCTCGGCTCCTCCGCACCAGCCCTCATCTTCAACCGGCCTCCCATTTTTCCTATGCTCCGCGCAAACGCCGCGCTCCGCCGGGTTGAGAACGGAGTCCTCTTCCATGCAGCCTGCTCATCGCCATCGCGGCTCGCTGGCCCGATCGACGCTCATCAAGATGGGCGTGCGTGTCGCGGTGGTCATCGCCCTGGCCACCCTCTTTAGCTACTTCCACTTTCTGCACACCCTGCAAGGTGAAGCGCTCATGGACTTGGAGCGCTACGTCACCGAGCGTAGCCAGCAGGAAGAGGCCCTCTTCGTGCTAGCGGAGGACAATCACGCCATCCTCCAGAAAGCCATGGTGGAGAGGCTCCTCGTTCTTGAACAGGAGGACGTGAGCGCACGTTTTGACAGCCTCTTCGCGTTGATGCCCGACGGTACCATCCGCAACCGCCCTGAACGCTTCGACGGCACGAGGATGCCTTCCGTCTTCGTCTCCCGCGGCAGAGCGCTCGACGCGGAGGGGCGCCGACGCCTCCTCGCCGCGTATGACGTGATCGCCCAGTACGGACCCGCCCTGCATTCGCGCTTCACGAATACTTACGCCGCCCTTCCGGAGGATGCGTCCGTGCTGTACTGGCCGGAGCACCCTACGTGGAGTCAGGAGGTCAAGAGGTCCCTTTCGTTCGCCAAGGTCTACGAGCCGAGTCCGCCCGAGAAGAATCCTGCGCGGCGTACGGTCTGGTCCGGCATCTACTCGGATCCGGTCACCCACCAATGGATGGTCTCGGTTGTCACGCCACTGGACCTGGATGGCCACCACATCGCGAGCTTCGGCCACGACGTACTGCTCAATGAACTGATGGCCCGCACCATCCGGGACAGCCTACCTGGCGCCGACAACATGATCTTCCGCGACGATGGCCAGCTCCTCGCGTATTCCAAGATGCCAATGACGGGTACAACGCGCCCCTACAACATCCTGTACGGATCCTGGCCATCATCGGAGGCCCTCCTCGAGCAGGATGGCACCGTGCAGCAGCGATACCACCTGCGCGCCATCCTCAAGCGGGTGAAAAATCGCCTGCCCGGCCAGACCGTGTTGGAACTGCCGGAGTACGGCGAGTACGTCGCCGTGGCGCGGCTGAAGGGCCCGGACTGGAACTTCGCCACGATACTACCCAGGGACGTAGTATCCCTGGCCGCCTTCCAGGCGGCACGCTACATTCTGGTATTCGGTCTGGCGTCGCTCGTGATGGAATTGCTCATCATGTCCTGGGTGCTCCGGCAGCAGCTCACCCGCCCGTTGCAAGCTTTTACCCAGGCCACCGACCAAGTGGCGACCGGAGACTTCCAGGTCGCCCTTGCGAGTTCGCGCGACGATGAGCTGGGACGGCTGGCCCATGGCTTCGAGCTGATGGCCCAGGAGGTCCAGCGGCGAGAGACGGCCCTGCGTCAGGCCAACGAGGGACTGGAGAGCCGCATCCAGGAGAGGACTCGGGAATTGCAGGAGAAGAATCTTGAGCTCAAGGGAGCGCTGGTACAGCTGAAAGAGGCGCAGGAATTGCTGGTGCAGAAGGAGAAGCTGGCCTCGCTCGGAGCACTGACGGCGGGCATTGCCCACGAAATCAAGAACCCGCTCAATTTCGTGAACAACTTCGCCCAGCTCTCGGTGGGGCTCGTGGAGGACCTGCGCGAGGCGCTGGAGGCATCGCGGACGGGATTGGACGACTCCGAACGTGAGCGGATGCTCGAGTTGCTCGAGTGGCTGGAGCAGAACGTCCGGAAGATCGATGAGCACGGAAGGCGGGCCGACGGCATCGTGCGCAACATGCAGATGCACACGCGAGCGGGTGAGCGCATGCCCATGGACCTGAACGCACTGCTGGAAGAGAACCTGGGCCATGCCACCGGGAGCACGTGCTCCACCCATCCGGGACTGGAGCTGGCCCTGCGCAAGGACCTGGACCCCTCTGTGGGAAAGGTGGACGTGGTGCCCCAGGACTTCGGGCGGGCCATCCTGAACCTGCTCGACAACAGCCTGTACGCCGTTGTGCAGAAGAAGAAATCTACGGGCGAGGGTTTCACTCCGGAACTGAGCGTGAGGAGCCGGAGCACGAGCACGCAGGTGGAGATTCGCATCCGGGACAACGGCACCGGTATCCCGCGCAAGCACCAGGAAAAACTCTTCACGCCCTTCTTCACCACCAAGCCCGCGGGCTCGGGAACAGGACTGGGGCTGTCCATCGCCTACGACATCGTAGTCCGGCAGCACCGGGGCGAGCTGCGGATCGAATCTACGGAGGGCCAGTTCACCGAGTGCCTCATCGTGCTCCCCAAGTCCCCGGTGAGCGCCTGAGCCCCCCTCTGGTCCCCGCGCAAGAGTGGCAACACCATCGGCCTCTACACCACGTTCCCGTGGGAGTCCCTCTGCGCCGAGGTGGCGAAGCTCCAGGTGCAGCGCCACGAGCGCGGCCAGCTCGTCCGGCTGCCCCTCGCGGCCTCGGCCGAAAAAGAAAGCCCCGAAGCACCTGATGGCGCCCGGGGCGTTGCTACATCCCTTGCTACAGCCTCCCGGAAAGCTGAGTCCTTTCCAGGAGATACAGAGTGGAGGCGGCGAGAATCGAAGCCGCCAAGGGCGGATGGCGTGTGGTAGACCGCCCGGCAGCGAGGAGCGGGCAATGGACAAGGTGAAGAAAGAGGAAACGGTGGCAACCGGCACGATCCATGTGCGTGGCGCGCGGGTGAACAACCTCCAGAACATCTCGCTCGACCTGCCGAAGAAGAAGATCACCGTGTTCACCGGCGTGTCGGGCTCGGGCAAGTCGTCGCTCGTGTTCGATACCCTCGCCGCCGAGTCGCAGCGGCTGCTCAACGAGACGCTGCCAACCTTCGTGCAGACCTTCCTGCCGCGGCAGCCCCAGCCCGACGTCGACGCCCTCGAGAACCTCTCGGCGGCGATCATCGTCGACCAGTCGCGGATCGGCGGAAACAGCCGCTCCACCGTCGGCACCGTCAGCGACACCGCGGGCCTGTTGCGGCTGTTGTTCTCGCGCCTCGGCAAGCCGGCCGTGCCCCGCCCGAGCGCCCTGTCGTTCAATGATCCCCTGGGCCTGTGCAAGGCCTGCGACGGCATCGGCGTCGTCTCGTCCATCGACGTGAAGGGACTGGTCGACGAGAGCAAGAGCCTCCAGGAAGGGGCTTTGTTGTTCCCCGGGTTCGCCGTCGATTCCTGGTTCTACAACATCATCAGCGGCTCGGGCTTCTTCGACCTCAAGAAGAAGATCGCCGACTACTCCTCCGAGGAGCGGCACAAGCTGCTCCACGAGCCCGAGTGCAAGGTCAAGATCAAGGTGGGCACCAAGATGATGGGCTCCACCTATGAAGGGCTGATTCCCAAGATCCGCCGCCTCTATCTGTCGAAGAACCTCGACGACCTGCAGGCCAACCTCAGGAACGCGCTCGAGCCCATCCTCACCCGGGAGCCCTGCTCGGAATGTGGTGGCACCCGCCTGAACGCCGCGGCCCTCGCCTGCCGCGTCGACGACGGCGCGGGACACGCCCTCAACATCTCCGAGGCCACGGCGTTGCCGGTCGATGAGCTGCTGGAGCTGATCAACCGGAAGAAGAGCGGCTTCGACGATGCCGCCACCGCGCCGGTACGGGATGCCCTCGCCCGGCGCCTGCAGTCCCTCGCCGACATCGGCCTCGGCTACCTCTCGCTCGATCGCGAGAGCAGCACGCTCTCGGGGGGCGAGTCGCAACGGGTGAAGATGGTCCGGGCGCTCGGTTCGAGCCTCACCGATCTGACCTACATCTTCGACGAGCCGAGCATCGGCCTGCACCCCGCCGACCTGCACCGCCTCAACACCCTGCTCGTGCAGTTGCGCGACAAGGGAAACACGGTGCTCGTCGTCGAGCACAAGCCGGGGGTCATCGCCATCGCCGACCACATCGTCGACATCGGCCCTGGCGCTGGTGAGCACGGCGGCCGCGTCGTCTACGAAGGCGACGTCGAAGGCCTGAAGAACTCATCGTCGGTGACGGGGCAGGCGCTGAGTCAGAAGCCGGTGACGAAGTCGCAGACGCGAACGCCCACCGGGTGGATCGAGCTCCGCGATGTGACCCTGCACAACCTGAAGAACCTGAGCGTCCGCATCCCCAAGGGCGTCTTCGTCGTCGTCACCGGTGTCGCCGGCTCGGGTAAGAGCTCGCTCATCCGCCAGACACTTCCACAGCGCATCAAGGACGTCGTGGTCATCGACCAGAGCCTGGCCCGCGGTTCGAGCCGCTCGAACCTGGCGACGTGGACGGGAATCCTCGACGCCGTCCGCAAGCTGTTCGCGACGACGAACAAGGTCTCGGAGTCATTGTTCTCCGCGAACTCCAAGGGCGCCTGCCCCGAATGCCAGGGCCTGGGCGTCGTCTACACCGACCTCGCCCACCTGGACCCCGTCGCCATGCCCTGCGAGGCCTGCGGTGGCCGCCGCTTCACCGATGCCGTCTTGAAGCACAAGGTGCGTGGCCGCTCCATCGGCGATGTCTTCGACTTCTCGGTCGAGGACGCCGCCGCCTTCTTCGTCGAGCCCGCCATCCACGGACCGCTTCAGTCCCTTGTCGACGTCGGGCTCGGCTACGTGCGCCTCGGCCAACCGTTGAACACGCTGTCCGGCGGTGAGCGCCAGCGCATGAAGCTCGCGCGCAGCCTGCACGAGCCCACGCCCCTGGCGATCCTCGACGAGCCGACGACCGGACTGCACTTGAAGGACATCGACCGGCTGGTGGCGATGATCGATCGTCTCGTCGACACGGGCACGTCGGTCATCGTCATCGAGCACCATCCCCGGGTCATCCGCCGCGCCGACTGGATCATCGACATGGGACCGGGTGCCGGCCACGACGGCGGCCGCATCGTCTTCGAAGGACCCCCCGAGGGCCTGCTGAAGCACCCGGCCTCGTTGACCGGGAAGTGGTTGTCCCAGGAAGGCTGACCGCGTCCAGCCGCGACTCAGGCATCCCGCCCAGAAGGGCCTCCTCGCCACGCTTCTCCAGGTCCCGGGCAGGGGGGCTGATGGCGCACTCGTCGTCATCTCCTGCCATTCCTAACTTGAGACTGGGTCTGGTGCGCTCGCGCGGACGAGGCCCGGGGGGACATCAATGGGGTGCGCGAATCCCATGTGCGGCTTCTTCAGGGCCAGGGGAAGAAGCTTCAGGGGGCCGGCGAGCTGAGCGAGGGGTCGCTTCCCCTCGTGTTCGCCTTCCAGAGCGAAGGCCCCTTCCTGCTCCTCCAAGGAGGGTGACGGGATGGCTTTCGACAAATGGCTGGAGATCGTTCTCGAGCGCAACGAGGACGGGATGCGCGCCCTTGCCGTGGGCGGACGAGGAGAGCAACCCACCCCCGTCCTCCTCGGTCCCGGCTTCTCTCCCGAGTCGCTGAAACAGTTCTCGCAAGCGGTGAGGATCGCGGCCAGCAAGGGCCAGCAACTCGACGACGCATGGCGCGAGCGGGCCCAGGTGCTCCACCATGACCTCTTCCGGGAGGACATCCAGACGGTGTGGGCGCGGCTCCAGGAGGCGGCGGATGGTGGCCCGGTCCTGCTGCGGCTGATGCTCCACGCGGGGGAGCTCCAGTCCGTTCCCTGGGAGGCGCTGCGCGAGTCCGGGTCGGCCACGGGTTTCCTGGGGAGCTCGGCAGACGTGCTCCTGGCGCGGGGCGTGCGCTCGAATGAACCCTGGAGTCCCCGCCTGGTCTCTGGCGCGGTCCGGGTCCTCCCCGTTTCCCCCACGGACACGCAGGCCCTCCTGGTGCTCAAAGGCGCGCTCGCCGAGGGCATCGCGGCCGGCGAGATCGAATGGCTCGAGCCGCTCACGGGCCCGCACGCGAGCTGGGACTTCCTGTCCAACCGCCTGGGGCAGGAGCCCTTTCCCCATGTCATCCATTTCATCGGCCATGGCTGTGTCGACCAGGGCACGCCCAGGCTCTGCCTGGTGGACCTCGATGGGGAGCCCTCCTGGATAGACGTGGAGCTGCTGGGACAGCAAATCCAGGAGCGGTTGCGCAAGTTCCTGCGGTTGATCGTCCTCGACGCATGCGAGGGCGCCAATCCCGGGGCCCTGGCTTGTGCGGCGGAGTTGCTCGCGAGGGATGGAGCGGATGCCGTCGTTGCCCACCTCTGGCCCGTCCGGGCGGATGTGGCCCGGAAGTCCTCGGCGGCCTTCTACCGGAGTCTCACCGGCAAGGCCGTGCAGCGGGGCGACGTGGCGCGTGCCCTCAACCATGCCCGGAGGGCCGTGCTCTCCGGCTTCGATTGCAGCGCCGAGGCCTTTTCACCGGTGCTCTACCTGCGTGGACACGACCCCGTCCTGTTCGAGTTCCAGGGCCGGATGCTCTCTCCTCCTCGGCCCGTCTCCTCGAACGAGGGCGTGGGCCAGCCGCCTCCGGTCCTGCGGCAGCTGATGAAGGGGCCCTTCACCCTGCTGTTGGGGGACCAGTGGAGGGACGAGCGCCTCCTGCTGGAGGGCTTTCACGAGCGGTTGTGTGAGGAGCTCGCGAAGGATGACAGCGCCGAGCTCTCCAACCTGCCGTTGAGCGCCCTTTCCGAGCGGTATGAGCTGCGGTTCGGGGAGAGCAACCTGAATGACGAGCTCGAGCGGGTGTTCGAGAGCGCCGGGACCGCGTCGCCCTTCATCGCGAACCTGGCGCGGCGGCTCGAGCCCGGAGTCCACATCACGCTGCTGCGGCTCCCCGTGCTGGAGCTCGCCCTGGCCGAGCAGCGGCCGGAGCTCACGCTCTATGCCATCCAGCCACCGGAGCGGGGAGAGCGGGGGCCGAGCACGATGATGCGGCGCGAGGCCGGCGCGTCTGGCTGGGAGCGGCTCCTCAAACCCCCCCGGGTGTCCGAGCTGGAGCAGGGGCTCGTGGTGCTCCGGCTCTACCGGGGCTACCTGCCGACGAAGCGCTTCAAGCGGCCCCTCATCACCGAGGACGACTACCTCCTGGGCATCCAGGCGCTGAAGGATCTGCCGCCGATCGAGCTCTACGACTTCATCGCGGGCAACCTGCACACCCGGCCCGTCCTCCTGCTGGGAATGTCGATGCTGTCATGGCACCACCGCATGCTGCTCTACCGGCTCTTCGAGATGAGGCCCCTGCCGCGCGGAAGCATGGCGCTCCTCGAGCCGGAGGCGGGAAAGAAGGAGCGGACCCTGTGGGAGGACGGTCAGTGCCTGCCGGGAAAGGTCGGCGTGCAGGTCATTGAAGCGAGTGTCTCGGAGCAGGCGGTGCCACTCGACATGTTCGCGGAGGGGGGAGCGCCATGACGGGAGAAGAGCGGGTCAATCCCTTTCCGGGACCGAGGCCCTACCGGGCTCGGGAGCGGGAGCGTTTCCTGGGGCGGGAGGAAGCCACCCTGTTGCTGGCCAACAGAATCCTGGCCCACGCGTGTGTGATGCTCTTCGGCCCCTCGGGGTCGGGCAAGTCGTCGCTGATGCAGGCCGGAGTGGTGCCCATGCTGGAGAAGCGCCATGGCATCCGCACGGTGTCGGTGGATGCGTGGCTGACTGGAGAGGCGCCGCACGAGAGGCTGGTGCGGACGATGTACACCCGCTTCGCGCTGGGAGAGGTGCCGGAGGGAATGGGCATGTCCGAGGCGCTCGATGAGGCCATCCGGCTGGCGGAGCGTTATTCGGAGCAGCCCATCCTCATCTATCTGGATCAACTGGAGCAGTTGTTGCTGCCGCACAGGGCGCCGGGGGCGGTGGGCGAGCTGCTGGAGAGCCTGGAGGTCCTGGCGCGCAAGCCCATCCAGGGACTGCATCTGGTGCTGGTGCTGAGGGAGGACTACCTGGGGCGGTTCCGGGACAGGGCTCGCGAGCGGCGGGTGCTGTGGGATCAGGGCTTCCGGCTGGGACCGCTCACGGTGGGAGAGGCGGTGGAGGTGGCGTGTCAGCTGGCGGGAATGGGCGTGCCGGCACAGCAGTGGGACGAGAAGGAGAGCCGCAAGCTGATGCTGCAGGTGAGGGCGAGCGGACAGGCGGAGACGGACGAGGCGGAGGTGGAGGCGGCGTTCGCCCAGATTGTCTGCCGGGCGTTGTGGGAGGAGCGGGCGGAGAAGGGAGCGGTGGTGGGGGAAGTGGACGCGGAGCCCATCCTGCACAGGTACCTGGATGCGACGCTGGATGGGTTGGGGCCGCTGAATGCGGATGCCAGGATGCTACTGGAGGAGCACCTGGTGGCGAGCGACGGCACGCGGCGGCTGCTGATGGAGCAGGAGGCGCGGGATGCGCTGCCGCGGGGAGCAGCGGACAAGATCCTGACGAGCCTGGAGAAGGCGGCGGTGCTCCGGGCGGAGGAGCACCGGGGGAGCCGCTACTTCGAGCTGGGGCACGACTGGCTGGCCAGGAAGGTGCTGGAGCTCCGGCAGGAGCGGCTGACGGCGGAGCAGGAGCGGCTGAAGCGGGAAGAGGAGGAGCGGAGGCAACAACGGGAGCGGGCCAGCCGGCGCAGGCTGAAGCGCATCGCGGCGGTGTCCCTGGCGGTGGCGCTGCTGATGGGGGGCTTGTTGCTCTGGACGTTGCGCGCCAGGCGTCAGGCCGTGGTGCAAGCCGTGATGGCGACCGCTCAGCGGCAGATGGCGCGTGAGCAGCCCGATGTCTCGCTCGGGCTGCTCTCGGAGGTCCGGCATCCGGAGAAGGTGCGTGGGTGGGTGGAGCTGTCGCATCGGTCGCTGGCTTCGACCCGTCTGGTGGCGGAGCTCCCTGCGTCGGGCCGGATCTCAGCCGCCGCGTTCAGCCCGGATGGGACGCTCGTGGTGATGGCCTCCGATGACGGGACGGCGTGGGTGTGGCGGGCGGACGGGACGGGCGAGCCGGTGGTGTTGCTGGGACACACGGAGCCGCTCAGGAGCGCCGCGTTCAGCCCGGACGGTGAGCGGGTGGTGACGGCCTCCCGGGACGGGACGGCGCGGGTGTGGCGCGTGGACGGCACGGGCGAGCCGGTGGTGTTGCGCGGCCACGCGAAGCCGCTCACGGCCGCCACGTTCAGCCCGGACGGGAAGTGGGTGGTGACGGCCTCACGGGATGGGACGGCGCGGGTGTGGCGAGCGGACGGGACGGGATGGCCAGGGGTGTTGTCGGGGCACGAGGAGGAGCTCTCCTCGGCCACGTTCAGCCCGGACGGGAAGTGGGTGGTGACGACTTCCCTGGATGGGACGGCACGGGTGTGGCGAGCGGACGGGACGGGCGAGCCGGTGGTGCTGCGGGAGAACATGATGAGGATGCCCGAGTCCGCCGCGTTCAGCCCGGACGGGAAGTGGGTGGTGACGGCCTCCCGGGATGGGACGGCGCGGGTGTGGCGAGCGGACGGGAAGGGCGAGCCCGTGCTGTTGATCGGACACAAGGAGCCGCTCACGTCCGCCGCGTTCAGCCCGGACGGTGAGCGGGTGGTGACGGCCTCCCGGGACGGGACGGCGCGGGTGTGGCGAGCGGACGGGAAGGGCGAACCGGTGGTGGTGGAAAGGCACACGAAGCCGCTCACGTCCGCCGCGTTCAGCCCGGACGGCCAATGGGTGGTGACGGCTTCCGAGGACGGGACGGCGCGGGTGTGGCGAGCGGACGGAAATGGCCTGCTGGCGGTGCTTCGGGGACACAAGAATCCGCTCACGACCGCCTCGTTCAGCCCGGGTGGTGGGCGGGTGGTGACGGCCTCCAAGGACGGGACGGTGCGGGTGTGGCACGTGGCCGGGACGCGCGGGCCGGTGGTGTTGCAGGAGGACAAGAAGCCGCTCACGTCCGCCGCGTTCAGCCCGGATGGGAAGTGGGCGGTGACGGTTTCCCGGGACGGGACGGCGCGGGTGTGGCGAGCGGACGGGACGGGCGAGCCCGTGCCGCTGCAAGAGGACGGGGAGCGGGTCACGTCCGCCGCGTTCAGCCCGGATGGGAAGCGGGTGGTGACGGTTTCCCGGGACGGGACGGCGCGGGTATGGCGAGCGGACGGGACGGGCGAGCCCGTGGTGCTCAAGGGGCACACGGAGCCGCTCACGTCCGCCGCGTCCAGCCCGGAAGGGGAGCGGGTGGTGACGGCTTCCGAGGACGGGACGGCGCGGGTGTGGCGAGCGGACGGGATGGGCGCACCCGTGCCGCTGCGAGAGGACGGGGAGTGGGTCACGTCCGCCGCGTTCAGCCCGGATGGGAAGCGGGTGGTGACGGTTTCCCAGGACGGGACGGCGCGGGTATGGCGAGCGGACGGGACGGGTGCGCCGGTGGTGCTGCGGGAGGACGAGGAGCCGCTCACGTCCGCCGCGTTCAGCCCGGATGGGAAGCGGGTGGTGACGGTTTCCCAGGACGGGACGGTACGGGTATGGCGAGCGGACGGGACGGGCGCGCCGGTGGTGCTGAAGGGGCACGCGGGGTCGGTCACCTCCGCCACGTTCAGCCCGGATGGGAAGTGGGTGGTGACGGCGTCCCTGGACGGGACGGCGCGGGTATGGCGAGCGGATGGGACGGGCGAGCCGGTGGTGCTGCGGGAGGATGAGAAGCCGCTCACGACCGCTGCGTTCAGCCCGAAGGGGGATCGGGTGGTGACGGTTTCCATCGAGGGAGTCGCGAGAATCTGGCCCGTTTCCGTTGAAGCCATCAGGGAGTTGCTCGGGGAGTCCAGCACCCTCTGTCTCTCCCCCGATCAGCGCCGGACCTATCTCGAGGAGAGCAAGAGAGAGGCTTGGAAGAGATACGAGGCGTGCGAACGCTTTTTCGGCCGTACCCCGAGGCGTGCCACATCCAGCTGATCATCAAAGGAGAGCTCCATGCGAAAAGCCCATGTCTCGCTGATTGTCACGCTGAGCCTGCTCGCCGTCTCCGCCATGGCCGAGGAGTACACCCATCAGGAGAGTGGTCTGACATTCAATCTGCCCCGTGGGTGGCAGACCGGACAGGATGGCGACGTCCTCACCGTCATCAGTCCGGACCAGACGGTCGCCATGCTCTTCATGGTGACCGATATCGATAGGTCCGATGATCTGGTGGAGGCCGTCACCACGGAGGTCGAGAGCCTCCAGGATGTACAGCTGACCAGCGAGCCCGTCATCCAGCGAGTCAACGGCCTGATCCAGGTCCATGCCGAGGGCATCGGTACCTGCGAGAGTGGGGAGATATGTAATTGGGATCTCACCCTCGTGACAGGCGCCAGCAAGAACCTCCTTGTGGTGGCCCTGGGTGATATCGAAGGCCACCAGACAGCCATCAACCGCGTGTACACCTCCATCACGGCCGATTAGTGGAGCAAACGGGGCAACTCTGGCCGTTGGAATGCCGCCGCTTCATCGCCGGCCCGGTGGATGAGGCGGCCCGCTGCTGAGCCAATGGGGTTGTCGCGAGAAGCCGGTGGGAATCATCGCATTCTTGGAAAACGGCTCGCCCCGATTCGCAACGGACACGCTATTGAAATGCCGTTGCTGATGCATTGACGTTCCCTTCGGGAATGAAGGAACCTCTGGAACTCAACTGGAGGAACGCAATGCTGCGAGACATGTTGCTCAAGAGCCTGGGGTTCGTTGCGGTCATCGCGCTGGCGGGATGTGGCGCCTCGGTGGACAAGGCCACGGAGTCCCATCTGACCAGCCAGGAGCAGGAACTGCTGCCCATGTGCAAGGTGGATGATCCCAAGCCCTGTCCGGATGGGTACTACTGTGACGGCAAGACGTGCCGTCCGAGCCTCTGAGCTGAACCTACGGAGAGGAGGCGGCGGGAGTCGAACCCGCGGAGGCGCATCCCGCGGGTTCCTGGAGTCACCGTCCGTCAGGGCTTCAGGTACGGACCATCCGAGCCCACCTTGCCGGGAGCCGGGTTGCCGGGCAGGTCGAGCACATACACACGCAGGTTGCCCTTGCCCGAGACACTGGCCGTCAGCGAGCCGTTGCTCACGGTCTTCACATCACCGGTGATGGCGTCCTTGTAGGTTCCATTGGGGATGCCGCTGAAGGTGGCACCGCCGGAGATGGTGACGAGCACGAAGCTGTCCACGCCCTTGGACGCGTCGGTGAAACGCCGCTTGAAGGCCATGCCGCCCGTGACGCCCTCGGTCGAGTACTGGCCCTTCTGGAGCGCGGGAATCCCGCGGCGCAGCTGATTGAGTCGTTGCAGATGCTTGACCAGCGGCTTGTTGAGCGTCTCCGAGACCTTGCCGGAAGCGCTGCCCACCACACCGAATCCGGAGGCCGTGACGCTGCCCTCGAGGTTGTCGCCGTAGTACGCACGGCCGGTGGTGGCCAGCGCGCAGGTGGGGCCACAGTCGATCTGCCTGCCCGCCTGGAACTCGATCTCCGAGCCGTAATACAGCGTGGGGATGCCGCGGAAGGTCCACATCAGGCTCATGTTCTCGGCCCAGGCGTCGGTGCCTCCGGCGTAGCGGGTGCTGGACTTGTTGGGGCCGTAGTCGTGTGAATCCACGTACACCACGTTGTAGGTGGCGTCGTTGTAGCTGTCGTCCGAGTCCTTGCCGTTCCACCAGGCATTGCTGGCCTCGCCGAAGTTCATGTGCATGCGCATGTCGATGACGCTCATGCCGGAGAACTGGCTGTGATCCGGGGCGTGGTACAGGTTGCCCTGGAGGAAGGCATTGGTGGACGTGGGCTGGTTGGACGTGCCCTGGGTCTGCTCGTAGTTGTACTGCTCGAGCGCGGCCGCGGTGTCATCCGCGCTATAGGTCTTGCGCTCCTTCCACGTGAAGAACTGCGCCGAGTGGTTGGGCGAGCCACGGTTCCACTTGTCGTTCACGAACGAGCCGACCTCGCCGAACATGAAGAAGTCCCGGCCCTTGGCGCCGAACTTCTCCTCGGCGTGCTGGTGGGCCGCTGGCAGCAGGCGCCGGTTCCAGGTGACGCGCGGAATGTGGACCGCCGTGTCGATGCGGAAGCCGTCCACGCCCATGTCGATGTACTTGTTGTAGACGCCCACCAGGAACTGCTGCACCGGCGTGCTCTCGGTGTTGAAGTCCGCCAGGTCCTCGTGAATCCAGCAGCTGCGCGAGTCCTCGCCCTCCCAGTTCCCGATCCAGCACTGGTGGAAGTACTGCGAGGGGAACATGCCCGAGGTGGGGTTGGGCCACTGGCAGTTGTAGACCTTGTAGCCCTCGGCGCTGTAGCCCCCCGTGTGCACGCCCCAGTTGCGGCACGTGTTGCCCGCGGGCTCGGACGTCGACCACAGGTCCCCGTTGTAATAGGACTTTCCGCTGGTGGGCTCGACGGTGAGCCCGTCATAGGTGAAGCCGGAGACGGGCGCGTCGTAGTACCAGCTCCACTGGCTGTCGCGCACCCCGTAGACCTTGGCGTTCCACAGTCCCTTGGCGCCCCAGCGGCTGGAGTGGTTGTAGACCACGTCCTGGATGATCTTGATGCCCTTGGTGTGGGCCGCGTTGATGAGATCCTGGTAGGTGGCACCCGGAGACTCCAGGCGCGGATCCACCTTGTGGAAATCCCAGCCGTGATAGCCGTGGTAGTCGTAGTCCGAGCGGTTGAGCACCACGGGGGTGATCCAGATGGCGGAGAAGCCCAGGGCCTTGATGTAGTCGAGCTTCTGGATGAGGCCCTTGAAGTCACCGCGGAACATGGGGTCGTTGTTGGCGGCGTTGCCCGACTTGACGTGCATGCTGCCACCGCGGTTGTTGGACGAGTCGCCATCGTAGAAGCGCGCGGTGAGCACGAAGTAGATGGAGTCCTCGCGGATGTCTCCGCCCAGGGGTTCTCCCGGGGGAGGTGGAGGCGGCGCGCTGCCGGTGGTGGCCGACACGGAAGCGCTGGCGGAGGACTTGTTGCCGGCCGCGTCGAAGGCCTTCACGGTGTAGCTGTAGGCGGTCTGGGCCGTCAGGCCGGTGTCGCTGTAGCTGGTGAGTGACGTGGTCCAGGTCCTCGTGCCCTGGGTCCCCCCGGTGCGCACGAGCTCGTATCCCGTGACGCCCCGGTCATCGGTCGAGGCACTCCAGGAGAGGTTGATCTGCGTCCCCGAGGCCGTGGCGATGACGCCCGAGGGAATGGACGGCGCGGAGGTATCCGGGGGCAGCGTCACGCACGGAGTGGATGCGTTGGCGGTGACGACGCCATCCCTGACGGTGATCAACCCCGTGCCCAGGGAGTAGTCCGAGCCGTTGTTGTTGTCCCAGGTGGTGCCGTTGTTGAACGCCGCCTTCATGCCGGTGGCCGAGCCCAGGTCCACGGTCTTCTTCACCCAGCCGGTGCAGGCGGTCTCGTTCATGGCGGCGCCGGGCACGGCCGTCCACGAGCCGCCGGCCGGCGCGTAGTGGATGTTGGCGGAGGTCCAGGCGCGGGTGCGCGTGTAGTAATAGACCTCGGCCCTGTTGCCCGCGGGGGTGGTGATGGACAGGGCAGGGCTGGCGGCGGACACGTTGCCCGCCGCATCCACGGCCCTCACGGTATAGCTGTAGGCCGTGGAGGCGGTGCGTCCGGTATCGGTGTAGCTCGTGCTGGTGGCCGAGCCGATGAGCGTGCCCGCGCGGTAGACGTCGTAACGGACCACGCCCACGTTGTCGGTGGAGGCGCTCCACGAGAAGGCGATGGACGTGGACGTCACCGTGCCCGCCGTCAGCGCGCCAGGCGCGGTGGGGGCCTGGGTGTCGGCGGCACACGGCGAGCCCGCGTTGGCCAGGAGCTGGCCGTTCTTGACCTGGTGGGTGCCCGCCGTGGGGATGACGTAGTTGGCGCCCGACTGGTTGTTGAGGTTGTCCCAGCGGTTCTGGCCGTCGGTGAAGACCGCCTGGAAGGTGGTGGCCGTGCCCGTGGTGATGGTCTTCGTCACCCAGTTCGTGCAGGCCGCGCTCATCGCGTCGCCCGGCACGGCCGTCCAGGTGCCAGTGGCGTTGTGATGGATGGAGGCGGACGTCCAGGCCTTATAGGGCGTGTAGTAGTAGACCGTTGCCGTGCCGGCGAGCGCGGGCGCGCTCGAGAGCGCCAGGATCAACGCGCACAGCGCTGACCCTCTCGAGGGAAGCTTCATGGGATTCTTTCCTTGCGTATCGGGGGAAAACGCGGACAGCCCGGAAAGGTTGACCGAGCTCTGACCACTTGGAAAGCGGGAAGCAGACCACTTGGAAAGTGGGAAGCGGACCCCTGATCCAAGGAGGGCGTCACCGGCCCACCTGGGGGGTGCTTGACGGATTCGGTATTGCGAATTATTCTCAATTGCAACTTGGGGCCACGTGGTGTGGCCCTTCGTCGTGTGAGCCTCGAATGATCGTCTGCCTCTGCCATGTCGTCTCGGACCGAACCATCCGCGCCCGCATCTCGGAGGGTGCCCGGAGCGTGGAGGCCATTGGGGAGACCTGTGGGGCGGGGACGGGGTGCGGGGGTTGCCAGGAGCAGATCGCGGATCTGATCAAGGAGTGTCGTCAGGGAGCCAACGGACGTTCTGCCTGTCGGGACAGTTGTGCGGTCCCCGCGCTGCAACTAGCGTCCACGGCCCTATGAAAGGCCACCCCCAGATCATCGACCTTCTCAACGACATCCTCACCACCGAACTGACGGCCATCAACGAGTACTTTCTTCACGCGCGTATCGCGGAGAACTGGGGGTACGAGCGGCTGCAGAAGAAGATCTACGAGGAGTCCATCGGCGAGATGAAGCACGCCGACCGGCTCGTGCGGCGCATCCTCTTCCTGGGCGGTCTGCCCAACCTCCAGCGCCTGGGCAAGGTGAACGTGGGGGAGACGGTCCCCGAGATGCTCCGCCTGGACCTGGACCTGGAGCTCGGCTCGCAGAAGCGCCTCAACGAGGGCATCGAGCTGTGCCGCACGCTGGGGGATAACGGCAGCCGGGAGCTGCTGGACAGCATCCTCGAGGACACCGAGGAGCACATCGACTGGATCGAGGCCCAGCTCGAGCTGATGAAACAAGTGGGAGAGGCGCACTACCTCGCCCAGCAGATCAAGAAGGAGAGCTGAGCGCTCCCGGGATGCTCTCGTGTTGTGACGGAGTGGCACGGGGCGCTCGTGGAGAAGCCCCATGCACGCCGCAGAACGAACGAGCGAACGAACGTCCCGAAGAGGTCCCTTTCCCATCAAGGTCCGCGTCCTGGAGGTCCTCCGCACCCAACGGCTGTCGCCGGACATGGTGCGGGTGACGCTCGGGGGGCCGGAGCTGGAGGGTTTCCGGAGCGAGGGGGCGGACGATCACGTCCGTCTGTTCTTCGCCGCTCCGGGAGAGCGCAGGCCCGTGGTGCCCACGGGCATGGGGCCGCGAGGCCTCGAGTTCCCCCCGGACAAGCCCCGGCCCGCGCTGCGCGACTACACCCCCCGGCGGTTTGACGCGGCGGCGGGTGAGCTGGACATCGACTTCGTCATCCACGGCTCGGGGCCCGGCTCCACGTGGGCCTCCCAGGCCAGGCCGGGAGACCTGCTGGGCCTGGCGGGTCCTCGCGGCTCGCTGCTCGTCACCTACGACTTCGACGCCTACGTGCTCTTCGGGGACGAGACCGCGCTGCCGGCCCTCACCCGCAGGCTCGAGGAGCTGCCCGAGGGCGCGCGTGCCCTGGTCTTCGCCGAGGTGGCCAACGCCGAGGCGCGGGTGCCCGTGAGCACCCGGGCGAACCTGGAGTTGCACTGGCTCCACCGCGACGGGGCGCCTCCCGGCACGGCGAGCTTCCTGGAGCCGGCCATTCGCGGCCTCACGCTTCCTCCGGGCGACGTCTACGTCTGGGGCGCGGGCGAGTCCACCCTCATGCGCACCCTGCGCCTGCACCTGCTCAACGAGCGGGGTCTGCGCAAGGAGTGGGTGAACCTCACCGGCTACTGGAAGCGCGGTGTCGAGGATCACGACCACGACGAGGAGTGAGTTCCCGCCTGGGGGGGGCGGCGCGGTCCGCGTGCCTTCTAGTTGAGAACGATTCGCATTGTCATTTTCACCAAATCACGGTAGAGGGGGCGCAGATCCCCATGGAGAACCCCATGAGCAAGCACCCGTCACTGCCCCGTCCCAACGCGGGCGAATTGAAGCTCGAGAACTCCCAACGTCTGTTGGCCGAAGCCAGGCGGCTGGTGCCCGGCGTGACCATGACCATGATGAAGCGGCCGGAGATGTTCGCCCCGGGCGCCTTCCCGGTCTTCCTCGCGCGAGGGCAGGGGGCCCTGGTGGAGGACGTGGATGGGCAGCAGTACATCGACTACGTCTGTGGCCTGGGCGCCAACTCGCTGGGCCACAACCACCCCGCGGTCCTGGCGGCGATCCGCGAGCACCTGGAGGAGGGCCTGCTGCACTCGCTGCCCACCGCCGTGGAGGTGACGGCCTCGCGCGCCCTGGTGGAGGCCACCCCCGGCGCGGAGATGGTGCGCTTCTTCAAGACGGGCGCGGATGCGACCTCGGCCGCGGTGCGGCTGGCGCGCTTCATCACCCGCAAGGATCGCATCATCACGGTGGGCTACAACGGCTGGCACGACCACTTCATGTATGACACGCCGGGCGTCCCCTCCGCCGTGGCCGAGTACACGCGCCGCCTGCCGCTCTTCGAGGAGCCGGAGGAGGCCGCGCTGCTGGCCCGGGTGGAGCAGGACGCGGGGCAGCTGGCCGCGGTGCTGCTGTCCGTGCCCTTCAACCGCCCCCTGAACCGCGACTTCCTGCACCAGCTGCGCGCCGCGTGCACGAAGCACGGCGTGATGATGATCCTCGACGAGGTCATCACCGGCCTGCGGCTGGCGCGGGGCGGTGCCCAGGAGTTCTTCGACGTGAAGGCCGACTTCGTCTGTTTGTCCAAGGCCATCGCCGCGGGCATGCCCCTGTCGGCCGTGGCCGGCCCGGCCCAGTACCTCTCCAAGCTCTCCGAGCTCCAGGTGTCCACCACCTTCGGCGGTGAGATGCTGTCGCTGGCCGTCTGCGAGGCCGTCCTCCGCGAGTACCGCGAGAACGATCACATCACGCACATGATGTCCATGGGACGGCGGCTGCGCGAGGGCATCAACGCCCGGGCCGAGCGGCTCGGCTCGCAGCTGCGGGTGCTGGGTTACGACGGCATTCCGCTCTTCCGTTTCTCCAAGGACCTCGCCGAGAACGCGAAGCTCACGCAGCCCTTCCAGGCCGGCATGGCCCGCCGGGGCGTGCTGCTGCGCCGCGACCTCAACTTCCTCAGCCCGGCGCACACCGTGGAGCAGATCGACTACACCGTCGACATGGTGGAAGAGACGCTGCGCGAGAACGCCCAGCGCGCCGCCGGGGCGAACGCGGCCTGAGTCTCCCTCCCGCTCCCTTCCCCTCCACCGGTGGAGGGGAGGGGCGTCATTGTGAAGTTGCAAATCAAAATCAATATGTCATGCTGCCTCCATGGCATCGATCCACTCGGTCGAGGAACTGGAGCGCACGGTCGGCTCTCGTCCTGTCGGCGTCATGATGAAGTCGCTGGACGCCCTGGATGAGCACTGCGTCCGGCTGCTCGGCCTGTCGTCGTTCGCCGCCATCGGTTTCATCGACGGGGAGGGGAGGGCGCGGGTCACGACGGCAGGGGGCGCGCCGGGCTTTGCCCGGGTGGAGGACGCCACGCATGTGCGGCTCGAACTGCCCGGCCCCATCCCGCTCGATCCCTCGGTGGGATGCGGGCTCCTGTTCTTCATCCCCGGGCTCGGAGAGACGCTCCGGTTGAATGGGCGCGCGACGCTGGAGGGGCACTCCCTCCGCGTTACCGTGGAAGAAACGTTCGTGCACTGCGCGAAGGCGCTCCTGCGCTCGGCGTTCTGGAAGCCTCCGGTAGCGGTGGCTCCGGCTCAGTCCGGCAACGAGGCGCCGGGGCCCTGGAGCGATCCGGCCGTGCGGGACTGGCTCTCATGGACGCCCTTCGTCGTCGTGGCCTCGTGGGACGCTCAGGGCCACGCGGACATGAGCCCGAAGGGTGACCCCGCCGGTTTCCTGCGGCTCGACGGAACGCGGCTGGCGGTCGCGGATCGGCCCGGCAATCGCCGCACGGACACGTTCCACAATGTCCTCGAGCAGCCACGGGCCGCGCTGCTCGCGCTGATTCCCGGCGAGCCGCGCGAACTGGAAGTTTCCGGCGCCGCCTCGCTCACCACCGAGCCCTCGCTTCTGGCGTCGATGGCGGTCGCGGACAAGGTGCCGAAGCTGGCCTTGCTGCTCGAACCCCACGAGGTGCGCCTCCGCGCCAGCCCGGCCATCGTCGGCGCGGGGCTGTGGGACGGCACGCGCCATGTTCCCGCGGAGCAGCTGCCGAAGATGGCCGACGTGTTCATCGACCACGTCAGGCGCAACCCCCAGCGCGGCGTCGCCGCGGCGGCCGTGCGCGCCCTGGCTTCGAAACGGGTAATGGACTGGGCCCTGACCCAGGACTACAAGAAGAACCTTTATTAGAGATTCCGGATTAGGGATTCCGATGAAACATCCAGCCTACTTGTTGCTGCTCATGAGCGCCGTCATCGCGAGCCCCCTCGCCCAGGCGGCGCTGATCAAGGGAGTCGACGGACAGAGCGTCGACATCGCCCCGCCCAAGCGGGTGGTCGCGGTCAACTCCTCGCTGGTGGAGATCCTGTTCGGACTCGGGAAGGGTGAGACCATCGTCGGTACCGACATCGGTGGGACCTGGCCTCCCGAGCAGGCGAAGATCACCAAGGTCGGCCACCCCTACCATCCCAGCCTCGAGGGCATCATCAGCCTGAAGCCGGAGCTCGTCCTGGCGACGGAGGAGAACCTCACCCCCGCCACCGCCGGGCAGCTTCGCAGTGCCGGGATTCCCGTCCTGGTTCTCGAGAACTCCTCCAAGGATGGGATCGACGGCCTCAAGCGGCGCATCGGCATCGTCGCGCGGCTCCTCAACGTCCAGGACGCCGGGAAGCGGATGATCCAGGAGCTCGACAAGCAGCGCTCGGAGCTGGACAAGAAGATCGCGGCGCTCGGGAAGAAGCCCCGGATCCTCTTCCTCTATGCCCATGGGCCTGGAGAAGCCTTCGTCTACGGCAAGGACACGGGCGTCCACGTGCTCATCGAGCTGGCGGGAGGCCAGAACGCCGCGGACTTCACCTCGGGAACCAAGACGCTGACGGCGGAGGGGCTGGTGTTGGCCTCCCCCGATGCGATCCTCATGATGAACCGCGGCCTCGAGGCCGTGGGTGGAGTCGACGGAGCGTTGAAGCTCCCAGGCGTGGCGCTGACGCCCGCGGGCAAGAACAGGAAGATCATCACCGTGGACGACACCATCCGCTGGGTCGGTCCCCGCTTCCCCCAGTTCGCGGACACGATCTTCAAGGCCATCCATGCAAAGCCTTCCCGGTGAGCGCGCCTGGCCGGTGGGGGAGTACGTCCCGAAGGTCCAGAGCAAGAGGACCCAGGGCCTGCTCCTCCTCGTGCCGTTCCTGCTCATGTGCGCGGTGGCCTCGCTGGGGGCCGGGGCCGTGTCCATCAGCCCGCTCCAGGTGATCTCCATCCTCCTGTCCCACGTCGGACTGCCACCGCTCGCCGAGTTCTCGGAACAGCAGGCGGCCGTCCTCACCGTCATCCGCCTCCCGCGCGTCCTCCTGGGCGTCCTGGTCGGTGCCGCGCTCTCCGTTGCTGGCGTGGCCCTTCAGGGGCTCTTCCGCAATCCCCTCGCGGATCCCGGGCTCCTCGGCGTGTCGAGCGGCGCCTCGCTCGCCGTGTCCGCGGTCACGGTGCTCAAGATCCAGCTCTTCGGGTTCTACACCTTCCCACTGGCGGCGTTCGCCGGGAGCCTCGGGGCGATCCTCCTCATCTCCTCGCTCGCCCAGGAGAACGGGAAGACCCATGTGACGATGATGTTGCTGTGCGGAGTCGCCATCAACGCCCTCTGCATGGCCGGAACCGGCCTCTTCACCTATCTCTCGACCGACGACCAGTTGAGGACCCTCACCTTCTGGCAGCTCGGCTCGCTGGCGGGAGCGACGTGGCCGCTGGTCTCCACCATCGCGCCCCTGGTCATCCTGTGCTCCGTGGGAATGGTGTCCCTGGCGAACCCGCTCAATGCGCTCCTCCTGGGTGAGGCGAACGCGGGCCACCTGGGCATCTCGGTGGAGCGGACGAAGTGGATGCTCGTGGCGTTCGTCGCCCTGGGTGTGGGGGCCTCGGTGGCCGTGTCCGGAATGATTGGCTTCCTCGGGCTCGTCGTCCCCCACCTCGTCCGGCTCTGGCTGGGCCCCAACCACCGTGTCCTGCTGCCCCTGTCCGCGCTCCTGGGTGCGTCGCTGCTGTGCCTCGCGGATCTGACCGCCCGCACCGTCGTGATCCCCTCCGAGCTTCCCATCGGCATCGTGACCGCGCTCGCCGGCGCGCCCTTCTTCCTGTACCTGCTGCTGCGGCAGCGGAGGACCCACGCGTTATGACCGTGGCACTCGAAGTCCGGGACCTCCATTGCCGTCTCGGCGAGACGCAGCTGCTGTCCGGCATCCACCTGACCCTGAATCCTGGCGAGCTCACGGTGGTCATCGGCCGCAATGGCGCGGGAAAGAGCACGTTCTTCAAGCACCTGGCGGGAGAGCTGCCGTGCCAGCGTGGAGAGATCCGCGTCTTCGGCGCTCCCATCGGCAGCGGCTCGAAGCCCGAGCTCGCCCGGAGGAAGGCGGTACTGCCCCAGACCACGAACCTCCAGTTCGCCTACGAGGCCCTGGAGGTCGTGATGTTGGGGCGGCTCCCCCACCAGCAGAATCGCCCGGAGTCCCGGGAGGACGTGCGGATCGCCCGGGCCTGCCTGGAGCGGGTGGGGCTCGAGGGGTATGAAGGGCGCAACTACCTGACGCTCTCGGGAGGGGAGCAGCAGCGCGTCCACCTCGCGCGGGCGCTCGCGCAGATCCACGAGAACACCGGAAGCCGGCTGCTCCTGCTGGATGAGCCCACGAGCAGCCTGGACGTGGCCCATCAGCACAAGACCTTGCGGATCGTGAAGGAGCTGACCCGGGAAGGCGTCGCGGCGCTCCTCATCCTCCATGACCTGAACCTGGTCGCCCAGTACGCGGACAAGGTCCTGGTCCTCGCCGAGCGTCAGGCCATTGCCTGCGGCTCGCCGCACGAGGTCATGACGTCGGACATCCTGAGCCGGGCGTTCGGCTTCCCGATGACGACCGTGCCTCATCCCTGGCTGGACTGCCCGATGATCGTCTCGGGAGCGCGGCCGCGCGAGGCGCCCCTCGAGCAGCACCCCTCTTGATGTGCCGCCAGTTCGTGCTACTTACGCGTCCAGCCATTCGACGCTCCGATGGCGGTGCGACGGAAACGTCGTTGCCGTAGGGCGTCCTCGGATGGCGTTCCAGCTGTGTCGTCGTCCGAGTCTTGACCCCCTGACTGGAGGCAGACCGTGTCCGATGCCCAGCTCCCCGTCCTCGATTTCGTTCTCACGAACTACAAGAACTTCAATGCGCGCGCGACCCGCGACGCGCTCCTGTCCTACTGGCGCCACATCTCCTCGGGGGGCCGGATGTTCTGGGCCGTCGCTGGAGCCATGTCCTCCGCCCAGCTCGGGATCACGCTCGCCCCCGCCATCCGCGCGGGCCTGATCCACGGCCTGTCCGTCACCGGCGCCAACCTCGAGGAGTCCCTCTTCCGGCTCGTGGCCCACCACGGCTACAAGGACTTCCCCAACTACCGCTATCTCACCAAGAGCGACGACACGAAGATCCTCGCTGACCGGATGCGCCGGGTCACCGACACGAGCATTCCCGAGGACGAGGCGTTCCGTGCGGTCGAGAAGATCATCGTGCCCATGTGGCAGCGGGCCACGGCGAACGGCGAGCGCCGCTTCTGGCACGAGTACTTCTACGAGGTCATCCAGGCCATCGATCCGAAGGCGTACGAGGGGGATCCCGAGGCCTGCTGGCTTCTGGCGGCGGCGCGCGCGAAGCTGCCCATCGTCGTGCCGGGCTACGAGGACTCCACCTTCGGCAACATCTTCGCCTCGTACGTCAAGACGGGGGAGTGCGACGCCCGCATCGTGAAGTCCGGCATCGAGTACATGGCGGACTTCTACGGCCGGTACCAGGAGCTCTCGGCGGGCGAGGGCATCGGGTTCTTCCAGATTGGCGGCGGCATCGCCGGGGACTTCCCCATCTGTGTCGTGCCGTCGATCAAGTATGACCTCGCCCAGCCCGTGAAGCCGTGGGCGTACTTCTGTCAGATCAGCGACTCGACGACCTCGTACGGTTCGTACTCCGGCGCGACCCCCAACGAGAAGATCACCTGGGACAAGCTCACGGAGACGACGCCCATGTTCGTCATCGAGTCCGATGCGACCATCGTCGCGCCGCTCGTGCTCCGCGCGCTGCTCGAGTGCAAGCATCATCCCGCGGAGGCGGAAGCCCTCATCGCCCGGCACGGGATGTAGTTCCCCGCCCGGGTGTGAGCGCACCCGCGAGAGGGCCCGTCCACTCGGAGGACGGGCCCTCCTGGGAGCTCAGAACCCCTGCCAGATGAAGTCCAGCGTCGGCAGGAAGTCGTTGCTCCGGACGCGGACGCGCTCGCTGAAGCCATCGGCGCCCTCGACCAGACGCGTGGCACCCTGGTCCGCGTTGGCCCACAGGACGCCGGCGGTGATGCGGCTGTGCGCGGAGACGGCGATGTCCACGCCCATGTGGGCCGTGAGCACCAGCGGAGACACGGAGGCGATGGCCCCCACGTCCCGGCCCGAGACGATGAGGTTGCCCTGCGAGCCGGTGACATAGAGGTTCACCTCTCCGCGCAGGCGCAGACGATCGTTGAAGGCGTGGTCATAGGCGCCACCCACCCGCGAGCGGAAGCCCGTGAGCGGTGCCGCGAGCACGAGGTCCAACGGCGTGAGGAAGAAGTTGAGGGGCGTGGCGCTGTTGGGGCCGAGCGGAACCCGGAAGGTCGCATCCGCCCGGAGCGTCCACACGTCGTGCTCGAGCACGTTCCCCGAGAGCAACAGCCCCGCCCGGGGAATCAGCATCCAACCGATGTCGTTCTGGCTCGTGCCCCAACTGGGGAAGAGGTAGCCCTTCACCAGCCGCATGGCGAGCGTGGGCATGGACAGCCCGGCCTCGGCCGTCAGCCGCAGGGGCGAGCGCAGCAGCGCGACGCGGGCATCCACGTTGGGCGCCACGAAGAAGAGGAGCGGGTGGGTCTGGAGCTCGATGCTGTCGTGGACCGCGATGCGCAGCGGGTTGAACACGCCCACGCTCCAGGAGCCCCGGGGTCCCACGTCCGCGGTGTCCCAGGCCGGCAGCGGTTGAGCCGAGGCCGGGGTGCTGCTCATCAGGGCGCCGCTCAACAACACGGCCATCAACAGGGCTCTCATGGCAGCCTCCAGGTACCCACGACGGGGGCATGATCGGACAGACGGCTGGCATCGCTCTGGACCTCGAGACGCCCGGGTCCCTGGATGACGTCCGTGTCCGTCCACACCTCGCCCTTGCGGATGAAGAGATAGTCCAGCGTGCGGCTCCAGGCGCCAGGCAGGCCCTGGTCATTCATGCTGTCCGGTCCGAGCACCGAGTGCGTGAAGTAGCGCCGCTGGTTCTCATCGCCCACGCCGTAGCGGGCCAGGGAGATGGAGGGCTCGAAGTCGTCATAGAAGCGCTTCATCACGCTGGGCGTGTAGGGCGGCTGCTCGAACTCGGTGCCCTGGCTGCTCTCTCGCTCGTCCAGGAAGCCCGAGAGCCGCAGCTTGCCCTCACAGGACTCGGGGGTCCCCGCCGCCGCGCGCTCGTCGCAGACGGGCGGCAGCTCGTTGAAGTCTCCTCCAATCACCCAGGGCAGCGTCTCCGCCCGGAGGACTTCATGGATTTGTTGGATCTGCTTCTGCTTGGTCCCGTCCTGGTCATACGCCTCGGTGTGCACCACGTACGCGGCGATGGTCCGGCCGTTGCCCACGTCCACCTCGGCCCGGCCAATGGCCCGCTTGATGTAGAACGTCGACGTCAGCGGATCCTGATCCGTGCGGTCCTCCTGCCGGATGCGCTCGGCCTTGGTGATGGGGTAGCGCGAGAGGATGGCATTGCCCAGGTTGATGCGGCCCACGCCCTCGGACGGCACGAAGCGCGAGTTCCAGGTGGACATGTAGGCCGCGTAGCGGAGGTTCGTGTTCTCCAGCAGGAAGCGCACCTGGTCGATGTAGGCGCTGCGCTTGGAGTCGACCTCGATCTCCTCCGTCATGAGGATGTCCGGGTCATACTCGCGGATGAGCGCCGCCACCCGGGTGAGACAATCCGTCACCTCGGACTCGGACATCTGGACGCGGTCTCCCCAGAAGTCGAACCAGAAGTCGATGCGGCAGGCACCGTACTTCACGTTCCACGCCATCACCTTGAGCGAGGTGGGATTCGCTGCCGGTGCGGGATGCTCGGCCCGGGCCTTGAACCGGGGAACTTCTTCCCGGGTGAAGGAGAGCGGGTCGGCCACCCATTCGCAACTGGCCAGCAACAACGGGAGGAGGAGCAAGGGGAGGGTTCGTCTCATGCGAGGTGCGAGGGTACTCCGCATAAGATGGGGACCCAAGGAGTCGCTTCCATGCGTCCACCGCCTCGCCGCCCAGCCGGGCCCGGCCCACTGTCATGGCTACTCATCCTCGGGGTGCTCGGGGTGGCACTGGTGTTGCCACTTCTGGGCTCCTGGGTGGCATCCACGTTGGTGAGCCATCATGGCGCCTCCCCAGGTTGGGCGGCGGCCGCGGGCCTGGGATTGAGCCTGGGGCTCCCTCTGCTCTGGGAGCTCCTGAGCCTGCCCCGGCGGCAGGCCCGAGGGGTTCCTCCGAAGCGGTGGCTGCGGTTGCGAACCCGCCTGCTGCTGCGCATGTGGACGGTGAACCTGGTGTTCCTCGTGGGCGCGCTGTTTTTCTCGCCCCGAGGGGTCTTCACGGCGCTCTCCACCCGGGGGGACTGGATGCTGCCAGCCGCCGGACCTCCGCATGTGGAGACCGCCCGGCGGCTCGTCTTCGCCGCGGCGGATGGTGTCGAGTGGGCCTACGTCCTCGCCACGGACAACCCCTACCGCGATCAACTCATCGCCATCGCACCGCCCACGCCGGGCCAGCAGCTCCCTCCGCCTCGGGAGCCGCCCCCACCTCCGGTGCAGCCCACCGCCGAACCGCCTGTCACCGAGCAGCCTCCTCCCTCCGTCACGGAAGAGCCGCAAGAGCCCGAGGACGACAGCGAGTCGGACGTCTTCATTTCCTGGAAGCCGGAGCCTCGCCCTCCCGAACCCAAGCCCGAGCCCGAGCCCGTCCGGGCCGAACCGGTGGTGCTCGAGAAGAAGGTGCCGGACGCGCCGAGGGAGCGGGCGGACCGCCTGTCGTCAACGCCGCTCAATGCGGGTGGAACGGTCTTCTATCCACTCCCCGAGCAGCTCCATCCCCGGGTCGTCTCCATCCCCCGTAACCAGGAGACGGACCTGATCACCGTCGCGAAGTACCTCGTGCGCGACGAGAGGGATCCCTTCCAGCGCATCAAGGCGCTCCACGACTATGTGGCCAATCGCGTGGAATACGACGTGGCGGCGTACCGCTCGAGGAACTTCCCGCCGCAGACGCCCGAAGCCGTGTTCCAGAATCGCAGGGGGGTGTGCGCGGGCTATGCGAACCTCTTCGCCGCGATGGGGCAGGCCGCCGGAGAGGAGATCGTCACCCTCTCGGGTGATGTCCCCACGCCCGGCGAGAACTGGGAGTTCGAGGGCCACGCGTGGAACGCGGTACGCATCGAGGGCTCGTGGTACCTCGTGGATGTCACCTGGAACGCCGGTTACGTGAACGGGGACGTGTTCACGCGGAAGTACAGGACGGAATACCTCTTCATGCCGCCCCGGGAGTTCCTCCAGCGTCACCTGCCGGAAGAGCCCGCATGGCAGTTGCTGGAGAAGCCGCTCGATCGCGGCGAGGCCATGCGCCAGGCCCGCGCCCATATCCAGGAGCAATATGCCCACCTCCGCGATCCCCAGAAGCCTCGGACCGAGCGGCCGACGGGGGAGAAGCCCGTATGGGAGGGCATTCGCATTCTCGCGCCGTCGCGGCCGGGCACGGAGGTCCGGGGGCGCTTCACCGTCGAGATCGACAATCCCAAGGGGCTTCCGGCGGAGGTCTCCATCGTCAACCTCCAGGATTCCAGTCAGGAGTCCTGTCCCCCGGAGTACCGGGGCAGGAGGTACGCCTGCACGGTGCTGAGCCGGGGCGCTTTCCGCATCCAGGTCTTCTCCGATGACCAGCCGTCGTCCCAGCTCATGGCGCAGCTCGAGGTCACGGGGACCTGATTGTCGCGCCGCCTGCCCCCGGGCCAGGGACAGGCGGGCGCGTGGTGAGGCTCAGTACGTGAACGAGATACGCGTGCCCGTCCGGCTGTTGTTGTCCTCGATGAGCTCGGGGATGCCGTTCGGGAAGTCCGCGATGGCTCCCAGGTAGTAATCACCTGGTTCCGCCGGCCAGGTGTCCACCTCGACGGAGCTCGTCTGGCATTGGCCGGGGGCCAGGTTGTCGATGAAGGTCAGACCCGCGGGTCGGTCGGAAGGCACGCCTGGCGCCGTAGGGGGGGTGATGACCGTATCCTGGGACAGGAACAGCTCCACCATGGTGCTTCCAGGCTGCGTACCCTGGTTGCACACCTCGAGCGTGGCGGTGATGAATGCTCCCGGCCTGGCGCTCGTGGGGCCCGTCACCGACGCCACCACGAAATCCGGCCGGTTCCCCACGCCCAGCCTGCTGCCGGTATGGACGTTGTTGTCCTCGAAGAACTCGGGGAGGTGATTGGCCACGTCCACCGCGGCGCCCAGGTAGTTCGCCCCTTCCATGACGCCGTAGGTGGAGCCCTCGATGGAGAGCGTCTGGCACTCGTCCGGCGCGAGGATGTTCGTGAGTGCGTGATTCACGAACACGTCGGAGGAGGCCTGGGGCGGCACCTGGGGCGTGATGATGGCGTCCGAGGACACGTACAGGTCGACGTACGCTCGATCCGCCAGCGTCCCCCGATTGCAGACCTCGATGTTGGCGGACAGCGGCTGGTCCGGCTGGATGCTCGCAGGACCCGTCACCGACGTGATGACGAAGTCCGGCCGCCAGCCCACACCGACGTGGTTGCCCGTGCCGGCGTTGTTGTCCTCGACGAGCTCCGCCACGGCCAAGGCCGGGTCCACGCGGGCGCCGAGCGTGTACGTCCCTTCGTAGAGAGGGGGAGGCGACATGCCAGTGATGGAGGTGGTCTGACACGCATTCGGGGCCAGCCCATTCACGCTCGCCGTGCCCATGGGGATGCGGGTGGCCAGGGGGGAGACCAGGAACAGCTCCACCCCCGTGGCACCCGCCGAAGCGGTTCCCTGGTTGCAGATCCGCACGGCGGCGGTGAGTGGAGCTTCCGGCGCGACGCCCGTGGGGCCGCTGACGGACGACACGATGAGGTCTGGCCCCGTGCCGATCCCGAACCGGGGGCTCAGCTTCGTGTTGTTGTCCAGGATGAGTTCGCTGGGTTCGCGGAACGGGTTGACGATGGCGCCCAGCGCGTACGCACCTGCGGCGACACCCGCCGGTGTACCCGTGAAGGACAGTGTCCGGCACGAGCCGGGTTCGAGCTGGCCCGAGCTCTGCTCTCCCAGCAACACATCCGTGAGGGGATTGGGAGGCACGCGAGGCGTGACGATGTCATCCGCGGTCAGGTACAGATGTACCGGGGCGGCTCCCGGCTGTGTTCCCTGGTTGCACACCTGGACGCTGGCGGTGAGTGGCTGCCCGGGCAGCACGCTCGCGGGGCCCGTTACCGACGTCACCACGAAGTCCGGAGCGGCGCCCACGCCGATGCGGGTCGCCGCCAGCGTGTTGTTGTCCTCGATGAGCTCGGACACGTTGCGAGCCGGGTCCACGATGGCGCTCAGGTAATACGCGCCGTCACGGAGGACGGAGGCCGACACGTTCAGGGTCTCCGTCTGGCATTGGCCCGGCTCGAGCGTGTTCATCGAGCGTGTTCCCAGCAGGCGGTCCGAGGCGGGGGTGAGCGGCGAGGCCGGTGTGACGACCGTATCCGCCGACAGGTACAGCTCCACGTTGGGCGCGCCCGGCGCTGTCCCGGGGTTGCACACCGTCACGGTGGCGGGGAACGACTGGCCGTTCATGGCGCTCGTGGGGCCCGACACCGACGCCACCACGAAGTCCGGCCGGTTTCCGATCCCCATGGCGTTGCCTGTCTTCACATTGTTGGCCGTGTTGGGATCGAAGGAACCAGGCTCCGCGATGGCTCCCAGGAAGTACGTTCCTTGAATGGTCACGGAGGCTCGTCCGTTCACCGTCTCCGTCTTGCATTGGCCAGGCGCGAGCCCCGGCAGGTAGACCTGCTCCAGGCGGAGGTCCGACGCTGGTGTCAGAGGCTCGTCCGAGGTGATGACCGGGTCCGCCGATAAGAAGAGGCTCACGGCTGTATTACCTGGCGCATCGCCTTGATTGCAGACCGTCACGGCGGCGTTGAACCACTCACCTTCACGGACGCTCGCGGGGCCCGTGACCGAGGTTACGGCGAAGTCGGCCTCCGGGTACCCGGATTGCTGCAAAGTTTGCTCACGACTGTTTTCCCCGGCAGGGAGATGGGCGGCGCCGCCTGGATTGGGATTGTTGTTGTTTGAGAATTCGCTACACGCCGTGACCGTCAGCAACGTCGCGATTCCCGTGGCACATCGGATACGTCTCCTGCGTGCGTTCATGTTTGTCTCCACGCGAGGACCGCCGGCCTGGTCCATCCGAGACCCGACTGACGTGGAGATGTATTTGGAATTCAAATCGGCTTTGCTTCGAACAGGGACATGAGGCGGGCGGTGACCCGTTCTGCCTGCACGAGGGTGACGTCGTGCCCCGCTCCGGCAATCAACTCCGCCTCGATGCCGGGGGCCACGCGGCGCAAGCGCTCGAGCGCCGCCGGGGCGGAGAAGATGCGCTCGTTCTCTCCCACCAGGAAGAGCGTGGGTGAAGGCAGCGCGCGCAACTGCTCGTCACTCAGGACGGAGGGTTCGACCAGCCGGCGTGCCTTGTAGCTGCGAAGCGCGAGGTAGCCCTGTTCGACGCGCTCCTCGAGCAGCAACCGGCTCGCTTCATCTTTCTTCGCCGCCAGATCGTTGGCGAGCCAGGACATGAAGCGGCGGGTGAACCAGGGCGAAGGCAGCGCGCACGACACCGCCCGCAGCATGAAGCCCAGGCCCAGGGGCATCACCGTCCCGGCGGGGGCGATGAGTGCCAGGGCGGAGAGCCGCTCGGGATGCGCCAGCGCGTACTGGGCCGAGATCCACGCTCCATAGGAGACGCCCGCGAGGCCAAAGGGACGCCCGGGCGACAGCACCGTGGTGAGCTCGTCCAGCCAGGTCACGAAGTCCCGGGCCGTGAGCACCGGGCGAGTGGGCTCGCTGCGGCCGTAATCCGCGATGCTGTCCACCGCCCAGACGCGGTGATGAACGGCGAGCGCGGCGGCATTGGGGGCCCACATGAGCGAGGTGGCCCCGGCGCCCGGCAGCAGCACGAGGGGGGGCGCGCCCACCGGGCCCGAGCCCCGCACGAACGTCGCGCCGTAGGACGTCTGCACGAGTTGCGTGTCCGACGGCCCGGGCCACTTCTGGCTCCACCCGTCATAGGCGGCCAGATACCTGCTCCGAGCGGCTTCACTGCGAAAGGGGGAGGGGATCGACATTCCCCCCATGATGGTCCCAGAGGGAGGCGGGAGACAGGGTTCTCTTTGCTTCGCCATGCTCGCGCCCGCTGGGAGGAAGGCGATTTCTAGCGGTGCACGCCGGAGGCCTCGTGCACATTCCGATGACTCCGGTCCGCCCGCTCGCGGGCCTCGCGCTCCCGGCGCTCGCGCTCGGCCCGTTCCCGGCGCTCGTGCTCGGCCCGCTCCCGGCGCTCGCGCTCGGCCCGTTCCCGGCGCTCACGCTCTTCACGCTCCCGGCGCTCACGCTCGGCCCTCTCCCTGCGCTCGCGCTCGGCCCGTTCCCGGCGCTCGCGCTCGGCCCGCTCCCGCTCCTCGCGTTCCCGGCGCTCGCGGGCGTCGCGCTCATGGCGGTCCCGCTGGTGCACGGCGCTGGCGTCGTGGCTGGGCGAAGTGGTGCGGAAATCCTGCGCCAGCGCCGGAGTGCTCGAATACACAACGGCGGCAATCGACATCCACGTGAACAGGCGCTTCATGGCAGTGCTCCCTCGGTCAACGACCCGGTGAAGCGAGGCCCTTCTCGAACTTCGTGAAGAGGTCTCGCGTCGTGTTGTGCCAGGTCAGACCGCGAGAGCCAGGGCGCTATTTACGGCTTCTCGATTTCCAAATATTTCCGCCCAGGTTCCTGCCGCCCCCATCCATCCATGCGATGAGCGCCGTTATTCTGTACAATACGGTTCTGTCACGCTTTCCCATTCTAAAGGAGCCTTGACAATGAACCGATTTCCGAACCGATCCCTGCTCATTTCCCTCCTGTCGGGACTGCTGCTGGCGGGCTGTGGCGGCGGACTCGAGCCTGTCCCCATCGGGTCCGCGGAGCCCCTGGGCGTCCAGGAGTCCGAGCTGTGCTCCTCGCTGAGCGTCACGAGCCTGACCCTGACGGGCGCGAGCATCTTCGAGGGCGAGCTGGCCGGAAGTGGAAGCTGGACGGTGTCCACCTCCTCCAACGCGGTGCTGCTGGAGTACTACGTGGACAACGTCAAGGTCGCCTACGAGGAGCGGCCCGGCGCCTCCGGCACCTGGTACTTCAGCAACGGAGCAGTCAGTTGCGGCGTCGATCACACCTTCATGGTGAAGGCCTGGCCCATGGTCATCGACAGCTCTGGTGTCCGCACCACCTGCTTGAACGGCTCCAAGTCGGTCTCCAAGATCGTCGGCGAGCTCTGCGCCAGCTGCCTGGTGTGCCACAGCGGCTTCGCGCCTCCGCGGGACAACAAGGCGCGGTCCGCATATGCCGAGCCCTGCCCCCGGAGCACCATCGGCGGTGAGGAGCTGAAGCTGTTCGAGCGCATCCAGCACTGAGCTGGATGGCAGGTGGGCCCGGGATTGTCCCCGGGCCCGGTGTCCGGCGCGGGCTTCCTACTTCTTCGGGAAGCTCGGATCGGCCACTACCTCTTCAATCTGCGCGACGTGCCGTTTGGCATGCGCGGCCATGAAGAGCATCCACTGGTAGGCGTCCAGATCGCCGATGGGCGACGGACCGCTGACGTGGCTGCGCAGCTCGCTCTCCGGCGTCGTCTTGGCCAGGGCGATATTCGCGTCACGCCGGTCCTTGAATGCCTTGGCTGCGTCCTGGGCGGAAGCGAACTTGCTCGCGGGCTGGAGCTTCTCGGGCGCCTTGTGCTTGGTGGTCCGATCCGGAATGCCCTGGAGGATCTTGTCCTCCAGTCCCTGCGTTTTGGCCTTCTGCTCGGCGGTCGCGGCGGGCGTCTTGAGGACCTTGCCCGAGATGTTCTCGCCGAACATCTCCTCGGACAGGATGATGTGCTCGGCCACCTCCGCGACCGACCAGCGCTCGGGAGTGGGCTTGAACTTCCACTGCGCCTCCGAGAGCCCGTCGATGGACTTGAGGAAATCCTTCTGCGTCTGGGAGAGGTAGTCGACGAGGAACTTCGAGTCCTTGGGCTCGGACTTCGCGGGGGCGCTCTTCGAGTCCTTGGGCGCGGCCTTCGCGGGGGCATTCGCCTCGGCGGCGAGACCGAGGGTGGGGAGCAGCACGGCGAGGGCAAGCACGGTACGCTTCATGGTGTGATTCCTCCAAAGGGGAGGCTGCGGCATATAGCGCGGGGCTCTGACACGGCGTTGGGCGCCGGGCCTACCGCTCCGAGGGCGAGGGCACGGGCATCAGGTCGCCGGAGAAGGAGAATCCGAGGGCCAGGTACGGGAAGAACGCGGAGGAGTCCGCGCCCGTGCGGTAGCGGTGGGCGAGCCACCAGTTGACCATCAGCAGCACGGTGGGCGAGTTGAATTGCGCGCCGTCCCGCTCCGCGAAGGTGTAGGCCACCACGGGGCCCACGCGGTGGGTCGTGTTGGGATTCGACTGGAGCTCGCCGGGAGAGAAGTGGCTCGGACCGTAGAAGGCGTGCGAGGACGCCCACCGAAGCCCGATCGTGAGGCCACGCCCCGTCTGGTACAGCACGTCGGCGTCGTTGACGAAATACCAACCCTGATTGGGGGCGAGCACGTCGTAGTAGATGTCATAGAAGACGCGGTTCCCGTCGCGCAGGGACATGTCGGGGCGGACCATCCGGAAGAGACTGCGCGCCACCACCGGACCCACCTTGAACTGGAGCGTCGCGCCGAGCGTGACTTGCGAGCCCATGTTGGAATAGGGCCTCCGGGTGTCTCCTGAAGGGAGCCGGTCCAGGCCATCCAGCTCCGTGTCGCTGAAGTTCGAGAGCGCCGAGGGAAAGGATTGCAGCTGCCGGAAGGTGCCGAAGTTGCCAATGAACTCATACATGCCCCAGAGCTGGAGGATGCTGAGTGGCTGGAGCTCCACCACGATCCCGAGCCGTCCGAAGGCGGGGCTGAGCGCGGGCGCGAGGCCGACACTCACGAAGTTGTCGCGCAGCGCGGGTGACTCACTGCGGTAGAGCCGGTAGCGATAGTTGATCCGCGCTTCGTCCAGCAGGCCCAGGGGGTTGAGGCGGGCCACCATCAGGTTGCGGTACACGAGCCGGTGCTGCGGCGGTGGCCCTTCCTGGAGGGCTTGTGCCGAGGCGTTTGACGTTGCGAGGAAGGCCAACGCCGTGAGCACGGCGAGGCAGTGGGGGTGACGCGGCATCGATATCTCCGGGGGAAGGAGGACGACGATAACAGTTTATCGTGTCTGCTCATGCCCCCGGCGCATGGCCAGTTGCGTCATTCAGCGCGCACGTTCAGCGCTTGCCCTGGCCGCCCAGGTTGATGGGCCCGCCCCGCTGGATGGCACGCTGATAGGCGGGCCGGGCGTGCAACCGCTCGAGATAGGCGATGAGATTGGGAAAGGACTCCAGGGCGCCCGAGGACCGCGCCGCTTCCAGCACGAAGCTCATCTGGATGTCGGCGCCGCTGAAGCTGTTGCCCACCAGGTAGTCCCGCTGCCCGAGCGCTCCCGAGATGTAGCCGAGGTGGTTCCGTACCTCGCTGGAGATGCGCGGCTCGAGCGGCGCGCCCGCCTCGCCCAGACGTCCCATGTACACCCCGAGAATGAGGGGCAGCATGGCCGAGCCCTCGGCGTAGTGCAGCCAATGCACGTAGGTGTCGTACTCGGCCGAGTCCGGCGGGGGCGCGAGCCGGCCCTTGCCATGGCGGCGCAAGACGGTGTCGATGATGGCTCCGGACTCGGCGAGCACCCGCCCGTCGTCCTCGAGCAATGGGGACTTGCCGAGTGGATGGATGGCCTTGAGCTCGGGCGGCGCGAAGTTCGTCTTCGGGTCGCGCGGGTAGATGACGACCTCGTAGTCGAGCCCCAATTCCTCCAGAAGCCAGAGGATGCGCTGCGAACGGGAGCTCGCGAGGTGGTGCAGCTTGAGCACGGGGTGACTCCTTGACTGCAAGGCTGGAAAACGCAGTCAGGCTCAGGAGGGCAGGGTGAAGCGGTAGACGACCTCCTGGTCGCCCCGGCTGAAGCCCTTGAGCACCTCGTGTGAAACCTCCTTGCCGCTCAGGTAGCTGAGCCCGCCAGATGCGAAGCCCATCACCGACAGCTCGAAGTAGATGTGCGGCTGGGGCACGCCCGTGATGCGCAGCTCCGCCACGTCACCCTGGACTTGTGCCGCCAGCTCGCCCTGGGTGAAGTAACCCTTCCAGATGCCCGGGGTGTACAGCGCGAAGCGCCGGTGCTCCCCCTTGCTGAAGATGGGCTTGAGCTGGCCCTGGCCCAGTGCGTACTCCGCGGACTTGAGGCCGTATTTCCAGTAGGCCTGAGGATCCCCCGCGTAGAACAGCTGGGTCAGGGCGTCGTTGAGCCGCAAGAAGGCGTCCGCCGGGATGCGCGTTACCGGCATCACCGGCTGGGTGAAGATGGGGTCTCTCTTCGCCTGTTCGGAGAGGAAGGCGCGCCACCTCTCCGTGCCGAAGGTCTGCTCCGCATGGGCCTGCCGGGCCAGGAACGCAACGCCTTTGACTTCCATTCGTGTGCCTCCACGCCCGCCCGGCTGCCCCTGGTTTCAACGGACACGGACGGTTCACCTGTTATTCTGCGCGGGTTCGTGCCCGTGTGCGATACGCATCGCGACAATTCGGCCCTTTCTCGAGGCGTCGCCCGTGCAATCGCCGCGGTGCGGGTCCGTATCCCACGGACCTGTGAGGAGGACGAGATGCGTTGGATGAATGGGCGTGCCGTGAGCGCGCTGGTGGCCCTGGTGCTGGTGGCTCCGCTCGCGGAGGCGGCGCCGCGGAAGCAGGAGGTGGACCAATATGTCACCCGGTTCCATCAGTTACGCATGTTCAACGGGACGATTCTCGTGGCCGACGAGAAAGGCATCATCCTCAAGAAGGCCTACGGCTCCGCGAACTTCGAATGGAACGTGCCGAATACGCCCGACACGAAGTTCCGCATCGGCTCCATCACGAAGTCCTTCACGGCCATGGCCATCCTGCAGCTCGCCGCCGAGGGGAAGCTCGGGCTGGATGACCCTCTCTCCAAGCACCTGCCGGACTACCGGAAGGACACCGGAGACCGCGTCACCATCACCCACCTGCTGAACCACACTTCCGGCATCCCCAGCTTCACGTCGGCCAGGTCCTTCAAGGACGATGCACGCGACCCCTACGGCGTGCCGGAGTTCGTGCAGAAGGCCTGCAGCGGTGACCTGGAGTTCGAGCCCGGGACGAAGTACTCCTACAACAACTCCGGCTACTTCCTGCTGGGCGCCATCATCGAGCGGCTCACGGGGCAGACGTATGCGCAGGCCTTGCAGCAGCGCATCTTCGGGCCGCTGGGAATGAAGGACTCCGGCTTCGACGTGAGCGCGACGGTGCTTCCCAAGCGGGCCAGCGGCTACGAGCCCGTTCCGGGTGGATACGCCAACGCGCCCTACATCGACATGTCCCTGCCCTATGCCGCCGGCTCACTGTATTCGACGGTCGAGGACCTCTACCGCTGGGACCGGGCGCTCTACCTCGACACCCTGCTGCCCGCGCCGCTCAAGGAGAAGATGTTCACACCGGGCCTGGATCATTATGGCTTCGGCTGGTCCATCCACCCGCTCCGCCTGCATGACGGCAAGACGGTGACCCCGGGCATCTTCCATAGCGGTGGCATCAATGGGTTCAACACGCTCCTCGTCCGCGCGCCCGAGCGGAAGGAAGTCGTCATCCTCCTCGACAACACGTCGCGGGGCGGCAGCCTCCAGGAGATCGCGGGCGGCGTGCTGAGCATCCTCCATGGCGTGGCCCCCCGGCAGGCCCGGGCGCCCATCAGCGAGGTGGTGATGGAGACGCTCGAGAAGCGCTCCGCCGCCGAGGCCATCGCCACGTACCGCACGCTGAAGAAGACGAAGGAGGCCCAGTACGACTTCTCCGAAACGGAGCTGAACCGGGTGGGCTACAGGCTCATGCGCTCCGGGCGCGTTCCGGAGGCCATCGAGTTCTTCAAGCTCAACGTGGAGATGTTCCCCGCCGCCGCCAACTGCTACGACAGTCTCGGCGAGGCCTACGCGGCCAGGGGTGACAAGGAGCTGGCCATCCAGAACTACCGCCGCTCCCTGGAGCTGAACCCCAAGAACGAGAACGCGGTGACTGTCCTCAAGCGGCTCGAGGAAACCTCCGCCGCACGCTGAGCCGTGGAGGCAATGCTGGCGCCGGGCCCGTCGAGGCCACGGCGCCAGCGAACGGCACCCTTGCTACTGATGGAAGTAGAGGTTGTCGATGTACATCGTGCCGCCGTTGGGCGCGACCAGGACCATCTGGGCCAGGTGGCGCATGTTCGCCAGGCCCGTGAAGTCGCTGGCCAGCGTCAGCTCATAGGACAGCCAGGCCCCGTTGGCGAGCGGCGGCGTGGACTCGGCCGTGAGGGTGGCGGTTCCCTCGGTGTCGTCGCCGCCGCCATAGGCGCCGTCGGCTCCGAAGTCGACCAGCTTCACCTGGAAGTTGGTGGTGTTGTCCGGGGTCCACAGATCCAGGTGAAGTTTGGTGAGCCCCCGGCCCGCGGCGTCGATCTGGTTGGCACCGGTGAACTCGATGCCGATGAAGGTCGCCGAGTTGGTGAAGACGTACTTGCGGGGGGCGGCGCTGCCCGCGCTGGTGGTGATGGTGAACGGTTCGCCACCAGACCCGGCGCTCCAGTCCGTCCGCCACGTGTTGACCTTGGCGCTCTGGTCGGAGGCCGTGCCCGAGTAGCCGCCCGGCACCGAGCTGTAGAGCGAGTACACGGAGTCTCCAGCCGTATGGGTGGGCGCGGGAGGCAGGGTGGCCGGCAGGCCCAGCTCGCCGGTGACGGTGATGGCGAAGGAGCCGGTGGCCGCCACGCCACCCAACGTGGCGGAGATGGTCACAGGACCGCCAACGGCCACGCCGGTGATGACGCCGCTGCTGCTGACCGAGGCGACCGACGCGTTGGACGAGGTGAAGTCGAAGAAGGTGTTGGCCACCGGCTTCACGGTGACGGGGCTGCCCGGGTCGCCAGCGACGGTGAAGGTGACCTGGTTCTGGTCCGCGGGGATGTTGAAGGTTCCGGCCGTTGCCACCGACCCCGTGTTGGCGTTGCCGTTGCCGATGGAGGCCGTGCCCGCGCCGAGGGTCCCGCTGCCGAGGTTCTCGTAGATGATGTCGGCGAGATAGAGGGTGTAGTTGTCGGGTCCATCGGCGACGTGGAAGAGGCCTCCCACGTTCTTGTATTTGGCCGGGTTGGGGATGGGGATGGTGAACTTCTGCCACTCCGTGGTGAGCGCGAGCGCGGCCCGCTCGCTGCCGAAGCCGGTACCGGAGGTGGCGCCCGCGTCGTTGCCAATGCCCGTCACGTTGATCGTGTCGGCCTTGCTCGCCTTCGCCCAGAAGGTCAGCGCGTTGTAGGCGGAGAGGTCGCGGGGCGCCGAGGTGACCCAGGCGCCACCGGAGTACGAACCACTGCCAGTGACCTGGAAGTTGATGACCTTGCGGTCATTGAAGGTCTCGGTGGCGTCGACGGTGACGTTGTTGGCGGCGCCGCCGAAGTCCGCGAAGCTCACGTCCGCGCCATTGCCATCGTAGAAGACGATCTGGTTCGCGCCGGGCGGGGCCGGCGGCGCGGTGACCGACACCTCCAGCGTCGTGGTGAGATTTCCCGTCGAGGCGGTGATGGTGGCGCTGCCGATCGAAACGCCGGTGACGACACCGGAGGTGTTCACGGTGGCGGTGCCCTCCGCGGCGGAGCGAAAGGTCACGCCCGTGGTCAGCGGCCGGGTGGAGTTGTCGCTGTAGGTTCCCGTCACGGTGAGCTGGAGCGTGTTTCCCTGGGCCACCGAGGCCGGGTTCGGGCCGAGCGCGATGGACGAGAGCGTCGCCGACGAGGAACCGACTGTCACGCTGGTGGAAGCGCTCTTGCCGGAGACCGTGGCGGTAATCCGGGCCGTTCCGGCGGCGACGGCGGTGACCAGGCCTCCCGGGGTGCTCACCGTGGCGGTGGCGGGGGTATCGGAGGTGAAGGCCGCGTTCGTCGTGAGGCTCTTCGTCGAGCCATCGCTATAGGTACCGGTGACGGTGAGCTGCTGGGTGCCGCCGGTGGCGAGGGTGATGTTGGCCGGGGTCACGCTCACACCCGTCAGTGTGGCGGCGGCCGGGTCACAAGCCGTTTGTACGAGGACCGTTAGAAGCAACAGCGAGGACACGACCAGGCGATTCCGTGGGGTCATCACGTAATTCACGCTCCGGTGAGGGTGGGGTGCGGCGGAAGTTGCTGCGACGGGACGGGCTCCTTGTTCGGTGCTCCCAACGTCCCTCGAGCAACTTTGTTTTCTTCTCGAACAAAGTAACAACCAAAAAATCACCATGTCAAACATGTGCTTCTTCCTCGCGGCACGCGGGGCTCGACGCGGTTCGTCATGACGCGGAGCAGAAAGCGGCCTCTCCAGAATCGCTGGAAAGACGCCGCGCATTCGCGCGCGGAGTTAGGGTGCCACCGCCATGCACCACCCACTTCTCTCGCGGATGTCCCTGCTCACGCTCCTGCTCTTCGCCCTTTCTTGCGGCACGAACGCCTGCAAGAGCGCGGCGACCGTACGTCCGGAGCCTCGAGCTGCGTCGACTCCCGTGGAGCCCTGGCGTTACGCGCGGATGGACGTACGGGACAGCGAAGTCCCCGCCCGTTTCCAGGCACCCCTGCCGGATCTCAGCCGGGGAGAGGAGAACGCCTGGACATCGGAGCATCCCCCTCTCTCGTTCGTGACGGATGCACTGTGCGCGGGGGACCCCGACATGGGCGAGCGGTTGGTCGCATCAGTGGATCGCGCAGTGGCCTCGGGCACCAGCGCCTCGGAGGTCGTCAGGGCCTACGCGAACCTCTTCTACGATTGCGGTATGGGGCGCTGCGCGTGGGCGCGGGGCGTCGTGCTCGATGCGAAGCGCTCCGCCACCGCGCGCGAGGTGGTGTGGTTCGGGCTCGCCCGGTGCCAGGAGCCGGAGGTGGAGGCCCTCTTCGAGGAGCAGGAGGCCCCCGCCTTCGCCTATGTTTCCTACCTGGACAGACGGCGCTGGCGTGACTTCCGCTCCTCCACCCCCGTGCCGTTCTCGCCCAGGCTGGAGCGCGCGGCGTCCGAGGTGGTGCGCCGGGAGAAGGAGGCCCCGTTCCTCATCAACGCCCGGATGGCCGCCATGTTGCTCGGTGAGACGGATTCTCCGCGCGCGGCGGAAGCGCTCCTGAAGCTCCATGCCGGGGCGGCCGAGGCCTCGCTCCGAGACGACCTCGCGGCGGCGATGTACCGGCAGAGCCACCCCAAGGCACGCGCCCTCTTCCAGTCCCTGTGTGCCCAGGGTCGTGAGCCCCTGTGCGAACGCGGCGAGCTCTCGCGTCCGGAGGTCCCCACCGACCCGCGCGAGCAGTTTCGACAGGAACTGCTCTCTCCCGGCGAATTCGCACCGCGGGAGGATGTTCCGCGCGCCGAGCGCATCGAGTTGCTCGCCAGCCGCGCCAGCGCGCTCTCTGGAAAGGACTGGCACGCGGTCCGCTGCCTCGAAGCCCTCGCGACACTGTCGCGCGAGAAGGCCGTGGAAGTGGCGAAGGCGTGGGACTCCCGGACGTTGCCGGAGGAGATGCGGGACACGGTGCGCGCGCTCACGCGTTTTCCCGCCTCCGGGGCACTCGGGGCCTATCTGGATGGGCTCGGCCTGAGGGCTGTTCCGGGCAGGCTCATCGCCGAGGAGTCCGCTCTCACCGCCGAGGAGGTGCTCCTCTATCGAGGACGGGCCCTCGTCTTCGACGTGGAGACGGGCCAGTTCCCCAACGAGCACGACTCCCTGCTGCGAGAGCTGGCCGCGCTCGCTCCCGGCGCACTGTCGGGCGTCCTCTTCGAGGAGGTGCCTCCCATGTTCGAGGAGGAACAGGCTGGCACGGGCTCCTATCGGCTCATCGCCTGGGGCGGTGGCAAGCGCTACGAGGTCAAGGCTCAGTCGTACGGGGACTGGTACGACCTGGAGGCGGTGCTCACCTTCCTCAATGCCCTGGCACGGGCGCGGGGCAGTGACGTGCGTTGGATTTCATTGGCCACGACCGACCAGGTCGCGCATGTGGTGGCCGGGCCCTCCCAGGCACTCTCCAGTCTGCTGGATTCGGGCCTGGTGCGTACCGGCGACTCCGACGAAGCCCGGGGCGAGGGGCGCGAGTTCGAGGAAAAGGTCCTCCAACAGCTCCAGCAAGAGGGCGCCACGCTCGCCGAGTAACCGGGCGGGCGAGGGCTGGCCGGGCGGGCCATGCCTCCCCGGGCGTTGGGAGCTTCCCCACCCTCAGAAGGCGGAGGGATGGAATGGAAATGGACCCGGCGCCCGGTGTGCTCCCGTCAGAGGAACCCACACGACGCGAAACGCCTCACGAGGCGAAGGTCGAGCGGATTGCCCGGCAGTTGCGGCGGCGGACGAGCACGCGGCCCGTGTCCTTCAAGAAGAAGACGCCGCCGCATCAGGTGCCCAAGCGCTACGACCAGCGCCGTGGCGACGAGAAGATCGACCTGAGCGACCTCGACCAGATTCTCGAGATCGATCCCGTGGCGATGACGTGCACGGCCGAGCCCGCGGTCACCTTCGAGGAGGTGGTCCGCGCGACGTGGCGCCACGGACTCGTGCCCATCATCGTCCCCGAGCACAAGACCATCACCCTTGGCGGCGCCGTCGCGGGGTGCTCCATCGAGTCCATGTCCTTCCGCGAGGGGGGCTTCCACGACACGTGTCTGGAGTACGAGATCATCACCGCGAAGGGAGACGTGCTGCGCTGCTCTCCGCAGGAGAACCCGCTCGTCTTCCAGATGATCCACGGCTCGTTCGGGACGCTCGGCGTGCTCTCGAAGCTGAAGTTCAAGCTCATCCGCGCCGCGCCCTACGTGCACGTGACGTACGAGACGTACGCCACGCTCGAGGCCTTCCAGCAGGCCATCTGGCGCCACTTCACCGCCCAGGAGGTGGATTACCTCGACGGGCAGATCTTCTCTCCGGCCCAGCACGTGTTGTGCGTGGGCCGCTTCGCGGAGCGTGCCCCGTACGTGAGCCGCTATGACTGGCTCAAGGCGTATTGCGAGAGCATCCCTCGCCGGGCGGAGGATTACCTCACGCTCTACGACTACCTCTACCGCTACGACCGGGGCGTCACCCACGTTTCGCCCAGGAGCCTCGTGGGCCGGGCGTTGTTCGGCAAGCTGGTGCACTCGGACAGCGTGCTGAGGGCCGCGGAGCGCTTCCACCGCTTCCTGCCGAAGAAGAACCCGCCGGTCATCGTGGACGTGTTCATTCCATTCTCGCGCACGGCCGAGTTCATGGACTGGTACCACCGCGAGATGCACTTCTACCCGGTGTGGTGCGTGCCCTACCGGCGCATGCGGGACTACGAATGGCAGACGCCCCGCTGGTGGGCCGGTGTGAAGGATCCCCTGTTCCTGGACCTCGCGGTCTACGGGCTCGAGCAGCAGCCGGGCCGCAATGTCTACAAGGAATTCGAGGACGAGCTGCAGCGGGTCAACGGCACCAAGACGCTCATCTCCTACAACTACTACGACGAGCAGACCTTCTGGAGCATCTGGAACAAGGAGACCTGGCAGGCCGTGAAGCAACTGACGGACCCGGACAACATCTTCCGCGATCTCTACACGAAGACGTGCCGGGCGGCGCTCGGACCGCGGGAGCGGACGCCCGGCGCCGGGGCCTCGGTGCACTGAGGGACCCCGGCGAGCAGCTATCTGCCCACGACGAGCTGCTGAACGAGCTCCAGCCGCTGGTCGGCCGCCTCAAGCGTGGCCTTGACCGCGTCGCGCGGGCCATGGATGACGACGACCATCCGCTCCCTGGCGAGATCGGCGGCGGCCACCGCGGCGACCACATCCGGCGTCGTCACCGTGATCTCCGAGACCTGGGCGTCGAAGAATGACAGCGGCAGTGACATGGACACGGTTGCCTCGAGCTCATTGGCGAGGACGGTGGCCCCGGCGGAGTCAGCGAGCGCCCGTCCGAGCGCGCGACGCCGGGCGCGCACGAAGTCCTCGGTGAGCGTGCTGGCCCGTGTCTGCACGGCCACCAGTTCGTTGACGAGCGCGACCAGGGCCTTACCGGAGCGATCCCGCTCGAGGTCACTGGTGACGAGCAGTGCGCCACCGCCGATGCCGCCGATGTAGTCGACCGAGACGTTGTAGGTAGCGCCGAGCCCCTCGCGGACGACGCGCACGCGGTCCTCGAGTATCGCGCGGAGCACCTGGCGCGCGGCGACGTCGCGAATCGGATCCGAGGTGGTGGAGAACCCGATCTTGACGCTCACCTGGGTCGCGTCCTCGTCGAGGACAGCCACCCAGCCCGGTCCCTTCTCTGGCGCGCCCGGTGGCACCGTCACGGGCGGGGGCGGTGCCTCTCCGTCCCACGAACCAAAGAGCTCCTCGATCGTCCGCTTCATCACGGCGACGTCGAAGCCGCCCGAGACGATCAGCGTGGCACCGTTGGCGCGGTAGTAGCTCTCGCGGAACGCCTCGAGCTCGGGGATGGAGATACTCAACAGCTCCGCGGTGCCGGGAGCGCGTTGGGCGTACGGGTGGCCAGCGCCGAAGAGGCGAGCCCGGAGTGCCTCGTCGCCACGCGCATCCGCGTCTTCTTCCTCCTTGCCGTGGGATTCGCGGAGGCTCTTGTGGAACGCGGCGACCACGTCGTCCGGGAAGATGCCGGCATCGAGGAGCCAGAACAGGCGCCAGAGGTGCCAGTCGGCGAACGTCGCGACGCCGCGCGCCGTGAATACCGTGGCCCGCTCTCCGACGCCGGTGTCGAGCTGCGTGCCGAGCTCTCGCGCGAAGTCGATCCGCTCGGCGTCGACCCGCCGGTAGAGGCGGGCGGTATCATTCGCGAGCAGGTGCGCGGTCAGCTTCGCGAGTCCCCGCCGATCGACGGGCTCCGCCGCCGAGCCGTAGGGGAATACCACCCGGGCGTCGACGAGCGGGCTGTGGGGATCGTGCGCGAGCAGCACGCGCATCCCGTTGCGCAGCATCATCTCCTCCACCTTGTTGGCGACACGCGACACGCGCGTATCGAGCGGGCGGCTCGCCTCGGAGGGATCGACCGGTGTGCGCCAGGGCTGGAGGTCGTGCTCGCGGCGGCGCGTGGGGACCTCGGCGCGGGTCGTGAGCGCCTGCTTCCCGCTCGGCCGGACCAACGCGACGTGGCTGTGCGTGCGATCCAGCGTCGCGTTCGCATACATGGCGACCTCGACGAGCGTCGTGCGGTCCAGCGCCGCGAGCTCCTCGACGAAGAACCCATCATGGCTGCTGTACTGGGGAAAGTCGGCGATCCAGGAGCCGGCCCCCATGAATGCGTCGTAGGTGCTGACGAGGCGCGTGCGGAGCCGGGCCCGGGCGGGCTCGCTGACCTCCTTGCTCTCGTTGACGAGCGTCGCCGCGGCGGCGAACACCTTCTCCACCGCTTCGTTGAGCCGCGCCGGCTCCGACACCGAGACGACCGCGGTCAGCAGCGGCGCGCGCACCCCGCCGAATTGCATGACACCCGCGTCGGTGATCCACTCCTCACGTTCGTCCAGGGTGTACAGCTCGGTGCGGAGCATCGCCGAGAGGAGCTCGTGCTGCATCCACTGGCTCGTTCCCCACGACGGGGCGTTGAAGAAGATGAACGCGGTCGCCTCGTCGATGTCGGCGCTGTGCGTCGAGGTCTCGCCAATGAGAACCGCTGGCTCGACCGGAGTGCGCCCAGCGGTGGAGCGCCGCATGAGCTTGCCGAACGCCGCGGTCACCGCCTTCATCGCCGCCTCGGTGCGGAAGTTGCCGGTGATGACGAGGATGGACCGGTCGGGAGCGTAATGCGAGGCGATGAAGGCGCAGGCCTCCTCGCGCGTCGCCTGGGCGATCTCCTTCGAGCTCACCCGGTGCCCATAGGGGTGCTTCCTGCCCCACAGCGTGGCGATGAGCTCATCGTGCAGGGTCTCGTGACTCGTGTGGCGCCAGGTGTCCTCCGCGAGCACGACATCACGCTCACGTTCGAACGTCGCCGCGTCGATCTGGTCGCACGTCACCTGCATCCGGCGCGCTTCGATGGAGACGAGCTTCGCGAGCTGATCCTCGAACCCCATCGCCGTGTAGTGCGTTTCGTCGGAATTGGTCCACGCGTTGTGGGAGAGCGCGGTGTCGGAGAGCTCGTCCGAGATGGTCGGGCCACCGGGCTCGGCTCTCGCGGTGAACAGGAGGTGCTCGACGAGGTGGGCCATCCCGGTGCGCCCCGGTGGGTCCTCGGCGGCGCCGACGAGGTAGCGGACATCGACGCCGACGAGGTTGGTGCGCGTGTCCTGCATCAGCGCGATCCGCATCCCGTTCTTCGCGCGCATCAGCGCGATGCCGTGGTCGATCCCGTAGTCGCGCTTCCCCTGCTCCAAGGAGCCGAAGCGGGGCGACCGCACGGACCGCATGCCGGTGCACGAGGTAGCGAGACTGAGGACCACGGCCATCCAGACACATCGACTGAACGGGACACGCATCATGTGCGTGACTGTACGGCAGCGATGGCCGGGGGGCCAAATTCAGCTGGCGGGGTGTCCGGGGTGTTGTTGCTCGGAGACGAACACCCCGCCGGGTGTGTGCTCAGCCCTTCTTGGCCGGGCTCACGGGCACGGAGACCTGCGTGTTCTCCCAAGAGATGTTCAGCGCGCTGCCCTTCTCGTCGAAGGCGATGGTGAGGGCCTCGTGGGTGTCCGCGCTCTTGGTCACCGGCACGTCCACGCGCAGGACGTCATTGTCCTTGTTGTACTTGTAGGCGCCCCACTGGCCGACGTCCTTGTTGACGATGAGCGTCCACTTGTCCGCCTGGGGAATGGTGAAGAGCGAGTAGGTGCCCGCCGGCAGCTTCTTGCCCGCGAGCTCGATGTCGCTCGTCGCGGTCAGCTCCGTGGCGGCGTTCGCGCCCAGACGCCACACCTCGCCATAGGGCACCAGCTTGCCGAAGATGGCCCGCTTCTGGCCCGTCTTCGGATCCTGGATGCGGGGCGAGTGGTACGTCACCTTCACGTACGTGGTGTCATCCAGCTTCTTCGCCGCCATCTGCATGGGGCTGACGGGAGCCTTCGCGGGCGGAATGCTCTTCTGCGCCAGCGCGGGGGTCGCGGCCAGGAAGACGAGCGCGGCCAGGGTCGGGAGCGTGAGTCGGTTGTTCATCATGGGTGATGCCCTCTTGGGTGAAGAGACAGCGGAGAAAGCGCCCCCGGAACGCCGGACCGGGCCGCTCATTCCCTGGAACTACCGTGCGTCGTCACGCAGGCCCAGCACGACGACGGCCCACTCGTCCGTGGCGTCCCGGTAGGTCTTGATGGACTCGAAACCCGCGCGGAGGTGGGCTCGCATCGAGCGCGTGTTGCGCGTGGCCACCTCCGTCACCGTGCAGTCGAAGCGTGCCCCGTAGCTCGCGCGGTGCTCGCGGTAGAGCGCGTCGAACACGCCCTGGCCCCGGTATGCCTCGGACACGCACACCTGGCCCATGACGTAGTAGCGGTACTCGCGCAGCGGCCGTCCGCGCCAGCTCAGCGTCTCCAGGAGCTGGAACATGGGCTCCAGGATGGGGACGAAGGCGCGTGCTTCCACCGGCATCACCAGCGCATAGCCCACGAGCTTCTCGCCATCCTTCGCGATGACGCTCGGCGCGAGCGCGTGCATCCGCTCCAGCACGTCCAGCGTATGGGCCACGGTGAGGAAGCCCTGGCTCACGGCCTGCTCGGGTGAGACGTGGTCGCGCATGTTGACGGCCTGGAGTTGGAGGATCTGCTCCAGCTCCTCGCGGCGCGTGACGAGGCAGGTTCGTGGCGCGGTCGACGGCGTCATGGGGCCCGGTCTTTAATGCCGGAGTCCTCCCCATGTCACGCCCCGCGTGCGTGAAACCGTGAAAGGGAATTCATGTATCGGACCCTCCGCCAGAATCCGCTCCTGCTCGCCGCCCTCGCCGCCGCCTCGTCCGTGTTGCTCCCGGGATGTGGTCTCCTCGACGGCCTTCCCTCACGCGATGCGCGGTGTGAAATGCGGCCGGAGACGGCGCAGTGCACGGACCTGCGCGGCTTCAAGGGTCCGTCCTTCATCACCTTCGAGAACGTCTGCGACACCCTCGCGGCGGTCAACCAGGGCGGCGTCTTCGAGGAGGACGCACGGTGTGACGTGACCGGCTCCGTGGGGGGTTGTCAGGCCCTCCATGGTGACGGCTCCGAGCAGACCAACTGGTATTTCCCGCCGAAGTACACCTCCGAGGCCGACGTCAAGGAGGAGTGCGCGGGGGGGCAGAGCTTCGTGCCGCCCACGCCCTGAGCGTGCCTCTACCCGTCGAACGGGTTGCTCAGCCTCGGATCATTCACGAAGTCCATGTCCGTGAGGCTCTCCAGGAAGGCGATGAGGTCGGCGCGCTCCTGGGCGTCCAGCTCGAAGGGGCGCACCAGCGGGTTCTTCAGCGGGTTCGTCCGGCCATCGCCCACGTGCGGTCCGCTCGTCACCTCGCGGCCGCCGGCCATGTAGAAGTCCAGCACCTCCTCGAGGGTGGCGATGCTGCCGTCGTGCATGTAGGGCGCCGTCAGGGTCACGTTGCGCAACGGCGGTACCCGGAAGCGCCCCATGTCCTTGGGGTTGTTGGTGAACTCGAAGAGGCCGGTGTTGTTCACCGGGTAGGCGCCCAGGCCATCCACGTTGTAGAGGCCCGTGTTCTGGAAGTCCCGCTCGGACAGCTTCGTGTCCTTGGAGCGGAACGAGTTCGTCTGGTGGGGCCCGCTGTGGCAGTGGTAGCACTCGGCGCGCTCGCCGAAGAACAGCTCCATGCCCCGCTTGGCCGCCGCCGACAGGGCCGTGGAATCTCCCTGGAGGTACCGGTCGTAGGGCGAGTTGCCCGAGATCATCGTGCGCTGGAAGGACGCGAGCGCCTTCACGACGTTGTCCTCGTGGATGGGGTCCTTGTCTTCCGGGAAGGCCGCCAGGAACAGCTCCTTGTAACGAGCGTCCTCGCGGAGCCGTTGCAGCACCTCGTCCAGGCGCGTGCCCATGCCCAGCTCCAGGGGCGTCTCGGCGAAGAGCGGCACCAGCGCCTGCTTCTCCAGGGTGTCCAGCACGGGGTTGGCCCACGTGTACGTGGCGAGGTAGGCCACGTTGGCCAGTCCGGGCGAGTTGCGCGGGACGGCATGCCCCGTGGAGCCGCTGGGCGTCGCCTTGGCGTCACTGAAGGCCCGCTGCTGCTCGTGGCAGCCCGCGCAGGACATGGTGCCGTTGCCGGACAGGCGCTCGTCGTAGAAGAGGTGGCGGCCCAGCTCCACCTTCTCCTCGGACATGGGGTTGTCCGCGGGCACGAAGGGCTCGGGGAAGCCCGGTGGCAGCTGCCACGCATAGGGCTTCTTCTCCTCTTCACACGCGGTGAGCAACAGCACCGACAACACCGCGGTGCTCCACGACAACAGGGCTCGTGAGGTCATCCTGGAGGAACTCCTTTCACTCGAGGAACACGGGCAGGCGTCCCACGTGACACATGTTGCAGGCGCCCGAGGCCGTGGAGAAGGGCATGAAATTATAGGCCTCGGAGGTGGCGTTCATCACCTTCGGAAAGAGGGGCGTGTCCGGCAACGGTACCGGCTCCGTGGTGTAGAAGTTGCCGTTCGTGTCGGCCTCCAGCGTGAGCACGACGGTGCCTCCACCGTTGCGCTCCGTGGTCATGAGCAGGGTGGTGTTGGGGTTGGGCCGGCGTTCGCCCGTGACGGCCGTACCCGCCACGGTGAAGCGGCCCGGCCCCAGGCCGTTGGGCCCATGGCACGCCATGCAGTTCTCGCCCGCCCGGTGGCTGGTGCCGTTGCGCTGGCTCTTCATCGGGACGTCCAGGGAGGCCGGGCGCTCCACGGGGGCCGGTGGAGTGGGCGGATCGTCCCCGGGGTCACAGGCGGGCGTCAGGGCCGCCAGCGCGAGAAGGGATAGGGCGCTGGCGAGGGGACGGAGTGGGGCGTGCATGGCGTGCCTTCTCGCGGCTCAGCGGACGCGGATGAAGGAGGCGGGCACCTCCCGCGGCGAGCCATCCGCCGTCAGGCCCACCTGGGAGAAGAGCGCGGCGCACTCGGGATCGGAGAGGCTCGACATGCAGCCGGCGATGTTGTCCGTCTTGAAGTCCACGGAGTGGTCGAGGTCGGAGTCGGCGTAGAGGGCCGCGAGGTCGAGCACCACCTGATTGGCCTCGGGGTCGAAGCCGCTCAGGGCCACGGTCGACTGGTTGGTGGAGGCGCAGGTGTAGCCCTCGGCCGTGCTGCCGGTGCAGCCGGACGCGCCCAGGTGGAAGAACCAGGTGGCGTTCTTCGTGCTGCGCACCTCCAGGCGCACGAACTTGTAGCCGCCCTTCCAGCTCCACCACATGCCCGGGGCATTGAGTGGTGCGGGAGCGGTGGCGCCGTCCAGGTGGTTCTGCTCCTCGGGGAGCCCCACCTTGAACTCGAGGCCGGTGTAGTCATCGAAGTCCGGTGCGCGGCCCACCACTTCGAGGCGCGTCTCGGGGCTGCCGGTGTCACAGGTGCCGGTGCCGTCCTCGAAGTCGAGCAGGGCGATGGCGTCGCGCTGCCACGTGCCGTCCTGGTCCAGCTTCAGCGCGTGCTTCTCCCCGTTGGCGCGCACGAGCGTGACGTCCCGCACGTACATCTTGAACTCGAGCAGCTCGATGGTGGTGCCCGTCTTGCCGATGTTGGGGTAGCTGGCCGCGCAGCTCAGGGGCTGGGAGCCCACCTGGGGGCTGAAGCGCACGGAGAACTTCTTCTCCGCGGAGCCGTCGCCTCCACACGCCTGGAGGAAGGGGAGCGCGGACAGGAGGAACAGCGCCGGGAGGGGCCTCTTCAGGAGCTTCATCTTCCACCTCGGAATGCGCTGGGCGTGGCCAGCGGAGCAGGTGATGCCAGCCATAGCAGGGGCGGATCCACCCGCTCGTGCGGCATTGTGTCGCATCGTCCCATGGGGCCACCGCTCCCGAGGAGGGACTCCCGGAGTTGTTCACCTTCTTAAAGCCCGAGAGGCAGGGCTCGCTTCACGGAGGCACGGTGCTTGTGCGGGGTAGTACCTTGGAACCTCCTCCCCGACCGGGCCGGCGGGCCCTCGATTGTCCTGGAGCTTCGCTGTGCCTGCGTACCCACGCAGGAACAACCTCATGAGCACTGATTCATCGAGCGCATCCGGGAAGTTCGACCTGCGGACCACGCTCAGCGCGCTCGGAAGATTGGCGAAAGAAGAGGCTCGTACGTCCGAGGACCTCGCGGCCATCAAGTCCGCCGCGGCGGGGCTCCAATTCATTCAACTGAATGGAAGGTTGGATGACTTCCTGGATTATCTCCAGGACGTCGAGAAGGCCGCTGAACGCGTGACGAGCGTCGAGGCCTCCTTTGGAGACATGTCCGAGGCCATGAAGTGGCTATGTGCTCAGGCGGAGCCCCGTTTCGGGGCTCGTGTGGAGGTCGCTGGTAAGCCCCATCTCGTCGTTCGTCAGCGCAAGGAGATGTGGTTCCTGATTCCCGCGCCCCCGCTCCCATCCTTCGAGGAACTGACGGGGGAGTAACCCCCGCTTACGGGTAGCGGACGGGCGCGGGCTCCTCGGGCAGTGGGATGAACTCCGTCTCCTGGGGGACCCGGGCGAAGCGTCCGGCCTTCCAGTCCGCCTTCGCCTCCTCCAGCCGCTCCTTCGAGCTCGAGACGAAGTTCCAGAAGATGTAGCGCGGACCGTCCATCGGCTCACCTCCGAGGAAGGCCATCCGCACCGGCGAGGAAGCCCTCACCGCGATCTCACTCCCAGGACGGAACACGAGCAGCTCGCCCGCGTTGAACTCCGTCCCGTCGAGCTCCACCGTGCCCTCGGCGAGGTAGATGGCTCGCTCCTCATGCTCGGCCGGGAGCACCAGGCCCGCGCCTTCCTGCAGCGCCAGATCCGCGTAGAACATGTCCGAGAGCGTCTTCACCGGCGAGCGCTTGCCGTAGAGCGATCCCGCGATCAGGTGCATCCTCACACCCTCGCCCTCGTGGAAGGGCATCGTGTCGGCGGCGTGGTGGATGAAGGCGGGCTCCGTCTCCTCGTACTTCTTCGGGAGCGCCACCCACGCCTGCAGGCCGAAGAGCTTCCCTCCCGCGGCCCGCGTCTCGGGGCCCGTGCGCTCGGAGTGGACGATGCCTCGTCCCGCCGTCATCCAGTTCACCTCGCCGGGCCGGATGGGCTGCACCACCCCGAGACTGTCCCGGTGGAGGATCTCCCCATCGAAGAGATAGGTGACGGTGGCCAGGCCGATGTGCGGATGCGGCCTCACGTCCAACCCATGGCCCGAGCGGAACATCGCCGGCCCCATCTGGTCGAGGAAGATGAAGGGCCCCACCATCCGGCGCTGCGCCGAGGGCAGCGCCCGCCGCACCTCGAACCCGTCGCCCAGGTCCCGCGTGCGGGTGACGATGAGCGTCTCCAGCTCGGGGTGCTGCCTCGTGTCGCTCGTGTCTTCCCTGCTCATGTGTTGCTCCTCCTGACGACACCCATCCTGTGGCCATCGCCCGTTCCGCGTTAGCCGTCAATCATGGGACACATTGTTCCATGGGTGGAATCGGGGGCGCCGCCGTCACGGTGTTCCCGCCTGGTTCTCGGGCCAGCGCTCGCGCAGGAAGTCCACGAAGGCCATCACCTTGGGCGAGTGGTGCCGGGTGCTCGGATAGACGGCGTGCACCGGAGCGCCAGAGGAGCTCCAGTCCGGCAGCAGGCGGCGCAAGCGTCCCTGGGTGAGGTCCGCGTCGGAAGGTTGGGTGGGCAGGAGCGCGATCCCCGCGCCCGCCACCGCCACCGCGCGCAACATGTCCGGCTCGTTCACCACGAGTCGCGCCCGGACGGACACCTGGACCGACTTGTTCCCCGCGTGCAGGGTCCAGGTGTTCCCCTCCATCCCCGCGCCGAAGACGAGGCAGTCGTGCCGCTCGAGGTCCTTGGGGCTCTTGGGCACTCCCCGCTCCTGGAGGTAGCCCGGGGCCGCCACCACGACGCGCTCGACGTTTCCGAGCTTGCGGGCGATGAGCGAGGAGTCGGCCAGCCGTCCCGCGCGAACCGCCAGGTCGAATCCCTCCTGCACCAGGTCCACCGAGCGGTCCGTGCACACCAGCTCGACCTGCACCTCGGGGTAGCGCTTCAGGAACTCCGCGACGATCGGCCCCAGGAAGCTGAAGGTGAGCGGCGCCGTTACCCGGAGCAGTCCGTGCGGCGCGGACTGCATGCGCGTGACGGCCAGCTCGGCCTGCTCCGCCTCGGCCACGATGCGCGCGCAGTGCTCGTAGTAGGCCTGCCCCACGTCCGTGAGCCGCAGCTTGCGGGTCGTGCGCTGCAGCAGCTGCGCGCCTACCCGCTCCTCGAGCTCGGACACCTTCCGGCTGACGGTGGACTTGGGCATCCGCAGCCCACGCGCCGCCACCGTGAAGCTGCCGGCCTGCACCACCTTGGCGAAGACGAGGAGCTCGTTGAGGTCCATGTCGGGTCCCGTTCCCGTGTTTGTTCCATCGGTGGAACAGTTCTTCCAGTCCGCCCCATCTAATCAAGGCCACTGGCCACCGCTACCTTCTCCTCATCAATCAACGCCTCACCGGGAAGGAACACGAACATGGCCAACGCGACCTGGAACATCGACACCACCCACTCCGGCATCCACTTCTCCGTCCGCCACATGGTCATCTCCAAGGTGCGCGGCAGCTTCCGGAAGTTCAGCGGCACCGTGTCGCTGGACGAGCAGGACCCCACCGCCTCCTCGGTCTCCGTCCGCATCGACACGGCCAGCATCGACACCGGTGTCCAGCAGCGCGATGACCACCTGCGCTCGCCGGACTTCTTCGATGTGGAGAAGTTCCCCGTCATCTCCTTCGAGGGCACGAAGGTGGAGAAGTCCTCGGACAGCGGCCTCCGGGTGACCGGCAAGCTGACCATCCGGGACATCACCCGCGAGGTGGTGCTCGAGGCCGAGCAGCTCGGCGTCGGCAAGGATCCCTGGGGCAACATCAAGGCCGCCTTCGAGGCGAAGACCTCCATCGATCGCAGGGACTTCGGCCTGAAGTGGAACCAGGCGCTCGAGACCGGCGGCGTCCTCGTCGGCGAGAAGATCGAGATCGCCCTCGAGATCCAGGCGGTCAAGGCCCAGATCGCCGAGAAGGCGGCCTGAGCCGGCGTTAAGGTCCCGGAGCGCCAACCCTCATCAGGAGAAGGAGACACCATGTCCATCGATAGCCAGACCGAGCAGAGCGGCGCGTTTCGTCAGGTCATCCGCGTCGGCGAGCACACCTTCCACGCCGACGTCGCTCCCTCGCTCGGGGGCCAGGGCTCCGCTCCGGGACCCCATGACTACTTCGACGCCTCGCTCGCGGCCTGCAAGGCGCTGACGGCCCACTGGTACGCGAAGAAGCATGGGATCGCCCTGGAGCGCGTCGAGACCCACATCGAGCGCGACGACTCGAAGGAGCGGCAGGGCACCTACGTGCTCAAGGTGAAGCTCGCGTTCCATGGCGCGCTGTCCCAGCAGGACAAGCAGCGGCTTCATGTCGCGGTCGCCCAGTGCCCCGTCCACAAGCTCATGACCACGACCACCGTCGAGGTCGTGACGGAGCCCCTCGAGTCGTAGCCAGCTCCGAGCACGCCCACGTTGGCCTACATGTGGGGCTCCCTTCGCCCGGACCCGGCGGTGCGTGGGGGCTTCCGGGCGGGGGGAGTGGCCTGCCTCCGCCCGGAAAGGCCTTGTGTTCAAGCGGGGTTGGGTGTGCTGGGGCTGGCGGTCTACTAAGATGCCGGGCCGAATGGCCCCGTCCAACCGCCGTCCTTCCTCCAGGCCCCCCTCCGATCAGCCGATGCCGGCTGAGGACAGCACCCGCATCAAGTCCGCCAGCGCGGTGCGCCGCAATGCTCCCCGAGAGGAGGAGTACGGCGCCGCCGAGGACGAGGCGTACCCGCCCGACGATGACACGGGCGATCAGGGCTACGACGACGAGGGCACCCCGGCGCCCGGCGTGGAAGATGACGACAACCCGGACTCCACGCGCGCCGGCCCGCCCCTGACGCTGGAGATCCTCGAGGGTCCGGACCAGGGCCGGAAGAAGCGCTTCCGGAGCGTCCGCATGGTCATCGGACGGGGTCAGGACTGCGACCTCATGCTCCTGGACCAGTCCGTATCGCGCCGCCATGTGGAGCTGGTGTACGGCGGCGAGAGCGGCGTGATGCTGCGCGACCTGGTCAGCGGCAACGGCACCCGGGTGAACGACACGCGGGTGGACGAGTGCAAGCTCAAGCACCACGACGTCATCTCCATTGGCCGCACGAAGATCCGCCTCGTCGACGAGCAGGAGGCCATCCGGCAGATGCGCCTCGCCGCCGAGGAGGCCGAGCGCAAGGAGAAGGAAGAGGCCGAGCGCCAGGCGAAGGAAGAGGAGGAGGCCGCCAAGAAGGCCGCCGCGGCCGCGGCTGCGGGCGCCGCCGCTGATGCCGGTGCCACTCCCGAGGGAGGCGCGAATCCCGACCCCGAGCGGGACAAGGGGACGCAGATACGCGACATCCGGGACATCCCGCGCCGCAACCCGCCCCCGCGCAGCACCAACCTGGGGCTCCTGGCGGCCGCCGCGCTGGTGCTGCTGATCGCCCTCATCGGGGGTGGCGTGCTCTTCATCAAGCGGGGCCCGCCGCCCCCGCCGCCGCCCAACCCCAAGGAGGAACTGGCCCGCACGCAGATGCAGGAGGCGCGCGCCGCCTTCCGCAACGGCGACTACGCCCAGGCGGTGAAGCTGGCCGAGGAGGCCGAGGCCCTCTTCCCGGGGCTGCCCACGGACGGCTTCCTGCAGACGGCGCGCGCGGAGCTGGCCATCGTGCAGGCCTTCGAGCAGGTGCGCCAGCTGGCCGGCGAGAACAAGTTCGAGGAGGCGCGTGAGCTGCTCTCCAAGACGCCGCACGGCACCGTGAAGACAGAGGAGATGCGGGAGAAGCTCGACGCCGAGCTGGCCTCGGCGGAGGTCTCCTGGTGGGTGAAGCAGGTGGAGATGGCGCTGGATGCCCGGGACGTGGAAGGGGCCCGCTCGCTCATCCGGCAGCTTCCCCTCGAGCGCCAGCCGCTCTACCTGAGCAGGCTGGCGGAGCTGGAGGCGGAAATCGATCAGGAGGACCGGGACGCGGCCTCCCAGGATCGCGCCGCCCGGGCCGCCGCGGCCCGCAGGGCCAAGGAGCAGCGCGAGGCGTTCGTCGCCGCCGCCTTCTCCCCGGTGGAGCAGCGCTTCAACGCGGGGGATTACTCGCGCGCGGCGCTCGAGTGCGACCGGGTCATCGACGCCCACTCGGATGACAAGGAAATCCGCGACCGGGCGAAGCTGCTCAAGAAGCTCCTGCCCCAGTTCGCGCGCGTCTACCAGGACGCCCAGCGCAAGGTGCAGTCCAACGCCCTGGAGTCCGCGGCCCGCCCGCTGCGCTCGGCGGCCGAGCTGTACCGGCAGATCGGCTTCAAGGGAGGGCCCGTGGGCGACACGCTCAACAGCCAGCTCGCGGCCTCGGCCGTGGTCGCGGGCAAGGCCGCCCTGGCGCGCGGTGACCTGGTCAACGCCACCAGTTTCTTCAACGACGCCCTGCGCATGAGCCCGGAGGACGAGAAGGCCCAGGCGGGCCTGGCGTCCATCCAGGGCAAGCTGAACGATCTGTACAGGCAGGCCTACCTCATCAAGGACCGGGAGCCCGAGGAGGCCACGGAGAAGTTCCGGGTGGTCCTCCAACTCGCGGCCGAGGGCTCCGAGCTGAAGACGAAGGCGGAGACACAACTCCTGGCACTCGAACAGTAGGGATGGGGTAGGGTCGGCACCCATGGTTCGCGGAGAAGAAGGATGAACGAGTCATCATTGCGGGAACTGGGTCTGGACCTGCTGGAGGACCGCCAGTTCGAGCGGGCACTCGCGGTGTTCGCGGAGGCAGTGCGCCGGCTTCCGGCGGATCACCGCTCGCGGATGCTGGCGGCGCGGTGTCTGGCGGAACTGGGAGAGCGTGAGCGGGCCGTCACCGTCTACCACGCCTGCGCCGAGGGGCTGCTGCGGCGTGACTACCTGCTGTCGGCGATGGCCGCATGCAAGCTGGGGTTGGAGATGGCGCCCCAGGAGCGGCGGCTGAAGGACACGCTGGTGCGGCTGCACGCGCGCGCGGCACGCAATGTGACCGGACGCGCCTCGGTGCCCCCGCCGCTGCCGCCGGAGACGCTCTATGACGGCAAGGTGGACACCGACCTGATGGCGTTGTCCGGCGAGGAGCTGAGCGACCGGGCCATTGAGGTGCTCGCCGCGCCGGATCCGGGTGGCTCGGCCAACCCGAACGATCGGCCGCCCCTGCCGCTCTTCGCGGACCTGGAGCGTGACGCGTTCATCGACCTGGTGGGCCGCATGGGCTACCGCTCCATCAAGCCCGAGGAGGTGGTGAGCCGCGAGGGCGAGGCCACGGACCGGTTGCACGTCATCGTGGCCGGCAAGGCCGAGGTGACGCGGCGGGCCGAGGGCGAGGATCGGACGCTGGGCTTCCTCGGGGGCGGCTCCATCTTCGGAGAGCTGTCGCTGCTCACCGGCGCGCTGACCACGGCCAGCATCACCGCGGTGTCGGACATCGAGGTGTTCGAGATCCGCCGTGAGCACCTGAACGCGGTGGCCAAGAGCTTCCCGTCGATGCCTCAGGTGCTGGCCACCTTCGCGCAGAAGCGCATGGAGCGGAACCTGATGGCGACCTCGCCTCTGTTCCAGCCCATGCCCGAGTCCGATCGTGCCGCGCTCCTGCAGCGCTTCGCCTTCCGGGCCCTGCAACCCGGCGAGAAGGTGCTGGTGGAGGGCGAGCACTCGCCGGGCCTCTTCCTGGTGCTCGCGGGCGAGCTGGTGGTGCAGAAGGAGGATCCCGCCGGTGGCACGGTGCGCCTGGGCGTGCTGCGCGAGGGTGAAGTGGCGGGGGAGATCTCCCTGCTCACGGGCCTGCGCGCGACGGCCACGGTGGTGTCGGCGCGCAAGACGGCGACGTTCTTCCTCGAGCGCGCGGCCTTCCACGAGCTGGTGAAGGCCTATCCGCACATCAAGAAGTACCTGGAGCAGCTCTCGGATCGCCGGCTGAAGCAGATCGGCGAGGCGTTGCGGCCCGCGGAGATCATCGACGCGGATGAGCTGCTGACGGAGAGCGGCGGCGCATGATGACCCTGTCGCGAGGGCAGGTGCTGGGGGTGCTGCTGGCGCTGCTGGCGGCGGGCGCGGTGCTGGTCTTCTGGCCCCGGGAGGAGCCCGGGGTGAAGGAGGCCATCACGCGCAAGGTGGTGCAGATGACCGACGCCGCCGAGCGCAAGGACATGGCCGAGCTGATGGAGGGCGTGGCCGAGAACTTCCAGACGGGCGAGGGGTGGGACAAGCGTCAGGTGAAGGGCGTTCTGCTGAGCCAGGTGCTCCGGGGCAACTGGGTCCGCATCTTCGTGAAGGATTTGAACGTCACCGAGGTGAATCCGAGCCAGGGTGACGTGCAGATGAAGATCATCTTCGGCCGCTCGCAGACGGATCAGCTCGAGACGCTGGCGGAGGAGAGCGTGCTGAGCGCCTACCTGATCGAGGGCACGTTCGAGAAGCAGGAAGACGGAGAGTGGCGCATCGTGCAGGCGAAGCACCGCTCCCTGAGCCCCACCGAGCTGTTCTGACTACCCCATTCACTACCCGGTCCATGCAACGCGCGAATTGCTACCTGGCCCTGGGATCAGTGGTCCTCTTGGGGGTGCTCGTATCGGGCTGTGCATCCAGGCCGGACCACCAGGGTCCGGCCGACGATGCGAGCACGCACGAGTCCGTGGGGATGAGCCACGGCACTCTTTCTCCGGCCGTCGAAGAACTCGGCCAGTATGTGCTGGTCATCCAGGAGACCCCCAGCGGTCGCGTTACGCACAGTTGGCGCCCCGTCGAGGAGGTTGACCTCGCGCAATTCAGGCTCCAGTCCCGAGCCGGGAGCACCTACGGGCGTATCGTGCTCACTGCCGCCGCCAGCCGTCGAGACTGCGACGAAGAGAACCGTCAATGCATCAGTGAGTGCCTGAGCACCCCTCTCCCTCGTGGGTATGGGCACATAACGACTCCGGGGCGGAAGAAGGGTGGGAAGCATGAGTACTGTGAGCGCCGATGCATGCGTCCCTATATCGATTGCAAGAACGCGCAGGGCGAGCGGGTTCTGGAGTTTTCAGCCGCTGGCATGGCGGTCGATTGGTTGAAGCAATACCGGCAGGAGGTCCTGGTGGGGGGGATTGTAGTCATCGCGGGGGTTGCCTTTGTCTCGGTTGCCTCCGGTGGCGGCGCACTGGTCCTCGTTCCGGCTTTGTTGATGGCGGCATCGTGAGCACCGGGCGGGATACACATTTGGGCGGTGCGACCATGGCAATCGGAGATCAGATCAACGACGCGGTGGATCTCCTCGGACGTATCCACGAGAAGACCCAATCGCCGGAGGAGCAAGCGCTGCTTCATGCAGCCGCCGACGCGCTCAGATTTGTTTGGGCGATGGGTCTGACCTACGAGTTCGTGGACTATCGAGAGAGTCTCGAAGCCGAGTCGCCGGCCCCGGTGGTGGCTGCGTTCAAGACGCGTGAAGAGGCGGACTCCTGGCTGGTGAACAACGCCAGGCCACCGGCCATGGCCTATGTCCTGATCGCGGGCGAGTACCATGTGGTGGCGTATCGTCGCGAGAGCGATTGGCGCACCTTCCTCCCGCATCCGACGCTCGAGTTCTACCTTGAGGAGATGCTGAGGGAGGGCCTGCCTCCGGTAGTTGCCACCTTCAACACCCGTGACGAGGCAGAGGCCTGGTTCGACAGCCAGGCCCAACCCCCCGCTCAGTCCGTCATGGAGATTGGCGGCGAGCACTACCTGGCGGTGTATTACCGGAACATCCACCACCGCGCCCTGTTCCCTTTCTCTCTCGCCAAGAAGCTCCAGGAGCGGCGAAAGAGGAAGGAGTTGGACGAATCGGGAGCATAGACGCGGCTACGAGATGCGCTTGTCGCGGGGTTCAAGGGCGTGTCAAAGGTCCACGCGGACGAGTCCCTCGTTCCTACTGCAGCAGCGCGTCCGCCTCGGTCTTCCAGGCCTTGGCCATGGCGGGCTGACCCTCGGAGGCCAGGCGCTTCTCCACATCGGTGGCCTTGGTCTTCAGCGTCTCGACGGGCGTCCCGTTCAACTGGGCGCGGCTCAACCCGAAGAAGTAGTGCTGGCAGCCCTTGGCGAACTCTCCCTTGGCGAAGAGCAGCTCGCCCATGGCCTCATAGGCCTCGGGCATGGCGCCCATGCCGTTCTCCGGGGCCACCTCGGTGAGTAGCGGCCTGGCGGCGTCGTAGTCCTTGCGTGCCATCAGCAGCACGGCCTTGGCGTACTGCGCACGCGCCATGCCCACGCCCTTCACCGCCAGGGCCCGGTCGTACGCCGCCATCGCGTCATCCGAGCGCGCCAGCGCCTCCATCACATGGCCCCGCGCCAGCCAGTACCGCTCGTCCCGCTCCAGGGCACCCACCGTCTTCCCCTCGGGGGCAGGCACCTGCACGTCGCGGAAGACGGCCTCGTAACCGTCCAGCAGCGCCAGGGCGCCCTCGCCATCCCCCGCCTGCTGCAGCGCCTTCGCGCCATCCAGGTAGAGCAGGGTGGCCGTGCGCCGCTTCGTCACCGCCTCCTGGAAGGCCGGGCGCGCGCCCGCGTCCTTCTTCAGCGCCAGCGCCCGCGCGCGGATGAACAGCGCATGGTGCTCGTCCGGAGACGCGGCGAGTGCCTCCCCGGCCTCCTTCAGCGCCTCGTCCGTGTTCCCTTCCGCCAGCGCCAGCGCGGCCCTCACCGTCAGGGCCCGGGCCTTCAACGCCGGGGTGATTTCGGCCTCGCGCGCCAGCACGTCCGATACCGTCTTCGCAGCCTCCTCCCGCCCCACGCCCTGGTACAGCCGGGCGAGCGCCAGCGAGAGCCGCGCGCGCAGGTGCTCCGCGTTGGCGGCCGTGGCCTTCTTCAGCGCCTCGGCGGCCTGGCCGTACATGCCCTCGTCCAGCAACGCCTCTCCGTGGGCCACCGGGTAGCGCGGCTCGCGCCACGCCCCCTCACTGGCCTGGGCGAAGGCCTGCCGCGCGTCCGACAACCGCCCTCGTGCCAGCAGCGCCTGCGCCTCGGCCAGCGCCAGCTTGGGGCTCTTGGCGCCCTGCGTCTTCAAATCCTCCAGGTACTTCTCCGCCTCCGCCGCCTTGCCATCGGCCAGCAACACCATCGCCCGCGTGCCGTGGCGCTCGCCGGAGCGCGAGTCCAACGCCTCGGCGCGCGCCAGTTGCTCGCGGGCCTTCGCCTCGGCCTCCGGCTGGCGGTGCTCCAGCCACAGCCGCAGGTTCACGTCCGCCGCCAGCGCCCGGGCATCCTTCGCGTCCGCGTCCAGTTGGAACAGGGCGTCCAGCTCCTCCAGCGCCTTGCGCAGGTCCGCCGGGTTGTCTCGCTGGGCCTGCGTCCGCGCCGCCTTCATCCGCGCGTCCACCTGCTGGCGCACCTGTCCCCGGTGCACCACGTACGTCACCGCTCCCGCCAGCAGCACCGCCACCACGCCTAGCTGGATCAACGCGCTCGGCAGGCTCTCCCGCCTCCGCCCGTCCCGTTGTCCGTCGTGGCTTCCATTCGCCGGGGTCATGGGGGTGCCTCCCAACTGAAATTTGAATGGTTTCAGACGTTTATGGATGAGACGATGGGGTCGGCCGTAGATAGGCACGGCACCCCGAAGCGTCAACGCGGGGCACCCATCCGGGGCGGCGCGTGTGCCGCGGGGAGGACATCATGGCGCTCTACACCAACATCGACGCGGCGGCCTTCGACCGGCTGGCGGACGCCTACGGGCTGGGCCCGGTGCGTGAGTTCACCGGCATCCCCCAGGGCTCCATCAACTCCAACTACCGGCTGGTGACTGCCTCGGGCCGCTACTTCGTGCGGCACACCACGGTGCGCTCGGCGGAGGTGCTGCGCTTCGAGGCGGATCTGCTCGCGCTGCTCCACGAGTCTCACTGCCCCGCGCCGCGGCTCCTCCTCACGCGCGAGGGTGTCCCCTGCCTGGAGATGGAGGGCGGACGGGTGAGTGTCTTCGCGTGGCTGGCGGGCGAGGAGCTCACCCGCGCCCAGCTCACCCCGGAGCACCTGGAGTCCCTGGGCCTGGAACTGGGCAAGCTGCACCGTGTCACGCTGTCCTTCAGCGGCTCGCGCCCCAACCCCTACGGCCCGGAGGTGGTGGGCGGCTGGCTGGAAGAGCTCGCGCGCCACCCGGACGCGGAGCTGTCCTCCATCGCCGGAGAGCTTCAGGGCTGCCTGGCCCGGGCCGAGTCGGCGCGTGGAGGCCTGGAGCCGCGCGGCATCATCCACGCGGACCTCTTCATGGACAACGTGAAGTGGCTGGGGGACCGGGTGAGCGCCTTCTTCGACTTCGAGATGGCGTGCCGGGACTTCTACGCGCTGGACGTGGCCATCACCCTCAACGCGTGGTGCTTCGACAACGGCGCCTACCGGCCAGAGCTGTGCCGGGCGCTGCTGCGCGGCTACCAGGTGGAGCGCTCGCTGGTGCCGGTGGAGCGCGAGAGCCTCTTCGGCCACGCCCTCTTTGGAGCGGTGCGTTACACCGCCAGCCGCATCCGGGATTTCCACCTGTCCGGGCTGCCGCCTGACAAATTGTCACCCAAGGACTTCCGCACCTACCTGGCCCGGTCCCGGGCGCTGGCGCACATGGGGCCCGAGGGCCTGCGCGCGCTCGTGGGTGTCTGAGCGCGCGGGCCGGGTCTACCGGCTCAGAAGCCGGCGACGATGCGCCACTGCCCGTCCTCCTTCTGGAGGACCATCTGCTCCAGCTCGGCGTCGCGCTGGGGCTTGTCCAGCAGCCCCGGCGCCCGCCACGTGGCGTTCCAGTAGTAGATGACGGTGGCCACGCCGTTGTTCCTCACGTCCACCTTGCGGATGTCCATGGTGACGCGGGGCGAGTCGATGCGCGAGAAGAGGGCGGGGAGCGCCTCGGGAATGTTGTCGTAGGTGAGATCGTCCGCCGGGTCGTCGGTGCCAGCATTGTCCCGGAAGGACTTGGAGATGAGCCCCTGGAGGGCCTTGGCATCGCGGGCCTCGAGGGCGGCACGGTATTGCTCCATCACCTTGAGGATGGCGCGGGAGTCGTTGGTGTCGGCAATCTGCGTGCCCGGGATGTTGCGGGGGCCGCAGGCCGCGAGCACCAGGAGGGCACAGACAAACAAGGGACGGACGTTCATGGTCGTGGAGTCTCCGTGAGGGGCAACCGCGCACGGGAAGATGCATTCCCCGTGCCGGGAGCGGGGGATTCAACCCGGGTGGCTGGCGCGTCTATCGGAAAGCGTCGCGGGGCACCAGGGGGCCCCCGAAGTGGCGGTCCTCGAAGTCACACCGCTCGGCCCATTCGGAGGTGACGGCGCGGAAGGCGGGGCCGTAGTCGGGAAGGGCGCCCACCTCGTGGCGGACCGTGCCGCAGTCCCCCGCCAGGTAGGCCGCCTGCACCCGGAGTCGCAGGGCCTCGCGGCGCAGGGCGTCGGGCAGCTCGCCCTCCAGGGCCCGGGAGAGGTGGGGCAGGGCGTCGGCGGGGGCGTCCACCTGGAACAGGCGCCGGCCGAGCAGGTAGTTGAGGTAGGGGTCCTTGGGGGTGCCCTCCAGGGCGGTGGCGAGCCGCAACAGGCGCAGCTCCTCGTGCTTCTCCTGGAAGTAGGACTGGATGGGGCCGGCGCGGGCCTCGGACTCGAGCGCGGCGAGCTTCACCTGGGCGGTGCGCGTCACCTCCGGGCTGGGGGCGAGCGCGAGCACCCGCTCGAGGAAGGCGCGTGCCTGCTCCTTGTTCCCCCGCCGGGCCGCCGAGTCCGCCTGGGACAGGGCCACGTCCGCCTCCAACGAGGGCTGGCCCTTCACCTGCTCGGCGAGGGCGGCCAGTACCCGGGTGGCCTCGTCCGGCCGCTCCAGCCTGTCCAGCGCGGAGGCCTGGCCCAGCTGGAAGGCGGGCTCCTGGGGCTGGAGGCGGGAGGCGCGCTGGTAGAGCTCGAGGGCCTGCTGTGGCTCGCTGGCGAGGAAGTCCCGGGCCTCCTCCTGGAGCAGGGCCACCTCGCGGGCGCAGGCGCGGGAGAAGAGGCTGCCGGTGCGGAAGCGCTGGAAGGCGCGGCTCACCGTGGCCTCGTCCAGGGGCAGCGAGTCCAGGAATGTCTCCCACTCGGTGGCGAGCGCGTCCAGGGGGCGGCCGTAGGCGGCCTGGAAGTCGGCGTGGGCGTAGAGGGCGCGCAGCTTGTCCGGGCCGTAGGTGTCGGCGAGGTGGCGCAGGAAGGAACCCACCAGCGTGTACGCGCGGGCGGGGGCGGACTGGTAGAAGCCCTCGGGCCCCACCAGCTTGCGGATGTCCGGGGCCAGCTTCTGCCGGCGCATGCCCGCGGCCCACTGGTGCAGGGTGAGGTCTCCCTGGACGGCGTTGTCCGCGCCCACCGCCAGGCCCTCGATGACGCCCATGAGGGGCCACACGCCCAGCCGGGTGGTGACGCGGAAGGGCGCGCTGCCCGCAGGCGCCGCCATCACGTGCGCCAGCTCGTGCTTGAGGACGGAGTGGGGGAACTCGCGGCCGTTGATGTGCAGCTCCAGGAGCCAGGGCTTGGCGAACTGGGTGCGGCCGGCGCCCACCAGGGCCTGTTTCTCCTCGTCCGTGCGGTACAGCCACACGCGGATGCGGCCCTCGGGGACGGCGCCGAGGAAGCGCGCGAGCTGGGCGTAGCGGAACTCGAGGTCCCTCGCCATCCGCTCCACCTTTTCGCGGGGCAGGCCGCGGGGGTAGACGAGCTGGAAGTGCTCCGTGTCACGCACCCCGCCGAGCCGTGCCAGCAGGGCCTCGTCCGTCATCCGCAGGCCCAGGTCCGTGCCATGCGCCTCCAGGAGGAGGATGGGGACGAGCACCAGGCCGAGCAGGACGAGCGCTCCGGCGCGCACGCGGGGGCGGCGCAGGCGGGCCTCGGGCACGTCCAGGCACAGCACTGTGAGCGAGAGGACGGCGAGGGCGATGAGCAGCGTCTCCAGCCGGAACCAGAGGAGGGCGGAGGAGATGGAGAGCGCCTCGTCATAGAGGGGCCCCGGCATGTGCCCGAGGAAGTGGTTGAAGGCGTAGACCTGGGGCCCGAAGACGAGCGGCCAGGCGGTGGGCACCGCCGAGACGAGGAAGCACCCCAGGTAGAGCAGGACGGCGCGGCCCCAGCGGCGGGTGGCGAAGCCGCAGAAGACGCCCACGACGGCGGACAGCACCGCCGAGGGGAGGGTGAGCAGGGGGTAGAAACCCACCAGGGAGAAGGGGTCGCACCGGGTGCCGACCAGGGCGTACAGGGTGGCCGCGAGGAAGGGGGGCACCAGGACGGCCAGGTTCAGGAGGAGCGCGGGGGCCAGGGCCCTCCAGGCCATGCGGCCCGGGCTGTCCTCGCGAGGGGCTTCTGGAGCCTGCCCGGGAGCCTGTCCGGCGAGCAGGCGGCGCTCCTGGTGCACCGCGGCGATGCCCACTCCGCCCCCGAGCAGGCCCACGGCGATGGAGAGGGTGAGACCCAGCTCGAAACCGGGCACCCCGAAGAGGGGGAGGAAGACGAGCGCCGAGCCGCCAGCCGCCAGGGCCCCGGCGAGCACCAGCACCGGGGGGCGCCGGAGGAGCTCTTTGGCACGGAAGAGGACTTGCCGCATGGCCTTCTCCTATACTCCCCCCAGCATGGCCGAACAGAAGACAAGCGCCGAAATCCGCCAACATACTCGAGCGCCCATCGAGTTGAAGGTGGACTACAAGAAGCTCAACTCGTTCTTCGCGGACTACACGAAGAACATCTCGAAGGGTGGCACCTTCATCAAGACGAAGAAGCCGCTGCCCATCGGGACGCGCTTCCTCTTCAAGCTCACCGTGCCCCAGCGCGAGGCCCCCTTCGAGCTGCTCGGCGAGGTCGTCTGGTCCAAGGGCGACGTCGAGGAGCCCGGCATGGGCATCCGCTTCATCTACAACGACGACCGCCAGCGCGGCGAGTTCGAGGGCGTGGTGGAGCGGTTGATGGCGGACAGCCTCGGCACGCAGCTCACGGAGAAGCTGCTCAACAAGCAGCTCCACCCGGGTTGAGCCGGCGCTGGCCGCGCGGGCTGTGCGCCGTGCTGCTGCTGATGGCCTGGGAGGCTCCCGAGGCCAGGGACAAGCCATCCCCGCCAGTGGGTAGGGGCCGGAAGGTGATGGACGTGGATGCGAAGGAATACGTAGGAACCACGTTGCCGAGGGCGCGGGTGCTGCTCGAGGACGCCTCGGGCGGTGTGCACCGGGTGGACGTGGAGGTGGCCGCCACGCCGGAGGCGCGCACGCGCGGGCTGATGTGGCGCCAGGAGCTGCCCGCCGGCCAGGGCATGCTCTTCATCTTCCCGGAGGAAGAGGTGCAGAGCTTCTGGATGCGCAACACGCTCATCCCGCTGGACATGCTCTTCATCGACTCGGCGGGGAAGATCGTCGGCATCGTCGAGAACGCCCAGCCGCGCACGCTCACCTCGCGCTCGGTGGGATTGCCTGGACGTTACGTGCTGGAGGTTCCCGGCGGTTGGTCCAGGGCTACAGGCATCGCGCGCGGCGGCACCGTGCGCTTCCAGGGCCTGGAGGGCATTCCGGTCGTGCCGTGATGAAGATGTGACCACCTTCTCAATGGAACGCCATACGGCGCTCGCAGGATGCGCGCGCCCGTGCCCGAACCGCGGGCGTTTCCACGACTCCGAGGAAGGTTTCACTCATGTCTTCTCGTTTTCTGGGGCTCGCCACGAGCGCGCTCCTGCTGGGGAGTGCCCTGGCTGGGGTTGGCTGCCAGGGGGTGCAGGGCCCGCCGGGCGCCGATGGCAAGGATGGAGTCAACGGCTCCAACGGTAGGGATGGCACCGACGGCGCTCCGGGTGCGAACGGCGCGGATGGTGCGCCGGGCACTCCAGGAGCGGACGGTGCGCCGGGCACTCCGGGTGCGGATGGTGCGCCGGGCTCCCAGGGTCCCACGGGTCCCGACGGGCGTACGCCGTTGGATCCCACCACGCCGCTGTCGTCCATGGTGGCCGTCAACTTCGCGGGTGCGGATGGCGCGGCCAATCTGGTGGACCTGGTGAAGCGCCGCGTGGCCCTGCAGGCCCGAGGGACGCCCACGGAGGGCTTCCCGCTGACGGCCGCCGCCACGGATACCGTGCGCACCGTGCAGGGGCTGAGCTCCAACGTGGTGGTGCGCTGGCTGGAACCCCTCTCCTTCAAGAGTTACGACGCGAAGACGTCGCCGCGCTTCGGAGCCAACGCGGACTACATCGCCTACTTCGGTGACGGCTGGCAGGAGGCGGGCGCGCCCCAGTTCAACGGCAGCGGTGGTGCGGGCTGGGTGTGGGTGAACCACGAGTACATCTCCAACAGCCGCCCCACGCTGAGCACCGGCGCGTCGGGCCAGCACCACGTCCTGGCGCGCTTCATGCGCTACGTGGGCGTGTTCAACAACGACGTCAACGCCTCCAGGTGGCCGGACGCGGACCTGCAGTCCTACACGCACCAGTACAAGCGCCAGGTGGGCGGCTCCTGGTTCCGGATCGTGAAGGACTACGCCACCAATCAGTGGTTGGTGGACCGGGGCGCGGCGGCGAAGCGCTTCGACGCCACGAGCGGCACGCTGCTCAAGGTGGTGGGCCAGCCGCTGTCCAGCCTGGACCACAAGGACGACGGCACCGAGCTGCCGGAGGGCGTGGTCACGGGAACCCAGGCCAACTGCTCCGGTGGCCAGACGCCGTGGGGCACCGTCTTCACCGCCGAGGAGAACGTCCAGGACTACTACGGTGACCTGGAGTCGGGCTGGAGCGGCCAGAACTTCCGGCCCCGGACGACGGATCCGGTGACCACCAACCCCTTCGCGGCGGGCGCCAACGTGTCGCCTCTCTTCGCCGCGGAGAAGTCGGGCCAGTTCAGCCCGACTCCCAACGAGGACACGGCCTCGAAGAACGCGCGCCACGCACGTGACATGTACGGCTACCTGGCGGAGATCGATCCCGAGGCGGCCCCGGACGAGTATTACGGGAAGAGCACGGCGGGCGTGGGTCACCGCAAGCTGGGCGGCATGGGCCGAGCGCACTGGGAGAACGCCGCCTTCGTGGTGGGCGCGGACTGGAAGCTGCTCCCCGGCGAGCCCATCGTCGTCTACGGCGGCGATGACCGGCGCAGCGGCGGCATCTACAAGTTCGTCACCAAGGGCGTCTACACCGTGGGCATGACGCGCGCGGAGATCCGCCAGTTGCTGGATGAGGGCACGCTCTACGTGGCCCACTTCGCCAACCTGGACAACGTGAGTGGCATCGACACCGTGGGCGGCGCGCCGGGCGAGGGCAGGTGGATCCGCCTGTCGGTGGACAACGACGAGGACAAGGCGCCCAACGCCGGCCAGGCGATGCCGTACGCGGGCAACGCGGAGGAGTTCACCCTGCCGGACCTGACGGTGGGCCAGGCGCTGCGCGACGTGAGCTACAACGGCATCGGAGGCTTCCCCTCGGACGTGGACGTCCGGCGCGCGCTCTTCACCGCCACCGTGAAGCTTGGCGTGATGGAGCTCAACCGGCCCGAGGACCTCGACTGGAACCCGAAGGACCCGAGCGGCACGCCGACGCTCTACGTGGCCTTCACGCAGCACGGCCAGCAGACGGCGCTGCGTCAGAACGGCACCCTCCTCACGGCCGCGCTGGACAAGGCCACCAACACGTGGGTGGCGCGTGCTCGCACCACGTACAAGGGCGTGGACGAGGCCAGGTCGCGCACGGACACCACGGGCGCCATCTTCGCCATCCGCGAGGGAGACGTGGCCCACCCGGGCGCCTCGAAGACGTTCAGCTTCGAGCGTGTGTGGAAGGGCTCGAAGGTGACGCCGGGCATGGACCAGACGTACGTGGCCGCCAACCCGGACAACCTCGCCATCGACCGCGAGGGCGGCGTGTGGTTCGGCACGGACGGCAACTACGGCTCCAGCGGCAACAGCTCCGCGGACGCGCTCTACTACCTGGACCTGGATCCGGCCCACAAGGCGGGCGTCGACGGCGTCGTCGCTCCGACCTTCGGCAAGGCCTTCCGCGTGGTGGCGACGCCCAGTGACGCCGAGGCCACGGGCCCCGCGTTCAGCTCGGACATGAAGACGCTGTTCTTCAGCGTCCAGCACCCGGGCGAGGACACCTTCAGCAGCTGGCCGGCGAAGTAGGGCGTTGACGCAGTCACGCAGCAGGGAGCTCGCTTCGGATGGTCCGTCTTTTCGTGAAGAGAGGCGCGCGAGGGGCCGTCATCGCCCTCGCGCTTCTGGCGGTGCTGGCGGCCGTGGCCCTCGTGTGGCGGAGGCCGGCGTACGATCCGCTCGCCCAGGCGCGGGCGGCGGGGATGCGCATCGAGAACCGGGAGGCTCCGATTCCCTCGATGTGCTACACGAAGACGGACGGCGTGGCGAACCCCTGCTGGACGTGTCACACGGGCGGCGTCGGCCTCAACGGCATGGACGATGCCGCCCTGCAGTCCGAGTACGCTTTCTCGGACGTGGGGATGACGAACCACTGGACGAACCTCTTCGCCGGCCGCTCGGCGGCGGTGGCGCGCATCTCGGACGAGGAGGTGCTCGCGTACATCCGCGAGGACAACTACACGCCGCTGCGCGAGGCGTTGGAGGGGTTGGAGGGCTACCCCGGCTACACGCCGGACCTGGATTTCGCGAAGGGCTTCGACGAGGACGGCTTCGCCCGCGATGGCAGCGGCTGGCGGGCGTTGCGTTACAAGCCCTTCCTGGGCACCTTCTGGCCCACCAACGGCAGCACCGATGACGTCTTCATCCGCCTGCCACCGGCCTTCCAGCGGGACGCGGCGGGCAAGCCGTCGCGGGATGTGTACCGCATCAACCTGTCCATCCTCGAGGCGGCGATGACGGCCGAGCCCACCGAGTCGCGGCCGGAGAAGCTGCGCCGCACGGTGGAGCCGCTGGACGAGCGCCTGGCCGGAGTGGACCTGAACCGGGACCGGCAGCTCTCCGAGGGAGTGACGGAGCTGCTCGGCCTGCCGGCGACGTACGTGGGAGGCGCGAGGGCGGAACCGGTGGCCACCAACGTGTACCCGGGCGGCACCGAGTTCCTCCACTCGGTGCGCTACGTGGATCCGGACGAGCCCACGCTGCTGGCCACGCGCATGAAGGAGCTGCGCTACATGCGGAAGGTGCAGGGCTCGGACACCTGGCGCACGCTGAACGTGTACGAGCAGGAGAAGGACAAGAAGATGCGCGGCCTGCTGCCGGTGTATGCGGGCACGCCGGACGTGGGGCTGCTCAATGACTTCGGCTGGCAGCTCCAGGGCTTCATCGAGGACGCCGAGGGCCGGTTGCGCCTGCAGACGATGGAGGAGCACCTGCACTGCATGGGCTGCCACGGCAACCTGGGGGTGACGGTGGACCAGACGTTCGCCTTCGTGCGCAAGGTGCCGGGCCGGGAGGGCTGGAGGTATCAGGACCTGCGCGGGATGAAGGACGTGCCGCAGCGGGGCCACTCGAACCCCGAGGTGCTGACGTACTTCCAGCGCGTGAAGGGCGGCGACGAGTTCCGCGCCAACGAGGAGATCCTCACGCGCTTCTTCCCGGGCGGGGTGCTGGACGAGGCCACGGTGCGGCGGGCGGCGAAGGGAGGAGACAAGGACCTGGCCTTCCTGGTGAGCCCCTCGCGCGAGCGGACGTTGGCGTTGGACAAGGCGTACCTCGCGCTGGTGCGGGAGCAGTCCTTCATCAAGGGCAGGGACACGCTGCTGGCGCCCCCGAGGAACGTGCACCAGACGCTGGAGAACGGCTCCACCGGCCTGGAGGACGCGGGCCGCATCTACACGGACGGGCGGCTGCACCTGGACTGGTAGAGTGGACGCCGTCATGAAGACGGTCATCTTCGCCTGTGTCCACAACGCCGGCCGCTCGCAGATGGCGGCGGCCTTCTTCAACGCGCTGGCTGATCCCCAGAAGGCCCGAGGCGTGTCCGCTGGCACTCAGCCTGGCGAGCGTGTGCACCCGGAGGTCCAGGCTGCCATGGCCGAGCTGGGCATCGACCTGTCGGGAGCGAAGCCCCAGCGGCTCACGGACGGGCTGGCCCGGGATGCGCAGTGGCTCATCACCATGGGTTGCGGCGAGGCCTGCCCGCACGTACCCGGGTTGAAGCGCGATGACTGGCCACTGGAGGATCCCAAGGGCAAGCCAGTGGAGCGGGTGCGCCAGATTCGCGACGAGGTGCGTGCGCGTGTGTCTGCCTTCCTGGCCCGGGAGGGTTGGCTCGGGCAGGGCTGACGGCTACCACGTCCTTTCAATTGAACCCTTTCCGGGTTTTGCCAGAATCCGCTGATGGACCTGGATCCACGCTACCTGGAGGTCTTCTTCACCGTCTGCAGGGAGGGCGGCTTTGGCCGTGCCGCGGCGGCGATGCATCGGACACAGCCCGCCATCAGCTACCAGATCCGGATGCTGGAGCGGCAATTGGAGACGCAGCTCGTCGAGCGAGGCCAGCGCCGGCTCCTGCTGACGCCGGAGGGGAAGCGGCTGCGCGAGTTCTGTGAGCGCTTCTTCGGGGAGTTCGGCAGGCTGGCCACGTCGTTCGCGGAGGGCGTCCCCACGAGCGAGGAGCCGCTCCACATCGCGGCCGTGAGTGGTTTCGGCCGCTACGTCCTGTTCCCGCTCCTGAGCGAGCCACGGTTCTCGAGGATGCGTTACTCGCTGCGTTTCCCGACGGTCGAGGAGGTCTTCCAGTCCCTGGAGACGGGCAGGTGTGACCTGGGTGTGGTCTACGTCCCCCGCGTCTCGCGGCTGCTGCGCGTGGAGCCCCTGCGGCGGGAGGAACTGGTGCTCATCGTCCCGCCCGGGTTCGATACCGCGGCGCACGCGCTGCAGTCGGTGAAGGCCTATGAGTCACTGCCCTTCGTCACATATGACGAGTGCGAATACGTCTTCGGCAAGTGGTTCGACGTGATGTTCGGGAAGCAGCCTGCAACGCTGCGCGACGTGTGTCACTTCGAGGAGCTGGAAGAGGTCCTGAGCACGGTCGCGCTTGGGCGCGGCGTGTCGGTGGTTCCGGACCATGTAGCGGACCAGGTGGTCCAGCAGGGCCGTGTGAAGGTGCTGCGCCCCACGTCGCGCAGGGTCAGCAACGCCATCTATGGGGTGATGCGAGCCGGTGCTGCTCAACACCCGGGAGCGGAGCAGATCATTGAAGCGCTCCGGGAGCGGCGTGCCCCCGCGCGCGCCGTCCGGACCCGGCGTTCATGATGAGCGCGGCAGGCCGTCTGGTCTGCGTCCGAGGACAGCGAGCGCTGCTCGAATAAATGGGTCGGTAGCCCGCTGTGGGCTCGACCGGCGCGCGGTGTCACCTGTCGTGAAGGTGCACATCGTCGCGACATGCGAGCTCTTACCTATGAAGGACCGTATCGAGTCTCCGTACGCAACAAACCCGAGCCGAAGATCGAGCATCCCCAGGACGGCATCGTCCGGGTGACGAGCGCGGCCATCTGCGGCTCCGATCTCCACCTGCTGCACGGGCTCGTTCCGGACACCCGCATCGGGTTCACGTTCGGCCACGAGTTCACGGGCATCGTGGAGGAGGTGGGCCCGGGGGCCCAGGGCATCAAGAAGGGCGACCGGGTGATGTTGCCGTTCCAGATCTTCTGTGGCGGCTGTTACTACTGCACCCGCGGGCTAACGGCGTGCTGCGAGAACACCAACCCGGCCACCGACGCGGGCACCGGTATCTACGGCTACTCGCACACCATGGGCGGCTACGACGGTGGCCAGGCCGAGTATGTCCGCGTGCCCTTCATCGGCGTGGACGCCGAGAAGATCCCCGAGGAAGTCGAGGATCTGGACGCCCTGCCCATCACGGACGCGTTCACCACCGGCTATCAGGCCGCCGAGATGTGCGATCTCAAGGGCGGTGAGACGGTCCTGGTGCTCGGGTGCGGCCCGGTGGGCCTGTTCGCGATGTGGTCGGCCTGGGCCATGGGCGCGGGCCGGGTCATCGCCGTCGACCATGTCGACTACCGCCTCGAGTTCGCCCGGAGCTGGCTGGGGGTCGAGACGCTCAACTTCAAGGACCTCGACCTCGTCACCACGGTGAAGGGGATGACGGAAGGCCGCGGGGCGGATGCCACCATCGACGCGGTGGGCTGCGAGGCGGCGGGCGGGCCGATGCATCGCGCGCTGGGCATCTACATGAAGCTGGAAGCGGGTTCGCCGCAGGCCATCAATTTCGCCATCCACGCGACGCGCAAGGGTGGAGTCATCTCCCTCATCGGTGCGTACGGCCCTCCGTCGCTGGGCGTGGACATCGGCACCTTCATGAACAAGGCGCAGACGATGCGCACCGGCCAGGCCAGCGTGAAGCGCTACATGCCGCACCTGCTCGAGCACGTCCGGGCCGGGCGGATCAAGCCGAGCAAGGTCTTCACGCACCGGCTGCCGCTCGAACAGGCGTCGCACGGCTACCACACGTTCGCCCAGAAGCGGGACGGGTGCATCAAGGTGGCGCTCTTCCCCAACGGAACCATTCACTAGGACGGAGACCCCATGGATCCCACGCCAGAGCTATCGACCCCGGAGACCATCCAGCAGCGCTCCGGGTACCAATCCCTGCAGCCCGTGAAACGGCCCGAGTACTGGGGCGTCGACCTCGACCCCTCGCGCCGGCCGGGTGTCCCGATGGAGCGCGAGCCCCAACCGTTCCCCAACACGCGCTACCCACCAGAACGCCAGCCCGGGAAGCCGGCGGTCCCGATGCACGGCCGCTCCAACAAGGAGATGCCTCCGGTCTTCGGCACCGCCACCCCACTGAAGGGGCTTTCCGGGATGATCCGCAGGTACGCCTACCAGTTGCCGGACCACTACCCGAGCCACTGGCTCCTGAAGATGCTCGGAGACCGGGTCGACTCCTGGAGCTACCACACCCGCCGCGCGCTGCCGGTGTTGATACCGGCCGTGGTGATTGGCTACCTCGGCGCCCGCGGACGCCACTGAGCCACTCTCCCACCTCCTCCCTCTCCCTCTGGGAGAGGGCCGGGGTGAGGGTCTACGCCTGGGAGGAGCGGCCCGCTCAGAAGTCCTGGTTCGCGATGCTGGCCAGGGTCTCGATGAGCGTCTCCATCTCCCAATCGACCGCGAGCGAGACCGCCTGCACACGCGCGGGGGCTGGCTTGTCGCTGGCGAGCAGGCTCTTCGCGCGGCGAAGGGCCGCCGCGAGCGCATCGGCGTCGAGCAACCGGATGGTCCCCTCGAGCTCCTGACACAGGTGCTCGAGCTTGCTGGCAGCACCCTCCACGATCGCGGACCGGAGCTCCGGCCTGATTTGCTCGAGCTCATGGAGCGTGAGGCGGGCCAGTGCCACGCGGACTTGCGGATCGCCAGCCGCTCGTTGCTCCAGCCTGACGAGGCTGAAGTCGGGTGGCGGGGCGGCGGAGGTCGCGAGCGGCTCAGGGGGCTGGTGGGCTGGCTCTTGTTCCAGGTGCTCGGGCGGATTCGGCGGAGTGCGCGACGTATGCAGCGCCATCATGCGAAACAGCACATCCGTGTCGAAGGGTTTGCTGATGAAGTCGGTGAAGCCGGATGTCTTGACGCTGCTCTGCTGCCAGATTTGGACGGATGCAGAGATGGCGATGATGGGAAGCTGTCGAAGCCGCTCGTCTGGCAGTTGCCGGATGAGCCGCACTGCCTCGTATCCGTTGAGCTCCGGCATGTGCAGGTCCATGAGCACGAGGTCGTAGCCGCCCTCGCGAACCCGCTCCACCGCCAGCCGCCCGTTCTGGACCGTGTCGAACGCAATGCCCCAACGTTCGAGCCAGCGGGTGAGGACATAGGTATTGACCTCGCTATCGTCGGCGAGGAGCACGCGCAGCCCTCGCAGCGTCTGCTCGGGGGCCGCGCTCCTGGGCTCGTCGAGGGGGATGTTCTCCCCGGTCTTCAAGCGCAGCTCGAAGGAGAAGCTGGAGCCCTTTCCCTCCACGCTCTCGACGGACATCTTGCTGCCATGCAGCTCGAGCAGCTTGCGGCTGATGGAGAGGCCAAGGCCCGTGCCTCCGTACTTCATCCCGATGTCGTAGCTCGCCTGGGTGTACTCCTCGAAGATGGCGGATATCTGGTCCGGAGCGATTCCGATCCCGGTATCGCTCACCCGGAAGTCCACGATGCACTCGTCGGCGTTCTGTGCGCGGACGGCCAACGTGAGGGTGACCGAGCCGCGCTCCGTGAACTTGAGCGCGTTGCTCGCGAGGTTGGTGAGGATCTGACCGAGCTTGACCGGGTCGCCCAGAAGATGGCCCGGCAGCCGATCGTCGAGGTGGGCGCGGAGCAGGAGCTTCTTCTCCTCGGCTCGGGCAGCCAGACCGTTCACGATGCCGCTGAGCAGCTCACGCGGATCGAACGGACGCTGTTCCAGTGAGAGCTTGCCCGCTTCGATCTTGCTCCAATCGAGGATGTCGTTGACCAGTTCGAGCAGGCTGCTCGAGGACGTCACGAGGACTCGAAGGTACTGCTCCTGCTTCGGGGAGAGTGCTGTCATCCCCAGCAGCCGGGTGGCGGCGGTGAGCGCGTTGAGGGGATTGCGGATCTCGTGGCTGATCGTCGCCAGGAGGGTGGCCTTGCTCTGGGCCAACTGCTCGGCCTTCCTGCGCGCCAGCAGCAGCTCACGCTCATAGCGCTTGCGATCCGTCGCGTTGAAGATCGTCGTCCGGTGATAGAGGGCCGTGCCCGCGGCATCCTTCTTCTGCACGGTGTTGAGCAGAATGGGGAGCGTCCGGCGGTCGGCACACACCAGCTCGAGCGAGATCTCCCGGACGAAGCCCTGCATCAGCAGGAGCGGTGCGTAGTGCGTCTCGTGGTAGATGCGTCCGGCCATCGTGAGCAGCTCGTAGAACCGCTTGCGGCCGAGCAGCTCCTCGCGCTGATAACCGGTCCAGGTCAGGAAGGTCTGGTTGACCTTGACGATCAGTCCGTCCGGACGCGTCGAGATGTATCCACACGGAGCATGTTCGTAGAGCTCCTCCGCGGACTCCTCGAGCTGCCCCTCATCGAGGGCGGTGCCCTCCTCGTCAGCTCGCGACACGGTTTGCCCGGTCTCCCAGGAACGTCTTCATCGCGGCGATGGTCTCCGCGGGGGCGCTCAGGTTCGGGCAGTGCCCGGTCGCCTTCATGAGCACCAGCTCGCTGCCAGCCAGGTGGCGGTGCACGTATTCACCCACCGCCTGGGCCGCGATGGGATCGTTCGAGCACTGGAGCACCAGGGAAGGCGTCCTGACCTTTGGCAGGTCGGCCCGGTTGTCGGAGAGGAAGGTGACGCGTGCGAAGTGCTTCGCGATCTCGGGATGCGTACGGCAGAAGCTGTTGGTGAGCTCCGCTCCGAGCTCGGGCTGGTCCGGATTGCCCATGATCACGGGCGCCATCGTGCTGGACCAGCCCAGATAGTTGTCGTCGAGCGACTCCAGCATCTGCTCGATGTCCATGTGGGAAAAGCCACCGGGATATTCCCCATCGTTGATGTAACAGGGCGACGGTCCAACGAGCACGAGCCTGGCGAAACGTTCCGGCTCCTGGATCGCCGCCAGCACTCCGATCATCGCACTCACGGAATGGCCGACGAAAACCACCTGCTCGAGGGACAGCTCGCGGCAGATCTCCAGGACGTCGTCGGCGTAACCCTGGAGCGTCCCGTACTTCTTGCGGTCGTATGCGGAAAGCTCCGAACCGCCAGCACCCACGTGATCGAACAGGACGTTGCGGTAGTCGTTCGCGAAGGCGGGCACGATGAAGCGCCACATGTTCTGATCGCAACCGAAGCCGTGCGCGAAGAGCATGGGCTGAGCGTCCTGGCCCAGCACCTTGACATTGTTCCTGGTGAGGACACCCATTCGTTGCTCCGTCGATGAGGTGGGGCGGACAGCAGTGTCTGAGGATGGCACGCCGGCCGTTCGCTCTCGAAGGAGAACCAGGAACACGAGCCATTGCTCGACAGTGCGAGGTTACTCTCATGGCAAGTTTCCAGCACGGCGCTGTGGGCTGCTCGAGGGGTGTGGCTGCTACCCCTGGGGCTTGTCGCGCGAGATGGGCCCCACCTTGCCCTTGGTGACGCGCAGATAATCCGCGGGAGCGAGCACGAGCTGCGTGCCCCGCACGCCCGCGGACACGGCGATGACATCGAAGAGCTCGAGCGTTTCATCCACGAACACGGGGTAGTCCTTCTTGCCCCCAATGGCCGTGCAGCCGCCACGGATGTACCCGGTGAGCGGCTGGAGCTCCTTGAGCGGCACGGTGTCCACCTTGCGGTCCCCACTCAGCCGCGCGAGCGCCTTGAGGTCCAGCTCGCCATTGCCCGGCACCACGGCCATGAGCACGCCGGTGCGGTCTCCGCGGGCCACGAGCGTCTTGAAGACCTGCTCCGGAGGCATGCCCACCTTGGCGGCCACGGTCTCGGCGGAAAGGTCCTCCGGGTCCACGTCGTAGTCGCGCAGCTCGTAGCGGATGCCGAGCGAGTCCAGCAGCCGTGCCGCGTTCGTCTTCACGGTGTCACGCTCCCAGCGCCTGGCGGGCGGCCTTGATGCGGGCGAGCGCTTCCTCGGGCGTGGTGCCCACGGCGGACAGGTGCCCCATCTTCCGGCCCTTGCGTGCCTCGCGCTTGCCATACAGGTGCAGGCGCACGCCCGGCATGGCCAGCACGGACTCGAAACGGGGCCCACCCTCGCGCAGCCACAGGTCGCCCAGCAGGTTGACGATGGCCGCGTGCCGCACCACCTCCACGGAGCCCAGCGGCAGGTTGCACACCGCGCGCACCGCCTGCTCGAACTGGCTGGTGAGGCAGGCCACCTCCGTGGCGTGGAAGCTGTTGTGCGGGCGGGGCGCCAGCTCGTTCACCAGCAGCCGGCCGTCCTTCAGGAGGAACATCTCCACCACCAGCAGGCCCTCGACCTCGAGCGCAGTAGCCATGGCCCGGGCGATCTCCGTGGCCTGGGTGCTCACCTGGGGCGGCACCTGTCCCGGCAGCAGGGACCAGTCGAGGATGCGCTCCTCGTGGTGGTTGTAGGCCGGCGGGTACACCACCACCTCGCCGTTGGGCGAGCGCGCCACCAGCACGGACAGCTCGGCCTCCAGGTCCAGCGCGGCCTCCACCACCACCGGGCGCTGGCCCAGCTCGCGCCAGGCCTCGGGGGCCTCGGCGGCGGACTTCACCTGGTACTGGCCCCGGCCGTCATAGCCGCCCTCGCAGGACTTCACGAAGCAGCGCCCACCCAGCTCGGTGGCCGCCGTGGCCAGGGACTCCTGCAGGTCCGCCTGCTTCCACGGGCCCTGGGGGAAGCCGTGCTTCGCCAGCCAGGCCCGCTGCCGCCCGCGGTTCTGCACCACGTCCAGCACCCCGGGGCCCGGCCTCATCGGCGCGTGCTGGGCCACGGCGCGCAGGGTGTCCATGGGGATCTTCTCGATCTCCAGCGTCACCACGTCGCACGCGCGGGCCATCCGGGTGGCGTCCCCCACGTTGGAGAAGTCGGCCGTGTAGCACTGGTCCACCACGAAGCGCGCCGAGCACGCCGGGTCCGGATCCAACGACTGCACCTGATAGCCGAGGGTGCGCGCGGACAGCGCCATCATCCGGCCCAGCTGCCCACCCCCGAGGATGCCGAGCGTGCCGCCCGGCAGAATGGTCCTCTTGTTCATGAGATCTCCCTGTCCCGGAGCACCTCGTCGGTGCGGGCCTGCCGCCAGGCGGCGAGCTTCGCACGGAGCTCCGGGTACTTGAGCGACAGGATGGAGGCGGCGTACAGCGCGGCGTTGATGGCGCCCGGCTTGCCAATGGCCATGGTCCCCACCGGCACGCCCTTGGGCATCTGCACGATGGACATCAACGCGTCGAAGCCGTTGAGCACGGTGGCGGGGATGGGCACGCCGAGCACGGGCAGCAGCGTCTTGCTCGCCACCATGCCCGGCAGGTGGGCCGCGCCTCCGGCCGCCGCGATGATGACGGACAGGCCGCGGCTCTCGGCCGTCTCCGAGTACTGAATCATCCAGTCCGGCGTGCGGTGGGCCGACACCACCCGCACCTCATGCGGGATGCCCAGCTCCTTCAGCACGTCGATGCCGGGACGCAGATGCTCCAGGTCGCTCTTGCCCCCCATGATGACGCCCACCCACGGTGTGTCCGCGCTCACGCTCTCGCCTCCGGTGCGCCCTCCTGGTGATGCCCAGGAGGTGCGGGGAACGCGGAGATAGGGTGGGGCGATTCCGCAGGTCAACCGGAAGCGTATGGCCGGACGGTGAAATCCGGGGGGGAGGGGGGCTCAGTAGGTGGAGCCGAGCTTGCCGAAGCTCTTCATCGCCTTGGACTTCGTGCGCTTGACCGCCGCCCCCACGGACTCATCGTCGGACGCCTGCTCGTACTCCTGGAGTACCGCCCGCTGCTCCGCCAGGTCCGCCGCCACCGCCGCCGGGCTCGCCACCGCCCCGGCCTCGTTGAAGAGCGCCTCGTTCTGCATCACGTAGCCCTTCGCCTCCTCCTTGCGCCCTTCCCTCAGGGCCTGCGCCGCCATCTTCAGGTTCTTCGCGCTCAGGGCCCGCGTCGCGAACACCGTGGCGTCCTTGTCCTGGCGTGCGAGCACCTCTTCCCGCCGCTCCGTCACCATCGCGGACAGGCTCGCCGCGCTCTCCACCCCCGCGCTCTTCAGCAGATCCGTGTACGCCAGCTTCAGCCCGGTGACGTCCACCGCGCTTCCCGCCCGCGTGCCCACCACCGTCACCCTCGCCACCACGCGCTCCACCTGGCCCGAGGAGAAGTCCGGCAGCGGCACCCGCACCGTGCGCCCCTCCTGGTACGAGCGGTAACCCAGCACTTCACCCAGGTTCACCCCCTCGGGCAGCTGGAAGCGCAGTTCCACGCCTCGCGCCACGCTCGTGGACGCCTGCTGCAAGTCCTTCTGGAAGAGCGAGGCCAGCTGCCCCGCGTCCTCCAGGAATCCGTACGCGCCCGCCCCGTACTCGGCGAAGCCCTGCATCAGGTCCTCGTTGAAGTCCGTGCCCACGCCGATGGAGCTCACCGTCACCCCCTGGGCGCGGATGCTCTTCACGATCTCCGTCAGGCTCGCGTCGTCGGTGATGCCCTCGGTGGCCTGGCCATCGCTCAGCAGGATGATGCGGTTGACGGTGTAGTCGCCCCGGAGGGCCGCCACGTGCGATTGGCCCGCGTGCAACCCCGCGCCGATGTTGGTGCCTCCGTCGTCCCAGATGCCCTCGATGTACTGGAGCATCCGCTCGCGGTTGGCGGGCGTGGCCGGCAGGCTCGGCAGGCTCTTCACGTCCGAGCCGTAGTGCACGATGGCCAGCCGGTCCGCCGGGCCCAGCAGCCCCACGAGGTGCCGCGCGGCCTGCTTGGCCTGTTGCAGCTTGTAGCCGCTCATGGAGCCCGAGCGGTCGATGACCACCGCCAGGTTCACCGGCGTGCGCTTGGAGCCCGGTACCTCCACGCCGGTGATGTCCACCGTGACGAAGAGGTCCGCGCTTCCCGGGGTGATGTAGGGGTGGGACAGGCGGCTCGTCATGGTCAACGAGCCGTTGGAGGCGGTAGCGGGCCGGGGCGGCTCCACCGGGGTGGCCGGGTGGGGCGGCGCCACGTGGGGCAGCCCCAGCACCAGGGCGGTGAGGGCGAGTCCGGCGGCCAGGGAGACGAAGGCGACCGTCTTGTTCATGACAGAGGGCTCCTTACGGCGAGGGCCCCGCTGTCCACGTACCGCGCGCGGAAAAGTTCTACGCCGTTTTCACGGCGTGATGGGATTGCCCGCGCAGAAGTAGGGCGAGTTGTTGTCGCCGAACGTGTTGCTGTACGTCTCCGGGTCGTTCTGGCGCAGGTCGTCCAGCGCCTGCTGATCCAGCAGCAGGGCGCGGCAGCTCATGCGGTCCTTCACCGACTCGAGCGCCTCCGGGTCGGTGACGCCGCACGGGTCCACCAGCTCGTTCTGCACGCAGGCCTTGCTGCAGTAGCCGAAGACCTGCCCGTTGTCGGCCAGCTCGATGGGCATGTCCGCGTCCTTCACGCAGATCAGATCCTCACAATCCAGCGAACCGAAGGAGATGAAGTCCTGGCCCGCGGACAGGTCGGACTCCACGACGGGGTCCGATTCCCGGCTCGGGTCCGTGCTCTTCTTCACCAACAGGCACCGCTTCCCAATATCGGAATTGACCTTGCACCCGCCGCACAGCAGCACGGCGCTCACCAGCAGGGCCAGACGCGAAGACATCGACGTGCACCTCATGAGGCTCATGTGGGCCACCACCGTAGCACAGTGCCTCCCCATGCCAATCGCACCTTGGTCGCATGGATGCTCCCTCTGCGAGGGCACCGGACACTCCCCCTGCAACAATACCGAGTGGATACACAAAGCGGCCTGGGGGTGTTACCCGGGCGCATACAGGGGGAGCAGGCGAGCGGAGTTCGGTTGATGGGTTGTGAGCGTGACGGATAGGATGCCTCTGCCTCAGCCTCCGATTTCGAAGGTGTATCGGCGGGTGGACGCCCCCATGACACGGAGCTCCCGGAAGTGAATCGCCTCCAGGCCATCGTGCTCGCGCTGTGCATCGCGCCAGCCTCAGCAGTTGCCCAGAACCAGGAAGACACGGGGCTCGGACTCGATCTGAGCAGCGGTGAGCAGAAGCCCCAGGAAGAAACCGACACCAGCGCCGAGACGCCCACGGAGGAGCCGCCACCGCTGCCCTCCACCGTGGCCGAGGCGCCCCCGGCCGAGCCGCTCTCGCCGGCGGAGCGCGATGTCACGCTCGACGACCGCGTCAAGAGCGTGCAGCGCAAGGTGTACCTGAAGAAGGGCCGCTTCGAGCTGGCGCCCTCCGTCACCTTGTCGGTGAACGATCCGTACTACACCAAGTTCGGCGCGGCGCTGCGCGGGGCCTACTACCTGGCGGATACGCTGGCCGTGGCCGGGCGCTTCTCCGCGATGCAGGTGCTGCCCGAGGATGACGTGCGCATCGCCAAGCGCACCTTCGACAGCCGCATCTTCTACTCGGTGCCCCAGTGGTCGGCCATGGCCGACGTGGAGTGGAGCCCGCTCTACGGCAAGGTGGCCTTCCTCAACGACATCCTCCACTTCGATGCCTACCTCCTGGGCGGCCTCGGCGTGGTGAACACCGAGACCTCCACCGTGCTGATGACCACCGGAGCTCCCCGCGGCCCCAGCTTCGCCGCGGACCTCGGCCTGGGTCTGCGCTTCGTGGCCCGTGACTACCTCGCGGTGAACGTGGCGCTCATCAACACGTCCTATGTGGATCAGCCCCTCAACACGAGCAAGGGCGCCACCCAGAACCTCATGACCCTCAATGCCGGCATCTCCTTCTTCTTCCCGATGAAGTCGACCGGTCGGGAGTCCGAATGAAGACCGCTACCCGTCTGCTGATCGCGCTCTGTCTGGCGCCCGTGCCCGCCCTGGCCCAGGACGCGGCACCCGCGCCCGCTGCTCCGGCGCCCGCCGCCCCGGCCAGGCCCGCCCCGTCCTCGTCCGCCTCCTCCGAGCAGGAAGCCGGCGACGTGTCCGAGGTGGACAAGGATCGTCTCGGCCCCCTGCGCGAGCGCGTCCGTCCCGTCTCCGGCCACCTCTTCCTCAAGAAGGGCCGTTTCGAGTTCAGCCCCTCGGCCACGCTGTCCATCAAGGATGCCTTCTTCTCGAAGTACATCCTGGGCGGCACGCTCACCTACCACCCCACCGAGACGCTGGGGTTGAGCCTGCGCGCCGGCTACTCCATCAACACGGTGGCCAGCGCGGCGCAGATCTGCACCTTTGGTGCGGACGGCACCCGCGGCTGCCGCCAGCCCACCTACGCGGATCTGGATGGCGAGGCTCCCGGGCAGATGACCCTGATGGGCGGCGTGGACGTCCAGTGGGCCCCCATCTACGGGAAGATCTCCCTGCTGGCCGAGCAGTTCCTCCACTTCGACCTGTACGGCGTGGCGGGTGCCACCGCGGTGCAGTACCGCGGGCCCGCCAAGACGGCGGAGCTCACCGGTGGCGGCAACATCGGCGTCGGCATGCGCTTCTTCCTCAACCGCTGGGTGACGGTGCGCACCGAGTTCCGTGACCTGATCTACGTCGAGAAGGCCCTCAACCCGGCCACCACGCTGCGCAACCAGCTGCTCTTCGAGCTGGGTGTGTCCCTCTTCTTCCCCTCCGCCCATCCCGAGTCATGAAACGTCTGCTCCGGCCCCTCTGTCTCGCTACCCTCGGGCTCTCGCTGGCGTGGGCGACGCCCTCGCCCGCCCAGAGCTTCGAGGGATTGGATCTCTCCCAGCCGTCCAAGAAGAAGAAGAAGACCCGCAAGCCGCCGCGGGGCAAGAAGCCCGCGGCCACCCAGGCCTCGGAGGACGACTCGGACTCGGATTCGGACGCGTCCGACACCTCGGCGGCCACCACCACCCCGGCCGACACGGGCACGGCGACGTCCGCTCCCGCGGCTCCCGCGGCGCAGGACTCCTCCGCCAACCAGGGCGGCATGGGGTTGGACCTGACGGCGGAGACGCCCAGCCAGCCCAAGGCCGCGCCCACCATGTCCTTCGACGCGGTGGACGTGTCCGGCAAGAGCGGTGACCGTCAGCGCCTGGACGTGGCCATCGCGCTCTTCAAGAACGAGGAGTACGAGAAGGCGGCGATGAGCTCCTTCGAGATGCTCCAGGACGCCAAGCTCGCCGGCCTCCACATGGAGGCGCGCTACGTGATGGCCAAGGCCCTCTACCGCATGGGCCTGTACCACTCGTCGCTGGGCGAGTTCTCGAAGATCCTCGCCGTCGGTCCCGAGACGAAGTTCTTCCGCACCAGCCTGGAGTGGCTCTTCTTCATCAGCCGCAAGACGAAGAACGAGACCGTCATCCTGGATGAGATCGCCAAGTACGCCAACCAGGAGTTCCCCGAGCGCTTCCGCACCGAGTTCCACTACCTGCTGGCCCGCTACCACTTCGTTCGTGGCCGGGCGTTGGATCAGGTGGGCCGTGCCGAGGACGCGGACAAGAGCTTCAACGAGGTGAAGCGGCTCACGCTGCTCATCCCCAAGACGGACGCCTTCTACCCGCGCGCCAAGTACCTCGAGGGCCTGGCCTTCTTCCGCTTCGGCAACCGGGCCACCAGCGCGGCCGCCAAGCGCACGGACATCAACACCGTGGGCGCCATCGAGGCCATGAAGGAGATCATCCGCGTCACCCGCTCCAGCGCCGGCCTGGACGCGGAGCAGGCCGCGGCCAACCAGAAGCTGCGCGAGCTGGCCTTCATGCAGCTGGGCCGTACCCACTACGGCATGCAGCAGAACCGCTACGCCCTCTTCTATTTCAACAAGGTGGAGCGCGGCACGTCGCAGTGGCTCGAGTCCATGTTCGAGTCCAGCTGGGCCAACTACCGCGTGGGCCAGTACGAGCAGGCCCTCGGTAACCTCATCACCCTGTCCTCGCCCTTCTTCCGCGAGGAGTACTTCCCCGAGGCGATGATCCTCAAGGCGGTCATCTATTACGAGAACTGCCGCTACCGGGAATCCAGCCTCATCCTCCAGGACTTCGAGCGCACCTACCTGCCGGTGCATGATCAGCTGGAGCTGATCACCAAGAAGCAGCTGGAGGCCAGCGAGTACTACGGCGTGCTCTCCGACGTGCAGAAGAAGAACAAGGAGGGGCTGGAGAAGGGTGAGACGGACGCCATCCTCGAGCGCATCCTCCGGCTGGCCCTCACGGACCAGGATCTGAAGAAGACGAACGAGTCCATCCTCGAGCTGGAGACGGAGATGGACACCTTCGGCGAGAAGGGCGACACCTTCCGCTACTCCGAGCTGTCCAAGCAGCTGCTCGAGGGCCTGAAGACGCAGCGCACCAGCCTCATCGAGAAGGCCGGCATCATGGCCAAGGGCAAGCTGGAGACGGAGCTGGTGGCGCTCAAGCAGCTGCTGGCCAACGGTCTGCGCATCAAGTTCGAGACCGTCACCAAGGAGAAGGAGTTCCTGGAGGAGCAGCTCAAGGCCGGTGGCAAGACGGCCATCGTCAAGAAGTACAGGTACTCGGTGGCAGTGGCGGACGACCAGCTCTACTGGCCGTACGAGGGCGAGTACTGGCGCGACGAGCTGGGCACCTTCCAGTACACCATGACGAAGGGCTGCATCCAGCGCGACACCGCCAACCGGACCATCCAGGCCAGCGAGAGCAACTGAGCCCGGACTCCCAGTAACTCAGGGGCTGGATCCGAGTGGATCCGGCCCCTTTTCGTTTGCCACGAACGTGTAAGATGGCGCCGTCATGGCCACCAAGCTCATCACCATTGCGTTCGACGTGATGGGGAGCGACCACGGCCCCGCGGAGGTAGTCAGGGGCGCCGCGCAGCTCTCGCTGGAGTCACCACACATCCACGCCTTGTTGGTGGGGGACCGCGCCCTCATCGACGACGCGCTCGCCGAGACCCGGCACAGTGGCGAGCGCATCTCGGTGCAGCACGCCTCCGAGCACATCGGCATGGACGAGAAGCCCGGCGAGGCGCTGGCGCGCAAGCCGGACGCGTCCGTGTCCGTGGCGGCGCGGCTGGTGGCCGAGGGCGAGGCGGATGCGCTCGTGTCCGCCGGCAACACGGGGGCTTGCGTGCTCTCGTGCGCCCGTCACTTCCAGCTGCTGCCCGGGGTGCGGCGCGCGGCGCTGGCGGCCGTGTACCCCACCCGCGACAGGCGCGGCGAGAAGGAGGATCCGTTCTCGCTCATCCTGGACGTGGGAGCCACGGTGGAAGCCACCGCCGAGGACCTGGTGACGTTCGCGGTGATGGGGGCGGCGTACGCTCGCATCATCTCACGCAACGAGAATCCTAGGGTGGCCCTGCTGTCCAACGGCACCGAGCCCAACAAGGGCCCGCGCCAGGTGGTGGAGGCGCACGCGGCGCTCTCGGCCATGGCGGGGCTGAAGTTCATCGGGAACGTGGAGGGCGTGGACATCCCCAAGGGCACCGCGGACGTGGTGGTGACGGACGGCTTCGTGGGCAACGTGTGCCTGAAGATGCTCGAGGGCGTGCACGATACGGTGGTGGAACTGGCCCAATACGCCTACAAGGAGAGCCTGCGCTGGCGTGCGGGCCTGGCCATGCTGTCCGGGGGCATCCAGCGCATCAAGGACATCACCGACTGGGAACAGTACGGGGGCGCACCGGTGCTCGGGTTCGATCGCATCTTCATCAAGGCGCACGGCCGTTCGAAGGCCCGGGCCATCTCCAACGCCGGCAAGGTGGCCGCCAAGGCGGTGGCCCATGAGCTGGGCAAGGCCATCCAGCAGGGTCTGGCGCGGTGAGCCTTCCGGACCGTATCGATCCCAGGCCTCCGCGGCGCATCTACCGCTGGGACCTGGACAAGACGTACCTGCAGACGGAGTTCGACTCGCTCCGGGATCTGCTGCGCACCGCCTTCCAGAAGGCTCACGAGAAGCAGGCCGTGCCGGGTGCGTCCGCGCTCATCCGCGAGCTGGCCTCCAACGGGGACTCGCGGCTGTGCATCGTCTCCGGAAGCCCCAAGCAGCTGCGCTCGGTGCTGGAGGAGAAGCTCAAGCTGGACGGGGTGGTGTGGGACGAGTTCATCCTCAAGGACAACGTGGGCAACCTGATGCGCGGGCGCTTCCGGGCCCTGCGCGGGCAGGTGGGCTACAAGCTGCCCGCCATCCTGGAGAGCCGCGCCAACGCGCCCGTGGAGGCCGAGGAGGTGCTCTTCGGCGATGACGCCGAGGCGGATGCCTTCATCTACTCGCTCTACGCGGACATGATCGCCGGGCGCGTGGACGAGCGGGTGCTGCAGCAGATTCTCGAGGCGGCCGCGGTGTACCCGGACGAGGCGAAGCGGGTGCTCACCGCGTGGAAGAAGACGCCGGTGGCGGACCCCGTGCGGCGCATCTTCATCCACCTGGACCGGCTGACGCCGCCCGCGCACTTCGCCAACTACGGCCCGCGCGTGGTGCCCGTCTTCAACTACTTCCAGGCCGCGCTCGTGCTGCTGGCGGACGGGCACCTGACGGCCCCGCAGGTCATCAAGATCGCCGTGGAGATGGTGCAGTCGGCGGGGCACAACATCATCACCCTGTCCAACTCGTTCCAGGATCTGCTGCGCCGGGGCCTGCCGTTGCAGCAGGCGGCGGCGGCGCTGGTGCAGGCGCTGGAGGGGCCCAACGCGCTCATCCAGGCGCTGCGGCCGATGCCGGACATCATCTCCGCCTTCAGCAAGCGGCTGGCCGCGCTGGGCACGCCGCCCCCGCCGCCCCCGGCCCAGGCGGTGGACTACCTGGAGCTCATCCACCACGCGCTGCCGCGGACGCACAAGGGGCGCAAGACGCAATGAGGGCCCTCGTCACGGGTGCCAATGGCACCGTCGGCTCACGGCTGTGCGAGGACCTGCGGCGCCACGGTGTCGAGGTGTTCGGCTGGGACCGGGACAGCGTCCCGGTGGACGACTACTGGGCCATGGAGCGCTACGTGCGCTCGGTGGCGCCGGACGTGCTCTTCCACCTGGCCACGGCCTCGCGGCTCACGGGACGGGCCAACGAGTCGTGGCTCATCAACTACGAGTGGACGAGCGAGCTGGCGTGGCTCACCCGGCAGCTCGGCGTGCGCTTCGTGTTCTCCAGCACGGCGATGGTGTTCTCGGACCACGCGCGCGGGCCCTTCACGGTGGACTCGGAGCCGGAGGCCCCCGAGGGCTACGGGTACGAGAAGCGGCGCGCCGAGACGCGGGCCTTCGAGCAGAACCCCGAGGCCCGGGTGGTGCGGCTGGGGTGGCAGATCGACGAGCGGCCCTCGGGCAACAACATGGTGGCCTCGCTGGAGGCGCAGATGCGCGAGCGGGGCAGGGTGGAGGCGAGCACGCGGTGGTTTCCCGCATGCTCCTTCCTGGATGACACCGTGAGGGCGCTCCAGGCGCTCGCGTGGGCCGAGCCGGGGCTCTACCTGCTCGACGCGAACGAGCGGTGGACGTACCACGAGATCGTCCTCGCGCTGAACGAGCGGCTCGGAGGCCGGTGGCGGGTGGAGCCCACCGGGCACTTCGTCTTCGACCAGCGGATGATGGACGACCGGGTGGTACTGCCCTCGCTCAAGTCCCGGCTGCCGGGCCTGCGCTGAGGCCCGGCCTTCCTGATGTGACGAGCGTGACCGGGGAGCTCGTGGCTCAGGTCCCGGTGTGGGGCAGGGAGGCGATGTTGGAGGCGCGGCTGAGCTGCGGCTGGGGCCGGCCCTGGGCCTCCATCATCAGATGCTTGACGATGTTGCAGACGCGGCGGCCCTCCTGCTCGTTGATGTTCTGGCCCTCGATGACCGAGCGCTTGAACTCGATGCCACTGAGCACGCCGGAATTCTCGATGATGCCGAGGCTGAGCGTCTTGTTCAGGAAGTAGTAGAGCAGACCGAGAACGATGCCCAGGCCGAAGAACCCGCCGAGCGCCACGCCGATCGCCACCGCGACCTGCCACGGCTTGGCGTAGCCGAAGTACGCGGAGCTCAGGTTGGCCAGCGGAATCACCCGCTGCTGGAAGCCCGCCAGCGAGCCCGCCTCGAAATAGACCGTGTCACGATCGACCCGCAGCGTCGTGGTCGCGTCGATGCCCAGTACCGACAGCAGCCAGGAGAAGAAGCCCTCCTGCCGCCCCACGATGGAAACGTAGATGCCATCCGCGCCCGGCGTCTCGGTCGCGGTCCACGACTTGATTACAAGTGCCATGAAGTCCCCCTCACCGCTCACGTGGAACGTGAACGTGGGCCCTCCCATAGCCGCCCGGTTCTCCGCGTGTCAAATCCCCAACGGGTTTCTCACGCCGGCAGCGCGTTCCCCGGCCCGGGAGTGCCCGAGGAGGCTCGCGGGATGGGCAGGGTGATGCGGAAAGTACTGCCCCGTCCCACTTCGCTCTCCACCGTGATGTCGCCCCCCATGCCCGTCACGATGCCATGGCAGATGGAGAGCCCCAGCCCCGTTCCCGTCCCCACCGGCTTGGTGGTGAAGAAGGGATCGAAGATGCGGTCGCGGAGCTCGGGGGCGATGCCACACCCGGTGTCCTGGACCTCGATGACGACCCGCCCGGCGATGGCGCGCAGCCGCACGCGCACCTCGTTCTCGCCGGGCAGCCCGTCGGGGACCGCCTGGGCGGCGTTGATGAGCAGGTTGAGCAGCACCTGCCCCAGCCGCCCCTCGCTCGCGCGCACCAGCGGCACCGGCTCGAAGTCCTTCACCAGGCGCGCGCGGTGGCGCAGCTCGTTGCGCACCAGCCCCAGGCTCGATTCGATCACCGCTCGCACGTCCACGTCGGAGAGCTGCTCGCCCTCGTCGCGTGAGAGCGTCCGCAGGTCGCGCACGATGTGCCGCACCCGCTCCGCTCCCTGCTTCGTCTCGCGCAGCACGTCCTCCAGCTCCGCCAGCCGATCCTCCGGGAGCAGATCCCCGAGCAGCTGGCACTCCTCCTCGAGGAAGCCGAGGTTGGAGAGCACGAAGGCGAGCGGGTTGTTGATTTCATGCGCCACGCCCGCGGCCAGGGTGCCCACGCTCGCCAGCCGGTCCGCGAGCAGCAGGCGCGCCTGCATCTGCTTGCGCTCGGTGATGTTGCGCGCGCTCACCACCGTGGCGGGCTCGCCGTCGAAGAGCAGCCGCATGGCACTCAGCTCCGCCGTCATCACCTGGCCGCCCGTCCGGAGGAAGCGCACCTCGCGAATGGTCGCGGGTCCCTGCTCGAGCGAGCCCTCGAGCACGTTGGCCGCCGCGCCCCGGTCATCCGGGTGGATGAGCTCCAGCAGGGACCGCCCGGAGAGCTCCTCCAGCGAGCGCTGATCCAGGAAGGAGAGCCCCGCGGGGTTGATGTAGAGCAGGTTGCCCTCGCGGTGCGCGAAGATGGCCTCGGGCAGTCCCTCGATGAGCGCGCGGAAGCTCTCCTCGGAGCGGCGCAGCGCCTTCTCGGCATGCTTGCGCGCGGTGATGTCGATGGACACGCCCCCCACCAGCCGGCGGCCGTTCGCATCGCGCAGGGTGAATTTGTGGCTGAGCCAGTGGTACTGCGTCCCATCCGGCGAGGGCACCACCTGCTCGGACTGGAGGGGCTGCCCGCTGGTGAGCACGGTCTGGTCCTCCCGCTTCAGCCGCGCGGCCGCCGTGGGAGGCAGCAGCTCGGAGTCCTCCATTCCCCGCATCGACTCCGCGTCGCGTTGGTAGAAGCGGGCACAGGGCTCGTTCACCCACACCCGCCGGCCCTCCTCGTCCTTCATGTAGGCCAGCACCGGGCTGTGGTTCATGAAGGAGTGGAAGAGATCCTGGCTCTGCTGGAGCGCGGCGAGCGTGGCGGCGAGCTCGTCCACCAGGGACTGCTTGGCCTCGAACTCGGCGGCGTTGCTCATCGCGGCGCCCAGCAGCCGGCCCATCATCTCGAGCGTCCGGACGTCGAGGTCATCGTAGGCGTTGGGCTCGGGGTAGCTGACGTTGATGGCTCCCACGGTGCTGCCCACCCGGCGCAGCGGGACGATGATCATCGAGCGGATGCCCGTGGTGCGCGTGGCGGACACGTTCACCCGGGGGTCGTTCTCGGTGTCCCGGGTGTGGAGCACCTCGCCGCGCAGGATGCTCATCCCCGTGATGCTCTGGGCGAGCTTCAGCCGGAAGCCTCGATGCGGCATCGAGTTGCCGTGCGTCACCTGGTAGACGAGCTCGTCGCCCTCGGCCAGGGCCACCGCCGTTCCGGACGCGCCACACAGCCGCATGGCGCGCTCGGCGATGAGCGACATCACCTTCTCCAGCTCGAGGCCGGCGTTCGCGATCTCGGTCTGCGTCTGGATGATGGCCGAGAGCCGGTCGTGCACGTCCCGGGAGTGGGGATCCTCCAGGGGGGCCTGCATTCCGATCCGCCTGCGCCGGGCGAGCCACTCGAGCCGGGTCTGGAGCTGGGCGGGCTCGAAGGGCATGAGCAGGAAGTCATCCACCGCCGCGGCGAGCAGCGCGTCCAGCGGCACCTGCTCCGCCGAGGCGGTGACGAGTGCCAGGAGGAAGGGCCGGGGCCGCATCTCCGAGGTGCGCAGGCGGGCCATCTCCTCGGCCAATGCGAGGCCCGTGCCCACCACCAGCACCCCTTCCACGCCCTGGAGCCGCGGGTCCGCCTGCTCGACCGACGTGGCATGGCGCACCCCGTATCCCCAGTCCGAGAGGAGCTGGCCCACGGAGCACCCGGGGTGCGGACTGACGAGGAGCAATTCCATGTGCTCGCGATGGGCAGGCATCCAAGCAGTCCAGGTCCGCGAAGGCGGGCGGTGCCAGGCGGGTATCATTCTAGCTCCTGGGCCCCAGGAGGAATAGGGCTTCCCTCGAGACCCGCGAGGGCGGGCATGCGAGCAACCGGCCCGTTCGCTTACGCCGCCTGCTGGGCGTTCTTGCGGTGCTCCTCCATGGTCTTGTGGCGTCCCAGGTAGTGCCCGAACGCCTGGAGCATCCCGTCCCCGTCCTGCAGCTTGCTCAGGCAGATGGAGCGCTTGCCCTTGAACACGCCTCCTCCCTCGAGCTGCAGGTCCAGGTACTTCTTGAACAGGCGCTCCTCGGTGGTGGCGGACTTCACCTGCTCGAGGCGGACGGGCTCCTCCCACTCCGTGCAGCTCACCTGCGCGTAGTCCAGGCGGACCTCCAGCCCGGCTTCTTTTCCTTGGAAGGTGAGGGGAGGGAAGTGCTTCTCCACATGCTGCCGCTCCTCCTCGGTGGACGGCACGTACCGGTAGGCGAGCACCATGTCGTGCGCCTTGGAGAAGCGCTCCTCGTACGCGCCCCACAGCCGGGCCTCGATGGCCTCCGCCTCCAGGATGGCGCTCACCCAGGAAACGCTGGTGGGCTCGAGCAGCACCTTCACCACGTCGTCCTGGGAGAGCGTCTCCCCCACGTTCTCCAGGCGCGCGGCGAGCGGAGGGTGGGAGTCGAAGGGGTGCGGCGTCACCGAGCCGTGCAGATCGCCGTGCACGGACTCGGAGCTGGCGTACTGCGCGAAGCCGTGCGCGACCCGCTGCGCGATGGCCACGGTGTGCTGCTGCTCGCCGCGGGCGAAGAGGTCCGTCTCCACGCGGTCACGGAAGCTCGCGTACGCGCCCACCTTCACGAGCGAACGCGCGATGTCCCGGCCCGACGTGACACCCGCGGCGAGCCGGTCCGCGGCCAGCTCGCTCGCGCGCCGGCTGCGTCCGAGCGACAGCTCGAAGAGCCCGCGGTAGGCCACCATGAAGTGGAAGATGGGCCGCGTGAGCAGGCCCTCGTGCAGCGCCTGGAGGTAGTTGCCGAAGCGCCCGAGCATGGGCGCGAGCCGCTTGCTGTGGCCCGTGTCCCCTCCGAGCAGGTGCCCCATTTCGTGCGCCAGCACCGCGTCCGCCTCGGACTTCTCGAGCAGGCGCAGCAGGGACAGGCTCACGTAGAGCGTCCGGCCGGTGAGCTTCCGCTCTCCGGCCTGCACCTCGCTCTCGGTGACGAAGAAGTTGGTGTCGATGCCGGCGAGGATGTGGTCCGGCGGCTGCGTCTTCAGCTTCTCGCACAGCTGGCGCACGTGGGCCCAGAGCTCCGGCGCGTGCGACGGCTCGATCACCTCCGCCTCCACCTCGAAGTCCATGGCGGGGCGGCGGAAGATGGCGGCCACCACCTGGAAGAGGGCGAAGGCCGCCAGCAGGCCGATGATGCCGATGAGCTTCGGGTAGTAGCGGTTGAACCACACCGCCGTCACCCAATAGGACAGCCACACGGCCAGGGCTCCCTGGGCGAGCGCCTGCAAGGCTCCGGTGACCCGGAGCACGTTCCAGCCCACCACGAAGCTGCCGTACTGGAAGGGCCGCGAGATGAACGCCGCCAGGGCGCACAGCAGGGCGAGCACCCCGGAGGCGAGTCCCAGCAACGCCGAGCCCAGTGCCAGGAGGCCCATCAAATCGAACTGCTCCAGGTCCGAACACACCTCACCGAGGCTGTCACGGAACCCCGCCAGCTCCTCCGCCGTGGAGAGGCAGGCCACCGAGGCCGGGACGGTGCGGAAGAACTCCAGCAGCTCCTGGCGCCGCGCTTCGTCGAGCGTGGCGTCCTGGGAGATTTGTCCCTCGATGCCGGTGAGGATCGTCTGGTCGAAGCTCGAGGTGGCGTGGCCGGAGAACCAGAGACCGAAGAGAGGGAGCGCGAAGAGCCAGAGGGCGGGCAGCGCGTAGACGCGGAGGAAGCCGGGAAGGTTCATGGCGGGGCGCGAGGCGGGCGGAGGACTGGAAGAATCTCCGACCCTACCGCGTGGACTGGCGCCCTGGGGAGCCCCCCTGCCTCCGGCCTACTTGTGCTCGGGCTCTGGATCGGACCCGGAGCCTGGCTCGGACATCAGCCGGTGCATCTGGACCTTGGCGGGATCCGGAAGCACCCGGGCCACGGCGGCCTGGAGCCGCGTCTTGACCGAGCCGGCGAAGACCTTCTGCTCGCCAGCCATCATCGCCTTGAAGCCCTGGCGCGCGACCTGGGCCGGATCGTCCTTCTTCTGCTGGCCGACCCGGGTGTCATCCATGCCCGCGCGGTGGAAGAAGTTTGTCTCCGTGGGGCCCGGCAGGAGCGCGGTGACACTGACGCCCGCGTCGGCGAGCTCGTTGCGCAACGCTTCCGAGAACGACAGCAGGAAGGCCTTGGAAGCGCCGTACACCGCCTCGAAGGGCGCGGGCATGATGGCCGCGATGGACGAGGTGAAGAGGATCCGGCCGCTGCCTCGCTTCACCATGTCCCGGGCCACCCGCTTGGCCAGGTGGACCGCCGAGGTGACGTTCAACTGGATGAGGTTGAGCTCGTCCTCCAGCTTCGTCTCCGTGAACTCGCCGCCCACGCCAACGCCCGCGTTGATGGCGATGGCATCCACGGGGCGGCCGAGCGACTGGATCTTCGCGTAGAGCCGCTCGACACCGTCGTAGGTCGCGAGGTCGGCCTTCAGGCTCTCGATGTGGGCGCCATTCGCGAGGCTCCGCGCGGCCTCCGTGATGCCGTCGTCCTCGGCGGCGATCAGCACGTCGAAGCCGTTCTGGGCGAACTGTCTGGCCAGCTCGTAGCCGATGCCGCTGGATGCTCCGGTCACGACGGCGAACTGTCTGGGGTTTCCCTGTGTCGACGAAGCCATCAGCCCTCTCCGGGTGTGGAGGCAAAGACGCTTCGCTCAATGTTCGGCGGGCCCCTCCAGCTGGCCACGTCCGGCCGTGCCCGCCACGCTGGTGGGCGGACAGACGAACGAGGGGTTCCCTGTCAGTGTGTCTCGTCTCGCCGCTCAGGGACGGTGGCGCGAGAGCGTGATGGTGAAGGTGTAGTCCACATCGAGCGGCTGCCCCTGCCAGGTGATGGGGGTGTAGCGCTGCTCGTAGAGGGCACTGAGGATGACCGCATCCATGTGACGCCAGACGGCGGGCTGATAGCGCTGCTCTTCCTGTGCGCGGGTGGCGGCCGGCTCCGCTTGCGCGAGGGGTTTGACGACGCAGCAACCCTCCGTCTCTCCCTCGCGGGTGATGATGCACCGGGCGATGAACGTTCCCTCGACACGCTGCTGGAGCGCTTCCTGGGTGTACCGGGGGATGGGCCCCGAGAGCAGCCGGGGCTTTTCCATGAGGCCCTCCTGGAAGAGCACGACGTCCCCGGGCCGGTCCATGGCCTGTAGAAGACCGGCGTCCTGGCCTGGGGAACTGGAGTCGACAGCCGCGCAGCGGGGCAGCTCGAGGCCGGCCGTACCGGTCGTGCTGGCGGTGGCCAGGGCACATGCGGGGAGTGCCGCGAGAGACAACATCGGAAGCCAGGGGAGGTGACGGCTCATGGCGCCGCCCATAGCACACCCGGCGACGGGCTCGTCCCTGGCTTCCGGGACCGGCTGAGGTCCCCCGGATGTGCCCACGGGTTCAGCGTTCCACCACCGAGTCGATGAGCCCGTAGGCGATCGCGCCCTCGGGTGTGAACTCGCGCCCGTGTGTCAGGTTCTCCCGTACTGTCTCCCGTGTCTGTCCGGTGCGCTCGGCGAACAGCTCGATGATGCTGTTGATGGTATGGCGGGTCCGGGAGTCATCCTCCATGCCCGCTTTCACCTCGAAGGGAACGAGGCGGATACGTCCCTGGGGCAGGGAGAAACGCTGGCCCCGGGTTCCGCAGGCCAGCAGCAGCGCGGCCGTGCCATGGCACTGACTCACGCAAATCGTGGTGATGGGCAGCTGCACGTACTCCATCGTGTCGCGGATGGCGAGCGACGCGGGGACGGAGCCCCCTGGCGAGTTGATGTACAGGGAGATGCCCGCCTTGGAATCCTCGCTCTGGAGGAAGAGGAGCTGCGCGACGACGACGTTGGCCACATCGTCGTTGATGGGTGTGCCGATCATGATGATGCGATCGCGCAACAGCCGCTCGGCTTCCTTGCTGTGAGCCCAGCCCGGAAGGGAGGCGACCTCCAGCTCCTGGGATGTTCTGGGAGGCCGCGGAGTCTGGGGGCGGTCCGGTGGCTTCACTGGCTCCGGGGGCTTCTGGGGCTTCGGTTCCTGGCCCCACAGGCGTTGCCACCAGCGTGTCGGGCTCATGGTCGAGGCCTTTCTCCAGCGGGACTTCCAGCGAGGATAGCCCGGCTCAGGGGTCCACGCAGGTGAAGCTCTCCGCGCGTGTCTCGTCTCCAGAGCCGTTGTAGCGCGGATAGCGCGGGTACTTGCACACGGGCCGTGACAGGACGGATTCCCCCGTGGCGCTCCGCTTGTGGGCCACCAGCTTCGCCTGGGAGGGAGGCACTCCACGCTCCACCCAGCCCTCCAGCGCGGAGAGGAGATCCACCTGGGACGGTCCGGCGCCTCCGCTGCAGTGATTGACGCCCGGGGCGGGGAAGTACTCGACGAAGGTGTCCGCGGCTTCCTGTCCTCCCGCCGCGCGGACCAGTGCCTCGTAGTACGCGGCCGTGCCCCGCCAGGTGATGATTCCGTCCGAGCCGCCATGCCGGAGGATGAGCTTGCCGCCGCGCGCCCGGAAACGGCTCAAGTCCGTGTCGTTGGCGGAGACCCGTGCCGTCACCGCGTCGATGCGGGCACGCCACTCGGAGGGCTTGAAGGTCAGCGCGTCGAAGGACGCATCCTGGGTGAGGAAGTAGCGGATCATGTCCTGGGAGAAGCGGTGGCCCGCGGAGCGCTCGAGGTTCCAGTCCGCGGAGAGCCAGGGGGCCCAGCCGCCGGGGTCCACCGCGTCGCCCGGGCCCCAGCCCAGGTGCAGTGTCTTGCCGTCGACCACGTAGGGCGCGGCGAGCGCGCGGGCCGAGGCCACCTGGGCGGGCGTGAGGCAGTTGTCGCCGCTGGCGCCCTGGCACTGGAGGACGGCCGGATCGAACTGGCAGGCGGACGGGTGGGAGATGACGCCGTCGGCGAGGCCATCCTTCGCGTCACACGCCGCGAGCAGCGCCCGGCCCAGGGTCGCGAGCTGTGCGCGCGAGGGCATGGCGCCGGGCTGGACGAGCCGCTGGGTGTGGTGGTTGAAAGCGAGCATCATTTCCACGAAGTCGTAGGCCGGGGCGTGGACGATGATTCCGTCGAAGTCCTCGGGCCAGCGCTGCGCGGCGATCAGCCCCTCGCGTCCTCCATTGGAGCAGCCCTCGAACCACGTTTTCGTGGCGTCGCGGCCGTAGTGCTCGCGGATGAGCGCCCGGGCCACGGGCAGCACGCGGTGGACGGACAGGAAGGCGAAGTCGTCGAGTCTGGCGGGGTCCACCGCGAACGAGCCATCCAACGCGCCTCCGGTATGGCCCCCATCCGAGGCGACAGAGGCATAGCCCCTGGCGATGTACTCATCTCCGGGGATGATGAAGCCGTCATAGCCACCACCCCCGTTGTAGACCGTGCGGCCATTCCACGCGGTGGGCAGCCGCACCTCGAAGTGGAGCGAGGGCGGCAGCATGCCCTTCACCTCGCAATACTCCGGCAAGGCACTGGTCGCGGCCTTGAGGGTGGCGCCGGTGAGCGTTGCCCCCTCCACGGTCCTGACACGAAGGCCCTCGCAAAGCGGCCGCTGGGACACCGCGGGAGGAGGCGGATGCGTGCACGTGGCCGCGCTCAGCAGGAGGAGGACGAGTGCGGGCGGGAGGGTCCGGGGGCTCTGTCGCATGCCCCGAGCCTACGCCTGGGGCGAGCGTCAATAGAATGGGCTGGCGCGCTGGTACTCCTCGGCGCTCCGCAAGTACTCTCGCTTGTCCGCCAGCCGCAAGAGGTCTCCCATCCGTCTGATTCGTGTCCCTTGTTTCAAGAGCATGCTCCTGACCGTCTGGGCATTGGGTTGCGCCGGAAGTCAGGCCGTGCCCGTTGCTGCCCCTGCTCCTGCTGCTGCCCCTGCTCCCGTTGCTGCCCCATCCCCTGCCGCTCCTGTTCCACGTCGGCACTACAATTCCAGCGAACTGAGCGCCGAAGCAGGCGAGGCGATCCTGATGACCGTGGACTCCGATGGGGATGGCATCAAGAACTTTTCGGACAATTGTACCGGGGTCGCCAATCCGGACCAGATTGACACGGATGGGAATGGCTTTGGAGATGCGTGCGAAGGCCCCTTGATCTACGTGGACCTCGTGACGACGCTCTCCTTCTCCGCGAATCCGGCTCGAGTCAATCGGGCGATGACACTGCGGGTGAGTGTCAGCAACAAGGGCGAGACCGCCTCGGGCCCCACGACCCTGGATTTCCTAATCCCCGAAGAGGTGCGATTGCTGGCGGTGGTCTCCAGCGGCCCATGGACGTGTGCGGTCGAATCCGAGGGCAACACGAGGGTTGACTGCACTGTCGACAATCTGGAACCAGGCGCCACGAAGACCGTCTTGCTGCGTGTGAAACCCTTGCAGGTGGGGACCTTTGGCTTCTGGGCCCGGGCCGATTCGGAGCACATCGAGTACGAGGATGAACCCGAGAACAATGAAGTGATTTTGGAGCTGGCCGTCGTTTTGTAACGGCTGGAGGGCGGAACGCCGCGGTCATCCTGGCTGCTCTTGAATGACTTTCAGGAAGGAGCGCACGGCTGGAGCCTTCTCGTTGCGGCGGTACGCGACGGACATCTCCATCAACCCGGTCACGCCGGTGAGGGGGCGGTAGACGACGTTGCCCCCGATGTTGAGTGACACGATGGACGAGGGGACAATCGCCACGCCGAGGCCCGCGGCCACCAGGCTGATGACCGCCATGATGTTGGTGCTCTGGTAGCGGATTCGGGGAACGAAGCCCCCAATCCGTTGCATGGCGGGAAGTCCTTGCTCCCCCTTCGAGCCGGTGTAGTCGACGAAAGACTCCTCCACCAGCAGGTCGACCGGGACGCGGGTTCGTGCGCACAGTGGGTGGCCGGAGGGCAGGGCCACCATCAACGGCCAGGCCCCCACCTGCACTGTCACCAGCTCGGGAGGAATCGGGAGGGAGGGGGCCGTGAGGAAGCCGAGCTGGATGCGTCCCTCCATCAGCGCCTCGAGCTGGTCGAATGGGTGCAACTCGTGGAGCAGCAGCTCGATGTCCGGCGCACGTTGGCGGAAGGCCTTGAGTGTTCTGGCCAGCACGCCCGAGTAGGCGGCATTGATGGAGTACCCGATCCCGAGCCGCCCCAGCTCTCCCTGGCCCGCCCGTTTCGCGACCTGAGCCGCCCGCTCCGCTTGCTCCAGGGTCCGGCGTGCCTCTTCCAGGAAGAGCCTGCCCGCCTCGGTGAGCTCGACATGGCGCCGGGTGCGTTCCAGGAGCCGAGTCCCCAGCTCCTCCTCGAGTGACTTGATCTGCATGCTCAGGGCGGGCTGCACGATGCTCAGCCTTTTGGCCGCGCGAGCGAAGTGCAGCTCCTCGGCCACGGCGACGAAGTAGCGGAGATGGCGCAGCTCCATTCATCACTCCCGATGATTAAAAGCCGATTTTCAATCTATTGGATTTCTCAAGCCATCCCAAACATCTTCATCCGCGAACGCAAAGGCGGAATCGAATGAGACACGCATCGACGAAGAGGATGGCCGCGCTGGGTGCGGCACTGGGGATGTTCGTTCTTGGCTCGGGCCAGGGCGCCCTGGCGCAGGAACTGCCAAAGGCAGACAACGGCATCGACATCCAGAAGGTCACCCCGGAAGGCAAGCTGCCAGGCAGGGCCGTGCCCTATTACATCCGGAATGGCGAGGGCGAGCGGTACCTCGTGGGAGGGTTCGTCGCGGACCTGGTCGCGAGAGGAGAAGACACCCAGGAGTTGTTCGAGACCGCCGTGCTGACAGGAGGCCGGGACGCGAACCTTCCGCTGCACACCCACGCGCGTTCGCACGAGGCCTTCCTCGTCCTCGAGGGGGAGGTCGAACTCTGGCTCGGGAAGGAGCACTACCTGCTGATCCGGGGCGATTTCGCGAGCATTCCGGAAGGGACCCCGCATGCCTTGAAGATGCGGAGCCACCGGACCCAGTTGCTTTCGTGGTCCACGGGCAAGGAGATCAGCCCGATCTACAAGGCGCTCGGCCAGCCGTACGCGGGCCATGTGCAGCCGCCGGAGGTCAACCCCGAACTCTCAGCGGAGCTGCTGAAGAAGGCGGAAGCCAGCGCCGATGTCCGTTTCGAGCGCAAGACCCCGGGCAGGAGCGCGCTCCAGCGGGTGAGCAATGGAAAGCTCCCCGGCACGAAGGTTCCCTACGTCCTCGCCTCCGGTGAAGGCGAGCGGCTGGTCGCGGGTGAGCAGCTCTTCTCCTTCCTCGCGGATCAACAGACCACGGGTGGCGAATTTCTCATCGTCATGAACGAGGGCCCCGCGGGAGAGATGATCCCGGCCCACTTCCACGAGAAGCACACGGAGACCTTCTTCTGCCTCGATGGCTCCATGAACATGCGGGTCAATGGCGAGCTGTTGACGCTGTCTCCGGGAGATTTCGTCCACGCGCCGGCACGGACGATTCACGCCTACCAGCTCAAGAGCCATTACACGCGCATGGTCGGCTTGCTGACCCCGGGGCTCTTCGAGCCGTTCTTCCGCTCCCTGGGAGACCCCTACGCCGGGTACGTGTATCCCCAGACACCTCCGCCCTTCAGGTTCGATCGGGTCCTCTCGAAGCTGAACGAGCTGGATTTGAAGCTCGTTGGAGCGCCCCCCGCGAAATGAACGAGCCTGCCCCCGGTGTGGAGGGCAGGCTCGGGGTTGCGCCGCGGGAGGGAATTACTTGCTGCAGCCGCACCAGTCCGAGGACTGCTGCCGGGCGGCCTGCTCACCCCAGTACGCCGCGCTGTAGCGGGCAACGGAGAAGCCGCTCAACAGGCTCTGGCGCTCCTGCTCCGTCAGTCCCTTGTCCTCCAACGTCTTCGCCTCGAAGGACTTCGTGGTCTCGATCATCTTGTCGGTGTCGAGCGGCGCGACGGCGTTGAAGTAGCTGATGAGCCGCTCACCCACGGGCGGCGTCAGCATTCCGCTCTTCACGCCATTCGCGATGGCGACCTCGATCTCCTCCGTCTGCTCGACGGAGGCGACGAAGTCGAGCGACTTGTTCCAGGCCGCCTCGAGCTCGGGCGCCTTCATGAGCTCCGGCGGGGCGTTCAGCGTCCTGAGGGAGAAATCCCAGATGGGGCCCTTGGTGCGATCACGCGGGAAGGGGAACGGGAAGGGGTTGGGGATGCAGCCCCCCGGGCCGATGATGCCCACCTGGCCGTCCAGCACCTCGTTGTGGTGCCGCCCGATGTGATCGAACGAGTTGCGGGCGTTGGACGGATCGACCGACGACCTGCTGCCCGCGATCACGCCCGAGGTGGTGGTCTGCCGGGTGGCGGCTTCGGCGGAGGCCTGGGCTCCAGAGATGACTCCACCCACGATCCCTCCGATGACAGCGCCCTCGGAACCGAGGATGCGCTCGCCAATCTCGGCGCCCTGCTTCGCTCCCGACACGGCACCTACCACGTCGGCGGCGACGATCCGGATCCACCTCGGCCATCGAATGGACTGGGTATGGGTTCCCTGGGGCGACGGGGTCTGGGGCGCCTCCGCGCTGGGGCCACAACCCGACGCGAGGACGCAGGCGAGAAGAAGGGAGGGACGGAACAAGGTGCGAAGCATGGGGGGTCCTCTCTTGCTGGGGGGACCGTGAAGCCGGAGCGTCACGGTGGCTCCGCGAGCTATCGGAGCGTGTCCCTCCCCAAGAGCAGGAACCGGGCCAGACATGCTTTCCTCTGGGAAGAGTGGAGACCGGCCTTCCCTTGTTGCCGTAGGCGCTACAAGTGGATGGCGGGGATGTTGTTTTCCGATTCACGGGTGGGGTGGGGCGCGGCGTGCGAGGCCGCGAGCTGGCCGCTCAGCACGGGCAGCGCCACCTTCACCGCCACGGTCAGCACCATCAGCCCGAAGGCCCAGATGCCGGCGGTGATCTTCCACTCGGTAAGGGTAGGTACGTACTCCACCACCTCGTGCAGGGTGCTGGGGACGAAGCCGGGGATGATGAGGCCCATGCCCTTTTCAATCCACACACCCGCGAAGGCCAGCGCACACGCCAGGTTGAGCAGCCCCACGTGCCTCCGCGTGGCGGGCAGGTGCACCAGCACCGCCGAGGCGATGTTGAGCGCCACCGCCGTCCAGATCCACGGCACCAGCGCGTGGTGCCCGTGCGATCCGAAGAACAGGTAGCGCACCGCCGTGGCGTGCGAGCCGCCCGTGTAGAAGGCGGTGAACAGCTCCGAGCCCAGCATGAACAGGTTGAGGAGCACCGTCACCCGCATCACCGATGTCAGCGTGCGCAGCGGGCCCTCGCCGATGGGCAGTCCCGTGAAGCGGCGGATGACCTGGAGCAGCACGATGACGAACGCCGGGCCGGTGATGAACGCGGACGCGATGAACCGTGGCGCCAGCAGCGCCGAGTTCCAGAACGGCCGCCCCCCGAGCCCGCTGTAGAGGAACGCCGTCACGCTGTGGATGCTGATGGCCCAGAAGATGGAGAGGAAGACGAAGGGCAGGTACCACTGTTTGCGCGGCTTGCGGCCGAGGAAGCGCATGTAGAGCAGATAGCCGCAGATGTGCAGGTTGATGAGCAGGTAGCCGTTGAGCACCACCACGTCCCAGGTGAGCATGGACACCGGCCAGTTGAACCGGCCAATCCCTGGCAACAGGTGCCACGCCCGTTCCGGGTGCCCCATGTCCACCACGATGAACAGCAGACAGATGGCGATCGCCGCGATCGCGAGCAGCTCGCCAATCAGCGTGACGTCGTGCATCTCGTGGTCGTGGTACAGGTACGCGGGGATGACCATCATCACCGCGCCCGCCGCCAGTCCCACCCCGAAGGTGAAGTTGGCGATGTACAGGCCCCACGAGACATGGTCACTCATCCCCGTGAGGGCCATGCCCTCGGCCAGTTGGTGCGCCCAGGCATTGGCACCCACCAGCGCGATGGCCGTGAGCACCGTCATCCACGTGTAGAAACGCCAGCTCCCGTCCGTGCTCATCCACAGGAGCCGGCCCAGGAACCGCGGGTAGTCGAGCAGGTGACGGGTCGCGCTCATGGCTCACTTGTCGAAGAAGTAGAAGAAGCGGGGGCGCGTCCCGAGCTCTTCCTTGAGCACGAAGACGCGCTTGTTCTCGAGCACCCAGCGGATGGGGCTCTTCGGGTCCAACAGGTTGCCGAACACCCGTGCCCCCGTGGGACACGCCTCCAGGCACGCCGGCAGCCGGCCCGCCCGCGTGCGGTGCAGGCAGAAGGTGCATTTCTCCACCACACCCTGCGGACGCACGCGGTTGGAGAGGTAGCCCTGGTCCGGGTTGATCTCCTCGGGCGGAATCTCCGGCTTCGTCCAGTTGAAGCGCCGCGCGTGGTAGGGGCACGCCGCCTCGCAGTACCGGCAGCCGATGCACCAGTTGTAGTCCACCACCACGATGCCGTCCGGCTCCTTCCACGTCGCCTGCACCGGGCACACCTTCACGCACGGAGCGTTGTCGCACTGGTGGCACTGCACCGGCAGGTAGTACTTCCCCTCGGCTGGCACCGGGTGGTCGTAGTTCGCGTTGCCGTGCTCCAGGTCCAGGCTGCCCTGCTGCATTTCCAGCACCTGGATGTACGAGTTGCCCGTGCGCCTGTCGTGGTTGTTCTCCTGGTGGCACGCCTCGGCGCACCGGCGGCAGCCGATGCACACGCTCAGGTTCAGCGCGTAGCCGAACGACACGCCCTCCTGTGGTGGCAGGTCCCGGATGTCCACGTCCCGGCCGTACTTCTGTTTCGCCTCGGCCTTCAGGTGGACGAGGATCCGGGCCATCTCGTCGCGCGTCAGCTCCTTGTAGTGCTTCTGGAGGAACTCATCGACGGTCAGGTCCTTCGACCACTCGGTGATCGGCGCCATCGCGTGCGCGAAGGCCGCGGCCCCGAGCGTGGCCCCGGCGCCCTTCATCACGGTACGGCGGGAGAGGATGTCACTCATGGTGCTGGGCCTCCTTCGTGTCAGGCCCGCCCTGGGTGGACGGGTGGCGAGGAGGCATCACCGGATGCCCACCCACGTACTTTGGCGAGTGCGGATCGTGGCAGCTCACGCAGTGGTTCCGCGTGCGGTCTCCCCGCGACAGGTCCCAGTAGCCCGTCATGCCGCCGTGCGCCCCCGCCTTGAAGTCCCGGTACTGCGGCCCGTGGCACTGCGCGCACAGCGTCAGCGCCTCCGTCATCGGCAGCGGCTCGCCCGTGGCCAGGTGCAGCGAGCGCGGCTGGTTGGCCTGGTGGCACGAGGTGCAGGCGAGCTCACCATGGCGGAACTGGAGGCCCTGGTGGAACTCCTTCAGCTCCTCGGGCCGCGAGGGCATGGGCTTCGTCTCACGCAGCGAGTGGCAGCTCTCGCATGACACGCGAAGCGGCCGGCCCAGCGCGTCCTTCTGGCCGCTCTCCACCGAGGTGAGCTTCGCCGGCTGGTGGAGTGTCTCCTCGCCGGTGGGCGCCCCCGGAGGCGGTTGGAATCGAGCGGGCTGATCCTTCCCGCAGCCGCCGAGCGCGAGCAGTCCGGCGACGAGCGCCGGGCGCATCCATCTGTCGAGAGGGGTCTCCACGGGCATTTGCGTAAAGCAGCGTCCGTGCCAGCACGGCCCGTCCCCATGGGCCCGCCTCGAAGAGGTCCCGGTCCGCTCGCCTGCCCGCGAAAACCCTGCATCGTTGAAGCAGCTTTGGGCGCAGGCTTTGCGTCACCTCCGCCGTCTTCTCTCTCGGGCCGGGGTGGTCCGCCTCTTGCTCATGGAGCCTGTATGCCCATCAGCAGCCTGGTGCTCACCCTCGATGACTCTCCCGAACTGAGGGCGAGCGCGCTTCGTGAAGTCGCTCGCGACCCGCGCATCACCCTGGGGCCGCCCCTGGAGGAGCGCTGGCTGCCGGTGGTGACGGAGACCGGCAGCCTTCCGGAGGGGGAGGCGCTCGCCGAGTCACTGAGGGACGTACCCGGAGTGAGCTTCGTGGACGTCGTGATGGTGGATTTCTCCGAGGAGGAGCGCTGACCATGGATCGCCGGGACTTTCTCAAGGGCACGGCCATGACGGCGGCGACGCTGGCCGCGAGCCGCCTCGCCTATGGCCAGGACAGGGCCGCCGGGACTCCGCCAGCCGCTGCACCGGGTGGCCAGGGCGTGCAGTGGAACAAGGCGCCCTGCCGCTTCTGCGGCACCGGCTGTCACGTGCAGGTGGGCGTGCAGAACGGCAAGGTGGTGGCCATCGCGGGTGATCAACAGGCGCCGGTGAACAAGGGCCTGCTGTGCGTGAAGGGCTACCACGTGGGGCTCGCCCTCTATGGGAGCGACCGGCTCACCACGCCGCTCCTCAAGAAGGGCGACAAGCACGTGCCCATCAGTTGGGAGGAGGCGATCGACATCGTCGCCCGCCGTGTGCTGAAGGATCCCAAGGGCTTCGGCGTCTACGGCAGCGGCCAATGGACCATCCCCGAGGGCTATGCCGCCTCGAAGTTCGTCAAGGGAGGCCTGGGCTCCAACCAATTGGATGCCAACGCGCGGCTGTGCATGTCCTCGGCGGTGACGGGCTTCCTCGCCACCTACGGCGTGGACGAGCCCGCGGGCTGCTACGACGATCTCGATGCCTGCGACGTGCTCATCATGTGGGGCAACAACCCCGCGGAGATGCACCCGGTCCTCTTCTCGCGCGTCATCGACCGCCGCTCTCGCGGGGAGAAGGTGACGCTCATCGACATCGGCACGCGCAAGACGCGCACCAGTGGGTTCTGCGACCACTCGATGCGCTTCAAGCCGAACACGGACCTGGCCATCGCGTGCGGCATCGCCCACCTGCTGGTGGAGAATGGCACCTACGACAAGGCCTTCGTCGAGGCGAACTGCGCCTTCCGCGCTCCCAACGAGCCCGCCACGCTCGAGGGCAAGGCCATCACCTTCGAGGAATACCGTGAGCTGCTGAAGCCCTACACCCCGGAGAAGGTGGAGGAGATTTCGGGCGTCCCGGCGAAGGACCTGCGGATGCTCGCGGACCTGTTCGGCCGGCGCGACGTGCGCATCACCAGCCTGTGGTGCATGGGGATGAACCAGCACACCCGGGGCACGGCCATCAACAACCTGGTCCACGGGCTCCACCTGCTCAGCGGGCACTTCGGCAAGCCGGGAGATGCGCCCACGAGCCTCACCGGCCAGCCCTCCGCGTGCGGCACCGTGCGCGAGGTGGGAACGCTCGCCCATGCGCTCCCCGGTGGCCGCGTGGTGGCCAAGGCCGAGCACCGCGCGCAGATGGAGGAGATCTGGAACGTCCCCAAGGGCCGTCTCCACGACAAGCCCGGCTACCACACGCTGGAGATGTGGAAGCGTTTCTCCACGCCCACCGAGCAGGGCGGGGACATCCACACCATCTGGGTCCAGGTCACCAACCCCGCGCAGACGCTGCCCAACACGCACAAGCTGGTGGATCCCAGCCGCAAGCTCGCCGACAAGTTCCTCATCGTCTCGGATGTCTATCCCTCGGCCACCGCGCGCATCGCGGACCTCATCCTCCCCTCGGCGATGTGGGTGGAGAAGAACGGCATGACGGGCAACTCCGAGCGGCGCACCCAGCAGTGGTTCAAGATGGTGCGGCCTCCCGGCCAGGCCCGTGACGACGCCTGGCAGCTCATCGCCGTGGCCCACCGGCTCCTCGAGCTCGGCTTCGAGGGCATGAAGGACAAGGACGGCCGCTTCCTCTTCGAGGTGAAGGGCAAGGATGGCAAGCCCGTGCCCCTCTGGGACTTCGCCCACTACTACGACGTCAACGTGGACGAGCACCTCTTCGAGGAGTACCGGAAGACGACCCGCATCAAGCACAAGGACCTGGCGCCCTATCAGGAGTACGTGAAGGCGCGCGGCCTGCGCTGGCCCGTGGTGCAGCAGCCGGATGGCAGCTGGCGCGAGACACGCTTCCGCTTCTCGGGCTTCGATGACCCCTATGTGAAGAAGGGGCGGGACATCCAGTTCTACCACTCGACCACGCACGACGACCGGGCGCAGATCTGGTTCAGCCCCTACGAGCCTCCTCCCGAGTCCCCCGACACCGAGTTCCCCTTCTGGCTGTGCACCGGCCGCGTCATCGAGCACTGGCACTCGGGCACGATGACCATGCGGATTCCACAGCTCCAGCGCGCCATGCCCCAGGCCTATGTGGAGATGAATCGCGCGGATGCGCGGCGGCTCGGGGTGGGTAATGGGGACCAGGTGACGGTGGAGACACGGCGCGGGAAGTTGGACCTGCCCGTGTGGATCGGCGGCCGCGGAGAGCCGCCCGAGGGCTCGCTCTTCGTCCCGTTCTTCGACGAGCGGTTGCTCATCAACTGGCTCACCCTCGACGCGCATGATCCGTTCTCCAAGCAGCCCGACTACAAGAAGTGCGCGGCGCGTGTGCGGCGGCGTGAGCCCGTCGCGGAGAAACAGGGATGAGCCCCGAGGGTGGACAGGGCAGTGGGCTCGGGGCGCGCTGGATCCACGTGGGCGCCGCCGTGGCGGTGGCGTTCGCGGCCACGGGTTTCTTCGCCGGCCTCCGAGCGCCAGAGATGCCGGAGCGTCCGGTGGCTTCGGATCCCCATGCACAACGGGCCGAGCGTGCTCCGAGCTACGGCGAGCTGCGCGAGCAGCGGCGGGGAGACAACGCGCGCATGTACGAGGGCGCCATCGAGTCGCTGTCGGAAGAGCCGTTTCCGGTGAAGCCCCTGCCCGTGGCCACCCCCGAGCAGCGTGCTCAGGCCGTGGCTCAGCGTCAGGGTCACCGTGCTTATGACGGGGCGCCGCCTACCATCCCCCATGAGATAGACCAGCGTGAGGTCCCCGGCTGTCTGGCCTGCCACGGAAAGGGGATGAAGCTGGGCAACCGGGTGGCTCCGAAGATCAGCCATCCGCCGTACCAGAGCTGCACCCAGTGCCATGTGGTGGGGGACTCACCGCGCCCGCTGGCCCCGTACAAGGACATTCCGGGGAATGGTTTCGTGGGGCTGGCCTCGGCGGGGAAGGGCGAGCGGGCATGGCCAGGGGCTCCGCCGGCCATGCCCCATCCGACGCTCATGCGGGACGATTGCGCGAGCTGCCACGGCCCTCGCGGTCTCCCCGGGCTGCGGACCTCACACCCCGAGCGGCTGAACTGCCAGCAGTGCCATGGGTCCTCGGCGCGGCTCGACCAGCGCGGTGGGGCAGGGGGGCCTGGGCTGGTCATGGAGGCGCGGCCATGAGTTCCCGTGTCACGCTCAGCCGCCGTGCGTTCCTCGGCTTCCGCCGGCGCGAGGATGAGCCCAGGCCTCCCATGGCGCCGGCCCCCGTGTCCGCTCCTGCCGCTTCCGAGCCCGGCTTCTCGCTCGAGGCGTTCTATGCCTCCCGTGCACGCTCGGGCGAGGTGACGGGCCATGCGCTGCCGGTGTTTTCCTTGCGCGAGGGGCTCGCCGTTCCGCAGGAGAACATCCGCCGGATGGAAGTGCCGGTGGCTGGGATGAGCGTGCGGGTGCGTCCCCAGCTCTGCCTCGCATGGCAGGGCTCGTTCTGCGGCACCTGCTCCGAGCGCTGCCCCGTCGAGGGCGCCATCGTCATCGAGTCGGGCCGTCCGAGCGTCGTGGAGGCGCGGTGCAACGGCTGCGGCCTCTGCGTGCGGGCGTGCCCGGCTCCGCTCAACGCCCTTGAGTTCCTTCCTCCCCGCCAGCAGGTCCCAGCACCATGACGACAGGTATCCGCCTCGCGAATGTGTCTCCCGAGAACGCCGCGCTTCCCCAGTTGCAGGACGCGCTCCTCGACCCGGAGACCCTGTCGCAGTTGTTCCGGGACATCCAACGCTGTGCCGTGGTGCACGAGGTGCTGCTCAAGGGGAGCGCCTCGTTGATGGCCTCCGAGAAGTCCGTCCCGCTCGATGAGGCCGAGCTGGCGCTCCAGGAGAAGCGGGTCGTCGGCGTGCAAATCCGTTACTGGTACGAAGGCACGAACTGGTGGGACACGCTGATGCACACCCCCCGAGGGATCCGGTTGATCCGCATCGAGCACCGGCTCGGGGGGTAGGGCGCCTCACCCTCTACCGGCTGGAAATCACGGCGCGCAGCCAGGACTCGCTCAGACCCAGCGTGTCCGTGGTGCCAGGCAGGATGGAGCAGCGAGCCACCGGCACGTAGCGGCCAGGCTCCAGGTCCGCCCAGGCGTGGAGGCTGATCGTCCCGTCGGTCCTCATGTCCACGTCACCTGACACCGCCTCCTCGTTCATCATGAAGACGCTCGCCTCGTGGGTGTGGATGCTCACCTGGGTGACCTCGTCGTCCGCGAGGAGCTCCATCGTGCAGGCCACTCCGACAGTGCCGACGTACTTCCTGAAACCCATGCTCGCGTCCAGGAGGACCCAGCTCCGCCTGGTGACGGTGATGCTTTCGCTCGTGAAGCCGCTAAAGGGGATTCGCAGCTCCTCGGAGCCCTCAAGGGCCAGGTTCCCAGAGAAGCGGGCGGTCTGCACGTCCGTGACGGAGGAAGTCCCGGCCGGTCCCTGCGCGCCCGGCGCTCCGTCGGCCCCCTGCGGTCCCCGTAGATCCTCGACTCCACCACAACCCACCACTGCCACCAATCCCATCGCCAGAGCCAGCTTGCAGACGCTTTTCATTACGCGGTGCTCCTTGTCTTGAAAGGGTATGCGCTCGAAACGCGCAATTCCTATAGAGCACCGAAGCAGGAAGCGTGAGTGCAGAGTGCTGCACACACCCTCCTCGCATTGCGAGAAAACGCGTTGAAGTGCGCTTCGAAGAGATTTGTCTCAATTCGATGCGTATCAGGAATGAAGCCATGTAAAACGCCAAAGAACCATCTTCCTGGGAGGCACTGATGCTTCGACCTGGTGTACTGACCGTACTGTTTCTTGGCCTGCTGACGGCTTGTGGACCCGCGGAACCGAATGAGCCGGGGGAGGGCTCGTCCAGCTCTGACGTGGTCATCTCCATCCCCGGGTCGACGCGAGGACTCGCCGCGGAGGTGAGCTCGACGAGTCTCGCGTTCGGGCAGCAGCGCGTGGGCACCAGTTCCACCAGGACGATCGCGTTGAAGAACAACGGGCCAACCACCCTCAGTGTCCCCTCCGTGGCCATCTCCGGGTCTGGGGGGGCAGCCTTCTCCGTGACCCCCTCATCCTTCACACTGGCTCCATGGGCCAGCCAGACCCTGCTCGTGGCCTTCAGCCCGACCGCTCAGGGCAATTTCGAGGGCACGCTCACGTTCACGACCAGCGACCCCACCACTCCGACCCTCTCCATCCCGCTCTCGGGGACCGGTGTGAGGCCCATTCTCGTCGTGGAACCGGCCCCGCTTCATTTCGGTGAGCAACGCGTGGGCACCAGCAGCGCTCCCCTGATCGCGATGGTCAGGAATGCCGGCACGGGGCCGCTCACCCTCTTGTCCTTGTCCATCTCCGGGGGGACGGCCTTCTCGGTGGCTTCGCCAACGATGCCGTACACGCTCGCGCCTGGCATGTCCATGGGGCTGCCGGTCCACTTCCATCCCACAGCCGAAGGCCTGTTCTCGGGCACCCTCTCCCTCGCGACGAGCGATCCCGAGTATTCGTCCATCTCCGTGCCGCTCATGGGCATTGGCGTGATGCCTCGCCTCGTCGTGGAACCCGCTCCGCTCGACTTCGGTGGGCAGAACGTGGGCACCACTGCCCTCAGGAGCGTGCGGCTCAGGAACATCGGCTCGGGATCCCTCGTCATCTCCTCGGCGGCTCTTTCGGGCGGGCCCTTCTTCTTGACCGCTCCGCCGATCATGCCCCTCACGCTGCCCGCGGGCGCGAGCCAGGAATTCATGGTGGGCTTCAGCCCGACGCACGTGGGCACCGTTACGGGAGTGCTCTCCCTCGCGACCAACGATGTGGCCAACCCCATGTTCGCCATCCCCCTGACGGGGGTGGGTGTTGGCTCGGAGGCCGGTCTCGTCTTCGAGCCGTCTTCGCTCGACTTCGGTACGCAAAGCGTGGGGACCAGCAGCACCCGCGTGGTGACCGTCACCAATGTCAGCTTCGGCCCCCTGTTCCTCACGTCGCAGGCACTCACCGCGAGCGTCTATCCGTCCTTCTCCTCGACGACGCTGCCGGCCATCCCGTTCTACCTGTCCCCCGGCTCCAGCCTGAACTTCCTGGTGACCTTCAACCCGGGTGACGTGGGCTCGGTGACGGGCACGCTCCAGCTCACCACCAACGAGCCGCTCGTCTCTGGCGCCACGCTCCCGCTCTCGGGCAGTGGAGTGAGCACCTTGCTCGGCGGGTTGTAGTCGTGCCGGCCCCTCCGCGGCTCACGGGCGGAGGGGCCAGACGCGTGGAGGAGGGGACCTCCGTGTCACAGCGAGATTTCCCACTCCTCCGCTACCGCGCGCTGTGCCTCCGCCTCCTGTTCCCGCCCCAGCTTCTCCAGCAGCGTGGGCCACAACACCGGATGCGGCAGTCCCTCCGCGCACCCGCGCAGGCCCGCCTCGATCTCTCCCAGGTCCGCCTCCGGCGGTACGGCCAGCAGCGCGAAGAACCCGGGCACTTCCTCACCCCCCGGGGTCATCAGCCGGTACGTGTCCGAGGTGCGCACCGACAGGCGTGCCCCGCATGCCGCCAGCGTCTCGTACATCCGCTCGATGGCCTCATCGCCCGGGCCCACGCCGTCCAGCGCGAAGACGCTGTACCTGCCCGGCCGGAGCACCTCCACGACGGGGTACAGCCAGGAGTGCTCCTCTTCCTCCCCTTCGGCGGGACCCTCGTTGAGCGGCGTGGCGTCGAAGACCACGGTGTCCCCCACGTGCTGGGCGGAATCCGGCATGGCGATGGAGACCACGCGTGCGGTGACGGGGCCGGTGCGCCGCGCCCACACCTCCGTGAAGGTTCCGTCCGGCTCGGTGTAGCGCAGCCGGCACGCCTCCCACTCCTCCTCCACCGGGCCCGAGTCCTCTTTCAGCTTGAACCCGAGCCGTGCGGCGGACGCGCGCACCACGTCCCAGCGCCCGAGCAGGGTGGCCACGAGCATCCGGTCCCAATCGTGCGGCCCGGGCTCCGTCCAGCGGGCCACGGCGTCGTCCAGCCGCGCCAGGGCTCGCTCCCGCTCGCCCGTGTCGCGCTCCAACGCCGCGAGTGTCAGGGTGGTCCCGCGCAGCTCCGGGTCGAGCTCCAGCATCGCGCGCAGCGGGGCCTTGGCGGCCGCTTTCTCTCCCGACTCGAGCGCGGCCCGGGCCCGCAGCCGGTACGCCTCCACGCGAAGGGGCGTGTCTCCGGACGCGTTCAGCACCGAGTCGATCAGGGCATGCAGTTCCGTGAATCGCCGCCGCTCGAGCAGGTTCATGCCGAGCTCCCGCACGATATCGGGAGTGGGGTGCGCGTCCGCGTCCAGCAGCGAGCGCAGCGCCACCTCCGCCTCTTCGCCGCGGCCCAGTTGCTCCAGCGCCTTCGCCTGGGCTCGCACGAGCGTTGCCCGCTCCCCGGGCCAGCGTGTCCGTGCCGCGTCGAGCAGCCGGAGCACGTCCTCGGGGCCCTTCTCCGCCTGTTCGAGCAGCGCCGCGGCTGACTCTGGCGGCTCGGGCGGACGCTCGGACGTGAGGGCCTCGGCCCGCGCCCGGAGACGGCGCAGCGTCTCGTCCGCGCCCAGGGGTTTGCGCAGCCGGGGCACGAGCGCCTCGAGCCTCGCGCATGCGTGCAATGCGGATTGCGGCTGGCCTCGCTTCAGTGCGGCCTCGGCGCGCTGCTCCTCGATGCGGACCGCTCCGCGGATGGTTCCCGTGCTCGCGAGCCGCCCGGCGAGCTCCAGCAGTGTGCGCTCCAGGTTCGCGTCGTTGCCGATGGCTCCGGCCTTCATCAGCTGGACGAGGGCGTCCGCCCAGTTGCCGTAGTGGCCAGGCGTGGCACGCACCGCGGACAGGGCGGGCAGGACCTCGAGCGCCTCGGAGGTGCGCCCCATGCGCGCGAGCACCCGCGCTTGCAGGATGCGCGCTTCCATTCGGGTGTGGTCGGACAGGGTGCTTTCCTCGCACGCCTCCGCCGCCGCGAGCGCTTCCGGCAACCGGCCCAGCGCGAGGAGCACGTCGGTGCGCTCGCCCAGGAGGTATTTGCGCTTGTGACCCTGGCCGGCCGCCACCAGGGCGGCTTCCTGCTTCTCGAGCCACGCGAGTGCCTCCTCGAAGCGCTCCTCGTCCATCAAGCCCAGGAAGTACTCGGTGGAGAGGCACGTGAAGCACGGCCAGGTGGCGTCGATACGCGAGAGTGTCTCGAGGACGACCGCCTTGCGCTCGGAGGCCCAGCCCGGGCCGTCCGCGCGCCCATAGCAACCGGCCACGTCCTGGGTGGCGCAGACGCTCTGGGGGCACTCGCGCGTCTCCTCGCGGTGGGCGAACTCCAGGAGCGAGATGGACTCGGAGAGCCACTCTCCCGGCTCGGAGCGGTGGAAGATGCGGCTCTGCAGGTTCCAGTGCCGGAAGAAGACCTCCAGCCACGGGCTCTTCGCCTGGCGGGCGAGCGCGAGCGCTTCGGGGAAGAGCGCGTCCGCCTGGGTATGGGCGTCCTCGGTGACGACGGTGGGCAGCCGGTCGATGAGCTCGGCGAGGCGGGTATTTCCCAGGCGGCGTGCTTCGGCTTCGGCTTCGTTCACCCACTTCCAGATGTCCATGACGGGTGTGTTTCCTCGTGAAGGGGGATGGGTCAGGCGGAAGGCGGGAGCAGCGCGCACAGGGCCGCGGAGATGCCTTCCAGGGCGGAGGCCACGCTCGGTGCGCCGGCGCGCTCATCGCGGTGGGAGAGGAGCGTGCACAGGCCCGAGAGCAGCCGCGCGGCCGAGCGTGCCCGGTCCTCGGGGGCCGCGAGCAGCGCTTGCAGCGTGGGGGCGTCCACGTTGAGGTAGAGGCGCGCCTGGGCGCGGGAGGAGATGGTGGCGGTGAAGCCGCGCGCCAGGGACAGCACCGCGGCGCCGATGCGCTTGTCCGCCGCGTCCGCCTCGAGCCGGGCCTTCAGCTCGGCCTCGCGGTCCGGCACCAGCACCAGCGGCAGGGCGGGCGGGGAGAAGCGGCTCGGCACCAGCTCCACGCCGTCCTCCGCGAAGAGGGCGCGCAGCCGCTCCTCCTGGGCGGGCTCCAGTTGCACGCGGGGGAAGAGGGCCGCGTTGCCCTCGCGCGTGCCGAGCTGCAGCACGGGCAGCCCCTGCCGCTCGGCCCACCTCCGGGTGAAGGGCAGCGCGGCGTAGCGGCCCGAGTCCACCACGGGCACGCCGAGCGCGCGGCAGAGCACCTCCTCGGGCCCTCCGCTCTCTCCGGTGGAGGCGTGCAGCCTGCCTCCGCTGCGCCGTCGCACGGCGGGCAGGGTGAGGTCACCCTCGGTGGTGGGCACCTTGAGCGCGTCCGCGAGCAGGGTGAAGAGCCGCTCGTCGCACAGGGCCGCGCCGAGCAGGGCCTCGTTGTGGCGCTGGAGCAGCCGCCGCCAGGTGGGCTCGTCCTCGCGGGCCAGCCGCGACAGCCCGTCGATGAGGCACTCGCGCACCTGCTCCGACGTCACGTCGAAGGCCGCGTCGCGCTGGACGTCCTCGCGGCTCGCCGTGGGGGTGAGTGCGTCCGCTTCGAGCACGCCCCCCACGAAGCCGGCCCACTCCGGGAGCAGCTCGCGCGCGTCGCGGCTCACCAGCATGCCGCGTACGAAGATGGAGAGGTTGCGGTTGTCGGAGGTGCCGAACGTGGCGCCGTCCTGCAGCCACAGCAGGCCGCTCGCACTGCCTCCGTTGCCGGGGGCCATGGGCAGCGTGCACAGCGGCTCGAAGCGCTGTTCGAAGCGCGCGGCGAAGGTCCGCTCGAGCGAGCGCCGGCGCAGGGGCGAGTGGGCCTCCGTGTCGCGCCACGGCGGCGGAGGGCGGTTGATGGCGGGCCGCTCCGGGCCGCTCACGTGGATGGCCATGGGCAGCAGGCAGCAGTAGCGCCGCAGCAGCGCCTCCAGCGCGGGAGCGTCACACAGGGGCCGGAAGCGCTCGGAGAGCTGGAGCACCACGCGCGTGCCCACCTCCTGGGCGGCGTGCGGGGCCACCGTGTAGCGCTCGCCCCCGGCGCTGGAGAAGTGCCAGCCTTCCTGGGGCGTCTGGAAGGAGGTGGTGTAGAGGTCCACCCGCGTGCTGACCACGTAGGCGGAGAGGAAGCCGATGCCGAACTGGCCGATGAGCCCCGCGTCCGCGCCCGCGGCCCGGAGGCGCCCGGTGTAGCCCGCGCCCACCGTGGCCAGGTAGCGGTCGATCTCCTCGCGGGTGAGTCCCGCTCCGTTGTCCACGATGGACAGCGTGCCCGCGGCCGCGTCCGGCACCACGAGGATGCGGCCCTCGGGGGCGGACGTGTCCTCCAGACGGCGCCGCGTGCAGCTGTCGTGCGCGTTCTGCACGAGCTCACGGACCACCACCTCGGGGGTGGAGTACATGTTGTTGGCCAGCACCCGCATCAAGCCACCCAGGTCCACCTGGGTGCGCACCAACTCGGCAACAGGACTCACGCGCTCTCCGGCAAAAAACGGAGCCCGCACGGTAAGCGAGCCCGGCGGGGAAGGGGAACGCACGCGGAGGAAGGCACCTCCCGTTGGCGATCCGCGCCCCATGGACGCGGCGGGCCGGCCCGCCTGACGGATGCCTCCAGGTCCATATTCTCCGACACGTGCCCACACGTCTGGAGATGGGAAAGGAGACTACGCTGCGCCCCCATGAGCACTTCGAATCCGCCATCCTCCGTGCCCGCGGGGTCGCACGCCATCGTCTATGGCGGCAGCATCGCCGGGTTGATGTCCGCGGGCGTCCTGTCCCGCCACTTCGAGCGCGTCACCCTGGTGGAGCGGGATGTATTCCCGGACGGGCCGATGCCGCGCAAGGGCGTCCCCCAGGCGCAGCACATCCATGGTCTGCTCACGCGGGGAATGGACATCCTCGCTGGCGTCCTGCCGGGCATCCGGGAGGACCTGGTGGCCGCCGGAGGGGAGTTCCTGGACGGGGTCGAGACCGTCGCCTCGTTCGGGGGCGGGAGCTGGCGCCCACGATTTCGCTGTGGCGTGAGCGCCGCCTCCGTGAGCCGGTTGTTGCTCGAGTGGGCGATTCGCCAGCGTCTGCGGGCCCTCGCGAACGTGCGCATCCTCGATGGCCGGGAAGCGGTGGGCTGGAAGGCGAGCGATGACCGGACGCGCATCACGGGACTCCAGCTCCAGGCGCCGGGCGGCGGTCAGGAGGAGACGCTCGAGGCCGAGCTGGTGGTGGACACCAGCGGCCGTGGTTCGCGCATGCCCCAGTGGCTGGAGGCGCTGGGTTACCCTCGTGTGGAGGAGACGCGCATCCGCGTGGACGTGGGTTACGCCACCCGTCTCTTCCGCAAGCCGCCGGGCTTCGAGCCGGGATGGCGCTCCCTGGTGCTCGCGCCCAGGCTGCCGGAGGAAAGGCGGCTCGGAATCGTCCAGGAGATTGAAAACAGACAGTGGCTGGTGACGCTGGGAGGCTGGCTGGGCGATGCGCCCGCGACGGCGGATGAGGCGGTGTTCCTCGAGTTCGCCCGGAGCCTGCCCCAACCGCACCTGTACGAGGCCATCAAGAACGCCGAGCCGCTCGGGCCCGTCCACATCTACCGCTTCCCGCACCACCAGCGCCGCCACTACGAGCGCATGCCCCGCTTCCCCGAGGGGCTCGCGGTGGTGGGTGATGCCTTCTGCTCGTTCAACCCCACCTACGGCCAGGGGATGAGCACGGGCGCCATGCAGGCCGAGGCGCTCGGAGAGAGCTTGCGCCAGGGCCTGCGCGGGGCCTCCGATCGCTACCGCCGCCGGGCAGGAGAGATCCTCCAGGGGCCCTGGGCCCTCGCGACGGCCGGAGACCTGGCCTTCCCCGAGGTGGAGGGCAAGCGCCCGCCCGGGTTCGCACTGATGACCTGGTACGGCAACCGCTTCCAACAGCTCGCGGGCTACGACGAGGAGGCGCTGACGACCTTCCTGCGGGTGCAACACATGCTCGAGTCACCCGCCGCCATGTTCTCTCCACGCATGGTGCTCAAGGTGCTCACCGTCCAGCCCGGCAAGGCCGCTCGGACCCCGGGGCCACCGCTGCTCGCCGCTCCCACCTCGCGAGCAGCCTGAGCGAGGCGGGGGCGGAGAGGCCTCATCCCGGCATCGGCCCCACGTAGCGTGAGGCGGGCCGGATGAGCCGTCCCGTCGCCCGCTGCTCGGAGATGTGCCCGAGCCACCCGGCGACGCGGCCACAGGCGAAGGTGGGCGAGAACATCGTGCGGTCGAGGCCCACCGCGTCGAGCAGCACGGCGGTGTAGAACTCCACGTTCGCGCGCAGGGGGCGGTCCGGGTAGCGCTGGCGCAGGAGGTCCTCGGCCGCGCGCTCCACCGCCCGTGCGAGGGCGAGCCGCTCGGTCCGCAGCCCCCCGCGCTCGAGCCGCTCGAGGGCCCGCTCCAGCACCGCCGCGCGGGGATCCCTCACGCGGTAGATGCGATGGCCCATGCCCATGATGCGGCGCCCGGCGCGCAGTTCCTCCTCGAGCCAGGACGTGGCCCGCTCCGGACGGGCAATGCCGTCGAGCATGTCCAGCACCGGCCCGGGTGCGCCGCCGTGCAGCGGCCCCTTCAACGCGCCGATGGCGCCCACCACCGCCGATACGGCGTCCGAGCCCGTCGAGGCAATCACTCGCGCGGTGAACGTGGAGGCATTGAGCCCGTGGTCGGAGACGGTGACCAGATAGGCGTCGAGCCCGGCGGCTCGCTCGGGATGGAGCTCACCGGTCACCATGCGCAGCAGGTCCGCCGCGTGGGACAGCGCCGGGTCCGGCGGCACCGGCGCCAGCCCGCGTCCGCGCCGCGCCCACGCTCCCGCGAACACGGCGAGGGCTCCCGTCAACAGGAGGTTCGTCGCCAGGTCCCCCTCGGAGCTCTCCGGCACGTGGGCCGCCGCGGCCCGCAGTGCGTCCATGCCGTCCTTCGCCGAGAGCGCATCTCCCAACCCGCCGAGCAGCCCGAAGGCGCGTACCCGTGCCTCGCCCAGCGCCGCCTGGAGCGAGTCCGGGAGCGCCTGCTTCGCGTAGGGTGCCCAGAGCCGTGCGCACACGTCCTCGAACGAGCTGGCTCCGGCGAGAGACTCCACATCACCGCCGGCAATCACCAGCCGCCCGCGCTCACCGTCCACTTCACTCAATCGGGTCTCGGCCACCACCACGCCTTCGAGTCCCGCCTGCACAGCCGTTTGCGTCGTGCCCATGTTCGTGCCCTCCGACGCAAGCTGTAATGAGCCGCCCACGGGTCCAAAAGTGGATTCGACAATCGACATGTTCCGGCACGGAGCGGCCCGGGGGTCCTCGCCAGCAGGCAATTCCCCATCCCCCAGCCCGTGAAGCTACAAGCTGCTGCTGTTGAGCTGAATCTGTTGCTTGATCCAAGGGATGTAGTTGGAGACCCGCGTGTAGATGCCGGGCAACCCCGGCCTCGCACAGCCAACGCCGAAGCTCGTGATGCCCTGGAGCACGTATCGGCCGTCGGCCCGCTTCATGACCAGCGGCCCGCCGCTGTCACCCTGGCACGAGTCCTTGCCTCCTTCACGATACCCAGCCCCGAGCATGGCATTCGCGTCGATGCTGATTCCCTGAGACCTGTACATATTGGCCACTTCCGCGGTGTTGATTTTGGGGACCCCCACCTGCATCAAGATGTCGGACGTATCGTATCCCCCCTCCCGCGTCAGACCCCAGCCCGCGGCGGTCATCATCGTGCCGTCTGGAACCGAAGAACCAGCGGCCGGGAGACAAACGGGTGTCGTCGTGAATCCAGACGCGAGTTGAAGGCTCAGATTGGGGCGCATGCCCAGGGAGTCGCCGCAACTCCCGGCAACGGGCTGGTTGAAGTTGATGGGCTTCTCGAGCTTGAGGATGGCGATATCGTTCATGGTCGTGTCCGGGTCGTAGCCCGGGTGATAGACCGAGCGCACCACGCGGACAGAGGTCTGCCCGGACTCAGGCCTGCTCAAGGCATGAGCCCCCGCAGTCACGGTGGCGCCGGAAAGGCCATCGTAGACACAATGAGCAGCCGTGAGGACGATATCGCTCTCCTCCCTGGCGCCGACCCTCACGAGAGAGCCACCACAAAAGTGGCTTCCATAAGACTGAATGCTGACAATCCAAGGGTGGGAGTGAGGACGGGCCTCAACCCCTCCCACTATCTCCTGGCCCATGCGGTCCACCGCATCGGCCTGGTCCAGGTCCATCTCCGGACCACCACACCCCAGCAGACCGACCGCGACGACCACTCCACTCACGAAGCGCAAGGCGTCCTCCTGTTTCAAGTGACGCGGACAATAGCAATCCGCACGCCACGTCCATCCGGAAGGCCGTCGAGGGAAGAACCTGCGCGTATCGGCGCGACAGCACGCTGTTGACACGTCATGACGTGTCAGCGGAGGTGACTCGGACTCCAGGTGTGCTGTCGCATGGACCCGGGCCTGGGGAGGGGAGGGTCCTCGGATACCTCCTCCTCCGGATTCACGCCTACCGCCGTGCGCGGTTCGAGATGGGCAGACGCACCGCCGGGTCTCCCAGCAGCACGAAGCCGGACAGGTCATGGCGTGCCATCCACAGGAGCGCGCGGTGCATCGCCTCGGGAGGGGGTTGCGTTCCCTCGAACCTGACCGCTTCGTCCTGGTGGTAGAGCAGGGCCAGTCTCGCATCGACCGTGGTGGTGGCACTGCTCAGCACGTGCAGGGCCACGCCCGCCCGGCGGTGTCTCACCATATCACCCATCACGTTGGCGAAGCGTGCCGCGTGATTCTGCCCGGTGGGCTCGTGGAAGGAGTATGTCCAGGCGAGGTCCACATGGCCGATCACCGCCAGCGGCCCCTCGGGATTGGCGAGCGCCGCCTGGGGGAGTGCCGCGACGAAGGGCCGCCCGTCCACGGGAGCCGAGGCCCGAATGGACTCGAGCTCTCTTTCCGCGCCCATGCCCCCGAGCCGTTCGAGCCATGGCGCGTACATGCTGCGCGCCGGAGTGCCCGCGCTGAAGCAGGCGAAGGAGAACCAGAGACCTCCCGGCATGAAGGAGCGCTGGGTGACATCGTCGAGCGTCAATGACCCGCCATTGCCCAGATCCATGGCTCCCTGGACCTGGCGCTGCTCCGTCGAGGAACGCCAACCACCGTGCGGGGCTCCGAGTCCATGGCTGAGTGTCAGGAGCGCGCCGGGGGTACGCTTCGCCGCGTGGGCGAAGAACTGCTGGGCCGTCCAGTCCTCCGACGTGCCCAACTCCAGCACCTCGCCCGCTGGGAGACTCCCTCGCTGGTGCGACCGATGGCAGGTCTGCAGGCTCGGGCACATCAGCAACTCATAGCCCATGTCCGTGGCGGGGGTCCGGTCATGCACGGTGAAGAAGATCGCCCGGGCCAGTTCCGCGCGAGGCGGCTCACGCTCGAACCGCAGCACCTTGTCCACATACGCGTCCAGGTCGGCGTCCCTCGCGAAGCCGAGCCGCCCCACGAAGCGGTCCACCGCCAGGTGCTGCTGGAGCTCGAACGAGACCTCATCCGCATCCCCCAGCAGGAGCAGGTAATGGGGCTGCTCTTCGTGCGGTATCTTCAGCAGCTTGCCGCGGAAATCCTCGGCGTCGCCCGCGGTCATTCCCGGTGCGATCCTGAAGACCTGGACCTCGTCTGGTTTCAGGTGCTGCTGCTCCGCCCTCCATTGGATCAGTGGCGCCGCATGCTTCAGCAACTCCTCTCCCCTGGGGCCCTCGGGCGCAACGACAGCCCAGCCCTGCTCGCGGAGATCGTTCCAGTCGCCATGCAGGTCATACAGGTGCTGCGGCTTCACCAGGGGCTGAGGCTGCGGCTCGCGGAGCACGGAGGCCAGCTCGAGTCCGTCGGGCAGCGCTGGACGGTGATCGTCAGCGCGAGAGAGCAGCAGATGAAGATGCACGGATGCCTCCAGGGGTCATCAGCTGCGGACGGGCTTGTTGCCCTTGCCGCTCTTGTCGCTGACGCGGGTACTGGTGGTCGTGGGGGTGGGGGCCTTGTCGCCCTTTATGCCGACGGGAGTGTCGCTGCTGGTGGGCGGCTTGTCGCCACCCGTCTTCGTCTCGAAGGGCGGTAGGCCGAAGGTCACGACGGCTCCTTCGCGCTCCACCTGGGCGAGGAATCGCTCCTGCTCGTCCGTCGTGGAGCCCCGGACCTGGAACACGTATCGCGGGGCCGGCTCGACGACGCCATAGGCGAGGAAGGCACCGTTCTCTTTTTTCACCACGTACACGTGGCGGCCCTTCGCGGGCTTGCCCTCGAAGAACGGAGTGCCGTCCCAGCTCGAGAAATCCAGAATCGAAGAAGCTCCTCCAGGCATATCGTCTCCTTGTCGTGCTCGGGGTTGCATTCAGGGTGGGTCACTCGAAGAGAAGGACGCTGTCCAGCCACGCGGGCTTGTTCGGGCGAGCGCGCCATTCGACACGTTCGTCGCGCAGGGCCGCTGCCGGCGAAGCGCCCTGGCGGATCCGCCCGCGGACCGCATTGAAGAACTCGGAGGCTTCCTGGTCGAGAATGGGCCAGGTCGCGGCGAGGACGGCTCGCGCACCCGCTTCGAGCAGGGCATTGGGGAGGCTGACCGGCTCGTGGAGCACCGGCGCGGTGTGGCCCCCGTGACATGCGGCGAGCACCACCAGCGGAGCGCCTTTCAGCTTCGCCCGGCGCAACTGTCGCACCCAGAGTTCGTCCGTTCCGGGATTGCCATGCTCCCGCGACAGCACCAGATAGGCGGCATCCGAAACCGGGCTCACCCTGCCATGTGTCGCCAGGTCGATCTCCGTGGCCGTCGCCATGTCGCGCAGCACCTGGCTGGGCGTTGCCAGGGCACCCTCGAGGAGGCGTGGCTCCTCGTCCGGGCCGAACTCGGCGTTCCAGTTCAGCTTCTCCAGCTTCCGCTCCGGGTCGTACTCCACGTTCTTCACCACCAGATGGATGGATTTGCCCGTCTGTGGCCGGGGTGCTTCGCGCCGTGTGCGGTAGCTCCAGGCGATATCGGGGGGAAGCAGTCCGCTGCGTCCCTGCAGTGGAGGCCGGGCCAGCACCTCCACCTTGTCGCAGGACCTGAGCGCCGCCAGCGCCTCTCCCGGAAGGAAGTTCGTCAGCTCCATGGGCAGTGGCTTGGTTCGAGCCCCGTCGTAGTACCCCCGCAGCGCACCGTCATCGCCGCGAACCACGAGCAGGCTTCGCTCACTGTCCGCAGTGATGGCAAGTACGCAGCGCTCGGGCGGCTGCAGTCCGAGCTCCTCGCCGAAGAGCTTCAAGGAGTTGTCGAAATCGTGCCCCTTGGCTGCGTCCAGGATGAGCGAGGTGTAGCTGTACGTCCGGGCGTGCTGGGCATTTTCGTCCTGGGGGCCGGCCTTCTCCGCCTCACGGATGGCGTCCCGGAGCAGTCCCTGGCCCTTCGCTCGCTCCTGCTCTACGTAAAAGCGGCCCTGGTAGTGCAAGGCCAGGGCGAATTCTCCCTTCCGCAGCGTCCCCGCCTCGGCGATTGCCTGGTCCATCAGCTCCTCGTCTCCGAGGCTCCGGCGTTGCCGGGCGATGTCAGACAGGGCTCCGGCGCCGTCCAGGGTGAGTGGCAATCCCGTGGCGCGCGCCCGGTCTATCTCCTGGCGGGCGCGGTCAAAGTCCAGCGCATGCAATTCCAGGTGCGCCAGACTCTGGTGGATGTAGCGCTCCTGGGGCGCGTCTCCCCGGATGCGTTCGAGCGATTCGTGGAGATAGGCGCGCGCGACGGGCACGTCGTTGCGCAGTCGGGCGGCCTTCGCCAGCATTTCCAGGAACTGGAGTTCCCTGCCACGCAGGCCATATCGCCGGGCGAGGACCCAGCCTTGTCGGGCATGCCGCTGCACCTCGTCCGGCAGGAGGAGCCTCGCATACAAATAGGCGAGGTCCAGCTCCAGCTCCACGCAGCGGTAGGTGACGCGGGTGTCCTCGCACAGCCGCCGCGCGTGCTGCAGTTTCCCCTCGGCGCTCCAGAAGTCGCCGCCAGCGATGAGCGCGTCCGCGCGCTTCTGGGTGGCGAGTACCTCGAACCAGGGATCCTGGCTGGTACGAGCGAGCGCCTCGAAGTCGTCCAGGTGCTCACTCACCAGGCCCGTGTGAAGGATCGCTCCGAGCGCGAGATCGTCCTCGCCCGAGCGGAGGACCTTGGAGAGGAAGGCGCGGGCCTGGGGATCCGTGCGGAAGACAGGGCGCAGCCGGGCATACTCACGCGCGAGCGGACCCCGGCGGGAGAAGTCGCGCCGGGAGATGCGGTCCACATACTGTTGGAGGACTTGCCCACCCGCCTCGGAATCGAGCTGCTCCGCCAAGGGCAACAGCAGACGGACCTCCTCGCGGGAGGTCCGGGTCCGCACCGCGTCGTAGAAGTACAGTCGAAGGATCGGCGAGCCCACCACGGGCGAGTCCTCGGGCAGGCGGCCCGAGACGACCAGTGACTCACCCGCTTCACGCATGGCCCGCCACCGGGTCTCCATCGCGCGCGCGCTGAGGACGAGCTGCCCGGCCCACGTCCCCGCTTCCCGAGCCCTGTCCTCCTGCTCCGTCCGCGCGAGATCCTGGAACTCTCGCGCGGCCAGCAACCGCAGCCCGAGCGCCTCGAAGGCGAGGGCCCGATTCCAGCGAGCCTGGGGATGCTCAGGGAAGTCCGCGAGGAGCCGTTCCAGTTGATTCAGCGCCACCTCATGGTTTCCGGCGGCGAGCTGTGTGGCGGCGAGATCATTCCGCACGTTGGGTGAGCGGAAATCCAACTTCGGCTGTTGCTGCTCCCGGTCCTTCTCCAGCAGGGCGAGTGCTTCCTGGGGCCGGTTCCATGCCACGTAGGCCGCGGCCAGTCCCAGGAGATCGTCCTGGTCCCGGAGCAGGCGGAAATCCGCGTCAGGTGGCTCTTTCTGGGCGTGTGCATCACCCATGGATTGGGGGGCCCGGGGGCGGTAGCGGTCCGCGCGTGGGTCGCTCATCCGGGGCGTGGTGAGTGCGCGGCCGTTGGGATTCCACGCGAGTTCCGAGGGCCCTGGCTTCGGGGCGACGGGCGAGCGCGAGGTGAGAACGAAGAGGGTCACCAGGATACAGGCCACGGCTCCTATCGCGACGAGGTGCCAGCGCGCGGGAGGCCGACGACGCGAGGCCGTGGCGGTGGAGGGCGGCTGCCCGTGTGGCTCCCGTTGTTCCGGCGGTCTCGCCACGTACCGCGCCGCGAGGCGTTCCAGCACGAGCAGGTTCGATAGTTGCACCTGACATCGTTGGCAGCCCGGCAGGTGCGCGCGGAAGGCCTCGGCCTCCTGCGGAGAGAGCTCACCATCCGCGAACAGCTCGATCTGGTCACAAGGAGCGGGCATGTCAGTGATCTCCAGGGCCGAGGATGGGCGCGAGCATCTTCATGAGCTTCTTCCGGGCGTCGCTCAGGCGTTTGCCCACCGTACTCGTGGTGGTGTTCTGGGCCTGGGCAATCTCGTGATAGCGGAGGCCGGCGGCACGCAGCTCGACGGTCGCGCGCAGGGTTGGACTCAGCTTCTTCATCAGTACGGCGAAGTCCTCGTCCGAGATGGTGTCGGAGAGTGGCTTCGGCTCCGATTCCTGTCCCATGGTCATCCTCTCCAGTGTCGGGTCCTGGGCCCCCTGCTTCTCGGTCGTCTGCCTGCGGCATTGATCGACGAAGCAGTTCGTCATCGTGGTGATGAGCCAGGCCTCGCAGAGGTTCTCCGAAGGCAGCGACTCCACCTTCGCGAGCGCCTTGAGGAATCGTGCGATGGCTTCCTGCACGAGATCCTCCGCATCCGTCCGGTTCTTGCTGAGGTGGAAGGCCTTGTTCAGCAGCCAGGGACGGAGCCTCACGATGAAGGGCTCGAGCCGATGGTCCACGCTCCTCCTCGTTGTGCTGGTTGGGTCGGCCATCTCGCGTTCGCTCAATCCTTAGAACGGGGGGCGGGCACTTTATTACCTGGGATTTTCTTCCGTGGGTAAGTCATCGGAATCACTGGGGTTTCCTCGCGAGGAACGTGAGTGCGGCAGGTGCCAGGTAACAAATTTCGCGTGCTCCGTATGGATGGATGGCTGACGAAAAATAATTGCTCCTCTCCTGCGTCAGGTTGGAGCACTGACCATCCCAAGAAGAGTTGTATTCATGAACTCACCCCTGGAACCGCTGGAAGTCATCCTGAGGTTCTTCCGTACGAAGAGCGACGCTCCTTCACGTGCTTTCTCCTGGACCGAGGAGGCGTACTACGTCGAGCACGATGGTGGAGATGGGGCTGTTGTGCGATTTCCCTGGCACGAGCCCCGGCTCCGGCCGGCGCTCGAGGCGCTCGACGGAGCCGAGCCCAGCCCGGAGGTACTCGAATGGCTCGGCGCGCAGCTCCGTGAGTTTCTCCGGCCCACGAACTGGGCACGTGATGCACACATCATCGAGACCGCCCTGAGCGAAGGGCGGCCCGTCCATCTCACCATCCGCTCCAATGCGGATGAACTGTATTACCTCCCTTGGGAGCTGTTGCCGTTGAGCTCCAAGAGGCGGTTCGCGGGTCTGGAGGACTGCCTGCTCCGCTATGACGTTCCGGCCAAGCATTCCCCGGTGAAGGCCCCCTTCCCGGGACGTATCCTGTTCGCCTACGCCTCTGGCGGAAGGGGTGTGCCCGCTGCTGCCCACCTCGCCGCCATTGAGGGCGCCTGTAGAAAAGCGGGTGTTCCCTTCGACCGCGAGCGGGACGTGCTCCACGAGGTATCGCGCAAGTCTCTGGCAGAGAAGCTGGATGAGACGGACCGGCCGGTCACCGCCCTTCACTTGCTCTGCCATGGTTCACAGGTGGGCGAAACGGCCTATGGGCTCTCGCTGGGGCCGGTGGACTCGGTGGGTGTTCCCGATCCGCTCTCCGCGGTGGAACTCCGGGACGTGCTCTTTTCACGTGCCCGTCAACTGCGCCTCGTGACCCTCTGTGCATGCCAGGGGGGCGATGCGGGCACCCCCGCGCACCCGCTGGGAAGTGTCGCGCGGATGTTCCACGAGCAGGGCGTTCCGGCCGTGATTGCCTCGAGAATGCCACTGTCGTGTGAGGGCTCTGTCCTCCTCACGGAGGCGCTCTACGGGGAGCTGTTCTCCGAGCGAGGCAGCCTGCGCACGGCGCTCTCCGCCGCCCGGCGGCGGCTCAAGGAGGAGTTGCGTTCCAGGGACTGGCTCTCCCTCCAGTTCTACGCGCGCGCGGGTGACGTCGCGGCGCTCTATCCGTTCAGGCCACCCCCGTCTCTTCCCGCTGACAAGCCAGGCCGGGAGCTCGTCCTCATCCGCCACGAGGCCTACAAGAAGGTCATCGAGGAGCCCGAGTCCTTCGCTGATCCAGCCTTCCTCGCAGGCCGGCGGCCCAGGTGGGTGGAGCTCGACCAGACCCAGGCGCTCGAACAGCGCGAATGGGAATGGAAGAACCTCGAAGCCGAGGTGAAGCGGCTGGCCTCTCCGGAGGGGGAGCTCCGGCGTGCCTTCTCGGAACGGGAGACCGACGTCGTGTACTACGGTTTTCCCCACGTGCCATTGGCCGTCCTCGCGGGCTACCTGTCGAAGAAGCGTCCCGTGCAGGTGTTGGAGTGCCTCTCGGATCGTTTCTCCTGGGACACGGGAGCGAGCGGCCCTCATCCTCCGCTGGAAGTCGATGAGGTGCAGCGTCGGGAGACCGGCTCCTTCGCGCGGCTGCGCTTCTCCGTGTCCGTTCCCGTCGGAATCGAGGACTGTCGGCAGGTGCTCCCCGATGAGGACGTGAAGCTGGAGCTCCACTTCCGGGTGCCATCCCCGAAGCGGGACAGCGTGCGGCGGGAAGAGCAGCTCGCTGACTACGTGCAGATCATCCGGAACACGCTCAATCAATACATCTTGAGCAATGCCACCTCATTCGAGGGCATTCACATCTTCGCCGCCGTGCCCGTCAGCCTCGCCTTCCACCTGGGACGAGAGCTGGCCGCGACGAGCTGGATGCCGAAGTGCTTTGTCTACAACTACGGCTTGCAGGAGTCGCCCCGGTACAAGTGGCGGCTGGGCTTGCACGATGCCGAACGCGGACGGCGCTCCATCAAGATTTTCAAATAGGCCAACCATCCATCCCCATTTCAGGAGGCAGAGCGAGACATGGCTGACGTCCAGACGCAGATCGTTCAGTTCGACGAGAAGATCCGACTGAGCTGGAACAATGAGGAAAAGACACTGCGTGAGAAGCGCAAGATCATCCTGGAGCGGCTGCGGGCCCAGTTCGACGCGATGCGGGAGGCAGGCGCGAAGATCCCGTCATTCAGTGACTTCAACCAGGGCAGCTACAAGATGGATACGGGCATCCATCCCGCGAAGGGTGACTACGACATCGACGTAGGGCTCCAGTTCAACTGCGCCCGCTCGGAGTACCCGAACCCCGTCACCCTGAAGGGCCTGGTGGCGGATGCATTGGAGGGACACACCCACCTGGGCACGGAGATCAAGCTCTCCTGCGTCACGGTCAAGTACATGGTCGATGGCGTGCAGGCCTACCACGTCGATCTCGCCATCTACACCTACGAGGATCCCAGGAGCGCCACGAAGCGCCTCTTCCTCGCGAAGGGCAAGCGCGGCTCGGGCGAGGATGATCGCTGGTGGGAGGAGTCGGATCCACAGGGACTCATCAACTGGGTCGAGGGACGCTTCCAGGACCCGGATCAGGAGAAGCAGTTCCTGCGGGTGATCCGCTGCCTGAAGCGCTGGAAGTCGGAGAAGTTCAAGACGGACGGCAACAATGCTCCCTCGGGCATCGGGCTGACGGTGGCCGCGGGCCAGTGGTTCCGGCCGCAGGTCTACCGTGACGCCTTCGCCGCGACGACCACCTTCGATGATCTCAAGGCGATGAAGGCCCTCGTTGACGTGATGATCTCCCGCTTCGTGCAGATTGGCTGGAAGCAGGAGGACGGCTCTGCCCTCTACCGCCTCTCGGTGCCGGTCCCGGTGGCTCCCGGTACGGACATCTTCGAGAGGATGACGGACGGCCAGATGACGACCTTCCGCAAGCACCTCCTCCAACTCCAGGACCGCCTGGACGAGGTGACGAACGAGCCCGACCCCGTTCGTGCCTGTCAGCTGATGCGGAAGGATTTTGGTGACGACTTCCCCATTCCCGAAAAGAACGTCACCGGACAGATCGGTGGTCGTGCCATCGCCTCCAGGGGAGTGTCGGCCTGAGCCTCATGTCCACGGCCCCGGTCTCGTCTTCCGCATTGCCGCACCTGGAACTCCTCGAGCGCCTGGCCCGCAGCGGGCTGCTCGAGGACTGCCAGCCGCCGATTTGGCTTCCCTCGATGGGCACCCCCTCGCCGAGGTCCGCGGTCGCCACGATCTCGGGGGGCATGTCGATCGGCGGGCATGTCTTCAAGTTGCGCGTCAAGCTCCCGAGTGCGCTGTCGCTGTACCTGCCCGAGGTCATCGTGGAGAGCGAGACTCCCCGGCTCGAGCTTCCGCACCTGCTCGGGGAGCGCAGGCTCTGCTTCGAGGCTGGAGCGAACCTGCTCGATCGGCGTGAGCCCTGGGCCATCCTGCGGGAGTCCATCCTGTACGCGCGGAAGATGTTGGAAGAGATGCTCGCTGGCAATCGCGCGCGGGAATTCGTCCAGGAAGCAGTGGCGTATTGGAGGTCGCTGGCGGAGGAGAGCATCGATTGCGTCGTTGCCGCGAGTGAGCACCCTCATCGCACCATGGCTCTCTTTGGTGGAGGGCGGTTGTGCGCTGTCGCGGATGACCCCAGCCGCTATGTCCAGTCACTGCCAGGGCGAAGCGCGGCGGGGCTGTGGCAGAAGAGCGCCATCTACCTTCCTTTGGATCCTGCCGCTGTCGATTCCTCCTTCACGCCGGGAAAGCTGAAGACGCCCGATGGTCTCCGGACGTATATCCGCGCGTTGCCCGAAGAGGATCGTCGCGCGCTCTCGCTGCTGCTGACGTCCTGCGAGGGCCAGGAGGAGTTCCTGGTGCTCGGGCTGCGGCGGCCGCACGGTGAGCGCGCGCTCCTCGGAGCCAGGCTCGTTGGAATCCAAGGAGGCCACCCGCTCGAGCATGCGCATGCCCAGGCTTGGGTCGAGCCCATCGATCTCTTGCGGCGGGACCACGCCTACCTGGCACCCCGGGGGGGAGCAGGGACCGAACTCCAGGGGCGTCGCGTGCTCCTGGCCGGATGTGGGGCGGTGGGTGGTTATCTCGCGCTCGCCCTGGCCCGGGCGGGAGTGGGAGGGCTCTCCCTGGTGGATCCCGACAGCTTCGAACTCGAGAATACCTACAGGCACGTCTGCGGGATGGCTTGGAGCGATCATCCGAAGGTCCTGGGACTCAAGGCCGAGATCGAGCGCGCCATCCCCTACATTTCCGTGAACGCCCATGAACAGCGAATCGAAGACCTGCTCACGCAGAATCCCTCCATGCTGCGCGAGCACGATCTGATCATCTCCGCTCTGGGTCATCCCACGTTCGAGTTGGAACTGAACGAGTGGATCTGGTCGCAGTCGGCACATCCTCCCGCCCTCTTCGCATGGTTGGAGCCCCTTGGCCTCGGTGGACATGTTCTCCTCACCCATGCTGGCGGCGCGGAAGGGCCGGTGCGCGGATGTCTGGAGTGTCTCCATCACCGTCCCATCGAAGGGGGTGCCCTCAAGAACCGCGCGGCCTTCGCGAAGGCCGATGCCATCTACACCCGTGACACACTGGGTTGTGGCAGCCGGTACCTGCCGTTCGCGGATCTCGATGCCCAACGTACCGCCGAGTTGGCTGCCCGCCTCGCGTTGAGAGCACTCCGGAGGGAGGTCACCGAGTCACCGCTGCTCTCCTGGAAGGGGGAACGCCAGCCCTTCGAGGCCGCAGGCTACTCCGTCACGGAGCGGTATGCCGCGGATCCAGGTCAGCTCGAAGCCCAGCGGCTCTCGTACATCCGGGACGACTGTCCCGTGTGTGCCAGGGGATGACAGTCATGGAGGGGCTGCTGCTGCGCCGTGCCCGAGGGGCCGTGGTGAAGGTCGATTCCACGGCGCTCGCACGGATGCTCGAGTACCGGCAGGAGGGCGAGAACCAGGACGAGGCCGGGGGGGTGCTGCTCGGCCGGCATATCGTGGGCTGCCGTGACGTGGTGGTCGACGAGGTGACGTGTCCGATGCCAGGAGACCTCAGGATGCTCACGGCATTCCATCGAGACCGTGAGCGCCACCAACAGGTCATCGACGAACGCTGGAGGGATTCGCAGGGCACGTGTTTGTACCTGGGAGAGTGGCACACCCACCCGGAGCCCTATCCGATGCCGTCCCTCGTGGACGTGGTGGATTGGTGTCGCCGCCTTCGTCAGGACCAATTCCATGGGGAATCGCTCTTCTTCATCATCGTGGGCATCCGGGAGGTGTGCATCTGGGAGGGATTCCGGGACTCGCTCGAACTCGTCCAGTTGCGGCCTGTCGGGTAGGGGGCGTGGGACCCTGAGCGGGTTGCTCGTCGCTACTCGAGGGCCGCGGCGCGCAGGTGCTCGAACATCTCGGGTGTGGGCCAGGCGGTGGGCCGGTAGCGGCGCGGCGACAGCGTGGGCTCGGCCACGAGCCGGTCTCCGACGATCCGCCGCACCTCCTCCCAGGGCACCAGCAGCACGTGCTCCTTCGTCTCCGGCAGCGCGATGAGGTCCACCTCGGGCAGCAGATCCCCCGGCCCCTGCTCGTCGCTCCAGACACAATAGGTGAACGTCTCCGGACTCCCCTTGGGGCTCGCGAGCATCACGTTGGCCACGAAGTAGCCTCCCTCTTCCTCTCCGCCCTTGGACTGATCCAACTGCCGCTTCTGGGCCGAGTACTCGCAGGCGGCGAGCAGCCGATGCCCCCGGCGCACCCGGTACGCCAGCTCATCCTCTTGAGGCCGCGCGTAGGGCACCACGCGCATCGCCTCGTCTACCGTGTAGAGCGCGGGGGAGGTCGCCCGGGCCGAGGCCTGGTACTCGCGCTCGGCGCTCTCGCACAGCCGCGCCACCGTCTCCGAGTGCGCGTCCCCCGCGATCCAAAGCGTGCCCCGGTCGGGCACGATGGCGATGGGCCGTCCCTCCACCTTCTTCTCGAAGGACGAGAGGAAGCCCGGCCGCAGCAGCCAGGAGCTCTCGTGGAACTGGTCGGACTCGATGCTCCAGATGGGACCGGGGTGGCGCTCGTATAGCTCGGTCGACAGAGGCACGAAGCGGGCGAGGTTGGCGTGCGCCGCGGCGAGCACCTCCTCGAAGGACACCCCCCAGGACTCGAGCTCCTCCTGCTGCAGGTAGGCCGCCCGGTCTTCGTAGTCGATGGAGATCAGCTCCCGGAGGAAGGGCAGCACTTCATGGCCCACCATCGCGTGCCCGGGCCGCGCCAGCTCCAGGCCCTGCCCGAAGGTGAGGGGGCGCAACACGGGACGCAGCCGGGGCCGGGCTTCCTCCCAGCTCAGGCGTGTCTTCTCCTCCGTCTGGCTGAGCGCAGTCAGGAAATGCTCGATGGCCTGCTCGCGCGCCTCGGGAGACAGCTCGCGCGTGTCGGCGTGGAGCCGGTGGAGGAAGAGCGACACCTCGCGCCCGGAGATGACAGCACGCAGGCCGAAGTCCTGCTCGTGGCGGGTTACGGACTGGGTTGTCTCCCGCGCGCTGAGCCGCTGCTCCACGTGCGCGAGGAAGAATTCACGCGGGTCCGTCGCGGGAGTGCTCGTGCCTGTCGATGCCGCCGGGTCCGGCGAGGAAGACTTGCGTCCGAACCATCTGCTCCAGAAGCTCATGGGACGTGCATCCTAGGCCGGAACCACCCTGGCCTCGCCGGGTGCGCCGCCCCATGCGGACAGCACCCGTCCAGCCAGCACCGTACGGAGGGCGAAACGGCCGGACCCAGTGACATTCGCAGCCTCTTGTTGAAAAATTGAATCCAGCTTGGCCGGTTTCGCGAGAAAATCCAGTCTCGCCTTCTGAACCGGGCTCCTGGAGGACTGGCACATGCGGCATCATCCGATGAGTTTCCCTCTCCCTTTCTTGTTGCTCGGCTCGTTGCTGGTGGCCTGTGGCGCCACGCCTCACGAAGAGCCAGGCCTGGAGTCGGCGGAGTCCTCGGGCGAGATCGGGTCGGCCCTATGCTCGGGCTCGGCGGTGTCTGTCCTGACGCTCGGGGGAATCAGCACCTACAACGGAGAGATGGCCGGGAGCGGAAACTGGCAGATCACCGCGCCCGCCAACGGCGTGCGCCTGGAGTACTTCATCGACAACGTCCAGCAGTCCATCGAGGACCGCCCCGGTTCCTCGGGCAGCTGGTACTTCAGCCGGGCGGGGGTGCCCTGCGGCACGCACACCTTCCAGGTGCGCGCCTATCCCATGGTCATCGACAGCTCGGGCAACCGCACCGTCTGTTTGACCAGTGGCCCCAGGTCGCTCACCCAGAGCGTGACAGAGTCATGTCCTCCCCCGCTGGGTTGCAACGCGGACAACATCTGCAACCTCTCCTGTTCGTTCGATCAGGACTGCTATGTCTGCGTTCAAGGCGCGTTCTGCACCAACGACAGTCAGTGCGGCCGTAAGGGGGTGTGCCTCAGGAGCAGTAAGTCCTGCATGTGTGTGATAGAGGATCTCTAAAGCACCGGACGACATCAGTGCGTGTGAGGAGCCTGACTCCGACCAGTGCGTCGTGCTGGCATGTGATGGTGAGGTCGGGGAGTGTGGCGTCTTCGGTTGCGAGGACGTGGACCCGCAGGCGGTGGTACGCACGCCTCTGGCTCATGGTGCGGAATTGGCGAGGGGCGGCCCCTATCGTTCGCTCGTGCGCAACCCAGGCATTTCTCGCAACTGGAGGCGCACGGGGCTTCGAGAAGGGGTGCAGCCACGCATGACCTTCCACTTCCGCTACCGCGACGGGTTTCTGCCGGCCTTCCCGCGGCTCGAGGGAAGGCTGATCAAACATCATCTGTTTCCCCATGCCTCGGATCTCTCGGTCTGGTTCAGAGCGCAGGGCATCAATCCTCACGATTGGACGATGGTCATCCCGGCGCATGTGCATCTGCGCGTCCACAGGGCTGGTGCGCGCGGTAGCCTGTGGAATCAAGCCTGGCGTGACTTCAAGAACGCCAACCAGGGCCGAGCGGTGCCGCGTGAAGAGTTGCTGGCCAAGGCCTTCGAGTTGGCCTATCGCTTCGATATCGTCGGGCCGATCGTGCCCTACGGGCACACGCTCGTAGAGCCCGGGCCTCAGTTGTTCGCGCCATGAGGGCCGGGCGAGGTGAAGAGAACCCCGTGAAGTTCTATCGGATTCAGGAAGATGAATCGTCGCAGTACACGGGCAACCTGAATGCCGTGCACAAGTGGATGCTGCCTGGCATCCAGCCTTGTTCCGGCTGTGGCCTCGGGGGAAGGAGTTCGTCAGCGCAGTATCCCTGCGTGGACCTCTCTCACCTGCCAGAGGTGGAGCAGAAGAAGCTGTCCGATCCCTGGCCTGTTCCTCGAGAGGAGTTCGTTCGCCTTCGCGAGTTGGTGCGCCCACTGGCCCCCCCGGACGCTGAATTGTTGCCGGTGACGGCATTCGGTCCGTTGACGGGGACGGCCACCGGACGCTTCGGTCAGCTCTTCATGCAGAACCCCTGGTCGCTCTGCCTGCGCCGCGAGGCGCTGGAGAAACTGCAAGCGGCCGGGGTGCGTGGCCTCCAGGGTTGTCTGCTCAACGTGCGTTTCCGGCAGAAGAGCCATCCCGAGTTGCTGGACCTTCAGCTCGCGCGGCGGGGCCAGTTCCATCCCGACGCCCTGCCGCGGGACCGCGAGCCTCCCTGCCCAACGTGTGGCGAGGACAAGGGATACAGCCTCCCTCAGCCGCCCATCCTCGCCGCCATCTCTCTTCCCGAGGACCTGGATGTGTTCCGGCTGGCCGACTGGTCCTCACTCATCATCGCCAGTGAACGCATGGTGGACGCGGTCAGGCGGCTGGAGCTGGACGGAGTGGTGTTCCAGGCGTTGGAGGTTCGCTAACCAGGAATTGGAGCAGGGTAGAGCTCCGGGTGCAGGAAGGGCATCAGCGCGCAGGCGAGTGGTCCCTGCCACATCTCGGCCCGCGTGAAGAGGCCGTTGGTCAGGATTCCCACCGCTCCCTGCTGCTTCTTGCTCTCGTTCCGGCCGGTGACCTCGTCCATCACCCGGCTGAGTTCCTCGCCTCGCAGTACCCGGGCCACCACCGCTGGCGGCAGGGGGAAGCGTACTCCCCAGGTGAGGTTCTCCCGGCCCCCGGTATCCACCACGGCCACGCAGTTGATGAGGTTTCCCTCCTCGTCCACGCCCCCCTCGAAGCCCACGCTCATTCGCGCTCCTGGGACCGCCGCGAGCGCCGCTCGGGCACGGTTGCGCGCTCCCGTCTCCGTCTGGTCCGGGCCAATGGGTTGCTCGGGCACTCCACTGGGGACCTCGACCGCGGCCACCGTGCAGCCGGGGAAGGCCCGTTCACAGATGGTTTTCGCGGCGGACGTCTTGGCCGGGTTCGTCGAGCCTACGGCAATGGTGAAGGACATGGGACTCGGTTCTCCACAGAGGGGAATACGGGGACGGGCACCCTCACCCCGTCCCTCTCCCGGGGGGAGAGGGGTTATTGGCTGGAGGGAGAGTGAGGGGCGGATGGGCGGGTTTCATCCCACGACGCCTCGGGGCTTCAGCGGGCGGTCCCTCGGGAGCATTCCTTCCTCCTGGAACCACCTCAGTGCTTCGCGGATACCGAGCCGTACCGGCCTCGGCTGATACCCCAGCTCCCGCATCGCCTTCGCCGAGGACTGGTACGCCGGCAATGGCAGCGCCTGCAGGAACGCCGTGTTCACGTATTTGAAAAGGTCCGGTGACCATCGGCCCACCCTGTCCCCCAGCCGTCCCACCGCCTGCACCACCCCGTCCGGCAGCGGAATCCTCGGTGGCGGAACTCCCGCCTCCTCCGCGCAGAGGGTCAGCAGCTCCCGGTAGGTGAGGTTCTCTCCCCCCAGGATGTAGCGCTCTCCCGGTCGGCCCTTTTCCATGATGAGCTTCAGCCCTCGTGCCACGTCCTGCGCGTTCACCACGTTGATGCCGCCGCTCGGGTACGCCACCCCCAGCCCCTTCGCCGCCAGCAGCAGCAACTCCCCCGTCGAGGGCCTCACGTCGTAGGGGCCCAGCACGAAGCTCGGATTGCCCGCCAGCACCTCCAGGCCCCTCCCCGACGCCTCCAGCGCCAGCCGCTCCGCTTCCCGCTTGGACTCGTGATACGGGTTGTCCCCCACGTAGTTGTACGCGCTGTCCTCGGTCGCCGGCTCGGCCAGCGTCCCATGGCCGACCGCCGCCACGCTCGACACCACCACGACCCGCCGCACGCCGGCCGCCAGTGCCACCTCCAGAACGTTCTTCGTCCCCAGGGCGTTGGTGCGGGAGACGTCCTCCCGCGTAAAGGGATCGAACCGGACGATGCCCGCGACGTGGTAGACCTGATTTACCCCTTTCAGCGCCCCCCGGAGCGAATCTGCATCCAGTACGTCGCCGAGCACCTCGTCATAGCGCAGCCCGCGCAGCCCCCGGCGGTCACTCCGCTCCCGGACGAGCAGGCGGGGGTGCTCCCCCTGCTCACACAGCAGGTGGGCGAGGTTGGCCCCGATCAGCCCCGTCGCTCCCGTCAACAATGTCTTCATGCGCTACTCCCTTCCGGGGCGGATGCGGTATAGGTCGCCCCTTAGAGGCGCCCCCGACTGGGCGTCAACCGCGAGATGACGCGAGACTCCACTGAAACACCGCCCGCCGGCGGACCGACGCTCCAGCCTGCGCCCGATGACGCGCGCGAGGTTGCTGCCTCCGAGGCCGGGTCCCTGGACCCCCTCGAGGTGCTGCCGGTCCCCGAAGCCGCGGAGGAGAACCCCATAGCCATGTCCGCTTTCACGGAGACTCTTTCCGAGGACACCCTCCCCGAAACCGATTTCCTCGCCCAGGCCACCCCCTCAGGCCGGCCCGCGGAGATCGATCCCGAGAAGCTCGACCCGGATGCCCTCAAAGTCATCCACCGCCTCCTGTCCCATGGCCACCAGGCCTACTTCGTGGGCGGCTGCGTGCGGGACCTGATGCTGGGCCGTAAGCCCAAGGACTTCGATATCGCCACCAGCGCCCACCCGGGCGAGGTGCGCGCCATCTTCCGCAACTGCCGCCTCATCGGCCGCCGTTTCCGGCTCGCCCACATCTACTTCAAGGGAGGGAAGATCATCGAGGTCTCCACCTTCCGCGCCAACCCCACCGAGCTCGACGCCTCCAACGGCGTGACCGCGGCCGATACCGGCGCCGAGAACGGCGAGGAGGAGGGCTCCGAGGCCGAGGAGTCGCAGGATCTCCTCATCACCCACGACAACGTCTTCGGGACCGCCGAGCAGGATGCGCGCCGCCGCGACTTCACCATGAACGGCCTGTTCTACGACGTCGCCGAGGGCCAGGTGATCGACTACGTGCGGGGCCGGCGCGACATCGACGAGCGCTACATCCGGACCATCGGCGACCCCGAAATCCGCATGCGCGAGGACCCCGTCCGCATCCTCCGCGCCGTGCGCTTCGCCGCCAAGCTGGGCCTGGACATCGAGTCGCGCACCTACGCCGCCATGGAGGGCGCCGTCGAGGATCTCCCCCGCTGCGCCCCCGCGCGCCTGCTGGAGGAGACCTTCCGCCTCATCCGCGGGGGCGTGGCCGCGCCCACCCTGCGGCTGCTCGCCGCGCTGGACGCGCTCAAGGTGCTGCTGCCGCCCGTGGCCGCGTACTTCAAGGAGAACGGCCGCCGCGGCCGGGACACCTTCTACTCCTTCGCCGAGGCGCTCGACCGGCGCGTCTCCTCCGGCGAGCCGCTGGATGACGCCATCCTGCTCGCCGCGCTGCTCGTCCCCATCGCCCAGACGTCCCCCGTCGTGGAGAGCCAGGATCCGGCGGAGCGTCCCTCCGTGGCCCAGGCCATCGAGGACCTGCTCGCCGAGTTCGTCCAGAGCGCGCGTCTGCCACGCCGCATCGCCGAGCGCTGCCGGCTGCTGCTCATCGCCCAGCGCACCCTGACGGGGGAGCGCCGCCGCCGCACCGGTGCCTTCCGCCGCCACCCGCTCTTCAACGACGCGCTCATCGTCTTCGAGATCTCCGTGGAGGCCACCGGCCAGCACCGCGAGGCGCTCGAGGCGTGGAAGCGGGGCGAGTTGCCTCCCCTCAAGTCCGCCGAGGGCGCCACCGAGGGCGGCGAGGCCCCGCGCAAGCGCCGCCGCCGCCGCCGTCGCGGTGGGCGCAAGACCGGGGCGGGGGAGGGTGCTTCCGCCACCGGGGCGCCCGTGAGCCCGGGTGGAGAGGCCGCGGAGCCGGGTGACGACTCCGAGGGGGACGACGCCGATTCCGGCGCGGACTCCGACGGTGATTCCGAGTCCGACGAGGGTTGACCCCCGGCCAGAAGGGCCTGTCGGCAGTGTGGGGCTGAACGATCGGCCGAGCGGGCCCCCCATGGCTTTCTTGCGGGCAAGCGGAGGTCTGACCACCTTTGCTCCCAATGGGCCGGAGCGCCTTCACAAAGGCGGTGCTGTTCATCGTGGCACTCGGGGCGCTCCCCTCCGGCGCGCAGATCCTGGAGCTGTCTCGGCCGCTCGCTCCCCCTCCAAGCATGCCGGAGCGTCCCGCCTTCGAGGAGCTGCTCTTCTCCTTCGCGGATCCGGATCGGGCCCTGCAGGGGGGCTTCCTCGTTCCCTCGCTCTCCCTCGCCGTGCGCTCGCGGGCCTGGGCATTCATGCCGTCGCGGAAGTACGAGCAGCGGGATGCCCTGGACACGCTTTCGCAGCCCGCGCAGGACCTGACCCTGTCCGAGCTGCCAGCGGGACGGCGCCTCGCCTCCCTGCTCGCCCTGGGCCCCGATGGGGAGCAGGTCCGGATTCGTGACCTGGGTCACCGGCTGGGCGGGCCGGACAGCCCGCTGCAGAAGGGTTTCCAATCGGCGCTCGACTCCCTGCACATCCCCAAGCCCGCGGCGCTGGTCTCCGCGGGCGTGGCGGCGCTCGGGCTCGTGTACCAGTTCGGTACCGTCCAGGTGAACGGCCTCGGGATTCCCACCTCGGCGAGCGCCACCATGCTCGGGGGGAAGCTGAACGCGTCCTTCCACCTGCACTCCGAGGCCCGGTTCCAGAACGCGCGCGCGGACACGTCCGTGCGCTTCCGGTTGCCGGAGCTGCCGCTGCCCGTCATCCGCTTCGAGCAGATTGAAGTGGGCGGCGCGGTCGCGCGCACCCCCGAGCGGATCCTGCTCGACACGCGATGGATCACCCTGCGCAGCCGGGTGTCCTGGCTCGAGATGTCCATGGGCGTCCACTCCAGCTTCGCCGAGCCGCAGCTCTGGACGGACTTCGAGACGAGTGTGCAGCGCGAGCGCTTCAGCGTCCGGGCCGTGTTCAGCCGTCAGTGGGAGACGGCGCGCTTCCGCTCCCTGGCCACGGCTACGCTGCGCACGGGCCCCGTGTTGTCCGGGCTCTTCATGGGCCTGCAGGACAACACGACGCGCACTTTCGGCCTGGTCGGCATGGGCTCGTTCTGAGCCCTCCTGAAGCGCGGGGGCTCAGTGGGGGCGCTTCGGCTTCTGGGGACGCGTGGGATCCGGCTCGACTTCCTCGTTGCCCGCGATGTCCGCCGTCGTCACCGCCTTGTTGCCGAAGCGCTCGGCGATCCGGTCCAGCGCGGCGTTCAACTTGTCGCTCTTCCTCGGCTTCTCCGGCTCGGAGAAGAGCCCCAGCTGTCTCGTCTCGCCTCCGTCCATTCCCAGCTCCTGCACCGAGACGCCCGTCAGGCGCACCGATTTGTCGTCGTGCGCTTTCTCCAGCAGTTCCTTCGCCACCCGGTAGAGCGTCTGCCCGTCATCCGTTGGAGAGGGCAGGGTGGTCCGCCGGGTGAGGAGCGTGAAGTCCGAGTACTTCAGCTTGAGCTGCACCACCCGGCCCTTCACGCCCGCGCGCCGCAGCCGGCGCGCCACCCGCAGCGCCTGCGAGTGCACGTGCGGGCTCAGGGCCTCCATGCCCGTCAGGTCCTCGTCGAAGGTGTCCTCGGCGCCCACGCTCTTGGCCTCGCGGTCCGGCACCACCTCGCGGGGATCGATTCCCTGTGCCAGTTCCCACAGCTGGCGTCCGCTCGTGCCCCACCGGGCCTCCATCCACGCCACGTCCCGCTTCGCCACGTCGCCGATCGTCTCCAGCCCCGAGCGCTTCAGCGCCTCCTCCGTCTTGGGCCCCACCCCCCACAGCCGCCCCACCGGCAGCCCCGCGAGGAATGCCACCGTCTCCTCCGCTCGCACCTCCCGCTGGCCGTTCGGTTTCGCCACGTCCGAGGCGATCTTCGCCACGAACTTCACCGCCGCGATTCCCGCCGACGACGGCAGGCCCGTCTCCGACGCGATCTCCTTGCGGATCCGCCTCGCCATGTCCGCCGGCGCCCCGAACAGCCCCACCGACGCCGTCACGTCCAGGAAGGCCTCGTCCAGCGACAGCGGCTCGATGAGCGGCGTGTACCGCTCGAAGATGGAGAACACCTGCTCGCTCGCCTCGCTGTACGCGTTGAAGCGCGGCTTCACCACGATCGCGTGCGGCGCCATCTTCATCGCCCTCGCCATGGGCATCGCGCTGCGCACCCCGTACTTGCGCACCTCGTACGAGGCCGCCACCACCACCCCGCGCCGCACGTCCCCGCCGACGATCAGCGGCTTGCCCCGCAGCTCCGGGTTGTCCCGCTGCTCCACGGACGCATAGAAGGCGTCCATGTCCACGTGGATGATGGCCCTCATCGGATTCACTGTATCGGCCCCCTCTGACGCTCAATCCCCATGAAGACCCTCACCGAATACCTCACCTTCCAGACCCGTGAACGCCGGGAGCTCGTTCGCATCACCGGCTCCGTCGCCGAGCTCGTCCGCAAGAGCGGCATCCAGGAGGGCATGGTGCTCGTTTCGGCCATGCACATCACCGCCGGTGTCTTCGTCAACGATGATGAGTCCGGTCTCCACGAGGACATCTGGGAGTGGTTGCAGACACTCGCCCCCCAGGGCCCCGACTACCGCCACCACCGCACCGGCGAGGACAACGGTGATGCCCACCTGAAGTCCCTCCTCATCCACCACCAGGTCATCCTCCCCGTCACCGCCGGGAAGCTGGACCTCGGGCCCTGGCAACAGGTGTTCTACGCCGAGTTCGACGGTCAGCGCAGGAAACGGCTCGTCATCAAAGTGATGGGCGAGTAGGGCGCGCGGGGTTCAACCCCGGGTCCGGGCACCCTCACCCCGTCCCTCTCCCGAGGGGAGAGGGATTTGATGGTTCCTGAGAACCTCGAGGAGCTCCTGGGGGAGGGGGCTTTCCACTCGCACCTGCTGCTTCGTGATGGGGTGGGTGACGCCCAGTGCCTTCGCGTGCAGGAAGAAGCGGCTCAGGCCTGGCTCTTCTCTTCCTCCGTAGAGGGTGTCTCCCACGATGGGCGCTCCCACCGCCGCCAGGTGGGCTCGAACCTGGTGCAGCACCCCCGTGTGGATCCGCACCTCCACCAGGCTGTACTCCCCCGCGCGCTCCAGCACCCGGAACTCCGAGCTCGCCTCCCGCGCTCCCTCGCCCCCGTCCAGCGCCGGCTCCACCCGGTCCGGGTGTCTCGGGTGGTGACGCAGCGGCAGATCGATTTCTCCCTCGTCCGCCAGCGGCCCCGTCACCAGCGCCCAGTAGCGCTTGTCCACCTCGCGCCCGCCGAATGCCTCGCGCACCGCGGTCCACGCCTCGCGCGTGCGCGCCGCCACCATCACCCCGGATGTCTCGATGTCCAGCCGGTGGCACAACCCGCCCTCACGCTCGTCCTCCGAGGCCTCCGCGCACTCGGGATGCCTCGCCACCAGCGCGTTGGCCACCGTGCCCGTTTCCCCCGGCTGCAACGGGTGCGAGGGCTTGCCCGCGGGCTTGTCCACGAACACCAGCGCCTCGTCCGCGTGCAGCACCGCCAGCGGCGCCTCCGGCTCCGGCACCACCTCGCGCCGCTCCTCCGGCACCACCACGGTGATCCGCTGCCCTACCGCCACCAGCAGCCCCTTCTTCGCCGGCCGGCCTCCCACCTTCACCGCGCCCGCGTCGAACAGCCGCTTCAGCTTCGCTCTCGACAGCCCCAGCGCCTCTCCGATGAAGAGGTCCACCCGCTGTCCCGCCTTGCCTTCCTCCACCACCAGCGTGTGCGTCGTCCCGGTCTCGTTCACTCGGACAGTGCCTCGTACACTTCCTCCGCCGTCTGGAGCCGGTCGTCCGGCTCCTTCCGGATGAGGCGATGCGCCACCCGCGCCAGCTGGGGATCTCCCCACTGGTTGATGGCCAGCACGGGCGGGGGCTCGGTTTCCAACACCTTGTGCCACAAGTCGACCGGCGACTTCGCGTCAAAAGGCGGCCGGCCCGTCATCAACTCGTAGAGGATGACGCCCAGGCTGTAGAGGTCCGCCCGTCCATCCAGCGGCTCCCCGAGAATCTGCTCCGGCGGCATGTAGCGGAACGTCCCCACCATCCTCCCGTCCAGCGTCATCCCCGCGTCGTCCGCCAGGAACTTCGCCAGGCCGAAGTCCATCAGCCGCACCTGCCGGTCCTCGTCCACCATGATGTTGGACGGCTTCAGGTCCCGGTGCACCAGCCCGTGCGCATGGATGTACGCCAGCGCTTCGCACACCTGGAGCAGCGCGTCCTTCAGCCGGCCCACCCGCTCCGGCCGGTTCAGCGCCTCCAGCTTCGCCGCCGACTCCCGCTTCACCGGCACCGGCTCCGGCGCCCCCACGTCGTAGGGCAGCTCGAACTCCAGCGGATCCACCTCCTCCGAGTCCGAGCCCAGCCACGGCTCCATCGGCACCGGCAGCCGCGCCGCCGAGCCGGACGTGCCAAAGCGCATCCCCCCCGAGCCGCCCGAGGCCATCTCCTCACTCGGGGCCTCCTCGGCGAAGGCCGACAGGTCGAACAGCCCGCCGTCACCGTCCTCCGAGTTCGCCTCCCGGCTCGCCGAGGCCGGAGCCTGGGGGCGCCGGAACGAGCCCGAACCCGAGCCCGGGAAAGACCCTGACGAGCCGCTCGAGGGCGACACCATCTGGTCACCCCGCAGCGACAGGTAGTCGCGCAGCGTCAGCCCCTCGATGAGCTCCATCACCAGGTAGGGCGAGCTCTGGTACACCCCGGTGTCGTACACCTTCACCACGTTGGGATGGGCCAGGTCCTCCAGGGCCTCGAACTCGCGCACCAGCCGCTTCGCCGCCCGCGAGTCCATGGCCGGTCCGCCCGACAGCAGCTTCAGGGCCACCGCCTCGTTCGACCTGTCATCCAGGGCCCGGTAGACGGTCCCGATTCCACCACTTCCGAGCGTCTCGAGGACGCGATAGGGACCGATGACTTTGGGACGCATCAAGTCATCGATCCTAGATACCCTGTCGGGTCAGGGTCAAACGCCCGCCTGGAGGAGATGGGTGTTGGATGACCGTCACCCCAGCATTCCATCTCCTCATGGGGCCCGGTAGCCAGGGTAGGGTAGGTCCGGCACTCACTGACATCCGGGGGAGTTGCCGCGGGGCGGGTCCGTGCCATTCCACCCCGGGCCGCGACCGCTCGGGCCGGTGGTGCGACCACTCCTGCACACGCCCGTGGACGTGGAGGGGTGGTGCCTCTACATTGCGCAGCCTCATGGAACGCCCTGTGTCACCTCCCTCTGTGGCTGCTCTCGAGCGACTCGTCCAGGAACGGCCCCTGCCGCGCCATGTGGGTATCATCATGGATGGCAACGGCCGCTGGGCGGAGATGCGCGGCCTGCCCCGGGAGGAGGGCCATCGCGAGGGCTCCAACAGTGTGCGCGAGGTGACCCGCTGCGCCCGGCGCGTGGGCGTCCAGGCCCTCACCCTCTACGCCTTCTCCTCGCAGAACTGGGCCCGCCCCGCCGAGGAGGTGGCCGCCCTCATGGACCTGCTGCGCGAGTACCTCGAGAGCGAGCGCACGGAAATCCTGGAGAACGGCATCCGCCTCAACGCCATTGGCGAGGTGGAGAAGCTGCCGCGCTTCGTGAAGGAGCCGCTGGACCGGCTGCGGGCGGACTCGGCGGACAACAAGGGCATGGTGCTGACGCTGGCGCTGTCCTATGGCGGACGCGAGGAGCTGGCCCATGCGGCGCGCCGCATGGCCGAGGCCGCCTGCAAGGGCGAGCTGACGCCGGCGCAACTGGACACCCAGACCTTCGAGTCCTACCTCTGGACGAACGGGCTGCCACCGCTGGACCTGGTGGTGCGCACCAGTGGTGAGCAGCGCATCTCCAACTTCCTGCTCTGGCAGCTGGCGTACGCGGAACTGTGTTTCAGCGACGTCCTCTGGCCGGACTTCAGGACCGAGGCCTTCCTGCGCTGCCTGGCTCAATACCAGCAACGCGAGCGGCGCTTCGGTCTCACCTCCGCGCAAGTGAAGCGAGAGGACTCCCACCGGGCCAAGGCGTGAACGAGAAGAACAAGAACCTCGTCATCCGGACTGTATCGGCGCTCACCCTGCTGCCGCTGGTCATCTTCCTGTTGTTCAAGGGAGGTCTCTACAGCGCGGCACTGCTGAGCGTCGCCGCCGCCATTTGCGCCAGTGAGTACTACCTCATCACCCAGAAGACGCTCTCTCCGGCGGCCTGGGTGGGGATCGTGCTCGCGGGCCTGTTGCCCGCCCTGACGTTGAAGGATCCGGAGCGCACCGGGGCGGGGGCCTTCTGGATCCTCGCCTTCTATTTGTTCTTCGCCTTCACCTACCACCTCATCCGGGGCCCCCTTCAGGACGCGCCCACGCGGGTGGCCCACCTGGTGACGGGCATGTTGTACGGCTCGGTGGGGCTCACCGCCGTGGCCGCCCTGCGGTTGATGCCGGACGGGATGGCGTGGTCCATCTCCGCGCTCGTCATCACCTGGGCCAACGATACCTCCGCCTACTTCGCCGGCCGCTTCCTGGGCCGCCACAAGCTCTACCCCGAGGTGAGCCCCAACAAGACCTGGGAGGGCTTCTTCGGCGGCATGGTGGGCTCGGTGGTGGGCATGTTCATCACCCGGGGCTTCTTCTATCCCATGCTCACGGTGACGGACTGTCTGGTGCTGGGAATCCTGGGCGGCATCCTGGGTCCCATCGGGGACCTGTGCGAGTCCATGCTCAAGCGGGCCTACGGGGTGAAGGATTCCGGTGTGGCCATCCCGGGGCACGGCGGCATCCTGGACCGGATCGACGCGCTGCTCTTCAACGCGCCGCTGGTGTTCGTCTACGTGACCTTCGTGCGCGGGCTGCTTCCGTAGCGGCCGCCGATTGTCCGGTTGGCAGGACTCCGGGCCGCGATGCGCATTGTCGGGCATGAGTCCCACGGTTAGTGTTGGCACCATGCTTCAAGGTCCCGGTCTGTTCATCGTCCTGCTCGGCGTGCTCATCACCGTCCATGAGCTGGGCCACTTCCTCGTGGCCAAGGCCTGCGGGGTGAAGGTCATCCGTTTCTCCATCGGGTTCGGGCCGAAGCTGTTCGGCTTCACCAAGGGGGAGACGGAGTATCAGGTGGCCCTGCTTCCCCTGGGCGGCTACGTGAAGATGGCCGGGGACACCCCCCACGAGGAGCTGAGCCCCGAGGACGCCCAGCGCGGCTTCCTCAACGCCGCGCCGTGGAAGCGCGCCCTCATCGTGGTGGCCGGGCCCGTCTTCAATCTGGTCTTCCCCGTCCTCATCTACTTCTTCGTCTTCTTCGGGCCGCACGAGACCATCTCCACCCGGGTGGGGTACGTGGATCCCGCCATGCCCGCGGCCGCCGCCGGCATCCGGCCCGGAGACCGCATCGTCGCGGTGGATGGCGACAAGGTGCGGACCTTCGAGGAGATGCGCGAGGCCTTCGTCGGCCGCTTCGACCGCTCCATCCCCATCACCATCGAGCGCGATGGCAAGCAGCAGATCGTCAACGTGACGCCCAACCGCATCGTCGAGTCCTCTCCGGTGGACTCGGTGGAGCGGGGGCAGATTGGCGTGGCGCACACCAACCGGCCCGCCGTGGTGGGCGTGCCCCCGGGCTCGCCGGCCGCGCAGGCCGGGCTGAAGACCTTCGACCGCGTCCTGTCCATCAACGGGGTGGCCGTCCCCGACGAGGCCGCGCTCAACGAGCAGTTGGCGAAGATGGAGGGGACGCTGGAGCTCACCGTGCAGCGGTTGGCGCCGGTGCCGGCCGGTGTGGTGACGGGGTACTCGCCCTCCGTGCACAAGGTGACGGTGCAGAAGCAGCCGGGTGCCGAGGGCTTCGCCGCCCTGGGGGCCCAGGCCGCGGACATTTACGTGGGCTCCGTGTTCCCGGGCAGCCCGGCGGAGAAGGCCGGCCTGCGGGTGGGAGATCAGCTCGTCTCCTTCAACGGTGAGCCGCTCAATTCGTTCAACGTCCTGGCCGGCAAGCTCAGCACCCTGAAGGAGCAGTCCTTCCAGCTCGGCTGGCGCTCGGCGGACGGCCAGGTGCGCACGGAAAAGATTGCCCAGGCCTCCCACACCAGTAAGGACGAGATGGGCCAGGAGTCCTCCCGGCTCGAGCTGGGCCTGCGTCCCTGGCTGCCCTCGTCGGCGGAGCTGCTGCCCACGGACAAGGTGACGGTGACGCTCGGGGTGGGCGAGGCGCTTCGCGAGGCCGCCACCGTGGTGCCCAAGATCGTCGGGCAGATGGTGAAGGTGATTGGCGGGCTCGTCACCGGCCAGGTGTCGCACAAGACGCTGGGCGGGCCGGTGATGATGTACCAGCTGGCCTCCAAGAGCGTGGACCAGGGGTTGGACTACTTCCTCAACCTGATGGCCATCATCTCCATCAACCTGGGCGTGATGAACCTGCTGCCCATCCCCATCCTCGATGGCTTCCACCTGCTGTCCGCCTTCTGGGAAGGCATCCGCCGCCGCCCCATTCCGGTGCGCGTGCGCGAGGTGGCCAACGTCGTTGGCCTCGTGCTGCTGATGGCGCTGATGGGCATGGCGTTGATCAACGACATCACCCGCTGAGTCCCTTCAGGTATGTCCGCGACAGGTGCCCCGGAGAAAAAGCGCTGACGACGTGGCTATTTCCCCTCGCCCTCCGGGAGAGGGACGGGGTGAGGGTGCCACGCATCCCGGGTTGAACCCCTTGTCCCCAAATGGGCCATGGGTTGGAGAACGGGGACAGATACCCTCACCCTGACCCTCTCCCGAGGGGAGAGGGGATATTGAACGGGATTGGTGAGGTGCGATGCGGCGACTGCTCGTGGGTTTGACGGTGGGGTTGGGGTTGCTGGCGGGCTGTGCGCCTCGTGCCACCCGGCCCACGGCCGAGGAGAAGCCGGACCGGGAGGAGGCTCGGCCGGAGAAGCCGCCCCCGGCTCGCGGCTGGCTGGAGGAGGGGCTCGCCTCGTACTACGGCCCGGGCTTCGCCGGCCGGCCCACCGCCAGCGGCGAGAAGTTCAACCCCCAGAAGCTCACCGCCGCTCACAAGAAGCTGCCCTTCGGCACGTGCCTCCGGGTGGTGAACATGGAGAACGGGCGCTCGGTGGAGGTGCGCGTCAACGACCGGGGGCCCTTCGTCAAAGGGCGCGTGGTGGATGTGTCGACCGCCGCGGCGAAGCAGCTCGGCATGATGGAGAAGGGGCTGGCCCGGGTTCGCCTCTACCGCTGCGCGGACAAGACCGGGTAGAAGCCTCCCCATGTTCCTCGCGCTCGATACCTCCACCCTCACGTTGTCGCTGGCCCTCGTGGAGCGGGAAGGGGAGGGGGTGCGTGTCCTCGAGCACCTGGTGGTGGGCCCTCCGAAGAAGCAGAGCGAGGTGCTCCCCGGCGTCGTCGGCGAGTTGCTCGCCCGGCACGGCGTGACGCTGAAGTCCCTGGAGGGCATGGCCATCGGTCTCGGCCCGGGCTCCTTCACCGGCCTGCGCATCGGCCTGTCCTGCGTGAAGGGGCTGGCGTACGCGGCGGGCCTCAAGGTGGCCGGGGCTTCCTCGCTCGCGGCCGTGGCCCTGGAAGGCCCCGAGGGTCCGCCCCTCTTCGCCCTCGCGGTGGCGCGCAAGGATGACCTCTACCTGGGGCCCTACCGGCGCGTGGGCCAGCGGGTGGAGGCCCTGGGGCCCGAGGAGGCGATGAGCCCGGAGGAGGTGGCCGCGCGCATGGCCGCCGAGCCCGAGGCGCTCGCGCTGGGCCCCGCACTGCCCGAGTACCGCGCGGCCCTGGAGGCCCAGGGCGTGGCGCCCTCGCGGTTGCTGAGCGCTCCCTTCTTCCCCTCGGCGGTGGCGCTGGCCTCGCTGGTGCGCTTCCCCGAGACGCAGACCCTGGAGGCGCTCTTCGCCCTGGAGCCGCACTACGTCCGCGCCTCCGAGCCCGAGCGCAACCCCAAGTTCCCTCCGCTGCCCGGGCCTCCGCCCACCGCGCGCCTCAAGGAGGACTGAGGGTGTACCCGAGGGGAGCCACCGCGCCGCCGGGTTAGACTGTCCCGGCCGTGAGTGCCCCTGCCCCCCGTTCCGTCTCCGACGCGTCTCCGCTCTCCCACTGTCCGCTCTGTGAAGGCGAGCTGGCGGAAGGGCGATGCGTGCGTTGCAGTGCCGCGGCCATGCCCGGAGGCTACCGGGTGCTGCGCCTCCTCTCCCAGAGTCCCCATGGGCGGCTCTACGCCGCTCGGGCGCCCGATGGCGGACAGGTGGCCCTCAAGGAGCTCGTCTTCTCGCTGGTGCCCGAGGCGCGGCAACTCGAGGACTTCGAGCGCGAGGCCCGCCTGTTGCGCCAGGTCTCCCATCCGCGCATCCCCCGCTTCGTGGACTCCTTCCAGGCGGGGAGCGGCGTCCACACGCGCCTCTACCTCGCCCAGGAGCTCATCCAGGGCACCTCCCTGCGCGACCTGCTCCACAAGCGCCGCCTGCGTGATGAAGAAGCCCTCGAGGTGGCCCGGCAGGTGCTCGATGTCCTGCGCTACCTGCACGAGCTGTCGCCGCGCATCGTCCACCGCGACGTGAAGCCCGCCAACCTCGTGCGCCGCGAGGATGGGGCCGTGTTCCTCGTGGACTTCGGCGCCGCGCGGGACCTCTTCGGCTCGGGCACGGCCGGCGCCACCATGGTGGGCACGTTCGGGTACATGCCCCCGGAGCAGCTCGGTGGGACGCTCGACGAGACGTGTGACCTCTACGCGCTGGGCGCCTCGTTGCTGCACCTGCTCAGCGGCAGGTCGCCCGAGGAGATGCTCGCGTCGGACCTCTCGCTGGACGTCGCGGCCCATGCCTTCGTCTCTCCGCGCATGGAGCGCTTCCTCCTCAAGCTCATCGCACGCGACCCGGCCCAACGCTTCCGCTCCGCGCTCGACGCGCAGCTCGCGTTGGAGTCCTCCTCGGGTGACAACCAGCCGGTGTCCCTCTGGCGCCGTGCCGCCATCCCGGTGGCCGTGCTGGGCGCCGTGGTGGGAATCGCCGCGTGGGCCGTGCTTCCGTCCTCCAGGACTCCCGAGCCCGCTCCCCAGCCGGAGGTGACCCCCGCGGTGACCGGGCCCGCCGAGGTGGAGGTGCCCCTTCCTCCTCCGTGGGAGCCACACCTGCCCCTGCTGCCGGACTTTCCTCCGCACGCACGCTGGCGCTTCGACGAGGACGACCCCGTGCTGCGCAAGACGCAGGGCGAGAACCCCGCCCTGACGCGCCTGGCGCGCGATGACCTGCGGCGCTTCGATCTCGTCACGCCCAGGGGCATGCGGGACACCGGCCTGCGGGGCAGCGCGCTCCGGCTCGGGCCTCAATCCCCGGTGGAGGTGGTCCGGGACTCCACGAACGCGAGCGCCGGGCAGCCCACCGTCCTGGAGGGACTCGAGGAGGGCTCGCTCTCCGTCTGGTTGCGGCGTGACGCCTTGCTGGACACGCTGGGAACGGTGGTTGCCTCGAAGAGTGCCTCCGGCGAAGAGAGCCCCGTGGGCGCCCACCTCGCGCTCGTCGTCAACGGCGGGCACCTGCGGTTCAGCGCCGAGGGCTCCCGGTGGCTCGAGCCACGCGTGCGGCTCGCCCCGGACGTCTTCCACCACGTCGTGGCCACCTGGGGGAGGGACGGGACGCGCCTGTACATCGGTGGCAGGCTCGTGGCCGAGGAGCCCACACCCGTCCTCGCTTCCCGCCAGGGACAGACGCTCTGGCTCGGCGGGAGCTCGACGGAGCCGGACGCGGCCGCGTTGCCGCGGGTGACCCTCGATGACCTGACCCTCTACCGCGGCGTGCTGCCCGAGGAGGCGGTGACGGCGCTCGCGGCCCTGGAGGAGGGCAGGCCCGGCGCGGCGGGCGAGTACACCCCGGGGCCGCCGCTCTTCTTCGAGGACTTCTCCCGTGGGCTCCGCCGGTGGGAGCCGCGGCCGCTCCCACAGCGCGTGGTGCAGGAGTACAAGTTCGTCGAGGAGGAGGGGAATCCCCGCCTGGCGCTCTTCCAGGCGGGTCCTGGAAAAGAGCGGGGCATCTTCCTGCTGACGCGGCCCCGGGATCACGGCATCTACCGGGCGAGCCGCTTGTGGCTCGAGCTGGACGTGAAGCTGACGCGCGGCGTGCCGGGGGCGGGCCTGGCCCTGGGGATGGAGTTCCATATGGAGTCCGTCGCTGGGACGAAGAGCCTCTTCGTGGAGCTCGGCTCCGTGCCGGAGGCATCCGTCTTCGGTGGCGGCGCCGCCACGCACTTCGTGCCGGTCCGTCCCGGCCAGTGGCAGCACGTGAAGGTGGAGCTCAGTGAGCTGCTCGCGCCGTTCAAGGCCGGGCCCATCCGGGCCGTGAAGAACATCGCGATCCTCGGGTATGGCGCGGAGGTCGAGGGCGCCATCGACAATATCTCCCTGGTGGAGGAGTAGGGCGTGAGCGCTCCCGTTGGTATGGCCCCTGGCTCGTGTGTGGCGTGTGCCCGTCCCTGCGCGGAGCCTCGCTGCTCCTTCTGTGGTGCCGCGCGGGCTCCGGGCGGGCTGCGGGTGCAGCGGGTCCTCTCGCAGAGTGTCCATGGCCGGTTGTACCTGGCGCTCGATGCCGGGGGCCGCTCCGTGGCCATCAAGGAGCTCGTTTTCGCGCACGCGCCGGACGCGGAGAAGGTGGAGGCCTTCGAGCGCGAGTCCCGCCTGCTCGAGGCGCTCTCCCATCCGAACATCCCCCGGCTCCACGCCTCCTTCACCGAGGGCGAGGGCGCCCAGGCCCGCTTCTACCTGGTGCAGGACTACGTCTCCGGCGAGTCGCTGGCGGCACGTCTGGAGCACCACCGTTTCGACGAGGCCGAGGCGCGGAAGATCGCCCGAGAGGTGCTGCGGATCCTCGGCTTCCTGCACTCGCGCCAGCCGCCCGTGCTGCACCGCGACGTCAAGCCGGCCAACCTCATCCGGCGCGAGGACGGCCACATCGTGCTGGTGGACTTCGGCTCGGCGCGGGCGCTCCGCGACGGCCGCACGCACGAGGCCACGCTCAACGGTACCTTCGGTTACATGGCTCCGGAGCAGCTCGGGGGCAGCGTCTCACCGGCGAGCGATTTGTATGCACTGGGGGCCTCGTTGCTGCACCTGCTCGGCCGGCGTCCTCCGGAGACGCTGCTCAGCGGAGACTGGGAGCTGGCCTTCACGCGGGAGATCCACGTGTCCGCGCGGTTCCAGGCCTTCCTCCGGAAGCTCGTGGCGCGCAGGCCCGAGGACCGTTTTCCCAGCGCCGCGGATGCTCTGCTGGCGCTCGATGCGCCTCCGCCGAGGACCGCGTCCCGTTGGCCCCTGGCCGCCGCCGGAGCCGCGCTGGCCGTGGGCGCCGTGGCCTTCGTGTCGGCGAAACGCGAGCCCGCGCCAGCCCCTCCCGTGGTGGCCGCGCCGCCGGAGCCGCCAAGGCCCGTGGAACCGCCCACTCCCTCGGAGCCCGGCGAGCCGGCGGTGCGGGAATCAGCGCCTCCCGGGATTCCGGCCGGGAAGGTGCTGGCCCACTGGTCCTTCGAGGACTCCGACAGGGCGCTCCTGTTCAAGAGCGCGGAGAAGGGGCCCGCGTTGAGGCCGTCGGAGGTGGACCCGATTCCAGGCGTGCGGGGACGGGCCGTGCTGCTGGGGGGCAAGGGCTCGCTCGAGGTGGTGCGGGAAGAAGGGCGCCCGGAGTTCGCGATTCCGTCCGAGGGGGCGCTGTCCCTGTTGCTCAGCCGCGAGAGGCCGGGGGCCGGTCCCGTGCTGGCGGCGTACGCGGGCATCCAGCGCACGCTCCAGCTCCGGCTGGACGAGTCGGGACGGCTGAAGTTCGGGGTGGGCCCGCGCGAGCTGGTGTCTCCCGAGCCCCTGGAGTTGGGCCGCTTCATGTACGTCGCGCTGGAGTGGGGCTCCACCGGCATGCGCCTCTGGCTGGATGGGAAGCCCGTGGCGGAGGACGTGGCGCCCGTGCCGGGGGGCGGGCTCGGTGAGGGACTCCGCATTGGCTGGGATGCCCTGGTTCCCGGAGAGCTGGCTCCGGCGATGGCCATGGATGATGTGCGGCTGCGTGCCGGCCCCCTGCCGTCCGAGACCTGGCACCGTGAGGCCGTGGACCTCGCGCGGGGCGGCCGCATCTACTCTCCCTCTCGCTCGACCTCCCCGGAGTTGGCCCGGCCGAGCCGGTCGCTCGATATTCCTTCCGTGGCGCTGCGGATGGAGACACCCGGAGACATCGAGCTCACCCCGCGTGAGCTGGCGGTGGAGAGCGCGTCCGCCTGCCTTCAGGGCGCGCGGCTCGCGCTGGAGGGGGTGGACGCCGTCACGGACGAGAAGGTGCATCTCTCCGTGTTCTTCTCCTTCAGAGCCTCCATGCGGTGCGGCTTGAGCATCCCGCTCTTCCTGGAGGAGAAGGCGGGGAGGCCGGCGAGAAACGCGCATCTCTCCTTCCACCTGAATCGCGGTGGGGCTGCGTCGCTGCTCGTCCGCCAGGAGTTCACCTTGTCCAAGGGCGAACGGTACTGCGTGCTGGGGATCGGGCGCTCCTCCTCGCCCCTCGCGAAGTTCCGGATCGACTGGGAGACGCGCAGCGTGAGGCGCATCTCCGTGGCGCCGAGGAAGCAGTGAACGGCCCGGAGGGAGCCGCGGAACTCAGGCGCCCTCGATTTGAATCTTCGCCTGACGCATGACGTGGTCGACGGCCATGAGGTGCCAGGCCACCTGATCGATCCGGGCCAGGTTGCGCGGCTCGGCGCGCAGGGCCGCCGCCATCTCCTCCATCGTCAGCCCGCCCGCGTTGGCCTGGTCCCGGAGGACCTTCTCCACCACCTGCGGCGTGAGGGTCAGGCCATCGCGCTTGCAGATGGCGCCCAGGGCGAGGCTGATGCGCAGCCGGTGCTCCACCTCGGCGCGGGTGTCCGCGTCCTTCAGCCACGCGTTGAGCGACTCCTCGCGCTCCGGGCCGTTGAACTGGAGCTCGCCGGCGGAGCGGCCCTCGCTGGCGCTCCAACGGCGGCGGATCTCCTCGTCCACCAGCGCCGTGGGAATCTCCACGTGGGTGCGCGCGGCCAGCTGGTTGAGCACCTCCTGCTGGGCCTGCACCAGGAGCAGCTGCGCGGCCTCGTCCTCCATCTGCCGCACGATGTCGCGCATGGCCTCCTGCAGCGTGTGGCCCCGGCCGAAGGCCAGCAGGAAGTCCTCGCTCTCGAAGCCGGGGTACTTCAGCTCGCGCGCGGCCTGCACCTGGACGACGAAGCGGGCCGGCGTGCCGCGCAGCGACTCGACGGGGTACTCCGCGGGCAGGGTGACCTCCACCACCACCCCGCCACCGGGCGAGCGGCCGACGAGTGCCTCATACAGGCCGGGCAGCATCGGATCCGGTTGCACGGGGAGCCAGACGTCGGTGTGCAGGCTGAAGGGGATGAGGTGGCCCTGGGAGTAGCCCGCGATGTTGAGGAGGACCTCGTCTCCCCAGGCGATCTGCTCGGTGGGGTAGCGGTAGTGCTCGGTGGCGTGGGGCCGCGCCAGCTCCAGGAAGCGCTCCTGGACCTGGTCGGCGGTGAAGCCCTGGGGGGCGGGGAGGGTGACGGACAGCCCCTCCAGGGAGGGGGCCTCCACCTGGGGCAACACCACGGGGTGACTCCGCTCGTCCCGCCAGGTGGGCGAGATCCGGGGCAATCCGAACGACTGGGAACTGGAAGCGTGGGAGCTCATGGTGCGTGCCTCTGCAAGGTGGAGACCAGGGGGAGACGACTACCAGCCGCTGAAGAAGTTCTTGATGCCCTCGCCGACCTTCTTGGCGCCCTCCTTGATGCCCTCGCCGACCTTCTTGGCGCCCTCCTTGATGGTGTCGAAGTTCTCGACGACCGTGCCGGCCACGGAGGAAGCGGTGGAGATGGCCGCGCCCACCTGCGAGACGATGGGGATGTTGGTGGCGGCCGCGATGGAGCCGGCGGCGGTGATGCCGGACGTCACCTTGGAGGCGATGCTCGCGTTGGGATCGGCGATCGTCTTGGCGGCCATGGCGGTGTCGAGGGCGGCGATGCCGATGTTGACGCCCGGGGCGAACCGGCCCGCGGCCTTGGCCGCCGTGCTCGCGCCCTTGGCGCCCAGCTTCGCCACGGACTCGGCGCCCTTGGCGGCGTCGGCGATGGCATCCCCCGTCTTGAAGGCGTTCTTCGCCGCGTCCTTCAGGCCGTGGGCGCCGCTCGCGGCGGCCTGCTGGCCCGCCTTGGCGATGCCACCCTCGAGCTTCCCAGCCAGCTTCTCGCCACCGACGGCGCGGAGCGCATCCGCGGCGCCCTGCTTCAGGGTGGTGCCGAAGTTGGCCCCGGCGCCCTTGGACTTCGCGAGCTCGCCCAGCACGTCGATGTCACGCAGCGGATTGCCGGAGAGCACGGACTCGGCGACCTTGCTGGCGATGTTTTCGGCCACCGGGCCGCTGGCCCCGAGGGCCGCCTGGGCGGCGCCCTTCAGGTTCTGGAACTCCTTGCCGGACTGGATCATGGCGGCCACGTCGAGCCCGCCCCTGACGGTGTTCAGCACGCTCTTGCCCAGCATGAGGCCGCTGTCGACGGCCTGGCTGGTGTCACCGCTCTTGATTGCGTTGGCGAGGCCCGCGGAATTGGCGCCGATGCCAGCGACACCGGCGGCGAGGCCACCGCCCGTCTTCAGCTTGCCGAACGCGCCGGCGGCGCCATTGGCGTGAGCGGCGTCGGTGGCGTTCTGCACGTACTTGCCGAGCAGGTTCTGCTTGGCGGCGGCGGCCGACGTCTTGGCGGCGGGCTCCAGGGTGTCCTGCGCGTGGAGCGGAGCGATGGAGGCGCTCTTGGGCGTGGTGAAGTGGGGCGCCGAGTTCGTCCGGGTCAGGGCCGACCTCTCGGTGGCGCCGAGCGCGGGGGCCGAGTTCGAGCGTTGCAGCGAGGGGTGGTTGTTGGCGACGGGCGTGGTCATGGGAGGCTCCTGCGGGAGTCGGGTTCGGGTGGCGCGGCGGCTTTCGCCGTGGATGTGCGCCATCCAGAGCAGGAGGTGTGCCAGGGCCCACGCGGCCCCACGGGGACGAGCGAAAGGCCCGTTTTCCCTTGGGAAACGCTCGCGAGCAGGGAAGTCCGCGAGGGATTCCGGGGGCCGGGCTGATGACCTGCCCCTGGTGACTCCCGTTTCACCTGGTGACTGCTGTCACCAGCCGGAGGAACCAGGAGCGCCGCGGATGCGGCTTGGGGCTAATCTCCTGGCTCGTTCCTCAGGAGACTCGACATGGAAGCGCATCAAGCTCCGACGCGGGCTTCGTTGTCCCCCCATGCTGCTGCGAGCGGCCTGTGTACTTCTGGTGATCGGCGCTCTGCTGCCCACGTTGGGGGTCATCTCATTCGTCTGGAACGAGCACATCGAGTTGACGCGTCTTGGCCGCTCCACCGGCGAGTTGTTCCGGGCACTCTTCTACCTGCCGGGACCGCTCACCCTGATGCTCGTGCCCTTCCTCTGGGCGCGGCGGCGCTGGGCGTGGTGGGGCTCGCTTCTCCTGCTCCCCCTGCATGGCCTCGGGCCCTTGGCGGACTTGGCGACACTTCGCCATGGCCTGCACGGGGGTGAGGTCTTCATGTTGATGCAGGGATTGGCGGCGTTCGGTGGAAGCCTCGTGGTGGGCCTCATGCTGTGGTCAGCCCGTGACGTGTTGCAGCGGCTCAGTCGAGGAAGCGCCTCCACCAACGCCGCAACTCCTCTTCGATAGAAGGGTCCGTGAAGTGGGTGAGGCGCCAGGGGAATGGCTCCAGCCAGGGCTCCAGTACCTTCGCGAACTCCCGGTACGCAGGAAGCTCCTGGCCTCGAGCCAGGTCACCGGCTTCGGGGTAGGGTCCTATCGATACGACGACGCGCTCCTCTCCCATGTCCTGCACGTTGGTCGCGGGACTCTGGAGCCGGGCTCGGAGACTCGAGGCGCCTCCCAGCTCCTTCAGCACCGGATGCCCAAGGAAGTTCAGCCAGTGGATGCCATCCACCCTGGCGCCCAGGTTGTCGTGGATGCTGGCGTTGCGGATGTCGAAGCCGGGGTGACGGAAGATCACCGGGCGAAGCCGGTCCAACTGCTCGTCCACGGGGTACCAGCTGGAGAGCGCGAGGCCAGCATGTCCCGAGGCGAAGGGCAGCCGTGAGGCCATGTCGAGTGCCAGCGCGCGAACGGTGCCCGCACCACGCTCCTCGAGATACTCCGTCGGCAGGGTGACCTGGAGCACACTCACGCTGTGGGGGGGCGGCTCGCGCCAGGGGATCCGCGCGTGATAGCTGAAGGCGTAGCCGCGATCGCCATCGGCGTAGATGCTGAAATGTGGCTCCGCACCTTCCTTCTCGGGATGGAAGGCCTCGTCGGGCGTGTAGTCGTCGAAGTACCTGCGCTCCTTGGGCCGCAGGATCTCCCGGATGAGCTCCCAACCCTGCTCGCTCAGTTCGCGTGGCTCCCAGTAGCAGCAGGTGTAGCGAGAGAGGGCTTCGGGGTGTCCTTCCACGGCGCGGAGATAGCTGTCGAGCGCGTGGGACACGTCCGCTGCGATCTGGAAGTGGTCAAAAGGGACGAAGAAGACGATACGGACCAGGTCACGGATGAGGAGCCGGTCCTCGATGCGCTCGATGGCGCCCGTCTCACGCGTCCATGCCTTGGTCCTGACCGGGCCCGAGAGCCTGATGCGAGGGGAGGGGTTCATGAGCATCGGCGGGCGCTACCGGCGATCAACGCCAAACTGAGGGGTGACGAGAGCGGGTTTGCACTGGCCACCGAGGCTTTCATACGACTTCATCTGTCTCACGGCTTCAGCGTTCCAGGGGTTGCCCACCGCGTAGCCACAAGGGAACTTGAGGTCGTAGATGCACTGAATCCGGGTGGCGTTGCGGGTGAAGTGGATGACGATATCGGGCCGGAGCGAGCCGGTACGCCTGTCGGTGAGCAGCACTTCATTCGTGAGCTCGTCCTTCCGGTAGCGCGGCTCCACGGCGAAGTTGTCGGGAAACTTCTCCGCGAGCCGCCGCTGAATACACTCGAAGGCGACCGCGTGCTTCAGCTTCCCGAGGTGTCGTGCCCAGGAGGGGGCGAGCTTGTCCTTGACGGTGGGCTCCTTCTCGCACTCCGAGTCGGGCAGGGTGCGATCCTTGCCGAAGAGCTCCTCATCCACCTGTTTGTTGGCCGCTTGGACGCATTCCTTCAACACACCCTCGACGACGCCTTTCTGGGCTTCATCGAGGAACCTGGTGACGTGGATGAATCCCTGGAGGACTTCGGCGGCCTGGACGGCTTTCTCGAACACCTGTCCGGCCCGGGACACCGCCGGCGCGAGGATCTCTCCAGTGCTCGCGTTGACCGGGGCCGCGCAGGCAGCACCGCATGACTGGTTGAACTGAGCTCGGGTGCCCGTGTGTTGCCCACCCCCATGGAGCCGGGGATGGACCATGGTGCAGGAGAGGCAGAGGAGCGCTGCCACCGGGACGGTGGCGAGGAGCCGCGAGACCGAGACCCGCCGCGCCCCGCGAGAGCTAGTGTGAGGAGAGGACATACGCACTACGCCCGGTAGGTGCGCGCCACGGACTCCATGCGCTCGGCCGCCTCGCGCAGGCTGCTCGTGGCCCGCGTGGTGGACTGCACTCCCTGCATCGTCTCCTCCATCAGCGACGACAGGTCCGACACCGCGGTGAAGATCTGCGTGATGCCCGCGTTCTGCTGGCTCACCGCCACGGCGATCTGCCGCGCCGCTCCCGCGTTGTCCTTCACGATCGACGTCAGCTCCCGGAGGCTCTCGCCGCTGGCCTTGATCTGCGACAGCCCGCCCTGCATCTGCTGCTGTCCCTTCTCCGTCATCGTCACCGTGTCCTGGATGGACTTGCCGATATCGTCCAGCAGCTCGCGCACCCGGTCCGTCGACTCGATGGACTGGTCCGCCAGGGCGCGGATTTCACGCGCCACCACGCCGAAGCCCTTGCCGTGCTCGCCCGAGCGCACCGCCTCGATGGCGGCGTTGAGCGCCAGCATGTTCGATTGGTCCGCCAGATCCTTCACCGTCTGGGCGATCTCTCCAATCTGCTGCGTGCGGTTGCCCAGCAGCAGGATGGTGCTGGCCAGGCGCCCCACCTTCTCGTGCAGCTCCTGCAGCCCCTCGATGCTCGCCCCCAGCGTCTCCTCGCCCAGGCGGCCCACCTCTTCCGCCCGCTCCGTCACCTGGAGCACCGCCCGCGAGCGCTCCTCCGCCATCTTCGATGTCTGTTGAATCTCCTGCGCGGTGACCTGCGTCTCCTGGATGGCCGCCGCCTGGCGCGAGAGGTTGCGCTCCTGGTGCTCGGCCGCCTTGCTCAGCTCCGCCACGGCGCCGGTGAGCACGCGCGTGCCCTGCTGCAGGCCCACCGTCGTCTGGCGCAGCTGCTCCATCATCCGCGAGAAGGCGTGGGCCAGCTCTCCCACCTCGTCCCGGCTGTTCACCTCCACGTGGTGCGAGAGGTCTCCCTCCTCGAGCACGTGCGTCACCGCCTCGCTCAGCGCGGAGATGGGCCGGGCGATGCCGCGCGCCAGCCACCACGCGCCCACGATGACCAGCGCCAGGAAGAACCCCATCATCCCGAGCGCCATCAGGGCCGCCTGCACCAGGGGGGCATAGGCCTCCCGCGCGTCCAGGGTGGCCACGAAGTGCCAGCCGTCCCCCACGTCCCGCACGTCCGTGCCGTTGATGGCCTCCTGGGACACGGGCGCCGCCGGGGGCTCCACATCCGGCGGACGTGAGTTGAAGAGCACCGTGCCATCCTCGCGCCGCACCTCCAGGGCGAAGCTCTCCTGGGCGCGTTCGTTGGCCCGCTTCATCGAGGCCTTCACCACGTCCCGCACCTGGCTCCAGTCATACGCGGCCAGCAGCACGCCGATGCGGGCCCCACTGGCCGGGCTCTTCACCGGCGCGGCCAGCGGCAGCACCCGCTTGCCAAAGACAGGGTCCTTCTCCCGCCCGAGCGCATCGGCGGTGAAGCGCCCCTCGAGCGCCGCCCGGTACCACTCCGACTCACGCACCTCGCGCTCGTGGCCCTGGTAGCCCTTGAGCAGCTCCTTCGAGCTCGCCGATACGGCGCGGCCCTGCTCGTCGAAGAGCACGAAGCCGCTGATGGAGGCGTGGTTCTTCGCCAGCCCCGCCAGCACCGCGTCGCTCTTGTCGAAGGTGTCGAAGAGCAACGCACCCCGCAGGATGGTGTCCTCGGACCAGCCGCGGACGTTGGCCTCGCGCTCGGCGAGGATCCGCTCCACCAGATCCTTGAGGCCCTCGGCCTCGGCCTTCAACGTGGCGTCGATCTGCTTGCCCAACGTGCGCCGGGTGATGGAGAGGCCCGACATCGTCACGGACAGGATGGCGAACGCCGAGAGCAACGCCACGGACAGGGTGATGCGGGCGCGCAGCTTGAGGCCACCCAGAAAGGGGAGAGTCATGATGTCAGAGCTCGAGCAGGGAGATGGAGACGGTGAGGGCGCCGATGACGCGGGCGCCATCCTTCACCGGTACGGACACCTGGACGACATAGGACTGGGAGGACTCGTCGAAGAAGGGTTTCTCGCGCAGCTCCCCGCCCCGGCCTCCCTTGAAGGACTCGCGCCACTTGGGCTCGTCACCCTGCCAGTAATCGGACGTGCGCCGCGTGGCGCCCACCAGCGCGCCCTGGTTGTCCATGACGAAGGCCTCGGCCACCTTCCGGCCCAGCTGCGCCCGGTGACGCTCGAGCGTCCGCGCGCACGGGCTGCCCAGCAACTGGCGCTTGAGAGGCGTGAGGGCCGGCGTCGCGCGCCACTCCTCATCCCACTGCCGGATGTTCTCCAGGGACACGCGCCGCGCGTTCTGCCGCTTCACCTCGCGCACCACCGTTGGATCCGTGGCCATGCGCCGCAGCTCCGGCATCAGCCCGTCCACCTTCTTCAATTGCGCCGCGCCGTCCGGCGGCACGTTCGCGAGCAGCAACAACGGCACGAGGGTCCACATCGACATGTCCCTCCAGTCTACCGGATGGGAACGCGTGGACCGGTCCGCGCCCGGGCCCCTGCTTCCCCTCCATGCGGACATGGCGGGAGGGCCTCCAGGCGGGCGGCCTCACTCGTCGTCGACTACGAGTCGTGTCGGTTTTTGTCCTACCCCGGTCGTAGTCAACGACGAGTGCGGGACTCGAAGGGGGCGTCATGCGTGCGTCTGCCCGAGGGGCAAGCACGGTCCGTGCGCCGGGCGAGGGGCTGGGGTAAAGGGGCCGCCATGAACGAGAATCTGCGAATCGCCGTGGTGGGCGCCACGGGCGTGGTGGGCACCGAGGTGCTCTCCACCCTCCTGCTGCGGGACTTCCCCGCCGAGCAGCTCACCGTGCTGGGCTCGGAGCGCTCCGAGGGCGAGGAGCTGGCGTACGGCGAGGAGACGCTGGAGGTGGAGACCGTGTCCGCCGAGACGCTCCGGGGCATCGGCCTGGTGCTGCTCGCCACTCCAGCGGACGCCTCGCGCACCCTGGCCCCCATGGCCCAGGCCGCGGGCGCCTGGGTGGTGGACGCGAGCTCCGCCTTCCGCGCCGAGGGCGCCGTCCCGCTGGTGCTCCCCGGCTTCAACTCCGAGGCGTTGGGCTCCTTCAAGGGCCGCATCGTGTCGCTGCCCTCGGCGGTGACGACGGCGGTGGCCAACATCGTGGAGCCGCTGCGCCAGGCCTTTGGCGTGGCCCAGGTGCAGGTGACGGCCCTCATGGGCGTGTCCTCCTCGGGCCAGCGGGGCCTCAAGGAGCTGGAGCAGCAGACGTCGGCGCTCCTGTCCGGCCGCGAGCCCGAGGCGCACGTCTTCCCCCACCGCGTGGGCTTCAACCTGGTGCCCCAGGTGGGCCCCTTCCTGGCCAACTCGCCCTGGACGGAGGAGGAGGCCGGCTGGACGCTGGAGTGCGCCCGGCTCTTCGCCAGCAAGGGCGAGGTGCCCGTGGTGGCCGGCACCGCCGTCCAGGTGCCCACCTTCTTCGGCCATGGGCTCAGCCTCCACGTGCGGCTGAAGAAGCCCGCACCGGTGGACCAGGCGCGCGCCGCCCTCAAGGGCTCGCCCGCGCTCAAGCTGTTGGATTCACCCACCGAGAAGGTCTACCCCCTGCCCAGCCTCGTCACCGCGGACCCCACCATCCATGTGGGCCGCCTGCGCTCCTTCCCCCAGGCCCCCGAGTGGCTCACCCTCTTCGCCACCGTGGACAACGCCGGCCGGGGTGCCGCCCTCAACCTGGTGGAGGCCGGTCTGCGGCTCGCCGGGTCCGACTCCTGACAATTTGGCAACGCCACCGGGCCGCTCCTGCCCATTTGACCGGGGGAGGGGGGCCCGTCCCCTACGTAACCCCTGGGAGGAGGGCCGGGTTTCTCCTGGCCTCGGGCTTGCTACCCTCCTTCCCGCCCATGCGTAACCTCCTCTTCTCCGCAGCGGTCCTCCTGTCGTCCGCGGCGTTTGGACAGTTCGGGACCCAGGTCCAGGTCACGGTCCAGTCCACGGCCAATTCGGACACCCTGAGCGTCGGTCCGAGCCAATGTGGCGGGTCGAGCTCCTTCAACTGGCGGGTGACCGGCACGCCCTGTGCCGATCTCTCCCTGTGGATCACCACCGACGAGGACTGCCGGGATTCGTCCTCCGCGCAGACGTCGGGGTCCACCCGCGGCCTGCCCTCGATTCCGCTCAGCACCATCACCTCGTCGGGTGGCGGCGCGACGGCGACCTTCCCGGTGGCCAACCTGCCCATCTTCTCCTCCACCACCACGGATGCTGGGACGGTGGCGTGCGGCGATCCGGGCGTCGAGTCCGCGATGCTGCTGTGCGCGGCGACGAAGACGTACGATGGGTTGGGCTCGTGCAGCTCCAACGTGGTGAAGGCGGCGACGCCGCTGGAGATCACCTACGACACGAAGAGCCCGGATGCGCCCTCCATCTCGGAGGTGGCCTCGCTGGACAAGGCGCTGCGGGTGGAGGTGGATGCGCCGGAGGACGCCATCCAGGTGGAGGTGGTGGCGCTGCGGGAGGGGGTCAGGGTCTCCAGCGAGAAGCAGGGCGTGAACGTGGGAGCGGTGCGGGTGAAGAACCTGCAGAACGATGTGACGTACCAGGTCGAGGCCTATGCCATCGACGTGGCGGGCAACCAGAGCCCGGCGTCGGCCACGGGGGAGGGCACGCCCACCCGGACGTATGGCTTCTATGATCGGTACCGTGATGCGGGCGGCGAGGAGACGGGGTGCGGTGCCACGGGCGGAGGTTTCGCGGGCGGAGGCATGTTGGCCGCCCTGGGGTTCTGGCTGTTCTCAAGGAGAAATCGTTCATGACTCGAGCAGTGGCCCTCGGCATCGCGGTGGTGCTCACCGCGCTTCCAGGCGAGGCGCAGGAGACGTCCGATGTGCCCACCCAGTCGCCACGCAGCGGTGCCGTGGAGTTCCGGCTCGGAGGCTACAAGCCGCAGCTCGACGCGGAGGAGGCCCTGGAGGACGGGGAGCGGCCGTATTCGCAGACGTTCGGCGGCTCCAACATGCTGCTCTTCGAGATGGAGATGCAGCGCTTCTTCTACCAGGACATCGGCACGGCGGGCGTGAGCGTGTCGCTGGGGTACGCGGAGAAGTATGCCGCCGCCCAGACGGAGGGGGGCGCGGAGACCGCGGATCGCACGGGCTTGCATGTGCTGCCCATCCGCGTGCGGGCCCTCTACAAGTTCGACTACCCCGCGTTCCACTGGGGCATTCCGCTGGTGCCCTACATCAAGCCCGGTCTCGTCCTCATGCCGTGGTGGTCCACCAAGGGCGGGGAGATTGAAACGCCGGAGGAAGGTGGCACGGGCAAGGGCATGAGGTTCGGCTGGGAGGTGGTGGGTGGCATCGCCTTCATGCTGGACGTGCTGGAGCCTCGGCTGGCGCGCGACTTCGACTCGGACCTCGGGGTGAATCACAGCTATCTCTTCGCCGAGTACACGTACGCGAAAGTGAACAACTTTGGCGGCAAGGGGTTCGATCTCTCCGACGGGTACTGGATGTTCGGACTGGCGCTGGATTACTAGGCCGTCCATGAAAGCGCATGTGCGAGCCTTTCCTCGAGCCCTGACAGTCCTCGCGGTGGTGGCCGTGGCCCTGGTGGGTCCCGGCTGCCGGAGGGCGGTGAAACCGGAGGCGGGGGGAGATCGCACGGTGGAGGCCGGCGTGCCGGTGGGCTTCGGCTCCGAGGCCCGGGGCGCGCCGGAAGTGACGTGGGACTTCGGAGACGGCTCGCCGCCCCAGCCGGGTGCGCGGGTGTCCCATGCCTTCCCGCGTGCGGGCAGCTTCCAGGTGCGCGCGCTGGAGAAGGACGAGGTGCTGGCCAGTGCCACGGTGACGGTGGTGCCGCGGCCGGTGCTGCGCGCCATGCCCGCCGACGTGGAGGTGGCTGTCTTCTTCCCCCAGCTGCGTGGAAACGTGGAGCCGCTGGTGGGCTTCTTCGCGCGGATGCTGGGCCAGGCGCAGACGCGGCAGGCGCTGGAGGACGCGCCGCTGCTGTCGCTGGTGCTGCGCGAGCTGCGGGGCGAGCCCCGGCTGGTGGACCCGGAGGAGGGCGTGGGGTTCTTCTCGCTGCCGGGCTTCGAGGGCACCGTGGCGCTGCTGGGCGTGACGGACAGCGAGGCCGCGCTGGAGGCGGTGGTGGATGAATTGCGCGCTGGAGGCGCGCGCGTCGTGGGGCGGGAGGCCGGGGGCGCCGTGCGCTTCGAGCGCGAGAGCGGGACGCAGATGCTGCTCTTCGCGGACCGGGGCTACCTGTACCTGGTGGTGCCGGACTCGCCGGAGGAGGAGGGCGGGGACGAGGAGGAACAGGCGAGCGGGCGCATCGAGAAGGTGCTGGCCCAGGAGGGCGGGACGGGGGCGGCGGAGGTGGAGCCGATCCGGGCGCGGATTACGGGAATGAGCGGACCGGGGCTGTCCGAGCAGCCGCTGCTCACCGAGCTGAGGCCGAAGGTGGGGGCGGGCAACGTGCACCTCTTCGCGCGGGCGGAGGAGGGGGAGGAGTCCGAGGGCATCCGGGGCCTCTGGGCGGCGCTGCGGGTGGAGGAGGGAAAGGCGGAGCTGGAGGGCTGGGTGGCCTCGGACAAGTCGCTGTTCGCGGGCAAGAGCGGGCCGGGCTCGGAGCTGCTGGGCAAGGCGCCCGCGGGCCCCATCGCCGCGCTGATGGTGTCCATGCCGCCGGAGGAGATGACCAAGCTCGTCTTCGGCGCGCCCGGCTCGGAGCGCCGCGAGCGGACGCTGCTGCGGCTGAAGGATCAGGGCTTCGACGCGGCCGGCACGGATGAGCTGCTGGGTGCGCTGCGCGGAGACATGACGCTGCTGGCGTACTTCGACGCGGTGGCCTTCTACCGCAACTTCTTCCTGGGCAACCGGCGGCCGGAGCCGCGCGGCACGTTGCTCTTCCAGGCGGGGCTCGTGCGCGCCGAGCCCGTGCTGGAGTGGCTCACCGGGCGGCTGAAGGAGCGTGGACAGCCCTACGAGGTATTGAAGGGCGCGGACGCCACGCGCCTGCGCACGCGGGTGATGGATCAGCCGGTGGAGTTCACCGTGTCGGCGGACCGGCTGTCGGTGAATGGCGGCGAGTCGCTGGGAGCGAGGCCCTCGGGGGACCTGGGCGTGGCCCTGCGCGAGCGTTACGGGGGCAATGCCTTCGAGCCGGGCCACGTGTCGGCCATGGTGGACGTGGGCCGGCTGCGCGCCGAGCTGGATGCTCCGAAGGAAGTGCCCGGTGTGTCGCCGCAGCAGTTGCCCGTGGCGCGCTCGCTGGTGGGCACGCTGATGGATCAGCTGCCGCCCGTGGAGAATGTCTTCATCGACTTCGCACCCGAGGAGGGCGGCGGCCGTTTCCGGGCGAGCGCCGTGCTCCGGGAGCGGAGCAGGTAGGGAGCCGTGTCCAACACCATCACCGTCCTGTATTTCGCCGCGGCGCGCGAGCGCGTGGGTCTGCCGCGTGAGCCGCTGGAGTTGCCCTCGGGAGCGCGCGTGGAGGATGTGCTGCGCCTGCTCGCCACGCGTCACCCGGCGCTGGCGCCCCTGCTGCCGCACCTGCGGGTGGCGGTGAACCAGGAGTTCTCCAGCGCGGAGACCGAGGTTCCCGCGGGAGCGGAGCTGGCCCTCATTCCACCGGTGGCGGGAGGCAGTGGTGGCCTGTTCCGCGTGGTGGACCGGCCGCTGAGGCTGGAGGAGGTGGTGGAGGCGGTGTCCGGCGAGGCGTATGGCGGGCTCGTGACCTTCTCGGGTTCGGTGCGGAACCAGACGCGGGGCAGGCGCGTGCTGAGGCTGGAGTACGAGGCCTATCCGCCCATGGCGGAGAAGAAGCTGGCGGAGATTGGCGCCGAGGTGGCGGGGAAGTTCAACGGGACGCGGCTGGCGATCGTGCACCGGGTGGGGACGTTGAAGCCGGGCGAGCTGGCCGTGGTCATCGCCGCGGCGGCGCCGCACCGGAAGGAGGCGTTCCTCGGGTGCGAGCACGCCATCGAGCGGCTCAAGCAGGACGTCCCCATCTGGAAGAAGGAGTTCTTCGAGGATGGAGAGGTCTGGGTGGGCCTGGGGCCCTGAGCCTCTTCAACACCCCCCAATATCCCCTCTCCCCTCGGGAGAGGGTCAGGGTGAGGGTTCCCGGGCCCGTTCTCCAACCCGTGGACCCCAGTGGGGACAACGGGTTCAACCCGTGATGCGTGGCACCCTCACCCCGTCCCTCTCCCGGAGGGCGAGGGGAGATGGGCGCGTTGTCAGCGCGGTACTCAGGGGCACACTTCAGTGGACGCCGAGGTTGGCGGGCAGTGTCTTCACGCCCGCATCGGGCTTCTGTGCGTCCGGCGAGATGGGCCGGGCGGGCTGGTCCACTCCGAGCCGCTTGCGCTCGGCCTCCTCGCGCTCACGTGCCGCCTTGAGGGCGCGGGCGTTGGACTCGGCCATCTTCTCGGCAGACGGCCCCGCGAAGAGGAAACCCACCGGCAGGCTGAGGAAGAGGGCGGCACCCATCGCCACCCAGCCGAGGTCACGCAGCCGCACGCTCGCCTCGCGCTTGCCCGCGACGGAGTGGGTGAGGTGCAGGGCGAGCTCCCCCTCGCGCAGGCGCAACCGGTCGTCCCGCACGAGCTCCACCGAGATGCGGTCCCCGTTCCGTTGCATCTCCGCCTCCGGCACGGGGCGGAAGGCATCGCCGCGCCGGCTGCGCTCGACGCGCGAGGCGGGAGGCACGAAGACGCGGTAACCCTTCTCGGTGCGCTCGGCGAGCAGGAAGGGCTCCTCCGGCAGGGTGAAGCCGTAGAGGGGCAGGGCCGTCTTCTCATCCTGCGCGGCCAGCACTTGCGTCTGCTCGGGGGCGAAGCTCCACACCTCGTTGCGGGTGGTGCCCCAGAAGAGCTCGCAGAACAGGCCGTCGTGCTTCGCCTCGGTGCTCTTCGCCTCGGTGCTCATGGGAGGGCGAGCATAGGGCCTTCCCGGAGCCTTGGCGCCTCCTTCAGACGGGCGAGCGTCGTCCGGGGGGCACTTCCGGCCGGGCGGACAGCGGCGGGCCGGGCGTGGACACTCATTCGCCGAGCCCGCCCGCTCGCAGAGGCAGGCCGCCGTCGGAGGCCGCCGGAGCGGGCACGGTCGCCGCCGCCGGGCTCGTGGAACCGGCGTCGGGCAGGGCCACGGAGGCGGTGCGGGAGCGCCGGATGTGCTGGCGCAGGTCCGCGAGCGCCACCGTCAGCACCACGCCCAGCAGCACGAGGAAGCCCATCGCATGCACCACCGTCTCCACGCGCGGTGGCACCTTGCGGCGGCTCACCGTCTCGATGAGGACGAAGAGCATCCGTCCCCCATCCAGCGAGGGCAGGGGCAGCAGGTGGAAGAGGGCGAGCGCCACCGAGAGGCTCACCATCACGCGCAGGAAGGAGCCCAGGCCACTGCCCGCCGCGCCCGAGGACTGCTTCACGAGGCCCACGGGGTTGGCGTTCGCCATGCTCCGCCGTCCCTGGAGCAGGCCGCCGAGCATCCGTGAGCCCTCGGTCACCAGGTTGCCCGTGTGGGCCACGGCCTGCAGCAGCGCCTGGCCCGGGCCGTGGACGCGGTACACGTACTGCTGGCTCACCCCGATGCGGCCCTCGCCCCGCTCGTCCGGACGCGGGCGCACCGTCACCTCGCGCGGCTCGCCCTGACGCTCGACGCCCAGCTTCAGCTCGCGGCCCGTGTTCTGGGCGATGAGCTCCACGAAGCCGCTCCAGTTCTCCAGCGGCTGGCCCTCCACGCTGACGAGCCTGTCCCCTGGCAGCAACTGGGCGCGCGCGGCCTCGGAGCCGGGGGTGATGGTGCCCACCGTGAGGGGCACCACCACGTGCGTGCCCGAGGTGTAGAGCGCGAGGAGGACGCCCAGGGCGAACAGCCAGTTGGCCAGCGGCCCCGCCAGCAGCACCAGCAGCCGCTTCAAGGGGCGTTGGGCGGAGAAGTTCGTGGGATCCGCCGCGTCCACTCCTGGCTCGTGGGGGTTCATCCCATGGATGCGGGTGGAGCCCCCGAGCGGGACGGCACCCAGGACGAACTCGATGCCTCGGAACTTCCAGGTGAAGACGGCCGGGCCGAAACCGAGCGTGTACCGGTCCACCCGGACGCCGAGCAGCCGGGCGGCCACGAGGTGTCCCAGCTCGTGCAGCGCGACGAGGAAGCCGAGGGTGAAGAGGAGAGGGAGATAGTGCATCCGGGAGTGCCGTGCCTCAGAGCTTCCGCCGCTGGCCCGTCCGCTTGTAGGCCAGGTAGTCGGCGAGGATGGTGCCGTGGTCGAAACACAGATCCGCGGGCAGGCCATCCACGGGGAAGGCCCGGGCCTCGGCGGCGTCGTCCGAGCCCGTGGGCTCTCCCTGGGCCCGGCACAGGTAGACGGTGGAGGCGGTGTGCTTGCGCGGATCCCTCGACGGGTCCGAGTAGGTGAAGAACTGCTCCACGACCTCCACGTCCAGGCCGGTTTCCTCCTTGGCCTCCCGCGCCGCGGCGAGGTCGAACCGCTCGCCCTCGTCCACGAAGCCGCCGGGCAGGGCCCAACCGAGGGGCGGGTTCTTGCGGCGGATGAGTACGAGGCGCTCCCCCGGCAGCTCGATGATGCAATCCACCGTGGGGATGGGGTTCTTGTACGTGGCCATGGAGCGGGCAGTCTAGCCGCTGGTCCCGCCATTGCACCCTGCACGTGTGCGCTGGCTGAGCTAGCCTGCACGCGTGGCCGCTACCCGACTGTTCCGTCCGCTCCTGATGTCCGCCCTGGCGCTCGCCTCTGGCCTGGGCTGCACCAACGCCTACCTCCAGAACGAGGGCCCCTATGAGTTCACGGCCACGGAGGTGATCCGCGACGACTGCGGACTGCTCTCCGCGTCCTCGGTGCAGGACAGCTGGGACACGGGCGAGCTCATCATCACCGGTGAAGTGGTCCGCATGAACTACGAGCTGATGGACATGCAGCTCATCGGCGCCTTCCTGGAGGGAGGTTTGACGGAGGACGATGGCTTCATGCTCGACGGCAGCGTGGCCAATGCGCCGCTGACGGCCAAGGGGACGCAGTGCACGGTGGAGCAGGTGGCGGTGCACCTGGAGGGCACGACCCGGTGCGCCACGCAGTTCGACGGCGTGCTGCGCGTGCGCTACGAGCCGCGGATCGAGCAGCCCCAGTGCGCCTGCCAGGTGTGGATGAGCTATCGGGCCGTTCAGAACGGCCGCCCCTGCAACTTCACCGCTCCAGGTGGGTGATGCCCGCCTCGAGCAGCGCGGCCACGCCTCGCCGGGCCACGTGCACCACCTTGTGCTTATGGGGCGTGCCCGGCTGCGTGTAGTGGCTGCTCACCTTGTGGTGCAGCTCCGTGGCGCCCCAGACGAGCACCAGGTCTCCCCACTCCAAATCACTCTGTGCCTTCACCGCCGTGCGCCGCTCGGTGCCGTCCACCATGCGCAGCTCGATGCGTCCGCCGAGCTTGTCCTCCAGCTCCTCGCGCACCGCCGGCGAGCCGCCCACCACCACCACCCGGCTCACCCCATGGCGCTCACACGCCTCCAGGAAGGCCGTCTCCGCGCGCCGGTTGTTCGAGCCTCCGCAGTGCTCACAGTGGCTGCGCGGCTCCACCAGCAGCGGTTCCCGGCCACTCGCCCGCGCCACCTGCTGGCACGCCGCCGCCGCGCACACCCGGTAGAAGCGCTCCGCCAGCACCTGCTCGGCCCTCGGTAGTTTGGGCTCGCTGATGCGCACCTTGCGCGCGCTCGTGAGCCCCACTTCCTCCAGCGTGGCCCGGGCTCGGGCGCGTGACTCAGATGAGGTGATGCCCCGTTCGCCCAGCCATCCGTCGATGTCCTTGTCCGCGCTCACCGCTCACTGTTCTCCGAGAAGAGATCACCCTGGATGGGCCCCGCCACCTGCACGGTCACGCTGAGCCCGAGCACCTCCCGCACCGGTCCGAAGCTGCGGCGGTGGATGGGGAGCACCCCCTTCTCCCGGATGCACTGCACGTGCTCGGCCGTCGGATAGCCCTTGTGATCGGCCAGCCCATATCCCGGGTACTGCACGTCCAAATCCCGCATCAGCCGGTCCCGCGTCGTCTTCGCCAGCACCGACGCCGCGGCGATGCTCAGCGAGAGCGAGTCTCCCTTGATGATGCCGCGCTGGGGCAGGGTGCACTCGGGAATCGTGAAGGCGTCCAGCAGCACGTAGTCCGGTTGGATGCCCAGCCCCTGCACCGCCCGGTGCATGGCCAGCAGACTCGCCCGGCGGATGTTGATCCGATCGATCTCCTCCGAATCCGCCAGGCCCACCGCCCACGCCACCGCCTCCCGCTTGATGGACTCGGCCAGCTCATCGCGGCGCGCCTCGTCGGCGATCTTCTTCGAGTCGTCCAACCCCTCCAGCTTCCAGCCCCTGGGCAGGATGGCCGCCGCGGCGACGACCGGGCCAGCGAGCGGGCCTCGGCCCGCCTCGTCCACCCCGGCGATGTGGGTGTGGCCCTGCTCCCACAGCTCGTTCTCGAAGCGCAGCAGGTGGCGCAGGCGCTGGCCCTCGGCGCGGTTCTTCCCCTTCTGGCCTCGAATGCGGCGGGCGAGTGCCTTCGCCCCCTGGCGTGGATCCGCGTCCAGCGCCTCCAGAAAGCCCGTGGGCACGGCGCGGGACTGGGTCACGAAGCGCTCGGTCAGCTCCGTCAAGGAGCACCGGAGGAGGTCTTCCACACTCGACATGGCGCCCTCAACCTAGCGAGTCGGGACGCGCGGGACAAACGCCGAGTGAGGAGGCAGCCGCCCGGAGGCGCTTACGGGTTGAGTTGGAGCTGTACCGAGGTGGGCTCGGGGTGGCAGTGGCACTCGTCGCACGTCCAGGCCACCTCGGCCGGGGTGCTCACCTTCGAGCCCGCGGTGGCCGTCAGCCGCACCGGGCCCTCTCCGATGTCCTCGTTCACCGCCGTGGTGACGCCCCGGTCCCCCGTGGTGCCGGTGATGGTGCGACCCGTGACCACGTGGGTGGCCGTCACGATGGCGTCCGGTACTGGAGTTCCCTGTGCGTTCACCACCTCCACCCGCAGTGTGATGAGTTTCTCGGTGCAGGGGTCTCCCTGCCGGTTCACCCGCAGGCCCCCGTCACACGACACGAGGGGTGCGAGTCCCAGCAGAAGCAGCAGTTGGCGTGCCCGAAGCATGCGGAGGGATTGCGCACGGCCCCTCCCCGAGGCAACGCCGGATGTCAGCTGGTGGGCGGAAGGCGGCCCTGGGCGAAGCGGGAAGCCTCCGTATCCGGGTACCGGTCAACGATGTACCGGTAGACATCCTCGGCGCGCATCTGCTCCTGCATGCGCTCACTCAGCACACGGGCCAGCAGGACGAGGGCGCGCGGGGCCAGTGGATCATCCGGCGCCGAGTCCGCCACGGACTCCAACGCCCGCACCGCCAGGCCGTTGTCCCCTTGCGCGGCCGACGCCTGCCCGACGAAGAGGTGCACCGCCGGAGGAATGCGGGCCTTCGGCAGGAAGCTCAGCGCGGTGTAGAGCGCGAGCGCCTGGGGGACGTCGCGAGCCTGGACCGCCGTGGAGAGCTCCCGTAGCCGGACCTCGGGGTCGGGGAGGGCTGCTTCCTCCGGGGTGGGGGCCGGGAGCGAGCTGGGGTCCGCGCGCAACGTGGTCCTCGGCGTGGCCTCCGCCGGTATCACCGGGGCGAGGTAGTCTCTCGGAGCACCGTACTCGAGGGCATCTCCGCGCGTGTGGATGAGCAGCCCGAGCACCCGGGCCATCGCGAAGACCACCAGACACTCGAGCGCCTGGGCGAGCCAGCGCGAGATGATGAGCTCGAAGGGGATTTCCCGCAGGCTGGAGCTGACGACGCGGACGGCGAAGTAGACGAAGCCCAGGATGAACAGGGTGACCACGGCCACTGCGTAGTCCCGGCCGAGGCGGAGCATGCCGCGCACGGCCGCCACCGGGTTGATCGTGTCCAGGAGGCTGTTGCTCGTCACCGCCATCATCAGCGCCATGGGCAGGTAGGTGAGGCTGGCGAGCCCCAGTGCCCACGCGAGGGGATCTTCGAGGAGCCGCTCGGTGGGGAGCGAGTGGAACCTGCCGGTCATGTAGAACATCGAATCGCTCAGCAGGCGATCCAGGTACTCGGAGACGTCCCAGCCCCCGGCGAACGCGAGGTAGAGCAGGAAGGTGAGCCACACCACGCTGGTGGCCAGCAGGCCCCGCAGCGCGGGGAGGAGCCAGTCGTTGAAGATGTCGCCGTAGTCCGGGACGGGCACCTCGTTCTCGCCGCGCACGCTGGCGCGCATGATGGAGAAGAAGGCACCCCAGAAGAGGCCGGCGCCGATCGCCGCGGGAGCCAGCCGCGCCACGATGAGCGTGACCTGCGTCATGAAATCGACGAAGGCCATGACGGCCCCGAGCCCCGCCGCCACCATCAGCCCTTGCCTGGTGAAGGGATAGCGCCACACCTGGCGCAGCCGCTCCGGGACGGAGGCCAGCTCCGCGCGGTGCACGAGGATCGTGTCGGCCCGGCCACCGCACGCGCGGCAGAAGAGCAGGTCCACCGTCTGCATGCGCCGGGCCTCCACGCACTCGGGGCAGAGCGGGGCCGCACAGTCGGTACAACGCCAGCCGGCGGTGGCGGTGGGGTGACGTTTGCAGCGGGCGAGGCGTCTGGGCGGCATGGCGCTCCTCTGGAGCGGGAGCCTATCCGGTCGGCTGGCGGGGGTGTACCGGCTGGGGGGCGTGCACCGGCTCGTGTAGACTCCGCTCCACGATGTCCGAGAACACCACGGAAGAACTGGTCGAAGACCCCGATTCCGACTCCGATTCAGATTCCGATTCCGACTCCGAGAACCAGGACTCGACGGCGCGTATCCTGGTGCACGCGTTCGTGTTGGGCGCGCTCGCCGTGTTGGCGATGGCCGTCTCGAGTACCCCCTCCAACCCCGGGTCCATGCTGCCCCTGGGTGGTCTGGTCGATTTGGTGGTGTGGATCGGCTTCGCGGTGTACGCGCTGATCTCCAGCATCGGGATCAGCTGCTGGCGCAGTTGGGGCGCCTTCGTCGGCGTGCATGTGGCGGCGGGGGTGCTCGCGCTCCCCGCGGCGGGCTTCCTGCTCGCGCTGTTTGCCTAGCCTTCTGCGCGTCGGTGGTAGACTCCGCTCCACGATGTCCGAGAACACCACGAAAGAACTGGCCGGAGACTCCGACTCCCATTCCGAGAATCAGGACCTGAAGGAGCGTGTCCTGGTGCATCGGGTGCTGTGGGCCGTGGTCCTCATGTTGGCGGTGATCGCTTCGTTCTCGCTCCGGTCCACGGGGGGAGCCACGATCGACCTGAATGGGGTGGCCTTGGCGCTGATGTGGTGCTGCGTCGCGGCGTACATGGGACTCTCCAGCCGCGGCCTCCGCAGCGAGAGCATGTCCAGCCTTCTCAAGACGCACGGACTGGCGTTGGTGCTCGCGGTCCCCGCGGGGCTCGTCCTGGTCATCCTGGTGTCCTTTCTGCTGGGCGGGTTCTAGGCGGCGTCCCGTCAGCTACCCGGGCTCCTCCCAGGGGGCGCCGAGCCAGGCCTGATAGGCGGCCTTCTGCGCGTCGGTGGGCTTCTCCACCCGGGCCAGCCACACCGCGTCCGCGGGCTTCTGGCCCAGCGTCACCGGCACCTCCACCAGCCGATCCCGGCGGAACACCGTGAGGCGCACCGTGTCCCCCGGGGACTTGTCCTCGGTGCGCGACAGCAGCCCCGCCGCATCCACCCGCCAGCCGTCGAGCGCCACGAGCTCGTCGTCCACGTACAGTCCGGCCTCCTGCGCGGGCGAGCCGTCCAGCACCATGGCGATGGTGGCGCTGCCCTTGGTGGTGACGCCCAGCCAGCCCTTTGGTTTGGGTTCGCCCTTTACCCGCGGCGGGGGCGAGCCGCCCTTGTCGCCCGGGGACTCGCGCGGACGGAAGCGCACCTCCAGGCCCACGTGCGAGAAGACGGAGTAGTCCAGCTCCTCCGTGCTGCGCACCGACCGGTCGAAGAAGGCGCCGAGATCCTTGCCCGCCACCTCCGAGGCCGCCGCCTCCACTCCGTCCTCGGGCACCCCGGACTCGTCGCCGTAGCGCTGCCACAGCAGGCGCATCAGGTCGTCCAGGCTCCGCGCGTCGTCCGTGGCGCGGCGCAGCTCCAGGTCCAGCAGTGCGGCCACCACCTCGCCCTTGAGGTAGTAGGAGATGGCGCTGTTGGGCGAGTGCTCGTCCGGGCGGTAGTGCTTCACCCAGCTCACCAGCGAGGCCTCGGCCAGCGTCTGCGTCTTGCGGCCCGGCGTGGCGTGCAGCGTGGAGAGCGTCTCGCCCAGGCGCGTGAGGTAGCGGTTGTCGCTCATCAGCCCCGCGCGCAGCACGAAGAGGTTGTCGTAGTAGGACGTGCCTCCCTCGAAGGCCCACAGCAGCGAGGTGTAGTTCTCCTGCGAGTAGTCGAAGGGCACGAGCGCCTTCGGCTTCACCCGCTTGACGTTCCACAGGTGGAAGTACTCGTGGGCGGCCAGCGTGAGGAAGTCCTCCCAGCCCCGAGAGTTCTGCAGCCCCGCGCGCGGAAAGAGGAGCGCCGTGGACGCCTTGTGCTCCAGCCCTCCGCGGCCCTTGTCCGTGAGGTAGACGAGGAAGAGGTAGCGCCGCATCGGCAGGCCGCCATACATCCTCGCCTGCGCCTCGACGATTCGCTGCAGGTCCGAGCACAGCCGGCTCGCGTCCGGCACCGTGTCCCCCCAGACCACCACCTCGTGCAGCACGCCCGCGGCGGTGAAGGTGTGCGGCGTGTGGGGCCCCACCTCGAAGGGGCTGTCCACCAGCTCGTCGTAGTCCTTCGCGACGAAGGACTCGCCCCGGCGCTCCAGCGCAGCGAAGGCCCTCCAGCCCGCGGGCGCATCCACGGTGACGAGGTGCTCCTGTCCGCGCGTGGCCTCGGTGTAGAGGAAGAGGGTGGCGCCGTTGAAGTAGCCATGGCTGCCATCCAGGTGGCTGGTGCGCACGGTGAGCTCGTTGGCGTAGACGCGGTAGCGCAGCGTCACCGGGCGCCCCTTCGCCTGGACGCGCCAGGCGCGCTTGTCCACGCGCTGCACCACGAGGGGCTCGCCTCCCGGGCCCATGGCGCTCAGGTCCTGCACGTGCCGGGCGAACTCGCGCACCAGGTAGCTGCCGGGAGTCCACACCGGAAGCAGGGCATCGAGCACGTCCGGGCCCGCGGGGAAGGTGGCCTCGACCTCGAAGAGGTGCGAGTGCGGGCGGAGCATCGAGACGCGATAGTGGACCGCTTCCGGCATTCCGAGCCCTCCAGAGGGCGAGAGGGGGACAGCATCGCCAGGGGACGGAGCGGGTCCGCCCCCAGCGCACAGGCTACTTCGCGCGCACGAGGATGGCTCCGAAGAATCCATCCGTGCCGTGCAGGTGTGGGGCGAGCCGCAGGAAGGGCCCCGGGCCCACCTTGGCGCCCAGCTCCGGCCCGAGCTCCTCGGCCACCGGACGTACCGAGTAGTCCGGATGCTTCGCGAGGAAGTCCTCCACCACCTGCTCGTTCTCCTCGCGCAGTACGCTGCACGTGCCGTAGATGAGCCGGCCGCCCGGCTTCACCATCTGGGAGAAGCGCTCCAGCAGCCGCTTCTGCCGCGCCACATGGTCCGCGAGCATCTCGGGCGTGAGGCGGTAGCGCGCGTCCGGCTTGCGGCGGAAGGTGCCCGTGCCGCTGCACGGCGCGTCCACCAGCACCCGGTCCGCCTTGCCCTTGAGGGGGGTGATGGCCTCGTCGGCCTCGGAGCCCTCGGGGGGGATGACCAGGGTGCGCACGTTGTGCACCCCGGCCCGGCGGGCGCGCTTGCGCAGCTCCTCAATCCGCCACTCCTCCACGTCCAGCGCGTGCAGATCGCCCCGGTTCTTCATCTGCACGGCGAGCTGCAGTGTCTTGCCGCCAGCGCCCGCGCACGCGTCCACCACTCTCGTGGGCGGCGCGTCCACCAGCATGCCGAGCAACTGGCTGCCCTCGTCCTGCAGCTCGAACCAGCCGTCGCGGAAGGCGTCCAGCGAGAAGGCGTTGGTGCGCGTGTCCAGGATGAGGCCGAGCGGGGACAGCGGGGTGGGGGAGGACTGCACGTCCTGCTGCTCCAGGAGCGTGCGCAGCTGCTCGCGGGAGCCCTTGAAGCCGTTGACGCGGGCGGCGAGGGGGGCGCGCTCGTTCATGGCCTCGGCGGCGCGCTCGGCGTCGTCGCCGAAGACGGCGCGGAAGTGCGCGGCGAGGAAGTCCGGCAGCGAGGCGGCGATGGGGAAGCGCTTGTCGCGGGGGAGTGCCTCCAGCGCCCGGGCGGCCTCGGGGAGGGCGGCGAGCGCGTCGGCGTCCGTGCCCGTCAGCACCGAGGTACGGGACACCGCGTCGATGGACTCGCCGTGGAGGATGCGCGAGGCGGCCAGACGCAGCACGTCCTGACGCGTCTTGTCGAGGCGCGGGAAACCGCGGTGGGCGCGCTCGAGGAGGAAGTCCACCGTGAGCTGGCGGCGCAGCAGGGCGTACACCCGCTCGGCCACGGCGCGGCGCTCGTTGGAGTAGAGGTTGCGCTTGTGGCGGAGGGTGAAGTCCAGGGCCCGGTCGGCGAGGCGGCCCTCGTGGCGGATGAAGCCGTAGGCCTCGAGGCTGGCCTGGAGGACGAGGTCCTCGCGCAGCGGGCGGGCCACGCGCGACGCCTCGGACTCGGAGGAGGGCGGCTCACGTCGGGACTTGGGTGCCCGGGCGGGCGGGCGAGGGTTCTTCTTCATGAAAAGCTCCGGGGGGCCCGGGAGGCGGGCCTGCTCTATCGGCAGGCGAGCGAATCGCATCCTGGGCGCTCAATGACAAGGGTGGAGGCGCCTCCTGCCGTTTCCAGGGCGCCTCCGGCCCCTCCCCCGGCCTGCCAGCTAGCGGCGGCGGCGGCGGCGCAGGGCCCCGGCCAGCACCAGCGCGCCCGCGGGGAGCAGCGCCATCGCCGGGCTCGTCGAGCAGCCCGGGGCGTTGGGGCCCAGGCCGTCCGCGTCCTCCTCGTCCTCCGGGCCGCCGGGCAGTCCGGGGTCCCCGGTGACGGTCCCCGGGGAGGAGGGAGTGCTCGGCTGCGTGGGGTTCGGCTGCTCGACGGCCGGGGGCGACCCGGGGTCGGCCGTCACGGGAGGCTCCTCCTGCGGGGCAGGGGGGAGGTCCTTGGTGAGGGTGAAGCTGTCGATCAGCTTGCCCGAGGGCGTCAGCACCTGGGCGGAGAGGGTGCCTTCCTCCACCCTGACGTCGAGGTACCCGTGGTCCTGGTCATTGCGCACCACGGTCCACGAGGGCTTGCTGGTCTCGAAGGGGCGCAGGGACGCGCCGCCGCCGCCCACCACGAGGTAGGTGGGGTTGCGCTCGCTCGAGGGCCCCACCGCGTTGCCCTTCATGGGCTGGCTGCGCTCGTAGTGGTGATCGTGCCCGGTGAGGACGAGATCCACGCCGTACTTCTCGAAGAGGGGGGTGAACTCGCGGCGGATGAGGGGCTGGGAGCCGTGCTCGCCGCTGCTCCAGGGCGGGTAGTGGAGGAAGACGACCTTCCAGGGTGCGTCGCTGGCGGCGAGATCCTGCTCCAGCCACTTGCGCTGCGAGGCCAGCGAGCAGCGGTCCTGCGAGGCCATGCCCATGGCGCAGTTGGCGTCCAGCCCGACGAAGTGCACGTGGCCCCAGTCGAAGGAGTAGTAGTGCTCGCCGCCGGTGGAGCTGGTGGGCAGGTAGAGGTTGTCGAAGTAGGGCTGGGCGCGGTTGGTGACGTACTCGTGGTTGCCGGGGACGGCAACGGAGGGCACCTGCGCGAGCAGCGGGGCCATGGGGCCGAAGAGGTTGTTCTGGAACTCGGCCTCGGTGCCCGAATCGTAGGCGTTGTCGCCGAGCATCAGGAAGAGCTCCGGCTTGCGGGCGAGCATGGCATTGGCCACGGCGCGCTGATCGGCGTTGTTCATGCCGAAGTCACCCACGGCGGTGAAGTGGATGCTGCGGGTGCCGGGGACGGGGGCGGTGGAGAAGCGCACGGGGTTGGTGCGCGCACCACAGGCCTCGACGAGGTAGGTGTACTCGGTGCCGGGCTGGAGGCCGGAGAGGACGACGGCGTGGGTGCGGCCGGCGTCCGCGGACTGGGCGGATTGATGGGTGGAGCCTTGGGTGCCGTAGCGCACGGCGGGGACACAGTTGCCATCGAGCCGGAAGGCGATGGTGGCGGTGTCCGGGCCCACGCGCTGGAGATAGGGCTGACGGGTCAGGCTCGCGGCGCTGGCGCTGCTCGCGGTGAAGGTGAGCGCCGCGGCCACCGCGCCGAACGCCAGGGAATACAGTCGGTGCATGGTGTCTCCTGTCCGAGCCATTCGGACCGGGAGTGCAACCGTCCACCGTTGGACATCCATCCAATTTTCGAGGCCCGCCCGCCCGCTCCACGGCGAGCAGGCGAGGGGTCGTCAGGCATTGCCCGGGTCAGTCGAGGAAGCGCCGTTCCCAGCGGCGTGTTTCCTCGGAGGTGCGGGGAGCGGGCCCCCGGTAGAGCCAGGGCTCCAGCACGCGTGCCAGTTCCCGATAGGCGGGCAGAGTGTTGCCCTGCTCCATGTCACCGGCTTCCGGCCAGCGGCCCAGGGTGATGACGGCCCGCTCGCCCTCCATCTCCTGCACGGTGGTTCCAGGCGAGGACAGCCGCGAGCGCAGCCCCGTTGCACCGCCCAGCTCGCCCAGTACCGGTTGGCCCAGGAAGGTCTGCCAGGAGATTTCCCGGATCTTCGTGCCGATTCTCAACGTGGCCATATCCAGGCCAGGAATGTCCATCCCCGGGTAGCGGAAGCCGTGCTTGAGAACCTCCTGCTTTACGCCCAACATGCTGATGTCGCAGTTGAAAGCGAGACCGGCATGGCCCGAGCAGAAGGGCAGGGGCGTTGCCAACTCCAGTGCCAGTTCCCGCACCCGCCCCGGGCCGTGTTCCTCCAGGAACTCGGTGGGCAGCCAGAAGCTCACCACGGACACCACCCCTGGAGCGTCGGGGAAGACGACATCTGAAGGGGGCCTGCCACGGTAGTCGACCTGGTAGCGGTTCTCTCTTCCGGAAGCATCCGCCAGAGAGACATGGGCCCAATCAGGATCCAACAACTCGTTCCGGATGCGCGCCCAACTCGTATCATCGAGATTCTGCCAGTAGCCCTCCTGGTCCGCGTACACACCCAATGCATTCGGTCCGACTGCCTGCAGATATGCGTCCAAGGAACGCATGACCGCTGATGCCACCTCAGCGTGAGGGCGGCGCATGTAGAAAGTGATGCTCAGGCTATCGCGTATCAGAAGGGTGCCGTTCTCCGCATGGATACGGATTCTCGGGTAGTGCTCACTCATCGAATCACCCCCAACCTGGGCATGATGCGTGCGACAGCCGATTTGAAAGCCATTTCGTACATCGTTCCTTGATCGTAACCAGAATAAGGATGTCCCTTGGGGTACTTGTTCCACACGGGAGCCTTATCCGTGTTCACGCACGGAAACTTGAAGTCGTAGACGGCTTGCACATCGAGGAGGGAGCCCGAGTGGAGGACCACATCGGGCTTCAGGGTTCCCTTCAACTCGCCTTGGTTTCCCGACGCTATCAAGGCTCGTTCCTCCGCGGCGCCGACCGGCTTCTTGTGTCCTGTTTGCATGTCATACCGGTAGCGCTGCTCCAGGCTGAAGCCTCCGGGCCGCAGCTTGTTGAGCTCCTCTTCGGCGCACTGCCGGGCAACCTCGTGCATTTCCGTTCCGAGCCGCATGGCCCATGTCACGTTCCTTCCCTGTGCATCCACCGTCTCCTGGTTGCACTCGTTGGCATCAGGAGCGGGGCCCTTGAACGTCGTTGGATAGCGCAGAAGGATTTCTGAACGGGCGAACTCAGCGCAATCCGTGAGCGCTCGCTCGATGGAGACTCTTGTCTCGTTGTCCAACACGGCCAGGACGGCGGCCATGGATGCTATGGCTGTTCCCGCCTCACGGATGGGTTCGTAGGCCGCTTCCTTCCCCGACAGGGCCACGCAGTTGGCAGGGTTCTGCCGGCAGGCGGCCGAGGCGGAGTTGTCGTAGCTGTAGCTGTTACCGCGTTGCGCTCCCATGGGCGCGGTGCACGCGGTCAGGAGCGCGAGTGCCATCCAGGCCACTCGTAGGCAGGGAAGACGGCGGGACATGCCACACCTCGCGGAACCACGTGGGCCGGAGACCGTTGCCCCCGCAGTTCATGGAAGTGTTGGTGCTTGCGTCAATCCATTGGATGACGAAATGGGCGGAGGATGTCGAAGGGCATACAGCCCCTCATCCTCCGCCCACGACTGCTCCCATGGCTCAGGGCTTCTTCACATCGTAGGAGACGAGCTCCTCCAGTCGCTCGCCATCCTCCTTCACCTTGCCGATGCCGGGAGCCAGCCAGTACGTGCGCTCCTGGTTCTCCTTGTCCCCGCGCTCGCGCTTGATGCGGATGACATTCGTGAAGGTGCCCGCGGGCGTGACGACGGTCTCGTTCACCGCCTCCACGCGCCAGATGTATGTCTTGTCCTTGTCCTCCGTCGAGCCATCCCCCAGGCGCGTCAGCTCACGGATGTCCGAGTCGTAGCGCCACCCCACCGGGCGCTCCGTCGCGATGGACTTCACCGTCGCGGGACTCCAGGTCGTCACCCGCGCCAGGGTCGCTCCCTTGCGGTCCTCCTCGCGCAGGCGCACCACCACCCCGTTCACCTCGAGCTGCCAGGACAGCTCCTCCAGGTGCGGCTGCGTGCTGCGCACCGCGATGGCCCTCATGCTCGTCTCCGGCACCGCCTGCTCGCCCAGCACCTCCACCCGTTTCTCGAAGGTGCCCTTCACCGGATCCGTGATGCGGTACGTCCACGTGGAGCCCACCGTGAGCGGCCAGAGACTCGTGAACGGGGCCGGTTGCTCGGGGTCCGATGGCGTCTGCCCCGTGCCGGGAGGAATGTCCGGCAGGTCCACCGTCCCATCCTGGTTCGTGGACGGCCCCTGGCCTCCCGTGGGCAGGCTCCCGCCCTCACCGCACCCCGCCCAACACATCGCCGCCGCCAGTGCGGCCCATCCCCAACGCCTCATCCCCGCTCCTCCCAGGCCCCTTTATTCGAGGGCATCTCCGACCACCTCAGTCCCCGGAGCGGGCCTCCCGCCGAGCGGCTCAGCGCCGTCGCGATCATCCCCGGCTCCTTCTCCTCCACCTCGAGCTCCAGCCGCCGCCCGTCGAAGTCCAGCGCGCAGCTGCGCACCAGCACATTCCGCTCGCCGAGCCGCTGCCTCAGCCACGCCTCCGCGCCCGCCAGGTCATCCGCCTGGGCCGACACCAGCACCCGCTGCTTCGCCGCCACGGGCTCCTTCTTCTCGAAGAAGTCCAGCACCAGCAGCAGCGCGGCGACGAACGCCGTGCCCACCCCGGCCAGCTCCAGGCTGCCGTGTCCGCACGCCATGCCCAGGCCGATCATCAGGAAGAGGATGGCCGCGTCACGCGGATCCTTCAGCCCCGAGCGGAAGCGCACGAAGCTGCCCAGGCCCACCAGCCCGAAGGCCTTGGCCGTGCTGTCGCCGATGACGGCGGTGATGACGGCGGCCGCGGTGCATAGCAGCACCTGTGCCTGCATCATCTCCGCCTTGGGCAGCGGCCTGCGTGTCACCAGGCGCCACGGCCGCAGCGCGAGCACCGTGCCGATGAGCACCGCCGCCATCAGGCGGGGCAACATCTCCCCCGCCCCGGGATGGGACACGCTGGACACCGAATCTTGATGGAAGAGTCCCGAGAACAGCCCGTCCATGGCCCGTCCTTTCCGTTCAGAGCGCCGGCTGCGGGGCTTCGTCCCCGGCCATCCGATGCGAGGTGCGCTCCGAGGGGAGCGCGGCCAGGTGCGAGGCGGCCACGAGGCGGTAGGCGTTGCGCAGTACCGGCAGGCGGCCGGCGGTCAGCTCCAGTGCGCGCAGCATGAGGGTCTCGGCCCGCTCCGTCAGGGGCAGTCCCTCCATCGAGGACACCACCGTGGCCGGCCAGCGCGACACGAAGGCCTCGCGCAGCCTCCAGGCCCGTGGATCATCCATTCCGTCCAGCGAGTCGAGCGCCTCCTTCGTCAACGGAGCGCCTCGCTCGCGCAGGGCGAAGGCCTCGTCGGTGGACAGCCCGGACAGCGAGCGCAGCACCAGCTTCAGGGCCTTGTCCTCCAGCGCCACGCGAAGTTGCCGGGCGAAGGGCGTGTCCAGTCCATTCACACTGCGCAACACCGCCAGCCGGTCATGGCCGAGCAGGCTCTCGCGCAGGGCGTCCGCCCGGGCCGAGTCCAGGCCGGTGAGGCTGCGCGCCACGTCCGCGTACAGCCCCCGGCGCACGCCCTGCTCCCGCGCCGCCCAGGCCGGCTCGTCGTCCACCCCGGCCAGCCCGCAGAGCACCTCGCTCAACCGCCCCTCGCGCAGGGCGTGCTCGCGCAGGGCCCATGCCTCGGGTGAGCCATTGAGCTTGAGGCCGGCGAGCACGTCCTCGGGCGCGTGGGAATAGAGGCGCTCGCGCAGGGCCATGGCCTGTGGGGACGGGTTGATGCCGAGGCTCATGGCCACGTCCTGGGGCACCACCTCCGCCAGCAACTCGCGCAGGGCCCGGGCCGGCTCGTCGTCCAGTCCCGTGAGGCTGCGCACCGTCAGCCCCGGGAATCGCTCCACGTACCCCAGCCGCCGCTGGTGCGCGGGGAAGCCGGGAATGCCGCCCAGCAGCCACACCGCCAACTGCGGCTCGCGCACCTCCAGCCCGTCCAGCACGCGGAAGAAGTGCTCCTCCACCTCGTCCACCGTCGACGGCACCTGCACCGGCGTGGGGCTCGGCGGCGTCATCCGCTGCGCCGGCAAGTCCCGGCCCTCCAGCCGCGCCACCACCGCCTCCACCAGGCGCTGCTCCAGCACGTGCAGCGGTTGATCATTGTTCTCGATGACGAGCCAGCGCGAGGGATCCTTCCGCGCCAGGGTGAGGAAGGCCTCCCGCATCCGTACCGCCAGGCCCGCGCCGGCCAGTCCCTTGCGGCTGTCCGAGTCCGGCACCCGCTCGCCCTTGCTCTTCCCGAGCCGCTTGCGCAGCCGGGCCAGCTCCGGCTCCACGTCCACCAGGATGACCAGGTCCGGCCACAGCCCCTGCGAGGCCAGCTCGCACGCCGGCTCGAGCGCGGACCCGGGCAGCCCGCGCCCGCCGCCGCTCAGCGCGAGCTGCGAGTACAGGTAGCGATCGCTGATGCACACCTCGCCCCGGGCCAGCGCGGGGGCGATGACCTCCTCGAGCTGCTGCGCGTCGCGGGCGAGGTTGAGGAAGAACTCGGTGCGCGGCGACATCTCCAGCAGCTTCGAGTCGCGGGTGAGCTCGCGGATGCGCCGGGCGATGGGCGAGCGCAGCTCTCCTCCCTCGCGCGCGTGCGCCACCCGGTAGCCCATCCGCCTCAGGCGCTCGGCCAGGAGGTTGGACAGGGTCGTCTTGCCGCTGCCGTCGATGCCTTCGAAGTCGATGAACACGGTTGCTCAGCCCCCCAGAATCCCGTCCGCGACGAAGTCGTGGACCCTCGCCATCCCCTCGGCGAACTTGCTGTACGCCGGCTTCCTCCCGGGGTTGAGCGCCGCCAGCCACTCGGGCAGCTCCTCCCCCAGGTGCTTCACCTCCACCACCACCCGCTCGTCCATCGCCAGCGGCTCACCCAGCCGCTCCGCGCTCAGCGTCGTCTCGGAGAGCGCCAGCTCCGGCGTAATCCCGTGGAAGCCGATGTCCCGGTCCACCGTCACCCGCCACGCCTGCGAGCACTGGTACACGTGCCGCCGGTACGTCACCGCCAGCACCGGCATGAGGCTTCCCCCGGCGATGAGCGGCAGCAGCCGCACGCCACCGCGCAGCACGTGGCCCAACTGCGCGCGCGGCACCCACACCCGGCGCTTCTGGGTGAGGCCGTTGCGCTCGCGTTTCACCTCCAGCACCACGCGCTGCACGCCCCCGGCGCCCACGTCCGGCGAGTACTCCTTGGTACGCACCTTGAGGCAGTCCTGGGGCGTGTCCAGCGAGCGCTTCGTCAGCGGATAGCCCGGCTTGTCGAAGTAGACGGAGGTGATGCTCGTGGGGGGCGACAGGTAGCCGCCCAGCGACGCGGACAGCCGCGTGCACAGCGCGAGCGCCGCGTCCCTGCCCAGCACCAGCTTGAATTCCCGGCGCAGCCTGGTGACTTCTCCTTCCGCGAACTGGAGCATGGTCTCTCTCTCCGTTCCTAGAAGCGGGTGGCGAGCTGCAGCGAGTACTCGAAGCCCGCCGCCACATCGCCGGGACGCAGCGCGTGCTCGGCCTGCAACTGGGCCTTGAAGTGCTCGGAGTAGAGGACGTTGATGCCGCCCACGAAGGCATAGCCACGGGCCTTCAGCGGGCCGAGCAACTGCATCATCTCGGCGCCCGCCACCGGCTGCACCGCGAGGCCCTCCAGGAGCAGCGGCACCGTATAGCTGGCCAGCCCCATCTGCGCGGCGAAGGGCCCCGTGGGCAGGTGCCCGTTGACGTACTCGCCCGTGACCTGCAGCCCTCCCAGCTTCAGTGCCGCGTCCGCGGCCAGCGCGTAGGTGCGCGCGCCCTCGAAGGCCTGCGCGAAGTAGGTGCTCGCCCCGAGGGTGAGAATCTTGATGGGGCGCACGGTGGCCCGCAGCGCGGCGTCCTCGCTGGCGCGGATGCCCGTGTCGTCGTCCTTGGTGCCCTGGAAGACGCCTCCGGACACCTTCAGCTTCCACGCCTCCTTGAGGCTCACCTCGCCCATGAGCCCCAGCCGCCGGCCGCCCAGGTTGTGCGTGTCCTCCAGGTAGTCCGCCACCAGCCCGCGGTGGATGACCGGCAGCCGCCAGGCGGACTCGAGCTCGCGCGCCAGGAAGGGCGCCTTGAACTGGCCGCCGTAGAGGCGCAGCCGCTTCTGCTCATCGGCCACCCGCACGAAGGCGTCCTTGAGCAGCGATTTGGACGACAGGTCCGCCGTCACCTCCGCTTCCACATGCGGCAGCGACGCGGCCAGGCCCACGCGCGCCGACTCAATGGACAGCGAGCGGGCGTACTGCTCGCGCTCATCCGCGCTCACCCGGGCGAAGACGCGCCCGAAGGGAACGACCCGCAGTCCTCCCGTCCCCTCGCGGTTGGCCGCGGTGCCCTCACCGCCCTCCGAGAGCGGCTCCTCCAGCTTCGGCTTCGGCTCCTTCTTCTTCTCCGGCTTGGGGACCTCCACCTGCGCGGGCGTGGGCATGTCCAGATCGGGGGTCAGCGCGGCCACCTCCTCGGGCTCGGGCTGGGCCGCCGCGATTGCCTCGGGCTGGGCTGCCGCGCCCGCCCCGGGTTGGGCCGCGTCCACCTCGGGCTGCCACGCCTCCGCTTCCGGTTCCGGTGCGGGCTCCGCGGCCAACACCGGCATGCTCAAAAGGAGGACCGAGGCGAGAAGCCCTCGCCTTTCCTTCCCGAACCCTCGCCGCTCGCCCATGTACTCCTCCCCGCCCGGTCCGGGAGGGTGGCTTGCAACCGGGGTGCCCGGGAGGAGGTTGTCCGGAGGCCGACAGCCGGTTTGTCTCGGCGTGCGAAAGCCACCGGCACAAGGGCGTCACATGGCCGTTACAGGGAAGGAAAGTTCCACCCGAGGGAGAGGGAGCGCCTGTCGAAGTTACTGCTCCGGGGGAGGCGTGTTTTCAGTCTCCACCGGCGTGGACGCGCGATCAGGGCAGAGCACACCCTCGCTTTCCGATGCCGGGAAGGAGCTGAACGCTCCGAGCCCGGGGACCTCTTGTTGTCGGCTTCAAGTGATTCGCTGGCCGAGCGGACCGTGGCTTGTGGGAACTCAACGAAGTGGGTGGAAGGTCCGCAGCGCCCGTCACTCGTAGTCGACTACGAGTGACGGCCGATTGCCCCCCTCGCGCCCGGAAAGTCGTCGCCCCTGCCCGGGCGCCCGGAGGGCTGGAAGTTTCGAGATCGCCGTGGGCGGGGCTTTCAGCGAAAGTCGGCGCCCCGATGCCGACGCCCGAAGCTGCTGCCCGCGAGAACATTGACGCAGCGCTCCAGAGCGCTGTCATGAACATCAGAGCGATGGTGCGGAAGCTCATGGCGTTGAGCTTGGGGCTTCTCCTTGGCTCCTGTAGCGCCACCGGGCCGATGGTCGCGGGCCCATCCGGGCCGCGGGACCTGTCCAGGTATGTGCTCGTCATCGAGAAGACGGCAGATGGGCAGGCGACCCACACCTGGAAACCCGCCAAGGACTTCGACCTGATGGCGTCCCGGAGTCTGGCGAGCGTCCCGGCCCACGAGGGCCGTATCGTCCGGGTGTCACTCAATGCGGCGGAATGCGAACGCCAGTATGAGATTTGCGTTCCGGAGTGCCAGGCCAGCACGAGAATCCATCAGGTCGACAAATACATCTACGATCCCAAGCAGTACGGTCCCTGGCGAACTGGGAAATGGAACTACTGCAGGACCGCTTGCATGAAACAGCTCGCCAACTGCCAGGGAGAGGCGGGCCGTGAGCCTGTGAAGTTCGAAGCCATCGGCACCGCGGTCGGTTGGCTCGAGCGCCACCAGGATGAGCTCGCGCTCGGAGCCGTTGTCGTCATCGCGGGAGTGGCTTTCCATGTTGCCGTCTGCGCTGGAGGCATCGTGCTGCTCGCTCCCGTCCTGCTCGTCGCCGAGGTGCCACGATGACGATAGGGGAGATCATCAGCTTCGAGGCGCCACGGATCATCGGAAGGTACCGGACGGAGCAGACCTCTCCCGAGGAGAGCGAGCTGCTCCTGGTGGCCAGAGATGCCTTGTTGTTCATCTCCGAGTTGGGGCAGGACTACCGCTTCGAGGACTATCGCCGGAGCCTCGGTGCCTCTCTTCCGCCCTCCGAGGGAAAGACTTCCATCGAGACGCTCCTGAGTGAAGCGGCGGGGCTCATGGTCCGGATCCGAGGAGAGCTCCACCTGCCGGAGGAGAAGGAGCTGGCGTCGGTCATCATCGACGCACTCCACTTCATCGCCTCGACCGGCCAGCACACGGCGTTCGAGGCGTTTCGCCGCGATGCTCTTGCCCCCCGCCCGCCGCACGTCTTCGCCTCGTTCAGGACGCGCGAGGAGGCGGAGGCCTGGCTCTACCATCAGCCCGAGCCGCCGGCTCAAGGACAGGTGTTGGTCGCCGGTGAGTACTATCAGTTCTATTATTTCCGCGAGCTGAACCGCAGGGGGCTCCTGCCGCAGTTCACCGTGGAGATGCTCATCCGGCTATTGATGGAGGAGGGGCCTCCCGCCACCGTGGCCTCCTTCGTCTCTCATGATGAGGCAGAGGACTGGCTGGCGAAGCAGCTCGCGCCACCGACGCATGCCTTCATCTCGATTGGCGGGGAGTACCACCTCGCGGTCTTCCACGAGAACCTCCACCACCGCGCCATCCATCCCGTCTCCATCGTCGAGAGGCTCGAGAAGTGGGAGCGGGAGCAGAGGCCGTAAGGCAGGTGTCCTCCCTGAACGAGCCTGGTTCGGGTGGCTTGGAGGGAGGTCTCCTCCGGGCGGAGCGAGCGGCCAGAGGTTGATCAGGCGGGCGGCTCCTCCTCGGACGTCTTCGGAGCGGAGTCCGGAGGTTGCGCCCCGGCATCAACCGGCGTGGCCGTGGATTCGCCACCGGGCGGTGCATCGCCCCCGGGGAGGGTGGACTGTGCCGCGGCGGGAGTCTCCGGTGCCGGGGCCGGGGCGGTCTCCGCCGCAGGGGCCGAGGCGGTCTCCGCTGCGGGAGCCGGAGGCATCTCCGTGGCGGGGGCCGGAGGCGTCTCCACGACCGGGGCCGGAGACGTATCCGGGGGCAGGGGGCGCTCCTCCGCCCGCTCGCCCTTCAGGATGCCGCGCACCGTGTATCCGAGCAGCGCCAGGCACCCGAGTCCGAGCACGGCCCACCCGAGCTTCAGGGGCAGCCGGGACTCTCGCACCTGGAAGGACGCATGGAGCACCTTGTGCCGGGTGGTCCGGAAGCTCACATCGACCCGGTGGGGGCCGTCGTTCTCGGGAGTGAAGGTGGCCTGCCAGTGCAGCGCGTCCTTCTTCACGGTGACGCTCTGCCCGTGGGTGGCCCCCTCCTCTCGCAGGGTGAGAATGAGCGGGCCCTCGAAGTCATCCCCCTCGAAGCTGCCCACCTGGAGGTTGATCTGGAGGGGCTCGCCCGCGCGGGGGGCGGCGGGGCGGATGCTGCCCCGGAGCCGTTCCTCGGTGTCCGACCAGGAGAGCGTCAGCATGTCCTCCCGCGTCTCCACGCCGATCCGATCCGGGGGTTCCAGGGCCAGGGGAGGGGGGGCGGCCCCGGCGGCCGAGGCCAGCCACAGGCCGGCCATCAGAGGGAGCCAGCGGTTTCCTGCGGGCCGTCTTTGCCTCGCCCCGGCCCGTCGCCTAAGATGAGCCGCTCTGATGTCTTCCACTTCGCGCTTGCTCCCCCCGGCGAGCAACCCGGGATGAACCCTCAACTCTTCGGGAAATATCAGCTCCTCAAGAAGCTCGCCACCGGCGGCATGGCCGAGGTGTGGCTTGCGCGCCAGAAGGGCATTGAGGGTTTCGCCAAGAACGTCGTGGTGAAGCGGATCCTCCCGCACCTGGCGGAGGATCAAGAATTCGTGAGCATGTTCGGCAACGAGGCGCGCATCGCCGCGCGCTTCAACCACCCGAACATCGCCCAGGTGTACGAATTCGGCGAGGCCAACGGCACCTACTTCATCGCCATGGAGTTCATCCACGGCGAGGACCTGGGCCGGGTGATGCGCAAGGCGTACAACGCGGGCGGGTGGATCGCCCGGCCGCTGGCCATCCGCATCGTCGCCTCGGCGTGCGAGGGCCTCTACTACGCCCACGCGCGCACGGACGACAACGGCAAGCCCCTCAAGGTGGTGCACCGCGACATCTCGCCGCAGAACATCCTCATCAGCTTCGACGGCTCGGTGAAGCTGGTGGACTTCGGCATCGCCAAGGCGGCGGACCAGGCCACGGCGACGAAGTCGGGCGCCATCAAGGGCAAGTTCGCGTACATGGCGCCGGAGCAGGCCGCGGGCAAGCCGTTGGATCACCGCGCGGACATCTTCGCCATCGGCCTGGTGCTCTACGAGCTGCTCACCGGCACGCGCCCGCTCAAGCGGGAGTCGGAGCTGGGCACGCTGCAGGCCGCCATGGAGTGCAACATCCTGCCGCCCTCTCAGGTGGCGGATGTGCCGCCGGAGCTGGATGAAGTGGTGATGCGCGCGCTGGCCAAGGCCGCGGATGACCGCTACCGGGACGCGCGCCAGTTGCAGCTCGCGCTGGAGGAGTTCCTCGTTGGCCAGCGGTGGGTGGCCGGCTCGGTGCAGATCTCCGAGCTGATGGAGACGCTCTTCGCGGACCGGCTGGACGAGGAGAAGCGCAGCGGCAATCCGGAGCCTCGCAGCGAGGAGTCGATGTCCGCGATGCCCGTGCCGCCGGAGCCTCCGCCCGAGGAGCCGCCGCCGCCGCGGAGCAGCTCGCGGATGGAGCCGCGCACCAGCACCCAGACGACGAACGCCGCCGAGATGAACTGGGAGGCGCCGCCGGGCGAGATGCAGCAGCGGCGCACGGGGACGCGCGCGGGGGTGGTCAACAAGCGCACGGAGTCCAGCACCCAGCCCATGGGGGACGTGCCGGAAGTGCAGGAGTGGGAGGCGCCTCCGGCCACGGAAGTGCCCCGCCGCCGCACGAGCAACGAGGCCCCGCGCCGCAACACCCAGATGGGCTCCACGTCCGTGGGGCGCATGCCCAGCCGTCAGGACGTGACCCGGGCCAGCATCGAGATGCCCTCTCCGAGGCGGGGCACCGAGTCCTCCTCCGTTCGCCGCTCGGGCGTCATGCGCGCCACCGAGCCGGTGGAGGACGAGGACGTGCCGCAGCCGCGGCCCTCGCGCAGCTCCGTGTCCGTCAACGCGCGGGCCCAGCAGTACGACGACGACGAGGATCCCGAGCGCACGATGTTGCCTCCGCCTCCGGAGCCGGTGCGTGCGCCGGAGCCGGTGCGCCGGCGCACCGGGATGGCTCCGTCCTCCCAGCAGCAGCAGCCCGAGCCGGCGCCCAGGCCGCGCCGCGCCAACAGCCGCGTGGAGATGTCCGACGCGCCCGAGCCGCCTCGCCGGCGCTCCGCCCTGCATTCGGTGGAGGAAGACGATGCCAGCCTCCCGAGCGCGAAGAAGCCCGCGGCACGGACCCGGTCACTCCCCCCGCTGAAGAACCTGCTCGGGGTGTTCGTGGCGCTGTCCGTGGTGGGCCTGGCCGTCATCTTCCACAAGCCGCTGCTGGAGATGCTCGGCAGCACGGCCATGGATGGGCAGGGCATCTACATCTCCCTGGACTCCAACCAGCCCGTCGAAGTCTCCGTGAAGCACAACCCGATGCGCTGCCGGAGCTCGGAGCCCGTCACCGTGCTCGGCTCGACGCCCTTGAGGAAGGTCTCGGGTGCCCACCTGCAGGACACGCTCGTCCTGGAGAACAAGCAGCTGGGCATCTTCAGGGAGATCGAGGTGCCCTTTGGCGAGCCCAATGAGCACAAGACGCTGCCTCCGGTGGAGTTCAAGTCGGGCACCGTCCGGCTCACGCTGAAGCCCAAGAACATCCTCGGCATCGAGATCTACCGGGATGGCCAGACGCTCGGTACCTACCAGCCCGGGCTGAGCCTGGAGCTGGTGGAGGGCAAGCATCACCTGGTCCTGCAGGGCACGGCGCTCCTGGAGCCGGTACCGGTGGATGTCGAAGTGAAGGGCCGGGACATCACCAACAAGGCGGTGGACCTGTCGCCCTACCTCCGGTAGCGCGCGTCAGTAGCGCGGCAGGTTCGGGTCCACGGCGCGGGAGTAGAGGTCGATCCCCCCGCGCAGGGACATCGCGTCGAAGCCGCGCGCGAGCAGGTAGGCGGCACCGTCCAGGCTGCGCACGCCGTGGTGGCAGTAGACGACGACGCGCTTGCCGCGGAAGGGCTCCAGCTCCTCGTGGCGCTCGTCCAGCTCGGGCAGGGGGATGAGCACCGAGTCTGGGAGCGCCACCCAGGCGTTCTCCTGGGGGAAGCGCACGTCGAGCAGCACGGGCCGCGCCTCGGGCGGGCCGGAGAGCTGCTGGGCGAGGGTGGCGGGATCGATCTCCGGGATGGGCACGAGGGGACTCCTTCAGGCGGACGAGGCGCAGAACTGCTCGTAGTCGATGAGCTCCACGCGGGCGCCGGGCGCGCACACGGGGCACTTGGGATCCTTGCGCAGCTTGAGCTCCTGGAAGCGGGTGCCGAGCGCGTCGAAGGTGAGCAGGCGGCCCACGAGCGGCTCGCCCACGCCGAGCAGGAGCTTGAGGGCCTCATTGGCCTGGAAGAGGCCGATGATGCCGGGGAGCACGCCGAGCACTCCGGCCTCGGCACAGGAGGGCGCGAGCTCGGGAGGAGGCGGGGCGGGGTAGAGGCAGCGGTAGCAGGGGCCCTGGCCGGGGACGAAGGTGGTGACCTGGCCCTCGAAGCGGAAGATGGAGCCGTGGAGGTTGGGCTTGCCCTGGATGAGGCACGCGTCGTTGAGCAGGTAGCGGGTGGGGAAGTTGTCCCCGCCGTCGAGCACCAGATCGAAGCCCTCGAGGATGCGCAGGACGTTGTCCGAGGTGAGGCGCTCCTGGAAGGGCACCACTTTCACGTCGGGGTTGAGGGCCTCGAGGGCGGCACGGGCGCTCTGCACCTTGGGCTGGCCGGCGCGCTCCTGGGTGTGGAGCACCTGGCGCTGGAGGTTGCTGAGGTCCACCACGTCCGCGTCGACGATGCCCAGGGTGCCCACGCCCGCGGCGGCGAGGTAGAGCGCGGCCGGAGAGCCCAGCCCGCCCGCGCCCAGCAGCAGCACCCTGGAGGCGAGGAGCTTCGCCTGCCCCTCCTCGCCGACCTCGGGGAGGATGAGGTGGCGGCGGTAGCGCTCCTTCTGGGCGGGGGTGAGCACCACGGGCTTTTCCACCGGGTAGTGGGCGTCGCTCCAGCGGTTGAAGCCACCGGCCAGCGAGGCCACGCGCGTGTAGCCCATGTGCTGAAGGGTGCGGGCCGCCAGGGCCGAGCGGGTGCCGCCCGCGCAGTAGAGGACGAGTTCTTCATCCCGGGAGGCTTTGTCCTCGATGCGCAGTTCGAGGTAGCCCCGGGGGATGTGCACCGCGCCGGGCAGGCGGCCACCCGCGTACTCGTCGCCCTCGCGCACGTCGATGAGCTTCACGGGGGAGCGCGCGTCCAGCAGGCGCTTGACGTCCTCGGTGGAGACCTCGCGGATCTCCTTCTTCGTGGCGGACAGCAGCTCGCGGAAGGTGGCGGACATGTGGGCACGTATAACCCGGGCGGGGGCGTCCGGGGGCGGGCGCTCGCATTCCTGGCATGGGGGCGGGCGGAGGGGCTGGCACCCGCATCCACGAGGGGGCAGATTCAGACAGTGGAGGGGAGCCGTACCCGTGGAGCAGGTGGAGCAGATGGAAATTCTGGCGCCGGGCGTTATAAGGCGCTTGTAAGGAGAGCAACCTACATGGACACGACCACCACCCCCGCTTCCAACACCTCTGTTGCCCCGCAGGGCGAGCCTTCGAGCCCGGTGCGGCTCACCGCGGCCGCCGTGACCCAGGTGAAGAAGGTCATCCAGGACCAGGGCTTCCAGGACTACTTCTTCTCCATCCGGGTGGTACCGGCCGGCTGCAGCGGGCTGGGTTACGACCTGAACCTGGTGCGCGAGATGAAGGCGGGCGATCTGACCTGGGAGCAGGACGGGGTGAAGATCGCGACGGATGCGCTGAGCAACAAGTACCTGTCGGGCACGGAGATCGACTTCGTGTCGAGCGTGACGGGCGCGGGCTTCAAGTTCAACAACCCGAACGCGAAGTCCTCCTGCGGCTGCGGGACGTCGTTCTCGACCTGATCCAGCGTCGCAGCACCATGCTTACTCCTCCTCTCCCCTCGGGAGAGGGTCGGGGTGAGGGTGCCCGTCCCGGTGTTCCAACCCGTGGCGGTGAATCCGGGGTGAGGGAAGCCGCTCCACCGAGCGCCCCTCGCCCCTTTTTCTTCATGGGGGTCCCATGCGCCGGCTGACCTTCCCCACCGTCATGCCGTATCAGCAGTACGAGTGCGTGGTGGAGTTTCCGGCCACGCGGGACGTGCTGAGTCCCCTGGGGGAGCCGGGCTTCATCGAGGACGATCCCACCCGCACCGCGGGCGGCCGTGAGCTGTTCTGGGCCTTCGAGATGGAGGACGGGCTGCGCCTGGAGGTGGTGTGGTTCGAGCCCATCCAGCACGCCGAAGTGGTCGCCGATCCACCCGAGGCGCAGCGGGCGCTCCTGGCCTTGCGCGAGCTCGGAGTGGAGGCGGACTTCAAGACGCGTGAGCTCCCCGAGGGATCCTCTCCCTTGCGGCGTAGCCACGCACGAGGAGCCGTATGGCTCTTCACGGGCGAGGGCTCCGCACAGCCGACGGCGGTCTTCTCGCGCAAGCAGCTCGCGGATGCCTGGCTGGCCAGGACACGCTTCTCCGGGACGCTCGTTCCGTATCCGATCGACATATCCCGCTACGAGCATGACAGGAACTGGGGGCCGGTCTCCCTGCCACCGTCCGACCCCGAGGCGGCCCAGCGGTACGTAGGCAACGTGGGGGAGCGCTACGAGTACTTCGAGGGCCGGCAGCTTCCGGACAACGCGCGCTGGCAGCTGTGGCGGCAGGATGACAACGGTACCCGCTTCCTGGTGGACGCTTTCAGCAGCCGGGCCGAGGCGCTGAAGGTCCTCCAGAAGATGGAGAGTGCCGTCCACAAGCAGGGCTATTGGCTGGAGCTCCAGCAGGGCGCGAAGTGACCCCGAGGAGGGAGCCCTCCGGGCACGGTCTCGCCCAACTTGTCCAACAGTTGGACAAGTTCGTGAAGAGCGCGCCCGGGAGGCGGGCTGAACGCCAGGGCATGACTTGCGTAGGCGGTACGGACACTCCCGCCTCTGAAAGGACCTTGTTCCGATGGCTCAGGCAGCGCCCTGCGATGGGACGGGCTGGAGGGGCAGTTCCACGGTGAAGGTGGCGCCCTGGGCGGGCGTGCTCTCGGCCGTCACCGTGCCGCCCATCGCGGCGAGGATCTGCCGCGTCACGTACAGGCCCAGGCCCAGCCCCCCGTAGTGCCGCTCCGACACGCCGCGCTCGAAGCGGTTGAAGATGCGCCCCATGGCCTCGGGGTGGATGCCGATGCCCTCGTCCCGGACCACGAGCCGGGCCCGGTCCTCGCGCTGTTCGACGTGGAGGTGGACGGGCTTGCCGGCCCCGTACTTGAGGGCATTGGACAGCAGGTTCGTCAGCACCTGCTCCAGCCGGAGCCGGTCCCACTGGCCAGACACCGGCCCGTCCGTGTCGAGGATGAGCGCGCACCTGGCGTGTTGCGCCTCGGATTGGAAGCGGGCCAGGACCTCGCGTGTCACCTCCGTGAGTTCCACCTCCTCGAGCAACAGCTTCATGCGGCCGGTGGTGATGCGCGACACATCCAGGAGCCCGTTCACCAGGTCCGACAGGCGCTTCACCTGCCGGCGCATCACATCCACCTCCTTGCCCAGACGCGCCGCCAGGGGGGAGCCCGGCTCGGCCCGGATGCTCCGCTCGAGTCCCTGGAGCCGGAGGCTCAGCGGGGTCAGCGGCGTCCTCAGCTCATGGCTGGCGACGGAGAGGAACTCGTCGCGGAGGCGCACCGCCTCTCGAAGCTCGACCAGGAGGCGCTCGCGCTCGGCCTGCTTGCGCTGGTCCTCGGTGGTGTCCCTCAGTTCGATGACGAGCCCCGTTGCCCTGTCCCCTTCGAGGATGGGGCTCGCTGTGAAGGCGACGGGGTAGAAGCCGCCATCCTTGTGGACGAAGACGTCGTGTCCCCGCTCCTGGCACCGGGTCGCCAGCGCCCGGTCGATGGGGCACTCCGAGATGGGGTAGGGCGTCCCATCCGGCCGGGTGTGGTGGATGCAGTCATGGAGCGGTTGGCCCCGCAGCTCCTCCAGGGTGAAGCCGGTGAGCTGCTCGGCCGAGGGGTTCATGAAGACGCAGTGTTGCCGGTCGTCCATCATGATGAGACCCAGCGTGGCGTTGTGGGTGATGGTCGCGAGGCGCCGCTCGGTGCGCTCGAGGCCGCGCCGTGCCAGCACCTGCTCGGTCACCTCGAAGCCGAAGACCATCACCCCGTCCGGCCTTCCGTCCCGCCCGGGCATGGGCTGGTAGACGAAGTTGAAGTAGCCGGTGCGCGGATGCGTGGGGTCTCCCACGTTGGCGAGGGCCTCCTTGCCGTAGATGGGCTCTCCCGTCTGGTACACCCGGTCCAGCAGCTCGTAGAAACCCTGGCCCTCCAGTTCGGGCTGGGCCTGCCTCACGGTCCTGCCCAGCAGTTCCCGGCCGCCGAGCAACTGCGCATGGACGGGGTTGCTGAACTCGAAGACGTGCTCGGGTCCGCGGTGGATGGCGATGATGGCCGGAGCCCGCATGAAGAGGGTGTGGAGCCGTTCGCGCTGGGCCTCGGCGTCGGCCTGGGCGGCCCGCGTGTGCACGTTCAGCCGGATGATGAGGGTGGAGATGGCGAGGAAGAGGGAGACCGACAGCAGGTCCTCCGGGCGCCAGGAGAATGCGAACCGTGGGGGCAGGAAGAAGTAGCTGGCCGCCACGGCGGAGAGGCCAGCACTCAAGAGGCCGGGCCCCCACCCACCGTTCCACGCCGAGAGCATCACCGCGCCGAAGAAGAGGAGGAACGGCGTGGCCCTGACATAGGGGTACAGCACGAACTGGAGCAGCAGGGCCGCGGCCGTCACCAGGAGGGCGAAGCCATGGCTCATCAGCGAGGAGTTGTTCCACCCGCCGCCGCCCAGACGGGAGTCACCCGTCGCGTCCATCCGGTGCTGCGACTCCAGTGGCACTTCTCCTTCCGTCACGTCTCCCTGCGTAACAGACCGGGGAGTCAACCGCACCCGGGTCGTAGCGCTGGAACCGGTTCTGAACAGCTCGCGGGGCTCCACCTGACGGGAGACAAACGACCGGGGCGCTCATCCGCGTGCACCTGCCTGCTTCCGGACGCTTCCGGTGCTTCAGGACGACGAGGGGGCGAGGTGTAGACACGCCCCACGCAGGGCTCGGGGGCCGCGGGCATGTCAGAGGTGGCGGGTATACCGGAGGCACCCTCGGTCGACAGGCGCATCCCCGGTCGCGGTGTTCGGCGGACCACCGGTGCTCGAGGATTGTTGACCCCTCCGCGTCAGCGGGGCGTAACGGTCGTCCGAAGGGCCCGCGGGCCCCGTGCTTTGGGAGAGGCACGGGGTTCGCGGGAGCTGTTTTGTTCCTGTTTTGTTCCGGTGCGTCTCAGCCCCCGGCGCCGGGCCGGATGACCTTCTGCCAGGCGAGGCTCGTCTGCTTGCGCGCGAGCCGCTCCTTGCGCCGCTCCTCGGCCTCGCGGAAGGCCGCGCGCTCCGCGTCCGTCTCCAGCTTGAGCGGCGGCACCGGAATCCGCTGCCCGGTGGACGAGACCGCCACGAAGGTGAGCAGGGCGCTCGTGGCCATGTGCTTCTCGCCGGTGAGCGGGTTCTCCGCCGTCACCGTCACGCCCACCTCCATCGACGTGCGGAACGTGGCGATGACTCGCGAGTGCAGCGTCACCGTCCAGCCCACCTTGATGGGGGCGTGGAAGTGCAGGTCGTCCATGGAGGCGGTGACCACCACCTGCCGGCAGTGGCGCTGGGCGGCCACGGCGCAGCAGATGTCGATCCACTCCATCACCTTGCCGCCGAACGCGCTGTTCACCGCGTTGGCGTCCGAGGGGAGGATCATCTGCGTCATCACCACTTCGGACTCGCGGGCGCTCTTGGCGGGGAGCTCGGACTGCTCGGACACGGCGGAAACCTCAGGCGAGGAAGGTGGAGACCCGGTCGAGGAACTCCTCGCGTCCCCGGCCGGTGCGGATGTCCTGGGTCGTCACGTCCAGCACCAGGCAGTCCACACCGTACTTGTTCTGCAGCACCATGGGGAACGTGGCGTAGTACCCGTTGAGCCCGCGCAGGAAGCCCTTCTGGATTCCCTTCTCCTCCTCGCGGCCTCGCTGGCGGATGCGTCCCAGCAGCACGTCCACCGTGGGCACGTCGAAGCAGATGATCCGGTCCGGGTGCACGATGTTGCGCGTCAGCCGCTGGAAGTACTCGAAGTACAAGTCCAGCTCCGCGTTCGTCATGTGCCCCAGTCCGTGCAGGTACTTGGCGAAGATCTCCGGGTCCTCGTACAGCGTGCGGTCCTGCACGCAGCTCTTCTTCACCGAGTGGATGAGCTCGTGGTGCTCGACGCGCCGGATGAGGAACTCCAGCTGCAGGGTGAAGGACCACCGCCCCATGTTGGCGTAGTAGTCCTTGAGGAAACGGTTGTCGATGACGGGCTCGTCGAAGAGCTCGAAGCCGAAGGTCTGGCTGATGATCTTCGCGGCCGTCGTCTTGCCCGCGCCGATGTTGCCGGCCAGCGCCACGAAGCGCTTGGCGCGCGGCGCACGCACGCGGCGCACCGTGTTGCGCGCCGGGGCCTCGGGAGGGGACTCGGGCGCCGGATCCTCGGGCGCGGCCTGGGGCAGGACGGTGTTGGGGGCTGTCGCGGCCTTCGGAGCGCGCTTGCGCGTGGGGGAGCGGGGCATACGGGCCATGGGCTTAACGCGGCTTTGGCTGCTCGTCCAAGACTCGGCGCAGAAGGTCCGGTCTGTCCGTCATGATACCCCCGATGCCCTCGGCCACGAGCCGGCGCATCTCCTCCGGGTCATCCACCGTCCACACGTTGCACCACTTCTCGTGCGCGTCCACCGCGCGCAGCAGGGCCTCGTCCACCAGGCGGACGTCTCCGAAGTAGAGGGGCATGTCCAGCACCGTGTAGCGCCGCTCGTCCGGTGGCTGCTCGCCCGCCCGCACCGAGAGCACGAAGGCCGTCAGCGCGTCGCGCGGGTAGAAGTGGCAGGCGTCCGGCATCACCCGCGCCAGCCGCTCGCCCACCGCGTCCTGCTCGCTGCCGATACAGACATGTTCCAGCGCGCCTTCCTCGCGCAGCACCTGGAAGAAGGCGTCCTCGATGCCCGGTACGTCCGGCTTCACCTCGATGTTGATGCGCAGGCCCCGGAAGGCGCGCAGCAGCTCGCGCAGGGTGGACAGCTGCACGCCCTGGCCCCGGAAGGGGAAGGTGCGGCCCCCGTCCGGGGTGAAGTGGTAGCCCGCGTCCAGCCGCCGCAGCTCGGCCAGCGTGTGGGCCGCGAGGGGGCCTTCACCGTTGGTGCACCGCTCCAGGGTGTCGTCGTGGAACACCATCAGCTCGCCGTCGCGGGTGAGGTGGACGTCCGTTTCCAGCATCTGCGTGTGGTAGCGCTCCACCGCCATGCGGAAGGCGGGCAGGGTGTTCTCCGGCGCCAGCAGCGAGCCTCCCCGGTGGGAGATGTGCAGGGTGGGGGTGAGGCCACGGAAGTAGGGGTGTCTGGGGGGCGGCATGGGAGGGAGTCTCCGGGCGGGGCATGGTTCCTTGCCGGGGTTCGTGACCCGCCGCTATAAGGCCGGCAGAAAGAGGCCGGAAGCGCGGGATTCCTTGAACTTCCGCGCGGGCTCATCCACAGGAGACGCCACCATGATTCCCGTGCGCAAGAACTTCGGCGCGGCGGCCCTGGTCGCGGCCGCGGCAGTGTTGGCTCCCGGCTGCGGAGATGGGCCGAACCCCTTCAGGTGGGACGCGGGCGGCATGCCCGGTTGCACCGGGGTATGCAGCGAGGACGGCGGCTTCCCGTGGGATGCGGGCTCCCCGGCCGATGGCGGCTCCCAGGCCGACGCGGGCGCGGGGTCCGCTCCCGTGGTGATGACCATTTCCGAGGCCCGCGAGCTCTCCGCCGCCGACAGCGAGACGCGGGTTCTCCTCGAGCGCGTCGTCATCCACACGCTCGACCGCGTGGATCGCCGCACCGAGGGCGCCGAGGAGCAGGTGCGGGCCTGGTTCTGGGTGGTGGATCCCGCGCGTCCCACCCAGGGGCTCTGGGTCCACAAGGACTGGACGGACCCGCCCGTGGGCTTCGTTCCCCAGGTGGGGCAGCGCCTGGACCTCACGGGCTCGATCCAGATGGAGTCCGCTTTCGAACAGTTCCATGGCTACCGGACGGGCCTCGCCCGGGTGGAGCTCCGGCTGCTCGGCAGGTTCATGGTGCCCGCCGACAACTTCGTGTTCCCGGGCTTCGGCGACGCGGAGGGCGGGGCCGCCCGTCCCAACCCGGAGCTCCTCGGCACGCGGGTGTTCGTGCCCGGGCCTCTCGTCGTGACCGACCCCTCGCCCCCGGCCTTCCGCTACTCCTCCGGCTTCGAGGTCTCGGGCGGAATCCTGGTGAGTACCCGGTACCTCTCCGGGACCGGCGCTTCGGACGGCGGCCCGGGAGGGTGCGAGGGTCTGCCCCTCTTCCTCACAGATGGGGGCACCGGGGTTTTCTTCCCCATGGGCCTCCGGGGCGTGTGGGATACCTACACCCATGTGCCTTGCGAGGACGGGGGCACCGGCGGGACGTGTGTGCCGGACCCGGAGGGTGGCCGGGTGCCCGGGACGGAATCGCTGGACGGTGGGCCCGGCAACCCCTTCACCCATGTCCTCCATCCCCGGAGTTGCGGCTGGGACCTGGGGAGTGGGTGGGACGCTGGGAGTGCGGGCTCGGGCGGGTAGCCGAACGGGCGTCAGGTCTGCTATCCCACATCCGGTTCGCGCCCCACCACGGAGGTGGGGATTGCGGGTAAGCTCGGAAACAAGCTCAGCGTTTCACGTCGACGACTCCTGGGGGCTCCCATTCCCGAGAACGCGCCACAGACTGCCACCCCCTTTGGCAAGTACCTCCTCATCAAGCGGCTCGCGATGGGGGGAATGGCGGAGCTCTTCCTCGCGCAGGAGCCCCCCAGTCCAGAATTGTTGGTGATCAAACGGATCCTCCCGTACCTGTCGGAGGAGCCGGAGTTCGTCCAGATGTTCCTGGACGAGGCGCGCATCGCCGCGCAGTTGCATCACCCCAACATCGTCCAGCTCTTCGGGCTGGGGAAGATTGGCGAGAGCATCTTCATCGCCATGGAGTACCTGGAGGGAGTGGACCTCCGGCGCATCCTCGCGGAGGAGGCGAAGTTCACCGCGTCGGTGCCGTACGCGGTGGCCGCGCGCATCTGCGCCCAGGTGGCCTCGGGGCTCGAGTACGCCCACAACTCCAAGGGCGTGGACGGACGTCCCCTGGGGCTCATCCACCGGGACGTGAGCCCGCAGAACGTGATGGTGACGTACAACGGCGCGGTGAAGCTGGTGGACTTCGGCATCGCCAAGGCCGAGGCCATCGCCGAGCGCAGCAAGCCGGGCGTCATCAAGGGCAAGTTCCTCTACCTCTCGCCCGAGCAGGTGATGCAGGAGCGGTTGGATCACCGCTCGGACATCTTCGCGCTGGGGGTGATGCTCTATGAAATCACCACCGGGCGCTCGCCCTACGCGCGGCCCACGACGGAGGGCATCCTCTACGCCATCCGCTTCGAGAACCCGTCCCCGCCGCACCTCATCCGCGACGACTACCCGGAAGCGCTGTCGCGCATCGTGATGAAGTGTCTGGTGAAGGATCGCAACCAGCGCTACCAGCGGGCGGCGCAGGTGCAGGCGGACCTGGAGGGGCTGCTCAACTCGGGGCTGCTGCGGCAGAGCGACGACGTGGCGGCCTACATCGCGCGGCTGCTCGGGGAGGAGGAGGAGCGCACCATGCTCCATGTCCCCATCCCCAAGCCGGGCGGGCGCAAGGACTCCTCGGTGCAGCACGCCGCGGGCCTCGCCGCGCGCCCCACGCGCCGGCCCAGCGCGCAGAACGTGCCCTCGGCGGTGGATCCCAACGAGGCCGAGCTCGCCACGGAGATGGCCCGTCCGCGCGACATGCTCGCCGCCGTGGCCCTGGGGGACGAGGAGGACGACGAGCCCACCGCCCTGGGCACCGTGCCCGGACGTGCCTCCTCTCTTCCCGGGACTCCACGCGCCGCCACGGGCGAGTCCACGTTGCAGGATCGGCCCGCGCGCACGCCCGCCGCCGCGGCCCGGCGTCCCACGCCCGTGCGCAAGCCCGCCGTCTCCGGCTCCGTGGCCGCGTTGGATCGCCGCCGCGCGGCACCGCCCGTGCCCGACGAGGACGAGGACGAGGGCGCGCGCTCCGTCTCCGTCACGTCCTCCACGGTGAATGAGCGCGGGGGCGCGTACGACGACGATGACTCCCAGCCCGACTCCCTCGCTGACGAGTTCTCGCAGACGCATGATCTGCCGAGCCCTCCGCCGCGCCGCCCCGTGCGGGCCCAGGACGACGACGACGACGGCGAGTCCACCGCCGGCTACGACCACAGCTTCGTCACCCAGTCGGAGACATCCCGTCCCAAGTCCGCCGGCAAGCCGCGCGGCCTGCGCCTGGTGGTGGCCGCGCTGGTGACCCTGCTCGTGGTGAGCGCGGTTGGAATCGCATGGCTGTTCCTGGGGCCCAAGCCGGAGCCCGTGCCCGCGCCGCGCAGGCCCGTCACCTCCACCCGGGATGAGGTTCCGCCGGAGACCGGGGACGCTCCCTCGACCGGGACCGGAACCGCTTCGGACACCGCGGGCTCCTCCGCCACCGGGACGGGCACGGGCACGGGCGCCACTTCCGCCACCCCCGAGACGGGCACGGGCACGGGCGCCACCGCGGCCGACCTGGGTGCGACCGGGACTTCCACGGGAGCAGGTTCGACTACCTCCGTCACCGAGCAGGGGAGCGAGACTCCGGAGCCCTCCGCGTTGGCGGCGGGTGGGACGCCGGCCGAGGAACCCGCCGGGACTCTGGCCCCCGAGTCCCCCGCCGAGGTTCGCGTGCAGTTCAAGGCACCCGCACGGACGGTGATGAAAGTGGCGGATAGAACCGTGCGTCCCAACGGGGTCCTGCCCCTGCCTCCCGGAACCATCGAGGTCACCTATAAGTGCGCGAATCGAGGCCCTTGGAAGAGCAAGGAATTCGAGGTTCCCGGGGATTCGGACGAGCCGGTCGTCTTCAGCCTGAGCAAGCGGGATTGCAGCCCCCAGAAGACCCGACGGTAAGGGTCCTCGGGGGGGACATATGCGGTGGGCTCCCCCTCCAGCGGACAAGTGGGCGAGGGTACGCGGGAGTGGATATAAGCCGTTGGAATTCCAGGGGATTTGCTCCGCTCATCTCGTTTACACGTGTCAGACGGGTCTTTAGAATCCGGCCCGTCTATGGCGCGCGCGAAGAAGAAGAACCTGGCGAAGAAGCGGAGCTCGCCGGCGGGGCGGATCGCCCGTGAGCAGCAGTCCGTCGCACCCGAGCCCAACCGACTGCTGAAGGTATGGCGGCGAGTGCTCGAGCGGCGGCTGCGCACGCGGCTGCGGGCCCCAGTAGCGGTGGAGGTCCACGACAACACACACACGATGCTCACGTTCCAGCGGCACCGGGCGCTGTGGCGGCTGAGGCTGCACCACATGTTCCTGGCGGCGCCGGACGAGGTCATCCACGCGCTGGCGGACTACGTGCGCACCGGCGACGCGGAAGCGAGCGTGCTGCTCGACAAGTTCATCGAGCGCAACAAGGCCTACATCCGCCGCGTGTCGCCGGCGCAGATGCGCAAGCGCCTGCGCATGGAGCCGGTGGGGCAGCACCATGATCTGGGCCGCATCTTCGAGCGGCTCAACGAGCGCTACTTCCGGGGCCGCATCGACGCGGCCATTACGTTCGGGCCGGCGCCGCGCGTCACCCAGCCGCGCAAGAGCATCAAGATGGGCTCCTACTCGGCGGACTCGCGCGTCATCCGCATCCACCCGGCGTTGGATCAGCCGGTGGTGCCGCGCTACTTCGTGGAGTGGATCGTCTTCCACGAGATGCTGCACCACGTGTACCGGACGCGCCGGGGCGAGGACGGGCGGCGCTGCATCCACCCGCCCGAGTTCCTCGAGCACGAGAAGCGCTTCCACGACTACTCGCGCGCCCAGGCCTGGGAGATGGAGAACCTGGACCTGTTGCTGCGGGCGCGGGTGTCGGCGTGAGCAGGGCCTCCCCTGAAGTCTCAGGGGAGGATGATGCCACCGGGGCTGCGCCGCTCCGTGTCGGCTGAAGAGGCCCGCTGCTGCTCGGCGGCACGGGCCCTCGCCCGGACCTCGGCGGGGTCTCTCGCCTCCGGCGCGGCGCGCTGCGCCATGGTGACGAGCAGGGCCTTCTCGAAGAGGCGCTCGGCGTAGCGCGAGGGCGGTTCGGTGACGCCATGCGCGAGCCTGCGGGCCTCGGCGCGGGCGAGGCGGGCCGCTTGCTCCTTGCCGATGCGCTCGAAGTGGAGCGCCATCTCCCACAGCCGGCTCGAGTAGAGCTGTCGCATGGCCGGGGTGGTGAAGAAGGCATGGGCCTGGGTGTGGGCCGCCTGGATGATCTCCTCGTTGCGCTGGGCCATGGTGAGCGCGAGCGGGCTCGCCTCGATCTCGTCCACCGTGCGGGCCAGCCGCTCCAGCTCGGCCACGGGGGGCAGCCAGCCACGCATCTCCGGCTCCTCGTGGAGCTTGTGGCCCTCGTAGGCGATCCGCTCGTCCTCCGGCTCCGGCGGAGGAATCTCCAGGGGCACGTCCCGCGCCTGCACGCCCAGGTGCCGCAGCACCGTGTCGAGCCCCTGGGGGAAGGGCGTGTGCGTGCGCAGGTTGAGCCCCGCGGCGGCGGCGAGGCGCTCCAGGGCCTCGGCGTGAGGGAGCTCCACGGCGGCATCATCTCCGGGGCTGGTCGCCTGCTTCACCACGCGCCGGTAGTCGCCGCGGTTGAGCTCCGTCACCTGGAGGCGCAGCACGCCCTGCTCGTCCGAGTAGAGGAACTGGGTGGCCTCCACACCCCCGCCGCGCAGGGGACGGGCGATCTCCAGCACGCGCTCACCGGTGCCGTCGATGCTGGTGAGGAGCGCGGGCAGCGGCTCCGGGCCCGCCGCCACCACGGGGCGCGAGGCCTCGGGGGCGGAGGGGCGGGGCGTTTCAGCGACTTCGATGCCACGGGAGCGCAGCCGGTAGAGCGCCTTCCTGGCCGCCTTGGCGAGCCCCTTGTTGCCAGAGGCCGCGAGCGCCTCGGCGAGTGCGGGCTGGCCGGCGAGCACGGAGCCCTCGAGCAGGGCGAGCGCGAGGGGCTCGGGGAGGGCCTCGACGCCGGCGGGCGGTGCGGAGGCGGGCTCGGCCGCGAACGAGCGGGCGCGCTCCACGGCGTCGGAGGGGAGGCCGGGCACCGGCGTGCCGGCGCGCAGAGCGTCCAGCAGCGGACGCGGATCGGCCAGAGGGCTCTTGGTGGGCATGCACGGACAGGTAAGGCACCGTCCGCGGCGCGGTGAGGTGGGCGGGGGCCGGGCGTGCCGGGTGACGACCACTGGCCCACACTTGCCTGGCCCGAGCGTTCAGCGGCGGCGCACCAGCCAGCTGTTGCCCGATTCGGCGGCCACGGCGAGCTCCTGGCGGAGCCGCTCGCCGAAGATGCGCGAGGGGTGGACGCCGCGCACGAGGAAGTGGTCGTACGCGGGGCCCTGGGTGGCGTAGTCGAAGTCCTGGGGCCGCCACTCGGAGGGGAAGGTGGGAGGAGGCGTGCCGCGGTAGCGCAGGGGGGAGTGGGGGGTGAGGGCGAAGCTGAAGTTGGTGCCACCGCCGCGCGCGCGGGCCAGCTCGGCGGCGCCGTGGAGGAAGACGGGGTGGCGCACCACGCGCGAGCCGCTGTCGAAGATGAGCCCCATCACGCGGGGCCTGGGCGCGGTGGCCTCCGCGAGCACATCCCACTCGGCGGCCTCGCGGGAGAAGGCGCGGAAGCCCTGGCCCAGCACGAGCGCCAGCACCAGGGAGCAGACGGCGCTGGCCCATAGCAGCGGGCGGCGGAGCGCGGGTTGCGTCATGGGGAGGCTCGCCACGGCGAGCACGGCGGCGAGCTGCGCGTAACGGGTGTTCAGGTAGTAGATGTAGCCACGGATGTCGAAGGGGAGCAGGAAGTAGAAGCCGAGCGCGATCAGCACGAGCCCTGGCAGGCGCCAGCGGGCCACGGGGCCCTCGCCGCTGGAGTCACCCCGCACCACGCCGAGCACGAGGGCGCACGCGGCCACGGCGCCCACGGCGTACAGCGGCAGGCGATCCGAACCATCCCGGAGCAGGTTGGCGAGCACCTCGAGGAGCTCGGCGCGGTTCTGCGCGAAGCTCTTCCAGGCGAGGTTCCGCGGCGACAGCATGGGGCCCCAGGCCTTCCAGGGCGCTCCCGTCTCGACCTCGGAGGGCTGGCCCAGGCGCAGCACCACCCACGACAGGAAGAGCACGACACCGGGTGTCACGCCGAGGAGCGCGGGAAGCCGGGGCCGCAGCCGGGCCTGGAAACCGCGGGTGCTGGCGTCCTCGGGGACGGGCGTGGTGAGGAGCAACCAGGGCAGGGCGAGCCCGAGGAAGGCGAAGGCCTGCACGTGGAAGAGGAGGACGGCGACGAGGCTCGCGGCGAGCCCGGAGGCCCAGAGGGGGCGCTGGCCCGCGCGGGTGAGGGCGTGGACGAAGAAGCCGCAGCAGAGCAGGGCGAGTGGCAGCGCGGCGAGGTAGTTGATGAAGCCCCAGCCGAAGTTGTCGCCATAGGCGAGCGGCAGGGCGAGCAGCGAGGGCCACAGGGGGCGCCCGAGTCCGCGCAGCAGGAAGGCGAGCGACAGGGGCAGGCCCACCACGTAGGCGGAGAGGAAGAGGCGGTTGGCCAGGTCGAGCGGGAGCAGCCAGTTGAGGAGGCTGACGGCGTAGTAGTAGCCGAGGTAGGGCGTGAGCTCGTGCCGCGCGGCGAAGAGCTGGGGGTAGAGGGTGGTGGGGTCGTCCAGCCGGTGGAGGACGGAGATGAGGTGGAGGTGTTGCGGCAGGTCCACCATGGGCAGATGCGAGGACACCCACAGGGGCAGGGCGCCCAGCACGAGGGCGGCGATGTAGACGAGGCGATCGGTTCGCGCGGACACGGGTGGGCCGGACTGTACGTGGCGCCTCCGCATGTCGCGAGCGCTCCGAGCGCTTCGAGGTGCCTGCTCGCGGGGCGGCCCTGCGGGAGACGGGTGTGCCGAGCGGACCCCCGGGTTTGGACAGGGGGAAACCGGTGGGATATAGCCTGGAAGGATTCGGGTCTGTCACCCGGGAGGACCGTCGAGATGAAGCACATCGGGATGACGCTGGCGGCGGTGGTGGTGGGCGGCGTGCTGCTCACGGCGGGACAGGCGGAGGCGTGTGAGGGTCACCGCGCCAAGGCCGTGCCCGTGCCCGCGCCGGTGGAGCCCGGCAAGCAGGAGGCGGCCGCCACGGCGAAGCAGGACGCGGCGAAGAAGGACAAGGCGGACGAGGTGCACGCCGCGAAGTGCCGGTGCTCGAGCGCGGCGGACTGCACGTGCAAGAAGGGCTCGTGCGAGTGCCCCAAGTGCAAGAAGCCCCGTCAGGACGTGGTGCCGGCGCTCGAGGCCCGGGACACCACCCACGAGGTGCGCAAGGTTCGCCTGGACGCCTCGGCGGGCGTCTTCATCTGACGGGCTTCTCGGCCTTCACCACGAGCAGGGGAGGCAGCCGCAGCCGCGCGAAGCCCGCGAGTCCCACGGCGGACAGGGCATCGCGGAGCTCGTCCTCCTCGCGAGGGTGGAGGCCGGCGCGGCGCTGGACGAAGGCGGAGGCCCTGCCCGGGGGCAACCAGGTGCTGGCCACGAAGCGGCCGCCCGGACGCAGCACCCGCGCCACCTCCAGCAGCAACCGGCCCACGTCGGAGATGAAGTGCAGCGAGTGGGACAGCAGCACCGCTCCCAGCGAGTCATCCTGGAAGGGCAGGTAGGGCGCCTCGGCGCGGAGGAAGTCCACGTGGATGCCGGCCTCGCGGCCCTGGGCCACGGCCTCCTCGAGCATCGCCCGGGACAGGTCCATTCCCACCACGGTGGGCAGCTCCGGCTCGCGCGCCAGTCGCCGGGCGAAGAGTCCGGTTCCCGTGCCCAGGTCCAACACGGGCGCCTCCGGACGGCCCAGCAGCGAGCGGTACAGCAGGTACTCGCTGTCCCTGTCCAGGGGAGGCGCCGAGAGGGCGCGCTGCAGGGCGGGGCGCACGTAGCGCTCGTAGGAGCGGGCGATGAGCCGTTGCTCCATGCCGCGCTGGGCCAGGGCCGAGGACGCTGGTTGGTGCGCCAGGTCCGCCACGCCCTCGGTCACCGGGAAGCTCGCGTGGCACTCGGGACAGTGCAGGGGCCCGAAGACGAGCTGGGGAGTATCCTGGTCCGGCATCAGCTTGCCGCGCCGGCACCGGGGGCAGCGCAGCAACTGGAAGAGGGTGCGATTCAGCCGCTGATCTCCTCGGTGGACACGAGGATGGGCCAGCCGCGGGCCATGGCCTCGCGGAAGAAGCCGGCCAGCTCGTGCCGGGCGCTGTTCACCGCGCCGAGGAACGGGTCGATGAGGGACTCCTCGCCCAGGCTGCGCCCGGGGTTGAGCTCCACCGGGTGGCCGCAGCGCTCGCAGCGGATGGAGACGGAGCGGGCCAGCGCCACGGGCACCGCGTAGCGTGCGCTGCACTCGGTGCACTTCCACACGAGTGCCCGCTCGCCCGCGTCGCGCCGGGCCAGGGACTCCAGCTCATCCGCCAGCCGCAGCAGCGCGGGCAGATCCTGCGGGGGCTGGGCGAACACGGCGGACGGACCGAAGCCCGACCCGGGGCTGCCCAGGCTGGGGGGCTTGTCCCCCTTGAGCAGGGCGCGCAGGCGGTCCTTCGCCTTCACGTCCCGGAACTCGGCGCTCGCGAAGGCTCGCTCCACCGCTTCATGCAGCGGCGGAAGCTCCGGCTCGAGCCGCTCGTCCGAGGGCAGGGACTGGGGATGCGCCACCAAGCGGTGGCCAGGGATGGCGACGAATCGGAAACCCACGGGCTTCAGATCGCACCGCGCCGCGTCCGGTGCAAGGCACGAATATGGGGCGATGCTGAAATTGCCACGCCCGCGACAGACGGCGCGGCGCGTCAAGCCCTCACTGTGACCATTCGAGCATCCGCTGCAGCGGTGCCAGTGCCGCGGCCTGCAGGTCCGCCGGCAGCGTCAACTCCGGCGTCTTGTCCTTCATGCACCGGTAGAGCTTCTCCATCGTGTTCAGCCGCATGTAGGGACATTCATTGCAGGAGCAACCATTGTCCGGGGGCGCGGGGATGAAGGTCTTCTCCGGGGCGCCGCGCTTCATCTGGTGGAGGATGCCGGCCTCGGTCACCACGATGAACTCGCGCTTGGGGCTCTTGAGGACGTGGTCCAGCAGGCCCTTGGTCGAGCCGATGTAATCGGCGTGCCGCAGCACGGCCTCCTCGCACTCCGGGTGCGCCACCACCTCGGCCTCGGGATGCTGGACCTTGAGCTGCACCAGCCGCTTCTCGCTGAAGATCTCGTGGACGATGCAGCTGCCCGGCCACAGGACCATGTCCCGGCCGGTCTGCTTCATCACGTAGCGGCCCAGGTGCTGGTCCGGGGCGAAGAGGATGCGCCGGTCCTTGGGGACCTGGTTGACGATCTTCACCGCGTTGGAGGACGTACAGATGACGTCGCTCATGGCCTTCACGGCGGCGGAGCTGTTGACGTAGCTCACCACGAAGTGGTCCGGGTGCTTCTCCTTGAAGGCCCGGAAGGCCGCCGGGGGGCAGCGGTCGGACAACGAGCAGCCGGCCTTCAGGTCCGGCAGCAGCACCAGCTTTCCGGGATTGAGGATCTTCGCCGTCTCGGCCATGAAGTGGACGCCGCAGAAGACGATGACGTCCGCCTTCGTCTTCGCCGCCGCCTGGGCCAGCGCCAGGCTGTCCCCGACGAAATCCGCCACATCCTGGATCTCGCTCTCCTGGTAGTAGTGCGCGAGGATGACGGCGTTGAGTTTCCGCTTCAGTTCCTGGATTTCCCGCTCGTAGTCCACTTCGGCGCCCATCGCGTCTCCCTTCCGGTTCATTTAACCGGCGGTCCGGATGGGGGCAAAGGACGAATACCCCGGGAGCGGCTCATGGCGGCTCCGGTGACGTCCGGCCAGACGAGCGCCCTCCTGGTTCACAGGACGGCACGCCCGGAGCGATCCCCCATGGACACTTGACGCCAACCATCCCAGGAACCGCTAAGATATTCCCGGGACCGCATTGGCTGCGGATGAAGCCCGATCACCTGGTGTCCTGGATGCTGGACGTTGGAAGAGGCTTTCTCGTGGCACGATCGGTAGGGGGAGGGGCGGCACGGGCACGTGGTCCGCACCCGGAAGAGCGTTCGACTTGCGCCGGGTACGGTTGAGCCTGCCTGCTGAGGAGGGGTCCATGAGTGTCCCGATTCGAGACGTCCTGGTGGTACATCCGAACGCAGGCAGGCGGGCCGCGCTGGCCTCGGCTCTTCCCTCGTACCGGGTGGTGGCGGTGGAGTCGAAGGTGGAGGCGGCCTTCAAGATGGCGGATGCGGCTCCGGCCCTCATCATCGCCCCTCCAGATGATGCCCGGCACTTCCTGCGCCAGGTGGCCAATACGGCCCCTGACGCGCTGCGTGTCTTCATCTGTTCCAAGTCCGATCCCGCCGGCCTGGCGGAGTTGATGCAGAGCGCCGCCGAGGGCCACGTCTTCAGCGTGCTCGACGACGCGCTGTCCGGCCCGGAGCTGGGCCGCACCATCTCGCACCTGTTGCAGCACCAGGGCTCCGCCTTCGCCGCGGTGCCGTCCGCCCTGTATTCGGTGGCCTTCGAGTGCAACGAGCAGAGCTACTCGGCCCGGTGCGTGGAGATCGGCAACTTCGGGGCCACGCTGCTGTTGCCGGAAGACGTGCCCGCCGCGGGCTTCCCCCCGGGCACCACGCTCGAGGCGCTGCGCGTCGAGCGCGACGGGCGGCTGCTCTTCAAGACCCCCTGGGCTCACGTGCAGCGGGCGCAGCCCGCGACGGACGAGCTCGGCACCCACCTGCGCCTGGGCATCTCCTGGGCCACGGCCATGCACCCTCCGCCGCCGGTGCCCGGCGTGACCATGGAGGAGCAGTCCGAGGTGGTGGCCACGTTGCGCAAGGGGTTGCGGCGCGAGGCCGTGCTCTGGATGCAGCGCGCCAACGACTCCTCCGTGCAACTGCGCCTGGAGGATCCCGTCGTGGAGCTGCTGGACGGGGTGGCCGTGCTGCGCTGCCGCTCCGCCGGCATGCTGGAGTGCTCCAGCGGCGACGAGGTGGACCTCTTCTTCGAGATGGGCGGGCAGAGCTACTCGGGGGTGGCCCAGCTCCTCTCCCTGGAAGCCGACGGGAGGCTGACGGTGCGGGTGCCGCGCGCGCTCGTCATCCGAAACTGGCGCAGCCTGCCGCGCTTCAAGCCGGATCCCGACAACCGCTTCCTCGTCTCCTTCCTGGCTCCCATCACCGGCCAGCCCACCACCCGGGCCCCGTTGGATTTGAGCGTCGGCGGGCTCTCCTTCCCCTTCGACGCCTCCAGCGAGATCATCCCCGCGGGCTCGCGGCTCGACGCCACGCTGCTGCTGCCGGACGGCTCCTCCACCCAATGCCAGCTCGAGGTGCGCTCCATTCACGCGCTCCCCTCGGATGGCCGGCAGGATGGGGGCTTGCGGCCCTTTCGCGCCGGGGCCCGCTTCTCGGGGCTCGCCCAGAACGCCCGGGACGCCATCCTCCGGGCCTTCATGCACTCGCGCTGCTCGGCCATCGCCGATGGCAGCGATGTTCCCTTCGAGGACATCTGGCGCCTGATGGAGGAGGCCCGCTACCGCTTCCATCCGGACTACCCCTTCGGCGATGAAGCGACGTTGGAACTGCTTCAGGACACCCACCAGAAGGTGTACTCCAAGGGAGACCTGGGCCGCTGCCTCGTCTATTCCAACCCGCAGGGCCTGCAGGGGCAGATCGCCGCCCTGCGCGTCCACTCCCGCACGTGGATGGTCCAGCAGCTCGCCGTGCGGCCCGGGGTTCGCCGCAACGAGCAGATCTCCTACGAGCTGAGCAACCTCGTCGTCGAGCTGGGCGAGGTGCAGCACGACGTCGAGTTCATCCGCTACTGCTGGCGCAAGGACAACCGGTGGCCGAGCCGCCGCATGGGCTGGTTGGCGCGCGCCATGGAGACGCCGGGCCTGAGCATGTTGCAGCACTTCTGCTACATGCGCCTGCCGCTGGGTTCCGAGCCCCGTGTCCCGCCCGAGGGGTTGCCGCGCGTGCGCGAGGGCGTGCGCACCGACTTCGTGTGGATCGAGCTGCACCTGCGCGACCGCGGGGAGCTGGTCCGCGTCTTGTGCGAGGACCTGCTCACGGACGAGGTGGATCTGCGCGTGGTGAGCGAGCGCTTCCGGGCGCAGGGGCTGCACCGCGCCCGCCGCGTCTTCGTCGTCGACGGGGAGTATGGGCCGCTGGCCATCGCCCTCTCCGAGGAGGGCACCCCGGGGTTGTGCCTCATCGAGAAGACCAACTCCTTCTCCCTCCTCGTTCCCAACCGCAACCATCCCCAGGCACGCGCCGCCGTCCAGGCGCTCATCCAGCGCTGCATCGAGCAGTCCCAGGAGCGGGGCCGTCCCTCCGCCATCGCCCTGGTGGACGAGGAGGACACCGAGCTCCTCCAGCAGGCGGGGTTCGAGCACCTGGGCCGCTTTTCCGAATGGATCTTCCACCGCTCGATGATCCGCCGTGGCTGTGAGCTGTGGCGCTCCGTTTTCGAACGGCTGGGGGGGGCTGTTAATCTCGAATGGACAACCGAGGAGACCGGGGAGTGAGATACCTGATGGAGTCTACGGACGAGACGCGCCGGCTTCTCGTCCAGGAAAGAACGGGCAACGCCCGCGAGGCGTTGCTGCTATCGGGACTCAAGCCCGGAGACCGGGTGCTCGATGCTGGCTGTGGTCCGGGTGGCATCTCGGAGGTGATCGCCGAGCTGGTGGGGCCCACCGGCCATGTCACCGGGGTGGACCTCAGTGAGGAGCGGCTGGCGGAGGCGCGGCAGATCAACCGCCGCCGCTCGAACATGCGCTTCCAGCATGGGGACGTGCGCCGCACGGGCCTGCCGGACGCCTCGTTCGACTTCACCTGGTGCCAGTTCGTCGTGCAGTACCTGCCGGACCGGCACCTGGCGCTCCAGGAGTTCATGCGCGTCACGCGTCCGGGCGGCCGGGTGGTCATCTCCGAGTTCGATGCGTTCGGCCTGCAGAACTGGCCCTTCCCCGAGGACCTGCGCGAGTGGTGCCACCGCTTCGTCGACGCGGTGCTGCGCGTCACGGGCTTCGACATCAACGTCGGCCGGAAGATCTTCACCGAGATGCGCCAGATGGGGCTGGGCAATGTGCGCGTGCATCTGCTGCCGTACTACATCATCGCGGGTACGGCGAGCCCGGAGATGATCCTGGACTGGCAGACGCGCTTCTCCACGCTGGAGCCGGTGGTGGCGCCCGCGCTCGGCGGCCTGGAGGCCTACCGGGCCATGTGCCAGAAGTACCTGGAGTTACTGGCGGATCCGGACGCTTTGAAGTACTCGCCTCTGTTGGTGACAGAAGGAACGAGACCTTGAACCCATTGGTAGCCGAGAGTGGGATGGAGCCCCGTCCGGACAATGCTCCGGAGGTGAGCGTCCGGGTCACGTCCGTCCTGTTGCTCCACTTCGAGCGGCAGTACGGCGCCACCCGGCTCGCGGAAGTCTTCCGCAACCACCCCTTCAGCCTCTCTCTCAGCTACCTGCGGACCCCCACCAACTTCATCTCCCTGGGCTTCCTGGAGCGTCTGGCCGACGTGCTGGTGAAGGAGTCGGGGGATCCCCAGTTCATGCGCAAGGCGGGCATCTCCATCGCCGCCAGCCCCGAGGCGCTCGGATTCGTGTACTACATGATCCGCGCCTTCGGCTCGTTGGAGATCTGCTTCCGCAAGACGGTGGAGCACAGCTCCAGCTACAACCGGGTGGGCCGGTTCGAGATCGAGAAGCTCGAGCGCGAGCGGCTGGTGCTCTCCTACCGCAGCGCGGTGCCCGAGACCAGCCGGCACGTCTGCGAGCTGCGCATGGGCCAGTTCGCCTCGTTTCCCACCATCTGGGGGCAGCCGCCCGCGGACGTGAGCGAGAGCCAGTGCCAGGTGCAGGGGGCGGACTGCTGCCGCTACCACCTGCGGTGGATGGATCCGCTGCCCATGTGGGGCCGCTACTCGGGGCTGGCGCTGGGCGCGCTGAGCGGGGTGGGGGCCAGCATGCTGGGCATGGGCCATCCCGCCTTCACCGTGACGTCCCTGTCGCTGGCCGGCGTGTCGCTGGGCAGCTGGGTGGACCTGCGCCGCGAGATGCGCCGCAAGGACGAGGCGCTCAACGAGCAGGCCCAGGGCATGATGGGCTCGCTCGAGGAGCTCCAGCAGCGCTACGACGAGATGTTCCGCATCAACGTCGCACTGGAGGACCGGGTGGCCGCGCGCACGCGCGAGCTGACCGAGACGAACGTGCGGCTGGAGGCGGCGCTCGCCAAGCAGAAGGAGCTGGACCGGCTCAAGAGCGAGTTCTTCGACAACGTCAGCCACGAGCTGCGCACGCCCCTCACGCTCATCCTCCTCACGCTGGACTCGCTGCTGCAGCGGGGCCCGGAGGAGTTCGCCCCGCCGGTGCGCCAGCACCTGCAGACGATGAACCGCAGCGCCGCGCGCCTGCTGCGCCTCATCAACAACCTGCTCGACTTGACGAAGCTGGAGGCGGGCAAGACGAAGCTGCGCTACGAGCCGTTGGATCTCCAGGGCTTCCTCTCCTCGCTGCTGGTGCCCTTCGAGGTGCTGGCGGACAGGAAGGGCGTGGTGCTCGAGCTGGAAGGGAACGTGACCACCGCGGTGCACGTGGACGTGGCGCACCTGGAGAACGTCTTCCAGAACCTCATCTCCAACGCCCTCAAGTTCACCACGCAGGGCACGGTGACGGTGCGCCTGCGCGAGGACGAGCAGTGGGTGCACGTGGAGGTGATCGACACGGGCGTGGGCATCGCCACGCAGGATCTGTCGGTCATCTTCGACCGTTTCGCCCAGGCGGACTCGAGCGGCACGCGGCGCTTTGGCGGCACGGGCATCGGCCTGGCGCTGGTGAAGGAGACGCTGGAGCTGCACAAGGGCGGCATCGAGGTGTCCAGCGAGCTGGGCAAGGGCTCCAACTTCCACGTGCGGCTGCCCAAGGGCACCGCGCACGTGAGCGAGGATATGCGCGAGGGCAACGGGGAGCCGGCGTTCCGGCCCACGCGCCGCTCGGCGGACATGGCGGCGCTGGTGGAGCCGGACGGTCCTGGCGCCATCGACACGCCGGCGGTGGAGGCGCTGCCGCTGCCCTCGCCGGACGCCGTGGCGGGCCCGGATGCGCCGCGCGTGCTGATCGTCGAGGACGAGCCGGAGATCCGCGCCTTCCTGCGCCAGGTGCTCAAGCCCTACTACCGGCTGCTGGAGGCCACCAACGGCGAGGAGGGCCTGAAGGCGGCGCAGAAGGAGCGGCCGGATCTGATCGTCTCGGACGTGATGATGCCGGTGATGTCGGGCATCCAGATGCTCGCGGCGCTGCGCGGCTCGCCGGAGACGGTGGACATGCCCATCATCATGCTCACCGCGCGCCAGGAGGTGGACGCCAAGGTGGAGGGCCTGTCCATGGGCGCCAACGACTACCTGGGCAAGCCCTTCTCGCCGAGGGAGATGCTGGCGCGCATCGAGGCGCAGCTGCGCCTGCGGGACGCGGCGGTGCGCGCGGCGGAGAACGAGCGGCTGGCGGCCACGGGCCTGCTCACCTCGGGCTTCGCTCACGAGGTGCGCAACCCCCTCAACGGCCTGATGAACGCGCTGCTGCCGCTGCGCGAGAGCCTCACCAGCGCCAACCCCGACACCGCCATGGCCGTGGCGATGTTGGACCTCATCGAGGAGTGCGGGCATCGCATCCGCGGCCTGGCCGAGGGCCTGCTGTCCTTCGTGCGCACGGGCAGCAAGGCGGTGGCGGTGGACCTGGGCGCGTCGCTGGACGCCAGCGTGCAGGCGCTCTCGTGGCGGCTGCCGCCCGGCATGAAGGTGGAGCGCGACTACCAGTTGCCCGAGCCGGTGTGGGGAGATCCGGGCTCGCTCAACCAGGTGTGGGTGAACCTGTTGGACAACGCGGTGCGCGCCATCGGGCCGGACGGGGTCGTGAAGGTGGCCACGGCGCGCGATGGTGAGGACGCGGTGGTGTCCATCATCGACAACGGCGTGGGCATCAAGCCCGAGCACATGGAGCGGCTCTTCCAGCCCTTCTTCTCCACCCGGGACGCGGGCGAGGGGACGGGCCTCGGGCTGGCGCTCTGCCAGCGCATCGTCCTGCGTCAGGGCGGGCGCATCCGCGTCTTCAGCGAGTTGGGCAAGGGCACCCGCGTGGAGGTCCGGCTGCCGCTGGAGGCCAATCCGGATCGGATCCTCCCGCCGCTGATGGCCGAGGGGAAGGCCGTGCAGCCGCACTGGCGCACGTAGGCTCGGCGGGCGTGCGTCACCGTTCTTACGGGTAGGGCGGGCTTCTGGTACAACCAGGAGCCTTTTTTCTTTTCTCCCCCAACCCGCCAGGAAACCTTCGCATGGCACAGAGCACGGCCGCCTCGGCCCCGACCCGGGGTCACCCCAAGGGCCTTTATCTGCTGTTCACCACCGAGATGTGGGAGCGCATGAGCTATTACGGCATGCGCGCCCTGTTGGTGCTCTACATGGTGGGCGCCACCGACAAGGGCGGCTTTGGCTGGAGCCAGTCCAGGGCGCTGCAGATCTACGGTCTGTACACGGGCCTGGTGTACGCCACGCCGGTGATTGGCGGATACCTGGCGGACCGGTACCTGGGACAGCGGCTGTCGGTGACGCTGGGCGGCATCCTGATGATGCTGGGCCAGTTCGTGCTGGCGATGCCTGGAAACTCCGAGACGCTCTTCTTCGCGGGCCTGGGCCTGCTGGTGGTGGGCAACGGCTTCTTCAAGCCGAACATCTCGACGATGGTGGGCGGGCTGTACGCGCCGGGAGATCCGCGCCGGGATGGCGCCTTCACCATCTTCTACATCGGCATCAACGTGGGCGCGTTCATGGCGTCGGCGGTGTGCGGCACGCTGGGTGAGAAGTTCGGCTGGATGTACGGCTTCGGCTCGGCGGGCGTGGGCATGGGCCTGGGCGTGCTGGTGTTCCTGGCCTTTGGCAAGAAGTTGCTGGGCGACGTGGGCCTGGCGCCGAAGCCGGTGGATCACAAGGCGAGTGCGGTGGCGGCTCCGGCACAGGCGCTGACCCGGCAGGAGTGGGATCGCGTGATCGTGATCCTGGTGCTGGCGCTCTTCGTCGTCTTCTTCTGGGCGGCGTTCGAGCAGGCGGGTGGTCTGATGAACCTCTACACGGACGCGAAGGTGGACCGGAACGTGTTCGGCTTCGAGGTGCCCACGACGTGGATGCAGGCGGTGAACCCGCTGTTCATCATGCTGCTGGGACCGATCTTCGCGGAGATGTGGACGGGGCTGGGCCGGAAGAACAAGGATCCGTCGATTCCGGCGAAGATGGCGATGGGCCTGTTGCTGCTCTCGTTCGGCTTCGTGTTCATGCTGGGTGCGTCCAAGCAGAGCGAGGCGGCGGGCGGCAAGGCGGCGCTGATGTGGGTAGTGGCGGCCTACTTCTTCCACACGGCGGGAGAGCTGTGCCTGTCGCCGGTGGGCCTGTCGATGGTGACGAAGCTGGCGCCGGCGCGGTTCGCCTCGCTGCTGATGGGGGTGTGGTTCATCGCGAACGCGGTGGCCAACTACCTGGCGGGTCTGATTGGTGGCTACGCGGAGAAGCTGGGCGAGTTCGACCTGTTCCTGGCGATCACGGTGGCGACGGCGGTGGCGGGAGTGGTGCTGCTGGCGATCTCTCCGTTCCTGAAGCGGATGATGCACGGGGCGGACGAGACGAAGCCGATGGCGGCGGAGCAGCCGGACTCGGAGCCGCAGCCGAAGATGGCGTAACACCCTCTCCCGCTGGGAGAGGGCAGGGGTGAGGGATTGCCCAAAGAGAAGGGCCCCGGTGAAAAACCCGGGGCCCTTTGCTTTTCATGGTCCAACCCCGAGCGCCAACCTCGCGAGCCAACCCCTCTCCCTCCGGGAGAGGGACGGGGTGAGGGTATCGAGGACCCCGGGTTGCCCCGAGCGCCTCCCCCCGTGGGCCAGGGCCAGCTACTTGCTCGCGCTCGCGAGAGGAGGCTGGGCGCGGTCTGGCACGGGGCCGGAGGTATCCACCTGGTAGTAGTCGCGGACCTCGAACTTCCGGGCCATGAGGGCCATGCCCACGGCGGCGGCGAGCGCGAGGCCGCCATAGAAGAAGAACTGGCCGGAGCCGGTGAAGACATTGAGAGCGGAGGCGATGGCCACGGCGATGTTGGCGAGCGAGGAGGTCAGGAGCCAGACGCTCTGCATGATGCCCTTCATCTCACGAGGGGCCTGGGTGTAGGCGAACTCGAGGCCGGTGGTGGAGACGAGGACCTCCGAGAGCGTGAGGACGATGTAGGGCAGCAACTGCCAGGCGATGTTGAGCGTGGTGCCGCCCTCGATGACCACCTGGTAGTAGCCGGCGATGGCGTACGAGAGCGCGCCCACGGCGAGGCCCAGGGGCATGCGGCGCAGGGGGGTGAGCTCCCAGCCGGCGCGCTGGAAGGCGGGGTACACCACGCCCACGAGGATGGGGATGAGGATCATCACCAGCGCGGGGTTGACGAACTGCATCTGGCTGGGCTGGAAGGTGACGGGGCCGACCTGCGGATCCATGGCGCGCGCCTGGATGACCCAGGTGGAGGCCTTCTGGTCGAAGAGCATCCAGAAGAAGGGGATGGTGGGCAGCAGGAGGGCGCTGATGCGGAAGACGGCCTTGGCGCCCTCGACGGCCTCGGCGGGGTGCTCCTTGGTGGCGCCGTCGAGCCAGTGCGAGCCCTGCCCGCGGTGGCGCAGCGCGGAGCCGACCACCTTGAGGAAGGAGTGGGGGTTGGGGCCGGTGGGGGGCACCATCACGTAGTGGCGGCGGCCGGCCCAGAAGATGGCGGTGGCGATGAACATCAGGATGCCGGGGATGCCGAAGGCCACCGCGGGGCCGTAGTGCTTGAGGGTGAGGGGGATGGTCAGCGAGGCGAAGAAGGACCCGAAGTTGATGGTCCAGTAGAAGATGGCGAAGACCTTCTTCACCAGGTGCTTGTTGGACTCGTTGAACTGGTCGCCGACCATGGCGCTCACGCACGGCTTGATGCCGCCGCTGCCCAGGGAGATGAGGACGAGGCCGGCGTAGAAGCCGGTGGCGTTGTTCTCGAAGATGGCCAGACAGGCGTGGCCCAGGCAGTAGACGAGGCTCAGCGAGAGGATGACCTTGTACTTCCCCAGCCAGCGGTCCGCGAGGTAGCCGCCGAGCAGGGGGCAGAAGTACACGCCCGCCATGAAGAGGTGCATCAGGCTCTTGGCCTGGGCGGAGCGGGCGCCCTCGTCGGGCACGGCGTTGCGCAGCAGGTAGTCGATGAGGAACACCGTGAGGATGTTCCGCATCCCGTAGAAGCTGAAGCGCTCGCAGGCCTCGTTCCCGATGATGAAGGGAATCTGGGGGGGGAAACGGGCGCTGGACGTCGCGGGGGGGGCGGCGGTGGACGGACTGGCCATGGACGGGAGGGTTACTCCAGCGGTGGCCCCGAGCACAACCCACGGTGTGAGGGATTCCCTCGTAACGGCTCAGGGCGTCAGCGCCACGCCGACGTAGGGGCCCGTGAAGAAGTCCCGGTTGGGCGGGCTGTTGGGGTCCAGGCGGCCCTGGTCGTCCAGGTAGGTGGCGCGGTAGCCCCCTCGCAGCCGGACCGGGCCGAGCGCCAGCGCCAGTCCGGCTTCGCCGCTCAGCTGGGTGAAGGGCAGGGGCGTCCAGTGGGCACTCGCCTCGAGCTTGAGCGGACCCGCCACGCGCATCAGCGTGCTCGCGCCCAGCCCCGGTCCCACGAAGATGGCGTCCGGGGCGAAGGCCAGGTCCACGCCGGCCAGCAGGCGCACGCGCAGGTCCTCGCGCGACACCAGGACCACGCCCGGCTTGAGCGACAGCAGCGTGAGGGTATCCCGGCCCGGCGAGCCATCATCCGTGGCCAGGTTGAAGACGTTCAGCCGCGAGCCGAAGGCGAGCTGCTCTCCATCCACCTGGAGTCCCAGCCCCATCGCGTAGCCCTGCGAGACGAAGCCCGCGTCCGCCGTGAGGTCCACCCGGGTGGGCATCGAGGGCTGGCTGGGAACCGCTGGTGCGCTCGGAGGAGGCATCATCCGGCGCCGCCACGCCAGGTCGTAGTACCTGCCGTAGACGAACGGGCGGCCCGGTCCCATGTACGGCCAGGCCCAGGCGGGGTCGTAGTAGTACCGGGCCCAGGGGTTTCCGTAGAACCCGTAGTACCCGGGCCCGTAATACGGGTTGTAACCAGGCCTGCCCACGCCGCCGCTCGGATGAGAGGGGCGCGGCGACGAGGGAGACGAAGGAGAGGATGGCGAGGAGCGTGGGCGCTTGCCGAAGCGCGCCTCGGCGCTCTCGGAGCCGAGTCCCATCAGGAGCGCGGCCAGGACCGCGAAGCCTTGTTTCCACATGGTCCTACTCCCGTGCAACCGGTGGTGAAGTGGGAGGTCCGGTTGCCCTTGCACGCAGTGCAACACGCGCCGGGACAAGATACTCCCGGCGGGTGCCGCGTGCAGGGGGACCCTCCGGGCCCGGTCTCTGAGAACTTGTCCAACTGTTGGACAAGTTCGTGAAGAGCGTGCCCGGGAGGGTGGCCTCTCGGGCACGCCTAGGAGCTTGTCGGAGTATCCCACCGTAGAGGGTGGAGTAGAGGGGTGACGCCCCAGGTGGTCCTTCAGAGGGGAGGCGAGTTCTGGTTGAAGGTGGAGGGTGAGCACCACCTCGACGAAGAAGCCAGAGCAGGCCGCCCTGTTGGACGTAGTCGCCAGCGAGAAGCCGGAGCGGGAGGAGCAAGCGAAGAGCTCTGCCCGCTACGCCTCGCCGAGGCCATTCCGGGAGTGGACGCCGGAGCAGGGGCAGTTGCTGCCGCAGTACGCGAGGGAGGTGCTGGGAGAGGGGCACCTGGCGTGCTTCTTCGTTGAGGTGCGCAAGGCGCTGGACTTCAGCCCCATACTGAAGGCGTACACCCAGGAGCGAGGCCAGCCGCCCTATCACCCGGTGATGATGACGCTGCTGCTCATGTACGCGTACGCGCGGGGCATTACGAGCAGCCGGGAGATTGAGAGGCGGTGCGAGACGGACATCGCCTTCCGTTACCTGACGGGAGGAGAGCGGCCCGACCACGACACGGTGTGCACCTTCCGGGTGAGGCACCTGGAAGCCTTCCGAGCGCTCTTCGTGGACACGCTGAGGCTGGCGCGCAGCTCGGGGCTCAAGAAGCTGGGGCACCTGGCGGTGGACGGCTCGAAATGGAAGGCCAACGCCAGCAAGCACAAGGCGATGAGCTACGGACGGATGGAGGAGGCCATGAAGAAGCTGGACGAGCAGATTGACAGGCTGCTGCAAGAGGCTGAGGCGCTGGATGCCGAGGAGGACAAGCGCTACGGCAAGGGGCAGCGCGGGGATGAGCTGCCCGAGGAGATGAAGGACCCCAACAAGCGCGCCGAGCGGCTGCGGCAGGCCGCGCGCCAGTTGGAGGCGGAGAAGAAGCTGGAGCTTGCGGTGGAGAAGGAGAAGAGGCGGGAGAAGATTGGCAAGGCCAAGGAGGACTTGGAGAAGGAGGCCAGGGAGAAGGCCGAGGCCAGGGGAGACGACCCCGAGAAGGCCAGGCCCTCCGAGAAGGCGCAGCGCAATTTCACCGACCCGGACTCGAGAATCATGCCCCGGGCAGGTGCTTTCCAGCAGTCCTACAACGCGCAGGTGGCGGCGGACGCGGACACACAACTGATAGTGGCCCAGGAAGTGGGGCAGAGCACCAGTGATGCACGCCAGCTCGCGCCGATGGTGGAGCAGGTGGAAGCCAACACGGGACTGCTGCCCGTGGAGCTGAGTGCGGACACGGGCTACCTGAGCCAGCAGGATGTAGAGAAGGTGGAGGACAAGGGCGTGGAGTGCTTTGTGGCCACCGGGCGCAGCAAGCATGGAGAGGAAGCTCCGCCAGCTCCTCGCGGACGCCCGCCGGCGGGGCTGAGCTTCAAGGAGCGCATGAAGCGCAAGATTTTGACGAAGCGGGGACGCAAGGCGTACGCGCGGCGCAAGGTGACAGCCGAGCCTGTCATTGGGCAGGTGAAGAACACAGTCCTGCCACGCTTCTCGCTGAGGGGCCTCACCAAGGTGCAAGGGGAATTCTCGCTGGCGTGCGCCGTCCACAACCTGAAGAAGTTGTGGAAGCTGGGGTGGGAACTGCCCAGCCTGGCCGCGCAGGCGGCGTAGCCGAGCAGGTCGCTGCACGGCGGTCGCGGCTCCACGGCATCTGCACCTGGGGCGCCCATATGGCTCCCTCTACGCGCTACCGTACCTCTGGCCGATTCGCCGACACGCTCCTAGCGCAGCAGCGCGAGCGCGATGGGCGGCAGCGCCAGCACGGCCACGAACAGACCGCCCCACACGAACGCCTGCTGGTTGCGCGCGCCATCCAGCGCGTCCATCACGCGCTCGTCGAGCTTCTCCTCGGCGAGATCCTGGAGCCTCTCGAGTGTCAGCTCCACGGTGTTCCGGTCGCGCGTCTCCTCGCCGATGAGCTCGATGATCTTCGTCTCGATGTGGCGGCACACCTTCAGCTTGAGGCGCCGGAACATGGAACGGGAGAAGCCTCCGAGGCCCGACTCGTCATCATCGCTCGTGGCGTACGCGGTGATGGCGCGGCTCAGCACGTCCCGCAGCTTCTGGATGGGCAGGGGCTTGCGGAGGATCTCCGGCGTGTTCACACCCTCCACGAGGCCCTCGGCCCGCTCGAAGACGCGCGCGACGATGCGCTGGCAGAGCTTGTGCTGCTCCACGAGGTTCATCGCCACGCGGCCGATGCCGCGCCACAACCCCGCGGTCCCGAGCCCGATGGCCCCCGCGGCCATGTAGACGAGCAGCAGGCCGTAGACGAGCACACCCCAGCGCTCGGACGGATGATCCAGCAGGCCGGTGCCCTTCTCGACGAAGAAGCCCACGATTCCGAGCACGAAGCCGGCCGCGCCGAGCCCGAGCGCCCGGGAGCCGACGGTGGCCGCGGCCGAGGCGATGGCGCCGGTGATGGGACCCATGTCCCTCAACGAGCGGCGCGGCGCGGCGGCGGCGGCCCTGCGGCGCGTGTCCGAGTACTCGATCTGCTCGTTCTGGATGGGTGCGTTGCTCACCGTTTTTCCCCCTGGGATACCGACGTCGAAAGAGGGCGCCACGATAGGTCGGTGTGTGCCGGGCGCTCAACGCCCCCCGGCTGCCCGATGGGACTTCCACGGTCATGCGGTCCGGGTTGTGGGCTCCTGTAGGCAGGGGCGCCCTCGCTGTCACGCGGCATCCGCCGTAGACTCCCTCCCAGAGAGGTGATCGCCATGATGTCCGGACTGAAGACGGGTCTGGTGCTCGGGGGAGGGGCCGCGCGAGGGGCCTATGAGGCCGGAGTTCTCTCCTACCTGCGCGAGGAGTTGGAGCCGGAACTTGGCCGGCCGCTGAGGCTCGACATCCTCGCGGGCACGTCGGTGGGCGCCATCCACGCCTGCTACCTCGCGGCGACGAGCGACCAGCCAGCCTTGCAGGGCCGGGGCATGCGGGCGCACTGGACGGGCATGAAGGTGGAGGAGGTGCTCCGGGTGGGCGTGGGAGACGTCTTCCGGGTGCTGCGCGAGGCGCTCGGCAAACCGGCGCCCCATCCGCGCGATCTCCAGTACGGCGGGCTGGTGGATCCCCGAGGACTGCGGACCATCGTGAGCCGAGGCATTCCCTGGCTGGGGATCGCCCGCAACATGCGCAGGGGCCATATCGACGCGCTCGCGGTGAGCGCCACGCACGTGGGCAGCGGACGGGCCTCGGTGTTCGTCCAGCGGCGCGAGGGCGGAATCCCCACGTGGGGCAATGATCCCTCGTACCAGGCCGAGGCCACGCGCATCACCCCGCACCATGCCCTGGCCTCGGCGGCCATCCCGGTCGTCTTCCCGGCGGTGCGCCTGCGCGGCGGGCTGCACGTGGATGGAGGGCTGCGGCTCAACGTCCCCATGAGCCCGGCGCTGCGGCTGGGAGCGCAGCGGGTGATCGTCATCTCGCTGCGGCACGAGGCCCTGCGCGCCCAGAAGGCCATCGGCACGCAGGAGAGCACCGAGCAGGAGCGCGAGCAGGCCCTGGCGACCGCGCCCTTCCTCGCGGGCAAGATGCTCAACACGCTGATGATGGACCGCACGGACCAGGATCTCGGCCGGCTGCGGCGGCTCAACGCCATCCTCGAGGCGGGAACGGTGGCCTACGGGCCGGACTTCGCGCGGACGCTCAGCGGCGTGCTGGGACACCACCGCAGCCAGCCCCTGCGCTACGTGCGGGAGCTGCTGGTGCGGCCCTCGAAGGACATCGGCGCGCTGGCCGCCGAGTACGTCCGCACGCCCGACTTCCGCCGCCGCAGCAATGGCCTGGCGCACAAGGCGATCCTCCGGCTGGTGGACCGGGATGCCGCGCACGAGGCGGACCTGGCCTCGTACCTGCTCTTCGATGGTGGCTTCGCGGACATCCTCATCGACCTGGGCCGGCAGGACGCCCGGGCGCTGCGCGACGAGTGGCTGCGCTTCTGGTCGGACGAGCCGCAGACCGTGGCGGAGCGGGCCACGCACCCCCCCGCGGCGAGCGCCGCCTGAGTCCCTGGTGCCGCGCGACCGCCGCGTGGCTCAGAACGTGTAGCGCAGGCCGATGCGCACCTGCCGTGGGGCCTGATACTGGATGGGCTTCTTGAACTCCGGGTTGAGCGCGCTGGGTGAGAGGGGCCGGCCGACGACGTCACGGACCATGTCCGGAGTGAGTTGTCCGGCTTCCACCTGTGCTTCGAGCGGCAACACGTCGCCGTAGGTGTAGTGCTCGTTCACGCGCGTCACCTCCTGGAAGTTGAACAGGTTGAAGGCCTCCAGGCCGAGGGACACCACCTTGTCCCTCGCCACCCGGTAGCTCACCCCGAGGTGGGTATCGATGGTGTGGACCCACGGGGTTCGCTCGCCCGTGGAGCCGCGCGGCAATACGAAGGTCTCACCCATGCCCGCGAGCGGGTGGCCGCCCAAGTAGTTGATGGGGGTGCCCGACTGGCCCCGGTAGGACAGGCCGAGGTTGGCGGACAGTGCTCGGGTGAGGGCGAACGCCTTGGCGCCAAAGACCCTGACGGTGTGCGTGCGGTCGTTCGGCAGCGGACCCGAACGATTCGCCTGCTGGGTGGGGAACTGGATGTCGGACTGGATCGACGGCTCCCTCCAGTCGGCGACGGGCCGGAAGCTGCCCGCATGGTTTCCGTGCAGGCGCGACCAGGTGTAGCTTGCCTGGGCCAGCCAGCCCCAGTCGAAGGACCGGTTCAGTGCCACCGTCATCGCATCGTAGGTGCGCTCCGCCTTCTGGAAGTGGCTGGCGATTCCCAGGCCCGGATTGCCCAGGAATTCGCTGGGAGTGATGTGGTCGCCGCGGTCCAGGTTCTCGATGACCGAGTCCAGTGAGCGGTGGGTATAGGTGGCGAGCAACCGGAATTGTGGCAGGACCTCGTATTCGGCGCCCGCGACGAGCTCGCTGGACGACGGGGGAACGAGGCGGGGGTCCACGAACTCGACATCCGAGTAGGAAGGGAAGACCCCATTCAACATCTCGAGAGGCAGCTGGCCGCTGTACTTCGCGTAGTGGGCGAAGAGCTTCATCTGGCCCGTGTTCAGCGGATCCACCACCAGCCCCACGCGCGGCGAGAACTGCTGGCCCAGCCCGAAGGTCCGCGGGTTCTCGAACGTGTGCAACCGCTGCGCGTCGTAGCGGACTCCCGCGTTCACCGTGAGCCGTTGGAGGAACGTCCAACTGTCCTGCACGAAGCCACCGAGGGTGTCGCGGTCATACCGGAGCGTCTGGTTGAACGAGTACTGCTCGCCGTCCCAGAAGCGGCTTCGGGCCCGCTCGTACGAGAGGAGCTCCGCGTCCAGGCCAGCCTTCACCACGTGGCGGCCGAGGAACTCCGCCAGCCAGGTGACCTGGGCGTTGGCCTGGTAGCGGTCCACCGTGTCCAGGGACATGAACTCCTCGCCATCCTCCCCGTAGTACTGGACGGGACATTTCTCGAGCTGCTCGGCCACGCTGGAGCCGCAGTAGCGCACCATGTCCGGCGCGGAGGGCTCGTGGAGCACCACGGTACTCCTCGCTGGGCGCATCCCGTCGGAGAGACCTGTGAGATGGGGCGTGCTGGAGGCCGTCTGGCGGGACCAGGCGAGGTTGGCCTCGACGCGCAGCCGGTAGTCCGGGCTCGCGCCGTTGTACTTGAAGGCGGCCGTCGTGAAGTCGCCGCCGAGCTCACGATGGAGCAGGGACGTGGGATGGGCGTTGATGAACTCCCGGACGCCGCCGGTCAGCGGGTCCACGGTGAGCGAGTCCCGTCCACCGGAGCGGGCGGGCGTGGTGATGACCGACAGCGACATGAAGTGCCGCTCGTTGAGCAGGTAGGTCAGTTTGCCCATCGCCTGGAGGCTGCGCTCCTCGGCCTGGAAGAAGCGCGAGGTGCCGGGAATCGGCGTGTTGACGAGGGCTCCGTCCGGGCCGGGGCCGCGAGCGCTGAGGGCGCGCGTGTGCTCCACGCGGGTGAAGGCGGGTGCCACCCCGGCGAAGAACCACAGCCGGTCCTTCAGGAGGGGGCCTCCCAGGGTGGCTCCGGCATCACCCTGGAGGCGGAGCGTGTTCTGCCCCGTGATGGTCCAGGTGGGCCCGGAGGCGGGCGTGGACGTCCCCCCCAGGAAACCGGGGACCCAGTTGCCGAAGACCGAGCCGTGGAATTCGTTGGAGCCCGTCCGGGTCGTTGCCTGGATGATGCCTCCGGTGGCGCGGCCGTGCTCCGCCATGGCTCCTCCAGTGAAGAGCGAGATGTCCTGGAGGAACTCGACACTCAGCGGCAGGGCGTTGACGCCCAGGAGCGGATCCGTGGTGGAGAGTCCGTCCACCAGGTACGCGTTCTCGAAGGGAGAGGCCCCGTTGATGGACACGCCGTACGCCTCGCTCCGCGCACCCGGGACCAGCTCGACGAGACCCTCGAAGGTGCGTGCCGCGCCGCGCTTGTCCATCGGCCGGTTCAGCGCGAGGCGTTGGGTGAAGTCCTGCTCGACGTACATCCCCGTGCTCGAGGAGCTCACATCGACGGTGGGCCCCCCGCAGGCCAGGATGGGCAGGTCCGCATCAGGCTCGGGGGACAGAGCCACCGTCACCCGGACGGTCCGCTCCGGGCGAAGCAGGATGTCCGTCCGTGAGAACGGCTTGAACGCCTCCTTGTAGAAGTGCAGGGTGTAGATGCCCGGTGGGATGTCGGGGATGCTGAACCGGCCCTCTGCGTCCGCGACGACGGCCTTCTCGCCCTGCATGCCGGGGGTGGTCGCGACCACGACCACGTCGAGGACCGGCTCGTTCGTCTCGGCGTTGCTCACCGTCCCGATGATGGCGGTGTCCGCCCGTGCCGTTGTCGCGAAGCACAGGCTCACGGCCACCAGTGCTCCGGTCATCCGGAGCATTCGTTCCCGGCCCACGTCAGGCATTCCCCTCATGGGGGAGAAGATGCCACGAGCCCGATGCCCGTTGGCTCACGGTTTCATCATGGCATCCTCATGCGGCCTTCTCAGTGCGGGGCCTACTGCTTGTACTCGTACTCTCCGCCCGGGTAGACGAAGGAGTCGCGCGGCGCGTACCAGCACCAGCCCTCCACCTTCAGCAGGGGGCTCGAGGGCCGCAGCGCGTAGACGGGATGGTCCTTCGCGAGGAACTCGAGCGACACCAGCTCGAAGGGCGATGCCAGCTCACCCACGTAGGGGTAGTTGCCGGCAACGAGCTTGCCCTTCAACTGCTTCACGTAGGTGAGGTGCCCGCGCGCCACCGAGGCGATCTTCGCGCCCACCTTGGCCACCGTGCGGATGATGGGGGTGCCATCCACGCGCGTGGTGGCCACCAGCTCGCCGCCGTTGAGCTCCAGCGTCGTGGTACCCGGAGAGGCGGGGACGCCGCGCTCGCGGACGTAGTTGCGCACGTGCTCCGACGAGTTGAAGTAGTGCGTGAAGAAGCGCGAGGGCGTCACTCCATCCGGAGCGGTGCGGCCCGCGAGGTCCAGCCCCAGGTACGTGAGCGAGTAGGCGCCGAAGCTCGAGGTCTGAGCCTCGGAGTCGACGATGTACTGGTTCATGTAGATGGCGCGGTTGGTTGCGGGCTGGAGTCCCTTGGGCAGCAGCGCGGCGGCGGCCTCCGCGTCCGCGGGAATCCAACTCGAATACAGCATGCGGCTGTTGATGACGAGCTGCGGTGCGGCGAGAGATGACTCGGACACGTGTACTCCCCCCTGCGAGTGTGGTGGAGCGTGATGCCAGCGCAGGAGGGAGGGGAGGCGCAAGTAAAGAGCGCCAGGAGTGTCCGGTCAGGCGGCGGGAGCGGCCGACTCGGGGGGCTTGCGGCCCACGCGGTTCTTCCGCGACTTCGTCAGCACGTGCTTGAGGTAGCGCCCGGTGTGGCTCTCCTTCACCTCCGCCACCTGCTCGGGCGTGCCCGTGGCCAGCAGCTGGCCGCCGCCCGCGCCGCCCTCGGGCCCCATGTCGATGAGCCAGTCCGCGCTCTTGATGACGTCCAGGTTGTGCTCGATGACGAGCACCGTGTTGCCCGCCTCCACCAGCCGGTTGAGCACGTGCAACAGCTTGCGGATGTCCTCGAAGTGCAGACCCGTGGTGGGCTCGTCGAGGATGTACAGCGTGCGGCCCGTGGCCACGCGCGCCAGCTCGCGCGCCAGTTTGATGCGCTGCGCCTCGCCACCCGACAGCGTGGGCGAGCTCTGCCCCAGCCGGATGTAGCCCAGGCCCACGTCCTCCAGCGTCTGCAGCACGCGCATGATGTCCTTGTGCGCGCTGAAGTGCTGCATCGCCTCGCGCACGCTCATCTCGAGCACCTCGGCGATGTTCTTCCCCTTGTAGCGCACCCGCAGCGTGGCCTCGTTGAAGCGCTTGCCGTTGCACACCTCGCACGGCACGTACACGTCCGCCAGGAAGTGCATCTCCACCAGCTTCACGCCATCGCCCTCGCACGCCTCGCAGCGTCCGCCCTTGATGTTGAAGGAGAAGCGTCCCGGCGTGTACCCGAACGCCCGCGCCTCCGGCGTCATCGCGAACACGTCGCGGATGGAGTCGAAGAGCTTCGTGTACGTGGCCGGGTTGCTGCGCGGCGTCCGTCCAATGGGCCGCTGGTCGATGTCGATGACCTTGTCCAGGTTCTCCAGCCCGGTGATCGCCTTGTGCTTGCCCGGCACCTCGCGGCTCTCGTACAGCATGCGCGCCGCGGCGGGGTAGAGGATCTCATTGATGAGCGTGGACTTGCCCGCGCCCGACACGCCCGTCACCGCCACGAACATGCCGAGCGGAATCTCCACCGTGACGTCCTTGAGGTTGTTCTCCTTGGCGCCCTGGATGACCACCTTCGTCTTGCCGGGCACGCGGCGCTGCTCGGGGATGGCGATCTCCTTGCGGCCGGAGAGGTACGCGCCCGTGGAGCTCTTCTCGTTGGCCATCACCTGCGCCGGCGTGCCCTCGGCCACCACCTGGCCGCCCAGCTCGCCCGCGCCCGGCCCGAAGTCCACCAGCCAGTCCGCCTCCTCCATCGTCTCCTCGTCGTGCTCCACCACCACGACGGAGTTGCCCAGGTCCCTCAGCCGCTTGAGCGTGGCCAGCAGCTTGCCGTTGTCCCGCTGGTGCAGGCCGATGGACGGCTCGTCGAGGATGTAGATGACGCCCGTGAGCTCGCTGCCCATCTGCGACGCCAGCCGGATGCGCTGGCTCTCGCCGCCGGACAGCGTGGACGCCGTGCGGTCCAGCGTCAGGTACGACAGGCCCACGTCCTCCAGGAAGCCCAGGCGGCTGCGGATCTCCTTCAGCAGCTCGGTGGCGATCTTCCGCTCCGTCTCCGTGAGCTGCATGTCCCTGAGCCAGCGCAGCGCGTCGCCGATCGTCTGCCGGCTCAGGTCCACGATGGAGCGCCCGTGCACCTTCACCGCCCGGCTCTCCGGCTTCAGGCGCGCGCCGTCACACGTGGGGCACGGCTTGTCGCTGAAGAACTTCTGGTAGTAGGTGCGCATCGCCTCGGACGTGGTCGTCTTGAAGCCGCGCATCAGCCTGTTGACCAGGCCCTCCCACTCCATCTCGTAGCGGCCGCCATCGCCCCACTTCACGGTGAAGCGCTTGCCCTCGGCGCCGTACATCAGGATCTTCTTCGCCTTGGCCGGCAGCTTGCCGTACGGCGTGTCCAGGTCGATGTCGAAGTTCTCGGCCAGGCTCTCCACGAAGTCCGCCGTCCAGCCCTCGCCCTTGTTCATGCCGCTGGCCCACGGCTCCACCGCGCCGTCGCGCAGGCTGCGCGAGGGGTCCGGGACGATGCGCTCCGGATCCATCTCCGCCTTGGTGCCCAGGCCGTTGCAGTCCGAGCACATGCCCAGCGGGTTGTTGAAGGAGAACGAGGACGGGCTCAGCTCGCCGAAGGACAGGCCGCACGCGTGGCAGGCGTTGAGCTCGCTCATGATGCGATCGCTCGCGATGCTGCCCGTCTCATCCGTGATGATGAGCATGCCCTTGCCCTCGCGCAGCGCCGTCTCCACCGCGTCGGTGAGCCGCGTGCGCACCTCCGGCTTGAGCACCAGCCGGTCGATGATGAGCGCGATGTCGTGCTTGGACTTCTTGTCCAGCTCGATGCGCTCCTCCAGGCTCTTCACCTTGCCGTCCACGCGCGCGCGGGAGAAGCCGCGCTTCTGCGCCTCGGTGAGGATGTCCTTGTGCTCGCCCTTGCGGTTGGTGACCACGGGCGCCAGCACCATCACCTTGGTGCCCGCGGGCGACTCCATCAGCGTGTCGACGATCTGCTGGGCGCTCTGCTTGCCCACGCGCTTGCCGCACTGGGGGCAGTGCTGCACGCCCACGGACGCGAAGAGCACGCGCAGGTAGTCATGCACCTCGGTGACGGTGCCCACCGTCGAGCGCGGGTTGTTGCTGGCCGCCTTCTGCTCGATGGAGATGGTGGGCGACAGGCCCCGGATGGTGTCGTACTTGGGCTTCTCCATCTGCCCGAGGAACTGCCGCGCGTACGCGGAGAGGCTCTCCACATAGCGGCGCTGGCCCTCGGCGTAGAGCGTGTCGAACGCCAGCGAGCTCTTCCCCGAGCCGGAGACGCCGGTGAACACCACCAGCTTCTTCTTCGGAATCTCCAGGGAGATGTTCTTGAGGTTGTGCTCCTTGGCTCCACGGATGGAGATGACGTCTGGCTCGGACATGGGGGCGCGATCTACCACTGAAAGGGCGCGCAGGTAGGGGATTCTGGCGCGCGTGACATTGAATGAGCCTCAACACCTGGCTTTTCAACGCGCATCCCTCCGCCGCCCGGGTGGAGAGCGAGCAGGCGGGAGGGGCTGGGGAGGCGGCCGGTTCCGCGTTAGGGTGCCGGGCCCATGCCCCCCATCCCCGAGCGTCTGCGCGGCTCGCCGCTGCTCGTCGTCTCCAGCCTCATGTTCGCCGTGATGGCCTTCAGCGCGCGCACGGTGGCGGGGCGGTTGTCGGTGGGGCAGGTGGTGTGCGCCCGCTTCGCCATCGGCCTCGTCTTCCTCGCCTTCTACTTCCCGCTCACCCGCACCCGTCCACGCATGGGACGGCCCGTGTTGTGGACCCTGCGCGGCCTCTTCGGCGGTGGCTCCGTCTACTTCTACTTCGTGGCCATTGATCGGCTCGCGGTGGGGCCGGCCACGCTGCTCAACGCCTGCTGGCCCATCTGCGCCGCCATCCTCGGCATCTTCATCCTCGGCGAGCGCGTGAATGGCTACCTGGCCACCGGGCTCATGGCCACCACCTGTGGAGCGGGGCTCGTCATCTGGAGCACCGTGCAGGGGGGCCTGGTCCTCACCTCGGGCGTGGGCGCGTGGGCCGGGGTGGCCTCCGCGCTCCTCAGTGGCGCGGCCGTCATCGCCCTGCGCGCCCTGCGGGGCGACACCGACGCCGCCTCCATCTTCCTCTCCTTCTGTCTCTTCGGGCTGCTCTTCGGCCTGCCCTTCGCCCTCCAGGACTGGCGGCCCGTGACTCCGGACATGGTGTTGCCGCTGCTTGGCGTGGGCCTGTCCTCCGTCGTGGCGCAGATGATCTTCACCTACGCCATGGGCTACGTGACGGCCGCGGCCGGGGGCATCACCACGCAGCTCACCCCGGCCTTCTCCTGGCTGCTCGGCGCGCTGCTGTTGGGCGAGCCTCTTCGCCCGCTCGCGATGGTGGGCTCCCTGGTGTGCATGGGTGGTGTGCTGTGGGGGACGGGGCTGGTTCCTCGCCTACTCCTACCCGATGTACGTCCCGCGCCCTGAGCGGGGAGTCCGGGGGAGTGGGTGTTTCCCTTTCTTGCCTCCGAGCTTCCGGTTTTTTCCCGTCACCTGCCGAGCACTCCGGAAATCTTTTCAACGAGGCAGGGCCGGAGGGGCAGGGTGATGCCCACTGGAGTCCAATAGTTTTCCCCGTAGTCCCTCGACTTGTCACAGCGGTGGGTAACACCGGGATGCCGCACCGCGGCGGGCCCCGGGGTTGCAAGAGCCCTCACCCAAGGTGTGGCTGGTGATCGCGCGGGTGGCCGTGGGCGCTCGCCGATCCGGGGAGGCTGCGATGTTGGGATTGCGCTGGGTGTGCGTGGCCGCGTGCCTGATGGCGCTGGTGGGGGCGGGCTGTGATCGGCCGTCATCGCATCGGGCTCCGTCGGGGCTGGGAGCGTCACCGGAGAAGCTGGAGTTCGGGCTCTCGGCGGTGGGCGTGACCAAGACGATGAAGGTCCGGCTGTCCAACCGGGGCCGCGCGCCCTTCATGGTGCACGGGGCCCGGGCCACCCTGCCCAACGTGGAGGTGGTGCCCTTCGACGCCTTCGAGCTGAAGGCCGGCGGTGAGCGCGAGGTGGAGGTGCACTTCACGGCGGACGTGGAGGGCACAGTCTCCGGCATGCTGGAGGTGCTCACCGACGCGGACAACGTGGGCCGCGAGGGCGTGGCGAAGCTGGGCCTGGATGGGCAGGGCGTGAAGGCGTTCGTGGAGGTGCCGGGACGCGCGCTCGATTTCGGCAACGTGGAGCTGGGCCAGGTGGAGATGCGGGAGTTCGTGGTGCGCAACCCCACGCAGGTGGAGACGCCGGTGCGCGTGTCCTTCGAAGGGGCGGACGCGGACCAGTTCAGCTCGAGCGAGGCGGAACAGCCCTTCGTGCTGCGGCCGGGAGAGGAGCGCCGGGTGCCGCTGGCCTTCAATCCGCAGCGGCTGGGCGCGGCGGCGGCGCAGGTGCGCGTGGGGGTGGAGTGCCCCATGTGCGAGCCCATCGTCGTGTCGTTGTCGGGCACGGGCATCGCCACGCTGCTGGAAGTGACGCCGCTGCGGGTGGACTTCGGCCGCGTGCCGGTGGGGGCCACCGCCGAGGAGCGCGTCATCGTGCGCAACCTGGGCACCGAGCCCATGGCGTACGGCGGGGTGAAGCTGCTGGACAACGCGGGCAATGCCTTCCGCGTGGTGAGTGCGCCCGCGGTGGGCGCCGGGGTGCTGGCCTCGGGTGCGGTGGCGGAGATTCGCGTGGCCTTCTCGCCCACGGTTCCCGGCCCGGTGCGCGAGGCGCGCCTGGAGTTGGACGTGCGGCCCATGGGCACCACGAAGCCGGGCCCCAAGGTGTCGCTGCGGGGCGAGGTGGGCAACTCGTGCGTGGTGCTGCAGCCGGAGCCGCTCGACTTCGGCGTGGTGGCCGAGGGCATGAGCGCCACCCGGGACGTGCAGGTCATCAACCGCTGCCGCAACGACGTGCTGCTGAGCGACGTGACGCTCACCACGAAGAAGGGGGGCTACTTCCTGCTGGCGACGGCGCCCGCCAGCCTGCCCATTCCCGCGGGTCAGTCCGTCGCCGTGCCCGTCACCTTCAGGCCGCGCGCTGGCGCGGGCGCGGGGGAGGGAGAGCTGTCCGCCAAGATTCTGAACGGCACCAGCACCTCCACCGAGGTGGTGCAGATGAAGGGCGAGGGCAAGGTGTTCGCGCCCTGCGATTACGTGCTGGAGCCGGAGGTGGTGGAGTTCGGCAGCGTGCCGGTGGGCTCCGAGGTGACGCTCGGCGCGTCGGTGCGCAACACCGGTACCTCCGAGTGCTTCCTCCAGGGGATGCAGGTGGCGGGAGGCTCGGATGACGCCTTCCGGGCGGAGCGGCTGGGCAACCAGGTGCTGAGGCCGGGACAGCGCGCGCGGCTGCTGGTGCGCTTCAAGCCGGGCGCGGAAGGGGAGTTCTCCGGCATGGCGGAGGGGTGGGTGAACAACCCCAGTGCCGGCCACCTGCTGGTGCCGCTGAATGGCCAGGGCGTGCAGGGGTGCTTCTCGGTGCAGCCCACCAGCCTGGACTTCGGCGTCACCCGGCTCACCTGCGGCCCGCGTGAGCGCGAGCTCATCGTCTACAACGACTGCCCCGGGCCCACCACGATCCGGGCCCTGCGCACCGAGGGCGACGCCGCGGACTTCAAGGTGTCCCACGGCTTCACGTTCCCGGCGGAGCTCGCCGCCAGGAGCCGGGCCACCCTCACGGTGACGTACGAGCCGTCGAGTGACGGGGATGACGCCGCCGCGCTGCGCTTCGACCTGGCCACGGGCGCGCCCTACACGGTGGGCCTGGTGGGCAAGGGCGAGCTGAAGAACGAGCAGACGGACGAGTTCGTCCAGGATTCGCAGGCCAAGGTGGACGTGCTCTTCGTGGTGGACAACTCGGGCTCGATGATGGACGAGCAGCAGAGCCTGGGCGCCAACTTCTCGGCCTTCCTCTCCCACGCGGGCAAGGCGGGCGTGGACTACCACATCGCCGTCACCACCACGGGCATCGAGCGCTCCTCGGGCGGCTGGGCGACGTGCCCGGGTGGTGCCGAGGGCGGTGAGAATGGCCGCTTCTTCCCCGTGGACAACTCCTCGCCCCGCATCATCAAGCCCACCACTCCCTCGGCCGATGCCGTCTTCGTGCGCAACACCAACGTGGGCGTGTGCCACTGGAACGAGCAGGGCCTGGAGGCCATGTACCAGGCCCTGTCGGCTCCGCTCGTGTTCTCCGGGGATGACCCGCGCACGCCCCAGTCGCTGGACGGCAACGCCGGCTTCCTGCGCGAGGACGCCAAGCTGGCCATCATCGCCGTCACCGACGAGGAGGACTTCTCGCCGCAGCCGGTGGCCGCCTACGAGACGTTCCTGCTGGGCCTCAAGGGTGGGGATCGCTCCAAGATCCTCTTCTCCGCCATCACCGGGCCGGGCGACCTGACCACCTGCCCGCGGGCCAGCAGCACCGGCAGCCGTTACATCCAACTGGCCCAGTCCACCGGCGGCGTGGTGGAGAGCATCTGCACGCCCAACTGGGCCGAGTCCCTGGAGCGCATCTCGGAGAACGCCTTCGGTCCCAACCGCTCCTTCCCGCTCAGCGAGACGCCCTCGGACACCTCGCGCATCGTGGTGCGCGTGGATGGGGTGGTGGTGACGGACGGGTGGACGTACGACGCGACCACCAACAGCGTCATCTTCGACGTGGACAAGGCGCCGCAGGCCGGGGCGAGCGTGCAGATCACCTACCCGGTGGGCTGCTAGCACCGGGAGTGTGAGGGGCTTGAGCGGGGGCGCTCCTGGCGGGGCGCCCCTTCTCATTTTTGACACACTGCGCGGTAAACCCACTCGACAGGACGCGAGGGGCGGGGCAGGGTGGTGGGCACGATGGCTCCGGAATCCCTCCTGGTCGCCGCAGTGGGAGACATCCACGGCCGTTTCCGCCGCGTGGAAACGTGGCTCGACGCGCTGGCGGAGGCGCGGGGCCGGCCGGTGGACCTGGTGCTGGCCGTGGGAGACGTGGAGGCCTTCCGGCACGCGGATGATCATCGGCGCAAGGCGGCCAAGCGCGCCATGCCCGCCGAGTTCGCCGAGTACGCGGACGGCGTCCGGGAGATGAAGCGGCCGTTGTACTTCATCGCCGGCAACAACGAGGACTTCGAGGCGCTGCATGACTCGCCGGAGGGTTTCCAGCTCGCGCCCAACGTGCACTACCTGGGGCGTGCGGGCCTGAAGGAGCTGCAAGGGCTGCGAGTGGGGTACCTGTCGGGCATCCACGCGCCGCGCTTCTATGAGCAGCCGCTGAAGCGTCCGCGCTCGTTGGATACGGCGAAGCAGGCCGGGTACTTCCGCGCGCCCGAGGTGGAGAAGGTGGCGGCGCTGCGGGACATGGATCTGCTGCTGGTGCACGAGTGGCCGCGAGGGCTGCCGCAGCGGGCGCAGGAGCGGGAGGTGCCACCGCCGGGCCGGACGCTGCCCTCGTACTGGATTGGCAACCCCATCACCCGGCGGCTGGTGGAGACGGTGCACCCGAAGTGGGTGCTGTGCGGGCACTCGCACCGGGCCTTCGCGGTGTCACTCGGGGGCAACGCGGCCAGGCCCCTGTCGCGCGTGGCGTGCCTGGACCAGGCGGCGCGGCCCGAGGAGTCGGTGTTCTGGATGGAGTTCCAGGGCCGCGAGGTGACGTGCGCCGGGTGGGGTATTTCTGGCCAGGTGTCGTGGCGGGCCGGGCAGCCGTGGGGCCTGGGCGTGCTGCCGGCGCCCCTGGATACCGAGCCCCTGGGCACCACCGGCTACTGACACGCGGCGGGTGAGGCGTCAGTGCCCTCCGCCGAGCAGGCCCACGAAGACGATGGCGTCGAGGAGCACCACGCCCAGCCCGAGCCACATCCGGCGGATGGGCGTCCGGGCCACGAAGGTCAGCACCAGTCCGCCGCAGAGCAGCAGCGCCTCGAGGAGGAGGAGCCCTGAATAGTGGAGGCTCGAGCGGTAGCGAAGGCCGCCCACCTCCGTGCCGAAGCGGTACTCCTCCGGGTGGAGCAGGTAGGAGACCAGCGTCGCCCCGCAGAGCGCCAGCAGCAGGAGGAGGAGCACCCGGAGCAACCCGTTGAGCCACCGGAGCCAGCGCGAGGCCGGTGGGCTATTCATATTTCACGGTCAGGTCCATGTCCTTGCCATAGGCCCGGAACATCTTGACGAAGTTGGGCATCTGGCCCACGAGGTCGATGCATCCGGCGGAACCCGGGTTGTCGCCTCCATGAATGGAGAACCCGCTGCGTCCGTAGGTCTTCGTCCCGGACTTGGGTTTCAGCCAGATGCGGTGCTTGCCCCAGGAGCTTTCACCCCCCGGCCAGCCGCCACGCCCCAACTCGTTGATCAACTTGTCGAGCAGGCTGCGCTCCGGCATCTGTTGGTACTCCCCCTGGGAGACGAGCCACTCTCCCTCGGGAATGGGCCCCTTGTCCGCCTTCTCCTGGTGCTCCTTGGTCTGGTAGCCGCTCCTTCCCGAGACCGCCGGCCAGCTGGTGGCGGAGATCTTGTCGGGGAAGGCCTGCCTCCAGCGCAGCATGTGGCCGTTGAAGTGGAGCGTGGCGGGCTCCACGGAGGCCCGGGGTGCCATGATGCGGGCGAGCTGTTGGATGACCTGCTCGTCCGTCAGCGAGGAGACCTGGACGGTGGGCGCCGAGGCGGTGAGCAACTGCCTCGCCTTCTGCATGCCCATGGGGGTGCTGCGAATGAGGTGCATCTGTTGCCCTGTCCAGGACATGCCGTGTTCCTCCAGGTTCCGTCAGCCGCGATCAGGTGAACTCAGTGGCTTCCGTCGAGTACGTCAAGTGCGGAATGGTTTCCGGCCAGGTGGCGTGGCGGGCCGGGCAGCCGGGGGGCCTGGGCGTACTGCCGGCGCCGCTGGACCCCGAGCCCCTGGGCATGGGGTACTGAGGCGCGTCACCATCGGTGCCAGGTGAAGAGGCAGTCGATGAGTTGGGCCTTGCCTACCTCCCAATTGGCCGTGCGCGGGACGAGGTTGGGCACAGGGGTGAGGAGGATGTCGTTGGACAGGCGGGTGAATCCGAAGGTGGACTCGATGAGTCTGGCGAGCTTTGCCTCGTGCGATTGGAATTCAGGGGGGAAGGGGGGAAAGCGCAGCCAGTAGTCCGCTCCGGGCAGGCTCTTGTCCGTGTGAGAGGCGTAGAGGGCATACACCGGGGCGAGCTGGCTCAGCAGAGCGACGACGCAGTCGTCACGAGGCCCCCCTGGCTTGAATCCCGGGAGGGAGACCCGAACACTGTAACAGGGGTCATGGTAGGGAACGGTCGTGTCCCAGAGATGGCTGTTGGGGAACGTTTCACGAAGCTGCTGGATGAAGCCCGTCCAGGCAGGTGAAGGTGTCACATGGGCGTGGACCAGCGCGGTGAGGCGCTGGCCTTCTTCTGACGCGTCGTAGCGAGGATCCTCGTTGAGAATGCCAGCCGGGTGGTAACGGTGGACGAGGTGGACGAGCTCGTCGGCTGTCGGTTTCGGATACATGAACGGGGTCCTCTAGAAGTGACGCTGGAGAGGATGTTTGGCCCGTCTCTCGTGGCCGAGGCGCACGGAGGGTTCTGTTGTCATGGAAACGTCATCGGGTTGATTCCTGGCGTCCGGAATTTGGTTACGGTTGCACCCGGGATGGAGCCGGACACTTTGTCCGTCAGGATGCTCTGCATGTGCTCCCTGAATTTGATGCAGGCCAGGGCGGTTGGCTGGTGCTCTCTCAGGACACGACGTGCGGCATGGTCCGCCGCCTTGGCGGCTTCCACTTGTGCGAATTCATTCGTCACCCACACATTCCCATACTTTTCCGGGACGCCCACTTCGAGATCGCAGGTAGCGGCTGAAGAGAACATCGGGGAAATCTTGCCCAGCAGGATGAGCACCTGGGCGACCTTCCATCCTCCTCCGTCTGGCCCGGCATAGGGCACGACGTTGGTGAACTGGAACATGGACGGCTGGATGTGGCCGCCGACGCATGCAAGCTGACAGACGCCAATGGCCGCCAGTAACAGCAGGACCCTTCGTCCAGTGGAGGATGCGCGAATGTACATGGGACCTCCCTTGGACAGACATGTGATGGATGTCTTCAGAACTGCCCGGAGAACACCACGCCGCCGAGGCCGCCGGACACGTTCATCGACATGCGCGCGGCTCGGGCCGCCGGCTCCTCCTGGCGGCCGTGGAGCAGCAGGGGCATGCCCACGCCGAAGAGGGTGCCCGCGGCGGCGCCCACCAGCACGTCCGTGAGGTAGTGCTTGTCCGCGCCCATGCGCAGCAGCCCGATGGAGGCCGCCGCCGGCAGCCCAATCGCCCAGATGAGCCAGCGGTTCTTGTAGCCACGCAGCTCGGACACCGTGCCCGCCGCCGTGACGAGCGCGAAGGCCATGTTGGTGTGCCCGCTGTAGAAGGACAGGTTGTTGTCGGTGGGGTGTTTGGTGAGGGGCTTCTGGTCCTCGGGCAGCACGTGGACGAAGGGGCGCTCGCGGCCCACCGAGAACTTCACCGCCTGGTTCACCAGCGCGGCCACCGCCACCGTCTCGATGATGATGGTGGCGTCCTCCGCGTAGTAGCGCGGCGGCGCGCCGCTCCCCGAGGACAACAGGTACTGCCCCCCGAGCACTCCGGCCGGGAGCAGGCCGAAGCCCCCGATGTTGCTCCACAGGTCCCAGCGATCACGCCCCTCGGGCGTCTCCGCCGCCACGCCTCGTCCCCACCGGTCCAACGCGTTGAGGGTGTCCGTCCCATCCGCCGAGCGGTCGCACCAGCGGCAGGTCGCCGGGGCCAGCTCCTCCTTGAAGACGGTTTCGCTGGCGATCCACAGCAGTCCGGCGGTGCCGGTGATGATTCCCTCGCGCGTCCAGTTGAAGTCGAGCGCATGAATCGTGGGGGCGTCCGCCGCCTGCTGGGCACCCGAGGGGAGGGCCTCGGAGGGGACCGGGGCAGCGGCCAGGGAGGCGAGCGCAAGAAAACAGAGAGCGGTTGGCATGCCGGCCAGCATAAATAGCGCCCCCGCCCCGTTCTACACTCCGCTGCCCCGTATGACCGATTCCCGCCGTACCCTCCAGGTCTTCCCCGACAATGGCCGCCGTCAAGCCGCCCTGCGCGCGGCTCGCGGCCATGCGGGAGTCGTGCGTGGAGATGCCTTCCTGACCTGGGAGGGCTTCCTCGACGCACTTGGAGGGGGGCGGGAGCTGGGGCGCCGTCCGTGCTCGCCCGTCGTGGCGCGTACCGTGGTGGCCTCGCTGGCCCAGGGATTGAGCGATACGCCCTTCGGCGACTACGTGCACGAGCCCGCCTTCGCCCGCGCCGCGCTGGAGGTGCTGCTGGACCTCAAGGCCGGCCGGCTCTCCCCGCGCGAGTTGCAGGACGCGCTGGAGGTGCTCCCTCCCGAGCGGCGCAACCGGGCCCGGACGCTCGCGCTGTTGCACCACGCCTACGAGCAGAAGATGGCCGAGCTGGCCCTGGCGGACCGCGAGGACGTGGTGCGCGGGGCGCGCGAGGCCCTGGAGCGCCAGGCCTGGCCCGCGGCGTGGGACGACGTGGGCGGCATCGTGCTGCACGGCATCTACGATGTGCGGCCCTCGGGGCTGGAGCTGCTGATGGCCCTGGCGGCCGTCTGTGACGCGCGCCGGGTGACGATGCGCGTGGAGACGCCGGTGGGTGGCTCGCCGGTGGCGGACGCGGCGCTGGCGGCCCTCTTCCGCGCCTTCGAGAACCGGGGCGAGACGCTGTCCCACGTGGACCTCTTCAAGGCGGACGTCACCTTCGAGTCCCGCCCCATGGTGGAGCTCGGCCGCCACCTCTTCTCGCCCCGGGCGGCGAAGGACGTGCTGAAGGACGCGGTGGAGGGCCTGCGGATGTGGAGCGCGGGCTCGGTTCGGGACGAGGCCCGGCTCATCGCCCGGGACGTGCGCCGCAAGGTGTCCGAGGGTGTGCCACCGGGGAGCATCGCCGTGGCGTGGCGCGACCTGGGCTCCGAGGCCCGCTGGGTGGCGGACGCGCTCGGCGAGCTGGGCGTCCCCGTGCGCCTGCCCTGGGGCGAGCCGCTCGCGCTGGCCGGCCCGGTGCGTCTGGCGTTGGATCTGCCGCTGCTGGTGGAGGACGGCTTCCCCGCCGAGCGCGTGGCCGAGCTGGTCTCCAGCCGTTACGCGCCCATGCTTTCCCGGGGAGCGCCCGCGGCTCCGGCGACGCTCCTCACGCTCGCGGCCGTGCGGGATGACCGCCTGGGCGCGACGCGGGGCAAGGGCGCGTATGACCTGCGCCTGGAGTCCCTGGCGAAGCGGCTGGAGCCGTTGCCGGACCAGGTGCGCAAGAAGGAGCAACAGCGCGCCCATGAGGCCCGGGTGCTGCGCGAGCGGTGCCTCTTCCTGTTGGAGTCCTGCCGCCGCATTCCGGAGCAGGGGCGGGCCTCGGAGCTGCTCGCCGCGTGGTGGCAGGTGGTGCGGCGGCTGGGGTTGCTGGACTCGGAGGGGGCGCTGGAGGCCACCTCGGAGGAGGGCCTGGGGGCGCTCGTGCTGGATGCGCGGGCCCGGGACGATGCCGCGCGGGCGGCGCTGGCCCAGCGGGTGCGTGAGCTGGAGCGGACGCTCGCGGCGGTGGGCGGAGGCCCCCGGCTGAAGCGGCGCACCTTCGGCCGCTGGCTGCAGGACATGATGCGCGACGTGCACCTGCCCGCGCGTGGGCCCGCGACGGGCGCCGTGGAGGTGCTGGACGTCCGCGAGCTGGAGGGGCGCACCTTCGACCATGTCTTCATCGGAGGCCTGGCCGAGGGCCGTTTCCCCGGCCGCGAGGCGCCCAACGCGCTGCTGGGAGACGCCGAGCGCATCGCCCTCAACAAGCACCTGGGCCGGGACATCTTCCGCCTCACGGGTGGCGAGTTCGAGGATCGCGCGCCCTGGCGTCTCACCGAGGATCGGCTCTTGTTCGCCAGTGTGCTGGCCGCCGCCGGTGAGACGGTGAGCCTGTCCTTCGCTGTGGAGGGGCAGGGGGGCCAGGAGCAGGCGCCCTCCACCTTCCTGGAGGAGGTGCGGCGGTTGACGGGCGCTGCGTGGGAGGCGCGCTCGCTGCCGGCCATCGTGCCACTCGACGAGGTGCTCACCGAGGCGGAGCTGCGCCAGCGCGTGGTGCTGGAGTCGCTCGCGCTCCAGCGGCTGCGCGTCTCCACGCCGGACCCCGCCCGGAACGTGCTGCAGCGGCACTTCGAGGTTGCACCGTGGCTCGTCTCGGCGAAGGAGATGGTGCAGGTGGAGATCGAGCGCCTGCACTTCTTCGGCGACACGCGCAAGCGCGCGGGCCGCTACACCGGCGCGGTGGAGGATCCGGCCCTGGGCGAGGCCATCCGCGAGGCGTTCCGCTTCAACGAGGAGCGGCCGTTGTCGGCCTCGGCGCTGGCCCGCTTCGGGAACTGTGGCTTCCAGGGGTTCCTGTCCTACGGGCTCAAGGTGCCCGAGCCGGAGCAGCCGGGCGAGGAGTTCGATCGCCGGGGGCAGGGCGTCTTCTGGCACCGGGTGCTGGAGGAGTTCTTCAAGCGGCTCAAGGAGCGCAAGCTGCTGGGCCGGGGCCTGGAGGAACTGCCGGAGACGCTGCTGGACGAGGTGCTGGACGAGGTGCGGGAGCACTTCGAGCAGCGGCACTACGTGGGCCACCCGGCGTTGTGGCGGCTGGCGCGCGAGCGGGCGAAGAACATGGTGCGCCGCATCCTCATGGACGAGCGGCGGGGCCTGCCCTTCGAGCGCTTCGAGCCCGCGGGTTTCGAGCTGCGCTTCGGGCCTCGCAACCCGGCGGAGGGTTGGAAAGACGTGACGCTCCAGGTGGGCGAGGACGTCATCCACTTCGAGGGCACCATCGACCGGTTGGACATGGCGGACGGCGAGGTGGGCGTCATCGACTACAAGTCCGGCAAGCTGTCGAAGTCGGAGTTGAAGAAGAAGCTGCTCGACTCGGACTTCCAGCTGCCGCTCTACCTGTACGCGGCGCGGGCGAGTGGTCATCGCCACACGCGCAATGCCGCGTGGTTCTCGTTGCGCACGGGAGACGTCATCTACCTGTCCGACGTGTTGGAGAAGGACGCCGTCGAGCTGGAGGAGTTGCTGTCCACCGAGCCGCAGGTGCGGGAGCGGCTGGCGGCGGAGGCGAAGCCCAACCTGGCCAACGCGGTGGAGGCGTTGGTGAACACGGTGAGGGCGGGGCAGTTCGCCATGAGACCGAAGGACTGCGGGAGCTGCGGTTACCGCGCCGTGTGCCGCATCACCGAGCGGCGGCTCGTGGAGGAGGAGGGTGCCCATGAGTAGGCCCTTCCACCTGGCGCTGGAGAAGAACCTCGCCCTGATGGCGGGTGCCGGCGCGGGCAAGACGTACAGCCTGGTGACGATGACGCTGCACCTGCTGGCCGGGGCGCGCGAGGGGGCGGCGCCCTTGCGTCCCGCGCGGCTGTGCATGGTGACGTTCACCGACAAGGCCGCCGCGGAGATGCGCGCGCGAGTCCGGGCTCGCCTGGATGCGCTCGTGCAGGCCGAGCCGACGGCGCTGCAGGAGCCGGAGCTGCGGGCCTCGCTGGAGAGGCTGGGGCAGCCCTTCCCCACGAAGGACACGTGGCGTGCCCTGCGCGAGGAGCTGGGCTCGGCCTCGGTGGGCACCTTCCACTCGCTGTGCGGCCAGTTGCTGCGCCGTGCGCCGCCGGGCTCGGGGGTGGACGCGTCCTTTGAGGTGCTCGATGATCTGGAGGCCCGCACCCTGGTGCTGGACGTGTGCGAGCGCGTGGTGCTGGACGCGCTGGAGGCCGGTGACGCGGGCGTGCGCGAGCTGTGCCAGGAGCTGACGTTCTCGGGCTCGGACTTCACCGAGGGACTGGTGTCCTCGCTGTCCGCCACGTACGGCAAGCTGCGCGAGGAGGGCCTGCACGCGGCCGAGGTCCGCACCTCCAGCGCGGACGAGATGCGTGCCAGCTTCGAGGCGCTCGTCGAGCGATGCCGGGGCCTGTGCGCCACGGTGAGCGAGCTGGACACCAAGAAGGGCGAGTGGCGTGAGCTGCGCGAGAAGCTCGAGGCCGCGCTGGAGGGCATCACTCCGGAGAATTGCTTCGAACCCGAGCGGTTGCCCTCGCTGAAGGCGGCCTTCCTGGAGGATGGCCGCGATGTGCGCCGGCTGAAGAAGGAGCCGGGCAACTCGATGAAGGAGCTGTACTGGGCCTTCTTCGGGAAGAGCGACGGTTCGGTGATGCGGCTGGAGGACGTGTACGCCGCGTGGCGCACGGCGCCTTTCGAGGCCTCGTTCCGCTCGCTGCTCTCCCAGGTGGAGAAGCGCCACGAGGAGGAGTTCACCCGGCGCAACGCCCTGGACTTCACCGCGCTGCTGGTGAAGACGAGGGATCTGCTGCGAGACCTTCCGGACTACCGCCGCCAGGTGCAGGAGCGCCTGGGCGCGCTGATGGTGGACGAGTTCCAGGACACCAACCGTCTTCAGCTCGAGCTGGTGCTGCTGCTGGCCGAGAAGCGCGACGGAGGCCCGCGTCCGGTGCGCCCGGAGGAGAGCCTGGTGGACGTGCTCCCGTTGGAGCCCGCCTTCCTGTGCGCGGTGGGAGACCGCAAGCAGTCCATCTACGAGTTCCGCGGCGCGGACGTGTCCGTCTTCAAGGTGCTGTCGGACAAGATCGTCGCCGAAGGTGGAGTGCTCGACTTCATCCAGGGCAACCGGCGCTCGGTGGCGCCGCTGCTCGACTTCTTCAACCATGCCTTCCCCGGCGTGCTCAAAGCAGGCGAGGGTGGCGCGCGCCCCTACGAAGTGGTGTACGCACCCGAGCAGGATGACTTCACTCCGGTACGCAAGTCCCCGCTTCAAGCGCCGGCGGTGGAGCGGCTCGTGCTGGACGACGAGGAACTCTCCACGGGGGAGTTGCGCGCGGCGGACGCGGAGTCGGTCGCGAAGCGGTTGAAGGTGATGCTGGCTCCCGGGCCAGAGCAGATTCTCGTGGCGGTGAGTAAGGAGAGCGAGGAACTGCGTCCGGTGCGTGGCGGGGACGTGGCCATGCTCTTCCGGACCTTCACGCACCTGGAGGTGTACCGGCAGGCGCTCATCCGTCACGGCATTCCGCACCGGGTGCTGCGCGGACGGGGCTTCTACGGCGCGCAGGAGGTGCTGGACCTGGCCTCGCTGTTGTCGCTGCTGGCGGACCCCGAGGACGCGCTCGCCTTCGCGGCGGTGCTGCGTTCGCCGATGGTGGGGCTGTCGGACGCCGCGCTCTTCCGGCTCGCCGGGCCCGAGGGCCTGTCGTTGTCCGCCGTGGAGCGCGGAGGCTTCTCCTCGCTGGAGGGCCTGCCCGAGGGCGAGCGGGCACGGCTGGAGCGCTTCCTCACGGCGCTGCCGTCGCTGCGGCGCGAGAGGGATCGGCTCGGAGTGCGGGCGCTGCTGCTGGCCTCGATGGAGGTGACGGGCTACCGCGAGTCGCTGGCGGGCACGCCGTACGCGGAGCAGGCGAGCGCCAACGTGGAGAAGTTGCTCTCACTGGCGGGCCGGCGTGACGAGCGTGGCACGGGTGGCTGCGTCACCTTCGCTCGCGAGTTGCAGCGGCTGGCCAACGAGGAGCCCACGGAGGCGCAGGCGGATCTGCTGGAGGCGGGAGATCCTCGTGCGGTGCAGCTGCTCACCATCCACCGCGCCAAGGGCCTGGAGTGGCCGGTGGTGATGGTACCGGCGCTCGGCGGCCTGCGGCGCTTCTCCAGTGGGCGAGCGATCTTCGAACGGACCCATGGCCTGTGTTTGCGGCCGTGGTTGCTGGACAGCCTCGAGAAGTACCGCTCCCCCCGTTACGACGAAGTGAAGGACGAACTGCGGCGGCGCGAGACGGCCGAATACCGGCGTGTGTTGTACGTCGCGCTCACCCGTGCCCGCGACAGGCTCATCCTCTCCGGCGGCGAGGAGCGCGGCGCGTCCGATTCATGGTGGTGCCTGCTCGACGAGCGGCTGGGCGAGGACACGCGGTTGCGCGGGCTCGTCGAGGACCTGGACGTGGAGACGTTGCCCGCGCCCCCTGAGCTGGACGAGACGGAGGACGTGGACCCGTTGGAGCAGGAGGCCCGCGTCGAGGCGGCCCTGCAGCGGGTGCACGACATTCCGGCGCTGGCCACGCCCGAGGTGGCGGCGGTGGGGACCGAGGCCGTGCAGGACTTCATGGTCTGTCCGCGCCGCTACCGTTACGTGCACCAGCTCGGGCTGCGAGCGGAGGGCGCGCCGTGGGAGACACCGCCGCGCGTGTCACCGCTGTACATCGAGCGGGACGCCTGGGGCTCACCGTCGTTGGGTGTCTCGGACCGGGTGTTGGCGCTGTTGCGCGGGGTGGACTTCCGGCTCGCTGGGACTCCGCCCACGGAGCGGCGGGGCCGGCTGGAGGCGCTCGTGCGCGAGGTGGGCTGGGACCTGGGGGAGGACGGAGTGGAGGAGGCGCTGGCCACCGTGGAGCGCTTCCTGGGCACGGCGTTCGCTCGCAAGCTGGCCGCGGCCCCCGTGTCGGCCGTGCATCGCGCGTTGCCCTTCGTGCTGTCCCTGCCGGGAGAGGCCCCCGCGGCGCTCGAGGGCGAAGTGGACCTGCTGTGGCAGACGCCCGCGGGCGAGGCTCGGGTGGTCGTCTTCAAGCCGGGCAAGCGGCCGCCTCGGGGTGTGGAGGCGCATGCCGAGTCGCTGGCGGCCGTGCTGCTGGCCGCACGGCGGCTGGTGCGCGAGGACGTGCCCGTGGAGGTGGGGGTGGCCTTCCTGGGCGAGGACGTGCCGGAGCCGGAGTTCCCCGCGCCCGCCGTTGACATGCAAGTCATTGCCGAGCGCCTGCGGGAAGCGGCTCGGGGGCTGGTGGAGGCGGATGTCCAGGGCCGCTGGCCGGGCCGGGAACCGTCCGTCTGCCAGACTCTGGCCTGTGGTTATGCCGGCCATTGCCATTCCGTGGCACTTCCCACTCCAGGCCGATGACGGCCCGTGGGGAAGCATGGTAAGCGGGCCGCAATATGCCGAACGTCGTCGTCATCGGAGCGCAGTGGGGAGATGAGGGTAAGGGCAAGGTCGTGGACCTGCTCACCGAGCACGCACAGGTCGTCGTCCGCTTCCAGGGCGGCAACAACGCGGGCCATACCCTCGTGGTGGGTGGCCAGAAGACGGTGTTGCATCTGATCCCCTCGGGCATCCTCCATGCGGGGAAGACCTGTGTCATCGGCAACGGGGTGGTGTTGGATCCCGCCGTGCTGGTGAAGGAGATCGACGCCCTCAAGGAGCGCGGCTTCCTCAAGGACGACGCGCACTTCCTCATTTCGGACAACGCGCACGTCATCTTCCCGTGGCACAAGCTGCTGGACTCGTACCGCGAGAAGGCCCGTGGGGTGAGCGCCATCGGCACCACGGGGCGTGGCATCGGCCCGGCCTACGAGGACAAGGTGGCGCGCCGCGGCATCCGCGTGCGCGACCTGCTCAACGCCGAGCGGCTGCGCAAGCGCATCGACGAGCGGCTCCCGGGTGTTCGCGACGAGCTGCGCGAGCTGTGCCGCGCCGCCAACGAGACGGCTCCCGAGCTGGACGTGCAGAAGTTCCAGGACGAGTTCGCCGCGCTGGGCAACCGGCTGCGTCCCCATGTCACGGACGTGTCCCTCTACCTGTCGGGCCAGGTGCAGCGCGGGGCGCGCATCCTCTTCGAGGGCGCCCAGGGCACGCTGCTGGACGTGGACCATGGCACCTACCCGTTCGTCACCAGCTCCAACTGCGTGGCGGGCAACGCGGCGGTGGGCTCGGGCCTGGGTCCCACCACCATCGACAAGGTGATGGGCATCAGCAAGGCCTACACCACGCGCGTGGGCAGCGGTCCGTTCCCCACGGAGCTGACGGACGAGACGGGTGACCGGCTGCGCAAGGTGGGTGACGAGTTCGGCGCCACCACGGGCCGTCCGCGCCGCTGCGGCTGGCTGGACGGCGTGGTGCTGCGCTACGCGGTGCGCGTCAACGGGCTGTGGGGCATGGCGCTCACCAAGCTGGACGTGCTCTCCGGCCTCAAGACGCTGCAGATCTGCAACGCCTACGAGCTGGACGGCAAGCGCATCACCGAGCTGCCCGGGGACTACGAGGACCTGGCGCGCGTCAAGCCGCTCTACGAGACGCTGCCGGGCTGGGACGACAAGCTCGCCGGTGTGCGCACCTTCGACGAGCTCCCCGAGGCCGCCAAGCGCTACGTGCGCCGCGTGGAGGAGATCTCCGGCGTGCCCGTGGTATGCATCTCCGTGGGTGCCGACCGCGGCGAGACGGTGCTCCTGCAGAACCCCTTCCGGAGCTGAGCCGTCCGCGGTTGAGGAACTCCGGACACTCGGAGTTCCTGGGAAGTCAGGCCCCAGACTCCCCTGGCGGGAAAGCGAGAGAGCGGGTGGCGGATGTCAGCCCCCCGCCTTAGCTTTTTTCGTATGAACCGGGGCGATCCGAGGGCAGGTAGGCAGGTGTTCCGCCCACATGCAGTGCTCGCGGCCATCATGGGTGCCGCGACCCTGCTCTGGCTGGGCGTCTTGGTGTACCTACTGCGTTTCGACGGGGTTCCGGTCCAGACATTCCTCTCGGCGATCTTCTTCGTCCTCTTCTTCGCCGTGTCGGTGACGTACTACGGCCGCACGCGGATCATCGTGGACTCGGGAGGCATCACGTACCGGGGCATGGTGCGCACGCGGCACTTCTCCTTCGCGGACATCAACAAGGTGGACGTACTGCCCGGGCCGGTGACGGTGTACGCCGTGCGCGGCAAGCGGGGCCTGGTGCACTTCACCAGCCTCTTCGCGCACCACCGCCACCTGGCGCGGCTCCTCGTCGAGCGGGCCGGGCTCTCGCCATTGCGCGCCTGAGCCTCAGGGCGTCAGGGCAAAGGTGGCGAGCAGTCCTACCATCGCCAGTGCCGCCCCGAGGCCGATGAGCCATCCTTCCCAGCGCACCCGCGGGCGCTCCGGCATGTCCTCGCCGGAGGGCGTCGCGGGTGTTTCGTTCGTGGGGGCCGCTTCGGCCGGAGCGGGTGTCTCGGCTGGGGTGGGGGCTGGCTCGGGCGGTGTCTCCGTCTCGGGCGAGCCCATGGGGGCCTGGAAGCGCAGCAGCGTGCGGCCCAGCTCGATGACGTCACCCTCGTGGAGCGGGGTGGGGGCCTTCACGGGCTTCCCGTTGAGGAAGAGGCCGTTGGGGCTCTCCAGGTCCTCCAGGAGGAAGGTGCCCTCGTGGTGGCGGATGCGGGCGTGGCGGCGGGACACGGCGATGTCCCGCAGGCGCACGGCCACGTCCCTGCCACGGCCGAGCTCGGTGTTCGCCTCGGCGAGGGCGAAGGTGCGGCCCACGTCCGCCCCGATGAGGCATTGCAGGGAGGCGGCCCGTGAGGGCGGTGGCTCCTCCAGGTCCATGAGGAGGTGCTTGAGCACGGCCACGGTGCCCACCTGCCGCTCGGCGTCTCCGTCCGGTGTCTTCACCTTCAGCCGCATCTCCTCGGACAGGCCCACCACCTCTCCCGGCAGCACGAGGCGGGGGACTCCCGGCGGGACCCCCACACCCCCCACCGTGAAGGCGTGGGTGGCCTCCACCATCAGCCGGTGGCTCTCGATGCGCAGCGTCAGCAGTCCCGGGGGGAGCCCCTCGAGCCGGACGTGGTCCTCGGGGGCGCCCCCCAGCAGGTGGATGCCCTCGGCCAGCTCGAAGGGGGTGGCGGTGCCCATGTGCTCGAATTCGAAGTGCATGGCCCTGGCCGAGGCAAACCCGGTGCCGCGGCGGGCGGGTGGAATCGCGGGGGGTTGCCGCGTCCAGGCCGTCTCGTCTCCGGCCCGTCGTCCACGGGAGCGGACGGGGCCCGGGTCCCTTCTCCGAGACATCCGGGGGAGGGGGCCCTAGGATTCGCGGCCCCGATGCGTTCCGCCTCCCGCCTCCTGACGCTGCTGACGCTCACGCTGCTCGCCACCGCCTGTCGCGACGAGCAGGCCGGCCCGAAACCCCGTGCCAAGGCCCTGCCTCCGCCCGCCCAGGCCCGTGTGCTGGACGCCGCGCCGGCGGACCTCACGTACCGCGGCGGGGTCACGTTCGGTGGGGGCGCGGTGCGCTACCTCGGGACGCGTGTTTCTCCGCCGGTGGCGGCGCCCGGGCAGCCGGTGAAGCTCGAGCACTACTTCCAGGCCGTGAGCGAGGTGCCTCGGGGCTGGCAGTTCTTCGTGCACGTGGTGGACGCCGCCAGCGGGCAGATGGTGGTCAATGCGGACCATGACTTCGCGGGAGGCGCGGCGCCCCTGGGCTCGTGGCCCGTGGGCAAGGTGGTGGAGGACGTCCACACGGTGCCGATGCCTCCAGCTCCCGCCCGGGTGCTGCTCGGGTTCTGGCGGGGAGACGAGCGCCTCGCGGTGGACGACCCGAAGGCTCACGGCGGCGACAACCGGATGCTGGGCCCGCAGCTCGGCGGTGCTCCCCCGTCCCTGCCCGAGTACACCGTCCGCCGCGCGGCGAAGGCCCCTGTCATCGACGGGGAGCTCGATGACGCGGTGTGGAAGGACGCGGCCCCGGTGGTGTTGCGCGGCAGCTTCGATGGCCGCCAGCCCTCGCTGCGCACCGAGGCGCGCCTGGCCTACGACGATCAGAACCTCTACGTGGCCTTCGACGTGGAGGACCCGGACGTCTGGGGCACGCTGCGCGAGCGGGACGCGCCCATCTACGAGCAGGAGGTGGTGGAGATCTTCCTCGACGCGAACGCGGACGGGCGCACCTACAACGAGATGCAGGTGTCTCCGCACAACGTGAACTTCGATGCGTACTTCCCCGCGCGCCGGCAGGGCATGGACCTGAGCTGGGACTCGGGGATGAAGACGGCGGTGAAGGTGCGCGGCACGCTGGACAATCCCGAGGACCGCGACGAGGGCTGGCGCGTGGAGATGCGGATTCCCTTCGAGCGGCTCGCCGAGGTGCCGAACCGTCCGCCGAAGAAGGGGGACCGCTGGCGCTTCAACCTCTACCGGTTGGAGCACGTGAAGCGGCAGCAGGTGGAAGGCCAGTCCTTCTCGCCACTCTTCGTGGGGGACTTCCACGCGCTGCCGCGCTTCGGTTGGCTCGTCTTCGAGTAGACGTTACGAGTGGGGGGAGATCTCCCAATGGGCGTCCGCGATGGAACGCTCGGTGGGGTCTCCCAGGAAGCGCAGGAAGCCGCGCAGCTCGAGGGTGTCGATGAGCTCCTCGGCCTCCAATTCCGAGAAGCCCTTCGTCTCCACGAGCAGGTTGCGCATGAGCGACTTGCCTCGCAGGTAGCCCACGGGCTCGCCCGGGGCCAGCATGTGCTTCAGGTCGGCGGTGAGCTGACGCAGATCCAGGTCGTCGGAGATCATCACCTCAAGGCTGGGGATGCGCGGCCGTGTGGGCAACCCTGGACTGGGGAACAGGGGGCTCGGCGGGCAGGAAGGTGCTCAGCCGGACATCGTGCCCATCGCTCTCCAGGGTGATGGCCCCGTGCACGTCCGTCCGCAGGCACTCGGTGCCCAGCGAGCGGTAGCGGGCTTCCACCTCGGGATGGGGGAAGCCGAAGCGGTTGCGGCGGCCCACGCAGAAGACGGCGAAGCGGGGACGGAGCCGTGTGAGGAACTCCTCGGTGGAGGAGGTGCGCGAGCCGTGGTGCGCCGCCTTCAGCACCGTCACCGGCCCCAGCTTCCCACTGGCGAGCAGCGCGGCCTCGCCCTCTTCCTCCACGTCGCCGGGCAGCAACACGGTGACGTCGCCATGGCGCACGAGCAGCACCACGCTCTTGTCGTTCACGCCCTCCATCAACTCGCGGTCCTCGGGCGGGCCGAGCACCTCCAGGGTGGCCTCGCCCAGCCGGAAGGACGGATGGCCGAGCTGCACTTCCTCCACGTGCGCGCCGGTGGCCGCGGCGATGAGTTGTTTCGACAGGTGCCCGTCCGTGCTGTCCGCGGAGAGCCAGAGGCGTTCGGTGGGGACCTGCCCCAGGGCGGAGATGAGCCCGAGCGCATGGTCCGGGTGGGGGTGGGAGAGGACGGCCAGGTCGAGCCGCTCGATGCGGGAGGCGCGCAGGAAGGGGACGACGACGCGGAGTCCCGGGTCCGCGCCACCGGGCACGCCGCCCCCATCGATGAGCGCATGGTGTCCCCGGGAGCTGAGCACGATGCCGTCGCCCTGGCCCACGGCGAGGAAGGTGATGCGCAGACCGGGCTCGGGGACGAGGCGCGGCAGGACGAAGACGAGCGCGAGCCCCATGGGGACGAGCAGGCCCCCCAGACGCGCGCGCCGCTCACCGAGGGCCCAGCACGCCAGCCCCGCGGCGTAGAGCAGGGAGGCCGCGGTGCCGAAGGCGGGCAGGTCCATGGTGGCCAGCGGCACGTGCGCGAAGAAGCGGGTGAGCCACAGCAGCACCTGCGAGGCCCACGCACCGCCCCACAGCAGCGGGGTGGCCAGCACGGGCGCCACGACGTAGAGGGCCGCGCCGCCCGCGGCGAAGCCGGTGAGCAGGCCGCACAGGGGCATGCAGACGATGTTGGAGACGAGCCCCGCGAGGCTCGCGCGTCCGAAGGTTCCCGCCACCAGGGGCAGGCTGGCCACCGTCACGGCGGCGCTCGCGCAGAACGTCTCCAGCACCGTCTCCCGGGTGCTCGCGAGCAGGCGCTTGAGCCGATGTTGTTCCTGTGGATTGGGCGCGGAAACGGGAAGGGCCTCGCGCAGGGCGGGGGTGAGCATCAGCAGGCTGAAGACGGCGAGGAAGGACAGTTGCAGCGACAGGTCCGCGACGCTGGAGGGAGTCCACGCGACGAGCAGCGCGGCGGCGGCGGCGAGGCTGTTGAGCCCATCGGCCCGACGCCAGAGCGCGAGTCCCAGCAGCACCACCGTGGCCATGACGGCCGAGCGCACCGCGGGAGGCTGGTTGCCGGTGAAGACGACGTAGGCCCAGACGAAGGGGATGGATGCGGGGGCGGCCAGGCGCCGGGCATCCACGCGCCGCAGGCCCTGCACGCGCGCCCCGGCCTGGACGAGCAACTTTCGCAGCAGCGCCAGCGTCATGAGCGCGAGCGCCGCCACATGCAGGCCACTCACGCTGAGTACGTGTGCCAGTCCACTGCGGGAGAAATCCTCTTCCAGCCCGTCATCGAGCGCGGCGCGCTGTCCGGCGGCCAGGGTGAGGAAGAGGGCGGCGGCCTCGGTGGAGGGGGCCACGGCGTGGACGGCCGTTGTGAGGCCCTCCTGCGTGCGCACCAGGTGCTGGCGCCAGCGCGGAGGAGGGGAGAGCACCAGCATGCTCGCGCTCTGGAAGCTGCCGGTGAAGGCGAGTCCCTGTCGCCGCCGGGTTGCGGAGAAATCCTTTTCTCCGGGATTCGACGCGGACTCGAGCGGCTTGAGCCGGGCCTCCACGCGGATGCGTTGGCCGGGCAGCAGCGAGGGGGGAGCCCCATGGGCATACAGGCTCGCGTGGAAGCGGACGGGGTTTCCGGTGCCCTGTCCCATGCGGGCCACGGCCAGGAGGACGCGGGTGGAGTCCTCGAAGCGGTCCACGCGCTCCACCTCGCCCTCCAGCACCGCGTTGCCTCCCGCCAGGAGGGGAGGCGGCACATCCACCCCGGCTTCCAGACTCGCCAGGCCCGCGCCCGTCAGCCCCAGACACAGGAGCACGCCCAGATGGGCACCAGGCAGGCGAGCGAGCGCCAGGGAGGCCGCGCCCACGAAAGAGGCGGCCATAAGCTGAAATAATCCATTAATGGAATCCGTTCTCAGTCCCAAACCCGCGCCGAGCATCAAGCTCACAGCGGGGAAGAACAGAGGACGCCCGGTCAGATCGCGCCACGAATAACGGCCCACGCCCCACCCCCACCGCCCAACGACCCGATCCGTCCCGTCGTGGTGCATCGCCCTACCGGGCGGCCGCACACACGTAAAGGCGCGCAGGCTAGTCAGGAAATTCCGGGCGGGTCAAGACTGCAATGTTGCTGTAAGGGGTGAATCGTGGTATTCGTGAGCAGCTTTCCGAGGCCGGGTGAGTCGAGCCAAGCCATCCTAGAGGAGGCGGTAAGAGTGCAGACGAGCTTCAAGACCGGCGACAAGGCTGTGTACCCTGGGCAGGGTGTGGGCGAGGTGATGGGGATTGAGCACACCGAGGTCGCCGGGCAGCGGCAGTCCTTCTACGTGCTGCGCATCCTGGAGAATGGGATGCGGATCATGATCCCCATCAACAAGGTCGGTTCGGTCGGCCTCCGGGAGATCATCAGCGAGGAGGACGTCAAGCAGGTCTACTCCATCCTGAAGGAGAAGGACATCTCGGTGGATTCCACGACGTGGAACCGTCGGTACCGGGAGTACATGGAGAAGATCAAGACTGGCTCCGTGTTCGAGATCGCCGAGGTTTTGCGCGACCTCTACTTGCTGAAGGGAGACAAGGATCTGTCGTTCGGTGAGCGCAAGATGCTGGATACGGCGCGCTCGCTGCTCATCAAGGAGCTGTCGCTGGCGAAGGACTGCTCCGAGGAAGAGATCGAGTCGGACCTGAAGAAGATCTTCAACCTGGCCTGATCCGCCCCTGGCGGAGGTAGAAAGCCCCGGTTCCCCGATGGTGGGGACCGGGGTTTTTTCATGTCCTTTTCGCATGTCCACTGAGTCGGAGCTTCAGGAGGAGCGGGACCGGCGCATCGCGGAGTTGGAGGAGCGGCTCCAGCGGCGCGGGGTGGGGGTGAAGGCGCCGGTGGCGGTATTGGCGCTGGTGGTGGGCGGGGTGTTGCTGGGGCTGTTGTGGAAGGACCTGGCGTACTTCTTCTCCTCGAGCACGCCGCTGACATTGGGAGCGGAGGGCGAGTACCGGTACGAGGCGCTGGAGTCGAACCGCTACGTGCAGTTGCACGGGGTGCCGGCGCTGCGAGGGGCGTACGGGCGGGAGGGCGAGGACGTCTACGTGGTGGTGGGGCTGAGGGAGTCGCCGTTCCTGGTGCGCCGGAGGGCGCTGCCTGGGGAGGAGTGGTCCCCGGGGAGGGTGCCGCCGAGGCCGGATCCGAGGCCCTTCGGAGTGCGAGGCCGTCTGTTGGCGGAGGAGGACGCGAAGCGCTACGGGGAGGGCTTCAAGCTGCTGAGGGAGATGGGGGAGGTGCAGCCGAGGGACGGAAGGCTGTGGCTGGTGGTGGAAGGGGAGAGGCCGGGAGGGGACAAGGGGTTGGTGTTGGCGGCGCTCGTCCTGGTGACGTTCATGCTGGGAAACGCCGCGCTGCTCTACCGGGGGCTCAAGGGAAAAGGGCTCAAAAGAAAACCCGGGTAACCCAATATCCCCTCTCCCCCCGGGAGAGGGACGGGGTGAGGGTATCCGGGCCCCGGGTTGCCATACTCCCTCTCCCTCTGGGAGAGGGTTGGGGTGAGGGTCTACTTCCCAGCCCCCGCCTGAGTCTGCGCCTGAGTGAGGGCCTTGCGGATCCTCGGCGCGAGAGATCCCCATCCCTGGGAAATCTTCTGATCCAGCTCGAGGGCGGCGGAGAGGTGCTGGACGGCGGAGGACGGGTCGCCGTTGGCGAGGGCGGCATTGCCGGCGCGCCACTCCTCCTGGAAGCGAGCGAGCGTAGTCGCCAAGGGTTCCAGCCGGGCACGCCGGGCGAGGGAGAGGGCGGAGTCGACATGGCCCGCTTCGTACTGGGCGAGGGCCTCGGCTTCGGCCTCCTCGTTGGAGACGAGCCCGGCCTGGGGCTCGGCGGGAGGGGGCTTCACGGAAGCCTTCCCACTCGTGGCCTTCACGCGCCCACCGGGCTCTCTTCTCCCTCCAGAGCCAGCGATGGACTCGGCGCTGAGGGGCCGTGCTCCGGAGCCACTCCGCACCTTCGTGGCCGGCGTCGGAGCCGAGGTCACCGGCTCCACCGCCTCGGTCTCGGGAGGTACCGCCTCGACAGGGGGAGCCACCTCGACCGTCTCGGCCTCCGCCTCGGGAACGACCTCCGCCGGAGCCTCGGCCACCGGCTCAGCCGCCACCGCTCCCAACCGCACGAAGCGCTTGGTGGCGAGCGTGAGGAACACGGCCACGAGGGCGCCGGTGGCGACGGCGAGCAGGAGGATGCGGCGGGAGCCCAGCCCCACCCGGAGTGACGAGCCCGTGCGGGTGGAGGAGGTCCGGGGGCGGGCCGGGGCGGGACCGGGTCCGCGCAGCTGGAGGATGGCATTGCCGAGGGCGAGCTCATCCCCGGAGCGGAGCTCCACCTCGCTGGAGAGGCGGGAGCGGTTGACGTAGGTGCCGTTCTGGCTGCCGAGGTCCTTCAGGGTGAGGCGGTCCCCGCGGCGGGTGAGCTGGGCATGGCGGCGGCTGATGGAGGGGTGCTGCAGGCGCAGGTCCGAGGTGGAGGCACGGCCGAGCACGAGCACGCCCTGCTTGATGGGGAGCAGCTGGCCGACGCCGGGGCCGCGCTCGACGTAGAGGAAGGCGGGGGTGTGGCCGGGGTCCTCGTACTCGCCGGAGTCGAAGCGGGTGGGCAGCTCGCGGTCGCGGCCCTCGCGGGAGGAGCCGCCGGGGCCGCGGCGGGGGCGGCGGCGGGGGCCGGCGGGGAACTGGGGGACGCGCTGGGGACGGGGGTCGTCCGCCTGGAGGGGGGCCACCTCGTCATCGTCGAAGGGGAGCTCGACCTCCGGCTCCTGGCGCGAAGCCGAGTCCCCCGGCGGGCGGGGCGAGCGGGGCGGGCGCTTGGGATTGGGAGGACTCATGGGGGTGCATTCTCCCAGATTCGACGGCTGACGGAGATGGGGGCGGGCAGGGGAGCGGAAGGATAGTCCTTTTTCGGCGGCCTGGAGTGCCCACGGGGCGTCAGAGTTGTCTCACACTGTCAGGCACTTGTGGTCCCGGACGTGGGGAAGTCCTAGAGTCCGGCTTTCCAACCCTGGGTGGACCAGCGGAGGTTATCGCACGTGGCCGCAGCATCGATTCGCCTCTTCAACACGATGACGATGCAGAAGGAGACCCTGGAGCCGGCGGTGCCGGGCAAGCTGGGGGTCTACGTCTGCGGCCCGACGGTCTACAGCTACGTCCACATTGGCAACGCGAGGACGTTCACCTCGTTCGACGTGGTGGTGCGCTACCTGCGCTACCGCGGCTTCGAGGTGAAGTACGTGCGCAACTACACGGACGTGGACGACAAGATCATCAAGGCGGCGCACGAGACGGGCGAGGAGCCGGTGGCGCTGGCGGCGCGCTTCGTGGAGGCCTTCCGGGAGGACGCCCGGGCGCTGCACCTGCTGGAGCCGGACGTCTCGCCGAAGGTGAGCGATCACCTGGCGGAGATCATCGGCATCATCGGCAAGCTGGTGGACAAGGGCCTGGCGTACGAGTCGAAGGGAGACGTGTACTTCTCGGTGAGGCACTACCCGGAGTACGCGAAGCTGTCCAAGCGCAACCTGGACGACCTGTGCGCGGGTGAGCGGGTGCAGCCGGGCGAGCAGAAGCACGAGCCGCTGGACTTCGCGCTGTGGAAGGCGGCGAAGCCGGGCGAGCCCGCGTGGGACAGCCCCTGGGGCAAGGGCCGGCCGGGCTGGCACATCGAGTGCTCGGCGATGAGCGCGAAGTACCTCGGGGAGACCTTCGACATCCACGGGGGCGGGTTGGATCTGATCTTCCCGCACCACGAGAACGAGATTGCCCAGAGCGAGGGCGCGAGCGGGAAGACGTTCTCGCGCTACTGGATGCACTGCGGCTTCCTGGATCTCGAGGGGGCGAAGATGTCCAAGTCCCTGGGGAATGTGGTGAGGCTGAGGGACGCGCTCACGAAGGTGGATCCGGAGGCGTTGCGCTTCTTCTTCGTGGGGACTCACTACCGGCACCCGCTGAACTTCGCGGACAAGGGGCTGGCGGACGCGGAGCAGCGCATGGAGTACTTCTACGAGACGCTGCGCAAGGTGGACGAGCGCGTGAGCGGGAAGGACTTCGGCAAGGGTCCGCTGTACGGGGAGCCGCACAAGCACCTCACCGAGTTCGAGTCGCAGATGGATGACGACTTCAACACGGCGGGAGCGCTGGGGGCGTTGTCGGGGCTGTTCGCGCAGATGAACGAGCTGACGGACAAGCCGCCGGTGAAGGACAAGGCGCAGGTGGGAAGGACGCTGCAGGCGCTGCGTGAGGACGTGCGGAAGGTGTCGGGGGTGCTGGGCCTGTTCGAGGACGAGCCGGCGCAGTGGCTGTTGCGGCGGAGGGATCGGGCGGTGAAGGAGCGGGGCATCGACGTGGCGAAGGTGGAGTCGCTCATCCAGGCGAGGACCGAGGCCCGCAAGGCGAAGAACTTCGCGGAGGGAGACCGGCTGCGCGAGGAGCTGAAGGGGATGGGAGTGGAGATCCTGGACACGGCGGCGGGCACCGTGTGGAAGGTGGCCCCGCAGGCGTAGCGAGCGAGGCCCCAACCTCCACCGCGTCAACATCCCCTCACCGCGTCAACCTCCCCTCGCCCTCCGGGAGAGGGACGGGGTGAGGGTGCCTGTCCCCCGGGTTGAACCCGTTCTCAAGCCGAGCAGGTGAACACGGCGGCGTGGGGGAAGCGCAGATAATCCCGCCAGTACGCCTCTCCGAGAGCCGCCAGTCCCTCGGGAGCGATCTCCGGCGCGCACCACACGATGTCCCGGAATCCAGCGGACCGAAGCGAGTCCTCGTAGGTGGACCGGGACCAGTGCCAGGCGGTAACGGAGAAGGGCATCTCGGGCACCGCGCTGACGAGCTGCGTCTCATCCCCTTCCTGGCCGCGAGAGCGGAGCTCGAAGCCATAGGGCCGGTAGTAAGCGTGCTCCGTCACACGGGCGTCCGGGTTCATGCAGATGGACACCAGGCGGCCGCCGGGGGCGAGGGCGCGACGGAGCGTGGCGCACATGCCGCGCATCTGCTCGACCGAGGAGGCGTAGTGCAGCAGGTACGTGGCCATCACCACGTCGAAGGTGCCGAGCGCTCCGGCCTGGGCCGCGTCCTGGACGAAGTACTCGATACCGAGCGGAGCCTGCTGCTCCTGGTAGCGGGCGTAGGCGATCATTCCCTCGGAGGAGTCCACGCCGACGACCCGGTTCGCGCCCCGCTGTTTGATGCGCCGGCTGTACAGCCCGGTGCCGCAGGCCACGTCGAGCACCGAGCGCCCGGCGATATCGCCCAGGGCCTTGAAGAAGGTGAACTCCTCGAAGTACTTCCGGACCGGAGCCTCCGCGGTGGCTTCCGTTATCTTCGCGAGCACATCGTACTGGTTGATCATCGGGGTCCTCGGGTGCCGGCTCGGGTGGGGCGATGGGGCAGGGCAGAGGGTCGGCCGTTCAACCATCCAGACGAAGAACCCCCCTGCTCCAGCGGTCAGGTCATGGTAGGGGCACACGAGCCATGAAGCGAACGCTGGTGCTCCTCGCCGCCCTGATCCCCCTGCCGCTCGCCGCCCAGTCCCAGCTCACGACACCGGCGGAGAAGTCCGCCGCGCAGAGCATCGAGGCGGGGGACCTCCGGGCCCACATCGGCTTCCTGGCCTCGGATCTGCTCGAGGGCCGGGGCCCTGGCACGCGGGGGGACGCGCTGGCGCAGCAATACATCGCGGCCCAGTTCCAGCTCCTGGGCCTGAAGCCCGCGGGTCCCAACGGCAGCTACCTGCAGCCCTTCGATCTGGTCGGCATGACGGGCCACCCCGAGACGCTCACCTTCAGCAACGCGACGGAGCGCATGGAGCTCCGGTTCCACGACGACTTCATCGCGAGCTCGGGGGTGCAGGAGGCGGAGGCGGTGCTCCAGGACTCGGAGCTGGTGTTCGTGGGCTACGGCATCCAGGCGCCCGAGTACCAGTGGGACGACTTCAAGGGGATGGACCTGAGGGGCAAGACGCTCCTCATCCTGAACAACGATCCGGAGGATGACCCGAAGCTCTTCGCGGGCAAGGCGCGGCTGCGCTACGGCCGGTGGGACTACAAGTACGAGCAGGCCGCGAAGGTGGGGGCGGCGGGGGCCATCCTCCTGCACACCACGCCGAGCGCGGGGTACGCGTGGCAGGTGGTGCAGACGTCCTGGTCGGGCGAGCAGTTCGAGCTGCCGGCCCCGGAGGGCACGCCGCGCCTGCAGATGAAGGCCTGGACGACGGACGAGGCCACGCGCCGGGTGCTGCGGCTGTCGGACGTGGACCTGGACTCGCTGCGCTCGGCGGCCCAGCGGCGGGACTTCCGCCCGGTGGCGCTGGGGGTGAAGGTGTCCACGCGCTTCGCCAACCGGGTGCGCCGCCGTCCCACGGCGAACGTGCTGGGCCTGCTGCCGGGGAGCGACCCCAAGCTGTCCAAGGAAGTGGTGCTCTACACGGCGCACCATGATCACCTGGGCGTGAAGGACGACGCGAAGCCGGGCGAGGACGCCATCTACAACGGCGCGGTGGACAACGCGTCCGGCGTGGCGGCGATGCTCGAGGCGGCCGAGGCCTTCACCGTGCTGCCCAAGGCGCCGCCGCGCTCCATCCTCTTCGCGTCGGTGGCGGCCGAGGAGCAGGGGCTGCTGGGCTCGCAGTATCTCGCCGAGCACCTGCCGGTCCCTCCGGGGCGCGTGGCGGCCAACGTCAACATCGACGGGCTCAACATCCACGGGCGCACGCGGGACGTGACGGTCATCGGCCTGGGCAAGTCCTCGCTGGACGGGCCCCTGACGGCGCTGGCCCGGGCGCAGGGACGCATCATCAAGGCGGACCAATTGCCGGACCGGGGCTTCTTCTACCGCTCGGACCAGTACAACTTCGCCCGGCTGGGCATCCCCGCCGCCTACTTCAGCAGCGGCATGGACTTCATCGGCCGGCCGCCGGGGTGGGGCAAGGAGCGCCGTGAGAAGTGGGAGGCCCTGCACTACCACCAGCCCTCGGACGAGCTGGGCCCCGAGTGGGACTTCTCCGGTGCGGTGGAGGACGTGCGGCTCTTCTTCCTGCTCGGGGCCCACGTGGCCCGGACGCGCGAGTTGCCCCGCTGGAACAAGGGCGACGAGTTCGAGGCCCCCCGGCTCCAGGCGCTCGAGGCCCTGAGGAGCGAGGGGGCGAAGTAGCTCCCGCTTCGTCCTTCCGTGGGCGGATCGGCGATTTGGAACCGGCATCCCCGCACTCAGGGTGTTAAACCCCTGAGCCATGCCTGAGTTCCAACTCGTCAGCGACTACAAGCCCCAGGGCGACCAACCGCGCGCCATCGGTGAGCTCACCGAGGCCCTGCTGCGCGGCGACCGCTACCAGACGCTGCTGGGCGTCACGGGTTCGGGCAAGACGTTCACCATGGCGAACGTCATCGCCAACGTGAAGCGGCCCACCCTGCTCATCGCGCACAACAAGTTGCTCGCCGCCCAGCTCTACGGGGAGTTCAAGGCCCTCCTTCCGCACAACGCCGTCGAGTACTTCGTCTCGTACTTCGACTACTACCAGCCCGAGGCCTACATCCCCACCACGGACACCTTCATCGAGAAGGACTCCTCCGTGAACGATGAGATCGAGCGCATGCGCCACTCGGCCACGCACTCGCTGCGCACGCGCGACGACGTGCTCATCGTGGCCAGCGTCTCCTGCATCTACGGCCTCGGTACCGCGCGCTCGTACGTGGACATGGCCGTCACCGTGAACGTGGGCGCCGAGCTCGGCCGCGACAGCTTCATCCGCAAGCTGGTGGAGAGCCAGTACGAGCGCAACGACCTCGACTTCCACCGTGGAACCTTCCGTGCCCGTGGCGACACCGTGGAAGTGTTCCCCGCCTACGAGGAGGAGCGCGCCGTGCGCGTCAGCTTCTTCGGCGACGAGGTGGAGAAGATCACCGAGTTCGATCCGCTGCGTGGCGAGACGCTGGGCGCGCTGGAGAAGGTCGTCATCTTCCCCGCGAGCCACTACGTCACCGAGGTGGACACCCGGCGGAGCGCGCTCCAGACCATCCGCGACGAGCTGTCCGAACGCCTCCAGGAGTTCAAGCGCGAGGGCAAGTTGCTCGAGGCCCAGCGGCTGGAGCAGCGCACGATGTACGACCTCGAGATGATCGAGCAGGTGGGGTACTGCAACGGCATCGAGAACTACTCGCGGCACTTCTCGGGCCGGAAGATGGGCGAGGCCCCGCCGTGCCTGCTGGACTACTTCCCGCGCAACATGCTGGTGCTCATCGACGAGAGCCACCAGACGGTGCCGCAGATCGGCGCCATGTACCGCGGGGACCGTTCGCGCAAGGAGACGCTGGTGGGGCACGGTTTCCGCCTGCCCAGCGCCCTGGACAACCGCCCGCTCAAGTTCAACGAGTTCGAGGACATGGTGCAGCAGGCCGTTTTCGTCTCGGCCACTCCCTCCGAGTACGAGCTGCAGAAGTCCAAGGGCGTGGTGGTGGAGCAGATCATCCGCCCCACGGGCCTGACCGACCCCGAGGTGGAGGTCCGTCCGGCGCGCAACCAGGTGGATGACGTGCTGGAGGAGGTGCGCAAGCGCGTGGTGAAGCAGGAGCGCGTCCTCGTCACCACCCTCACCAAGCGCATGGCGGAGGACCTCACCGAGTACCTCACCGAGGTGGGCGTCAAGGTGCGTTACCTGCACTCGGATATCGGCGCCATCGAGCGCACCGCCATCATCCGCGACCTGCGCAAGGGCGAGTTCGACGTGCTCGTGGGCATCAACCTGCTGCGCGAGGGCCTCGACATCCCCGAGGTGTCCCTGGTGGCCATCTTCGACGCGGACAAGGAGGGCTTCCTCCGCAGCCACGTGTCCCTCATCCAGACCATCGGCCGCGCCGCCCGCAACCTCAACGGCCGCGTCATCATGTACGCCGAGTCCCTCACGGACTCGATGAAGCTCGCCATCGAGGAGACCAACCGCCGCCGCGAGGTGCAGCAGGCCTACAACGCCCAGCACGGGATTACCCCCAAGGCGGTCAAGAGCAACATCCTCGACCTGTCCGAGCACCTCTACGACGCGGACCCGTCCGCGCTGCCCATGGCCGCCGACTCGGCCAACGACGTGCTGGAGCCCAAGGAGATCAAGCGCCTCATCGGCGAGTTCACCAAGGACATGCAGCACTACGCCGACGAGATGCAGTTCGAGAAGGCCGCGGAGATCCGCGACCGCATCCTCCTGCTCAAGGACATGGAGCTGGGACTCAAGCCGCCCAGCCGCACGCTGCTCAAGGCCCCGCCCAAGCCGGCCGACGAGAAGAAGCCCGGCACCCCCGGTCCCAAGGGCAGGCGCGGAGGCAAGGGCGGCGGTGGCCCGCCTCACGGCAAGACGGGCATCGGACCGAGGAAGAGCCGCTAATTCCGTATGGACGCGAAGCTCGAAGCCAAGCTGGAGTCGCTGCCCACCGAGCCCGGCGTGTACCTGATGAAGGACCGCCGCGGAGAAATCATCTACGTGGGCAAGGCGGTCAACCTGCGCAACCGCGTGCGCTCCTACTTCACCCGCACCGGGGACACGCGCGCCTTCGTCTCGCTGCTCGACCAGTTCCTCGGCGATATCGAGACGGTGCTCGTCCACAACGAGAAGGAAGCCCTCCTCCTCGAGAACGAGCTCATCAAGAAGCACAAGCCGCGCTTCAACGTCCTCCTCAAGGACGACAAGCAGTACATCTCCCTGCGGCTCGACCGGACCCAGTCCTATCCCCGCCTGGAGGTGGTGCGCCGGTACGAGAAGGACGGCGCGCGCTACTTCGGCCCGTACTCCAGCGCCAGCGCCATCCGCGAGACGCTGCGCATCATCAACCGCTACTTCCACCTGCGCACCTGCACGGACCACGTGCTCGCCAACCGCAAGCGGCCCTGTCTGCTGCATCAGATCGGCCGCTGCCCCGCGCCCTGCGTCTACCCCGTCCCCGAGCACGAGTACCGCAAGAGCGTGGACGAGGTGGTCCTCTTCCTCGAGGGCAAGGCGGGAGAACTGGTGGAGGGGCTGCGCTCGCGCATGAAGCAGGCCGCCGGCGAGCTCAAGTTCGAGGAGGCCGCGCGCATCCGCGACCAACTGCTCGCCATCGAGCGCAGTCTCGAGCGCCAGAAGGTGGCCACCACCGACTTCAAGGACCAGGACGTCTTCGCCTTCCACCGCGAGGGGGACCGGCTGCTCGTCTACGTCCTCTATGTGCGCCAGGGCCGGCTCAATGGCGGCCAGGCCTTCCCGCTCGGCAGCCAGGAGTTCCCCGACGAGGAGCTGCTGCCCTCCTTCGTCAACCTCTATTACGACCAGGGCAACTTCGTCCCCGAGGAGGTGCTCCTCCCGCTGGACGCCGAGGAGCGCGAGGGACTCGAGGCGCTCCTCACCGAGCGCAAGGGCGAGAGGGTGCGCGTCATGGTGCCCAAGCGCGGCGAGAAGCGTGATCTGGTGGACATGGCGCAGAAGAACGCCGAGCAGGCCGTCATCGAGCGCCGCCGCACCAAGGACGAGACCGAGGTGGTGCTCCGCCGCCTCCAGGATCGGCTCCACCTGCGCAACCTGCCGCGCCGCGTCGAGTGCTTCGACATCTCGCACTTCCAGGGCTCCAGCATCGTCGCCTCCCAGGTGGCCGCCACCGATGGGGAGATCGACAAGTCGCGTTATCGCCGCTACCGCATCAAGACCCTGGAGACGCAGGACGACTTCGCCAGCATGCACGAGGTCATCTCCCGCCGGCTCAAGCGCGGCCAGGAGGAGGGGGACCTGCCCGATCTGTTGGTCATCGACGGTGGCAAGGGACAGCTCGCCAGTGCGCTCGCCGCCGCCAAGGACCTGGGGGTGGAGGGCGTGGACATCATCTCCCTCGCCAAGAGCAGGGATCTCGAGGTGCACGACCGCGACGAGGAGAGCGCCCGCAGCCCCGAGCGCGTCTTCATCCCCCACCGCAAGGACCCCATCGTCCTGCGGCAGAATTCGGCGGAGCTGTACCTGCTCGCCCGCCTGCGCGACGAGGCCCACCGCTTCGCGATTACCTTCCAACAGAAGTCCATGCGGAAGGGCAACTTCCACTCCGTCCTGGAGGACATCCCGGGGGTGGGGGAGACACGCAAGAAACTGCTGCTGCGCCAGTTCGGCTCCCTCAAGCGGGTGCGCGAGGCCACCATCGAGGAGCTGGCCGAGGCGCTCGGGCCCACCCTGGCCGAGCGGGTTCACGCCGCCCTCCACGGCCACCCCGAGGAGGATTCGGAGGATCCCATCCGGGAAGCCTCCCTGGCGGATGCGGGTGCCCTGGTGGACGAAAAGTCAGAAGAAGGGTCGCCACCCGGCTCGCCGTGATTAATTTCCGGTCGAAAGCGGATGCGGCAAGAGCGCTGAATCCGCGATGTTCCTGGGGTTTTTCATTGCGGCTGGGCTTGGCGCTGATTTATAGCGGACACGTCCAGTCGAGACGTCTTCAAGGGGCGAGGGACCGATATGAGGCTCTATCCGAAGGTGATTCCGATCATCTCCCGGGAGGTCGTCCAGAGGCTGATGCAGGACGGGGATATCGAGGTAGAGCCGATGCGCGTGGCTGATGCCGAGATGGACCTGTCCGCCATCATGCGGGAGTACCTGGCGAACGAGGAGCGCGTGAATCAAGCCACGCGCGAGGCCCTGGAGCGCCGGGGCTACGACTACTCCAAGTTCAACCAGGTCAAGCGTGAGATGGCCGACGTCCGCGGTTTCAAGATGGGTGACGAGGGCATCGAATACGTCATCAACCAGATGATCGAGTTCCTCCTCATCAGCCGCAATGTCGAGGAGGTGTATGCCGCCGACAACGTGCTTCGGCAGAAGATCCACGTGGTGATGAAGAAGCACCTGGACGTGGATGACGAGATCGACAAGGAGGCGCGTTCCCGCCTGAAGCACCTGCAGGAGGGCACCAGCGCTTTCGACATCGAGTACAACAAGACGGTGGAGCAGATCCGCCGCGCTCGGGGCCTCATCTAACGGCCGAGGCGGGCGCTCGTCCGCCTGGCCGCTTGGGGCCGCCAACCACCGCCTCCGCTGCCTACCCTCCCTGGAGGAGGCAGCGTCGATGGCGGGATTCCTCTCCAGCTTCGTGCTCACCGGGCTGCTCGCAGCAGCCAGCCCGGGGGGCTTCAGTTTCGATGGGCCCGAAGTGTCCGCGCGGACGACGGGCAACGTCGGTTTCTTCACACAGGGTACCATCCCCTTCACGGACCTCTTCGAGCGGGGCACCGGCTGGGCCGAGCTGTCCGTCCAGGACCGCATCGAGGACTACCGGGCCACCTATGGGGATGCCGGCAGCCTGGTGGCCACCTTCGACATCGGGGGTGACTCGTACCGGGTGGAGCTGGACCAGGTGGGCTTCCCACCGGCCCAGGCCCTGGCCACGAAGCCCGGGATGGGGCCCTTGCCGGGAGCCCCGGCCCAGCCCATCGCGGGCGGGGTGGTGCTCAATCAGGACATGCACGGCGGGGCGGTGCTCGGCTTCTACAACACATCGCGGGTGCACGCGGCGGCGGCGGTCTGGGGTATCGGGCGCGTCTGGCGCAATGGGGAGCTGCTCACCGACGCGGCCCTCATCCATGCCGCCGCGCTGGACCAGGGGTCGCACGCGGACGATGACACGTTCCGCACCCTGCCCGTGGCGCGTCCGGGAGACACCGAGCTGACCGTGCTGGCGTGGAACCTGCCTCGCGAGGCCGAGCCGCGCGGATTCATCCAGTTCGACTTCGACAACGTGGCCATCACCGTGAATGGCCGGGACGTGCCCGCGGTCGCGGTGGTGCCCACGGCGGGCAATCTCGCCGGAGTAGCGCCACCGAGCTCGCCGGTGCCGGGTGGCACCTCCCTGGGGGCCGTTCCCAACAGCTCCCTGTCGCAGCAGGGGGTGGGGGGCTCCGGTGTGGCGGGGACCCAGCCCGGGGCGGTGGATGGCCTGTCGGATCCGGCGAGGACCCAGAATCTGGCGCCGGTGGCCGACACCACGCTGCCAGGGCCCGCGGCGCAGCAGGGGGTGGTCCTGGATCCCTTCCTGGACGAGGGCCGGGTGTCACCCGCCACGCAGGATCCCACCCAGCCGGGGGTGACGTCTCCCGGGTTCTCGACCACGCCCATCGTTCCGGATGCCTTCGTGACTCCGGAGATCCCGGGGCGTGTGGCGCTCAACGAGAACCAGCCCGGGGCGCCCGGCCAGCTCGACGCGCAGTTCCCCGGGCAGCGGACACCCATCGTCCCGGAGTCCTTCCAGAACAACCCCGCGCGCCTGAGCGGTGATCAGCAGCCCCAGCCCACGCTGAACGGCTTCGTGCCGCTGACGACGGCGACGCAGCAGCCCAGCTTCCTGGCCACCCAGGGCTCCTTCTCCGTGGTGCCGCTGGTGCCTGGGGTGGCCGGGCCGGAGTTCGCCTTCGGGGGGACCCGGGTGTCGGCCGGGGTGATTCGCACGCCGAGCCCGGGCCAGGTGCAGACGCCCGCCGTGCCGCTCGTGGCCACGCCCCAGCCGCTCAACGCGCAGCAGCCGGTGCCGCTGGTCGCCGGGCCGCAGCCGCTCAACGCGCAGCCCGCGGTGCCGCTCATCGCCGCACCACCGCCGCTCAACTCGCAGCCCATCTCCGGCACGCTGCCCGGCGCCACCGCGCCGACGACGACTCAGGGCGCGGGCTCTCTGCCGGGCCTGGTGCCCGCCAACCCCAACGCGGGCGCGAGTCCCGCCGCGACGACGCCGGCCGTGTCCTCGCCAGGAGCCGCGCCCTCGCCGTGACCGTCGAAGGAGAGCGGGGCGTTGCCAACGCCCAGCTCCTCGGCCAGGGCGGTGAGCACCTCCTGCGCACACGCCAGCCGCGCTTTCGGCACCCGCGAGAGCGCGCGCTGCACGGCGGTCTCCACCGTGCCCTCGGCCGGGACACTCAGCCCCTGGCCCGCCTGGGTGAGGAAGAGGGGGGCCCTGCGCGCGTCGAGTGGGTCCGCCCTGCGCTCGACGAGCCCCCGCTTCTGCAGGCGCTTCATGACGCCGGTGAGCGTGCTGGGATGGACATGGAGGATCTCCGCGAGCCCTCCCGCGGTGATGCCGGGGTACTGGCCCACGAGCCGCACCACCAGCCGCTGCGGGCCCGTCAGCCCCAGCGTGGTCTCCATGTGCTTGGAGGTGGAGCGCAGTCCCTGGTCCACTGCCCACAACAGGCGCAGGAACTCCATCACCTCGTCCAACTGGGGGGCTTCGTTCCCGTTCGCGGCGGAGGCGGTGCCGGCCGCGTCGAACTCCTTCAGGGGGGCCATGGGAGGCTCGTGGCCGGTTTGGCGGGCAGGGGCATCATCGGGGGCGTCCTTGGGGAAGGTGCTTCACGGTGCCAGTGGCTCCGTCTCCCTGAGCAATGCCCGTGCCTCGTCCGCTTCCCTGTATGGGGTGGTGCGTCAAAGCCTCCAGGAGTGGCAAAGCGCGCGCCCTGGTATGGCGAAATGCCGCTGTCGGCGCACGCCGCGGCACCTCCGGAGGGGGGAGCGAAAAATTGACCCCCTGCTACCGGCCTGTAGCTTGTCGCACATGACAACACCCGCTGCCGCCCTCGTTGCCGTTCCCGCGACGCTGCGCCGCTCGGGGGCCGATCCGCTCCGCCAGTCGATGGAGCACCTCGGCCACGTGCTGCCCGAGCGTGCCGATTCCACCGTGCTCCTGGACTTCCTGGAGGACGACCTGCGCGAGGGGCTCGACGCGCTCGGAGATGTCGAGGCGCACTTCACCGACGTGCTCGACGCCCTCCATCCGGACGCGCTCTCCCCCCTGGGAATGCTGCAGGCGGGAGACGAACAGTTGGTGCTTCAACGGTTGGAGCTGTTGATGGACGTGGTGACGCGGGTGCGCCGCCGGCTGTCGCAGGCGGCGGGGTTGATGCGTCAGACGACTACCACTTGAGCTGTTCCTTGCCCTGGGCCTGCTTCGCCTTCTCGCCGGGGCGGGAGTACGAGGTCAGGGTGGCGCGCACGGCACCGAGGTCGATGGTGCCCACGGCCGCGAGCGGCAGCCGGCGGTCGTCGTCCGTAATCCAGACGTGGACCTCGCGCTTCATCTTGGGGTTGTCCAGGCGCACGGCGACGCCCTCCAGGTGCCAGGCGTCGAACTCGCCGAGCGGCAGGGACACGTGCTCCCGCTTCACCACGGAGCCCGTCATGCGCCACATGCGGCGCACGCCGTAGACGTCGAAGCACACGGGCAGGCCCTCCTTCAGGGGCAGCTGGCGCAGCATGTAGATGGCCCCGGCCACATCCATGCCCTCGTGCTCGTAGGGTTGGTTGCTGCTGCCCGGCTTGCCCCGGACGACGTAGTCGATGCGGACGTTGCGCTCCTTGGCGTTGAAGGCCACGTCTACGGTGCGGTGCTGCTCGTTCTCAGTGGCCTCCTCGGTGTAGCGCGAGGGCCGGAGCGTCTTCGGGTGCATGTAGCTCATCGCGGTGGCATTCACCCGGCGCACCTTGGAGAAGAAGGAGTTGGTCTGGACCTTGATCTGCACCGGCAGCGAGCCGTCCTTCTTCTTCTGTACCGACATGGTCATCTTGCCGGCGGTGGCGCCCATGGCGTCGAGGTCGAACTCGAGCTCCTCGCCCGGAGCGAAGGACAACGGGGTGCGCAGGGCGGGCAGGCGCTGGGCGCAGGCGGGCACGGAGGGCTTTTCAGCCGGAGCCTGCTGGGCCGGAGCGGCGGGCGCCTTGGTGTCCTCGGGACCGTCCGCGTCGGGCAGCTGCGCCCAGGCAGCGGAGGAGAAGCTGAACAGGAGGGCTGCGAGGGCGGTGCGCATGGCGGTCATCCTTGATTCCAGGTGAGACGTCTCCAATTCACTTGGGACGGACGCCCGAACGCTTCGCGTATTCGGACGCTTCCCAGCGTTTCCTCAAACGGAGGGTCATCTCCCGGCGTACCTGCTCCCACTGCCGGGCATCCGTCTCCACTTCATAGCCCGAGCGGGTGAGCCGCCGCGCGGCCTCTCGGGCGAATGTCCGCTCCCCGAGCGACTCCAGCAGCTTCAGGTACTCGTAGTCCTCGAGCCCCTCGCGGATGCTCTTGAGGCGCAGGGAGACCACGGGCTGGTGGCGGGAGAAGCCCGGCCGGGCCGGAGTGCCCGGGTAGAAGAGGGTGCCGTCGCCGTTGCCGCCGAACTCGAAGACGTCCTTCCACGGGTCCTTGGTGTTGTAGGCGAAGACAGTGTCGAAATAGAGCTCGCCGTCCACGCCGGAGAGGAAGGCCAGCGGGCCCATGGCGCGGTTGAGCGGGGTGGGGTGGTCCACCATGTACGAGGCCCAGCCGCTGTAGACCTTCTCGGCGGCGGCGTCCGGGGTGGGCCCGCCGTTGCAGCCGTGCGAGTTGCAGCTCTGGTACCACCACACCTTCACGTGGGGGTCGAGCTTGCCGCGCAGCGTCTGAAGCGGGACGACGTTGCGGCACGTCTGGGGCCCGGGGCGGGGGAAGAAGCAGTTGAGCGTGGGCGCGAGGATGTCCGCCGAGCCACGCAGCGCGTCATCCAACGGGGCGGTGACGAGCACCGGCACGTCCTGTTTGGCCGCGCGCACGCGCAGGGCCTGGGTGCGGACGAGGGCCACGTCCTCGGGCTTGGGCTCGTCCTTGGCGTAGAAGAAGAGGCGGGCCTTCCAGCCCTTCTGGCGGAAGTGCTCGGCGAAGGCGCGGTAGTACGCGGACTTCTCGGCGTCGGTGCGGGCCGCCCTGCTGTCGCGCACGTCGGCGGTGGTGAAGCGGGCCCCCGAGTCCAGCGCGGAGCCCTCGAGGAAGGGCCCCATCTCCTTGTCGTACGCGCTGAAGTCCACCACCGCCTTGCCGCCCTCGAAGCGCACCGGCGGCGCTTCCATGCTCATGCCATGGGCGCTGACCCGGTGGGCCAGCAGGGCGCTCACGTAGTCGCGCAGCAGTGCCTGGGCCTCGGGAGACTCGGGCTTCAGCCCGTGTGCCTTGGAGATGCTGTAGAGCGAGATGCCGAAGCTGTTGGGCAGCGAGGACGTGGCGGGCAGGACGAAGGGCTGCACCTCCGCGGTGAAGGGGACGGGCGCCAGCGCCTTGCCCCCGGCCTCCACGTGCAGCGCGCCCTGGTACGTGCCCGGCGCCTGGGACTCCGGGGCGCACAGCTCCACGTAGAGGACGTTGGGCGCTCCCTCCGGCCCCGGCGGGGACTCCACCGGCACCAACGCGTCCGGCCACAGCCCCGTGGCGCCCTGGGAGTTGGAGGGCGTCTTCACGTCCAGGTACGCCTCGCGCCACACCGAGGCCTCCAGCGTCTTGCCCTCGGGCCCGCGCAGGGCCAGCGGCTTCACCTTCAGCCGCGCGCCGCCGGGGGGGAGCACCACCTGGGCGGCCTCGCACTCACCCCGCGCGAGGCTCAACCGGGCTTCCTTCGCTCCCTTCAGCTCGACGCCGGGCCGTACCTTCTCCAGCGCGGACACCACTCGAGGTTCGGGCGCCGCGGTCAGCATCTCCGCGAGCAGCCACCCCATCGCCCAACCCGCCCCCATGTCGCCCCCCTCCGCGGCCCCCGGCCGCTCTAGGTTCCGCTTCGCGCCGTCGTCATGACGGACGCCATGATCTTCCCCTGCTGGTACTCCGTCAGCTCCGCCACGAGCGAGCCCAGGGCGAGCTCCGCCTCGATGCGCACCGGCAGGCGGCGCGCGTCCGCGGTGAACCAGGCCACCATGTCGCGCTTGGAGGCCAGCTTGCCGGAGAACTCCGTGTACACGCGCATGCGGAACACGTCCTGCTTGCCCAGCACCGTGTCCAGCGTCTCGCGGGCCTCCACCTTCGCCTTCATCTGGAAGGTCCTCGAGCCGGTGAAGACGGGGTACGCGTACTCCTGGCCCACCTCCAGCACACGGTTGCGCAGCGCGAAGGTGGCCCCGGCCACGTCGAGCGTGCCCTCGGCCAGCTCGTGGATGGACTCGCGAGGCGTCTCGCCCTCCCTCTGCTTCACCACCTGGGCGGACTTGCCGTCCTCGGCCAGCTTCACGCGCACGCGGCGGCGCTTGTTGTTCTGGTCCTCGTGCATGTCCGAGCCCAGCACCCGCTGCGCGCCGAAGTCCCAATAGGAGACGTATTTGTCCTTCACGGGCCACACGCCCGCGATGGCTTCCGACCTCGCCAACGACACGATGGGCCAGACGTCCTTGCCCCACTGCTTCATGGGGGCGCCCACCGTCACCTGCGCCGAGCCCGCCGTCATCCCGAGGTACTGGATGCGGTAGCGCGCCTGCTCACCGGGACCGAATGCGGACCGCAACCCACCCTGGGCGAGGGCAGCCCCCGACAGCAGGAGGCTCAACAGCATCCCGGTGAACATTCCCTTGGACTGCATGCGCATCAATGGCTCCTGGCAAGGTAGGCAGCCGCTGGCCGAGGTGCCAATCGCACCTCCAGCCGCACTTCTCTGACTGCCACCTCACGGACGAATCGCGGGGTGGCCCATTCAACCGCAGAATTCCACCCGGGTGTGCGCTGGTTCAGGGGCGGGGAGTTGCCGGTAGGACAGCATGCGGCCGGGCACGAGCCGGGCCCGGGTGAGAGGGGGGAGCCCTTCCCCCGGCGAGGCTGCTAGCCTGAGCGGAGCCCGGCCGGCGTGGAGCCGGTGCCCGGCCCAGGAGGGACGCGATGCCGCTGGACTACTACGAGGACGAGGACGAGAAGGACTCGGGCTCGAAAAACGGCCGTAAGGACTTCGACTGCCCTGAGTGCAACGCCAACAACCCGCTCGAGGAGGCGCTCGCGGACGGCCAGGAGTTGCTCTGCAACTATTGCGGCTGCGAGTTCTCGGTGAAGGCCCAGGACAACGGCCGCTTCAAGTTCAAGGAACTGTGAGCGGGCCGTGAGCCCCGGGCGGGGCCCCCGCGCTCAGGCGCGCTCGCCGAAGATGGCGGTGCCCACGCGCACCAGGGTGGCCCCTTCCTCGATGGCCAGCTCGAAGTCGTGGGTGGTGCCCATGGACAGGCCCGTCAGCCCGTGCTGGCGGGCCAGCTCCCGGAGGGTGCGGAAGTAGCCCCGGGCCACCTGCTCGTCCTCGGTGGGCGGGGGCAGGGACATGAGGCCCTCCACGCGCAGCCCCGGCAGCGCGCGCACGGACTCCAGGAAGGGCCCGAGCGTTTCGGGAGCCAGCCCGCTCTTGCTGGCCTCGCCGCCCACGTTCACCTCCACGTAGCAGGGAATGGGCGAGTCCTGCCGGCGGCGCGACAGCTCCTGGGCCACCTCCAGCCTGTCCAACGCGTGGAAGGAGAGGGCGGCCTTCGCCACGTACTTCACCTTGTTCGTCTGCAGCGGCCCGATGGCGTGCCAGCGCAGGCCCTCCAGGTCCGCCAGCTCCGCGGCCTTGTCCCGCAGCTCCTGGGCGTAGTTCTCCCCGAAGTCGCGCTGGCCCGCCGCGTAGGCCTCGCGGATGAGGGCCGCCGGCTTCAGCTTGGACACGGCCACCAGGGTGACGGAGCCGGGCTCCCGGCCCGCCCGGGCACACGCCGCGGCCACCCGGGCTCGAATCCCCTCCAACCGCTCGGCGACGCTGCTCATGGCTTGCTCCAGGGAAGGGGGACGCCAGCCCGGGCGAGCAGCTCCAGCGTCTCGCCGAGGGGCAGGCCGATGACGTTGGTGGGGCTGCCCTCGATGCCCGCCACGAGGAAGCCGCCCTTGCCCTGGATGGCGTAGCCACCGGCCTTGTCCAGGGACTCGCCGGTGCTGGCGTACCAGGCGATCTCCCCCTCACTCAGGGGGCGGAAGGTGACGCGGGTGCGGACCACCATGGAGTGTTCGCCGGGGTGCTCGCCCCCGGGGCCGGCGAGCGCCACGCCGGTCTGGACCTCGTGTGTCCTACCTGACAGACGGCGCATCATGTCGCGGACCTCGGCCGCGTCATGGGGCTTGCCGAGCAGCTCGTCGCCGAGGACGACGGTGGTGTCGGCGGCCAATACCCAGGCCCCGGGAGTGCGGGTGGCCACCGTTCTGGCCTTTTCCCGGGCCAGCCTCAGCACGTAGGCTGTGGCGGCCTCGCCCTGGTGGGGGGTTTCGTCGATGTCCGCCGCGGACACGTCGAAAGCCAGTCCGAGCTGGCCGAGGAGCTCGCGCCGCCGCGGCGAAGCGGACGCGAGAACGAGCCGGGTTTGACCCACTGAGGTGTGCATGTTACGGCTCGCCTCTAGCAGAACTGCGCCCTGGAGTGGACCCTGGATGAATCCCGCGGACCTGCTCGCGGCCATGTCGCGCACGGTGGAGCAGTTGGCCGCCTACAACGACATCGCGAAGGCTCTGACCTCGACGCTCGAGTTGCGCGAGGTGCTGAACCTGATGATGGAGAAGGTGCGCAGCCTGTTGCGGCCCCGCAACTGGTCGCTGCTGCTCCAGGATGAGCGCACGGGCAAGCTCTACTTCGAGATCGCCGTGGGCGAGGGCTCGGAGGTACTCAAGGGGCTGCAACTGTCCCCGGGCGAGGGCATCGCCGGGGCGGTCTTCTCCTCGGGGACGGCCCGGCTGGTGGAGGACGTGACGAGAGATCCGCTGTTCGCCGCCCGCTTCGATGAGGCCTCGGCCTTCCGGACCCGCTCCATCGTGGCGGTGCCGCTGATTGCCCGCGGGAGGGTGCTGGGGGTCATCGAGCTGGTGAACGGGGCGACGGACCGGCCCTTCACGCAGGATGACCTGATGGCGCTGACGGCCATCTCGGACTTCGCGGCCATCGCCATCGAGAACGCGCGCAACTTCCGGCGGGTGCAGGAGCTGACGATCACCGACGAGCACACGGGCGTGTACAACGCCCGGCACCTGCGGGCGCAGCTGGAGCACGAGGTACGGCGCTCGCAGCGCTTCCACCACCCGGTGTCGCTCATCTTCCTGGACCTGGACCGCTTCAAGTCCATCAACGACGCGCACGGGCACCTGGTGGGCAGCGCGGTGCTCAAGGAGGTGGGCGAGCTGCTCGTCTCCTGCTGCCGGCAGTTGGACTACGTGTTCCGCTACGGCGGGGACGAGTTCGCCCTGCTGCTGGTGGAGACGGGCACGGACGGGGCGCTGACGAGCGCCACGCGCATCCGGGACACCTTCCGCAACCGGCGCTTCCAGGAGGCGGCGGGGTTGGATCTGCAGCTGACGGCGAGCCTCGGGGTGGCGACGTACCCGGAGCACGCGCTGTCGTCGGTGGACCTGGTGAGGGCGGCGGACTTCGCCATGTACGCGGCGAAGGCGCGGGGCCGGGACGACGTGTGCGTCGCGGTGCCGCACGCGGACATGCCCGGCGGCGTGGCCATGATGCCCCGCAAGAAGTAGGGCGGCGGCGCGCGTCAGTAGACGAAACAGTCGAACTGCTCGATGACTGCCCTGAGTTCTTCCGGGGTGGTTTCGAGCTTCTTCGCGACGGCGGGAGCGTACTTCGTCAGAGCCACCGTGGACGGCGGCTGGTTGTGGAGATCGTCCACGACGACACGGCCAAACAGATCGGGCCACTTGCCGCGACGTAGCTCCGAAGCCCTGCCGATGGGGTCCAGGAAGGTGAAACAGGGCCACTTGGGAAACCGAAGGGTCCGGGGGTCACACCCCATGAAGCGGCAGCCGTCCAGGCGGGCTTCGGAGAAGTCGCAGTCCTCGATGGAGCCCAGCTGGTACTCCGGCTCCGTTCCGTACTCGGGCCAGTGCCCGAAGTCGCACCCCGACAAGCGCCCCTTGAACCGGCAGCCCTTCAGAGAGGCACCTATCCACTGTTGATGGTTCTTCAATTCCTGCTTCACGTCGAAGGTGCAGTCGATGAAACGAACTCCGGTGATGAGCAGATTCCTGGCGGAGACCTTCAGGACGACGGTGCAATTGCGGAGCGTCAGATTGGGCCCAAGAAAATAGATTGAATTCTTGTCCGTTAGCTCCAACCGCTGGTTTTCGAGCGCCTGATTCTCGATGATGACGTTCGGGGATGGCTTCATGCCGGTCCTGTTCAGAAGGTGAGCATCCGGAAGAACTCGTTCGCCATGCGTCGGCCATGGTGCGCGAGGTTCGACGCCGTTCCGGAGAGAATCTCGTCTGCCTCAATACAGAATGCAGTCGAACTTCTCGACGACGGACCTGAGCGCTTCGGGGGTGGTCTCGAAACGTTTGGCAATGGAGGGGGCGTGATAGGTGATGGCTCTGGTGGACGGAGGCCGCGTGTGTAGATTTTCTATGACGACAAGGCCGAACCGGCCCGGCCATTCGATGCTATTCAACTGCTGGCTGTGTCCAATCGGGTCCAGGATGGTGAAGCAGGGCCACCTGGGAAATCGGAGGGTGCGGGGATCACTCCCCATGATGCGACAGCCATCCAGAATGGCCTCGGAGAAGTCGCAGTCCTCGATGGAGCCCAACTGGTACTCCGGCTCCTTGCCGTACTCGGGCCAATGCCCGAAGTCACACCCCGACAGCCGCCCCTTGAACCGGCAGCCCTTGAGTGAGGCTCTTATCCACTGCTGGTGGTTTTTCAGTTCCTGCTTCACCTCGAAGGTGCAGTCGGTGAACCGTACGTCGCGAATGAACAGGTTGCTGGCGGCCACCTTCAGCACCAGGGTGCAGTTCTTCAGCGTCAGATTGCGGCCCAGGAAGTAGAGGGTGCCTTTGTCCGTCAGTCCCAGCCGCTCGTGTTCCAACTGCGTGTTCTCRTAGAAAACCTTCTTGGCAATCATCCGCCGCCCTTTCAGAAGGTGAGCATCCGGAAGAACTCGCCCGCCATGCGCCGGCCATGGTGCGCGAGGTTCGACGCAGTTCCGGAAAGAATCTCGTACCGGCGACCGTTCGCTGGGTCAATGACGTCGACACCCTTGCTCAGGCTGAAGTCGTAGAGATGTCCAAGCTGGTCTTTCACCGTATTTTGCACGAAGCGGCCCCGGGCCTCGCGCTCCAATAGGTGCGCCAGCCAGTATTCGCCCTTCTTGAGGGCATCATTGATGGCTTGACGTTCATTCGGGGAGAGCCTGTGGGAGCCCCACTGCTGGGCGGCCTCGGTGACTGCCTTCTGGAGTCTGTCGCCCACCTCGTCCGTGACGGGGATGTCGTGGAGGGACATGCCACGACGCAAGTGCCACCTCTGCCCATTGGGGAGAATCACCTGCAGGTTGCCGCCCCGGTGGCGGATGGCCACGGTACCCGAGAAGCCGTTTCCGGAAGCGGCCCCACCACCCCGCCCCTTCTTGAGCATCACCACCGCCAGGGGGCCGTGCGGCGTGGCCGCCACCGTCTCCACCGCCGCCACCGCCCGCGCCAGCGCTCCCTCCTGGGCCGCCAGGGTTTCCACCCGCCCCAGTACCGCGGCGCCACCCTGCGCCCGCCATTGCGCGCTCGCCAGCCCGTAGCCCGGTAGCGCCCGTACCCGCGCCGCTACCTCGCCCACCGTGCGTCCGGTGAGTGCGCCCACCGCTAGAAGCATCGCCCGCGCCGCGTCCGTGCCCAGCAGCCGGGCGAAGCCCTCGCCCGCCTCGCGCAACTCCGCGAGGCTGGTGGCCTCGTGCGCTCGGGTGGCCATGGCCGCCCAGCCGTCCATCAGCCCCCACAGCGTGTCCACGCCCAGCCAGGCCACCAGCACGACGGACAGGCCAGCGGCCAGTAACTTGGTGGTTGGCTCGGGCACCAACCAGAGAGCCAGGTATGCCCCGAGCGTCCACATGCACGAGGCCACCAGCACCTGCGGGTCCAACTCCCGCCCCAGCGCTGCCTTCGTCTCCTCCAGCACCGAGCCAAAAGCCAGGGCGAGTGCCAGCGTGCGCCGGTCGTCCGCCTTGAGGTAGGGCCCGTCGTCCAGCAGGCGCAGGCAGTCGCCCCCGCCGTGTCCCCGGGTGCACCACAGCAGGTACCCCTCGCGCAGGGCCTCGTCCGCCACGGGCTTGAGCCGACTGTCCTCGTCCTCGGGCACCAGCGTGAGGACGCGGCCCTTGTCTACCTCGGCCACCCACGTCCCGCTCATCTGCTCCCATTCCGGGTGCTGCTCCACCTGTCCCTTCAGCCACTCGCGTGCTGCCTCGCGCGGGCTCTTGCCCTCGTGCTGCACCTGGTGGGCGATGTGCCGCAGGGCGCGCTGGAAGTCCGCCCGGCTCACCGGCACCGGCCGGGTGGTGCCACCGCCCGGCTCCACCACCGCCACCTCGTACACCACCGCGCCCGTGAGCTCGGCGTCCGAGGCCGAAGGGCTTTCCTCCTGGGGAGCCGGTGGCGGGGTGAGCGACAGCGAGGGTCCCCGGCCCGAGAACATGCTCCCCGGAGGATGGCCCGTGGCACATGCCGAGAAGAGCAACGGCACGAGCAACACCCACCAGCGGCGCGGCGGCGGGCCCATGGGTTGGCGACTCTTCACACGAGGGGACATGCCGCACCGCTCCCTCCAGCCGGGCGGGCTGGGGCCTGGGGTTTCCGCGAGTACACGGAAACGCGGGCGCGACCGTCAAGCCACTGGGTAGGAAGAGCAGTTGAGGATGTGTCGGGTTGGAAATGGGCACGAGCGCTACGGGAAGGTGACGTTCCCCAGGGTGACGGTGCGCTTCTGCTCGGCGTCCCAGAGCGTGAGGGTGTACGTGCCCCGCGCCTCCGTCTCCGACGCGGGCACCTCCACCACCACGCGGCGCCTGGGCTTCTGCTCGTCGGCAACGGCTTCACGTGGAGGAATGGGCTCCGGCTGCCAGAGAGGCAGCACCTTCAACACCTCGCCCTTGGGCCCACGCAGCACCGCGCCCGCCGCCATCCACGGCAGCGTGCCGGGATTCTTCAGCCACACCTCCACCGCCACCCGGCCCTCGGCGCGGTAGCTGTAGACGTCACGCGGGACCAGTGCGTTGCCCTTCGGCTTGGTAACGATGTCCGACAGGTCCTTGAAGGCAATGCGCCCCTTTTCCAGCAACCCCGACGCCAGCACGCCCCGGAGTCCCTCGGGGGCGCCGCGCTCGGCGCGCAGCTGGTGCACCTCCTCCTGGCACTGCCGGGTCTCGGCCCGGGCCACCTTCTCCCCCTCTTGGAAGGACGCCATTGGGCGGGGCTCGCGAAACACCTTCACCTGCTGCATGCCCAGGGCAGGGTGGGCCAGCAGGACGAAGGTGGCGCAGGCGGGGGCCGCGTCATCCGCGAAGCACGCCTCCACCTGGAGGCGCTCCCCGGCCGCCAGGTTCTCCGGGGGAGTCAGTGTGAAGCCGCGCTGGCCCACCGACACATCCGCGAAGCGCTCCCGCTCCTCCAGCCGCACGGACTCTGGCCGGAGCGCCGTGTCGAAGCGCAGCGTGAGGGGCAGGTCCGGGCTGATGCACACCACGGGCGGCTCCGCGGGAGGCCTGGCCGTCAGCACCAGCTGGGGACTCGCCGTTTCACACACGTCCGGTGAGGACGGCTCGGCGGCCTGGGAGGAGATGGCGAGGAGGGCCAGCGCGAGCAGGCCCACGGGGGACGCAAGGAGCACGGGGAGTCAACCTCCAGGGGAAGGCGAGGCGGGGTGACGGGAGGCGTTGGCCTCTACCACACCTCCCTGTTTCCGTGCCCCCTGCGTCCTACTCGAAGCGCTCCACCGCCCGGAGACCTTGTGTAGTGATGACCACGGCGGCGTCGGCGGGGCCGCCAACGTCGTCCCGGGGAACACCGAGCGTCTCGCCGTCGCGGGTGACCAACTCCAGGCACACCGGGCGCGTCCTCCCGTCACGCCAGCTGGCTTGCGTGAAGCGGCCGTACACGCGCTCCGGCCCGAGGTAGAGCCGCCCGGTGAGCGTTAAATTGCTCAGCCGCTTCATGCTCTCAACCTCCATCGGCGTGGACTCGCGCACGGTCTTGAGCAGGCGGCCCTCTTCTTTATCGGGATCGCCAAAGGACGCGATCCCCACGTCCCCAATATCGACGCCCAACTCCTTCATCGTCTCCACGGCACCGGGAGGGCAGTCGGCGGGCCGGGGCGGGGGGCGCACCACCTGGGGCGTACCGGTGCAGCCGGTGAGCAGCACGGTGCAGAAGCCCACCACGCACATCTCCTGGCGGCCCGGCACACAGTGCAACGCCTTGCGCCGCGACCGGGCGGCGGGCTTCTCGTCGGGCTTCGGGCGGGTGTCGTTCTCGCGGAGCATGGAAGTGAGCGCGGGGAAAGGGTCCGGGAATGCAGCCGCGCTCCTTTCAGCTTCGGACGGCTCGCCCGGCTCCGCCACTTCGCGGACGAGCGCGGCGTGCAGCGTGGGATGGCTCGTCCACCACCTGGCAGGTGCTGGCACCACCGGAGCGGCCAGTGCCGGCGAGCGCGCGTCCCTGGACTCCAGGCGGGAGTGCAGCGCCCATGTGCCCGCCAGCACCAGCAGCAGGGCCACGGCCGCTGCCGCGGCGCGAACTGGCCGCCCTCGGCCCGGCCTCCGCGCGGGGGGCATCTCCGCCACCACGCCGTGCCCGGGTGCGGCGTCGTGTCTGGCTTCGGGGGCGGGCCCGGGTGCGGCGGCGGCCTCGTGCGCCGACACGGGCAGGGGCGGCTCATACAGCCGCGCTTCCAGCGATTCCACCATCGCCTCGAAGCTTCCGGCCGGCCCCTCTTCTTCCAGCGCGGCCACGGCGGCGGCGGCAGGTGCCTGGGGCGGGGGGGGCGGCTCACTCCGCGCTTTCTTGCGCACCCGCCCGCGCCGGGGCATCACCGCCTTCAGCTGCTGCTGGACGCGCTCCCACGTGCTCCGGTCCACCACCTGGCCGGGGAGCTCCTCCGTGGTGCGCACCTCCGGGGCGAAGGGGTCCATCAGCGGCATGTCCCAGTCCGCCCCCGCCCCCGCCAGCGCCGCCTCCAGCGCCGCGGCCACCGCGTCCATGTCCGCCAGTCTCTCCCCGGGCTCCTTCTCCAGCATGCGCATGCACACCTGATTGAGTGCCACCGGCACCCGCGGGTTGCGCTCGTGCGGCGCCAGCGGCGTGCGGGTGCGGATGTCCTCCACCATGCGCGGGTTGCCCATGCGCGAGCCGAAAGGCAGCCTGTCCGTCAGCAGCTCGTACAGCGTGACGCCGAAGGCCCACACCTCGTCGGCCACGCCCGGCTGGTAGCGCGCCTCCTCCTCCGGGTGCTCCCGGAGGAAACGGTACGTCTCCGGGCTGGTGTACTCGGGTGTCCCCGGCGGCAGCCGCCGCATGCGCGGCAGCGTGGCGCGGCCCTCCAGGTGGCCCACCCCGAAGTCCACCCACACCGGCCTGCCGTCCGCCGCCCTCACCAACAGGTTGTCTGGTTTCACATCCCGGTGCAGCACGCCCCGGCGGTGCACCACCGCGAGCGCCCGCGCCGCCTCCAGCATCAGCGTGGCGCCCGTGCGCGCCGAGGGGTTGTGCTCCAGCGCATGGCGCAGCAGCGTCCGGCCCTCCACGTACTCCATGACGAGGTAGAAGTAGCCCTCCTCCGGGTACGGCCAGCGCCCATGGCCCAGCACCCGCACCACGTTGGGGTGCTCCAGGTGGCGCAGAATATCCAGCTCCAGCTCCCCCGAGTGGCTCACCGGCAGCGAGCGGAACAACTTGAGGACATAGGAGCGGCCCTCCCACCCGGCCAGGAAGACGTGGCCCTGGCCGCCCTGGCCCAGCGGGCCCACCACCCGGTACTGGCCCACCTTTTCATCGGGCTGGGGCAGTCTGTAGACCCACGCTCTCCTCACTGGTGCTACCTCCAAGGTTCGGAGGCTAACATGACTCGTTGGCTCCTCCCCTCTCGGAGGGCGGGGTGGAAGCGCTTCACCGAGACGGGCTCGCCGGGGCGAAGCGCAGCCGATGGGACGCGCTCCTGTTCCGCGTGTTTCACGACGCGGGCGTCAGACGGGTGCTGGCCCGTTCCAGGTGTAGATGTCTACACTTGGTGTGGGTGTTTTCGTTACATTTTCAGGTGTAGATATCTACACCTGAAGCCGCTCGGAGCCTTCTGGGCGAAATCCCCGCTCATCCAGGCGTGAGGCGCGCTCAAGGCCCGGGGAACGCGAATGGCGGCTCTGGCCGGTCCGTTTCCCGAGAGGGGACTTCCGTGCCGTCGCGTGTGTCCCGGGCCGGTTCGAGCGGCAGCTCCAGGGTGAAGACGGCGCCGGCTCCCGGCCGGCTCTCCACGTGGATGTCGCCTCCGGACGCGCGGGCGATCTCCCGGGAGATGTAGAGGCCCAGCCCCAGTCCGCCGTACTGCCGCGTGGACACCGCCCGCTCGAAGCGCCCGAAGATGCGCTCGAGATCCTCGGGCGCGATGCCGATGCCGTGGTCCCGGATGCTCCAGTGCGCGCGCCCTCCCGAGGAGGTGACGTGGAGATCCACCGGGTGGCCCACGCCGTACTTCAGCGCGTTGGTGATGAGGTTGGTGAGCACCTGCTCCAGGCGCATCCGGTCCCACTGGCCGGTGGTGGCGCCCGCGGTGGTGACGTGCAGCGTGCAGCCGGCGGCCCGGGCCTGCTCGGAGAAGCGCTCGGCCAGGTCCCGCGTCAGCTCCACCAGGTCCACCTGCTCCAGCCGCAGGCGGAGCCGTCCGGAGGTGAGGCGGGAGACGTCGAGCAGATCATCGACGAGCTGGGACAGGCGCCTCTCCTGCGCGAGCGCCTTGTCCACCTTGGTCATGAGGCGCCCGGTGCCCACCCCGTCTCCACGGGTGGCCAGCGCGCGCTGGAGGGTCTGAAGGTGCAGGCGCAGGGGCGTGAGGGGCGTGTGCAACTCGTGGGAGGCCACGGAGAGGAAGTCCTCGCGCAGGCGCACCGCCTCCTGGGACTGGCGGTAGAGCCGGGCATTGTCCATGGCCACCGAGGCGCGGCGGGCCAGCTCCCGGGCGAGTGACAGCTCATGCGGGCCATACTGGAAGCCCGGCGTGTCCGAGACCAGCAGCAGGGCCGCCAGCGTCTGTCCCCGCACGGAGATGGGAAGAGCGATGGCGGTCCGCGTCCCGAGCCGCCGCAGCAGCTCCGGGTAGCGTGCGCCGGCGTCCCCGGCGTGGCGCAGGGCCGCGAGGGCCTCGTCCGCGAGCAGGGGCTCGCCGGTGCTCAATACCCGCACGGTGGGTTGGAGCGAGCTCCAGTCCGGAGGGGCGAGCTCCGCCAGCTCCCGCAGCAGCTCCTGCCGGGCCGGCTCCTGGTGTACCCAGGCCGCGCGGTGCAACCGGCCCACGTCATCCACCCTGTCCACGAGGCACCACTGGCCCAGTTGGGGAACGGCCAGCCGCGCCACCCGCTCCAGCGTGTGCGTCTCGTCGTGCAGCTCCGCCAGTTGCGTGCTGGCCTCGATGAGGAAGTGCTGCGCCTCCTCGGCGCGCTTGCGCGTGGTGATGTCCACGAACGTCGACACGATGCCCACCTGCCCGCCGCCCTGGCGCATGGGGTACGACCAGCGCTCCACCGGGAAACACGTGCCGTCCTTGCGCCAGATGACGTCGTACTCGCCGTGGTCCTCGAGTCCCTCGTGCAGGGCCCGCAGGATGGGGCACTCGCTCTGGGGAAAGGGCGAGCCATCCGCGTGCGAGTGGTGCCACAGCTGGTGCGCATCCCGGCCCAGCAGCTCTCCGGCGTCCGCGTAGCCGAGCATCCGCAGCGCGGAGCGGTTGACGAAGGTGCAGCGCCCCTCGAGGTCCAGCCCGAAGATGCCCTCCGCGGCCGAGTCGAGCAGCAGCCGGATGTGGGACTCGCGATCCTCGAGCTGGGACTGGGTGGTGCGCAGGCGCTCGGCCATTTCGTCGAAGGCGCGCCCCACCCTGGAGAGCTCGTCGCGCCCGGTGAGCCCGCCGCGGGCCTCCCAGTCGCGCGCGGCGAAGCGCTGGGCCGTGGCGACCAGCCGCGCCACCCGGCGCGTGAGGACGAAGTGGAAGAAGAGCCAGAGCAGTCCCGCCAAGACCGCCAGCAGGGCGCTGCGCTGCACCACGCTCGCGCGCACCTGGTCTCGCGCCTGATTCTTGAGGACGGAAAGGTCCCTCTGCACCACGAGCATCCACACCCGCTCGGAGGTGGGCTCGCCAGCGTCCCCGGACACCCGTACGGGGTAGCGGGCCACGAGGTCCTCGCCATCCACGGTGGTCTGGATGCTGCCCGCGAGGTGCTCGTGGGCCCGCTGGACGAGCGGCTCCGTCTCCGGGGTGAACAGCTCGGGATGGAGCGCCCGGCCCGGTTGCCCCATCTCCACGCGCCGGTTCGAGGCCACCACCCGGCCGGTGTCGTCGAGCAGCAGCGCGGCCTCGATGTGGGGATCCGCCCCGAGGCTGGCGACCTCCTCCTGGACGCGCCCGGTCTTGCGCAGGTTCAGGAGGAGCTCCAGGTGCTCCTTCTGCTCGCTCATGCGCCGGGCAAGCTCCTGGCGGGTGAACTCCTCCACCCGGCGGCAGGCCAGGCGCGTGTTCTGATGCAGATCGTACAGGCCCACCGTGGTGGCGAAGAGCAGCAGCACCGCCGGGATGGTGATGCGCAACGGCGGAAGGGATGGCAGCCGGGCGCGCTTCATCACCGGACCTCCTCGAGCACCTCGAGGGACCGCACGTCCAGCAACCGCTCGGGCCGCATCGGCTCCTCACGGTCGAGTCCACCCTGAGAGGAGAGGAAGAAGGGCCCGCTTCCCGGCCAGGGGAAGGTGCCAACGCGCGGGGGTTGCTCCTCCACGGGCGCGCAGGCGGACACAAGCACGAGGAGGGACAGCAACGGACCGGACACCCTGACGAGGCTTCGCACGGAGACTCTTCCTGGAGCACCTCGTCAAACGCTTGGGTCGGGGAGGGGGTGCCGCAAGGCTCCCCGGGCGGGCACACCGGGAAGCGTCGTTCCGTCCGGCGGCCCTGGCGCGAGGCCTCGTCTCAGGAGGCCGTGGGCTGGGAAGCGCGGCGCGGGCGCTCCACGGCGGCCTTGAGCTGGCCGCAGCCGGCGTCGATGTCGATGCCGCGGCGCTGGCGCACGGTGCTGGGCAGGCCGTAGCTGGCGAGGATGTCCTGGAAGGCGCGCACGGCGTCGGGGCCACTGGGCCGCTGGGCGTAACCCACCGTGGGGTTGAGCGGGATGACGTTCACGTGCGCGTCCATCCCCTTCAGCAACTGGCCCAGGGCGTGCGCCTGCTCGGGCGTGTCGTTCTTCCCGGAGATGAGCGCCCACTCATAGAAGATGCGGCGCTTGCGCTTCTCCGAGTAGTAGCGGCAGGCCTCCATCAGCTCGGCGAGCGGCCACTTGCGCGCCGCGGGCACCAGCGCGCCGCGCTCCTCCTCCGTGGCCCCGTGCAGGCTGACGGCGAGCTGCACCGGCCTGTCCTCGTCCGCCAGCCGCCGGATGCCGGGCACCACGCCCACGGTGCTCAGGGTGATGAAGCGCGGCGCCAGCGCCAGCCCCGAATGGTCCACCATGATGTCCACCGCCTCCATGGTGCCCTCGTAGTTATGGAGGGGCTCGCCCATGCCCATCAGCACCACGTTGCGCAGCGACTCGTTCGTCTCGCGGAGGATGCGGGTGACGTGCAGCACCTGGCCGATGATTTCCCCGGGCGTCAGGTGGCGCACGAAGCCCATCTGCCCGGTGGCGCAGAAGACGCAACCCATGGCGCAGCCGGCCTGGGTGCTGAGGCACACCGTGGCCCGGCCCTTGAACCGCATGAGGACCGTCTCCACCGTCTGCCCGTCACGCAGCCGCAGCAGCAGCTTCCGGGTGAAGCCGTCGGAGCTGAAGACCTCGTGGTGGGTGGTGGGCCGCTCCAGGCGGGTGCGCTCGCGCAGGGCCTGGACGAGGTCCGGCCGCAGCCCGGTGAGGGCGTCGAACGATTCCACCTGCTGGCGGTAGAGGGCCTCCCAGAGCAGGTCACGGTGGTAGGCGCTGTAACCCCAGCCAGCGAGCAGCTCGCCGAGGGCGGCGCGGGGCAGGTCGTACAGGTTGACCAGGGGGGTGGGGGGCGTGGGCTGCATCGTCACGGAGCGATAACACACCTGGGCGCCCGGCTCATGGGGGGCGGGCGGCCGGGCAGGCCCCGGGCCGGCCTCTCCTCCTTCCCTTCAGGACAAGAATCGTGCACGGCCGCCTGGAGCCTGGACAGTCAAGGGGGGATGTGGGAGCCGCCCCCAGGGTTTACTGTCGGGGTGTGAGATTCGAGCAGCGGTGGGATGTACTGGTGGTCGGTGGAGGGGCCAGCGGCACGCTGCTGGCGGCACAGCTCTTGAGGAAGGCCTCGGGGCCCCTCCGGGTGGCCCTGCTGGAACGCACGGGGCGTGTGGGTCCCGGCCTCGCCTACTCCACGGAGAACGCCAGTCATCTGCTCAACGTCCCCGCCGGGAGGATGAGCGCCTTCCCCGAGGACCCCGAGCACTTCCTCCGGTGGATCCGCCGCCTCGAGCCGGACACGGGCCCGGGTGATTTCGTCCAGCGCAGGCGCTATGGCCAGTACCTGGAGGCGGTGCTGCGCGAGGCGCGCGAGGGCGCGGTCCCCGGGGTGGGCCTGGAGTTCCTCCAGGGCGAGGTGTTGTCCATCTCCCAGGAGGGAGACGGCGCGAGGGTGGCGCTGGTCCGGGGCCCGGTGCTGAAGGCGAGCACGGTGGTGCTGGCGGTGGGCAACGCCCTGCCCGCGGACCTGCCGGTGGCGGACGGGGGCCTGTACGCGAGCCATCGTTATATCCGCTCGCCCTGGCTGGAAGGCGCGCTGCGTCGTGTGCGGCCCCACCATTCGGTGCTGCTCATCGGCACGGGGCTGACCATGGTGGACACGGTGCTCTCGCTGGCCGAGCGCAGCCACGAGGGCCGCATCCACGCCATCTCCCGGCACGGGTTGCTCCCGCAGGTGCACCGTCCCGGCGTGGTGCCGGGCCCGTCCGTGGCCCTGGCCGAGCCCCAGCGCGTCCGCTCCATCCTGGGCGCGCTGCGCCACCACTCCCGGCACCCGGGCGAAGGCGGGGACTGGCGCGCGGTGATGGACTCCCTGCGGCCGGTGACGGCCTCGCTGTGGCGCGGCCTGCCGGAGCCCGAGCGCCGCCGCTTCCTGCGCCACCTGCGCTCCTTCTGGGACGTGCACCGCCACCGGATGGCGCCCGCGGTGAACGACACGCTCGAGCAGCTCCAGCGTGCCGGCGTGTTGCGCATCCACTCGGCCCGCGTGCGTGGCTTCCAGCTCTCGGACGAGGGCTGGGTGCTGGCGCGCGTCCGGCCCCGGGGCTTCTCGCGCGAGGCCACGTTCCGCGTCCAGCACGTCATCAACTGCACCGGCCCCGATGCCTCCATCGGCCGGGGCCACCCGCTGCTGCGCGGGCTGCTGGAGTCCGGGCTCGCCCGCGCGGATGCGCTGGGGCTCGGCCTGGCCACGGACGAGGAGGGCTCCCTGCTCGACGCGCAGGGCCGCGCCTCCTCCGTGCTCTTCACCCTGGGCCCCCTGCGCCGGGGTGACCTGTGGGAGAGCACGGCCATCCCCGAGATACGGGTGCAGGCGCTCTCCCTCGCACGGCGGCTGTTGGAGCAGCTCACCTCCCGTCCGGGCGTGTCCGCTTCCGAGTCCGCTCCTCAACCCACGCCCTTCCCCTAGGGCATCACACCTCCGCTCATCTCCGCTCCATATGGGACTTCAAATCCAGAAAGAGACCTTCGAGCCCGAGGAGTACGAGCGCTTCAGCCAGCGTCTGGCGGACAGTCTGGAGGCGCTCCGGCGGATTCTGGCGCGTCCCGGCTTCGGCGTGGGGCCGCGCACCATTGGCGCCGAGCTGGAGATGTTCCTGGTGGACGCCGCGGGCTTCCCGCTGCCGGTGAACCGGCAGGTGCTGGGCCAGACGATGGACCCGCGGGTGACGGTGGAGATCGACCGCTTCAACCTCGAGTGCAACCTGCGGCCGGGGCCGCTGGCGGGGCGGCCCTTCACGGCGATGCGCGAGGAGTTCGAGAGCGCGCTGGCCGAGGTGCGGCGCGCGGCGGCCACGCAAGGGGCGCGCGTGGCGGTGACGGGCATCCTCCCCACGCTGCGCGAGAAGGACCTGGGCATGGGCTCGATGACGGCGCTCCCGCGCTACCGGGCGCTGTCGGCCGCCATCCGCCGCCGGCGCCGGGAGGAGCCGCTGCGCGTGGTCATCGGCGGCGAGGACACGCTCACCCTCGAGTGGGACGACGTGACGCTGGAGGGCGCCAACACCTCGCTGCAGTACCACCTGCGCGTGGACCCGTCGGACTTCGCGAGCATGTACAACGCGGCCCAGCTGGCCACGCCGGTGGTGCTCGCGGTGAGCAGCAACTCGCCCTTCCTCATGGGACGGCGGCTGTGGGACGAGACGCGCGTGGCGCTCTTCCGCCAGGCGGTGGATGACCGGGGCGAGCCCCAGTCCGAGGCGCCGCAGCACGGGCGCGTCACGTTCGGCCATGGCTGGGTGCGTCAGGGCGCGCTGGAGCTGTTCGCCGAGTCGGTGGCCCTCTATCCGCCGCTGCTGCCGGTGCTGGGGCCGGAGTCCCCGCTGGAGTGCCTGTCCCGGGGCGGATTGCCCCGTCTGGACGAGCTGCGGCTGCACCAGGGCACTGTGTGGAGCTGGAACCGCGCCATCTACGACCCGAGCGGCACGGGCCACGTGCGGATAGAACTGCGCGCGCTGCCCGCGGGCCCCACGGTGGTGGATATGCTGGCCAACGGCGCGCTGCTGCTGGGCCTCACGCTGGGGCTGAGCTCGGACATGGAGGCGCTGCTGCCGGGGCTTCCCTTCTCCTGCGCCCGGGGCAACTTCCTCCGCGCGGCGAAGGAAGGGCTGGACGCCAGGCTGCTGTGGCCCGAGCGCCACGCGCCCTCTCCGCGGCTGGTGTCCGCGGGGGAACTGGTGGAGCGGCTGCTGCCGGTGGCCCGGGCGGGGCTCGTGGACGCAGGGGTGGCCTCCGAGGAGGCGGACGAGCTTCTCTCCATTGTGCAGGCCCGGGTTCGCGCGGAGTGTACCGGGGCACGCTGGCAACGGAAGATGTTGGCCCGGTTGGAAGCCCACATGCCCCGGCAGGACGCTCTGGCGGCCCTGCTGGAACGTTACATGCTCCTGGCTTCGTCCGGCAGGCCGGTCCACGAGTGGCCGCTGGACTGAAGTGAGGGAATCCCGCTTCGAGACTTGCGGCCTGCCCCCTTCCTTTGCGACGCTCGGCTCCGTCTTCCATGCCCCTCGTTGCGTTGGTCTGCCCTGGTGAGTGAGCCTGTTGCTGCGAAGGTCCTCGTCGTCGAGGACAACCGGACGATGCTGGCCTTGATGCAGTACTACCTGAGCAAGGACTTCACGGTGTTCCTTGCCCGGTCCGCTGAAGAAGCACTTGAAGTCCTCCAGCGGGAACAACTGCACGCGGTCGTATCGGATCAAAATCTTGGTGACGGGCTGATGGGGGTCGACCTCCTCAAGCGCGTCGCCGAGCTACAACCCCATGCCGCGCGCATTCTGGTGACGGCGTCCCAGAAGCTGGAGGACGCGCAGAAGGCCATCAATGAAGCGCGAGTGAACCACTTCCTCACGAAGCCGTTCACGGAACAGGAGTTGAAGAACACGGTGGGCCAGGCGGTCCACAACGCCGCCCTGCTGTCCATCCGCGACAAGATGGTGCAGGAGCTCAAGGACCAGCTCGGACTGGGCCGGGGAGGTGCCGGCAAGCCCGCCGCGGGCAAGCCGGGAGCCCCGGGTGCACCAGGAGCGCCAGGCGCGCCGGGTGCGCCCGCCATGACGCCCCGTCCCAAGACGGCGGAGCCCCAGAAGGCGGATGCCAAGGGCGCCGCTTCCCAGTCGCTCATCCCCGAGAGCGAGCGGCTGGCGTTCCGGGACGGTCTGACGAGCCTCTACAACCACCGCTACTTCCAGGAGGCGCTGAGCGCGGGCCTCCTGAGTGCGCGGCGGCGGGAGCAGAAGCTGGCGCTGGTGCTCATCGACATCGATGGCTTCCGCCGCTTCAACCTCTCGCGCGGCTACGCCGAGGGCGACAAGCTGTTGCGCCGGGTGGCGCAGATGGTGACGGACATGATGGAGGATCCCGTCACCCACGCCCGGAGCGACAACTCCTCGGAGATCGCCGCCCGGTACGACTGGGACGTGTTCGGCGTCATCCTCTGCAATGCCGACGTGGAGCGGGCGCGTACCTACGCCGAGAAGCTCCGCAAGGCGGTGGAGGAGCTGGACTTCCCGGAGGGTACCGGCAGCGACGTGGGCGAGGTGACGGTGACGGCCGCCGTGGCTGTCTTCCCGGACCAGGCCCGCAACGAGCAGGAGCTCATCTCCGCCGCGGAGAAGGCGCTGCGCTCCTCCAAGGCGAGCGGTCCCAACCGCGTGGTGTTGGCTCCGCGCTAGTTGCTCCCGCCCACGTGTCGGTGGGCGGACAGGTGACCGACAAGGCCGGCTGCGTGTCGGCCCCCTCCCAGGGATGGTGGCTCCCACCCCCTTCCCTGGGAGAGTCGAGCCATGAAGATGTTCGTTGTGAGGCCGTGGATCGCCCGTCTGGCGCTCGCGGCCGTGCTGAGCGGGTGCCCGCAGCAGGAGCCTCCGAAGGAGGACCCGGTCCAGACACCGGTGGCCCGCCATTCCTACGTGTCCTTTCCGGCGCTCGGTGCGCCCACGCCGCTGCAGGTGGCGGGGCGGCTGAGCATTCCCACGAGTGCGCAGGGCAAGGTGCCCGCGGTGGTGATTGCCCACGGCTCGGGGGGCGTGGACACGCGGGGCAGCTACTACGCCCAGGCGCTGCACGAGGCGGGCATCGCCACGCTGGAGATCGACATGTGGGCCGCCCGTGGCCTGTCCGGAGGCTCGGAGGGCCGTCCGAGGGCCGTGTCCGAGACGATGCCGGATGCGTGGGGCGCGCTGAAGTTCCTGTCCTCGCACCCGTCCATCGACGCCTCGCGCATCGGCATCATGGGGTTCTCGTGGGGCGGGGTGATGTCCATGCTGAGCGCCACCCGGAAGTACGCGTCGGGCGCCGAGCCGGGACAGCGCTTCGTGGCGCACGCGCCCCTCTATCCGGTGTGCTGGGTCTACAACCGCGTCCCCGGCTACGAGTTCGGTGAGCTCACGGGCTCGCCCGTCTTCCTCCAGGCGGGGGAGGCCGATGCGTATGACGATCCGGACTCGTGCCAGCGGCTGGTGGACAGCCTGTCGCCCGCGGATCGCGACGACATGGCGCTGACCGTCTACCCGGGCGCGACGCACGGGTGGGATCGGCTGGAGCCGGCCATCCGCATCACGGATCCGTACGCGCACACGGGCAAGGGCGGAGAGGTGGACATCGTGCCCTCGCCGGAGACGGCGGAGACGTCGCGGCGGGCCGTGGTGGACTTCTTCCGGACGCGGTTCGGCCTGTCGCCCTGAGCCCGTCTGGGGCTCACTGCCTCACGGGCCGGATTCGTCCTCGGTGCCGCGGCGCAGGCCGAGCATGCGCCGCAGCTCGCGGGCGGACTGGCGGCTCACCTCCACCATGTGGCCGCGGGCGGTGCGAGCGAGGTAGCCGCCCGTCTCCAGCGGCTCCAGCCGGGTGACGTGGGCGAGGTTGACGAGGGCGCGGCGGTGCACCCGGTAGAAGCCCTCGGTGGGCAGCCGGTCCACGAGCTCCTGCAGGGTGAAGTCCGTGAGGAAGTCGCCCTGCGAGGTGAAGACGGTGACGAGCTCGTCCTCGAGCGTGGCGTGGGAGATGGTGCCGGGGTCCACCAGGACGATGCCCTGGCGGGTGGGGATGGGCAGGCGGGCCAGGGGCCGCGCGAGCTGCTCGATGGCGGAGCCCTTGCCCGGCTCCGGGGCCTTGGCGGCGAGCCGGACGCGCACCCGCTCCAGGGCCTTCTGCAGGCGCGAGGCCTCGACGGGCTTGAGGACGTAGTCGACGGCGCCGTGCTCGAAGGCCTCCACCGCGTGGTCGGCGTGGGCGGTGACGAGGATGACGTGGGGGCCGCCCGAGGGCAGCAGCGCGAGCGCGTCCATGCCGCTGAGCCCGGGCATGTGGATGTCGAGCAGCACCACGTCCACCCCGCCGGCGCGGACGGCCTCGAGCACCGCCTCGCCATCGGCGGCCTCTCCGTGGACGGTGACATCGGGGAAGGCCGTCAGCAGGCGCGAGAGACGTTTGCGGGCGACGAGCTCGTCATCGGCGATGAGGACGGACAGGGGAGGGCTCACGGGGCCGAGTCTAATCCCTTCAGCGAGGACCGCGAAGGCGCCCCCCCGGACACGGCCCCACGGTTGCCATGAGCCCCGTCACACCCCGCTGTGGGCTCGTAGGAGGATGTCCGCCACTCCCTGCAGGACGGGCTCGAGCGCGCTCCGCCGCACGCGTGTCGAGACCAGGAAGCGAAGCTGGAGCGTCTGGAAGTCAGGCAGGCGTCCGGAGCCGTTCAGGGTCACGGCGCAGGGTTGGCCACGGTGGTACCTGCGGAAGTGCTGCTCGGCCCCGAGGTCCAGGACGCTGGAGTCCACGTCCTCGATGATGACTCCGTGGATTTCCTCGGCCCGCTTGGAGAAGGGGACGAGGGGAATGCGCTGCTCGGCGGCCAGGCGTGCGAAGAATGCGTCCAGGCCGGGGCGGGCGCGCTCGAGCCACCGCTCATATGGCGCGGACTTCTCCCGGAAGTATCGGCCGATCGCGGTCCCGTCATCGCCTGGCGGCCGCGCGTAGGACACGTTGATGCCACTGCCGACGAAGAGGCCGTAGTACTCGCTGTCGAGCTGTGCGCCTGCCTGCCCGCTCATCCGTTTGCCTCCTGGGTGACTGCGAGCGAGTCAAACATGCTTCCTGTGGGGCGAGGGAGTGCAAGAGTCACGGGATTGCACTTCAGGGAGGGTTCTTCATGAGGAAAGCAGCCGAGGTGGTGAAGGAGATCAGCGCGGCACTCCGGGAGGTGGACGAGCAACTGCGCCGCCATCCCTATCCCGAGGCGCTGGAACGGGGCGAGGTGCCGGTGGCCGCGCTGCGGGCGTTTCCCGGGACGCAGTACCACGTGGCCACGAGTGACCTCCGCTCGATGGCGATGATGGTGCAGCGATTTGGCCACACGCCCGCGGGCGGTTTTCTCAATGGCCTCCTGCAGGGCGAGTTCGCCGCGCTGGAGGGCTTGCGGGTGCTGGCTGGCAAGTTGGGGATGACGCGGGAAGACCTGGAGCGATACGAGGTCACGCCCGAGGGTTTCGCCTACGCCACGAACATGGCCTGGATGGCGGCGAACGTGTCCGTGGCGGAGTTCGCGGTGGGCATCCTGGTGAACTTCCCCGCGTGGGGACTCACCTGCGGGCGGATGAGCCGGGCGCTGCGAGCGCGTTATGGCTTCACGGAACAGGAGACCGCGTTCCTGGATGGCTTCGCCAACCTGCCTCCGCTCGAAGACGCCATCCTTCCCATCATCCAGGAGGGATTGGACCAGGGCGTGGAACCCCGGTTGCTCCACCGAGCGGCACGCTTCTTCCAGGCCTACGAGAAGATGTTCTGGGACGCGATGATGGCGGCGGCCCTCAGTCCGAATGGATGACGGCCTTGAGCGACTGATGGTTTCGTCGAGACGATGATGTGCGGCGGAGCCGTCGTCACTTCTTGCGCCCCTTGCGTTTGAGCGTCGCGCCGCGCGCCGGGGCGATGTCGATCGCGGCGTCGACGCCGGCCTCCAGCACGAGCCGGTTCCGCGCTGCTTCGATGGCACGGTGCAGGCGTTCCTCGAGCACCTCACGAGGGGGCAGTTCCGTCAGGTACTCGGCGACATGGATGCCCCGCGTGTCGAGGTCCAGGTACTCGACCGTCTCGCGCTTCTTGCCCGCGCACAGGATGATGCCAAGCGGGGGCTGCTCGGATGGCTGGCGCTCATGGCGGTCGAGCCAGCGCAGGTACAGCTCCATCTGCCCGGAGTCGGCGGGCTTGAAGTCGCCGAGCTTCAGCTCGATGGCGACGAGCCGCTGCATGCGCCGGTGGAAGAACAGGAGGTCGAGGTAGTAGTCGTCGCCGTCGAGCGTGATGCGCTTCTGCCGCTCGACGAAGGCGAACCCCGTCCCCAGCTCGAGGAGGAAGCGCTCGATCTCGCGAAGGATCGCCGACTCGAGGTCCTTCTCGCTGTACGTGTCGGCGAGTTCAAGGAAGTCGAGCATGTACGGGTCACGGAACACGAGCGCCGGCGAGAGCTCGCCCTTCTCTCGCAGCGCGGACAGCTCCTTGCGGATGAGCGCCTCCGGCTTCTTCGAGAGCGCCGTGCGCTCGAACAGCATGCCGTCGAGTTGCTGTCGCAGGTCACGGGTGCTCCAGCGCTCGGCCCGGCACATCTCGGCGTAGAACTCGCGCTTCAGCGGGTCCTTGAGCGGGATGAGCATCGTGAAGTGGGTCCACCCCAATTCTCGCAGCAGCGCTGCGACAATCTCCACGTCGGGGAAGACCGCGGAGAACTGCACCATCCGGCGCAGGTTCTTCTCGCCGAAGCCCCGTCCGTACCGGGCCTCCAATTGCTTGCCCACGGTGGGCACGGCCTGGACGCCGTACTCCGCTCGCTGCCCCTCGAGCACCTCCGTGCGGACACGGTGGCCGATCTGCCAGTACAGAGTCACGAGCGTGGCGTTCGCGGTGACCGACACCTGCCTCCGCGCGGCGTCGATCATCACGCCGATGTCGTGCACGAGTGTCGCCACCTCGGCCTCGAGGTGGGCGCCGGGCACGCGGGCGGTCTTCTCCATGGCGGCGCCCGGCAATTGTCGCAGCGGTGCTGCGGCTTTCTTCGAGTTGCCCGTCTTGGGCTTGTTCGTCGTGCGCGGCGGACGCCCAGCCGCCTTGCGCGAACTCATGACAGCTCCTCGGTAGACGCGCCGTGTGAGCCACGGCACGGATCACCTCTACGCCCACCCGTTTGCCTAGTCCTGGACTCGCCCCAAGATGCACGAATGGATCGACTGACACCGCTCCTGATTATGTCGAAAAATTTGTAGGACATTCCACCAGTCTCTGACGTCTCCTGACGCACGCAGGGTCCGGCTCCGAGGTGGAGGCCGGGCCCTTCTGGTGTCTGGCTGTCATTATGGTGGTCGCCCCGGACGGGCATCGCGTACGGGTGACTCCGCTTCATCACTTTGGCTCCCCGTCGTCAACGACTCTGGGCGTGAGCGGCGGGAACTGCGGGGCGCGCGACACGCATTCCCGAGTGGGTGTGGCTGATGTCCGGGTGCTTGAGACTCATCGGCCGCGGGCTCCTCGAGACGAGCGCGGAGATGGCACTTCCACCACGGCGTCTCCGGCAATGGCGAAGAGGCGTTCGCCCGCGCTGGGACGGATGTCCATGCCCCCGGTGAAGGCGCTGAAGGCGGGTAGCACGCCCACGCCCGTGCCCAGGTGGAAGCATGGCAGGCGCAGCCGGTCCGCCCCCGTGCTCAGGCGCACCGTGGGGTGGAGGTGGCCGGCCCAGACGTAGTGTCCCCGCGCGGGCTCCGGGTGGTGCGCGAAGCGGAAGGGGCCCTCGTCCAGGTGTGGCTCCAACATCTGCATCCGCCACGCGGCGGGCAGCGCGTCCAGGTGCCGGTCGTGGTTGCCGCGCACCAGCACCATCTCCACGTCGTGCTCCGTGCGCCAGTCGGCCACGCGCCGCACCACCTCGGGTGTGAGGCCCCGGCGCGAGTGGACCAAGTCCCCCACCAGCAGCAACCTGCGAGCCCCCGTGGCACGCAATGCAGCGGAGAGCCGCGCGAGGTCGTCCTCCAGCACCTCGGGGGGCAGCGGAATGCCGTGCTGGTGGAAGCTCTCCGGCTTGCCCCAGTGCAGATCCGCCACCGCCAGCACGCCGCCCTCGGGCCAGTACAGGGCGCGCTCGGGGCGCAGCTCCACCTCGGTGCCGCCTAGGCGGACAGGGAGTCCTCTCGCAGCCATTTCTCCTTCATTCGCTCCACACGCTCCAGCAGCGATTCGTTGGAAACGGTGGCGCCGATACGCTCGACGACGAGCGGAAAGCCCAGCGGCGTCGGCCGTGGGACGTGGATGCACTCCAGCGGCGAGCCCCCCAGCCGCTCCAGGGTGCTCACCAGCCGCACCTGTTCAAAGTGTTGCTCCAGCACCTCGCGCCGTGCCTGGGCGAGCAGCAGGTGGTCCGGCTCGTAGCGCGCGAAGACGTCATAGAGCAGGCCCGCGCTCGCCTGCACCTGGCGCGTGGACTTGCGCGCCCCGGGCAGCCCCGGCAGCACCAGTCCGGCCACGCGCGCCACGTCACGGAACTGGCGCCGCGCCAGCTCGCCCAGGTTGACGCTCTCGAGGATGTCCTCCACCAGCCGCTCGCGGGTGAAGAGCGCGGGGCGCAGCGCCTCCTCGAAGGGGAAGGGCGAGGGCGTGAGCAGCTCCAGGCCGTAGTCGTTCACCGCCAGGCTGAAGGTGGCCTTCTGCAGCCGCGTGAGGCGCAGGGCCAGCAGCGCGGCGAGTCCCTCGTGCACCAGCCGTCCCTCGAAGGGATAGAGGAAGAGGTGGTGGCCCTCTCGGGTCTGGCACAACTCCGCCAGGCACGTGTCGCGCGAGGGCAGCCGGGACAGGCGGGACTGCGCCTCCAGCACGGGGCGGGCCGCTTCCAACTCGGCGGTGGTGAGCTGCCCGTGGCGCACGGCGTGGAAGGTCCGGCGCACGGCGGCGGCGAGCGAACCGGAGAGGGGCAGCCGTCCGCCACTCCAGCGGGGCGTGGCCGAGGCGCGCTCCTTCGCGGCCTTCACGTAGGCGGTGAGGTCCTTCATGAGGCGGAACTCGAGCCGCTTGCCGGCGAAGAGGAAGGTGTCGCCCGGGCGCAGGCGGCTCACGAAGGACTCCTCCACGGTGCCGAGCCGGGCGCCCTTCAGGTAGCGCAGCTCCACCGAGGCGTTGGCGGAGATGGTGCCCACGTTGAGCTTGTGGAGCCGGGCCACGCGCGTGTCCGCCACCACGTACCGGTCCTCCAGCCGCTGGACACGGCGGAACTGCGGGTAGGCGCGCAGCGTGGGGCCGCCCTCCGTCACCAGCACGAGGGTGCGGTCGAAATCCTCCTCGGAGAGCTGTTGGTAGGCGAGCGTGTCACGCACCTCGGCGAGCAGGGCGTCGCGGGTGAAACCGCCACCGAGCGCGCAGGTGACGAGGTGCTGGGCGAGCACATCCAACGGCTGGCGGAGGGGCGCGCGGGGCTCCACCTCTCCGTGGGCGAGCGCCTCGCGGGCGGCGCTCATCTCCACGAGCTCGAGGGCATGGGTGGGGACGAAGAGCAGGTGCGCGGTGGCGCCGGGGCGGTGGGCGCTGCGGCCGGCGCGCTGGAGGGTGCGGGCGATGCCCTTGGGGCTCCCCACCTGCACCACGCGCTCCACCGGGCCGAAGTCCACCCCGAGGTCCAACGAGGACGTGGCGACGACGAGGCGCACGCTGCCGTCCTTGAGCCCACCCTCCACGCGCTCGCGGGCCTCGCGGTCGATGGAGCCGTGGTGGAGCGCGAGGACGTCCTCCCACTCGGGGTGGAGGAAGCGGAGGCCTTCGTACCAGCGCTCGGCCTGGGAGCGCGTGTTGGTGAAGAGGAGGGTGGCGCGCTCGGGGTCGAGCCAATCCGCCACCTTGCGCAGCATCGAGAAGCCGAGGTGCCCGGCCCAGGGGAAGGCATCGACGGAGTCGGGCAGGAGCGTCTCGACGCGGACGGGGCGGTCGAGCCCGGCGCGGATGAAGGTGGGCGTGACGTGGGGACCCACGGCGGCCCGAGCGGCCTCGTCGAGGTTGGCGAGGGTGGCGGAGAGGGCCCAGGTCCGCAGGGCGGGCGCGAAGCGGCGCAGCCGGGCGAGGGCGAGCTCCACCTGGGTGCCACGCTTGGAGCCGAGCAGCTCGTGCCACTCGTCGACGATGACACAGCGCAGAGTGGCGAAGAGCTCGTGCGCGCGCTCGTTGCACAAGAGGAGCGAGAGGGACTCGGGGGTGGTGATGAGGACTTCGGGAAGCCGCTCGCGCTGGCGCCGGCGGACGGAGGAAGAGGTATCTCCGGTGCGGCTCTCCACGGTGATGTCAGCGTCGAGCGCGGACAATGGCGCGTTCAGCGCGAGCTCGATGTCCCGGGAGACGGCGCGCAGGGGAGTGACATAAAGGATCTGCAGCCCCTTCTGTCGATGACGAGCGACCTCGGCGAGGGGGCCGATATAGGCGGCATAGGTCTTCCCGGCGCCGGTGGGCACATGGATGAGCCCACTTCGCCCGTGGGCATACGCCTCCCAGGCCTCGAGCTGAAAGGGAAACGGTTCCCACCCCTGCGCCCTGAACCAGGAGAGGAGTTCTGTTCCCTCGCCCTCCGGGAGAGGGGACGGGGGTGAGGGTGCCACGTGTACCCGGGTTGAGCCCTCTCCCTCTGGGAGAGGGACGGGGTGAGGGTCTACACGAAGACCCGTGCCGCTCCGTGAGCGCCTACGCGGGGGCATGGAGCAGCTCCTCGAGACGCTCGAGCGAATCCGCGTCACGCGGTGTCTTGTCCGAGCGCCAGCGGGCGATGCGAGGGAATCTCAAGGCAATCCCCGACTTGTGGCGAGGGGAGGCGGCGATGCCCTCGAAGTGGAGCTCGAAGACCTGGAGGGGCTCGACGGAGCGGACGGGGCCGAACTTCTCGCGGGTATGCGCGCGGATCCACCGGTCGAGCCGGGCGATCTCCTCGTCGGTGAGGCCCGAGTACGCCTTGGCGATGGGCAACAGCTCCTCGCCCTTCCAGATGGCGAACGTGTAGTCCGTGTAGAGCGAGGCCCGCCGCCCGTGGCCGGGATGCGCGTAGAGCAGGATGGCATCGACGGTGAAGGGATCGATCTTCCACTTCCACCAGTCCCCGCGCTTGCGGCCGTGCTGGTAGGTGGACTCGAGGCGCTTGATCATGAATCCCTCGACGTTGCGCGAGCGGGACTCATGCCGGGCCTCGGCGAGGGCCTCCCACGTGGGGGCCGTGATGACCGGTGACACGGGGAACATCGGCCGGTCGCGCAGCAGTGCCTCCAGACGCGCACGCCGCTCCCGCAGGGGCAGCTCACGGAGATCCTCCCCATCCTGCTCGAGCAGGTCGTACGCCATGAAGGCGGCGGGAGCCTCGGCGAGCACCCGGGCGGTGAGCTTCTGGCGTCCGATGCGGCGCTGGAGGCGGCTGAAGGGGAGGGGTTGCCCGTCGGCGTAGGCGAGCACCTCGCCATCGAGCACGGTGCCGTCGGGGAGGCTGGCGGCGGCCTCGGCGATCTCCGGGAAACGCTCGGTGATGAGCTCCTCGCCGCGGCTCCACAGGTAGACGCCACCCTGGCGGCGGATGAGCTGGCCGCGGATGCCATCCCACTTCCACTCGACGAGCCAGGTGTCGCGTTCGCCGAGCTGAGCAGGGGGCTGCTCCAGGGGACTGGCGAGGTAGAACGGATAGGGGCGCGAGCGGTCCCCATCGGAGACATCCGGGGCGACGAGCTGCTCGAAGAAGGCGCGGGAGGGAGCCCAGGTGCCCATGAGGCGATGGGACACGGCGGCCGGAGGCAGCCCGGCGTGCTGGGCGAGGGCGCGGACCACGAGCGTGTCGGAGACGCCGACGCGCAGCTCGCCGGTGAGCATCTTGTTGAAGAGGAACAGCTCGCGGCGGGGGAGCACGTGCCACCAGCCGGTGACGCGCTCGCGCTGCTCGGGGAGGGAGAGCCCGGCGAGGGGCAGCACCCGTTCCTCCATCCAGCGGGACAGGGGCAGCTCCTCGGTGGTGGCGGGGCGCTCGGTCTGGTCGAGCAGGAGGGCGATGACCTCGGCGAGGTCGCCGACGACGGCATACGTCTCGTCGAAGAGCCACTCGGGGGTATCGGTCAGCTCGCGGACCCACTGGCGCAGGGCCTTCGAGGGGATGAGGCGCTTGAGGCGGCGGCCGGTGAGGAAGAACAGCCCCCACGCGGCGTCCTCGGGGGGCGTGTCCCGGAAGTAACCCACCAGCGCCTCTACCTTGGCGTTGGTGGATGTGGTGGCGTCGAGCGCCTCGTAGAGATCCGCGAGCCGGTGCACGGGTCAGTCCTCCGTCTCGCCCTCGAAGGGAGTGGAGAGCGGTGCGGCGTCGAGGCCCAGGTTCTCGCGCAGGTAGCGCGCGAGCGTGTCGCTGGAGCCGTGGGTGACGAGGATGCGCGAGGCGCCCGTCTCCTTCGCGGTGCGCAGCAGCCCCGGCCAGTCCGCGTGGTCCGAGAGGACGAAGCCCCGGTCATAGCCCCGGCGCCTCCGGTTGCCTCGCACCCGCATCCATCCCGAGGCGAAACCCGTCTCGTGCTCGCCGAAGCGGCGCATCCACGTGGAGCCGGCGGCACTGGGCGGCGCCAGCACGAGCGCTCCCGCGTACGAGGTCCCCTTCTCCAGCTCGGAAACAGGGCGGGTGGGGAGCATCCGCACGCCGGCCTCGCGGTAGCACTCCACCAGCGCGTGCGTGGCGCCGTGCACCAGCACCTCGCGGTCCGTGAGCCGGGCCAGCTCGGCGAGCAGCCGCTGTGCCTTGCCCAGCGCGTAGCAGAAGAGCACCGAGGCCCGGCCCGCCTCGCGGTTGCCGTCCCACCAGCGCAGCACCTCTTGTGCGACGAGCCGCGTGTCGTCCCAGCGGTAGATGGGCAGGGCGAACGTGGCCTCGGTGATGAAGGTGTCACAGCGTACGGGCTCGAAGGGCAGGCACGTCGGGTCCGGGTCGCGCTTGTAATCGCCGGACACCACCCACACCTCGCCCCGGTGCTCGATGCGGATTTGAGCGCTGCCCAGCACGTGGCCCGCGGGGTGGAAGCTCACCGTCACGTCTCCGAGCTTCAGCCGCTCGCCGTAGCCGAGCGTGGAGATGTTCGCCTCCGCTCCCAGGCGCTTGCGCAGCAGGCCCACGGAGGGACTCGTGCCCAGGTAGCGCTGGCTTCCCCAGCGGGCGTGGTCCCCGTGCGCGTGGGTGATGAGGGCGCGGGCCACGGGCCGCCAGGGGTCGATGTGAAAATCCCCCTGTGGGCAGTAGAGCCCATCGGAGGTCACCGTCACGAGCGGCTGCCTGTCGAGCACGGGGGAGACGTTCATCCGGCTTTTGGGATAACGCTCACGGGGAGGTGCGGCCACGGGGCCGCCTGGAAGGACAGGGTCTGGCCGTCCGCCTGCTCTCCGGACGGAAGAGGGATCTCGTAGTAAGAGGTTGGCTCCATGAGCGGAGCGAGGTGACGGTGGTGCGAGCGGACGTCGAGCGGGGCGAGTGAGGCATGCGGCTCAACGAGGGCTACGCCTACCGTGAGCAACTGGGAGCTCGGGCGCGAGGACAGACCACGCTCTCCTATTTGATTGATTCGTACCGGCACTCCCCGGAGGCGGTGTGGCGGGAGCGGCTCGCCCGGGGCGAGGTCCTCCTGGATGACACCCCCGCGACGGGTGAGGAGCGCCTGAAGCCCGGCCAGAGGCTCGTCTGGAACCGGCCGCCCTGGGAGGAGCAGGACGCGCCGCGCGACTATTCCATCGTGCACGAGGACGAGGCGCTCCTCGCGGTCCTCAAACCGGGCGGGCTGCCGATGATGCCGGGTGGGAACTTTCTCGCCAACACCTTGCTGGGTGTCGTCCGGGAGCGTTTCCCGGAGGCGAGCCCCCTGCACCGGCTGGGACGCGGCACCTCCGGGCTCGTGCTCTTCGCTCGCACCCACGACGCTGCGGCGAAGCTGTCGCGCGCCTGGCGCGAGCACGAGGTGGACAAGCGCTACCGGGCGCTCTCGAGTGGCGTGGCCACCGAGGAGCGCTACGACATCACGGCGCCCATTGGCATGGTGGCGCACCCGCGCCTGGGCTTGACCCATGGCGTAGCTCCAGAGGGCAAGGCGTCCCGGAGCCATGCGCGCGTGCTCGAACGGCGCGCGGCGAGCACCCTCTTCGAGGTCGATATCCTGACGGGCCGGCCCCAGCAGATCCGCATCCACCTGGCCGCCATCGGTCATCCGCTCGAAGGCGATCCCCTCTACGGCGCGGGGGGCGTGCCGCTCGCCGGGGAGCCGGGTCTGCCTGGAGATCTCGGCTACCTGCTGCACGCCGAGCGCCTGTGCTTCGTGCATCCGCTCTCGGGGGAACGTCTGGTGCTGCACGCCCCGGTGCCGCCCGAGCTGCGACGGGAGGGCGAAGGTTCTCAGCCCACCTGAGCACCTCGCTCCCGTGCGCTGACCGGACGGAGCTCAGTCGTCCTTGGGCTCGTCCCGCTTGGGCACACCGCGCCCGCCGTGCTTGTCGTATTCGTCGGACAGGCCCCGCTCCAGGCTCCTGTCGTTCCAGGGCGAGCCCACTTCGGAGCGCTGGCCGCCGTTCTGTTCGGTCACGTCATTCAAGTGCTCGGCCCGGCCCTCGGCGGGAACCCGGTCGCCATGCTCTTCGGGGTCCTTCTGCTTGTTCGGGTCCACGGGGATGCCCATGGGCCGCTCGAGCCATTCCTTCTTGTCCATGGCGTCGCTCCTGGTGTGAGTGTCCGCGCCACGTGTTCCAGAGATGGACACGCGTCGTCCCCTCATCGTGTGCATCGCGAGACACCGTGCGGGGCTGCACCGCCTTGCGCTCCGTGGAATGGTTGGAGGGCGGGCATGGAGGCGAGCGATGGTAGGGGGCGGCGCCAGGCTCGGAACGGACAGGGGGGAAGACATGCCACTGGTGGATCGGCTGCGGAACGAGAGTCAGGCGCACCATGCCTGTGTGGAGTCACTGCCCTGCTTCCGGGCCCTCGCGAACCGGACCCTGCCGCCCGGGAGCCAGCGCGCTCTGCATCAAGCGCTCGCCCTCCTTCATGAGGCGCTGACACAGGCGCTCGCCGCCACGTCCCATCCCGCCCTGATGGCGCTCGGGGCCGAGGCTCCGCCCGTTCATCCGCTCCTCGATGCGGGCCTCGTCTCCAGCGCGCCCCAGGACAGGCTCGAGAGCCCTGTCGTCATCGGCGCCATCGCGCTCGGGGAGCGGATGCGTTCCGCGGCGCACCGCGAGCCGCTGTCCCTGCTCGGCTACCATTACGCGCTGCGCCTGGCCCTCCTCCCTCTTCCTGGCACGTCTCCCTGGAGTGATTTCGCGCAGTGGCTCGAGGGCAGGGCGCTGGATGCCGCGGAGGAAGAGGGGGTGCTTCGCACGGTGGGCGAGAGCTTCACCCTCGTCCGGAATCTGCTCGACGCGCTCCATCCTCCTCGCGAGCACCCGCCCGCGTGGTGGCTCAACCGGGATGCCGGATCACATCCCATCACCACGGACCTCGACGAGCTGCGCGCCGCCCTGCGTGCCGCCGAGGCCTCCTGGGAGGAGTTTCCCTATTACGCCTGGCGCTACGGCGAGCACGGCCGTCAGTTCTCCTGGAGCGACAGCGCATGGCTGGTGACGCTCGGCGGACAGGGCGAGGCGCAGGTGTGGAAACACATCTCCTGGCTGGGCGGGCTGCTGGCCAACCGAGGCATGCCGCGCCTCATGCTGGAGCGCCACCTGCGGGTGCTCTCCCGTGAGCTCGTCCACGCGAAGCCCATGCACCGGCGGGCGTATGACGTGCTGTCCCGGGTCGCGGAGCGCATGGCCGGGGAGCGGCGCCGGATCCTCGGTGACGACGAGCTGCGCATGTTCGGAGAGGACTTCGACGCGCGCGTGGGTCCGGAGTGGAGCCAACGGTTGCGTGGGGCGGGAGAGCTGCTGGCGGCCGCCGTGGCGGACGAGTACGGGGGCATCGCCCAGGCGGTTCCGAGCCTCGCCTCGTGGATGCGCGAGCCCTCGCGCTTTCCCGCTCCGTGGATTCGCGCGGTCGAGCGGACCCTCCTCCAGGCCCGCTCGCTCTGCCGGGCCCGTTTCCCCTCCGGCGTGGCCGGGCGGGAGTGACGCCGGCGGGCTCAGCGCGGCACGGGCTCGTCCTTCCAGAGCGCGAAGCCCCCCAGCAGCCCGGCGACGTTCTCGGTGATCTGCACGTTTTCGGGGAGCGGGGTGTCGAGCAGCCGGGCGTTGCCGCCTCCCACGTAGATCTTCCGGGGGTTCCAGATGGGTTGGATCTGCTCCAGTACCCGCTGCACGTGCTTGACCCACTTCTTGTGGCCCACGCGCTTCAGCGCGGCGTTGCCCACGTACTCCTCATACGTCTTTTCGTGACGGAAAGGGTGATGGGCGAGCTCCAGGTTGGGCACGTACTTGCCATCCACGTACAGGGCGCAGCCCATGCCGGTGCCCAGCGTGAGGACCATCTCCACGCCGCGTCCCTCGATGACGCCGAACCCCTGCACTCCGGCGTCGTTGAGCACGCGCGTCGGGCGGCCCGTGACCTTGAGCAGCTCCTCGGCGAGCGGGAAGCCCGCCCAGCTCTTGTGGAGGTTGGGAGCCGTCTTCGTCACCCCTTCCTCCACCACGCCAGGGAAGCCCACGGAGACGCGATCGAACGTGCCGAGGGGCTTGATCAGCTTCTTCAGCGCGCCCATCACGGCCTTGGGCGTGGAGGGCTTCGGAGTGGCCACCCGCTGGCGCTCGGTGAGCGGCTTCCCATCCGGTCCGAGCACGAGTGCCTTGAGTCCGCTTCCTCCGATGTCGATGGCCAACGTCCTGGGACCCGGGGCGGCGGTCTCCCGTGCGGTCTTCTTGCGTGGTGACGGTTCGGGGGCCTCGTCGGGGGACATCGATTCCTCCATCGGTGGAGCGCCAGTGTAGGGCCGGGCGCTCGGGGGGCAACGGTTCCAAACCCACCGCGTGCCGAGCCGTATGCGATTGGACATGTGACGAAGCCGCGTAGGATGGGCCCCTTTTCTGGAGACCTCATGAATCGGACTCTCGGCTGTGTGATGGCGTGTCTGGTGCTGTGCCTCCCGTGGTCGCTCCGGGCCCAGGAGGCCGCCGGTGGCGGCGCGGCGGAGGTCGAGGCCACCCACCAGGCCCTGCGCGCCATCAAGAACGACATGGAGCAGGCGCTCAATGCGCAGGACCTCGACAAGCTGCTCTCGCACCTGCACCCGAACGTCGTCTTCACCACGATGAACAACGACGTGCGCGTGGGCAAGGACGCCATCCGCGCCTACTACGATCAGATGATGAAGGGCCCGGACCGCATCGTGCAGAAGCTCGACGCGAAGTTCGAGGTGGACGAGCTGACACGCCTGTACGGCAACACGGGCGTCGCCCAGGGCTCCTCGGCCGACCACTACGTGCTCACCGATGGCACGGACATCACCGTGAACTCCCGGTGGACCTGCACCCTCGTCAAGGAGGGGGACCGGTGGCTCATCGCCGCCTTCCACTACTCGACCAGCGTGTTCGACAACCCCGTGCTCGACAAGGTGAAGAGCGCGGCGCTGGTCTATGGCGGTATCGCCGTGGTGGCCATGCTCCTCGCCGGTATCTTCGTCGGCCGCTTCACGGCGCGCCGGAAGGCCACGAGCTGACCGCGGCTGTCTCGCGCAGGAACGGGAGCTTCCGGGGCAATCGCTTCGCCCAGAAGCTCTCGATGGAGCGGTGGAACAGCCGCAGCAGGGCCACGCCGGAGCGGCCCTCGAGTCCGGCCAGTTCCACCGCCGATTGGTCGAGCAGGGCGCGTGCCCGGCCGTGTTCGGCCACCACCCAGGCCCGCCCCGCCGCCGAGCCCACCAGGTCCTCGTAGCGCAACGGGTCCAGGCCCTCGGCCCGTACCGCCTGGAGGACCTCGGCCGGCACGTTGAGCAGGCCCTTGCGGAGGTCCTCGTGCAGGTCCCGCAGGGTGGAGCACCAGCCGAAGGCGTCGAGCAGGGACGGTGCGTCGGATGCGCGGACGCCGGCTCCGGCCACGTGCAGCATCATGCCCACCGACAGCCGGAAGGTGTCCCGGTGGTGGGCACGGAGGGCCTCGGCCTCGAGCTCCTGGCGGTGGAGCACGCGCTCCCGGTCCCGCCGCATGACGCGCACGAGCCGCATTGCATCCGCGCGAGCACTCTCGTCTCCGAGCCCGGCGAGGAACTCGCGGCCCAGGGTGGAAGCCACGTCCGTGCCGCTCCAGTGGCCGCTCTCCATCTGGACGAGGAGGGCATCCACCCACTCGAGCGGCTCTCCCGGGATGGGGCGATCTCCGTCCAGCACGTCATCCACGAGTTGGAGGAAGCAGAAGCCCGTGCGGGCCACGCGGGTCGCGCGCCACCGGGGCAGTGAGTAGCGGTAGAGCCCCAGGGCGATCAGCAGGTAGCGCAAATGGCGGCGGGAGAAGCGGTACAGCTCCCGTGCGCAGAGCGCCTCCACGCGGAGCGCCTCGAGGAAGTCCGGGCGGGAAGCCCGGGCCTCCACGAAGCGCCACGTTCCCCAGGCGAGGAGCGCGCCCGCCACCACGTCGGCCAGGTGGTGCTCGTGGATGAGCAGGGTGGACGCCGCGATGGCCGTGGCCCAGAGGCCGAACAGGCTCCGCGCGAGCCAGCCCCCGCGCCCGCCATAGGCCAGGGCGGCCGTGCACGCGAACGCCACGTGCAGCGAGGGCAGGTAGTTGCGCTCGAGGTTCATCGTGTCGGCCAGGAAGAAGACGCTGGCCCAGCTTCCGCTCACCTCCCGGGGCGGCCACATCACCTCGACCGGGAGCACCAGGAAGCAGGCGGCGCCCACCACCGTCTGCAGGCAGAGCGCGAGCACGAAGGGCACCATCTCGCGCCACGTCCGGAAGACGAGCAGCGAGAGCATCAGCAGCACGTCCATGCTCACGTAGACGGCCGCCCAGGCGGGCACGAAGGGGATGTGCCGCTCGAAGGGCAGGTCCACGCGGATGCCCCACGTGTAGAAGCCCGTCACCGCGCTCGCGCCGCCGTAGACGAGCAGGAAGAAGAACGTGAAGCCGAGCGCCATCGCGCCCGTGAGGAGCAGCTCGTCACGGCGGGGCCAGCCGAAGAGGGGAGGGCGCGCGCTCATCGCTCCTCCACGGGCGCGGGGAGGGGCTGGGGGCCTCGCCACATGGACAGCCAGATGCGCAGGAAGGAGGGGCGGGGCACGTTGTCGTCCACGTAGCGGCCCAGGTACAGCCACGGCACGCGCGGATGGCGGTGATGGGCGCGGTGGTAGTGGTAGTTGAGGAACAGCCAGCGCACGGGCGCGGCCACGCGCAGGTCCCACGCCCCATCGCGCACGTGCAGAGGGGACCAGGCATGGTCCGCGTACTGGAGCGAGCTCCAATTGACGGCGAACGCCGCGTAGCACAGCACCCACCCGGACAGGCTGAGGTCCAGCGCGAGCACCAGCCCGGCCTGCACGGCCACCATGAGCAGGAGCTCCAGCCGGATGGTGGCGCCCGGCGCGTCCTCGAGCCGTCCGAGGTAGGCGTCGGCGCCGGTCTGCTCTCCGTAACGGGTGCCCGTGCCCCGGAGCCGTTGCAGCAGGCTCGGGAAGAGCGCGAAGGCGAGGCAGCCCACCGGCACGAAGGCCCAGTAGAGCCCGGTGAGGATGGAGTACCACTGCGCGTGTTTGAGGAAGCGGTTGTCCCCGGAGCGCAGGTAGTCGAACTGCTCCAGCTCGGTGCGGTTGTTGCGGTGGTGGGTGAGGTGGAAGGTGCGCTGCAGCGTGTACGAGGTGGGAAAGAAGGCCGCCGCGAGCCGCCCGAGCCAGTCATTGGCGCGCCGGGAGGAGTGGAGCACGCCGTGCGTCGCCTCGTGGAGCAGCGAGAAGACGGTGTTGTTCACATAGGAGAAGGCCCCGGCGGCCAGCAGCCGCGCGGCGAGCGGCTCCGCGTGCGAGGCGAGCCAGAGGCACCCGGCGCAGGCGGCCAGGGCGGCGGCGAGGAGCACGGTGTTGAGCGTGGCCGGAATGGGGGCTTCTTCACCCGCGCTCGTCATCGGTGTCCTCCGGGAGCTGGGCGGCGAAGTCGAGCAGGTGGCGCAGCACGGGGTCGGCCGTGGCGGCACCCGGATTGAAGCGCATCCCATCGAGCACGGAGAGGTCGCGCCGCAGGAACGAGGTGAAGAGCCACCGCGACACGGCGAGGCGGAGGCTGTCCATTCCCGGGACACGGCCAGGAGGCGCAGCGAAGGACATCAGCACGGACGTCCCTTCCGCGTGGGGACGGAATCCGGCGAGCAGGGCGCTGCGGGTGCGGCCCAGGTCGCTCTCCACGGACATGAGCGTTCCGCCATGCAGGGTGATGGTCACGCGGATGTGGTCGCGCGACAGCGCCTTCATGAACCGGTCGCTGAGCCCCGTACCGATGACGCGGGAGGTGTAGCGCAGCCGGAGCGTGAATGGGTCCACGCGCTCCACGCCAGGTGCGTCCCGGAGCTCGCGGTGGTGCACGGTGCGCAGGTGCTCGATGTCGAAGGAGTTCGCCGCGATCGGCAGCCACGAGCATCCGACCGTCACGGGAGGGCCGGTGCGCCAGCGCAGCTCGGGGCCGCCCACCTCGGGTGGGGGAAAGAGGCTCACCGGCCCGTTGAACACGAGGATGGCGCCGTAGCGTTCCACCACGGGGAAGGCCCGCTGTCCCGGCCTGCCCGAGGCGTCGGCGTGTCCCGGCACCGCGCGGCAGATGCCGCTGCCGTCGAACTGCCAGTGGTGCAGCGGGCAGCGCAGGTGCTCGCCGATGACGGTGCCATGCGCGAGGTGGGCCCCCATGTGGGCGCAGTGGGCGGAGAGGGCCTGGACGCGTCCACTCTGGCCGCGGAAGAGCACGAGCTCCCGTCCGCCGAGGCTCCAGCCCATCACCTGTCCGGGCCGGAGGGCTTCGGATGGACACGCGAGGTACCAGGAGCGCAGCCGGGCCGGCTCGGAGCGACGGACCGGGTCCGCCCACGCCACGACATTCACCGCCATGGCGGCAACCTACCGGATGCTCCGCTACCAGGTGAAGCGCAGGACGAAGTCCAGGCCCGGCTCGAGCAGATTCTCGACGGAGACCGAGATGGGTTGCCGCCCCAGCCGTTGGGCGCCGCACACGAAGATACCGCGCGTCCACGCCGGTCCCATCAGCTCGCCCTGGAAGAAGATGCGGGCGCCGCCAGGTCCGAGCTGTTCGTACCTGCGCTGGCCGTGCGTCATCGCCGAGCGGATGGAGGCCAGGGACCATTTCAGGATCTCGTGCATGTCCCGGGACGCCATCATCCACATCCCCTTGCCCAACGGGGACTCGAGGAATCTGTGGATGCTGAAGCCCGCGAGCTGCTCGAGGACCTCGCCATAGGGGCACCCGGTCCGTCTCTCCGCGGTGAGCGCCGCCACGTCGCAGAGCTTCAGCATGTCCGCCACGCGGTAGTTGAAGGAGCCCGGGCCCACGAGGGCCGGGACGAGGCCTTGGACCTCCTCGGCCACGGCGGGGCCATAGAGCTCCGAGAGGCCGAGCAGGATGTCCTCCTGGTTCTGCCCATGGGTGAACGCGTCCGGTGTGGCCCGCGTGACGCGGTGTAACAGCGCGTCTCTCGTGTCCATTGCTCCTCCATTCTACGCTGTTTGCCTCTAACCTGTAGGCGTGGCCGCCCGAGAGAACAATCCCATGAACAAGCCGCCCCTTCCCCGGACTCAGCCGCCTTCCCAGACGGCTCGACCCCAGGCGGGAGCTCCGGCCCGCCAGGCCGTCCGCACCGCGCATCGTCCCGCCCCGTCTGGAGAGGGGACGCCATGGCTGGCCAGCGCCTGGGCCCGGCATCCGCTCGTGGCGATGGTGCGGCACCGGTCGCGCCTTACCTTCTTCCAGGGGCTGCACAGCATGATCCGGGCAGGACTGGCGCTGCCCATCGTGTTCTCGGAGCTGTCGCGGGGGGCGGCGAAGGACCCGTTCCGCCGCGCCGTGGCCCAGGTGGGCGAGGACGTGGCCGCGGGCTCCGGCCTGGCCGAGGCGATGCGGCGGCAGCCCGCGTGGTTCGAGCCGCAGGTGGTGGAGTTGCTGGGCGCGGCGGAGGCCTCGGGCACGCTCGAGTCGGCCCTGGCGCGCGTCACCGCGCAGATGGAGGAGGCGCAGCGGCTGCGCTGGCGTGCCGTCTCGCTGTGCGCCTACCCCGCCTACCTGCTGGTCGCGTTCATCTTCGGCGGCGCCCTGCTGGACACCGCGAGCAGCCTCATGGCCTCGGGGAAAACGAACGACATCCTCGGGGTGTTCGTCTCGCATTTCCTCCGGAAGGTGGGGCTGGTGTCGTTCTTCGGGGGGGCGCTCTTCCTGATGCCCCTGGTGCTGGCGTCACCGGCCGTCGAGCCGCACTGGGAGCGGCTGCGCATGAGCGTTCCCCTGCTGGGCCGGTTCCACCGCGAGCTCCAGGCCAGCCGCTTCAGCCTCGTGCTGGGCGTGGCGCTCGGAGCCGGGCTGGAGGCGGGGCGCAGTCTCCAGATGGCGCTCGAGGCCACCGGCAGCTCCCTGCTGCGCGGGCGCGTGAACCTGGCCCTCCACCGGCTCCGCTCCGGCGCCACCCTGACGGACGTGGTGGAGTGGCTCGACGTGCTCGATGGGCCGTCACTCCAGCAGCTTTCCACCGGAGAGCGGACCGGTGACCTGGAGCCCATGCTCGCCCAGGTGTCGCGAGGACACTCCGAGTCCGCGATGCGGTGGCTGCGCACGCTGATGTTCGTGGTCATCGCGATGCTGTCGGTGTTCCTCTTCGCCACCAACATCGGCAAGGTCGTCGGGCTCCAGGGCGGCTACCAGCGCCAGTTGGAAGGGTTGAGCCGCGAATGAGCTGTCATGGGGCCGAGCTTCCAGGCGAGACCCGGCATCGGTGGCGCGTGTCGGTCCAATACATTGGACTGCAGCGGAGCAGCGGCGAAGCCGGGGCATCCTCGGCGAGGGGTTGAAGTTCCTTTTGAAGAGCGCAGTGGGGCTTGTCGGGGCTGAACCACGAGCACTGAGCGGCCTGGAGGCGCTCCTTGGGCTCCCAGATGGCTGTCCGGCTCTTCGTCTCGTCACACAGCTCCTGCTCCGGACCCGGATTGACACACTGGAGCTCTGGCCGGGCCTGGGGATCACTCGAGGCTTCGAGCCGCTCGCACCACCGCAGCGAGACGCGTTTCCGGCACTTCTCATCGGTACCGCTGGGGCCCGTCTGGATCAACTCGAACGGCCGCAGCTCCCGGGACAGGCCCACCGCCGTCGTGCGCGATGGGTTGTCGTGGTTGTAGTACCCCCCCGTCCAGAACGGACGTCCTTCCCGGAGCGCGATCGCTGCCTCGGGGTCCTGAAGACCCAGGTTGCAGGCGTTACCGGGCGGAAGGCCCACGAGGGTGGATGTCACCGTGTCGAGGTCACAGGTCGGGCACTGGACCGTCTCGCGCTGGAGCGCCACGGGAACGGGAGGCAGCCTTCCCGTCCTGAGCCAGTCGAGCTCGATATCCCCCCGGGAGATCGGCCGGGTCCGGGAGCACAGAATGGCGACCAGGCGCCCTTCATCCTCGGACGCATAGACGAGGTATTCCTCTCCGGGCACGAACGGGAACTCGCAAGGGCCGGCTCCCGTGCCGGACGGCAGCATGAGCTTCGAGCCCACGGGGCCCTTGAAGCGTTCGATGACGTCGAAGGCCGCCTCCCCAAAGCCCCGGCCGAAGATTCCGAGGGGACCCCCGCTGCGTGCCACCGACACCACCCGGCCGAGGAAGACGGCATCTGAACCGTCCCGGGCCTCGCGAAGGTCCGTCACCAGGTCTCCGGTCCCGAATGAACAGCTACAGGCGTCGGCGGGCACGGGCCAGGTGACGAGGATGCAGGTGAGAACCAGGAGGACGCTGAGTCTCATGGCCACGAGCGTACGTGCATCCAGGAGGACGCGCGAGTGGCGGAGCCGGGTCCGCCGCCGCTCTCAGGTGACGACGCCGGGGACGGGGCCGGAGCGGGGCAGGGTGACGGTGAGGCGGGTGCGCGCGTCCCCGTCCCCGGAGGTGAGCGAGAGGCTGGCGCGTCCCTCGTAGGCGAGGGCGAGCCGGCGCTCCACGGTGGGCAGGCCGCTGCTGCCCTCGCGAGGCCCCTTGGAGGCGCCGGGGTTCTCCAGGGTGAAGACGAGCGCGTCTCCCCGGGCCTGGACGCTCAGGGAGATGAGTCCCCGGTGGCCGGCGGCGGGCCCGTGCTTCACCGCGTTCTCCGCCAGCGGCAGCAGGACGAGCGGCGGCACCGGGAAGGACTCCAGCGCGGGGTCCACCTCGATGGAGAGCTGGAAGAGGTCCGGGTCGCGCAGCAGGTGCAGGTTGAAGAGGGTGCGCACCAGCTCCAGCTCGCGCTCCAGGGGCCACGTGGCGGCGCGCACTCCGGCCAGCACGCTGCGCAGCATGGCGGAGAGCCGCAGCACGGCGGCCTCGGCCACCGCCCCGTCCGTCTGGCACCACTCGGCGATGGCGTTGAGGGTGTTGAAGAGGAAGTGCGGATCCAGGTGGCTGCGCAGCGCCAGCAACTGGGCCTGCTCGGCCTCCACCTCGAGCCGGGCGGCGCGGGCGCGCTCCAGGGCGAGGCTCTCCTCGAAGCCGATGTCCCGGCCCAGTCCCCAGCCGCCCACGAGGAAGAGGGCCGCGCAGACGGCGAGGCTGTAGCGGTCCGTGAGGAAGGTGGGCCCCATGTCCAGCACCTTGGGCACCACGGCGCCCACGGACAGCACGACGCCCACGCCCACGGTGGCGTAGAGCAACAGACGGATGCCGCCGTGGCTGAAGTCGAGGCCCTCGGGGAAGAGGACGCGGTAGGACACCGGCGCCACGGCTACGCACAGGGCACACAGCAGGATGCCCAGGGGCGCCGCCATGGGCTCATACGGGCTGAAGCGGACCTGGGCGGCCACCAGCGGCAGGCTGATGAGGACGATGGGGAGCAGCCGCCTGGGCACGAAGAGCGCCTTGAGGGTGGCGCGGACGATGGAGCCTTCGTTCATGGCGGACCGGGTGTGAGCATACCACCCCGTCCAGGCCCAGGCGGTGGGGCTCACGTGGGGGTTTCCCTCGCTCCGGTGGTGCCGAGCGCCAGGGCTCCGAGCAGGACGAGGGGGAAGAGGATGACGGCCAGGGGAACGAGCAGGGCACGGCTGGGTGAGGCCATGGTGTGCTCCGGGCTGTGGGGGGTCATCCCCACAGTGTCTCGTTTCCCTCTGACATGGGCGGCCGGCCGGCCGAGCGGTCGGAAGCCGGGGGTGAACGGTCTCCCGGCGCACCTCAGCGCGCGAGTGTCTCCGCCAGCGCCTCGGAGTTGCGGACGCAGTCGGTGAGGCCCACGCCCTTGTAGGCGTTGCCGGTGAGGTACAGCCCGGGCAGGTGGGCCAGGCCCTCGTCGATGGCGGCCATCCGCGCCAGGTGGCCCACGTTGTACTGGGGAATGCCCCGCTTCCAGTGGAAGACCTCGGTGAAGACGGGCTCGGCCGAGACGCCTGCCAGCTCCCGCAGCTCCTCTCGCGCCAGCGTCACCAGGGCCGCGTCGTCCAGCTCCACCAGGTCCGGCCGCTTCGCCCCGCCCACCATGCACGTGTAGAGGACGCGCCCACCCTCGGCGCGCCAGGGGAAGGTGGCCGAGGCGTGGATGACGCCCAGCACCCGCCGCCGCTCCGCCGTGGGCACCAGGAAGCCGAAGCCGTCCTGGGGCGGCACGGTGCCCGGCGCGTAGCCCAGGTGCACCACGGCGACGGGCGCGTAGGCGATGCCCGCCACCCGCGTCGCGAGCTTCTCGTCCAGGGGCCGCAGCAGCTCCGCCGCCACGTAGGCCGGCACCGTCAGCACCACCTTCTCCGCGGCCAGCTCCGCCTGCTGTCCGTGCTCCTCCACCGCGAGCCGCCACCCGTTGCCCTCGCGCCGCAGCCCCACCACCTTCGCCCCGGTGCGCGCCACCGGCCCGAGCGCCTGGGCCAGGGCGTCCACCAGCACCTGCAGGCCCCCGTCGAACGAGGCCACCTGGCCCGAGGGCCTCGGCGCGCCCTCACCGGGGGGCAGCGCCTTCCGTGCCTCCTTCTGCGCTCGCACCATGCCCAGCACGAGGCTGCGGTGCTTCTTCTCCAGCTCCACCGCCTTGGGGAAGATGGCGCCCACGCTCAGCGTCTCCATGTCGCCCGCGTAGATGCCCGTCTGCATCGCATCCACCAGCACCGCCGTGGCCGTGCGTCCCACATGGCGCCGCCCGAAGTCCGCCAGCGACTCCTCGCCGTCCGGCGCGCGCCGGGTGAAGAGCTCGCCCATCATCCGCAGCTTCGCCCCCCAGGGCACCACGTCCGACTTCAGCAGGGCCGGCGGTGACGAGGGCACCTCGCGCAGCCTGCCCCGCGAGTAGACGTAGCGCCGCTTCGCCGCGGGGTCCGCTGTCCGGATGCGCCCCTCGATGCCCAGGCTGGCCGCCAGGGCGCGCAGGGTGGGCTCCCGGTCCACGAAGCTGTTGGGGCCCGCCTCGGTGATGAACCCGTCCCGGCCGCGCGACTGGATGTAACCCCCGAGCCTCGGGCCCGCCTCCAGCAGCGTCACCCCGGCTCCCCGCGAGCGCAGCCCGTAGGCCAGGGACAACCCACTGATTCCGCCTCCAATGATTACGACGTTCATGCTCGGTTCCACTCCCGGTGCAACCCGGGTTTCCACCGACAGTCATTCCCGGTCAAGTACCTCGGGGCAGCGTGTCTTTTCGGGGTAGAGCGGGCATTTAATGGACGTCATGCGCTACGCCATTACCGGTGCCAGTAGAGGTCTGGGCCTCGAGTTCGTTCGTCAGCTTCTCAACCGTGGAGACACCATCGAGGCGGGGGTCCGCTCTCCCTCCGAGGCTCGTCAGCTCCAGGAGCTCGTCCGGGGCGCGGAGGGCCGGCTGCGGCTGCACGCGCTGGACATCTCCGATCCGAAGAGCGTGGACGCCTTCGCCGCCACGGTGGGGCAGGGCGAGGCGCTGGACGTGCTCATCAACAACGCGGGCGTCTACGGGAAGGATGGGGCGCTCACCGAGCTCGACTACGAGTCGATGGCGAGCACCTTCGCCGTCAACACGCTGGGGCCCCTGCGGCTCACCGCGGCCCTGCTGCCGGCCCTGCGGCGCGGCTCGGCGCGGCGCATCATCCACATCACCTCGCAGATGGGCTCCATCGGCGACAATGGGATGGGCGGCTCCTACGGCTACCGCATCTCCAAGGCCGCGATGAACATGGCCATGCGCAACATGCACGTGGACCTGCACGGCGAGGGCTTCGTCACCATCTCCCTGCACCCCGGCTGGGTGCAGACGGACATGGGCGGACCCAACGCCCCGCTGCTCCCCGAGGCATCCGTGCGGGGGATGATCAACGTCATCGACCGGCTCAAGGCGGAGGATGGCGGGCGGTTCTTCAGCTACGAGGGGCAGGAGCTTCCCTGGTAGCTCACGGGTAGAGGATTTCCGTCTTCCAGCCGTTGCCCTCGCGCAGGTAGACGAGCCGGTCGTGCAGCCGGCTCGGACGCGCGTGCCAGAACTCGATGCGGTCGGGCACCACCCTCAGGCCCGACCAGTGCGGCGGCCGGGGCACCGGCTGGCCCTCGTACCTGCGGGTGAGCTCCTCCACCCGGTTCTCCAGCACCTCGCGCGACGGCAGCGTCTGGCTCTGCAGGCTGGCCCAGGCTCCCACCTGGCTGCCCCGGGGCCGGCTCTGGAAGTACGCGTCCGCCTCCGCGTCCGGCACCCGCTCCACGCGCCCCTCTATCCGCACCTGCCGCTCCAGCGGCTGCCAGAAGAAGCTCAGGGCCGCCCACGGGTGGCCCAGCAGCTCCCGCCCCTTGCGGCTCTCCAGGTTCGTGTAGAAGACGAAGCCCCGCGCGTCGAAGTCCTTCAACAGCACCACGCGCGTGGACGGCCTGCCCTCGGGCCCCACCGACGCCACCGTCATGGCGTTGGGGTCCACGGGAATGACGCGCTTCGCCTCCTCGTAGAGGGCCGCGAAGCGTTCGAACGGATCCTGGGGAAGTTCCACGCCCCCCACCATACCAACCCGTTCCCGGAGTGCGAGCCGCGTGTTTGGGTTGACTCGCGCGTCACACACGGCATCGTCTCATTCCATGAAGATTCTCTACGTGGCCTCCGAAGTCGCCCCCTTCTCCAAGACGGGCGGCCTCGGGGACGTCGCGGGTGCGCTGCCCGCGGAGCTCGCGGCGCTCGGCCACGAGGTGAAGGTCGTCACCCCCCGCTACGGGTCCATCAAGACGGATCGTCTCACCCCCACCGGCCACCACCTGGAGCTGCGCTTCCCCTTTGGCGTCGAGCGCGGGCCCATCCTCTCGCTGCGCCCCTCGCCCAACCTGGAGCTGCTCTTCCTGGAGCACGGGCACTACTACAACCGCGGCGGCATCTACGGGGACGCGTGGGGCGAGTTCGGCGACAACCACCGCCGCTACGCCTATCTGTCCATCGGCGCGCTCCAGGCCGCCCAGCGCCTGGGCTTCACCCCGGACATCGTCCACCTCAACGACTGGCAGACGGGGTTGACCCCGGTGGCCCTCCGGCGCGCCTACCAGGCCACGGCTCTGGGGCGGGCCAAGAGCGTCCTCACCATCCACAACCTCGCCTACCAGGGCCAGTTCGGCAAGGAGATCATGGGCGACCTGGGGCTGCCCTGGGAGCTCTTCACCGCCGATCACGGGCTCGAGTTCTACGACACCGTCAACTTCCTCAAGGGGGCCATCCAGTTCTCCGACGCCCTCACCACCGTCTCGCCCACCTACGCCCAGGAGATTCAGCAGCCGGAGGGGGGCGCCAACCTGGATGGGCTGCTGCGCAGGCGCCAGGGGGTGCTCACCGGCATCCTCAACGGCATCGACGTGCACGAGTGGAACCCGGAGACGGACACGTACCTCCCGGAGCGCTTTGGGGCGAATGACTTGAAGGGCAAGGCCGCGTGCCGGCGCGAGCTGCTGCGGCGCTTCGGGCTGGACGCGGACACCCAGGCCCCGGTGTTCGGCATCGTGTCGCGGCTGGCGTGGCAGAAGGGGGTGGACCTGCTGCTGGAGGTGATGCCCCAGGCGCTCCAGGCGGACATCCGCTTCGTGGCGGTGGGCAGCGGCGAGGGCCGCTACGAGGATGGGCTCCGGGCCCTCCAGCACCACTTCCCCGGGCAGGTGGGGACGTTCATCGGCTTCGACCAGGGGCTGAGCCACCTGGTGGAGGCGGGGGTGGACTTCTTCATCATGCCCAGCCGCTACGAGCCGTGTGGGCTCAACCAGATGTACTCGCTGCGCTACGGCACGGTGCCCATCGTCCGGGCCACGGGCGGGCTGGTGGACACGGTGGATGGGAGCATGGACGGGGATGGCATCCTCTTCGAGGCCTTCCACCCGGCGGCGCTGCTGGCGGCCCTGAGGCGGGCCCTGGCCCTCTACGCCGAGCCGGAGCGGCTGCTGGCCTTCCGGCGCCGGGGCATGGGCCGGGACTTCTCCTGGGCCGCGTCGGCGCGGAAATACGAGCGGCTATTTGCGTCCCTGCTGACGCAATAGTGGGTGTCCAACACAAAGCGGGGTAGGCTGGGGACGTGTCGCAGCAAGCACCTGACCTGGGCGGGTATGAGGTCGTCGGCCGTCTGGCGGTTGGCGGGATGGCCGAGGTGTACCAGGCGCGGGCGAAGCCCACGACGCAGCGCTCGCCAGGCGAGCCGGACGACGTGGTGCTCAAACGCCTGTTGCCCACGTACCGCAACGATGGCGCCTACGTGAAGTCCTTCGTCGACGAGGCGAAGCTCACCGTGCGTCTGCGCCATCCCAACATCGTCCGCACCTTCCGCCTCTTCAAGGCGGGGCCGGACTACCTGATGGTGCAGGAGCTGGTGTCGGGCCGGACGCTGGGCTTCATGCAGGAGCTGCTGACGAAGGCCCGGACGGCCATGCCGCCCGAGGCCGCCTGCTACATCTGCTGGAGCACGCTCAAGGCGCTGGACTACATCCACCGCGCGAAGCTGGGCGAGGGCGGGGCCGGGGGCAGCATCGTCCACCGGGACGTGAATCCGGCCAACATCCTCCTGAGCGTGGCGGGGGACGTGAAGCTCACCGACTTCGGCGTGGCGGACGTGGAGGGCGTGACGCGCGGGGACGCGGGCTCGCTGCGCGGCACCCTGCCGTACATGAGCCCGGAGCAGGTGCTGGGGCTGCCGGTGGATGCGCGCAGTGACTTGTACTCGGTGGGCGTCATCCTCTGGGAGCTGCTGGCCAACCGGCGCCTGTACGTGGGGGAGGGCGAGGCGGAGATGATGCACAGGGTGAGGGACGCGCGGGTGCCGCTGCTGTCCTCGCTCGTGCCGGAGCTGCCGGACTACGCGGTGCAGGTGGCGCGCAAGGCGCTCTTCGCGGACAAGGCGCGCCGCTTCCAGTCGGCCACGGAATTCATCCGCGCGCTGGAGGTGCTGGCCCGCCGCGCCGGGTGGCCGCTCTCGGTGGAGGCGCTCAAGCCCCTCCTGGGGGGCTGATGCGCCGCTTGCCGCTCCTCCTGCTGGTGCTGCCATGGCTGGCCGGGTGCGCCGGGGTGACGTTGCGGCCGCACGCCATGGACAAGGCGGTACGGGTGGAGGAGGTGGGGATTGCCTTCACGCCGGAGGGCTCCGGAGAGCTCACCCTGCGCCTGGACGTGGAGAACCCCACCTTCTGGGACGGGGAGGTGACGGGGGTGGACTTCGAGCTGGTGCTGAACGGGCGGCGCTACGCGGTGGGGACGCGCGGGTTGAGCGGCCTGCCCCTGGCCGCGGATGCGCGGCGCACCCTCACGGTGTCCTTCCCGTTGGAGGCCGAGCCCGCGGCGAACGAGCCTCCGCGCACGTGGCGGGTGGAGGTGGGCGGCGGGGTGGCGATGACCTTCGGGGAGTCGGTGCGCCTGCTCCCCTTCCGCGACGAGCGCTACCTGCGTCTCCAGCACTTCCGGCCCGGCATGCCCCGGCCGGATTGAGGTGGGTGCTCTCGTCCATGGAGACGGGCGCCTTGTCCCGAGGTCACGGGCCTTGACCTGACCGGGCAAGTCACGTTTCATGGCCTACGTCCAAGGTGATTCAGGGGACGGGCGTGTGGGCGGCTGGCCGCTTTCCATGCGACGCTTGGTGCCGGACCCGCTTGGTCACCTTCAAGGAGGGACTTAGTGTGTCTACGGGCACCATGAGCGCTGATTCCTACCGCGTCGATCCAGACGATCCGCGTGCACCGCCTCAGGACGTCTGGGAGCGGCTCACGCCGGAGGCGCGTGCCCAGATCGTTGACAGCCTTCCTTCCGAATTTCCGGTCTCCGAGGCCAATCCTCCCGAGGGGGATCCGCATTTCGACGCCAAGGTGCGTGTGCGCGAGGTCCTGGGGGGGTTCTTCTCTCGAGTCGGGCGCAAGGTGTACCTGGCCTGCGAGTTGCCCGTGTACTACCCGGGCGAGCGCATGTTCGCTCCAGACGTCATGGCCGTCATGGACGTGGAGCCCCACTCGCGCATGCGGTGGATGGTGAGCGCCGAGGGCAAGGGGCTCGATCTGGCTCTGGAGGTTCATGTCGCGGGCGAGCGGCGCAAGGACCTGGAGCGCAACGTGGAGCGCTTCGCGCGGCTTGGCATCCGCGAGTACTTCCTCTTCGACCGGGGACGGCTGAAGTTGACCGGCTGGCGGCTGGCTGGGGAGGGGCGGCGTGTCTACCAGCCCATCGTGCCCCAGCAGGGCTTCTACACCTCCGAGGTCCTGGGGCTGGAGTTGCAACTCGAGGGCGAGCGGTTGCGCTTCTATCTCGGACGGGCGCCACTGCCCGAGGCAGGCGAGATGATCGCCACGCTGGAGCGGATGGTGGGGGAGGCGGAGCTCCATCGTACCGAGGAGGCGCAATTGCGCGCCGAGCTGGAGCAGCGGCTCGCTCAGGAGGCCGAGCGGCGCGAGGACTCCGAGCGCAAGCTGGCCGAGGCCCTCGCTGAACTGGAGCGGTTGCGCGGCGGCCAGCATTGAGCCAACGGGCTCAGAGCTTGCCCCCCGGCAACAACCCTCCTTGGCCCCTGCGCTCCAGCTCGCCACAGGCCTACATGTCCGAAGTAGAGGAGCGCCGGGGCTCCGGAACGCGGTCCGGCTCAGTACTCTCCGGGGGGGTGGTACCCGAAGGAAACGAGGGACAACGCCTGAAGATGGTTCGCGAGCCAGCCGTATGCCAGATCGATCGCGGGCGTGTTCCCGTGGAGATACACAACGGTACTGGTAATGCCCTGACTGAACCAGGACACGGCTGCCGGGGAACGCTCACGGAGCAGTGCAAGGCTCTTCGCGGTGTCTTCGATGCACGCCCGACGAAAGCCAACGAGATCGAAATCCGCGGGTGCGGCCTCGATGACGACGTCCGATTTCAGCCCCGACGGGAGTGGACGGACGCAGTACTCCAAACCGGGATCTCCCCGAGCGTCGAACTCCAGGAAGCCCTTGAGTCCAATCGGGGAAGCGCACGCCCAATCCAGCGTTGGATGGAGCGCGGGCAGCCAGGTGGCGACCAGTTCCTCGTAGATGTCGAGCGCCGCCGAGTAGACCTCCCGGACGAGGCGCAGATGCGCCTCCTGGCTGTACAGGCCCGAGATGGACCCGCTACGGCTATCGGGACGATCCGGTACGGTCCAGGGGCGGCGAAGCAGGCCGTCAGCGCCTATGCTCCTGCCCGCCATGAGCTCGGAAGCGAATGCACGGAGCTCCTCTACTTGGACCGTCGGGTGTTCATCCTCCAGGTCACCCAGCTGCACGGACCCGGCATCGTTGACGCCATCTGGGGACGCGAGAAGCCGCCGCACGTGGGTCAGGGCGACGTCCGCCCGGATGGGGGTGTGGAGCAGGTCATCCTGTGAGCCCGTGAGGGTACGGGCGAGAGCCCACCGCCGCTCCGCGCGGCCCGGGGAGGTTTCTCGGAGCGGGAGATCCTTCGCGGAGAGAACCCTCTCGATTTCCTTCCGGAGCCACCTCAACGACACCATCCACGGCCATGCGGGCTCGGCGGAGGCGACCCGCTCCGAGTACAGCCACAGCGCACCCGTGGGAAGATCCCACTCCCAGTCACGAGGCAGCTCCCCTCCACGCACGGCCGTTGGCGCCTTCTCCGTGCGCCAGGCACTCGTCACGAGCTGCACCCTCCCTTCCGTGCGCGCCGCGAGGGTCAAGGACTCCACCTTCGGACACGCCAGCCGGGTTCGCTCGCCGAGCGGTCCGAGTGCCTGGACCCATGACGTGAGCGCGCCGTGGAGTCGGCGTGCGCATTCGGCACCCGGCGGCAGGGCGGGCGCGTTCTCGATGTCTTCTTTGAAAACAGGGCCATTCTCCGAGAGGGCCTTGTGGACGACCCAGGCGGCCGCACCGGGGTAGCGCCCGGCCAGACCGGTGAGCAGTGTGGAGACCTGCTCCCAACTCCCGGAGCCCACGGCGAGAACCACGGCATCGTGCCAAAGATCGAAGGACTCCAACGAGGCCCATATCGTCTCGGCCTTCACGGTACCGGTCAGCAGGGCTTGCCCACCGAAGTACTGCTCGATGATGGGTAGCGTGAATGCGAGCGTGCGCCCCCGCCGCACGACGAGACGCGTGGCGAGCAGCCGCTGGATGTCCTCGTCCACCCCGTATTCGCCCTGGGCAATGGTGCCCCCAGAAGTCAGGGTCAGCGAGGCCAGCCGCCGTAGTCCTGCCTGAGCGTCGTTCTCCAATTGCCCGGTGCGCTCCAGCGCTCGCTGGACGAGTGCTTCCAGGAATTCCGCGGTCGTGCGCGGAATGAACCTGCCCGGAGTCTTATTCAGGGACGCGGCCACGATCGTGAACAGGGGACGTCGAGCGGTCTCCCACACAGAGGAAGGCCAGCCTGTCCAGCCTGAAACGCCCGCGATGCGCTCGGCGAGGGCCTTCACCTCCTCGTTCGTCAGGAGGGGCATGGACACGTGCTCCTCCTCGGGGTGGCCGCGCAAGTCGGAAGGACGCGCCGTCAGGAGACACCGGGTGAGTGGCCACAGGCGCACGAGGAGTCGTGCCTGTTCGAGGAAATCCCTGGCTGCCTGGAGTCCGGGCTCGTCGATTCCATCGAGCATGATGTGGGCACCCTGCTGGGCGGGAGAACCCAGGCCGTCCGCGGCGCGAAGAACGGCCTCCTTGAGCGAGCCCCTGACCTCACGGGCGGAGAGATACACGGGGATTGGGGCCGTGGGCTCCTTCAGGGCTCGCTCCACGGCCCTCTGGTGGAGCCGCTCGCCCGCCGTGGACTTCCCCGAGCCGAAATCCCCTTTCAGCAGGACGAGGCCCTTCCCGGGAAGGGATGCACTCAAGCCTTGGGGCAAGCCGATGCTCGCATCCGCGGCGAAGGCCTTGGCCTGTGCATCCTCGAGGCCCGCGGAAAACCAACGGGTGACCAGCCGGGCTCGTGACTCACTCAGCAGTTCCTCCAACCGCCGCTGCCACTCGTCCTGGACGTGGGGATGCGGTGCGGAGGCTGGAAGTGGCTCGCAAAAGACCCGCTCCCATTCAGGGCCGAAGAAGCGGCGCACCAGCGTGTGGTGCGGACGGAGCATTTTCGAAAATTTGTTCTGATCCCACACCTGCAGGCGGATGCGTTTGTTCGCCGTCTTGAGCTTGTGCAACTCATCGAGGAGTTGCGTGCTCTCGACCGGACAGGCGACGGCCACCGCCAGCCAGCGACTCTTGAAGGGCCGCTTCCCCTTCGTGAACTTATGGACGGCCGCGCGGAGATCGCCCGTCGTGAAGGCCCGGACGTTTTTGACCTGGCACGTCCTCACCGTCTTGTCAGCCATGTATCCGTACAGGTCGATTCCATGTTGGGTCTGTCCCTTGACCCCGTAGCGATGGACGTCCTGCCATTTGAGCACCTCGTCGACGAAGGCCTCGACGAGCCTCTCGAAGTCCTCCCAGGTGAGTTGCTGGAGCGGCAGCGTGGCGGCTCGGGGTTCAACGGGTGGCAGGGGGAACCGCCCGGAGGGTGCCATCGATGTGGCCGGTAGTTCCTCCGTTACCCACTCATGCGCTCGGGTTGTCTCGACCGAGGGCTTGCTTCTTCCGGTCTTGCGGCGGCGATGCATCCCTCCGCCAGAGCACAGACGCTCGGGAAGAACAAGGCGCCGGGTGGTGTCTCTCGGCTGCTGGGGGTAGAGGTTTCCCCGCTGGGGACTGCCGTGGGACTCCTCATTGGCTCCAGCAGCTACCTTCTCGTGGACTCTCCTGTTCCTGGCGCGACGAGGACAGCCATCGTGCGGCGCACTACGGGAACACCACACCCTCGAAGAACTCGCCCCCGTCTGCTTCTTCCTCCTGGCTCCATAGCTTCAGGGTGAAGGTGCCGCGCGCGGCCTCCTCTGTTGCTTCCACCTCCACCCCGATGCTGCGTTTCTGGCCCGGAGGAATGGGTTCTTGCGTCCACACGCCCAGCACCTTCAACTCCTCTCCCTTCGGGCCTACCAGCACCGCCCCCGTCGGCGTCCAGGACGTGCTCCCGTGGTTTCGTAACTCCTGCGCCACGGCCAGCCGTACCACCTTGCGCCCGCCTTCCACACGCCCGGTGTCCGCGCGGTAGCTGCGCGCATCCATGGACTTGAGGGTGTTGTCCGGACGAGAGATGACATTCTTCGTGATGTTCTTGTCGGAGATGCCTCCCTCCCTCAGCAGCCCCCGGGCGAGCAGGCCCAGCAGTCCACGCGGCCCGCTGCACTCCGCCTCCAGGCGCGCCTTGTCCTCCCCGCACAGTCGCGCTTCCGCCCACGCCTGCCGCTCGCCTTCCCTGTAGGACTCGAGCGAGCGCGGCTGACGTGTCACCTGCACCAGTCGCGCGGCCTCGGATGCATGCACCACCAGGAGGAAGCGCACGCCCGCCGGGTCCGCGCCGTCCTCGAAGGTGACACTCACCGGCACGCGCTCTCCTGGAGTGAGGGCCCCCTTGGGCACGAGGGTGAGCCCTGTCTCATCCGCTATCACCCGGAACCGCTCCCGTTCGGGCAGTTCCACGCGCCCCAGCTTCGCGTCGAAGATGATGCTGGTGGGCAACCCCGGACGGATGCACACCGCGAGTGCCTCAGCGGGCATGTCCGCAGTCAACTCCAGGTGACGCGTGCCCACTTCACAGGCAGGTGGCGCGGAGGCTTCCATGGGAGCGGCAAGCAACACGAGTTGTAACAGGGGCGCGGAGAAGAGCACGAGCATGAGGAAGGCACCTCACGTGGATGGGACCGGAGGAGTAGGGCTCTACCACACCTCCTGCCCGGTCGTGTCCGTCCCAACTCCGGGATGCCCCCTACGGGAAGCGGTCCACCACCCGCACTCGCACGACCGGGTCCACCATCATCTTCCCCGGCTCGCTGCCGGGCTGGAGCTCGAGGCCGACGTTGCCATCCGTATCCGTCAACTCCAGGCACACCGGGTACGTCACCCCGAGGGGCGTGCGGGCTTCGGTGAGGCGGCCGTACACCCGCCCCTCCTTGACGTAGAGCCGTCCGGAGATGCGGGTCTGGTCCGGCAGCGCGATCTTGTAGCCCTTGCCCGTGTGGTCCGCTCCTGCCTCCCATGCGCCACCCACGTATACGGGAGTGCCCTCGTGCACGTGCACGGACCTGCCCCGCACGTCGCTCCACTCCACACTCGTTTTTTCCCCAATGCTCAAGCCGAGCGTGTTCGTCATGGTCTCCACGGCCCCGATGGGGCACGCCTGGGGAGGCGGAGCGGGGCGCTCGGGCGGCACCTGCTGCTGCGTACCCAGACAGGCCTGGAGGGCAGCGCCGGTGAGGCCCAGGCACGCGGTGCGCACGGCGGCTGCCCGGTGCTTGGAGGGTGCTTCGGACTGGGAGCCAGACGTCTGCTGCTGCTTCACGGGGGCACTGTCCTTTCGGAGCGCCAGCGGCGGGGCGGCGGCCGGGGGAGGGGGCGCCTCGGCAGGAGGCGCGGCCACGGCTCGCACAGGTTCCGGCGTGGGCCCTCCCGGCGCTACTTCCTGGACGGAGCCGAGCCACCAGGCCCCCAGCGCCACGGCCAACCCCACGCCCACCACCGCCAGCCTCTTCCACCCTCGCGCCCGTGGCTTCACCGCGGGCCGACGCTCCGGGTGTAGCGGCGCCGTCCACACCACGTCCGTGCGGGCCCTCAACGCCTCCAGCGCCTCGTACAGCGCCACCGCGCCCGGGTAACGCGCCTCGGGCGTCTTGGCCAGCAACCGCAGGCACACTTCCTCCACCGCCCGGGGCACGTTCGGGTTGACCAGGTGCGGCGGCAGGGGCGTCTGATGCAGTACCGCCTCCACGTCCTCGCCCCCGTGCTCGGCGGGCCGGAAGGGGAAGCGGCCCGTCAGCAGCCGGTAGAGGACGACTCCCACCGCGTACAGGTCATCCCCCGGCCCTGCCCGGTAATGCGCGCCCGGCTCGCCCGCGTGCGCGCGGCCATAGGCCCACGCCTCGGGGGCCCGGTAGGGCAGCGTGCCCGGGGGAAACATCCCCTTCGTCAGCGTGGGGTCGCCCTCGTGGTAGCCCACGCCGAAGTCCACCAGCACCGCCTGGCCGGTGCTCAGGTGCACCAGGATGTTGGCCTCCTTCACGTCACGGTGCACCACCCGCGCCTCGTGCATCACCGCCAGGCCGCGCACCACCTCCAGCACCCGGTCCACCACCTCGCCCACGGTGCGCCCGGGGTCCCGCCCCCACTCGTCCAGGGTGGGGCCCTCAATCAGCTCCAGCTTCAGCCACACGAAGCGCGGCTCGTCCTCGGGCCATTGGCCCGCTGCCACCTGACGCCCGAGGTTGGCGTGGCGCAGGAGCATGCCCAGCGACAGCTCGCGCCAGGCGCGCTCGGCGCGTTCGGGGCCAACGTCCAGCGGAAGCAACTTGAGCGCGAACAGGCGGCCCTCGGGGCTGCGCACCCGGTAGACGATGGCGAAGCCGCCGCGGCCCAGCACCCCCTCCACCACGTCTCCGCCAATGCGGGTGCCCACAGGGAGCGGAGGCGTCTCGAGTGGATGCAGGGCGCCCCCGTGGTGCGGATGCACCGGGGGCTCGGATGTGGGGGAGGGCGAAGGAGTGGACACGCGGGGCCTACCTCGTAGAACCTCAACGTAGCAGGTTGAGCGCCCCGGCCGGGGTCATGCACCTTCGCGCGCGCCGCCCTCGTCACTCGTAGTCGACTACGAGTGATGTGGGTTGAAATGCCACACCGCTCGTAGTCGACTACGAGTGGCGTACGGCTGCCTGTCTTCGTGCGCGTTTGGGAGGTGGCGCAGCGCACTGCTTGCACCGTTGTCCGTGCTCGCTCCAGCTCAATACCCTCTTGGGCCGCTCCGACTCCTTGATGCGAGCCATCCACAGTAGGACGGCATGGTGGAGACGCGCTACCGCGTCGGCGACACGACATTGCCCTGGCGTGTGCCCTGTTGACGCTGCTGGGGGCTGCTGGCGAGAGCCACCTCCAGGAAGCGTACCTGCTCCCTCTTCCATGAGGGGCTGCCTTAGCCCGCGCGGTTCAACGGCCACTCAGGAGAGCACTCGCGGGTTGAATGGCAAGGTAATGATGAAGGTCGTTCCATCATTCTCGGTGCTATCGAACTCCAGTGTCCCCTCATGCCGCTTGGTGATGATGCCATGGCTGAGCGACAGCCCCAGCCCGACTCCTTCCCCAGGCCGCTTCGTGGTGAAGAACGGCTCGAAGATCCTTTCGCGAACCGCCGCCGGAATCCCGGTCCCGTTGTCCTGGATGCGAATCTCCACACGGTCGCCCTGGCGGAGGGTGGAAACGCAAACGGCCGGAGCATAGCCGCTGAGCCCTTTCTTGTGCTGCTCGCTGACGGCATGGAATGCGTTGTTCAGGAGATTGAGCAGGGCGCGCCCCAGTTCCTGAGGGATGACCTCGACCCGGGGGAGTCCTGGCTCGAGCGCTCTCTCAACCGAGACAGGGAAGCCGAGCCGCTGGCCCTTTGAATCCTGAAGGATGACTCCGATGTGCTCCTCGATGAACCGGTTGAGGTCGACCGGACTCCTCACTCCTGGCCGCACGGTTGCGTGCTCCAGCATGCCGCGCACGATTCCATCCGCGCGTTTCCCATGCTCGGCAATCTTCTGGGCTGTCTGTCTGCAGTCGTTGGCGAGCATCACCAGCTCCGCCTGCTTGTCCGCTGGCAGGCTCTTGAACTCCTGCAACAACTCATCCGTCATCTCCACCAGCGAGAGCGAGAAGTTGTTGACGAAGTTGAGCGGATTCTTGATTTCATGCGCGACTCCCGCCGCGAGCTGCCCCATGGAAGCGAGCTTCTCCGCCTGAACAAGCTGCTCTTGCTTGCGGAGAATCTCCTCATTGGCCTGCCGGAGCTCGATATTCCGCAACCGGTGGATCTCGCCCTCGAGCGCCTGGCGCCTGGCGGCCTCGTTCTCTTTCTTCGCCTCGTTGATTCGATTCGCCAGCGCCAGCGCGAATAGAATCATTTCCATTGCCGAGCCCATCATGACGAGGTGCCCGGTCACCATGCGGGTTGGCAGCCACCCCAGATTGGAGAGGGGAACAAGAACAACGGCCAGGCAGAGCGAGCTCCAGCCCGCGAGGAAGAAGCGCGCTGGCTCGAAGCCACGCCTCCAGACGACAATGGAAGTCACGAGCAGCAACGGCCCAGACGCCAGCGCCAATGTGTTCCCAATGAGGAGTGACACTCGAACCGGAATGAACATGGCCAGCAGCATGGAGATGCCGCAGAACGCGATCCATCCGCGCAGGAGCCGATCCAGCCTGGGCACTGTCCTGGAGGTATGCAGGAACGAGCGCGCGAACAGCACGACGCACAACCCCCCAAGATGCGCGAGGGACTGAGGAATCCGTATCAGCCAGGGGCCCGCGTCGGGAAAATATTCATCGCCGATTCCCGAGAATCTCAACAGGATGAAGTGGCCGAAGAAAACGATATAGAGGACATAGTAGAGGTATGCCCGGTCCCTCAGAAAGACATACAAGACCGTGTTGAACAGCACCATGCTGGCCAGGATGCCGGCGTAGATCCACCATGGAACCAGGAGAGACGCGGCGGCTCGTATCAGCTTGTCGCCCGTCAGGACCTCCACGGGCAGGGTCATGAGGGACGAGGTTTGAACGCGGATGTAGACGGTGACCGGTTCAGTGCTGGCCTCGGGCAGGTGGAAACCATGAAACCGGTGGGCAACCTCCCGCCTGTCCCATGGAACCCGCGCCCCACCCCGCCGGACATCGAAAGACCCGTCTGGCCGCTGAAAATAGACGTCTACATGCTCCAGGGACGCGTTCATCACGGCCAGGAGCCAGCGCCGTTCTGGCGCCAGATCCTTTTTGAGATAGGAGAAGCGCACCCAGTAGACGCTGCGCGAGAAGCCATGGGTTGGCGGGTCCATGGACGCGCGGATGAAGCGATGGGCGAACTCGGGCCGAGACACATCCCCGATGGTCAATGCCTGGGACTCATCCTCCAACACGAACAGGCGCTGCCCGACGTGCCAGATGTCTTGTGAGCCCTCCACCACGACATCCGGCTGAGCCGCGAAGGAGGCTGACACGCTGATGAAGTACAGAAAGAGCGCGATTGCCTTGGGACTCCTCGAGCACTTCATCATGGGATTGAGTACGACCCGAGCCTCCAGCGGACGTCAGGCCTTGAGTTCCTGGCCCGCGCCGTCCTTGCCGGTGGCGTCCTTGGACGCCGCTGCGGGCTCCTTGCTGGCCGTCTTGAGCTTCGTCATCCGCACGCGGTCGATGCGCGCGCCTTCCTTGGCGTGCACCGTGAAGGCCCAGCCGTTGTAGGTGAAGCGCTCGCCCACGTCCGGCAGGTGCCCGGCCAGCGACGACAGGAAGCCACCCAGCGTGTCGAAGTCGCCGTCCGGCAGCGAGAAGCCGAAGGCCTGGGTGAACTGCTCCACCTCCATGGCGGCGTCCACCAGGAAGCTCCCGTCCTGCTGCTTCTCCACCTGCTTCTCCTCCACCTCGAACTCGTCGCCAATGTCGCCGACGATCTCCCGGAGGATGTCCTCCAACGTCACAATGCCCATGAAGCCGCCGTACTCGTCCACGACGATGGCCATGTGGATCTTCTTGCGCTGCATCTCGCGCAGCAGATCTCCAATCGGCTTGAGCCACGGCACGAAGTGGGCCGGACGGATGATGTCCTGCAGGACGATGAGCTCCGGGTGCTGGAGCAGCGGAATCAAGTCGCGCGCGTGCAGCACGCCGAGGATGTGGTCCACGTCATCCCGGTAGACGGGGATGCGCGAGTGGTTCTCCTCGGCCAGCAGGCGCAACACCTGCTCGGGCGGGGTGGAGATGTCCACGCACACCACCTCGGTGCGAGGCACCATCACGTCGCGGCAGCGCTTGTCGGACAGCTCGAAGATGGAGCGGATGAGCTGGGGCGCGCTCTGGTCCACCTCCTCCTTGGCGGCCTGGGCGGCGAGCAGCTTCTCCAGCTCCTCGAGGGGCGGAGGCGGAGGCTCGAAGCGCAGGGTGCGGCCGAAGCCACGGGCCACGAGGTTGATGGGCGCCATGAGCAGCCGCATGGGCGGGTAGAAGAGGAAGACGAGCACCGACACGAGCCAGGACAGGCGCAGCGCCCAGCGCTCGGGGCCGGCGTTGGCCAGGCCGCGCATCGTCACCTCGATGAGGGCGGCGAGCACGCCCACCAGCAGGGCGCCCGCGAGCACCGTGGCCACTTCCAGCCAGAAGGCATCGCCCCAGCGCTTGAAGTCCAGCAGCTGCGGGGGCACGAAGGAGCCGATGGCGGCGGCGAGGAAGCCGCACAGCACGCTGCCCATGCGCAGGGCGGTGGCGGTGGCTTCCCGCTCGGTCTTGTGACGGAGCACCCGGCCGCCGGCTTTCGGAGTGGACTGCGCCAGCTCCTGGGCACGCAGGTCGGAAGTGCCGTAGAGGGCGGACTCGGCGGCGGCGACGAAGCCCCGGAGCAGGGTGAGGGCCAGGCAGGCGGTCCAGAGGACCCAGGTAAGCATAGGGCCTTCCTACATAGCCCGTGGTAAGAGGAGACGCACACTTTCCGAGAGGAACCGGGTGCAATGCGTCCACCAGTGAGCCGCAGGGCCCTTCCATTGCTCGCTTCCCTGGCCGCCCTCCTGCTGGCGCTGTCGCCCCTCCCGGCCCCGGCCTGGCCGGTGGACCTGGTGATGCCGCTGGAGCCGGGCAAGGAGCGCTTCCACAAGCTGAGCGTCGTGGACTTCGTGGAGGTGGAGGACCCGTCCATCGCCACCGCGGAGATACTCGAGGGCAGCAACGAGCTGCTGCTCACGGGGCTCAAGCCCGGGCGCACCCTGTTGTTGCTGTACGCCGAGGGGAAGTTCGCCGTGTGGAGGCTGGTGGTGGGGACGCCTCCCGAGCCCCTGCCCGCCTCGGAGCCCCTGGTGGCCGCGGCGCGCAAGGCCTGCCCGGGACTCAAGGTGAGCCAGGGGGCCGAGCGGGGCCTGACGGCCGAGGTGAAGGACTCCCGCTGCCGTGAGGCGCTGCGCGCGCTGCTGAAGACGGACGCGTTCCTGGCGCGCGAGCTGGAGCTGACCTTCGAGCTGCCCCTGCTCCAGGAGCAACTCGGGGCCCTGACACCGGCGTTGAAGGGCCTGGGCCTCGGCGTGAGCTATCACGGGGCCGGACTGGTGCTGACGGGCACCACCTCGCCGGAGGGCCACCGGAAGGCACTCTGGGAACTGTTCCGTCAGTCCGTGGGCCGTGTGCCGCTGGAGGACCGCGTCACCGTGAACCGGCCCGCGCCTTCCGATGCCGGCACGCCGCCGAGTGAGCCCCTGAACCCTCGCTGATACCGTGCCCATTTCCCCTCGCCCTCCGGGAGAGGGACGGGGTGAGGGTGTCTCGCATCCCGGGTTGAACCCCTTGTCCACACTCCGGGCCACGGGTTGGAGAACGGACCCTGGCACCCTCACCCCCACCCTCTCCCGAGGGGAGAGGGAGTGTGCGCTCACGGCGCCGCGGCTTCCTGACTCCGGGGCGTTTCGAGCACCGCCCGGGCCGCGTCGATGGCCTCGTGCGTACCCGCCAGCGCGAGCACATCCCCCTCCCGCAGCACCTCCTGCGCCGTGGGGACGACCGCTTCACCGTCACCCCGCTGGATGGCGAGCACCGTGGCCCCCGTCATCCCGCGCAGGTTGAGCTGCGCGAGGCTCTGCCCCACCGCCGGACTGGACGCCTCGAGCCGCACCGGTGTCGGCTCGCCGAGCCCGGGCAGGATGGCATGGAGCGTCTTCAACCGGTCGCCGTGCTTCTCCTCGTTCCCGGGCACATGCGTCTGGGCCGCGAGCGCCGAGACGATGACCTGCGAGCCCGCGCGCACGTGCCCCTGCAGATTGGTGGCGCTGCGCCAGAACCCCACGGCGAGCACCGAGAGCTGGACCAGCAGCACGGCCGCGCCCTGGAAGCCAGGAATGAAGGGCTGGGTGAGGGCGACGAGCGGTATGCCCACGCTCAGCAGGCTCGCCAGCTGGAGCGTCACCACCAGCGCGCGCCGGGGCGCGGCGGCCCGGTCCAGCTTGCCCTCGTTCGGAGGCAGGGCCAGGTCCGCGAGCAGCACTCCCAGGCTCCTCGCCATCCGGACGAGCCCCACGAGGAATGGCACCGCGAGCGCCGAGGCCAGGCCGATGACGAGCAGGCGCGCCACCGACGCCCCCAATCCGCCCCGGTTCTCCACCGTCGTGATGAGCCTCTCGATGAACACGGACGTCCCGATGACGAGCGCGGCGAGCAGCGCCGCGTCGAGCACCATCAGGCGCACCATGCGGCGGATTTTCGCGCCGGTGGTCTTCTGCGTCGGCGCGGCGCGCAGGCCCTCCACCCAGCTCCCATAGAGCGCGGCGAACGTCTGCAGCGGCCGGGGCAGCTTGCGGTCCACGAGGTTGGCCACCGGCCCCGACGCCCGGATGAGGAAGGGCGTGGTGAGGGTGGTGATCGCCGAGACGGCCACCGCCACCGGGTAGAGGAACTGCCCCGTGGCGTTCAGCGACAGGCCCAGGCCCGCGATGATGAAGGAGAATTCACCAATCTGCGCGAGGCTCAGGCCCGACTGCACCGCCGTGCGCGTCCCGTTGCCCGTGAGGAACACGCCCAGGGCCACGCCCACCAGCTTGCCGAGGATGACCACCAGCGTCAGCACCGCCACGGCCACCCAGTGCTTCGCCACGAGCGCCGGGTCGATCAACATGCCCACCGACACGAAGAAGATGGCCGCGAAGACGTCGCGCACGGGCTGCACCAGGTGCTCGACGTCCTTCTCCTTGCCGGACTCCGCCACGAGCGAGCCCGCCAGGAACGCGCCGAGCGCCACCGAGTAGCCGAACTCCTGCGCCAGCAGCGCGATGGCGAAGCAGATGCCCACGCTCGTCACCAGCAGCGTCTCCGGCCGGTTCAGCTTGTGGACGGCCCGCACCACCCGGGGGATCACCAGCAGCCCCACCACCACCAGCCCCACCAGGAACAGCCCCAGCCGGCCCATGGTCAGCGCGAGCTGTCCCGCCGACAGGCCCGCGCCGGTGGACACCGCCGTGAGCGTCGCCATCAGCATGATGGCGATGAGATCCTCGACGATGAGCACCCCGACGACGATTTCCCGCAGCTTGCCCTTGATGCCCTGCTCGTCGAACGCCTTGGCGATGATGGTCGTGCTGGAGATGGCGATGATGGCGCCCGTGAAGATGCTCTCGAGCGCCGTCCAGCCGAAAGCCCGGCCCACGACGAATCCGAGCCAGATCATCAGGCTGCATTGGATGATGGCCGTGACGCTCGCCGTGGGGCCCACCTGGAACAGCTTGCGCAGGCTGAACTCCAGCCCGAGCGAGAACATGAGGAGGATGACGCCCAGCTCCGACAGCGTCTGAACGATGCCGGAGTCCGCGACGAGCGGGATGGGGACATGGGGGCCGATGATGAGGCCCGCGATGATGTACCCGAGCACGACGGGTTGGCGCAGCCGCTGGAAGATGATGGACGTCACCGCCGCGACGCAGAGGACCATCGCCAGGGCCTTGAGGAAGTCGTGAGCTCCGTGCATCGCTGAATCACCTGCTGGGAATCTAGGGAGGGTAGGGAAGGAGAAGGCCTCGGAGGAGCGCACCGGCCCCGGAGCGGCCGAGGGGCCGGTGCGCTCGCCCCATCATCAGCCGAAGCGCTCGAAGGCGATGGCGGCGCCGATGATGATCAAGATGACGGCCGCGGCGAGGATGAGCCGTCCCACCTCCCAGGCGGCGTGACCCGCGTTCGCGGGGAGGGGAGACTTCGTCGTGTCGTTCTGTTCGTTACGCAAGGAATGCCTCACGCGCACCAGGGTTTCTGGCGCGCGGGTGAAAGAGTGGAACCCTGGGGACCGGAACGTCACGCGGTCCGCGGAGGTCCTTGCGCGGGACAGTTGGCGACCACGGGGCGATCCGCGATCCGGCCGTGGCTCGTGGGCAGCACGCACGACAATTGCCGTCTCGTGCGTTCCGCGAGCAGGGCTTCTGGCCGGATCGCGGGGCCGGGGCGTGTATCGGACCGTGGGTGGAACGGGAGCGGCTTGCTGGCGGGGCGCGGCAGCTCCAGCTGACCCTGCACCGGTGACGCCTGGACGCCCACCAGGCCCTGCTGCCGCACGGGCAGATGGGCCGAGATGGAACGCGGATGCTTCGGTCCCCGCGCCGTGGTGACCCACCGGACCTCCGCGTGAGCGGGGGCCTGGGTGCTCAGGGCGCACACGCCGGCCACGACGGCCATCAGGAGGGCGCAGGCCGCGCCGACCAGGGCCATCCATCGGGCGCTCGAGTGCTCGCGCCAGGATGCGGGGCCAACGGTTCTCATGAAGATGGGTGCTCGAACACTCCTAACATCCAGGGTGCTTCCAGGGAAAGGCACTCTTCGAGAGCCGCCCAGGCCACTTGCCGCTTTTTTCCGTACGGTTCTGGAGGCCTCGCGTGGCTCCGCCCTCCAGGCAGGCGGCCATGGTCTCGTACCTGGGGGCGCGCTGCCCCCGGACGCCGGGTGCCTAGCTTCGGGCAGTGGGGGCGCACCGGGGCGCCAGGGAGTGGTGGGGGAGGGGCGCGCGGATGGTTCAGCACTCGTTGCCGTTGAATCTGGACTGGGTGACACCCGAGCTGGCCGTGGGGGGCCGCTTCCCCATCGAGGCCGCCGAGCACCTGGCCCGGAGGCTCGCCATCCGTCACATCGTCGACGTGCGCCAGGAGTGCCGTGACGACGAGCGCGTCCTGCGCCAGCACGGCATCTCCCTGCTGCACCTGCCCACCGAGGACATGTGCGCCATCAGCCGCCACATGCTCGACGCGGGCGTGCGCTGGGTGCACGGCCACCTGTCGCTGGGGCACAAGGTCTACATCCACTGCGAGCACGGCATCGGCCGCAGCGCGCTGCTGGCCCTGTGCGTGCTGGTGGAGCTCGGGCACCCCCCGCTGGAGGCGCTCTCCCTGGCCAAGCGCCAGCGCCGGCGTGTCGCCCCCAGCCCCGAGCAGCTGGAGACCTTCATGGCCTGGTCCGAGGAGCGCCGCGTGGCGCGCTCGCTCCCCTGGGCCGTGCCCACCTTCGACGAGCTGGCGGACATCGCCTACAACCACGTGCGGACCACCCCGTCCCTGAGCTGAGGGCGGGGTGGCCCCTCCCGGCGTGAGGCCGCGCGTGTGGAAGCGTACGGTGGGCCCCCCCTCCTGATGGCTGGCGGACGCTCCATCTGTCTGGCGGGTGGACGCTCCACCTCTCCGGGGTCGGAGACACCGTGAAGTCCTTGAAGAGTGCGATCACCACCCACAGATTTCGCGCACTCCGTTTGAAAGGACAGCGACGCGTATGACCAGGGAAGTCTGGCCGGGCAAGCCGTACCCTCGGGGCGCCACCTTCGATGGCACGGGGGTGAACTTCGCGGTCTTCTCGCAAGTGGCCACCCGCGTCGAGGTCTGCATCTTCGATTCGCAGAACCCCTCGAAGGAAGTGGAGCGGTTCGAGCTGCAGGCGATGACCGATGACGTCTGGCACGGCTACGTGCCGGGGCTGGAGCCGGGCACGCTCTACGGCCTGCGCGTCCACGGGCCGTATGAGCCGCAGAAGGGCCACCGCTGCAACCCGTACAAGCTGCTGGTGGACCCGTACGCCAAGGCGCTCCATGGCGAGGTGGACTGGTCCCAGCCCGTGTTCGGCTACACGCTCGGCAACGACAAGCAGGACCTGATGCGCGACGAGCGCGACAGCGCCGCGGGCGTGCCCAAGAGCGTGGTGGTGGGGGACTACTTCGACTGGGGCAACGAGCGCCGCCCGGACGTGCCCTGGCGCAAGACGGTCATCTACGAGGCCCACGTGAAGGGCCTCACCATGCGCCACCCCAAGGTGCCCGAGCACCAGCGCGGCACCTACGCGGCCCTCGGCCACCCGGCCGTCATCGAGCACCTGCTCAAGCTGGGCGTCACCTCGGTGGAATTGCTGCCGGTGCACGCCTTCGCGGATGACTCCTTCCTCGGCGAGAAGGGCCTGTCCAACTTCTGGGGCTACAACACCCTGTGCTACTTCGCCCCCGAGTCCTCCTACGCCAGCCGCCGCACGCCGGGCGGCGCCGTCAACGAGTTCAAGGGCATGGTGAAGGCCCTGCACGCCGCCGGCATCGAGGTGCTGCTCGACGTCGTCTACAACCACTCGTGCGAGGGCAACCACCTGGGGCCCACGCTGTCGCTCAAGGGCGTGGACAACGCCAGCTACTACTGGCTGATGCCCGAGGCGCGCTACTACCTGGACTTCACCGGCTGCGGTAACAGCATCAACGCCTCCAACCCCCAGGCCGCGCGCCTCATCGTGGACTCCCTGCGCTACTGGGTGGAGGAGATGCACGTGGACGGGTTCCGCTTCGACCTGGCCACCGTGCTCGGCCGCGTGGGCAAGGGGGAGTTCTCCCCCTCTGCCCCCATCTTCCAGATCCTCAACCAGGATCCCGTGCTCAGCCGGGTGAAGCTCATCGCCGAGCCGTGGGACGTGGGGCTCGGCGGCTACCAGGTGGGCGGCTTCCAGGCGCCCTGGCGCGAGTGGAACGGCAAGTACCGTGACGCCCTGCGCCGCTACTGGAAGGGGGACGAGAACCTCGCGGGCGAGGTGGGCCACCGGCTCACCGGCTCCTCGGACCTCTACCAGGGCGCGCGCCGCCGGCCCCAGGCCAGCATCAACTTCGTCACCGCCCACGACGGCTTCACCCTGCACGACCTCGTCACCTACAGCCACAAGCACAACGAGGCCAACGGCGAGCACAACCGCGACGGCGCCGACGACAACCAGGCGTGGAACTGCGGCGTGGAGGGCGAGACGGACGACCCCGGCGTCGTCTCCCTGCGCGAGCGCCAGAAGCGCAACCTGCTCGCCTCGCTCTTCCTCTCGCAGGGCGTGCCGATGCTCGTCGCCGGTGACGAGATGGGCCGCACCCAGCGCGGCAACAACAACGCCTACTGCCAGGACAACGAGCTGTCCTGGGTGGACTGGAACCTCGATGACCGCCGGCTGGCGCTTCTCGAGTTCACCTCGCGCCTCATCCAGTTCCGCCACCGCCAGCCGGTGCTCCAGCGCCGCCGCTTCTTCCAGGGCAAGCACATCTGGGACTCGGAGTACAAGGATCTCACCTGGTTCCGCCCGGATGGCACGGAGATGGGCCAGGAGGATTGGCAGAAGCCCTTCACCCGCTCGCTCGCGTTCCTGCTGGGGGGTGACGCCATCCCCTCGCCGGATGAGCGCGGCCAGCGCATCATCGGCGACGCCCTGCTGGTGTTGCTCAACGCCCACCACGAGCCCGTCCGCTTCACCGTGCCGCCTCCGGCCGAGGGCTCCCGGTGGGTCATCGAGTTCTACACCGCGGATGACTCGCGGGGCCCCGAGGAGCCGGTGCCCGCCGGCCCCTTCGAGCTGGCGGGCCGCTCGCTCGCCGCCTTCCGCGAGGTGCCGGCCACCTAGGCCCGGTGCCCGGGCGGGCGGGCATCCCCCCGCCCCTCACGGAATAGGGGCCCGGCTCCGGTCCCGTGCTTGTCTCCCGCCCTGGCCGTGCGGACCGTGTCTCCCGGGGGACGACTCGCCCGTGGAGGGACGGGCGCAAGGAGCCATACCGTGAGCGCGATCGAGTTGTTGAAGCAGCAGCACCGGGAAGTCGACGGCCTCTTCCAGCGCATCAAGTCCAGCACCGGCGACGAGCGCATCTCCCTGCTGGGCCAGGTGGCCGAGGCCCTCACCATCCACGCGGCCCTGGAGGAGCAGTACTTCTACCCCTTCGCCCGGGAGCAGGGGGTGGACGGCCTCGTCGACGAGTCCTTCCAGGACCATGCCGAGGTCAAGCAACTCCTGTCGGAGATCCTCCAGGTCAAGCAGACCGACCCCCGGCTGGACGGGCTGTGCCTCCGCCTGGAGCGGATGGTGACCGAGCACGTGGGCCAGGAGGAGAGCGCGCTGATGCCCAAGGTGGAGGCCGCCGCCGGCGCGGAGGAGCTCGTCTCCCTGCGGGACGACATGCTGCAAGCCATTGACAATTGGCGAAACAAGGAGCTGCTGCGCCTGGCCGAGCACCAGGAGTCACCCCCACCGGCGGTGTGAGCGGGCAGGCAGGGTGCCGTTCCCCTCCGGATGTGGGTGTGAAGACAATGATGGAGCCACGGGTGAGCACATTGCCCGTGGCTTTTGTCACGTGGTACCCATTGTCCTCATGAGTCCTCCGACGGGGGAGTGCCGCCGGATTTTGGTGGTCGACGACAACAGTGCCATCCACCAGGACTTCCGGAAGATCCTCGCCAAATCCGGCCAGGGTATCGAGGAGCTGGATGCGATGGAGTCCATGCTCTTCGGGGACGCGCCCCCCCGGAGCAGTACCACCCGCTTCGAGCTCGACTTCGCGCTGGGTGGAGAGGAAGGCGTCCGCCTGGTGCGCGACGCGGTGCGTGAGGGGCGCCCCTACGCCGTGGCCTTCGTGGACATCCGCATGCCTCCGGGCATGGACGGGGTGGAGGCCACCCTGCAGATGTGGCGGGAGGAGGCGGATCTCCAGGTCGTGCTCTGCTCGGCCCACTCCGACTATTCCTGGGACGAGCTGTCACGCAAGCTGGGGACGAGTGAGCGGCTGCTCATCCTGCGCAAGCCCTTCGACAGCATCGAGGTGCGCCAGATGGCGCACGCCCTGTGCGAGAAGTGGGAGCTCTTGCGCGCCGGCCACCAGCGGATGGAGGACCTGGAGCGGATGGTGGAGGAGCGGACGCGGGCGCTGGCGGAGGCCAATGCCCGGCTGGTGCACGCGCAGAAGCTGGAGGCGCTGGGGCGCATGTCGGCGGGCCTGGCCCACGAGGTCAACAACCCGCTGAGCTACATCCTGTCCAACCTGCGCCACGTGGTGCGGGGGCTGGAGAAGCTGCCGTGCGCGGAAGAGGCGGTGCGCGCCCGGGACGAGCTGAGGGATGCGTGCGGGGATGCCGTCACCGGCGCCGAGCGCATCGAGCGCATCGTCCAGGACGTACGCATCTTCGCCCGGATGGACGAGCCGCCGAAGGAAGTGGTGGACGTGCGCCATGTGATGGAGCTCACCATCTCCATGGCGGCGCGGGCGCTGCGTCCGGAGCTGAAGCTGGTGCGGGAGTTCCAGGAGGTGCCGCACGTTTGGGGCAGCGAGCACGGCCTGGGGCAGGTGTTCCTCAACCTCATCGTCAACGCCACCCACGCCCTGGCGGGCCGCGAGGAGCCCACGCTCCGGCTGGGCATCCAGCAGCGCGAGGATGGCCTGGTCGCGGTGGAGGTGCAGGACAACGGCAGCGGCATCCGGCCGGAGCACCTCAGCCGCCTCTTCGAGCCCTTCTTCACGACGAAGCCGGTGGGGACGGGCACGGGACTCGGCCTGTCCATCTGCCATGGCATCGTGACCCGTTTGGGAGGTGACATTTCCGTGGACAGCGCGCCGGGCAAGGGCACCACCTTCCGGGTGCTGCTGCCCACGGCCTCCGAGCAGGGGGCGGAGTCCGCTATGCTGGAGCGGAGGCGCTCCGGGTCCTAGGTCCGGCGCGCGCTCGAGCGCCGACCAAGGGGAAGTGATGGGCTGGAGCCCGCGAGCATGGGTGCTGGAGTGGCTGGACTCCAGGCTGACGGAGTCGCAGCGCCAGCTGCCTCCGGGGGAGTTCTGGCGCTACCGGGTGCTGCTGGGGGCCACCACCCTCATGATGGTGCTCGCCGGTCTGTACGTGCTCGGCATCCCCACCTTCGCGCCCGAGGAGCGCCTGCCGCAGATCCTGGTGGTGGGGGTGTGCATGGCCGCCTTCGGGGCGGTGATGGCGCTGACGCGCAGGCTGCCCTCTCCCACCCTGCCGTCCCTCCTCCTGTGCCTGGGTCTGTTCGTGGGCTTCGTCCTGGGCACCCTGCCCGTGGACGCGTCGGGCGCGGTCTCCCATGCGGTGGGCATGTTGATTCCGGCCCTGTCCGTCTACCTGCTGGGGCCGCGCCGCGGGTTCTTCTTCACCGCGCTCCTCATGCTCTACGTGGGGCTCTTCCACCAGCTCTACCACTCCGGCTTCGGCCAGGTGCGGCCGGTCTTCCATCACCCGGGCATCTGGCTGGGCAACCTCGTCTCGTGCGTCAGCCTGTTGATGAGCTGGGCGCTGAGCTGGCTCTACGGCACCGTGCGCGAGGAGTCCCAGGCGGCGCTGCAGCAGGCGCTCAAGACGCTGCGCGAGAGCGAGGGCAAGCTGCTCAGCGTCCTCGAGAGCACGGAGGACGTGGTGGTGGCGCTCGACCGGGAGGGGCGCGTGGTCACCGCCAACATGATGGCCAAGGCCGTGGGCCGGCACCTCTATGGGAGGGATCTCGAGCGGGGTGCCCACCTGGAGTGGATGGCCTCTCCGGGCCTCCAGGAGATGTTCCAGAAGGCCCTGCGGGGCAAGCGGGAGCGGGTGGAGATGTCCGTCCCCGCGCCGGGCCGCCCCCTGACGCTGGATGTCACCTTCAACCCGGTGTGGGAAGGGGAGCGGGTGGTGGGGGCCACGCTCTTCAGCCGCGACATCACGGAGCGCAAGGAAGCCGAGGCCCGCCTGGCGGAGCTGCACCGCGGCCTGGTGGACGTGTCGCGCCACGCGGGCATGGCGGAGATCGCCACCGGGGTGCTGCACAACGTGGGCAACACGCTCAACAGCGTGAACGTGTCCGCCCACCTCGTGGTGGAGCGGCTGCGCACCTCGCGGGCCGCGGGCCTGGACAAGGCCGTGGAGCTGCTGCGGGAGAACGCCTCGCGGCTGGGCGCCTTCCTCGAGGAGGACCCCCGGGGCCGGCAGTTCCCCGCCTACCTGGCGGCGCTCTCGGGCCAGCTCGCCCAGGAGCGCGAGTCGGTGCTGGAGGAGCTGCGGCGGCTCACCGAGAGCGTGGACCACATCAAATCCGTGGTGAGCATGCAGCAGCAGCATGCCCGCTTCTCCGGAGTGATGGAGCGGGTGGAGGTGCCCACGCTGCTGGACGACGCCATGCGCCTGAACGCGGTGTCCTTCGAGCGCCTGGGCATCCAACTGCGGCGCGAGTACACCGCCTCCTCCTCGGCGGTGATGGTGGACCGGCACAAGCTGCTGCAAATCCTGGTGAACCTGCTGAGCAACGCGCGCCATGCGCTGGTGGAGAGCCAGCGGCCCGACAAGCAGCTCACCCTGCGCGTGGAGGAGGCCGGGGCGCGGCTGCGCATCGCCGTGGCGGACAACGGGGTGGGCATTGCCCCGGAGATCCTGCAACGCCTCTTCAGCCAGGGCTTCACCACGAAGAAGGACGGGCACGGCTTCGGGCTGCACATCAGCGCCCTGTCCGCCGAGGAGCTGGGCGGCTCCCTCCAGTGCGAGAGCGAGGGCCCCGGCACGGGGGCCACCTTCATCCTGGAGCTGCCCCTGGCGTGAGGGTCCACCGGCCGCGGCGGGTGGGCTCCTCGAGCGCCCGGCCGAGGGCCTGGAGGAAGCGCTTGCGCGGCCAGTGCTCGGCCCCGAAGCGCGCCAGGTGCTCCGTCTCCACCTGGCAGTCGATGAAGTGGAAGCCCCAGGACTGGAAGCGCTCCACCGCGGTGGTGAAGGCCACCTTCGAGGCGTCCGGCGCGTGGGCGAACATGCTCTCGCCGAAGAAGGCCGCCCCCAGCGACACGCCGTAGAAACCGCCCTTCAGCTCGCCCCCGGCCCACGCCTCCACCGAGTGCGCGAAGCCCAGCTCGTGCAGGGTGAGGTAGGCCTCGAGCATCTCGTCGGTAATCCACGTGCCGTCCTGGCCGGGACGTGGCGTGTGGGCGCACGCGGTGATGACGTCCGCGAAGGCGGTGTCCCAGCGGATGTCATAGACGCCGGCCTTGAGCGTCTTGCGCAGCGAGCGGCCCACGTGAAGCTTGTCCGGCGTGAGGACGAAGCGCGGGTCCGGCGAGTGCCAGAGGATGGGCTGGCCCCGGCTGTACCAGGGGAAGATGCCCTGGGAGTACGCCGAGAGCAGGCGCTCGGGGCTCAGGTCCCCGCCGACGGCGAGCAGCCCGCCCCGGTCCGCCTTCTCCGGCGGCGGGAAGAGCTCCGGATCTTCTCCGAGTAGGTAGATGGGCACTACCGCGACACGTTGAGCTTCACGTCTCCGGACAGCGAGTAGGGGACGCGCACCAGCGGGCCCGTGAGCTCGCCCGCGACCTCATACGGCAGCGTCCCCTTGGCGATGAGCGCCCGCACGTCCTGCCCCCACGTCTCCTTCGTCACCGCCACCTCCACGGGATACACCCCGGTGGCCGACGCGTCCACGGTGTCGTACTTGCCTTGCGTCCCCTCGCCCAGCTTGCGGCCTCCCACCGAGACGGCCCAGGTGAGCTCCTCCATCCGGAGCGGGAAGGGGTTGGGGTTCTCCACACCCAGGCGCAAGAGCAGGTCCACCTGCTCCTCCGAGTAGCGGGCCCCATCCAGGCTCTCCACCTTCACCACGGGCAGCCGGGGCACGCGCACCGCCCGGGAGGCGGCGAAGGGCAGCGTCCGCACCTCGTCCCCCACGCGCACCGTCAGTGTGCCGCGCAGCGCCACGAGCAGGGTGCCACCCCGCTGGCTCAGCGTCCTCAGGTCCTCCGGCGTGCGCACGTAGGCGGCCTCGGCCTGGAAGGAGAAGGGAGTGGGGGCGGCGGGGGCCAGGGTGACGCCCAGCGGCGCCGAGCCCTTCTGGACCACCTGGCCGTCGGAGACGAGCTCGTAGTCCGCCTTCTCCAGCACGGCGGGGCCGGGGCTGGTGAGCTGGCCGGAGTAGCGCAGCTTCATCTCACTGAGGCCCTGGGAGGCGACGGAGGCCTCCTCGGCGCCGAGGGAAGCGGGGCCCACGGGGGCGGGGGGCGGCGTGGAGGCACACCCGGCCAGCCAGGCCGCGAGCGTCAGGAGGTGGACGATGGCACGCGGGGTGGAACGCATGGCGCCAAGGTGGGGCGGGTTCGGGCTGGCCTCAAGGTCATTTCGGGTACACTGTTGACTACAACCGTGGCCCACCGTCGCCCGAACCTCAACAAGGCCATCCGCGCGCTCATTCGCGACATCGCCGCGAAGATGCCCGAGTTCGCCCATGTGAGGGCCAGCCGCATCCTGGTCATCGCCGGAGAGGCGCGGCGGGCCTCGCGGGGCACGGTGAAGCCGTTGTGCTTCCGGGGTGGGCTCAGCACGGACCGGGCCGGGCGCCGCAAGCCCATCGTCCGGCTCAAGGGCAAGCGGATGCTCTACTGCATCACCCTGCGCCCGCTCTTCTTCCGCTCCTCCACGCCCAAGTCCCGCATCGAAACGGTGATGCACGAGCTCTTCCACATGTCGCGGCGCTTCGACGGCACGCTGCACGCGGGGCGCAGGCACTCGGTGCTGGGCAGGGACTTCCCCCGCCGGCTGCGGCCGCTGGTGCGCCGCTACCTCAAGCACTGCCCCAAGGAGGTGCTGGATGCCTTCGCCTACTCGGGCGAGGTGAAGGTGCTGCAGTGGCTGGAGCGGCCCGGCCCCGCCTACGTCCCCGGCACGCGCGGGGTGCGCAAGGTGTACACCGAGGAGCAGCTCTACTACGGCATCGCCCGCATGGTGACGCGCAAGCGGCCCCGGCCCTCCACCGAGCCCAAGCTCCCGCGCAAGGAGCGCGTGGAGAAGGTCCGGGTGCACTGACTAACTGACTAATTGAGGTACTTGGGGCGCGGCGGCACGGGCGGCTGCGGTGGCCCGGCCTCCATCATCTCCAGCCCCTGACGGGTGAGCAGGAAGCGCACCACGCCGGAGCCCCGCTCCGTTTCGATTTCCGCCTCGAAGGCGGGGCCCGAGATGCTGCCCATCTGCACGTCCTTGCGCAGGTTGTGCACCTTGCCCGTGAGCAGATCTCCCGCCACCGGCTGCACGGTGTCGCCACGCCGGTAGAGGTCGTACGCGACCTGATGCAGCGTCATGGCCAGCGTGGGCGACAACGGCTGGGAGCTGAACAGGACCGAGATGAGGACCCAATAGGGGGGGGACTGTTCGGCCATTTCCCCCATCCTAACGCCCCCCTGGCGCGTGCCCCATCCGTTTTCACGCTCCCATCGGTTCACCGGGGGCGGAATTCCTCTCGCTCCCTGGGAATAAAAGCGTTCTGCCCAGGATGTTTTCCGCGCCGGTGCTCGCTCGAGCAGCAAACGGGCTGTAAATCGCCTCCCGGTTTCCCCCCTGTTTCACTCGGAGCACCGCATGTTCACGAAGAAGGTGTCTGGCGGAAGGGTGTCCCTGTCGTGGGCCCTGGGCCTGCTGGCGTCGACGGCCGCGTACGCGGGCCCGCTGGATGGCAACAGCAGCGACGTGATGCTGCAGGGCTTCCACTGGCGGTCCACCGAGACGTCCCCCTGGTGGGGCGTCATCCAGGGCAAGGCCTCGGACATCAAGGCCAGCGGCTTCACCATGGTGTGGTTCCCGCCCTCGGGGGACTCGGCGGCCCGGGAGGGCTACCTGCCGCGGCAGCTGTACGTGCAGAACAGCTCCTACGGCACGGACGCGCAGCTCAAGAGCGCCATCGGCGCGCTGCACACCTACGGCGTGAAGGCCATCGCGGACATCGTGGTCAACCACCGCGTGGGCACCTCCAACTGGGCGGACTTCACCAACCCCACCTGGGGCTCGTGGTCGGTGGTGCGGGGCGATGAGTGGACGGGCGCCACCGGCAGCTCCGACACCGGCGACGGCTTCAGCGCCGCGCGGGACCTGGACCACACCCACGGCACCGTCCAGAGCGACATCAAGGGCTGGATGAACTGGCTCAAGTCCAGCATCGGCTACGACGGCTGGCGCTATGACTACGTGAAGGGGTACGGCGGCTCGTACGTGGGCGGCTACAACAACGCCACGGTGCCCTACTTCTCCGTGGGCGAGCTGTGGACGGACCTCAACCTCAACGACGTCAACCCGCACCGCCAGCTCATCATGAATTGGATCAACGCCACCGGGGGCAACTCGGGTGCGTTCGACTTCACGACGAAGGGCATCCTCCAGCAGGCGGTGCAGTACAACGAGTTCTGGCGGCTCAAGGCCAGTGATGGAAAGCCCCAGGGCGCCATCGGCTGGTGGCCCGCCAAATCGGTGACGTTCATCGACAACCACGACACGGGCCCCAGCCACCCGAGTGGTGGGCAGAACCACTGGCCCTTCCCCAGCGACAAGGTGATGCAGGGCTACGCGTACATCCTCACGCACCCGGGCATCCCCTGCGTCTACTGGGTGCACTTCTATGACTGGGGCCACGCCGCGGCCATCAAGAGCCTCATCGCGGCGCGCAAGGAGAAGGGCGTCACCTCCACCTCCGCGGTGAGCATCGTGGCCGCGGACACGACGAAGTACGCCGCCACCATCACCGGCAACAGCGGCAGCCTGGCGATGAAGCTCGGCCCCGGCTCCTGGTCTCCGGGCACCGGCTGGACGCTGGTGAACTCGGGCACCAACTGGGCCGTCTGGAAGAAGTAGGCCCGGCTCGGTTAGCGTTGCGGGTGATGATCCAGTTCACCCGCAACTACACCGACCGCTCGAACGAATACGGCTTCCAGTTCGAGTTCCATTGCGACAAGTGCCGCAACGGGCACATGTCTCCCTTCATCGCCAACAAGATGGGCCTGGCGGCGGGCTTCCTGAAGGCGGCGGGCTCCCTCTTCGGGGGCTCGCTGTCGCGCGCGGCCTACGCGGGCGACCACGTGAAGGACGCCCTGCGCGGGAGCGCCTGGGACGATGCCTACGCCGAGGCGGTGGAGGAGGGGAAGAAGCACTTCAAGCACTGCACCCGCTGTGGCCAGTGGGTGTGCCCGCAGGCGTGCTGGAACGAGTCGCGGGGCCTGTGCGAGTCGTGCGCGCCGGACCTCCAGGAGGAGGCCGCGCACATCCAGGCCAAGGTGTCCGTGGAGCAGGCCTGGGACAAGGCGCGCAAGGTGGACCAGGTGGAGTCGCTGGACATGAAGGCCCACCGCACGGCGGCGGCCCCGGCCTGCCCCCACTGCAACGCCCGCGTCGAGGGAGGGAAGTTCTGCTCCGAGTGCGGCAAGCCGCTGGCGGCCGCCAAGGTGCACTGCACCCAGTGCGGCACGGAGATGAAGCCCAACGCACGCTTCTGCGGCGAGTGCGGCACGCCCCGGGGCGGCTGATCCGTCCTCCGTCATGGCACAACCATGACGAAAGGACCGCGGAGCCGTGGAGCAGTGGAGAGGGGACTTGCCTAGGTTGGCGTCCCCTCTCAACGACTGGACCGCCATGTCGAATCCCCTCCGCCGTCTCGTGTTGATTGCCGCTGGCTCCTGCGCCGTGGGTGCCCTCGGCGCGTGTACGGGCGTCTCCGCCGCCACCCAGCCCACCGCCTCGCTCTCGGTGCGCGAGCTGAACATCGTCGACGAGCACGGCCAGGCGCGTCTCCGCATCGGTGCGCCGCTGCCCGACCCCAAGGGCCTCAAGCGCGCGGTGAAGGCGGTCGGCATCCAGTTCATGGATCCGGACGGACACGAAATCGGCGGGCTCGGCATGCTCGATTCCATCGGAGTCACCGGGCTGTGCTTCGACAGCAAGGAGGGCTACGAGGCGATGTGCATGGGCCTCATCAAAGGAGAGCCCAACATCACCTTCCGGCACGACTGGAAGGAGCGCATCACCCTCGGCGTGGAGAAGGGCGTGGCGAGCATCGTCCTCCACGACGCCCAGGGCACCCCCCAGCTGCGGCTCGAGGTCGACAAGGATGGCAAGTCGCGCGTCGAAGGGGTGACGCCCGCTCCCGCGAGCCGGTAACGCGGCTCAGTCGTCGCTCTTCGGAATCTTGGGCTGATCCAACAGGGGCTGCTCCTCGGGCTCCCGTGGTGCCCCGGGGTTGCGCACCTCCACCATCAAGGCGATGGGCTCACCCTCGGCGATTTCATACGTGGCGCGCACCTCGCCGCCCTCGCGGATCTCCGCCACGGTGGCGGGACGGCCATCCACGCGCACCTCCGTTCCCGAGATGATGAGCATCCGTACGTCCTGCCCCTCCGCCGCGGTCAGTACGTGCAACTGGTTGCCGGTGACGGCGAGCACCTCCCCCGAGACCTGACGGGCTTGCGTGGGGCTCGCCGCGGTGTCGTCCGGCTCCCGTTGGGCCGGTGGCTCGGTGGGCCGCTGCGCTTCGGCCCTCGCCGGGGGCTCTTCGCGCGGGGGAGGCCGTGCGGCCGGAGGAGGAGGTGTGGACCGGCTCTCGCTCGTGGTGCCGGGCTCCGATTGCTCGGGTGCCGACGCCATCTCCTGCTCCCGCACCGGTGCCCGCGTCTCGCGCTTCTCGCAGCCGACCGCCATGAGGAGCATCGCCACTCCCGCCATCAGTCCGCTCGTCCTGGGTCGCATGCCGCCTCCCGTGCCTCTCGGCATCCTGTCCGTCTTGCTTCTCCGTCTTGCTTCTAATGATGGGGAGTCGCCTTCCCGCCTCCCACCAGGCCTGAGTGTCCGGCTGCATGGCTCCTCCGCGAGGGCGCTGGAGAGCGCTCGATGGCGGGGGCCAGGGCCGGGTCCTCCCGCATGACCATCCTTCAGGTCTCACCTCCCTCTTCCGAGCGCTGGATGCCACGGAGCACGATGACGCCGAGCCGGATGGACCTGCCTTCCGTGGAGTGGAAGCGGGTGCTCGTGCTGTTGCTCGTGCTCGGGGGGCTGGTCCTGCTCGCCTCCTCCGAGGCGTTCCAGTCCGCCATGACCTGGCTCCTCGGGAAGGCCGGGCCCGTCATCGAGGCGCATCCCTTCTGGGGCGCGGCGCTCTTCATCCTCCTGTCCGCGTTCTCTGCCATGCTGGCCTTCTTCAGCAGCGCGGTGCTCGTGCCCGTGGCCATCCACACCTGGGGCGAGGCCGTGTGCGTGCTCCTGTTGTGGTGCGGGTGGATGCTCGGAGGTGCTTGTGCCTACCTCATCGCCCGGGCCTGGGGCCGGCCGGTGGTCCGTCGGCTCGTGTCCAACGAGCTGTTCGGCCGCTACGAGGAGCGCATCTCCCAGCACAGCTCCTTTGGCCTGGTGCTGCTCTTCCAGCTCGCGGTCCCCTCCGAGATTCCCGGCTACGTGCTCGGGCTGGCGCGTTATGGGCTGCGCAAGTACCTGCGGGTCCTCGCCGTCGCGGAGCTGCCATACGCGGTGGGCACCGTCTACCTCGGCTCCAGTCTCCTCGCGCAGCGCTCCCTCGTGCTCCTGGCCCTGGGCGTGCTCGGCATCCTCTTCAGCGCGTGGGCCTTGCACGCCCTTCGCAAGCGGCTGGGCCCCTGAGCCAGCCGAAGTAAGTCCGTTCAGGGGTCTGTCCTCAGCTCGAAAGCAGGAGGGACCCCTCCGGGTCCGGTCTCGCCAGACTTGTCCAACAGTTGGACAAGTTCGTGAAGAGCGCGCCCGGAAGGCGGACTCGCTCTCCCCTGAAAGGACTTTGTTCCGATGGCCTGGCCCGGCTCCCTGGAGGGCTCAGGAGAGCAGCCCGTTGCGCAAGGCCGTCGGGGAGTAGCCGAGCATCCGGCGGCACGTGCGCGAGAAGTGGGCGAGGTCGGCGAAGCCCGCGAGGTGCGCCGCGCTCGTCGCATCGAGGCTCGCGGACGCCGCCACCGCCACGAGGAGCCGGCGCCAGAGCTGGAAGGTGCGGATGGGCATTCCCACGTCCCGGACGAACAGCGCGCGCAGGTGCGCCGGGGAGAGCCGCGTGCGCACGGCGGCGAGGCGCCAGTCGGCGTCCGGAGTCCGCAGGGCCTCGAGGACCCGGGCGATGCGGGGGTCCGGCTCGGAGCGCGGTGATTCCTTCACGAGCCAGTCCGCGTATTCGCGTGCGAGGCCGGCGAGGACCTCGGGCCGGGACAGGGAGGCGCGGTGCGCGGTGAGGGCCGATTCGAGACGCGCCGCCAGCCTGCCTTCGAGCGGGAAGGCGCCGCCACGCCCGTGTGCGTAGCTCGCGACGTGGGATGCCAGTTCCGGGTCGTAGAGGAGCCCGAGCGTGGGTCCGGGGCTGGCCACGGCATGCGGCTGGTGGGCGGGCACCACCACCACCCGTCCGTGCACGCTCGCCCGGCCCGGTTCCGTCACCGTCACGTCGCCGTCCAGTCCGACGAGCAGCGCCACGCCGTGCTGCGCGTGGAGTGTCGACTCCGTCGCCGTCGAGGCCCGCACCGCGAACGCTTCCGTGATGACCGCTCCAATCCGCGATTCGTTCAAGCGCTCCATGCCACGCCCACCCTAACGTATCCCTCCGTTCCTCGATTCCGGGCCTGGAGGCCGTGAACGATGATGAACCTTTTCTCCGATGAGGTCCGCCGCAATCCCTATCCCGCATACGCGCAGCTCCGCGGCCGCTCTCCCGTGCTGCATGAGCCGCACTCGGACCTGTGGATGCTTTTCGACTACGAGAGCGTGAAGCGCGCGCTCCAGGACCATGAGGCGTTCAGCTCCATCGTGGCGCCCCCGTCCGCGATGACGTCCCAGTGGCTCGTCTTCATGGATCCGCCGCGCCACACGAAGCTGCGCGCCCTCATCATGCGCGCCTTCACCCCCCGGGCCGTGGCGAGCCTCGAGCCGCGCATCCTGGCGCTGTCCCACGAGCTGTTGGACCGGACGCGCTCGCGCGGGGAGATGGAGCTGGCAGAGGACTTCTCCGTCCCGCTTCCCCTGAGGGTGATCGCCGAGATGCTCGGGGTACCCCTCGCGGACCAGCCACGCTTCAAGCGCTGGAGCGATGTGATGATGGCGCTCGGCTACGCCGTCGCGGGCAGCGAGGATGCGGCCCGGGTCCATCGGGAGTTCGCCGAGATGACGGAGGAGATGCGCTCCTATGTCCGGGACCTGGCCGCGCAGCGGCGGGCGGCTCCGCGGGATGACCTGTTGACCCGGCTCGTCGAGGCCGAGGTGGATGGCGAACGGCTGACCGGGGATGAGCTCCTGGGCTTCGTCCAGCTCCTCCTCTCGGCCGGCCACGAGACCACCACGAACCTGATCAACAACGCGCTCCTGTGCTTCCTCGAGCACCCGGAGCAGCTCGCCCGGCTGAGGGCGGAGCCCGGTCTGCTGCCCTCGGCCATCGAGGAGGTGCTTCGCTACCGCTCTCCCGTCCAGGCGATGTTCCGCGTGACGAGGGCCGAGGTCTCCCTGCACGGCCAGGTGATTCCCGCTGGGAAGATGGTCCTGGCGATGATCGGCTCCGCCAACCGCGACCCGCGCAAGTTCCAGGAGCCGGACCGGTTCGACATCACCCGAGAGCCCAATCAGCACATCGCCTTCGGGCATGGCATCCACTTCTGCATCGGGGCTCCGCTCTCGCGGCTGGAGGCTCGGGTGGGGCTCTCCGTACTGCTGGAACGGATGCGGGACTTCGTTCTGGTGAGCGATGCGCCCTGGGAACCTCGCAGGGCGATTCATGTCCACGGGCCCACCCGGTTGCCCATCCGATTCACGCCGGGGACGTGACAGGGAGGCAACCCGGGGTCCTCGATACCCTCACCCCGTCCCTCTCCCGGGGGGCGAGGGGATATTGGGGCGAGTGGGGATGATTGGGTTCAGCGGCGCTGGAGGACGGCGTGGGCCGGGGCCGCCGCTCCCAGCGGCTCGGGCTCGGGCTCCGTCCGGGGTGCTTCGGCCCGCTCGAGCGACCAGCCCGTCTTCAGTCCCACCACGAACCACGCGAGCAGCACCGCCCCCACCGCGAAGAGCACGTCCCCGGGCACCCGCAGCCAGCGCAGCGTGTCCATCAGCGGCGTCTGCATGAACTCCGCGCTGCGCGCCCACCACGTGCCCTGCTCGATGGCCGCCTGCGTCTGCAACACCCCGATGGGCAATAGCGACAGCACCACCATCAGCACCAACCCCGCGTTGATGCTCCAGAAGGCCCACGCCAGCGGCTTCGTCTTCCACTTCGCGTCCGGCTGCATCATCCGGAACGAGAAGAGCATCAGCGCGATCCCCAGCATGCCGTACACCCCGAAGAGCGCCGTGTGGCCATGCAGCGGCGTCAGGTTGAGCCCCTGCATGTAGTAGAGCGCGATCGGCGGGTTGATGAGGAAGCCGAACAGGCCCGCCCCCACCAGGTTCCAGAACGCCACCCCGATGAAGAACAGGATGGGCCAGCGGTACTGCTCCATCCACCCCGGCAGCTTCGACAGGCGGATGTGGCTCCACACCTCGCGGCCCACCAGCACCAGCGGCACCACCTCCAGCGCGCTGAACGTCGCGCCCAGCGCCATCGCCGACGCCGGTGTCCCCGAGAAGTACAGGTGGTGGAACGTCCCGATGATGCCGCTGCCCAGGAAGATGGCGGTGGTGAAGAGCACCGCCGGCACCGCCGCCCGCGGCGACAACACCCCCAGCCGCGTGAAGAGGAAGGCCATCACCACCGTGGCGAACACCTCGAAGAATCCCTCCACCCACAGGTGCACCACCCACCAGCGCCAATACTCCACCATGCCCATGTGGCTGCGCTGCCCGTACATCAGCCCCGCCCCGTAGAAGGACGCGATGGCCAGCGAGGAGATGACGAAGAGCACCAGCAACGGCCGGCCCTCGCTCGGCTTCTTCAGCGCCGGCCACACCGCCCGCGCCGTGAGGAACAGCCACACGAAGAGCCCCACGAAGAGGAAGATCTGCCAGAAGCGGCCCAGGTCCACGTACTCCCAGCCCTGGTGGCCGAACCAGTACCAGTAGTCCCCGCTGCCCATCCGCTGCTGCACCGACGCCCACTGCCCGAAGAGCGCCCCCACCACGATGATGAGCAGGCACACGAAGAGGAAGTTGACGCCCGCCCGCTGGTACTTCGGCTCCACCCCGCTCACCGCCGGGCCCACGAAGAGGCCCGTGGCCAGCCACGCCGTGGCGATCCAGAAGATGCCCAGTTGCGTGTGCCAGCTGCGCGTCACCGCGTAGGGCAGATACTTCGCCAGCGGCACGCCGTAGAAGCCCGCGCCCTCCACCCCGAAGTGCGCCGTCACCCCGCCCAGCCCCACCTGCGCCAGGAAGAGCGCCACCACCACCAGGAAGTACTTGCCCGTGGCCCGCTGGCTCGGGGTGAGCTGCATCCCGGAGAACGGATCCTTCGCGGGCGGCACCGGCTCCTCCTCCTCCTTCTTGCCGCTCAGGTACCAGACGAGCGCGCCCACGCCGGCGATCAGCAGCACCACCGAGGCCAGGCTCCACATCAGCACGCCCGGGGCCGGCTGGTTGCCCACCAGCGGCTCGTGCGGCCAGTTCTGCGTGTAGCTGACGGTGTCCCCGGGCCGGTTCGTCGACGTCACCCAGCTCGTCCACCAGAAGAAGGCGCCCAGGTCCTTCAGCTTCTCGGGATTCGTGAGCGCCCCCTGGGGAATGGCGTAGGCCGAGCGGCCCTGGGAGAAGACGTCCGCGTAGTGGGCGGCGTTGTCACGCATCGCCTCGGCGCGGACGGGGTCCACCGTCACCGTGCCCGTGCTCGCGTCATACGTGTTGGTGCGCATCATGCCGGCGAGCCGCTCGCGCAACGCCGCCTGCCGCTCGGCCGGAGCCAGGGCATAGGAGGCGCGGCTCTCGGCGCGGGCCCAGGTGTCCAGCACGAAGGTGGCCTCGCGGTGCAGCCAGTCCGCGCTCCAGTCCGGCGCCACGTACGCGCCGTGGCCCCACACCGAGCCCACCTGCTGCCCTCCGATGGACTGCCACACGTTCTGTCCCCGCATGATGGACTCGCCCGTGAGCAGCACCGTGCCGTCCGGCGTCATCACCTTCTCGGGGATGGGCGGCAGCGTGCGAGAGATGCGGACTCCCTGGCCTCCCAGCACCAGGAAGGAAACGAGGACGATGGCGCCAAGGCCGAACCAGAGCTTTCGGTGTTGCATGACCGCGTGCTCCTGAAAGGAGGGTGTCAGTGGGTTGAGCCCTCCCAGAGCAAGGCCCGTTCCAGGCCGTTTCCCCTCGGGCCCACACGCTCCGTGCGCGCAACCGGTGCGTTCGCGAGCGGGGGGACGCAAAATGTGCATGGCTGGTACATGTTTGTGGGGAAGGGGGGCGGGGAGGCGAGGGGGTTGAAGTCGAGGGGCTCCTCGCGTGGAGTGCGCGGCCTTCCCGCGTCTGTTCCCCGGAGGTGTGTTGAGTTCCGCCGCGCTGGTGCTGGTGCTGTCGTCCGCGTTCTTCCACGCGCTGTGGAATGCGCTCCTCAAGCGCCACGAGGATCCGGAGTCCGCCGTGGTGGGCGTCATCGCCGTCACCGTGGTGTGTGGGGCGCTCTGGGCGCTCGGCCTGGAGGGGGCGGCGTTTCCCACGTCCGCGGCCCTGTACTGGTCGCTCGTGGCCGGGGTGCTGGAGAGTGGCTACCTCGTCGCGCTCGCGCGGGCGCTGCGCCGGGCGCCGCTGGGGCTGGCGTACACGGTGTCCCGGGGGGGCGCGCTGCTGCTCGTGTGGCCCGTGTCCGTGCTGTGGCTGGGCGAGCAGCTCACCCCCGGCTCCGTGGCCGGCGCGGCCCTGGTGGCGCTGGGCATGGCGGCGATGAACCTCGTGCTTCCCCGGGGCTCGGTGGGCGAGGGGGTGCTCTGGGCCCTGGTGAGTGCCGCGTGCATCGCCGGCTTCAACCTCAGCTACAAGCGCGCCCTGGGCGAGGGCGCCCAGCCTCCGGCCCTCTTCACGCTGTCACTCGGGGTGGCGCTGCCGTTGATCATCCTCATGCGCCGGCGCGAGGAGGCGGGCTGGGGGGTGCTGCGCCGCAAGGTGATGACCCGGCCCCTGCTCCTCGTGGTGGCCGGGCTGTTGTGTACGCTGTCCTTCTCGCTGTTGCTCCTGGCCCTGGTGCACAGCGGCACGGGCGCCGTGCTCACCCTGCGCAACACGTCCATCGCGTTCGCGCTGGGGCTCGGCGCGCTCCAGGGCGAGCGGATGGGACGGCGGCAACTGCTCGGTGCTGGACTGGTGATACTGGGGGCCGTGCTGCTGGGGTGGCCCCGGCCTTGAGCTCCCGGCGCCCGGCACTGTCACCCAGAGGATGGAGCGGGGCATGAGGGCTCCTCGTGACGGACTCTGGACCCTGCACCGTGTCAGCCGCGTGCCAATGTTCCCGGCATGAACGCGCCTCCTCCGTCCCCCCGAACCGCCGTCATCCTCCTTCATGATGAAGAAGACGGTCCCGGGCAGCTCGGCCCCGCGTTGCGGCGCTCGGGCTTCTCCCTGGATGTCCGCACGCGAGAGCCACACCCGGAGGACACGGAGGCGGACCTGGTCGTGGTGATGGGGAAGTCGCTGGGCCACCCGGAGGGAGAGCCTCCCGCCGTGTGGGAGGAGGAGCGGCGCTTGCTGGCCCGCCGGTTGGAAGCGGGCCGGCCGAGCCTGGGCATTGGACTGGGCGCGCGGTTGCTCGCCGCCGCGGCGGGGGCCCGTGTCGGCCCGGGTGAGAAGGGCCCGGTGCTGGGCGTGCACCCGGTGTCCCTGACGATGGAGGGACAGGCGGACCCGCTGTTCGCCGGTTTCGAGGAGTTCTTCGACGTCCTGCACTGGCAGGGGGACGCCATCGAGCCCATCCCGGGAGCGCAGGAGCTGGTCTCGACGGCGCGCTATCCGCATCAGGCCTTCCGCGTGGGCAAATCCTATGGTGTGCGGTTCCATCCCGAGGTGGATGGGGCCCTGTTCGAGCGGTGGGCCGGCCGCTCCCAGGAGGACGTGGGCCGCGTGGGGCTCACCGCCGAGGAGCTGCTGAAGCGGGAGGGGCCCCGGGTGGTGCGGGTGCAACAACACGCGATGCTGCTGCTGGAGCGGCTGGCCGCCTTCTTCGCGCGGCAGGTGGGAGCGGGAGGAGGGGAGCGCTACCTGTTCACCGTGGATGCCATCCAGCGGCTGGCGGGCCGGGGGGTGCTGCTCTCGCCCGGCATTCCCCGGCGCGCGCCCATCGTGCGGGTGGGGCAGACGCTCTCCCTCAAACGGCCGGATGGCTCGCGCGTGGAGGGCACCGTGCGCGGCATGGCCAGCTTCGGGGATACCGGGTCGGCCATCCCCCTGCTGGTGCTGCTGGACTCGCCCGATGACGAGGTGCCGCCCGGTTCGGAGGCCCTCACCTCGGAGCCCCTGACGGTATAGAAGAACCGGCAATGAAGCAGATCTTCCGGAACGAGTACTTCACCGCCCTGGTGGATGAGGGGACGGGCATCGTCCGCAACATTCGCAGCGACAAGCCGTTCACGTCGATGCGGGACCTGGAGGTCTCTTTCGAGGGGCTCATCAAGGCGCTGGATGACCTGAGCCGTGCCCGCTACGCGCTCCTCATCGACATCCGGGCGGCTCCGGGCCGGAATGATCCCCAGTTCGAAGCGGCCCTCCAGCGTTTCCGCCTGCGGTGGATTGGTGGCTTCCGCAAGGCGGGGGTGCTCGTCCAGAGCGCCGTCGGGCTGCTGCAGGTCAAGCGTTACGCGAAGCAGGATGGCGTGACGCGGCTGGTGACGGACGACGAGTCCGAGCTCATGCGGTACCTCACCGAGACGGATTGAGCCCGGGCCCTACTTCCGCTTCGTCCGGGCCGCCGTCCTGGGGGCGCGCGTCTTCTCCGGCACGGGCTGCTTCTTGCGGGGGGCGGGGCTCCGGCTGCCGCGCAGGGGCTTGCCCTTCTTGTCGAAGAACACGTCGAACAGCTCACTGCCCGTGAGCCACGAGGGCGAGGCGGGCGCTGGAGCCACATCGACGTTGCCGTCCTCATCCTGGCGGAGCACGAGCACCTCGTCCTGCTCCAGCCCCGGCAGCAGCATCGCCGAGTGCGTGGTGGCGATGAACTGGAGCCGCGGGAAGATCTTCTTCAGCGCGGGAACGAGCGCCGTCTGCCACCGCGGGTGCAGGTGCAGGTCCAGCTCGTCCACGAGCACCAGCCCTTCCATCTTCTCGGGCGCCACGGGCTTGCCCGCCTCGAGCAGCATGTGGCCGATCAGATCCGCCAGCCAGGCGATGGAGCTCTGGTACCCGTGGGACAGCCACGTGGCGGGAACCTGGATGCGCTGGCCGCCCATCTCCAGCTCGAAACGGTGGGCATCCAGCATGTCCTGCCGCGTGCGCACGATGCCCTGGCTCTTCAGCTCCAGGTCCACCAGGCCCGGCAGCAGGTTGCCCTCCAGCAGCACCTGCTTCAGCACCCGCGAGTACGCCTTCGCCTGCGCCGGCTCGAAGACGTCCGCGAAGCCGGTGGCGATCAGACTGCCCTGGTCGAAGAGGTTCGCCAGCCGCTGCTTGATGGGATCCGCCAGACCCTCGCCCTGGATGGCGTTGGGGCGGGGCAGGGCGCGCGCCACGCCGTAGCCCGCGACGAACCACCCCGGCAGCTGCGTGCGGCGCGCCTCGCGGATGGGATCGAAGACGCGCGTGTGCTCCACGCCCACGTACCTCGAGTTGCCCACCAGCTCGCGCCAGGTGCTCTTGGCCGCCACCGAGCTGCGCACATAGGGCGGCAGCGAGTGCTTCTTCTCCAGGCCCGGGTAGTCGCGCCCCTTGTGGCCTTCCGTTCCGAAGGTGAACTCGGCGCCGATGAGCATCAGCTCGCTGGAGGGCAGCCGCCGGTCCGGCAGGGAGGTGACATCCGCCAGCTCGCTGCCCAGCGACGAGCCGCTCGCGGCGAGGGCGATGGCCTGGAGGACGGCCGTCTTGCACAGCCCGTTCTCCCCGACGAAGACCGTCCAGGGCCGGATCTCCCCGTCCGAGCGGGTGAAGGAGATGGCGACGTCCCGCAGGAGCTTGAGGTTCTGGAGCGTGAGGCTGCGCAGGTACATGCGGAGGGCCAACGTGAGCGGGTGGGGCCGCACCATATCCTCACCGGGCCCCCTTGTGGGCATTCGTGAGATGTTGGAGCCCCAGGGGGCGCGGGCGCCGGATGTAGGGAACTCTTACGGTCATACGGCTCTTCTCCGGCCATACGGTCCGTACGGGGTGACGCCCTCGTGAAGTGTCAGGGGGCCATGGGAAGCACGGGGCGAAGCGAGTTAAAAAGAGAACCCCACTCATGGAGGTTGTATGAAGTTCCAGTCGTACGGCGCCGTCGGAGTCCTCACGGCGTGCCTGCTGTCCGCCCCCGCCTTCGCCAATGCCACTGGTGCTACCGGCTACTCGGGCAAGTCTGCCGCGACGTGCACCATGTGCCACACCCCGGGCGCTTCGGTGCCCACTGTTACGCTCACCGGCCCCTCGTCGCTCACCGCGGGCGCAACGGGCGAGTACACGCTCACCATCACCGGGGGCCCTGGCCTGAGGGGCGGTTTCAACGTGGCCGTGGACAACACGGCGGCGTCGCTCGAGCCCGGCACGGGCTCGAAGAAGCAGAGCAACGAGCTCACCCACACCGCGCCCAAGCCCGCCGCCAGCGGCGCCATCACCTTCAACTTCTCGCTGGTGGCGCCTCCCTCGGCCGGCACCGTGAAGATCTTCGCCGCCGGTAACTCGGTCAATGGCAATGGCTCCGAAGCCGGTGACGCGTCCGCGACGACGTCGCTGACCGTGAACGTCACCGGCAACAACGAGCCGCAGGAGGAGGAGGGTGGTTGCTCCTCCGCCGGTGGCGCTCCGGTGCTGGCGTTCGCGCTGACCACGGGCCTGGCGCTGCTGCGCCGCCGCCGCCGTAACTGAGCCGTCCGCTGTTGTGTACCTCCTCCCGTGTCCGGCTGGGGCCCGGGAGGAGGGCAGTCCCCCGCCGTCCCCCCGTGTCTCCTGCTCCCGAGTCCTCCCGTGCTGCCTTCCCTCCGCTCGCGCAACATGTTCCAGCCGCTGTCTCGCGTCTGCTGCGGCCTCCTCTCCGCGCTGCTGGTGCTCGCCGCTCCGGCGGCCGAGGCCGCTCCCAAGAAGTCCGCGAAGTCGTCGAAGTCGTCCCGGACGCGCGCCTCCAAGCCCGCCGCCGCGGAGCCGGCCGCTCAGCCCGCCGCGGAGCCCGCTCCGGCCGAGCCCGCTCCCGCCGAGCCCGCCCCCGCGGCCGAGGCGAAAGCGGCTCCCGCGCCCGCCGCGGAGACGAAGGTCGCCGAGGCGCCTTCCCGGCCCGCTCGCGAGTCCAAGGCCGAAACCCGGGCAGCTCCGGCGCAGAAGTCCTCGGCGTCCCGCTCCGCCGCCGCCAAGGAAGCGCCCCTCGTTTCGGGCCCCATGCGCATCGGCCTGAGCCCCGACCTCTACCTGGAAGGGGCGAAGATGTCGGGCGTGCAGTTCATCAACAGCACGCGCCTGGATGAGTCCTTCGACTACTCGGCGGGCTTCCTGTCCATCACGGCCTGGGTGAACACGCCCGTGCCCACGGTGAGCGAGCGGCTGCGTCTGGGCGCGGGCCTGCGCATCTTCGGCAACTACGCCGCGTCCGGAGGCCAGCAGTTCGGCTTCGGCATCTACAATGAGCTGTTCGCCTCCGGCGAGTACGGCCTGCCCGTCGCCGACAAGATGGAGGTCGTCTTCGCCGCCCGCGCGGGCCTCTCCCTCCTCATCCCCGGCCTCGAGTTCGCGGAGACGATTTCCCGGCTCCAGACCCAGGGAGTGGCCGTGTGGAGCGTGCCGCGCGTGGGCTGGCTGCTGGGCCCGTCCGTGGGCGCGCGGCGGCGCATGTCCGACAAAATCTGGCTGCGCGCGGATGTGCTCGGCCAGATTGGACAGCAGTACCTCTTCGCCACGAGCCAGGAGATCTCCGGCTTCAACTACTCCAAGAACTGGAGCACCCTGGGGCTGCGCCTGGGGCTGTCTCTCGGGGCTGAATTCTCCCTCTGAAGCACCCTTTTCCGCAGGGAGTCGTGCATGACTGTGTCTCGGACGCTCTTCCTTTCCGTCCTCACCCTGTTGGCCGCGTGCCAGCCCACCTACACCTTCGATCCGGACCATGTGGCCCAGGGCCCCGGTGGAATGGTGGGCAACGGCGATCCCATCACCTCGGGCACCTTCGCGGGAGGGGATGACACCCTGCCCGCGGCGCGCGCGGTGGGCTCTCTCCCCAACGAGACCCGCCCGCCCGATTGTGACGCGGATTGCGTGGCGTACTGCAACGGGGCGGGGCTGCAGAATCCCGTCAACCGCGGCCTGTGCCGCAGCCTCTGGGGTGTGGGCCTGTCCAACCGGCCCATCCTGCACACCGAGGCCTGCCGCCGGCTCTTCGTGGACATGCTGGGGCGTGTGCCCGGCGCGGACGAGGCCGAGGCCACGTGCGTGGACGGGTGGGGCGCCACGGTGAATCGGTTGATGGAGATGGACGAGTTCATCCTCATCCAGCAGCGCCGGGCCGCGGACCGCTTCCTCTACAGCAACGAGGTGACGAGCATCCAGGCCATCTACGACATGGACCGGTTGGTGGAGAAGCTCTACCGCGGCAAGGTGCCGTATGACCTGTTCGCCGCGGTGGTGAGCGCCCACCCCGTGTTGACCCGCCGCTACGCGGACCCGGGTGACAAGGCGGAGGCGCTCTTCAACCACTTCCTGGGCCGCCCGCCCTTCGAGCACGAGCGCGCGGACATGTCGCGCCTCTACAAGTTGTGGCACTCGGGCTACTACGACCATCCGCAGATGGGCCTGCGCATGCCGGACGCCTTCATCCGCTTCCGCTGCCTGGACGACAACGGGCAGGTGGACGAGGTGTCGCGCGGCGAGTGCGCCAGCGTGCTGTGGGGCTACAACGAGCTCATCTTCACCCCGGACCTGCGCGCCTCGCGCGACCCGGGGCTGCGCGAGTCCACGATGTGGAGCGGCCTGCTCAAGCCCGAGGAGTGGGCGAAGTTGCAGACGCCGGGCCGCATCCTCGCGCGCGACATGGCCTTCTGGGAGCGCGCGGTGGACGAGGTGCTCGTGCAGTACCTGGGCTATGAGCTGTCCGCGAGCGTGCCCGAGGTGCGGGAGGAGCTGGTGCGCTGGCTGCTGGACAATGACGGCGACATCCGCTCGGTGCACTACGCGGTGGCCACCTCCGCCGCCTACCTCCAGTCCGCCGAGGGCGCCTCGGCCTCCGCCTACCGGTGGACCTATGGCCCGCTCAAGCAGGTAGACGCCGAGGTGTGGATCGAGTCCATGGCGCGCAACACCGGCTTCGAGCTGCCCGGCTGCGACCACCGCATCAGCCAGCCCGAGGCCCTGCTGGACTCGGGAAGTGTCGCCAGCTTCAGCCTGCTGCAGGAGTCGCGCTGGCAGTTGGACGAGGAGGGCGAGCTGGACGAGCGCTACTCGGACCTGGCGCGCACCCTGGGCGGCTGCCCGGAGAACGTGTCGGGTGGGCGCTTCCGCGTGGTGAGCATCCTCACCACCGCCACCCAGCTGTCCTTCGTGCAGGAGCTGTGCAACCCCACGCTGGACCCCAGGGTGAAGGGGGCCGCGGTGGAGAAGCTGCTGCCCGAGGGGGTGGGCCCGAGCCGCGCTGTTGACCCGGACCTGGCCGAGCAGATCGCCACCCACCAGTACCGGCTGCTGCTCGGCCGCTCGCCGGATGACACCGAGAAGGCCGAGGCCCGCGAGGCGGGCACCGCGTGTGCCCAGACCCTCTGCAAGGCCGAAGAGTTCGCCCGTCCCTTCTGCTTCGCGCTGCTCGGCAGTGCCGAGCGCGTCTTCTACTAGCCCCGGAGCCCCTTCCCATGTCCGACTCCGATGACACGAAGTCCGTCACTTTCGGCCGCCGCCGGCTGTTGCAGGGTCTGGGCGCTGGCACCGCCGCGCTGGCCTTCCCCCACCTGTGGCTGCCGGGTGAGGCCCGTGCCCAGACGCCCGGGCGCGGCAGCGTCCGCCACCTCATCTACATCCGCCTGTCCGGTGGCTTCCGCTTCACCACCGCCTTCAACAGCGACGTGGCGGACGAGTTCAACCCCTTTGGCGCCTCGGACAAGCGCGCGTCCGGCACCGAGTGGGGCGTGGGCAAGCTGCTGGAGCGCGCCACGTGGCTGGAGGGCGAGGCCAACAAGCCCCGGCGTGACCTGGGGATGACGCCCGTCACCGACTTCACCAACGAGATGTGCGTGCTGCCGTGCGTGGACCACGAGCCCTTCTCGGCGCGCGCGGACGGTGGCCACGGCACGGGCCTGGAGCGCTTCCTCACGGGCTACGTGGGCGGGGCCACCGGCTTCCTCACGCTCGTCAACTACGGGGTGCGCGAGCGCGTGAAGGAGGCGGCCTCGCGAGGCATCACCCTGCTGCCGGCCTTCAGTATGGGCGAGGCGGGCATGGCCACGGGCGCGGGCGACTACGCCACCTACCGGCCGCCGGTGCTGGAGGGCAGCGGCTTCGAGCGCTTCAGCGTGGACCCGGACTCGACGCTGCCGGCGTGGGCCAAGGGCCTTCCCGGCAAGATGGACGCCCGCTTCCACGCGCGGCTGCACACGGCGCTGCGCGGCGGCGTGGAGACGTACCAGCAGACGCGCAAGGCCACGAGCGACTACGGGAAGATCTTCCGCGACCCCCTGCTGCGGGTGAGCAGCGAGGGGCAGGCCTCGCAGGAGCAGGTGGACGGCATCAGCAACGCCGAGCTGCGCACGCTGCTGGGCACGGACGGCACGGGCCAGCGGGCGGCGCTCGCGCTGCGCCTCTTCCACTTCGGCTGCCCGGCGGTGTTCCTCAACCAGGGCGGTTACGACTACCACTCGCGCGAGGACATGGAGCTGCCGAACGAGATGGACGCGGCCAACCGGCTGGTGAGTGGCCTGCGCACGGCCCTCCAGAAGATGCAGCACCCCGAGGGCGGGACGTACTGGGACAAGACGCTGGTGGTGCTCGGCAGCGAGTTCGGCCGCACCACGGGCGGCAGCCGTTACAACTCCGCCAACGGCAGTGACCACGGCAGCGACCTGGCCACCCGGTGGATGTCCATGCCCTTCATGGGCGGTGTCATCACCGCCGCGGGCAAGGGCGGCAAGAGCCTCGGCTCGGTGAACCGCTCCAACCTCAAGGCCACCGGCCAGGTGTATTCGTACCGTTCCGTGCTCAAGACGATGTTGGACATGCTCGGTGCCGACCACCAGGGCATCTTCCCCGCCGACGCCCCCATCCAGGACTTCTTCGCATGAAGCGCTCTCTTCTCGCCGCCACCCTCGGAGCCCTGGCGCTGGCCTGTGGCTCTCCGGGCCCCAACACGGGTGACCCGGGCACCATCCCCTTCGATCCGCAGCGCCCCACGCCGGCTGGCACTTCGGACGTGACGCCGTACTCGGGCTCGGACGTGGATGTGCTGGGGGCCCAGCTCATCTACCCCACGGGGATTGATCTGCACCGCAAGCTGGTGATGCGCACCTGCAGCGGCACCAACGGCGTGTGCCACAACCAGAAGGAGTACCCGGATCTGCACACGCCGGGGACCTTCGTGGCCTCCATTGGCGCTCCGTGCAACGTGCAGTCGGGAACCGCGACCGGCGTGTTCGACCGGTGCGAGCGCCTGGGAGACCGCTTCCGCTTCAGCGAGCCGGCCTTCAAGGAGATAGAGATTGGCTGGTTCGATCTCGTCCGCGGAGAGACTCCGGAGCTGGGGGGAGGGGCGCGGCCGGACGAGAACACGCCGGGCCTGCACCTGCACCTGCACGACGCGGTGCCCGTGACCAGCGACCGCATCAACGCCACGGGCACTTTCATCCGCAACTTCATCAACGACCAGGGAGACGTGCAGGAACTGGCCTTCGCCAGCTACGAGACGCGCTGGTGGATTCTCGGTGACCGGAAGCACCTCTTCGCCGAGGTGCGTGAGAACCAGCGCGACACCGTGGAGGGCCTGGTGGCGAGCGGCATCGTCCAGGGGGACCAGAACCGCAACGACGTCTACGGGGCGCGCATCATCGGCAACACCGTGCCGCTCATCAAGCCGGGCAAGCCCGAGGAGAGCTACCTGGTGGCGCGCTTGCGCGGGTACATGAAGGGGTCCACGGGAGAGGAGCAGCCGGTGCCCGGCACGCGCATGCCGCTGGCCAACCAGCCGCCCAACGTGCAGGACATGCTGGCGCTGATGTGCTTCATCGAGGGGCTCGATCCGACCGCCAGGCAGTGGAGCCTGAGCTCGGCCATCGACTACACCAAGTGCTCGTACTCGGCGAACCCGTCGGCCCTGAGCCTCGCGGGCTCCGGGGACACGTGGAGCGCGCGCGTGCTGCCCATCCTCCAGTCCAACTGCGGCGGCTGCCACGGTGGCGAGAATCCGCAGGGCGGGCTGAACCTGCTCGGCACTTCGCACGAGGTCTACGAGCGCCTGGTGCTCAAGCCCTCCATCCAGAAGCCCACGATGAACCTCATCCAGCCGGGCAGCCTGGACAAGAGCTACCTGGTCCTCAAGCTCACGGGTGACGGCAGCATCGTTGGCGCCCGGATGCCCATCAACCCGCTCAATGGCAACTCGCCGCTGCCCGATGAGGAGCGCCAGTCCATCGAGAACTGGGTGTTCCTCTCCGGAGCCGTGGAGAACTGACGTGGGCAGGGGCCGGGGTTATTTCCCGGCCCTTTGCTTCTCCTCCTCCCATTCACTCAACGCGGAGGCCACGGGGTGAAGCGTATGGCGCTTCAGCCTCTTGTGGTGCACCGCGAGGTGGCTCTCCCCTGCGATGGAGATGAAACCAAAGGGAGAAACCGGGTGCTCTGAGAGCCATGCTGATGCGTCCTCGCGGCTTTCGAAGGATGGCACCGCGGGAGGTAGTCCTCTCGCAGTGAGCGCTTCGATATAGGGCTCGATGACGTAATCGCGAGCGATGGAGCGAGCGTTATCTTCGCGAGAGCACCACACCAGATGGTACTCGTCGCCGATGATGATTCGAGCGGGGCTTGGCGGCTCCACGAGTCCCCGCAGCCATGCTTCCGCCTCGTCTCGCGTCGCGAACCAGGCCATGGCGAGCGGGGCATATTCGAGCCGGTTTTTGACGTAGTCGTCGAATGCATCGGCCTGGCCCGTGTCGGCGATGAAGTCGAGAAGGCGAGTGAGAACGAGCACGGGCTGTCTCTGTCCAGGCTCGGTCGTTTCGTCCCACACTTTCAGGAGGAGCTCCATCGCTTGTCGCGCGCTCCCTTTCGTTCGCGCCTGTAACGCGGCGCTTGGATGTGGACGAGTAGCAGGGTCGCGCCCCTTGAGATGAGCCTCGAACCGATAGGCCTGGCCTGTTTCCCGGATGAAGGACGGGAGTTCATAAAGGTAGTCCCAGAGTTCTTTTTCCTCTGCTTGACCCTTGGTCCTGGCAGCGCTCCATCGGGGCGAAGTGAATTGCGATGCGTCCGCGAAGATCTCTTCGATTTTCACGGTGTCATCTCCGCGATCGGGGCAGCGGGATGCTCTTCCTGTGGGGCTTCCGCAATCATCAAGATGTCCTGGTGTCCATGTAGGAACTCCTGGAGATGGGCCCAGGCTCCGCTACGGGACGATCTCGACGAGCAGGTCCCGGGTGAATGGCTGGCTCATCGTGGTGGGCGCTCGGGCGCACGGGATGTCCACCGTGGACTCGAGCGCGCCCCCGGTGAAGGTCACCTCTCCGGTGCATGAGGCAGTCGCCGCGTCCGCGTCGTCGAAGACGTACTTCAGCGCCAGGGGCCCGTTGAAGGTGTAGCTGCCGTACCGTGCCACGTCCTGGGTCTGCCGGACCGTGAGGCGGATGACCCGGCGGGCGCTGTCGTAGCTCCAGGTGCTCGTGAGCTTCGGCCAGCCCCTGCCGTACACCCACTCCTTGAAGAAGGGAGTGAAGTCCACTGCGCTCTCGGCGTTGAGCAGTGTGATCAGCTGGGTGGTGCTGTACGGCTTGAAGCGCGTGGCCGCGTAGAACCTCTTCATGAACGCGGCGAAGGCGGACTCTCCGAGCTGGAGGCGGATCATCTGCCAGATCCAGGGTCCCTTCACGTAGGGCGCGGCGAAGGAGGCCCGGGTGGTTTCGCCGGGGACCTCCTCGGGGTGGCGTGACCAGCGGAGCGCGTCGTCATCGTAGCGGGCGGGTGACTTGAAGATCGCCGCCTTCATCCGGTCCAGCTCCGCCTGGAATGCGCTCCTGCCACCGAGCACGCCGAGCGCCTCGGCCGTGTAGAAGGACGCGAGGCTCTCGTTGAGCCAGAACTCCTCCCAGCTCGCTTGATGGGCGCTGTCTCCCCACCAGTGGTGGAGCATCTCGTGGATGACGAGCTTGTTCCCGTGACCCTCTTCATCGGGCCCCTCGGTGCGGGTGTCGGCGATGGACACCACCGTGGCGTGCTCCATGCCGCCCAGGGCCGAGGGCACCTGCATCATCGCGTAGCGCTCGAAGGGGAAGGACCCGAGCGCCTCATTGAGGTACTTCATGGCCCCGAGTGTCCCGGTCCACCAGAGCGGGGGAACCGCGCTCTCCGTGGCCACCGGGTACATGTACGCCTCCACCTGGACCCCATCCACGGTGCCGATCGGGACGCGGGTGTAGTCCGAGGCGATGAAGTTCAGGGCGTAGGTGGGCACCGGCTGGCGCAGGAGGAAGGTGCGGCGGTGGGGCGTGCCCTCGGACTCCTGGACGAGCACGCCGTTGGCCTGGACGGGGAGCCCGTTGTCGATGCTGACGCGGGCGATGGCGCGAGCGATGTCGCGGGGATGGTCATGGCTGGGAAGCCAGCGGCGCGTGTGGTGGGGCCACCCGAAGGTCTGCACGAGCGAGTGCCCCAGCTTGCCCTCCCGCCTCATGAGGCCCGTGAAGTAGAGGTCGTGCTTCCTGTCGGAGATGGGGTTGAGGGGCCCCTGATAGGCGACCGTGAGCACCTCGGAGGCGTTGGCCTCGAGCGGCGTTCCGAGCGTCACGGTGAGGGTGCCCGCGGTGGAGTCCTGGGTGAAGGCCAGCGCGGCGCCCGAGCGGCTCTTCACGGAGGTGACCGTGTACGGTGTGTACGGTGCCGTGCCTTCCTCGACGGGGACCTCCACCGTCTTGCCCACGTCGAGGGTGACGGTGGCCGTGCCGCCGCGCGTGGCCACGAGGAAGATGCTCACCTGGCCGGAGAAGGTGCTCGCGGCGGTGTCGACGTGCAGCGTGTAGTCGTAGAGCTGGACGTCATAGGCCAGCGCCGTGTCGATGGCGGCCTCGCGGCAGTAGCCGGTGGGGGCGTCACAGACCTGGTTTTCCCAGCACAGGCCGGGCACCTCGTTGCAGTCGAGCTTCTGGGCGGCCACGCACGCCCCGGTGCCCTGGTTGCAGAGCAGCCCAGGGCCGCAGGCATCGGCGAGGTTCTCCCGGCAGTCCATCAGGCACTGGCCGTTGGCGGCGCAGGTGGTGCCCGAGCCGCAGATGGACTCGGAGTGCCGGCAGTCGGAGGTGGCCTTGTCGGACCTCGTGCTCCGATGACAACCGGCGAGCAGCAGCAATCCGCACAGCAGCAGGGAGAGGCGTCCTCTCATGCGTCATTCCGCTCCAGGAAGGGGAGCGAACCATAGCGCATGCCGCTGGGGACTCTCCGGTCACGGTTGCACGGAGTGGGGCTCGCGTCGCTTCTTCTCGTGGGATTTCGCCGAGACCGGCATGTAACACTTGCCCTGGTACTCGGCCTGGTTCTCGTAGCAGGGAGGGCGCTTCGCCAATTCCACCCAGCACCCGCCGTTGATCTCCACCTCACCTGACTTGGGAAAGCAGGGGGTCTTGGCCTGGTCGCTGAAAGGCCTGGCGGGCAGTGGATAGGTGATGGCCGGCACGTCCGAGGGATCGAGGTCCACCAGCGTGGGAGCCTTTGGCTCGGTCATCACCACTGTGCCGGCACCGGTGCTGGCCTGCCCCTCGCTGTCGGGTGCGGTGGAATCCCCCAAGAGGCGTGGCAAGAGGAGCACACAGAGGGCGAGCGCGGTGAGGCCAGCGATCAGGAGTCCGCGGGGTGAGCGCAGCAGCCGTTTCATGCGCCCCACCCACCGCTTCCAGGTGCTTACCGCGCCGCCCGTGAGATGGGCTCGGGCCTCTTCGTTCTTCTCCAGGCGCTCCACGGCGGAGGTGAGGAGGTCGAGCATGTTGGACAAATCGGGTAGTCGGCCCGAGGCGGGTGCCTGCTCCACCTCCAGCGCGAGATAGGGAGGCTCGGCCTGTGAGGTGGCGCGGACGCGCCAGGACGCCAGGTCCGCGTGGTCTGGGGGCATGACGACCAGGGCCGCGTTGCCTGTGTCGACATCATGCGCCGCGTAGAGTCGGCCCAGGTCCGTCCCCACATTCTTGTACCGTTTACCGAGGTGGAACGGTCCCAGGCGTCCGCCCTTCCAGGTCTTCTTTTCAGCCACGCGTGGACTCCTCCGTCATCCCACCGTTGTACCTCCCTGGTGCGCGGTGGGGGAGGTCGTTCTGTTTCACTTGTCACCGGTGACAAGTGGAATGCGCCTGCTCCATTTCACTTGTCACCGGTGACAAGCGGAATGCGCCTGCTCCATTTCACTTGTCACCGGTGACAAGTGGAATGAGAGGAGTCCCGTCTCGTGGACGGTTTTCTCCGTGAACTGGGACCCTTCAGAGAGGAGTGCTCACGCAAGTAGGCGAATTCCTGGAGCCATTCCCCCGGCCCGGTATGTGCCACGTGTCCGGTCCGCCGTGGTGGACCACGGCGTCTTCACCTCTTCTCCACTTTTGGGGGGAATCATGGGAACGAACGCAAGCAGCAACCTCCTGACGTTGACGCTCGAGCAGGTGCGGGATGCCATCCTCGCTCACCTGAAGGAGGGCAACGCCGGGCACTACAACATCGGCCGCCTCTACAACTACGTCGTGGACAACAAGTTGGCGGAGCAGAACAAGTACGAGAGCGCCCAGGTGTACTTCAACCAGCACATCCAGGAGCTCTCGCAGTCCACCCTGTCCCGGTCCGGCGCCGTGGCCCGGGAGTTCACCGAGGAGGTGTGCAGGACGCACGGCGTGACGAAGCTCTATACGCTGCGCACCTACGCGAAGGAGGCCGGTATCCAGCCCACGGCCGGAGACCCGGGCCTCACGCCCATCGAGGTGCCTCGGGAGGGCGGGAAGGTGGAGCGGAAGTCCTTCGCCGAGTGCAGCCTGGAGGAACTGAGGCAGGCGGCGAAGCACAAGCGCAAGCCGTCCCGCGCCACCATGCCCGCCACGGACGCCGCGCGCATCCAGTTCCTGCGAGACAGCTTCTCGCGGCATTTCGCCCAGGGTGGCCGTGTGCAGCTCAAGACGAGCATCCAGGGCGGCGAGACGCTCCTCACCATTCAGGGCGTGCCGTTGGCGCAGGTGGAGCGGCTTATGGAGGCGCTCCTGGATGGCTTCCAGCCCCAGCCCATGCGCGCGGTGGGGTGAGTAGAGGCAGCTCGCTCTCTCCTCGTGTTCGGAGAGAGAGCAGGGTAAATGCTCGCCGAGCCCCGTGGTCGAGGAGCTTGACGACGAGCGCGGGGCATGAGGGAGCGCTCACCGCGGTGCGACAGCCAGCGCGGCGCCCGGTCAGCTCAAGACAGGTGGGAATGAGTGCCGTGGCGAGTCAGCCCGCAGCGGACTGCGCGAGCTGGTTGGGCAGGGGAATCGCTTCCCCGCGCAGGGCCGCCAGCGCGGCCTCTCGCAGGTAGCGCTTGGGGTCCACCCCGCCCAGCTTCGCCGTCTCCATCAGGCTGTAGTAGAGGGCCGCCACCTCGGTGCCACGCCGGCTCCGGCTGCCGTAGTGGTTCTTGCGCCCCAGCGCCAGCCCGCGCATGGCGCGCTCGGTGGCCCCATTGTCCAGCGGCACCCGCGGGTCCGTCAGAAACCGCGTCAGCCCCGTCCACCGGTTGCTCATGTATTTGATTGCCTGGCCCAGCGCCGACTGGGGCAATGCGCGCTGCTCGCACGCCCACTGGTGCAGCCGCTCGATGATGGTACGACTCTTGTGCTGTCGCAGCTCCAGCAGGCGCTCCAGGCTCTCGGGTCCCTCCTTGTACTCGCGCTCCACTGCGTACAGCCCGGCAATCATCTCCAGAGCCTCTTCGGCCTGGGGGAAGGCCTCCACGCACTCCACGTACTTGCGCCGCGCGTGCATCCAGCAGTTCACCAGGGTCAGCTTCCCCCCGGAGCCCGCGGCGGCGCTCTCGTAGGTGCTCAGCCCATCCACCATGAGGATTCCGCCATAATCCTGGAGCATGTTGCGCGCGGCCTCGGTGTCCCGGCCCTCCTGTATCCGGTACACCACTGCGTCGGGGGCGCACAGCGCCCAGGCGTGCCAGCGCGTCTGGCTCTTGCTGCCCAGCAGCGGCCAGCGCGTCTCGTCTCCCCCCAGAATCTCGCGCGTCAGCAGCGCCGCGTGCAGCGCCTCGTGCGCGGGCGACAGCAACCGCGCCAGCGCGTCAATCTGGTCCCAGAGTGTCTGGCTGTCCACCACCAGCCCCTCGCGCTCCATGCTTCCCACCTGCCGCTCCAGGGGCATGTGGTCGAGGTACTTGGCCACGGCCACCTCCACGGCGAAGTCCACGGAGTAGCGCCCACCGGCCTGGAGCTTGGGCGGGCCCAGGGCCGTCTCCACGCACCCGCCGCAGCCGCAGCGATACTTCTGGCGCTTGTGGCGGCGCAGCACGAAGCGCCGCTCCACCACGTCCACCTCCTCGGCCTCCTCGTAGCAGCCCTTCATCTGCGCCAGCGCCCCGCCGCACTTGGGACACTGCTTGTCGGGCTCCTCCAGCGTGTGTTCCACCTCCAGCGTCGGCAGCGTGGGCTGGGCGCGCGGGCCGTGGCCGTGCGTGGGCGGCTCGGGTTTGTTCCCCTCGTCCTGCTCGCGCTGGGGGCGCTTCTCGCTGGAGCGGCCAAACAGCTCGCCGGTGCGCTGCGCGAGCTGCCGCTCCAACTCCTGCAAACGCAGCTGCAACTCCTCGGCGTCCTTGCCCTGGGCGCTCATCAGCTTGCGCGTGAGCTCCACCACGCGCGCCACCAGGCGTCTGTTTTCCGCCTCCAACAGGAGGGCCGCCTGGCGCAGCCTCTCCACGTCCTTCTCCGTCGTAAGCTGGAAGCTCATGCGCGGGTAGTGCCATGCCAGCACCCGCCCGCGCAAGTAGTGCGCGCGGCATGACTCACGAAGTCACCGCCCCAGCGTCCTCCGGCTGGAAGAGCGGCGCCAGCGTGTACGGCGCGGGCGACAGCGGCGCTCGTCCCACCAGCTCGCTGCCCTCCAGAAACAGGGCCAACTCCGACACCGTCAGCACCAGCGGCGGCTTGTCGCTCTCTGGCTGCCACAGCGGCGCGAAGCGTCCTTTCTCCAGCCGCTTGGCGTACAGGCACAGCCCGGTGCCGTCCCAGAAGAGCGCCTTGGCCCTCTTCCTGTCCCGTCCCACGAAGAGGAAGACGTCGCCCGAGAGGAAGTCGCGGCCCAGTGCCTGCGTCACCAGCCCGCTCAGCGCGTCGTAGCTCTTGCGCATGTCGCACGGCTGCCCGTAGGCGTACACCGCGAGCCTGCGCGTGGAGCCAATCACAGCAGCCCTCGCAGCAACCTCACCGCGTCCTCAACGCACAGGCCCTCTACCCGTACTCCTCCGGGCCCGTGCGCCACCAGCCCTCCTCTTCTGGCCTCGGGGCGCGCGTCCTTCACCTCCACGGGGACCAGCGCTGCCCTCGCGGGCTCCTCATGAGTGGCACGGCGAGCTGCGCTGCCCCAGCGGCTGAGCGTCCAACTGCTCACGCCCAACTCCTTCGCCGCTTCCTCCCTGCTCGCCCCCTGTTGCTGGCGCGCTCGCATGTACGCCACCGCTTCCTGTCTCTGCTCCTGCGTGTAGCGCGTACGCGGGCCCACTTCGCCCCGCTCGAGTACCTGCCGCCGGAACTTCTCCGCCTGCTCCTTCATTTCCATCGCTTCCTCCTCCTTCACGGGGGCGACGGACATGCTCACGCCTCTGCTCTCGCGTCACGACGGGCTCGGGCGAGGATTTACAGAGCAGGGGCTGACCCCGGGCTCCGGGATTGTCCCGGAGCCCATGTCATCCTGGCCTCTGAGCAGCGGTCCCCGATGCCGTGAACAGGGGACTGCGGAACACCGGTCAGCGGATGGCGGCGCTGCTTGTGGGGGCGCGCGGCATTGGTACGCTCCACCCATGTCCACGAGCGGGGGTGGTACGCGGAGGGTCGACGTGGTGATCCTGACGGCGATAACGCTGGAGTACCAGGCGGCGCTTCAGGTGGAGGCTGGCGCTTGGGTGGGGAGTCGCTGGGAGCAGGAGAACGGTCCCAACGGTCTTCCGGTCGCATTCCGTACGTTCTATGGCAAGGGGAACCGTGGACTCCGCGTGGCAGTGGCACAGGCGGGGGACATGGGTGGAGTGGCGGCGACGAACGCGCTGCTTCCCTTGGTGGCGGCTTACGGCCCCCGGTGCGTGGCGATGTGTGGCGTGTGCGCGGGACGCCCCGGCAAGACGAATCTCGGGGATGTGATCGCGGCGGAGCGGTTGTTCTTCCACGACACCGGCAAGCGGCTCCCCGAGGAGGTGCAGCAGGACCTCAAGACGTACAACCTCCGCGACGATTGGAAGGTGGCGCTCGAGCACTTCGGCTTCGCCTCACGCTTCCAGGACACGGACTGGTGGAAGCGCCGCCCAATCCCCTACGAGTGGCAGGAGAACTGGGTACTGGCGAAGCTGCATGAGGGCATCGCGGATCCATCGACACTTCCCGAATGCCATGAGGCCTGCTCGCAGTGGGAGAAGGTCATCGAGTCACTCTGGACGTCCGGCCACGTCCAGGATGGCGCGCTCATTCTCACCGAAGAGGGAAGGAAGCATATCGGCCGGATTCTCATCAAGCATCGCAACCGGTTTCCCGATATCTCTCCTTCGGGTTCGCTGGTTCCTTTCAAAGTCCATGTCGCACCCATGGGCAGCGGTAACCAGGTCGTCGAGGACGAGGCGGTCTGGAGTTTCATCTCCGAGCACATGCGCAAGACGCTGGGTCTGGAGATGGAGGCCGCGGCCCTTGGCGCTCTGGCTCATGCTCAACGGGACCGGAAGCTCGACGCGTTGGTGATGAAGGGTGTGATGGACTTCGCCAACCATGGGCGCGACGACCAATTCAAGGAGTTCGCCGCCCGGGCATCGGCCGAGTGCCTGTTGGCATTCCTCCGCGAGAACCTCGACGTGGAAGTGGTTCCTGGAGTTGACGACATCCTGGTGCCTGGAACCGAGGCGACGCTACCGGAGAACCCGCCTCCGTCTGCGCTCCTCAATGCACGCTACGAGGTAGTGCTCTTCCACGAGCGAGGACGAGAGGAAATCCTCGCGGAGTTCGAGCGCTGGTGCGACGAAGGACCGCCAGTCGCGGTGCGGTTGCTCCATGCCGAGGGTGGTGTGGGCAAGACGCGGTTGGCTATGGAATGGACACGTCGTCGGAGGGCCAGGGGTTGGGCCGCTGGTTTCCTGCCGAAGGTGGTCTCCGGCGATTGGTTCGAGCGTTTGTGGTCGCTCGGGCAACCTGTGCTGGTGGTGCTCGATTATGCAGAGAGTCGCTCCGATCTGCGCGAGGTTCTCCTTCGCATTCTTCACTACTCGAAGCAGGAGGGCACGGGCGTCCTCCGCCAGATGCGTCTCTTGCTCCTGGCTCGCAATAGTGGCGATTGGTGGCAGTCGCTGCGGCAGGCTGACACGTCCTTGGAGGCATTGCTTGATGCGACGCCTCTACGTGAATTGTTGCCATTGGCGATGAATCTGGCCGAGCGCGAGCAGGTGTTCCACGAGGCAGCGGAGAGGTTCGCCGCGAGGCAAGGCAAGGTGTACGTGAAACGCTCTCCGCCCTCGCTCAGTGACGAACATTTCGAGCGGGTGCTCTACCTGCATATGGCTGCGCTTGCATCGGTGGAGGGACTTCCATTCGAAGCGAACACGTTGATGGACGTGAGCCTCGACCACGAAGAGCGCTTTTGGGAAGTGCGCGCCCGGCAGTCTGACGTGGCGTTTTCGCTGCAACGCTCATTGGCTCGCCAGATGGTTGCTGCGGCCACGCTTCGTGGAGGGTTTGCGGACTTTTCCGCTGCGGCGGCCGTTGCTCGTCGGCTCCTTGATGATTCCTTCTCCAAGGATGAGAGGGAACTGCTTCTTTTGCTTCAGCGGATCTATCAGCGGACGGACGAAGGCGCTTCCATGTTCCTTCCTGCCTTGGAGCCAGACCTCATGGGCGAAGGGATGATTCTCCGAGCCACCTCGCCGAAGCTTCATGGAGAGCGTCTTCCGCCGGATTGGATCGACCGAGTGTTCCCTTCCGATGAGGAATCCCAGATAGTGCGCACGGGGCTGGAAGTGCTTGGACGTGCATCCGCTACCCATCCTGAGGTTGCTCGGCCATGGCTCGAACGACTCCTTGCTGGCCCGTTGGATGCTCGCGCCCTCCTTGCGCTGGATGCAGCGAAGTCCATTGGATTGCGTACCGCCTTCTCAGTACTCGGCGACATACTGGCCGACCGGCTTGCGGCATGCGGTGATGTGAAGCTGGCCCTTGAGTTGGAGTCAGCAGGTATTCCTGTGTCGACTGTTTCGCTTCGTAGGGTCGCCGAGTGGACGAGTCGCACGCTCCTGCATGGTTCACCGATATCGAAGGAGGAGCGAGGACTCTCAGAACGGGCGCGGCTGAGTAGCAACTTGGGTAACAGGTTGAGCAATCTGGGAAGAAGGGAGGAGGCGCTGGATGCGGCGAGAGAGGCTGTCGAACTTCATCGAGCCCTGGCGGAGCGCAACCCGGACGCCTTCCGGCCCGACCTCGCCATGAGTCTCGGCAACCTGGGCACCATGTTAAGCGAATTGGGAAGAAGGGAGGAGGCGCTGGAGGCGACGAGAGAGGCTGTCGAACTTCATCGAGCCCTGGCGGAGCGCAACCCGGACGCCTTCCGGCCCGACCTCGCCATGAGTCTCAGCAACCTGGGCGCCATGTTGCTCAATCTGGGAAGAAGGGGGGAGGCATTGGAGGCGGCAAAGCATGCCGTCGCAGTCTACCGAGTTCTGGAGGAGCGCAGTCCGGACGCCTTCCGGCCCGACCTCGCCATGAGTCTCAACAACCTGGGCCTCATATTGCGCGAACTGGGAAGAAGAGTGGATGCGTTAGATGCGGCGAGGGAGGCCGTTGAACTCCGTCGACCCATGGCAGAGCGCAACCCGGATGCCTTCCTGCCTGATTTTGCTGCAAGCCTCAACAACCTGGGCCTCATGTTGAGCGAACTGGGAAGAAGGGAGGAGGCGCTGGATGCGGCGAGGGAGGCCGTCGTAGTTTACCGAGCCTTGGCGGGGCGCAACTCGGACGCCTTCCTGCCTGATTTTGCTGCAAGCCTCAACAACCTGGGCCTCATGTTGAGCGAACTGGGAAGAAGGGAGGAGGCGTTGGATGTGGCGAGGGAGGCCGTTGTAGTCTACCGAACTCTGGCGGAGCGCAACCCGGATGCCTTCCGGCCCTACCTCGCTGCAAGCCTTAGCAACCTGGGTCCCAGGTTGAGCAACTTGGGAAGAAGAGAGGAAGCGCTGGATGCGGTGATGGACGCTGTTTCAGTTTACCGAGACTTGGCAGAGCGCAACCCGGACGCTTTCCGGCCCGATCTCGCTGGAAGCCTCAACAATCTGGGCACCACGTTGAGTGAAGTGGGAAGAGGGGATGATGCGCTGGAGGCTACGAGAGAGTCTGTTGAGCTTCGTCGCGCTCTGGCGGAGCACAACCCGGACGCCTTTCGGCCCGACCTCGCTGGAAGCCTCAACAACTTGGGCAATAGATTGAGAGAACTGGGAAGAAGAGAGGAGGCGTTGGCGGCAGCGAAGGAGGCCGTCGCAGCCTACCGATCCCTGGCGGAGCACAACTCGGACGCGTTCCTGCCCGACCTTGCAGGAAGCCTGCACAACTTGGGCACCATGTTGAGCGAAGTGGGAAGAGGGGAGGATGCGCTGGAGACGACGAAGGAGGCTGTCAAAATTCGTCGCGCCCTGGTGGAGCGCAATCCGGATGTCTTCCTGCCCAACCTTGCAGGAAGCCTGCACAACTTGGGCACCATGTTGAGCAAAGTGGGGAGAGGGGAGGAGGCGCTGGAGACGACGAAGGAGGTTGTCAAAATTCGTCGCGCCCTGGCGGAGCGCAATCCGAATGTCTTCCAGCCCGACCTTGCCGTAAGCCTTAATAACCTGGGCAACTGGTTGAGAGAATTGGGAAGAAGAGAGGAGGCTCTCGCTGCCCTAGAAGAAGCGATTGAGGTGCTCTGGCCCTTCTTTGAACAGCTCCCGCTCGCCTTTGCTCAGGACACTGCGAGCATTCTTCGACAGCTTCTGGCGCTTCACGAATCCCTCCAGCGCCCGTTAGCTCCCGTGCTTCACGAGCGCATTGCCTCATTCGCACGCCTCATGGAACATTGATCCGGTATTTCTCCTTCGCAGCAGAGTGCCTCACGGCTTGTAGCTCTGAATCCGTGACTCGGGCACGCGTTTGGCCAAGCGCTCCATGGTGCTGGCCACCTCATTGAGGATGCGCTCCTTGTCGAGCGTGAGGTGGCGACGCTCGCGCATGATGATGCGGCCATCCACCATGACGGTGTGTACGTCGCTGGCTCGTGCGCTGTACACCAGTCCGGCCGTGAGGTTGTGCGGCGGCTGCCAGTGCGTACCCCTCGTGTCCACGAGGATGATGTCCGCCTGGTAGCCGGGCGCGAGCTTCCCAATCCGGTCCCCCATCCCCAGCGCCGCGGCGCTGCCCCGCGTGGCGATGTCGAGCGCCTCGGGAATGGGCATCACCTCGGGGTCCATCGCCTCGTGCTTCTGCATCATCGTCATGAGGCGCAGGCTCTCGAAGACATCGAGCGTGTTGTTGCTGACCGCTCCATCCGTCGCCAGGCCCACCGCGATTCCAGCCCTGCGCAGAGCCCGGATGGGGGTCATTCCCATCGCCAGCTTGAGATACGTCTTCGGGGCGTGGGCAATCCCCACGCTCGCGCGATGTTTCTCCAGCAGTTCGATGTCCTGGGGCAGCAGGCCGCAGCCGTGGGCGATGAGCGTGGGCACGCCGAGCACCCCGGTGTCCTTGAGCACCTGGATGGGCGTCAGTCCCCGCTTCTCCAGGCTGGCGTTCGTCTGGTTCATCTCCTCGGCGGCGTGGATGTGGATGCCAATGCCCAGCCGGTTGGCGTGCCCGGCGGAGGCGCGCAGGAAGCCGTCATCACAGGTGTAGGGCGCATGCGGGGCCATGCAGGTGGTGATGCGGCCCCCGGCTCCGCCCCTCCATCGCTCGGCGAAGGCGGCCGTCTCCGCGAGCACCTTGAGCCCATTGCTGCCGAACACCGCCCACCCCAGGTGTGCCCGGGTGCCGGCCTCCTCCACCGCCTGGGCCACCCGGTCCATGTGGAAGTAATGGTCCGCCACCGTGGTGACGCCCCCCTCGAGCATCTCGAGCAGGCCCAACTGCGCGCCCCAGTACACGTCCGCCTCGGTGAGGTTGCTCTCCAGGGGCCAGATGAACTCGTTGAACCAGCGCTCGATGGGCACGTCCTCGGCCAGCCCGCGGAAGAGCACCATGGGGACGTGGGCGTGGGTGTTGATGAGCCCGGGCATGGCGAGCATCCGCTGCCCCTCAAGCACCGTGACACCGGGCTCCAGGGGTCCACCGGTGGGACGGATCTCCGCGATGCGGCCGCCGCGCACCAGGATGTCCTGGTGGCGGGCGATGGTGAGCGTGCCGCTGGCGTCCGGTACGAGCGCGTGGCAATCGCGGATGCAGGTGTCCGTCATCGAGGGCCTCTCTTCGGGGTGCTCAAGCACCGAGTATGCTCGTTCATCCAGGTGCTTGGTGCATGAACCTGCTCCTGCCGATGGATTTTCGGCAGCGGGTTCGTGGCCTTGATCCGATTCTCAGGACACCTCGATGAACTCCGTGCCCGTGACTCCTTCGCGTTCCAGGGCCTCTTTGATGTCTTCCGAGACGATGAGCATGGGCCAGCCCCAGAGGCGGAAGAGGCGGGCACCTCCAACCTTTGTGGGGTCGATTCGAAGGCCGTCTACGGCCCGGTACTCACCGACCCTCTCGGGCCTTCCATCCTCGGGTCCCCAACGGGTGAGCCGCTCGCATCTGGCCTCGTCGATGCATGGAATGAGCCGGGTTGGATTCAACACGAAGTAGGGCTCGGACCGTGACTCGACCTCGGCTGCGAGGAACTGGACCTCTTGTACGGACAGGCGCTCGAGGAGTGTTTTGACCCTCTCGTGGATGACGGGGATGGCGAAGCCTGCCTCGGTGAAATCGAGGGGGCTGCCAGGCACGCTCATTCGGAAGAGGAGTCTTCCCTGTACGTTCAGGGTACGCCCGGCATCGAACTGCCACGGATCGACCCTACCTCCCTTCGCATCCACCGGGTTTTTCAGGTGCCAGCGTTCGGGCACCGATTTGTCATCGACGAGCCTGAAGTACCGTGTCATCGCTCTTGTGCTCTGCCCTAATGGGAAGACATGAGTTTCGTGAGGTAGCTGTTCAAGATGCTTCCTGGCGTGCAGATCTCTTCCGCCAGCATCCTGAGCTCGGCCACGAGCGCTTCTCTGCAACTTGCCTCATCAGCGCATCGGCTCAGTGCCAGACGAAGCCGGTCGTAGATCCGTTGGTGGTATTCTTTCGGATGAGGGCCGTAATGGCCTTTGAGATAAACGATGTTGGCCTTGTCTTTCAGACTCATTCCCGCTTCAGCGAAGAGTTCTTCGAACGGGGGCGTCCAAGGTCCGCCGCGGAGCGTGGATTTAGAGTTGCGGCTGGTGGCCATGTGGTGCTCCTCATAGCCATCTCCCTTGCGGTCACTGCAAATGGAGCCCTGGCGCGTGGATTGGGCCGTCACACCGGCACCTGTTCCGGCAGTCATCAGGAGGCTTCCATCCGCCGCCACCTGAATGGACGTCACCGCGCTCCCGTTCGGAAGAGTAGGGCCGGACGGAGCCATTCGAACTCCTCCGGGACCCCCGGGTGGCACCGCTGGCAGCAGTTTGCCCATCTGCCGGCTTGCAACCATGACCATGATCCGGAGCACCGTGGCTCCCGCTGCTCTCCCGAATCGCTCCGCGGCGGCTTCCAGTTCCGCGAGAGTACGCGCCTGCTGCGTTTGGACGTGGAGTGACCACAGCGCCTCCGCCGCGTTCCTCACTTCCGCCGCTGTGAAGACGAGCATCAGCGCCAGGGTCATCGCAACCGCCGCCGATTTCGTGAAGAGCGGTTCCGGTGCCGACCATTCCGCCAGATAGAAGGTCATGGACGCCATCACACCCGTGACGAACATAGGATCGGTCAGCAGCTCCTGGGCTGCGTCGCGGGAGCCATCGGGCATGTACTTGGGGGCCAGTTGAAGCGCCAGACGGAACCGATGTTGCTCGAGTTGCTCAGGGATGGGGAGATGGTCCGTTCCGTAGCGACGGGCGTAGTCCTGCCAGAGTTCCTGCTGCCAGGCGGTGTGGGGGCCATGAGGTGGGTAGGCGGCCAGTTGCAGCCTCGGCGGCGACCGTGGGGACGGCCATGTGGCTCGGAACTCGGCGAGCATGGCTCGCGCCTCCGCCACGGAGAGCGGCTCCGCGTTCAGCGGTGGACGCTCCAGGAGAAGGCGAAAGCGCCCGTCCGCGAGAGGGGTCAACGACGTTGGGCTGGCTGCGGACGGGATGCCGGGGGCAGTCGCGTGGCGTGGCCCCATGCAGGCCGACGTAAAGATGATGACGAGCAGTCCGGTGGTCAGGCTCTTGAGGCGGGAAAGGGTGGCCTCTCCAGGCATTCGTCTCATCGAACTCTTGATGGTCCTCACAGGTCGCAGATATTCGCGGGTCCGAGTGTATCCATACCTGTCGGGGCTACTGTGGGAACCCTTCTTCGGGTGGGCGGGGGGTTCTTACCCGGTGTCAATGGCGGGTAGGGGGGGCCCCGGGTTAGATTGCGGTCGCCGTGCCCGAGAACTCCGCACCCCCTGATTCCGCCCCCGATGGGGGCGACCGCACCCTCATCCGCCCCTCGGCCTCCTCTACCCAGGAGCCCCCCTCCGGGCCGCTCTTCGCCGGGCGCTATTCCCTCGTACGCATGCTCGGCCGGGGAGGCATGGGCACGGTGTACCAGGCTCGCGACAGCCTCGTGGGCGACGTGGTGGCCCTCAAGACGCTCGAGCTCGGCAAGGACGCCGGCCCGGATGCCCTCGAGCGCTTCACCCGGGAGGTCCGCCTCGCCCGCCGCATCACCCACCCCCACGTGGCGCGCATGCACGACCTGGGCACCCATGAGGGCCAGGCCTTCCTCACCATGGAGTTCGTCGAGGGCGAGGACCTGCGCGCGCTGCTCGTCCGGGAGCGTCCTCTGGCCCCGGCCCGCGCCGCCCGCATCGCCCTGGCCATCTGCGAGGGGCTGGCCGCGGCCCATTCCGCCGGCGTGGTGCACCGCGATCTCAAGCCGGCCAACATTCTCATCGAGTCCGGCGGCCGGGTCGTCCTCACCGACTTCGGCATCGCCCGGGCGGTGGCGGGGGAGGCCGCCTCGCGCACCCTGGGCACCGTGGGCACGCCCATGTACATGGCGCCGGAGCAGGTGTCCGGCGATCCGGTGGACGCGCGCGCGGACCTCTACGCGGTGGGGCTGTTGCTGTACGAACTGCTCACCGGCGAGGTGCCCTTCTCCGGGGACACCCCGTGGGCCGCCGCCATGGCCCGCCTGCGCCAGCTCCCTCCGGACCTGCGGCAGCGCGTCACCATCCCCCCGCCCCTCGCCGAGTTGGTGCACCGCTGCCTCGGCCGTGCGCCCGAGGAGCGGCCGGCGAGCGCCCTCGAGGTGGCCGGGGCGCTGCGGGATTGGCTCGTCAGCGTGGGGGAGCCCACCCTGTCGGGTCCGCCCACCCCGGGACCGATGACGGGGGGACACACCCCCGCGCCCCTCACGTCGGCGTCCGCCACGCGGCACACGCCCCGCACCTCCACGCCGGTGCCCAAACAGGGCGTGGCCATCCTCCCCCTGCGCTTCCAGGGCCCTCGTGATTCCGAGTACCTGGGCGACTCGCTGACCGAGGCCCTCATCGACCAGCTGTCCCGGGTGCGCGGGCTGCGCGTGCCCGGCACCGGGGTGATGGCGCGCTTCCGCAACGAGCGTGACCCGAGGACCGTGGGGCACGAGCTCGGGGTGGAACTGGTCGTGGAGGGGACGGTGCAGAGCGCGGGTCCCTCGGTGCGCGTCTCCGTCCGGTTGCTGGAGGCGCAGTCCGGCACCCAGGTCTGGAGTAACCGGTTCGAGTACGCCTCCACCGACGCCTTCGAGTTGCAGGACCGGCTGGTGCCGCGCATCGCCGAGGGCCTGCGGGGCGAGGTGGTCCTCTCGGCGTGGCGCGCGAGCACTCCGCCCGATGTCCTGGCGTTGTACCGCCAGGCGGATTCCCTGCTGCACGGGGCCTTCCGGGGAGGCCGGGACGGAGGCCCCCTGGCGCTGCTCGAGTCGTGTCTGGAGCAGGCGCCGGACTTCCTGCCGGCGGTGGCGCTCCATGCCATCGCGAGCCTGCGCGTGTTGTTCATGGGCGTGAAGGAACCCCAGTGGGACCCCGCCGCGCTCGCTCGCTCCAGCGTGGACCGGGCCCTGCGGCTGGCGCCGGAGCATGCCGAGACGCATCTGGCCCGGGCGATGCTCGCCGCCCAATCGGATGACTGGCGCACGGCGGTGACGTCCCTGCGCACGGCCCTGGACATCGCGCCCTGCCATGCCCCCACGCTGCAATACCTGGGCAGCCTCCAGTGTGAGGCGGGCCGCGCGGACGAGGGGCTCGTGCGGCTGCGCCTGGCCTACGACTTGTCACCCACGCTGGTGTCGGCACTGTTCGAGCTCGCCCGCTGCAGCGCGCTGCGCGGACAGATGGAGGACTACCGGTGGGCGGTGGAGCGGTTGATCGCGTCGCCGATGCACCGGACCGCGGCGGAGTCGTTGCGGGTTCGCGTCGCCGGGTGGACCCGGGACATGGAGGATCTGCGGCGCAGCAAGGCCGTGGCCGCCACGGATTCGGACTTCATCTCCACCATGGTGGGCCGCTATGCCAGCGCGGTGCTGGGGGAGGAGGATGTGCTCGAGTTGCTCCCCATGTTCGAAGAGGCGCTCGCCCGGACGAACAGCCCGCGGTTCGCTACCCTGCTGTGCCAGCTCGGAGCCGAGGTCCTGGGCCTCTGTGGTCAGCCGGAGGTGGGGATGAAGTACTTCCGGAGGGCCGTGGAGACGGCGCTCATCGACCTGGAGTGGATCGACAGCTGCCCGGCGCTCGTGCCTCTCCGGCCGTTGCCGGGTTTCGCCGAGGGGCGGCGTCAGGTGCGCGCCCGCGTCGAGGCCATCTGGCACGCGTGAGTCTCGTCATGTAGCGCTCACGCCGGCTCCGCTTCGAACGGGCCGCGCAGCCCCGAGCGGAAGAGGAGCAGGAAGAGGGTCGTGGGGATGGCGCAGATGATGGCCACGGGCACCGCGACTTCTCCGCCCACCGGCTCGCCGAGCAGGATGGCGGCGACGAACAGCCACGCCAGCCCACAGGCGCTCAGGCCGATGCCTCCCAGTCCCAGCTTGAGCCAGGAGAAGAAGGTGCGCTGGGGCTCGCGAGGCGGACGGTTGGCCAGCGGCACGTGCGCGATGCCTGGTTCCGCGGAGACGGTGGTGGGACCCACGCCTCCCACGGCCATCCGGGCGGGCTCCTCCAGCTGGAGTGGCTCCTCCACCCTGAATCGCCGGGTCACCAGCGAGGTGCCCAGGAGGATCTGCTCGCGCTGGAGCCCCTTGTAGAGGCCGTGGCCCCAGCCCACCGAGGTCAGCAGTGCCGGCAGCGCGAGGAAGGCGAAGCCCGTCCCCGTCATCAGGAAGGCGTCATAGGCGCCGTGCAGGAGGATGGCCCAACCCAGTCCGGCGGCCAGCAGTCCGAAGCGCTGGGCCTCGTCCTGGGCGAACCGGGCCCGGCCCAGGAATGCGCCCATGACGACTCCGGTAAAGCCATGTTGTGGCACGGCGGTGAGGGCGCGCAGCACCGCCACCCCCAGGCCTCCATCCCCCACGTAGAGGATGTTCTCCAGCGTGGCGAAGCCGAGCGACGCGGTGGCGCCATACACCACGCCGTCCAGCGGCTCGTCGAAGGCCGGCTTGTTCCACACGTACCAGCGCAGCACCAGGTACTTGAAGAGCTCCTCGGGGATGGCCGCGCCGAGGAAGGCGCGCACCAGCGCGGTACTCCACACGCCCGTCTCCCACTGCTGTCCCAGCGACTCCAGCCAGATCGCCACCGGCACCACCGGCACGCAGATGGCCGCTCCCAGCAGGAACGTCTTGAGCAGGAGGCCTCGCGGCTCCGGGTTCCTGTCCCTGGCGTAGACGTACCAGAGCAACAGCAGGGAGGGGACGACCGCCGAGCCTCCCAGCACGAGGATCGTGGGCATGGCTCCACCGTAACAGAGCCTCCCTGCCCGCCGCACCGGCCCCGCTTCCGCTCTGGGCGTGTGGAGCCTTTTCCCGGGGTGCGCGAGCCCTCGAAGAATCTCTCCGCGGCGTTTTCACCCCCTACCTTCGCCCGCTGTACCGGGTTACCCTGATGTCCATCACCTCGCCCGCCCGGTGCCGGAAGGGAGTTCATGGACACGCCTGTCACCGTTCAGCCGTTGCAACTCGGTACAGACGAGGAGTTGAAGTGGCGCTTGTCGCTGATTTCGCCGGACGATCTCATGCGAGGGCTCTTCCACAACAGCCTGTTGGACCTGGTGCGGCGGCTGGAGGGAGACGAGGCGGTCAAGCAGTGCCTGGAGGTGTGTGGCGAGGCGCGTTTCCTGGACTTCTTCAACTACGCCCACCACACGTACATCAAGCTGCTCTACGCGTCGGCACGGCGGATGAGTGAGCGGTTCGGCAGCTTCGAGCGGGCGATGTGGGAGATTGGTTACGAGGGAGGGAAGTCCTTCTATGCGTCGGCGGCGGGCAAGGTGCTCATCCTGATGGCGCAGGGGGACCCGAGGCGGCTGCTCAGCAACATCCCCACGGGCATGCAGACGGCCTCCAAGCACGTGGATCTCAAGGTGACGCTGACGGGGCCGCGGAGCGGTGTGCTCGTCAAGCACGAGGTGATGCCCCGGTTGCACACCGAGGGCGGGCTCCAGGCGATGTGCGAGGTGGCGAAGGTGAAGGGCGCCAAGGTGACCTCGCGCCCGCTGAGCCCCACCGACAACGAGTACGAGGTGACGTGGGACTGAAGGGGAGGGGGGCTGGGCAACCCGGCCCGACTTCCGCTATGGCACGGGATGTGATGAGAACCGTCCTGTTGCTGCTGTCCGCCCTGCTCGCCACGGGCTGCGGGTTGACCACCCAGGTGCGCCCGGTGCCCCGCGGCGCCGTGCAGGTGGAGGGGGCCCTGGGCGGACCCCTCGTGAACCTGGGGCCGGTGATTCCCGTGCCGCTGAGCACCGTGGGGGCCCGCTATGGCGTGGCCGAGCGCGTCGACGTGGCGGCCCATGTGCACCTCACCTCGCTCACCTTTGGCGTGGCGGGCCTGGACGTGGGTGGCAGCTGGCTGGCGCTCGCGCAGGACGGCGCGGTGCCGGCCCTCTCCCTGGGTGGACGCCTCTATGGCTTCACCAGTGTGCTGGCCTCGCGGGAGGCCCCCCCGCGCGCCTACCTCGAGGTGTCGCCCACCGTCAGTTACCTGCTGGGCGGGCGCTTCCTCACCTATGCCTCGGCCACCGGCCTGGTGCAGCTGGCGGGCGGGCCGCCCCTGCTGTCGCTGGCGGTGGGCGAGGAGGTGCGGCTGGCCTCGTGGGGCGTGCAGCTGGAGTTGCGCTGGTACCAGCCGGATTACGCCACCCGCTTCAACGCGGCCAACTGGCAGGGGATTGGCGGCATGGGCGCGCTGGGTGCCTTGCTGGGGGTGCGTTACCGCTTCGGAGGGGATGAGGAATGAGCCGCCGTCTGCTGGCAGTCGCGTTGTTGAGCGCCGGAGTGGGTGTGGGGGCCTGTTATGACCTGGACCCCTTCCTCTACAGCCGCACGCGCGTGGACCATTACACGCTGCCCGCCGAGGGCGACACGCCCGAGGAGACGGTGTCTCCCGAGCAGATAGAGCCGGTGGAGCTCGTGGTGGACGGGCAGGTGCGGTTGGGGGCCGCGTATGTGAAGTCCCTGCAGCAGCCGCCCCGCGCCTACGTCCTCTATTTCCACGGCATCTGCTGCAATCTGAACCAACACATCTCCCGGCCCAAGGGCCTGGCCAACCTCGGCTACGACGTGCTCGTCTTCGACTACCGGGGCTGGGGCACCTCCACCAACGTGGCGCCCTCCGAGCCGGGCCTGCTCGAGGACAGCAAGGCGGCGCTCGCGTGGCTCTCCGCGCGCTCCGGCGTGCCGGCGGACCGCATCATCTATTACGGGCGCTCCTTTGGCTCGGCGGTGGCTTCCCAGCTCGCGGCCCACGAGCCGCCCGCGGCGCTCATCCTCGAGTCTCCCTTCAGCTCCGTGCAGGGGCTGGTGCGCGACTCCAGCAACATGGACCTCCCCGGGGGCTTCTTCTCCAAGGGCTCCTGGGACACCGAGGGCCGGGTGGCCTCGCTCCAGGGCGTGCCCCTGCTGCTGATGCACGGCACCGCGGATGATTTCATCCGCCCCGAATTTTCCCAGCACCTCTACTCCGTGGCCCACGAGCCCAAGCAGCTCGTCCTCGTGGAGGGCGCGGACCATGACACCGTCCCCCAGCGCTTGGGGATGGTGGACTACGCACGTACCTTGGGCGCCTTTCTGGAAGGCACGCGCACCCATCCCTGAACGACACCCCACACTCCACGGTTCCAACGCGTCATCAAGGCGATAGTCCGGCGAGCCCCGGATGGCACCTTGAAAGCCTGTTTTTATTATCCAGGCACTCCCGTTGGAAAAACACGTTTGCCCGTCTTGCCCTGGACGTCTGTGTTCAGGAGCGGGAGTTCCGGCCATGCGTCTGTGCAGAGGGGATGGGGTATTAATGTATTCGTATAGCCATACGAGAATGGGAAGCGGCATCCGCCAAGGGGTGCTGCTGGCGTTGAGCGTGTTGTGGGTGGCGGCATGCGGTGGCGAGCCGCCGCCGGAGGCGGAGAGCGCGAGTCCGGCGCCGGTGGCGCCCACGGCGGTGAGCACGCGTCCCCAGGGAGTGGGCAGCACGAACAAGGTGCTCATCCTGGCCAGCACGGTGACGTCGGGCATCAACAGCGTGGAGGCGGTGGCCGCGCGGAGCCTGGGCTATACGGTGGAGGTCGCCTCCAACGCCTCGTGGGCCGCGAAGAGCTCGGCGGACTTCGCGGGCTATCGCGCCATCATCCTGGGGGACGCCACGTGCAGCAGCAGCCTGAGCCTCATCACCGCGGCGGAGAACAACCGCCGCACCTGGGGCCCCGTGGTGGATGGCAACGTCCTCATCATGGGCACGGATCCCGTGTTCCACGGCAAGGATCAGGTCACCCGGAACGCCGTCCGGTTCGCCACCGCGCAGGAGGGCAAGACGGGTGCCTATATCAACCTGAGCTGCTACTACCACACCTCCGCATCCGGGACGCCGGTGCCGGTGCTGGAGCCGTTTGGCGCCTTCACCGTGACGGGCGTGGGTTGCTACGACGACGCCCACATCGTGGCCACGCACGACGCCCTGTCGGGCCTGACGGACAGCATGCTCTCCAACTGGGTCTGCTCCGTGCACGAGGCCTTCGACAACTACCCGGCCGCCAACTTCACCCCGCTCGTCATCGCGAGGGACCCCGTGTACGGCGAGCGTCTGCCGGGCTCGAAGGACTTCGCGGATGGTTCGCGTGGCGTGCCCTACATCCTCGCCCGGGGAGCCGTCCCCGTGCGCTGTGGCGACGGCGTGCTGCAGTACCCCGAGGAGTGTGACACCGGTGACAGCAACGGGGTGCCGGGCACGGCCTGCTCGTCCGTGTGCCGCCTGCACTGGTGCGGTGACGGCACGGTGGATCCGGGCGAGCAGTGCGACACCGGCGCGGCCAATGGTACCGGCTCGTGCAGCGCGTCCTGCCGCTCCGTCGTCGTCAGCCGTGCTCCGGTGGCGAAGTGCAAGGACCTGACCCTGACGGCCGACAGCACCTCTTGCTCCGCGACGGGCTCCATCGATGACGGCTCGTATGATCCGGATGGCGACCTGGTGGGCTGCACCCAGTCTCCGTCCGTCTTCGGACAGGGCGAAACCACCACGACGCTCCACTGCAGGGACGTGACGGGCCTGGAGTCCACCTGCACGGCGAAGGTGACCGTCGTCGACGTCACGGCTCCGTCCATCGTCTGCCCGGGGAATGTGCTGGCCGAGTGCGTCGATGGCGGTGCCGAGGTGGATCCGGGCGTGGCGTCCGGAGCCGACACCTGCGGCCTCGTGACCCATTCGAGCAGCCCGGGGGCCGGGCGCTTCCCGGTGGGCAGCACCACCGTGACGCACACCGTGGCGGACGCCTACAGCAACACCGCGGCCTGCACCAGCCGCGTGACGGTGGCCGATACCCAGGCTCCCGAGGTGGCGGTGGTGGGCTATGACTCGATGACGGTCGAGTGCGGCAAGCCCTACTTCGATCCGGGCGCGGCGGCCTTCGACGGCTGCTACGGTGACCTGAGCCACACGGTGACGGTGTCCGGCTCCGTCAACATCCGCGTGGCGGGCACGTACACCCTCACCTATACGGTGAAGGACGCGGCCGGCAACGTGGGCACCGCCACCCGCACGGTCAGGGTCGTCCCGGGTGCCTCCGGCACGTGCGAGGATCGCCACGGCGGGTGGATCCTCACGGGCAGCATGGCCCTGCCGAGGATGCTGCACACCGCCACCCTGCTGGACGATGGCCGGGTGCTGGTGGCCGGTGGCTTCAACACCACTTCGGAGCTGTACGATCCGGTGACCAAGACCTGGTCCGCCACGGGCAACACGCTGGGCGCGCACCGCGGTCACACCGCCACGAAGCTGCCTGACGGCCGCGTGCTCATCGCGGGCGGCGGCGTGTGCCCCATCACCAGCACCACCGCCGAGCTGTACGTCCCGGCCCTGGGGAAGTGGAGGCCCGCGGGTGCCCTCAACACCCAGCGCTACCACCACACCGCGGTCCTGCTGCCCAATGGCAAGGTGCTCGTGGCCGGTGGCCGCGCCGGTGAGTTCGGTAGCGACACGCTGGCTTCCGCCGAGCTGTATGACCCGGCCACCAACACCTGGTCCTATACCGGCAGCCTGAACACGGCCCGCGCCTACCACACCATGACCCTGCTGCCCGATGGCAAGGTGCTGGTGACGGGCGGCAGCGATGCCTCCGATGGCTTCATCACCTCCGCGGAGCTGTACGACCCGGCCACGGGCATGTGGACCACCGTGGCCTCCATGGGCACGGGCCGTGCCTCGCACACCGCCACCCTGCTGCCCAACGGCAAGGTGCTGGTCGCCGGTGGCTCGGGCATCGACGTGGCGCTGAGCGCCTCGGCCGAGCTGTATGACCCGGCCACGAACACCTGGGCGGCCACGGGCAGCATGCTCTCGCCGCGCCGGTTCCACACCGCCAACCTGCTGCCGGATGGCCGCGTGCTGGTGGCCGGTGGTTACCACCAGCTGACCGGTATCCAGACGGCCTCTGACCTCTACGACCCCGCCACGGGCAAGTGGACGAAGACGGCCGCCATGAACGTGGACCGCTACAAGCACACCGCCACCCTGCTCAACAACGGTACGGTGCTCGCGGTGGGTGGTGTGAGCAACCACGACCAGGCGTCGGCGGAGTACTACGACCTGGACGAGCTGTAGGGATTCGAGCCCGGACGTAGCGGGTTTTCATACGGGGGGCGCGAGGCTTCCGGGAGATTCCCGGGCCCCGTGCCCCCCGTGTCTTTTGGGAGCGTGCCCGGCGGTGGCGCCCCCGTGAAGGGAGGGAGCGGATGGCTCATCGGTCCATGATGGCGGTGTGGCGCCTGGTGCTCGCGTTGGCGGTGGGGAGTGCTTTGCCGGCGCGGGCGGAGGGCACGCCGCACCCGGGGTGCCGTCCTCCCGCGGTGCTCGGGGATGTGTCTCCGGGCGCGGGCGGCGCATCGCCTGGCTCCTTCCTGCGCATCGGCGGGACGGTCTACTTCGTCGCGGACGATGGGGAGCACGGCACCGAGTTGTGGAAGAGCGATGGGACGGAAGCCGGCACGGTGCGGGTCAAGGACATCCAGCCCGGACCCGAGGGCTCGAATCCCGGATTGCTGACCGGGCTGAACGGAGTGCTGCTCTTCATCGCGAACGACGGCACCCGCGGCTTCGAGCTGTGGCGGAGCGATGGGACGCCAGCGGGCACGGTGATGGTCCGGGAGATCAACGCCGGGCGGGAAGGGGGCAACCCCACGGACCTCGTCGTGATGGGCGGGAAGGCCTGGCTCGCCACCGGCGATCATCTGACGGGCCGCGAGCTCTGGGTGACGGACGGGACGTTCGACGGCACGCGGCTCGTCAAGGACATCCACCCCGGCACTGGCACCTCCATCACCGCCCGGTCCATGCGGGCCGTGGGCAACACCCTCTACTTCTCCGCCGATGATGGCACCCATGGTTTCGAGCTGTGGAAGAGCGATGGGACGGAGGCGGGCACGGTGCTCGTCAAGGACATCGCCGCGGCGGAAGCCAGCGCCTGGCCCGGCCGGCTGACGGGGGTGGGGGACACGCTCTTCTTCACGGCCAACGACGGCACCACCGATGACGACCTGTGGCGGAGCGACGGGACGGAGGCGGGCACGGTGCGCGTCACGGAGCTCTTCGGCAAGCCGTTGCACCCGGCGCCCGAGGAGCTGACGGCGGTGGGGGGCAGGCTCTTCTTCCGCCTGGACGACGAGGTGCATGGTCCCGAGCTCTGGGTGAGTGATGGGACGTCCGGTGGCACGCGGCTCGTCAGGGACATCCACGCGGGAGCCACCGGCTCGAATCCCCACTCCTTCGTGGCCTTGGGGGACACGCTCTATTTCGCCGCGGACGATGGCCACGGAGGAGTCGAGCTGTGGAGGAGCGATGGGACGGAGGCGGGCACGGTGCTCGTCAAGGACCTCCGCGCCGGGAGCCTGGGGGCGTCACCCGGGGAGCTGACGGCGGCGGACTCGAGGCTCTTCTTCACGGCGGACGATGGCACCGGTGCCACGCTCTGGGTGAGCGACGGGACGGAATCGGGAACGCGGGCGGTGGATGCCGGGGTTGCGGGCGGTGAGCCGCTGGCGCTGACGTACACGGGAGGCACCCTCTACTACTCGGCGAACGCCGAGGGCCGGGGGCGGGAGCCGTACGCGCTGTCCCCTGCCTTCTTCGGGGACTGTACGCCGCCCGTGCTCACCTGCCCGGCGGACGTGGAGGCCGTCGCCACGGGCGCTGGAGGCGCGGTGGTCCACTACTCGCCCGCCCAGGCGACGGACGGGGCCTCGGAGGTCACGCTCGGCTACGGCACGCCGTCTGGCGCCACCTTCCCTCCGGGTGAGCACCCGGTGCGCGTCACGGCGTCCGATGCGGCGGGCAACACGGCAAGCTGTACCTTCACCGTGCAGGTAGACGCCGCTCCAGGCGGCGGACTGGAGGACTCCGGGTGCGGTTGCACCTCCGGCTTCGCGGCGGATGCGCCCTGGCTGTTGCTGGGGGCGCTCGTGCCACTCAGGGCACGCCGCCGCCGATCTTCCCGATAGCTCCTTCGTCCCGCTGTACCAGCCACCGCGCGAACTGCGCGTACACCGACTGGGGCTGCCACCGGGCGAACACCGCGTCGCGCTCGGCGGGTGGCAGCGCGGAGAGCGCGCTCGTGCTGCCCTCCGGAATGAAGACGTTCCACATCGCGGACCAGGCATCCGCGGCGCGGGTGACATCCGCCTCCAGGGCGAGTCTCCCCACGGCCTGCCTGTCCACGAAGGTGTGGGGCGCGCCGTCCTCGTCCACGTAGACCAGCGCGCCCACGAAGCGGCACGTCCGCGGCTCCTGCCCATGGGCGAGCCTCAGCAGGCCCGCCACGCCAATCGTCTCCAGCATGTACTTCGTCACCGGGCCCGGGAAGCCGGCCAGCGAGTCCACGCTCAGGCCGCTGTCCTCCACCACCAGCGGCTCCTCGAAGTACGCGAACGCCTGCCGCGCCTTGTCCAGGGCCACTGCCTCCAGCGTGCTGCCCTGGGGCTCGATGATGGGCAGCTCCAGGCGCTCGAGCTCGTAGCCCACCGCCGCGAGGCACTTCTCCAGCACCTTCGCCTTGCCGCGGTTGGTGCTCACGAACGTGATCTTCTTCTTCACTGCTGCTCCTCGGGCGGCGTCGGCGCTCAGAACCATTTGGCGGGAAAGGGCGGGGGCACGTAGGAGTCCAGGTAGGCGAAGACACCCTCTGGATCCGGGGCCATATGGTACAGGTGGCGGTGGTGCTGCGCGCTGGCGAAACGCTCGCGGAAGAGGTGCTCGAAGAGGGCGGTCAGCGGCTCCCAGAAGCCCTTCGTGTTCACGAAGACGATGGGCTTGCGGTGCATGTGCATCTGCTTGGACGCGATGATCTCCAGTGTCTCGTCCAGCGTACCGAACCCGCCGGGCAGCACCACGAAGGCATCGGCTCGCGTCTCCATGGCCGCCTTGCGGGCGCGCAGGTCCCGGGTGACCACCACCTCGGTCGAGGGCTCGAAGACATAGGGCGTGCCTTTCATCACCTCGGGGATGACGCTGATGACCTGGCCTCCGTGCTCGCGCGTGGCGTGGGCCACCGCGCCCATCAACCCCGTGTTGCTGCCACCGAAGACGAGCCGGTCCCCTCGCTTGCCAATCTCCGCCCCCAGCCTGGAGGCCAGCTCGAACCAGGACGGCTCCACCACGCCGCTCGAGGAGCAGTAGACACAGATGGTCCGGGGCTCCTTGCGCGCGCTCTGCGTCCTCCAGGACGTGGTCTCCACCTCCGGGGGCGTGTCGCGGAAGCACTCCTCCAGGAGGAGGTTCAGGTCCTCGCGCTCGCAGCGGCGCAGGCGATCAATGACCGAGAGCGCCAGGTCATGCACGAAGGAGCGGAGCTCGGCGGGGGCCTCCTTCACGCACTGCTTCAGGTCTCCCACCATGTGACGGACCGCTTCCGGGACGCCGATCTCCAGCAGCGTGTCGCGGATCCGATCATGCAGTCCCCGCGTCCGGTCCGACACCTCCGCATGCCGTTGCTGGAACTCGACCAGCGAGGAATGCAGCAGCGGGCGGTAGTTGTCCCAGAGCTGGTCGACGCTCCGGGCGAACTCGGGCTGGCGGGCGAGCGTCAGCATCAGGGGCCGGGTGATGATGCCCATCTGGAGATCATCGTTCTCCCCCTGCTCGTCGCGGCGCTCGAGCAGGCCGACGATGTCGTCCACGTCCTGGAAGATGTAGCTGAAGCGCTCCACGGCGGCGAGCGGCAGGGGGGGACGGCCGTTGAGGGCGAGGGAGCTGTCGATGGCGAATTGCGTGGCCACGCGCGTCTCCGTGTAGCGGTGCTCCAGCCAGCGCTCGAACAGGGCCCGCTCCGGGTAGGTGTTCTGCCGCTCCCAGAGGAACATGGAGAAGAGGTCGAGCACGTAGCGGATGGTGGCGTTGAGGAACTCGGGAGGGCAGCGGCCGTTCTGCTCGGCGATCAGCATGAGCAGGGCGCCGGTGAAGGGCGTGGCGCTCACGTCGCCGAAACGCCGGGGGAAGCTCATCCTCCCGGAGCGCATGGGCGTCCTGTCCACGGTGTCGTCGACGATGGCGGTCACCTCCATGCTCAGCAGCATCGTCGGCAGGGCGTCGATGTGCCGCTGGGTGATGCCCCCGGAGGCCTCGGCGGCGGCGAGGAACATCAGGGGGATGAGCATGAAGGCCGGCTGGGTGCTCTCCACGGTGACGTGATCGAAGAAGGGCCGCAGCTCCGAGGGGATGGGGGCCGCGTGGACCTTCTTCAGCGCATCCACCAGGAGGGGGCGGTAGGTGGACTCGACGCGCTGGAACAGGCCCTGGAACTGATTGGGAAAGTGGATGGGAATGGCGGCTGCGGTCATGGGCTCGGGGTGTGGCGGTGGGGGAGAGGGGGGAGGGGTTCAGCCCTCCTCGGGCCGCGCGAGGCGGTACTCGCGCGGCGACGCGTGGAGGTTTTCCGGCGGGTGGTGGCGGCTGATGGTGGGGTGCTCCAGGACGACGTCGGGGTCCGGCCCCGTGCACTGCGCGGCGCTCCACTACCGAATGGGTAGAGCGTGCCAGCGCGCTCGGGGTCCGGCGGTACCGGGGAGAAGGGCCATGCCGCGAGCCGGTTTCCGCGAGCCCACTTGACGGCGATGGGGGGCGTGGAGAGGGGGGCGGAGAGCGCGGAGGACATGGGCGCCTGGGATTCTAGCGTGATACGAGGGCGGCCATGCGCTACCGCCACCTACCTCTGCTGTTGTTGACTTCCTGCGCAACCGTTGCCCCGAGCACACCTGCTCCTACCAACCCCCCTGCAAAGGTTGCTTACTCACCGAGCGTCCCAGCACGGACGTGGAACCAGACACGCGCGGTCGTGGTGCGTCATGCGACGGTGATGCCCGCCTCGGGGTCGGCCATCGAGGACGGGGCGGTGGCCTTCGCGGAGGGGAAGCTCGTGGCGGTGGGGCGCAACGCGGAGGTGGCCACCCCGCCGGGCGCCGAGGAGGTGGATGGAACAGGGCTGTATGTGACGCCCGGCATCATCGACGCGCACAGCCACCTGGGCGTGTACGCCTCGCCGGAGACCACCTCCACCAGTGATGGGAACGAGGCCACGGCCCCGGTGACGGCCGAGGTGTCCGCCGAGCACTCCTTCTGGCCGCAGGACCCGGCCCTGCGCCGGGCGGCGGCGGGTGGCATCACCTCGCTGCTGGTGCTGCCGGGCAGCGCGAACCTGATTGGTGGACGGGCCTTCCCGGTGAAGCTGCACTTTGGCCGCTCGGCGGCGGAGATGCGCTTTCCGGGGGCGAAGGACGGGCTGAAGATGGCGTGCGGGGAGAATCCGCGCCGGGCCTACGGGGCCGCCCAGCGCCGCGCGCCGGCCACGCGCATGGGCAACGTGGCGGGCTACCGGCAGGCTTTCGCCCGGGCGCGCGAGTACCAGGAGCGCTGGGAAGCCTGGGAGAAGAAGCGCGCGAAGAAGCCCGAGGAGGCCGGGCCGGCCCCGCTGAGGGACTTGCAGCTGGAGACGCTGGTGGAGGTGATGCGCGGCAACATCCTCGTGCAGAACCACTGCTACCGGGCGGACGAGATGGCGGTGATGCTGCAGGTGGCCGAGGAGTTCGGCTACCCCATCCGTGCCTTCCACCACGCGCTGGAGGCCTACAAGGTGAGGGACAGGCTGGCGGAGAAGGGCGTGGCGGTGGCGACGTGGGCGGACTGGTGGGGCTTCAAGATGGAGGCCTGGGACGGGATTCCGGAGAACGCGGGCCTGGTGTCGCAGGCGGGTGGGCGCACCGTCATCCACTCGGACTCGGCGCTGGGGATTCAGCGGCTCAACCAGGAAGCGGGCAAGGCGCTGTGGCGGGCGCGTGAGTCGGGCATTCCGCTGACGGAGGAGGAGGCGCTGCGCTGGGTGACGCTGCACGCCGCGTGGGTGATGGGGGTGGAGGACCGGACGGGCTCGCTGGAGCCGGGGAAGATGGCGGACGTGGTGCTGTGGAAGAACCACCCGCTGTCCGTCTACGCCCGTGCGCAGCGCGTCTGGGCGGACGGTGTCGTGACGTTCGACGCGGACAGTGGCGTGGTGGAGGCGAGCGACTTCGAGCTGGGCGAGCGTGCCGGGGCCTCGGCGAAGCTGGTGGTGCGGCCCGCGGCGGCTCCGGCGCTGAAGGACGTGGGGCTGGAGGCGCGTTGCGAGCCCTCGAAGGAGGAGGGGTGTGCGCGGCCGCTGGAGGTGAAGGACGGCGCGTGCACCGCGTTCCAGGACGTGGCGGTGCTCTCGGGGGGCACGTGGCGGGCCCACACCTCGGTGCTGGTGGAGAACGGGAAGGTGACGCGGGTGCAGGCGGGGGCGCTGGGAGCGGTGCCCTCGGGGTGCCGCGTGGTGGACGGCAAGGGACGGGTGTTGACGCCGGGCCTGGTGGATCCGCTCACCAGCCTGGGGGTGGTGGAGGTGGGGATGGAGGACACCACGGTGGACGACACGCTGCGTGGCGAGGCGGCGAAGGATCCCATCCGTGCCTCGCTGCGAGTGGTGGACAGCCTCAACCCCGCGGCGGAGACATTCCCGGTGGCGAGGCTGGGAGGCGTGACGACGGCGGGCGTGGCGCCGGTGGGCGGGCTGGTGTCCGGGCAGAGCGCGTGGGTGGGGACGGATGGCACGGTGCGCCGGGCGCCGCTGGCGCTGCACATCCAGTTGGGGGTGACGGGCCGTAACGCGGTGTCCGGCCCGAGGGCGCTGGTGCTGGAGCGCCTGCGGGAGTTGCTGTCGGATGCGCGCGAGTACAACAAGCGCAAGGCGGAGTTCGAGCAGAACCGCATGCGCGAGCTGGCGGCGAGCCGGTTGGATCTGGAGGCGCTGCAGCCGGTGCTGACGGGAGCGTTGCCGGTGGTGGTGACGGCCAACAAGGTGTCGGACATCCGGGCGGCGCTGGGGCTCGGGCGCGAGTTCGGGCTGAAGCTGCTGATTGCCGGAGGCCGCGAGGCGTGGAGGGTGGCGCCGGAGCTGGTGGCGGCGAAGGTGCCCGTCATCGTGCAGCCCACGCAGAACCTGCCGTCGAGCTTCGACGGGTTGAACAGCCGGATGGACTCGGCGGCGCTGTTGAGCGCGGCGGGGGTGAAGGTGCTCATCTCCACGCTGGGCGAGCCGTACATGGTGCGCACGCTGACGCAGGAAGCGGGCAACGCGGTGGCGTGGGGCCTGCCGTACGAGGAGGCACTGCGGGCCATCACGTCCAACGTGACTGAGGCCTTCGGGCTCGAGGGCGGGCAGGTGGCACCGGGGCAGGTGGCGGACCTGGTGCTGTGGAACGGGGAGCCGCTGGAGGTGAGCAGCCGCCCGGTAGGCATGTGGCTGGGAGGAAAGCAGGTGCCGCTCACCAGCCGCCAGCAGGCGCTGTACGAGAAGTACCGCACGCTGGCGAAGTAGAGAGGGGGCGCCGGGTCATCCCCGGCCGTATCTCGCCCAGAGCCTGGGGAACCTCCGCTGGAGGTTCCCCTCGTCCTCGTTCCAACGCTCTCCAGCGGGCTCCTCGGGAGACGGTCCTGCGTACTCGGGGAGCTCCTGCCCTGTCAGCTCCTCGTAGACTTCAGCTGGCACATACTGGAACTCCTCGAAGAAGACGTCCTCGACTCCAGGCGCATCGGCGGCCTCGACGAGTGATTCCGCGTCCGACATCGCGGCCTCGAAGACGCCGCGGCCCATGGAAATCAACCAGCTTCGGAAGTCCGCGAAGCCATCATCCGAGCAACCGCCCGCGATGAGGTAGGCGGCCCCCCACAGGTCCCAGTGATATGCCGTGGCCATCCGTTCCAGGAAATGGTTACGGAAGTCCAGGATCTCCTCGGGTGGCAACTGCAGCAGCAGGCGCCTGAGCTCCTCTCGTTGCCGCTCCATGTTCCCGTCAATCCGGTCTGGGTCGAACCCGCTCCGGGATGACTCGATGAGCTTCCAGAATTGCTCGGCGTTCATGCGGATGAGTCTCCTTGAGTTCAGCCACCTCCCGGGCGCGCTCTTCACGAACTTGTCCAACTGTTGGACAAGTTTGACGAGACCGTGCCCGGAGGGGCCTCTCCTGCTCTCTAGCTGAAGGCAAACCCCTGCACGGACTCTCTAGAGAAACAAACCGGGGCGGATTTTTTGACCCCCTCTCTTCATTTCCAGGTTCACGGGCGGTATCAGTGAACCTCCTGAAAAGGAGGTTCTTTCATGAAATCCCCCTCCCATTGCAGAGCAGTGCTCGTCATGGCGTTGGCGCTCGTGCTGACCCAGGGTTGCAGCCCCGTGCAGCCGGAACCCGAGGCGCCCCAGCTGGGGACGAACCAGCAGCGGGCGGTGAGCGGCTTCGCGGAGCTGCACCACCACATGTTCGCCGAGCAGGCCTTCGCTGGCGGCTGGTTCCACGGCGGCCACACCGGCGCGCTGACGCGCTGTGATGGCGGAGCTCCGGAGAGCGACCATGCCCGCGTGCGCATGGACCTGAGCGAGCTGCTCAACCTGTGCCCCAACTCGGGCAGCGTGGACCTGCGCGGGGTCCCGATTCTCTCGCAGTTCTTCGGCATCGCGGGCGCGGTGGGCTCGGAGTTCATCGGGAAGATCGAGGGCACGGAGGGAGACACGGGCCTGCACCTGGGCCGGCGCGAGGTGGGCTCCGAGTGGCCCCGTTGGGACACCATCGCCCACCAGCAGTCCTGGGAGGGCTGGCTGCGGCAGGCGCACCAGGGCGGCATGTCGCTGGTGGTGGTGTCGCTGGTGAGCAATGGCTTCCTGTGCAGCGCCCTGCCGTACCAGAACCTCGAGCGCCCGTGCGACGAGATGGCGGACGTCGAGGTGCAGTTGCAGATGGCCCGCGACTTCGACGCGCGCACGGACTGGGCGGAGATCGCCCTGTCGCCCGCGCATGCCCGGCAGATCATCGGCGCCGGCAAGCTGGCGATGGTGCTCTCCATCGAGACGAGCAAGCTCTTCGGCACCAGGGACTGGCGCAGCGAGCTGGACCGCTTCCACGCGCTCGGGGTGCGCTCCATCCAGCCGGTGCACCAGTTGGACAACCGCTTCGGTGGCGCGGCGCTGCACAACGCCATCTTCCAGGCGGCCCAGTTCATCGAGAACTGCCACATCGACTTCGACTGCGGTGTGACGACGGGCTCGTTCACGCTCGGCTTCGACGTGGCCCGGGACGCGGCGGGCAACTGCCGCAACACCAAGGGCCTGACGGCGGACGGCAAGGCGCTGGTGCAGGCGATGATGAACAAGGGGATGCTCGTGGACATGGCGCACCTGTCCGAGAAGAGCACCCAGGACGCCTACGCCATCGCCCAGGCGAACAACTACTACCCGCTCTACATCTCGCACGGCCACTTCCGCGAGGTGATGAACCCGAAGCTGGCGGAGGACGAGAAGACGACGCCGTCGTGGGCGGTGCGCTACGTGCGGCAGACGGGCGGCATGTTCGGTCTGCGCACGGCGCATGACGAAACGCGCGCGTACACGAAGTCCGGCATCGCCAACAACTGCCAGGGCTCGAGCCGCTCGGTGGCGCAGGCGTACGAGTATGGCCGCCAGGGATTGAAGGTGCCCATGGCGTTCGGCGCGGACTTCAACGGCTTCATCCAGCAGACGCGGCCGCGTTTCGGGCCGCACGGGGCGTGCTCGGCCGGCTTCCAGGCCGAGGCGGATGATCAGGCGCACCAGCAGGAGGTGTCCTGGCCGGGGCGGTTGGGCACGGACTTCGACGAGAAGGGCCTGGCGCACGTGGGCCTGCTGCCGGACCTGTTGAGGGACCTGGGGCGGCTGGGGGCGAACACGGCGGGGCTGTCGGGCTCGTCGGAGACGTTCCTGCTGATGTGGGAGCGGGCGAGCGGGCCGCGCGCGGGCATGGCGGACCCGGCCTCGGACATCGACACGACGGGCATTGCCCCCTACGAGGACAAGTCCGTGCGTGAGGCGCGTTACCCCACGGTGTGTGGCATGGCGTACGCGCCGGACTCGAAGACGCTGAACGAGGGCTGCCGCTTCGATGCGGAGTGCATCAGCGACCAGTGCACCTCGGTGCTGTGCTCGACGTTCGATGGGCGCTGCGTGTGCAATGACGACGGGGACTGCGGCGCGACGAGCTACTGCCAGAACGAGATTCCGGCCAACCCGGGGGACAACGACTGCGTTGCGAAGAAGGGCAACTGGGCCTCGTGCAGCCGGGATGGGCAGTGCCTGTCGGGGGCGTGCGGCGGCTGCGCGGACGCGGTGGGGTGGTGCTTCACGCCGCGGTCCAAGGCGTATGGGCAGACCTGCAAGTCGGACAAGGAGTGCACGACGGACCGGTGCAGCGCGGACTGCTACATCAACCCCACGGGCTCGTGCCTGTGCGACAGCGATTCCCACTGCGCGAGCAACCAGTATTGCGGTTGGGGAACGAACTCGGGCAAGTGCCAGAACAAGAAGTCGCGCGGGGCGGTGTGCGGGAGCGACCGGGAGTGCATCTCCAACAACTGCCGCTGGTCGTTCACCTGCGCCTGAGCCACTTCCCCTCTCCCACCGGGAGAGGGTCGGGGTGAGGGTGCCGGAGACACCGGGTTCCCCTCCGTGAGGACGGAGGGGACCCGTGCTCCCATCCAGAGCGTCAGTTCCCCGAGTAGATGCCGATGGCGCCGGGGACGCGGTTCTCGTCGCTGCCCTTGAAGCCGACGAGGATGCGGCGCCCGTTGCCGCGGTCCACCTGGATGTCGGCGACGGTGCTCATGCACAGCCGCCGTCCGAAGTCGGTGCAGCCGTAGGTGTGCACCTTGCCGTCCTTCACGCGGAAGACGGCGCCGAGCCAGCGGGCGCCGGTCCACACGCTGCCGTCGGTGGAGTCCACGGCCACGGTGGACAGGTGCGGCACCCCGACGTCGAGGTAACGGACGTCACCGCCCTCGGCGTTCATCCGCGCGAGCCCCTTGGTGAAGGAGCTGACCCAGACGGTGTCATCGCCGGCCACGGACATGCCGGACACGTGGTCATCCACGCGGTCGGCGGGCCGGGAGAGGTTCGGCTCGCCCACCTTGTCCGGCCAGAGGTCGAAGCGGTTCCAGGCGTAGGGCTGGTCCTCGCTCATGCTCTGGGCGCGCCAGTAATTGTGGCTGTTGGAGCCGTACCGGAAGCGGGTGGAGCGGTTGGAGCCGCCGAAGAAGACGTCCCCGCTGGGGTGGACGGCCACGCCGTAGTAGGCGTCGGTGAGGAGGACGACGTTGCCCTGCTCGTTCAAGGCGTTGATGTGCGGGTGCACGTGCTCCATGACGCCCGAGCAGGAGAGCTGGCCGTTGCAGGTGTTGTTGCCCGTGTAGCGCGCGTCGCCACGGGAGAAGCCGTGGTTGCCGCCGAACCAGACGCTGTTCGAGTTCTTGTCGTAGGCGATGCGGAGGATGTTGCAGATCTTCTCGCGGCCGCGCAGCTCGTCGCGCACCACGCCGGGGCCGGAGAAGATGTCGTAGTGGACGACCTCGAGCGTGCCATCCGCGCGCAGCGTCACCTTGTCCGCGTCACCGCTCTTGTAGCGGGAGGGGTCCGGGCTGGGGCCGTCCCAGTTGCTCTCGCAGTGGTTCGAGCCCGTGCCGGGCCTGCCCTCGTAGCCCACGAAGACGGTGCCCGCGGGGCCGCCCGCCACGGAGATGACCTTCAGGTACTTCTCGCCCGGGGGCGCGCTGCCGTCCGGCATGAAGCCATAGGGGCGCAGCCCGTCCGCCATGGTGTAGCGCTGGAGCTTGTCGGCGCCCGGACGGAGCAGGAAGAGGCCGTCCTCGCCGCCGGCGACCCAGACGTTGCCGCCCTCGTCCGCGGCGACGCCGTAGACGCGCCGGGGTCCGCCGTGCTGGGTGCCGTAGAACCGCCAGCCCGGGGGAGAGGTGAACTGGATGGCCTCCTCGGGTGGAGGCGGCGGTGGAGTCACCGGCCCCGGGCCGGGCGTCACCGGGCCTGGATCGGGCGTCACCGGGTCCGGACCTGGCGTCACCGGGCCTGGATCTGGCGTCACCGGATCCGGGGTCACCGGGTCCGGGTCCGGGGTGGGCGTCACGCCGTCCCCCTCATCCCGGGGCGAGTCCAGTCCGGGGTTGTTCCGCTCGGACTCGTCATGTCCGCTTGTCGTCTGCGTGCAGCCCGTCCACATCGCGCCCGTCACGACGAGCGCCGTCGCCCACCGCCATCCGCCCTTCATGTCGCTGTCCACCCGTTGCGAGGAATCCGGGTACCCACGCGGTACCCTCGTCCCGAGCTATCGCAAGCCGGGTGCCAGCCCGGTCCGTCCCGGAGACGGGCCCTTGCGTCGGCTCCCGGACAGCCCCTGGGTACGCCGATGCCCAGGAATGGCAGGGTCCTGACCCCGCTGCGCCTCCAACCGTGCTAGTCCGGAGCAGATGGCCGGAAACGACACGCGTGGCCGCACGCCGCTCTCCCTCGTCGGGCAGGAACCCGACATTCCCTTCTACACGCGCCAGGCGGCCGAGCATGGGGGCCCCGTGCTGGTGCTGGGCGCGGCCAACGGGCGTGTGGCCTGGGCGCTGGCCGGGGCGGGCCTGTCCGTGCTCGGGGTGGACCCGTCCGAGCGCATGGTGCAGGCCGCCGAGGAGCTCCGGAGCTCGGAGCCGCCCGAGGTGGCCGCCCGCGTGCGCTTCCTCCACGCCGACCCGCGCTCGCTGCGCCTGCCCGAGCGCTTCCCCGTGGTGCTCGCTCCCCAACATGCCCTGGGGATGATGGGCTCGCAGGAGGACCTGGAGGCCTTCCTGTCCACGGTGCGCCACCACCTGGAGCCGGAGGGCATCTTCGTCTACGACGTGCTCAACCCGCCGCCCGAGCCCACTTCGCTCCGCGAGGACGAGGAGCCCGGTGCCGGGCTCGAGCCGCGCCGTCCGGTGTTCGCCTTCCACCTGCGCGAGCGCCGGCAGCCCGGGGCGCCGCTCGGCATCCGCCGTCTCAAGCTGAGGCCCTTCACCGCCGAGGAGCTGGACGCGGCGATGAAGGCCTGCGGGCTCACGCCCCGCGAGCGGTATGGCCGCTTCGACGGCAAGCCGTTCGATCCCGAGGACACGCGGCACATCGGCGTGGTGGAGGGGTGAGGCTCAGTACCTGAAGGTGGCGCCGCCGAGGAGGACGGGGGTGGACAGGATCCGGTTCCGCCCGGGCTCGAGGACGGCCTCGAGTTGGCCACGGACGAAGAGGCGGGAGAAGCGCGTCACGTCCACCTGGGCCTCGGCATGGGCCCCGAGGTCCGCGGGGGCGGAGAAGCCACTGCCCCCAGGGTCCCATCCGAGGCCAATGCTCGCGCTCCCACCGAGGACGAGTCCGAGCCGGAGCTGCGTTCCGAGTTGCAGCTCCGCGCCGGTCTCCAGCGCCAGGGTGGCGGCATGCATGCCCTGGAAGGCGTACCCATCGGACGGGTGGAGCGCCGCCTTGTAGCCGGGCGAGTCCAGCGCCACGGCTCCGAACACGCCCGCCCGCTGCCGCTCGCCGAAGCGCTTTCCGAGCCGGGCGCGGACGCCGATGACGGAGGTGTCGACGCCGAGGCTCCGGTCGAGCGCGAGGAAGCGCGTGAGGCGCAAGGGGAGCAGGACCACCCCGATGGCGAGCTCCTCGCCGGTGGCCGCGTTGTTCAGCTCGAAGCGGCGTTGGACGGGGGTGAAGCGGAGGTCGGCATACGGGACGGTGACACCCTCCGGGGTGGAGCCCAGGGCGATGTGCCCGTCGAGCGAGGCCCAGAGCAGGTACTCCGGGGTCCGCACGGCGTCCCACGTATCCTCCGGCCCCACGGTCTCGTGGAGCAGGAAGCGGGTCCGGAGCAGGGCATTCCACGCGGAGCCGTCGTTGCGGAATCCGCCGCCGCCGAGCTCCAACAGCGGCCGGAGGATGGCCTCGTCGAAAACCGGGGCTTCGTACCGGGGCGCGGGCGTGGAGGGCTCCGTCGCCGCGTTCTCCGGCCCGGCTCCGGAGCTTCCGCCCGTCTCCGCCGCGAGCTGGGCGAGGTCCGGCGGGTTCCGGCCGCAGGCGGCCCAGATGGAGAAGTCCTGCTGACGAGGGACCTCGCCCCGGGCGAGCAACTCCCGGACGTAGCGGGTGTTGAAGTCGTCGGGTTTCCGCGGGTAGCGCGCGTAGAAGCGGTAGTGCTCCAGGAAGGTCTCGCTGTCGAGCCGGGGGCAGTAATCCCGCCGCAGGTTGGCGCGGACCTCTTCCCAGCGCATGGGGACGAACGCGGAGTTGTTGACGGTCTCATCGAACTGGGGAGAGACGTAATCGCGCCAGTCGAAGGGCCGCGTCAGCCGCCATCCCTGGGGGGTCTTCAGCAGCCGGGGATCCTCGTCCCGGCAGAGGCTCCGGTAGAAGAGGAAGCCCTGGTAGTTGGCCTCGAGATCTCCGAACGAGAAGACGCCCGTCGTCACGGAGCCCAGGGTGCCGCTCTCCGTCTCCACGCCGTAGCGGACGATCCGCTCGAGCGCCTCGCGCTCGGGGACGTCCTTCTTCATGAGCTCGCGGAAGCGCTGGTGGTACTTCCATCCCGTCTGGAAGAAGTGGGAGAGCTTGTCGGCGCCCATGTGGACACCGGCGACGGTGAAGGTCGCCTTGATGCCGAAGGACAGGCCCCAGTCCCAGAGGCGCGCGTTGCGGTAGATGGAGGATTGGGCCTCGAATCGCCGGTGGTCTTTTTTGGTGGGCACCCGGTCGATGCGGGGGGAGTTCTCCGCCCAGAGCTCGATTTTGTGGAGGCCCGAGATGCGGAAGCGCTGGTAGACGCGGTGGGCGACGTCCTGGCAGGAGTACTGGTCCCAGCTCGCGCGCCGGTTGACGAGCGCCAGGGCGCCGAGGATGTCCCGGTTGATCTTCTCGTTGAGGACCTCCAGCGAGTCGCGAGGCGGCTTGTCGATGGCGAAGTACTGGTCCGTCTCCGTCGCCCGGGCACTTCCCGGGAAGGCGGCCCACAGGCTCAGGGCACCGAGCCAGGACCGCCACGGGATGAGGGAGTGCCGGCGGAGCATGGGCGCCTCAGCGCTCGAAGCGGTAGCCGAGCCCGCGCACGGTGAGGAAGTGCTTGGGGGCCTCGGGGTCCGGCTCCAGCTTGAGCCGGAGCTGGCGCATGAAGTTGTCCACGGTGCGGGCGCTGCCCTCGTAGCCGTAGCCCCAGGCGGCGCTGAGCAGCTCCTCGCGGCTGAAGGTGCGCCCCGGGTGCGCGAGGAAGTAGGCCAGCAGCTTGAATTCCTGGGCGGTGAATTCCACGGGCTGTCCGCCGCGGGTGACCGTCTTGGCGCTCAGGTCCACCTGCACGTCGCCGAAGCCCGTGGTGAGCGGTTGACCCTGGACGGGGTAGCGGCGGCGCAGCACGGCCTTGATGCGCGCGAGCAGCTCCTGGAGGCCGAAGGGCTTCACCACGTAGTCGTCCGCGCCCAGGTTGAGGCCGAGGATTTTATCCATCTCCGCGCCCTTGGCGCTGAGCACCACCACGGGGATGTCGCGGCCGCGCTGGCGCAGCTCCTTGAGCACCTCGAAGCCGTTGAGCTCGGGCAGCATGACGTCGAGCACCAGGAGGTCCGGCGACTCGTCGAGGGCGCGGGCCAGACCCTGGCGGCCGTCCTGGGCCTGGAGGACCTCGTAGCCCTCGAAGTTGAGGTTCATGGACAGGCCGGTGAGGATGGCCAGGTCGTCCTCCACCACCAGGATGCGTGTTGGCTTGTCGCTCATGCCTTCCCCACGGGGAGCTGGATGGTGAAGCGGCTGCCCTTTCCCAGTTCGCTCTTCAGGGTGATGTGCCCGCCGTGAGCCTCCACGATGTGCTTGGCGATGGCCAGTCCCAACCCACTGCCCTCCGTCTTGCGGGTGAGCAGATTGTCTACTCGATAGAAGCGCTCGAAGATGCGCCGCCGGTCGCGTGGCGCGATGCCCACGCCGTGGTCCTCCACGGTGAGGTCCACCCAATTGCGGCGGGCGCGGGCGGTGAGGGTGATGCGCTTGTCTTCCTTGCTGTACTTGTAGGCATTCTGCAGCAGGTTGAGCAGGGCACCGGCGATGGCCTCCTTGTCCACGAGGACCGGGGGGAGCTGCCCGGGCAGGTCCACGGAGAGTTGCAGCTCGCTCTCCAGGCGCTGGGCGCGGAAGGCGGACACGGCGGCGTCCACCACGGTGGGCACCGGGAGGAGCTCCGGGTGGTACACCTTGCGGCCGCTCTCGATGCGGGCCCAGTCCAGCACGCGCTCGACGAGGGTGCTCAGCCGCTCGGTCTCCTGGGTGAGCATCTGCAGCACCTGCTGGGTCTGCGCGGGGTCCTTCACGCGGCCCAGGGCGAGCGTCTCGATGAACATGCGGATGGAGGTGATGGGGGTGCGCAGCTCGTGGCTCACCAGGGAGACGAAGTCCGTCTTCATGCGCGAGAGCCGGGCCTCGCGGTACAGGACGCGGCCGGTGTAGACGACGCCGAAGGTGAGGGTGACGTAGAAGAGGCCGAGCAGCACCACGTACACCACGCGGTTGCGGGTGGAGGCGCGGGCGATGGGGTCCTCTCCGGTGGGCACCACGGCGAGCCGGAAGTCCTGGAGGGGAGGGGGCAGCACCTGCTCGGCGAGCACCAGCGGCCCGAGCGCGTTGGCGCGGGCCTGGGCCACCTCCAGCGCGAGCTTGCCCATGAGGCCCTCGCCGGTGGCCTCCTGGCGGGCGAGGAGGACGAAGCGCACGGGCTCGTTGGAGGTCACCGGCTCCTCGGCGCGCTCGGTGAGCAGGGCCTCGAGGGCCTCCTGGGAGAGCCGGACGCCGTGCACCACGTCCCCCTGGCGCTCGGCGGAGAAGAGCGCGGCGCGGCCGCCCACCATGAGGGAGAAGTGCGAGGTGCCGGCGGGGAAGTCCCCGGCGGAGAACGGGGTGGCCTGCAGGGCGGCGGCGAGCTCCGCGTCGGAGGAGCTCACCTGCTTGTCCTCCGCCCGGAAGGAGACGGGGGTGGACAGGAGCCGTCCACCGGGGGCCACCACGCGGGGCTGGCCGTCCACGAGCTCGAAGCGCGAGGCCCGGAGCGCCGAGGGCAGGTCCTCGATGAGGGCCTCGAGCGTGCCCTGCCAGGTGGCCTCCAGCCGTTTCTCCACGGCGGCGCGCTCGTTGATGATGGCCACCACGCCGAAGCCGGAGAGCCCGGCGGAGGGCAGCACCACGAGGACGATGAGCAGCGCGAAGGTGCGCCGGAAGCTGAGGATGACGGAGGGTTGTGGACTCGGCACGGCCCCCCTCCTTTACCTCTCCGGTGGGCCGGACGCTCGCGCGACGTGCCAAGCGGTGTCTCGGGGCGGCACCAAGGCCATCCAGCTCGGCGATGCTCCAGGTGGGGGCTGGTCGTACATCCCCCCCGTGCCGGGTCATTCGTCGGCGGAGTCGGATCCGGCGTCGGGGGGCTCGGGGATTGCGATGAGGCCCGCGCGGTCGAGCCGCTCGCGGATGCGCTGGGTGAAGGCCACGTGCTCGGGATTGTTGGCCGTCATGGGTTCCGGGGAGAGGACGAGGAGCCAGCCGAGCGCGCCCACCGGTGAGACATGTACGGGGGCGGGCAGGGGGGGCAGGGCACCCAGGCGGCGAGACAGGTACGTCAGCCATCCGACGCGGACTTCACGCCTTCCCTGCTCCACGAGGCGCACCATCTCCGTCGAGCTGGCGATGGCGTAGTCGGGCTCCCACGCGGTGGCCATGGAGGTGAGCACCTCGGCGAGCACGGGCGCGCGCAGCAACCGCTCCCGCACGGTGCTATCCGAGGACGGGTCGAGCAGGCATGTATTGGGTCCACCCCATGGCGAGTACTTCCCACACGAGAGCGAGAGGAGGGTGAACTTCTGCTTCGTGTTCCACGTGGTGATGCGGAAGCCTAGATCCTCGATGACGTTCTTGCCGAGGTCCGTGCGCGGCCTCCCCTGAAGGAACAACCGCTCCAGTTCATTCATCTCCGGATGGAGCGGGTGGCCCGGCAACTCGCGGGGGAAGCCACGGCCCTTACGATACCACTGGGCGAAGGAAGGATCGCACCGTGCCAGCATGTGGAAGTACAGCTCCGCGCGCCGGGCGCACTCCAGCGCCGTCTCCTTTCGAGGGCCCCAGTATGCCCCCACATAGTAGTCCTCTTGCATGTGTGCTCCTCACTGCGCTGGTCGTGTATGGCGGACGTCGATGTTGCTCCATCCTTCTTTTTCGAAGAGTCTGCCGAGGATCTTCACAACCTCCGCATCCGCCACGTGCCAGATCAACGGCAGCTTCAACCGCTCGGCGAGCTTCGACTGTTTCTCGGCCTGGACCATCAGCTCGTCAAATCCCCCTGAACGCATGTACCAGGGCCGGGGGGTGCCTTCCGGGGTGAAGAAGTTCTTGTAGTTGGGGCCCTTGGCCTCAAGCAGCGCCTTGCCCGTGAAGCCGTCGAACTCCACCTCTCCAATCATGTACACCCGCCATGCGGGCTGCCCTGTCACCTGTTCCTGGTAGTCCAGGGCGTCCTTGGATTTGGTGGTGGGCGTCTTGTGGGCCCACCGGCCGGGCCCTTGCGGCGGGGTTGCCTTGCCTCCGCCAGGGCCGCTCTTCCCCTGGCGGCTGCTTGCCATGTGAAGGATGGAGAGGGAGCCTGGTCCGGCACCGAGCGTGGTCGTGACCGTGCCCGCTGGCACCACCGCCCTGCTCAGGGCCAGTTCGCCTCTTGCTGTGAGCGACAGCACGGGCAACTCCGCGCCCAACCCGCCCATGCGTCCCATCGTGGCTGCTCCACCCCCGAGCATCATGACCACGTGCGTGGACAGCCGCGCTGCCTCGCGTATCTGGTCCTGCAAGGACATGGCGCCAAACCGCGCGAAATACTCGGGGGAGGAGGCGATGAGGAGCGCCACCGTGGTGGGGAGCTGGGCGAGACCCTCCATGCTCCGGATGGGGTGGAGGATGGACTGGGCGAGCGCCAGGGCCATCTCGCCCATTGCGTCCTGCGCTCCGTCCAGGGCGGTGTTGAGCCAGTCGCGCTCCAGGCCCAGCTCGGCCCAGGGCGGGGTGTCCGCGCGCCGCAGGGCGTCGTTCACGGGGTAGATGACACCCGCGTGCGAGAAGTAGAATGCGCCCACGACGAGCCGCCCCACCTTCCATTCCCCCTCTTCCAGGGTCACCTGCCCCATGCGCTGGAGGGGCTCTCCGGTGAGCGCGGTCACCAAGTAACCGTCTGGACGTACCAGCACCAGGAGCTCGAATCGTTCCGTGCGCCTCAGCACCTCCGCGTAGTCCACGCGCTCGCCGCCCGCGAGCACCTCGCCCAGCAGCCAGGTGAGGACCCGGCGCGGGGCGAGATTCCTCTGCGTTACTGGTGTCCTGGCCAACCGGTTCCAGAGCTGATGCGCCTGTTCCGGGGAGAGCGCCGCGCCCACCGGATGCTGGGACTCTTCCTCAAGTCCACTGGACTCCTGCACTAACTGGAAGGCCTCCGTTTCCTGTTCGAAGAAACCGCCCCCACTGCCTTCCTCCTCGGTGCGCGTAGGAGACGAATCCAATCGTGGTGTTTTGGAACTCAAGTCTGAGTGGAACGTCGGGGCGGGCGTGTTGTGGCTGTATCCGCTCAGCAGGCTCTGGCGTGGATGACTTGTGGCGCACCCCTCCAGCAGCACCAGCGCCACCAGTGTCAGGAAGACCGTGCCGAAGGGGTCGCAGCGTGTGCAAGGTTCTAGCTTTGAGCGAATAACAGACATGCCCGCCTCTTGGAGGGTCATCACTTGGTGGTGACGACGAGCCCATCAGTGCATGAATAAGAGCCAGTTTCGGTAGACCTCAACCTTGACCAACTGCTCCTCGGACGAGAAGAGGGCGAGGGCTGCTGGGGACGAGAAGAGGGCGAGGGCTGCTGGCGAAACAGCCTCTAAGGCGGGTGCAAGACGCCTATCCGAGAAAGTCTACGAGTGCACCAATGGCAGGTAGCCAGCCATCAGCGTTTCCGGCTCCTGGCAGCTCTCGTGCTATACGTTCTGCCTTGAGTGTGAGTAACCATTGACGAAACTCGGTCCTATCGAATGGCTGCGTGCCTTCTTCCAGGTACCCGCCGACAAGTGCATCGACCAACGTTCTATCTGTTGGGCAGCCTATTGCCATCAAGTTTGCGGCCTCTACAAATCTGACGCCGTACTCCATTCGGCGCGCCAATTTCTTGGATTCTCCTTGGACATCTTCCTTGCCAATTGCGCCTGCCATGCTCCCAGCGGCACGTAGTACCCACGCCCATCGCTGCGTTACGTAACCACCAAAGAACACCGCAAGTTGCTCAACATCTTCTTCTAAGAAGGCGGGTAGTTCATGATTCAGCCCTGACAGCCACTCATCAATGTCTTTTCGCTGAACGCTGTCCTTGGTCAACATTTGTGCAATTTTCGGCAGAGGGGTTCCTGAGAGCCACGCTAACACGACATTGGTAAAGCTATCGGCCTTGATAGGATAACCTTTGCGTCCATCCCTGATCGACTCAAACTCGCCGGTCTCCAGTTCAATCACAAACTCCCCCTCCAGCACGTGTTGCGCAAGCGCGGCGACAAGTGGTTCCCACTGGATTCCAAGTCGTTGCCGAATTCTTTTGCCAATCCGTGGTTCCTCTCCGGGCAAGTAGGAGTCCAGAAATCGCACGAGATTGAGGCACGAACGGCCAGACAATCCAGTAGCCAGCGCGACACGACCAAAAGGAGTCAGGCTAAGAGGGCTGTTTACCTGCATGAGGGGGTAATCTTCTGCCTCGACCATTTCATCCGAGAATTGTTTTAATCTTTTCATGAGTAATGGCCGGACCTTCGTGTCTTTTCCTGCGAATAACGAGGAGGCGAATCTTTCTTCCTGATGGTCTTCAAACGTTGAGGCATCCAGGAATGCTGCAAACTGTGATTCCAGTGCTGCACTGGCTTCACGTGAAAAACCAACCTCCTCGTCGTCATTTCTGGCGCTAAGTTCTAGGCTTAACGCTGATTTGAGTGAAATATCAGAGGGCTGGACATATAGGCTCAGGTAGCTCCTGAGCCTTTCCTTGAACCGCACTCCCGACTGTTCGGGATTGTCCGCGATGATGGTGTCTCCTTCTACGTAAACTCCCGCACGACCGCATCTTCCAGCGATGTTCCTGAAAAGCAAGGAGGGCATCGGTTGTTGTCGGCCAAAGCGCCTTTGTTGCCAGCCGGCCATGACTACGACTCTGAAAGGCAAATCGACACCTTCCGCTAGTGTTGTGGTTGCCATTACCAGCTTGAGTTCTTTCTTCTCCATCAATGCTTCGAGTTTCTCTCGAACCCACCCGGGAAGTGATGCGTTGTGGTATGCGACTCCATGGCGTAGTGCACGCGCAAGTGTTTGTAGGTATGGAAATCTCCGCGACACTTCTTTGGCGAGCGAGACGGCAGCGGAATCATCGTTCAGTTCGGACAAGCCACTAATTGCCAGTTGTGCTAATGCTCGAGTCTGTGCCCGATTCATGCAGACTACCAGCACAGGTTCGCCAAAGCGTGTATGCTGTTCAAGCGCAATTGCGGAGATATTATCCAAAACCCGACGTCGTTGGATGTTTATCAAGCCATAATTGGGCGGTGCAGCCAGTACATCAATGCGATGCGGAAGAGTCACCTCGCCGGTCCAAGCGGGCTCGGAGTCACGGCGACGCTGGCTGTGAAGCCTCTCTCCCGGCGTAAAGTAGTTTACGGCGCTGTCTGGTGTGGAAATTGCAATCCTTCGAGCTGTTGGTTTCCAACTAGAGGAGAAAATACTATCCTCTGAGATGTGGAGCCAATCGCTAAGTGTCTCAGAACGAGATAGTACGGGAGACAGTGCTACAATTCTTGGCGCGTATATGGTGTCAAGCGACATTAACCGGGCAGCAAGTCCTTCGTAGATTAAGCCTCGGCCTGGCTGCTCAATCAGGTGGAATTCATCGAAGACACAGCAGGAAATTTGTGGGTATAGTTCTGGATGTTCTCGCATTAGAGCATCGAAGGCTTCAGGTGTTGCGACAAGCACGCGTTGTGAGTCGTGGTCCGCGTGCTGCTTTCCTTCAAGATACCCGCCCCTGCGTATTTCACAGCGAATGCCAAGTGCTTGAAGTCGCCGCTCCATTCGTCGGGCTACTTGATCTGCGAGCGCTCGGTACGGAGCCAGGTAGACTGCGAGTGGCCGCTCATCAGAGAGTGAGGTGAGCATCGCCAGTTCACCTAGAAGGGTCTTTCCCGTACTTGTAGGGAGTAGAACCAACGCGTTCCCAGGGCGGCTCAGAAAGCCTTTTTCTTCTAAGACGTGTACCTGCGAAGGGAAGAGCAATGCCGACGTGTCCATTCGCAGCGCGGCAATGTAGCGGGCGTTTTTGAATCCACTTTTCGTCAATACGCGTGCCGCCGATAGCTGCCAGCAGCGATTGTGAATTGCACGCCAAAATAACAAGAGGAAGCGATCAAACTCCGGCCACCAACTGCTTGCCTCGCCACATACGACGTTGAATTCGTGTGTCGCTTGTTCGAAGTCAACTGGATCGCCGGAACTGAGCGCGGTATCTAATTTTCGTGCATACCGGCGCAAAGTTCGCGGTGAATTTGAAGAGAGATGTTGAACGCGTGTTGCGAGGGTGCTGACAATCCAATGCTCGAAGGACTCTTTATTTGTCTTGGGCAGGGCTTTTCGTGCCCAAACTGAAGCAGAAGCAAAATTGCCGGCAATGGCGTATGATACCGACGCAAGCACGTAAAAGGTTGCGGCCGACTTTTGTCGGGGACGTCCCAGGTTCCCCAGTGCACGCGCAAGTAGTGTGGTGGCATGATCCGCTGAGCCATCTGGTGCGAATAACCCTGCAGGATCCAGGGTTGCGCACTCCAAACTTAGCCTTAGTAGTACATTCTCGGCTTCGAGTCTTGTCCCTAGAGGTGGCTCTTCAAATTTACGGACCCATCTGGCGATCTGATGCTCGATTTTGTCTAAGTCGAGTGTTTGGCATTGAGTCTCGAAATCACTTGGTCTGATCATTGGAATGTTTTTTGAATTGTCTTCTTCAGGAAGTCATTTAGGTCGTTGAGTTCGATTGAATTTAGTCGCACCTGTGTAGGTTGCCATCCCTTCTTGATGAGCCAGTGCTGTAGTCGTGTGAATGCCCGCTCTCGTCGGGCGATGTGGGATGTATTGCTCCCAGTGCAGCAAACCAAAACGCCAATAAGTTGGATTTTTGGTGATGTGCTCGGCTTTGTGCCGACCAGCCGTTTGACGGGCTCAACCATGTCTGGCCTGGACATTTTGAGTTCCAAGTCAGATAAAATAGCCCCGATTCGAATGGTTAGGCGACCACGCGCATTCCTCGAAAATAATCCACTGAAATCTGCTTTCAGGCTGGATTTCTTGCTCGCGATCAGCTTGGTGCCAGAGATGGAACTGGACTTGACTTCGATCACTAGCAGTGTGAGTGGGGGCCCTGGTCTTATCGCAAGGATGTCGAATCCCGGATCGGAAGACTTTTTCCATGGCGTTGTGGCATTTGCCACCCACGTCCACCTCTTCTTGAATAGGGCCCAGTATTCATCCCCGAGTTCATACACCAGTGTTTCTGCGAGATTCCCTTGCAGGGATTTGTTTAGTCTGGGCTTTGTTTCTGGCAGTGGAGCTGGGAGTCTTCTTAATGCTGCGGAAAACTTACGAATCAATCCCGATTCATTACTGACGATCTCTCTTCTATAAGTCGCCATCGGGTACGCATTGAGAACTGATGCGTACGAACCACGAGTTGACTTTGCAGTTCTTGTGCGAGGTGGCACAGGCCCCTTCCCTCAGCGAATTGCCAGCGAGTCCCCTGTCCGCCCATCCCCTTGTCCCATGAATTTACTCAAAGCAGGCAGGCTAGCAGGCGCTTGGCCGCAAGAGCAATTGACTTTAAGTTTCGCCCTTGTGCCACGCAGGAGTTCACTTGCGTGGGGGTATGGTTGATAGGCACGAGAAGAAGGGCACCAGCAGTCTTGGTCGGCATGCGCTTGCTGCAGCGCTCCAGCTGGCTCCGCGTCAAGAAGCGAAATTCCCGCGCTGTTCTCAGCCTCTCAGGGCAGGCCCGCGTCGGAGTCCGGGCCGGCGTCCGGCGTGGAGCCGCCGATCGCGGGCAGGGGGGTGGCTTGCATGAGGCGCTCGCGGGTGAGGCCGAAGAGCGTGGTGCGGGCGAGCTCGGGGGCTCTATCCCTGTTCTTGCCCAGCCAGGTGATGACGACGCCGCAGGGGGTGTCATCGTCCCAGGCGACGACCTGCATCATGCCGGGCACGGGCTCGCGGCGGGCGGCGGCCTTGCCGAGCGCGGGGATTTCCATGCCTCCCGCGCGCAGGGTGGGGGCGAGCAGTCCGCGCACGTCCTGCCCGTCGGGCAGCTGGTGGCAGTCGTAGGCGATGGAGACGGTGACTTCCTTCTGCTCCTGCTCCGCCGAGCGGAAGGTGCAGAGCGGCCCGCAGGTGGGGCACGTCCGCTCCTCCTTGAAGGTGAAGCCGGGCAGGGCGTCGCGAATCTCGGGGGTGATGAGGCCCTCGCAGGCGAGGGCGCTCGGGGGAGGCAACATGCCCGCGTCCGGCGCGCCCGCGTCCTGTGAGCAGCGGCATGCACCGAGCGACAGTGCCAGCACCACTCCCGCGCCCCATCCGACCCTCATCCCTGGCTCCCTCTGTGTACGCATACCCGTGAAGCGGCGGATGCTAGACCGGCCTGCCCCCCGCGTGGCCACGATGAAGTGCTGGTCCGGGTACCGGCCTGCCCGCTGGCGGACGCTGCGCCGCTCGCTCGTTGGGAGTCCTCGTTCCCGGGTGGGGTGTGGTCTAAGCTGCGCCTCCCCCCTCGTCCCTCGGGAGACTTCCCCCATGCGCGCCAGTGTCATCGGCTCCGGCTCTTTCGGTACCGCCCTCGCCAACGTGCTCGCCGTCAATTGCGAGCAGGTGGGCCTGTGGGGCCGGGACGCCGCCCTCGCCGACGCCATCAACACCCGCCACGAGAATTCCGGTTACCTCCCTGGCATCCCCATCTCCTCGCGTGTCCAGGCCACCACGGACCTGAAGACGGCGCTGGAGGGCTCGGAGCTGGTGGTGCTGGCCACGCCCAGCCATGCCACGCGCCAGGTCATCTCCCAGGCGCTGCCGCACCTGCCCAAGCACGCGCCCCTCGTCACGGTGGCCAAGGGGATTGAGAACGAGACGCTCCTCACCATGACGGAGCTGCTCGAGGACTGCCTGCCCGAGGAGCACCACCCCTACATCGCCGTGCTCTCCGGCCCCAGCTTCGCCAAGGAGCTGGCCCAGCGCATGCCCACCGTCGTCACCATCGCCTCGCACTGGGACAAGGTGGCGGTGCGCTGCCAGAAGGCACTGCAGACGGAGACGTTCCGTTCCTACACCTCCAATGACGTGGTGGGGGTGCAGTACGGCGGCGCGCTGAAGAACGTCATCGCCATCGCCGCCGGCATCGCGGATGGGCTGGGCATGGGCCACAACGCCCGCGCCGCCATCATCACCCGCGGCCTGGCGGAGATCACCCGCCTGGCCGTGCGCAAGGGCGGCAATCCGCTCACGCTCTCGGGGCTGTCCGGCATGGGGGACCTGGTGCTCACCTGCACCGGCGAGCTCAGCCGCAACCGGCACGTGGGCATGGAGCTGGGCCGGGGCCGCTCGCTCCAGGACATCCTCGGCGACATGCGGCAGGTGGCCGAGGGCGTGAAGACGGCGAAGAGCGCGAGGGACCTGTCGCGCAAGGTGGGGGTGGAGCTGCCCATCTGCGATCAGGTGTACGCCATCGCCTACGAGGGCAAGAGCGCCCGCGCGGCGGTGGTGGAGCTGATGACGCGCCAGCCCAAGTCCGAGCTGGTGTGAGGAGGCGGAGCGGGGCGGCGCTCAGTACGCGGCGCCGCCAACGCCCTTCACGCGCCACACGGTCTGCCGCTGGGTGGTGGTGTGCGAGACGATGACGCCATCCTGCTGCATCTGGTCCAACAGCCGCACCAGCTTGCTGCGGTCCAGGCCGGTGGCCGCCGCGAGGGCCGGAGTCTCCAGGCCCGCGGGGTAGCGGCGCAGCTCGTCGACGATGAGCTTCTTGAACTCGGCCTTCACGGCGCCGTCCATGTCCTGGGCCTTGGCGGCCTGGAGGATGGCGGCGGCGATGAGCCCCAGCACCACCATGGCGAGGGCCGGGTAGACGATGTGGCTGTTGCGCTCGAGCATCTCGAAATAGTTCGGGTCCACCGATGAGGCGGGCTTTTCGAGGCTCGTACCCAGGCCGGGGATGGGCACCAGGGCCAGCAGGGACGGAGAGAAGAGGGAGGGCATGAGCACGGCACCGGGACTGTAGAAGGCCCCGGTGCCTGCCCGCAACCCCTGGCCCGGGGCCTATGCTGCCCCGAGGTTCTGCTCGGGCTCCTCGGCGGCCTCGAGGGGCTCCTCCGAGGGGCTCTCGGCCATCCCGAAGGTCCCGAAGGTGTGCGCCGGGTCCGGGGTGACGACGCCGAGGTTGCGCGAGGCGCCCTCGGCGAAGAGGGTGGTGTCCGCCTTGGCCAGGAGGGCAGCCAGGCCCTCGCGGCTCGCCGCGCTGATGGCCACGCCGCCCGCGGTGCGCAGCAGCGAGCCCACCTCGTCCGGGTTGAGCAGGTCCGCCTTGTTCCACACCATGAGGCGCGGCTTCTGCATCAGGTCCAACGAGTCGAGGATGTTCTCGACGGCCTGCACCTGCTCGTCGCGGGACGGATCGCTCGCGTCCACCACGTGCAGCAGCAGGTCCGCGTCGTACAGCTCCTCGAGCGTGGCGCGGAAGGCGGCCACCAGGTCCTTGGGCAGGTCCCGGATGAAGCCCACCGTGTCGGTGATGATGACCTCGCGCTCCTGGGGGAAGCGCAACCGGCGGCTGGTGGGGTCCAGCGTGGCGAACAGCTTGTTCTCCGCGAGCACCTCGGAGCCGGTGATGGCGTTGAGGAGCGTGGACTTGCCCGCGTTGGTGTAGCCCACGATGGAGATGACGGGCAGCTCCCTGCGGTTGCGCTGCGCCCGGCGGACCTCGCGCTCGCGGGAGAGCGCGTCGATGCGCTTCTCCAGGTGGTTGATGCGATCGCGCGCGCGGCGGCGGTCGATTTCCAGCTTCGTCTCACCGGGGCCGCGTCCGCCGATACCACCGGCCAGACGGCTCAGGGAGGTGTCGCTCTGCACCAGGCGGGGCAGGCGGTACTTGAGCTGGGCCAGCTCGACCTGGAGCTTGCCCTCGGCGCTCTGCGCCCGCTGGGCGAAGATGTCGAGGATGAGCTGGCTGCGGTCGATCACCTTGAGGCTGGTGGCCTCGCTGATGTGGCGGCCCTGGGACGGGGTGAGGTCCTTGTCGAAGATGAGGACGTCCGCCATGGCCTGCATGGAGCGCAGGTTGAGGTCCTCCAGCTTGCCGCGGCCGATGAGGTAGCGAGGGTCCGCCTCGCGGCGCATCTGCAGCACGCTGTCGATGACCTCGACGCCCGCGGTGCGCGCGAGCTCCTTGAGCTCGGCGAGGCTGGCCTCGGCCTGGGCGCGGTTGCCGTTGAGGCACACGGCCACGAGGATGGCCTTGTCGCGGCCCGAGACGGTGCGCGCGGCGGCTTTGCGGTTGAGCTCCTCCTCGAGGGCTTCCAGGGTGTCGAGCACATCCGGCTGGCCGTCATGGACGTCCGGCAGGGTGGTGACGCTCCAGAAGTCACCGGTGCCGTTCTCGGGCACCAGGTGCGCGTAGTGCAGCACGCCGGGCAGGCCGGTGTCGCCCACGCCCACCGCGGCGACCATGTCCAGGCGCAGCAGCGCGAGGTCCGTCAGGTCGTCCTTGGTGAGTGGCTCGCTCTTGAGGTGGGTGTGCACCAGGCGCAGACCGCGCAGACGCACTTGTCCGGCGCGGGCACGGCCGATGTCGGGCAGCTCCAGCTTGTGGGCGTTGCCCACCACCACGTACTCGATTTCGCCCTTGCGGTTGAGCAGGACGCCCACCTGGCGGTTGGTCTCTCGAGACAGCTCGGTGAGGTGACGGGCGAGCTCGGGGGAGACGATCTCATGCGGCGAGACGCGGCGGCGGTAGGTGTTGCGCAGCCGGCTCTGCTCGCTTGCCTTGAGTCCGAGGGTGTTTCCGTAGATTTCCTTCAAAAGTGTCCTTCTCCCGCGCGGAGGGAAGGGCGCCCGCGCCACGCCGTCGTCCTGTCCCTTTTCACATCTTGAGGATAGGTGCCTTCGGCTCCGGATTCACCTCCGGGGTTCCCGAAAGCCCGACCTCGTACAACACGCCCTGGCGGCGGTTGCTTCCGGGGAGGGACGGCTTCGGGTGTCCCTCCTGACACCTTGGATGGCATAACCTGGAGATGTGAGTTCTTCCGGACGAAACGCGGTGCGCGCTGCCCGGCGCGTGGTGGTGAAGATCGGGACCAATGCCCTCACGAACGCCACGGGGCGCTTCAACCGGGCCCACTTCGAGGCGCTGGGGGAGGATCTGCTGTGGGCGGCCCAGGGCCGGGAGTTGGTGGTGGTGTCCAGCGGCGCCATCGCTCTCGGCGTGGAGCGGCTGGGGCTGCCCGCGCGCCCCAAGGACATCCCCGGCAAGCAGGCGTGCGCCGCGGTGGGTCAGAGCCGGCTGATGCAGGCGTACGAGGAGGCCTTCGGCAAGGCGGACCGGCGGGTGGCCCAGGTGCTCCTCACCCATGGAGACGTGCAGGACCGTCGGCGCTACCTCAACGTGAAGCACGCCCTGGAGCGCCTCATCGAGGCCGGGGTGGTGCCCGTCATCAACGAGAACGACACCGTCTCCGTGGACGAGCTCAAGTTCGGTGACAACGACACCCTGGCCGCCCTGGTGGCGGGCGTGGTGGAGGCGGATGTGCTCATCGTCCTCTCGGACGTGGAGGGGCTCTTCACCGCCGACCCGCGGAAGGACCCCAACGCCCGCCTGCTCTCCCAGGTGGATGCCGTCACCCCCGAGTTGCTGGCGCTGGCCGGCGGCTCCGGCTCCCTGGTGGGCACCGGTGGGATGGCCACCAAGATTCGCGCCGCCGCTCGCGTCACCGAGCTCGGCGTCCGCTGCCTCATCACCTCCGGCGCCGTGCCCGGCCGGTTGCGCTCCGTGCTGTCCGGCGAGCCCGTGGGCACCCTCTTCGAGACCTCCGGCTCCCGGCGCAGCGCCCGCATGGCGTGGATCGCCCACGCGCTCAAGCCGAAGGGGAAGCTCATCGTGGACCCGGGAGCGCGCGAGGCCGTGGTCACCAGCAAGCGCAGCCTGCTGCCCTCGGGCATCCGTCTGGTGGAGGGCGACTTCGGCCGGGGAGACCCCGTGGATCTCGTCGACGAGCAGGGGCAGGTGTTCGCCCGCGGCCTCAGTGCCTATGACGATGGGGAGTTGCGGAAGATCGCCGGCCTCAAGAGCGCCGATATCGAGTCGGTGCTCGGCTACCGGTACCTCGACGAGGCCGTGCACCGCGATGATCTGGCGGTGCTGTAGACCCTCTCCAGAGGGAGAGGGAGCGCACTCAGATGGGACGGCCGGAGCCACCCACGGCGGCGTCCTCGCTCAGGTCCATCAGCGCGCGGAACTCGGGCGAGTCCACCTTCATGAGCAGCAGTGAGACCTCCAGGTCGCCCGGGTAGCGGCCCAGCTGCACCCGGCGCTGCTGCCCGTGCAGCAGGGCCAGCTCCGAGTGCCCCTTGATCTCCGGCAGCATCAGATCCAGCTCCAGGTGGAACGTCTCGCCCTCGGCCGTGGGGGTGAGCACCAGACGGTAATCCGGCTGGCTCGCGCCCGGCTTGCGGCGCTCGGCGCGCACCGTGCGGCCCGTCTCCCCGAGCAGCTTGGGCTGGGCCACCAGCCGGCCCTCGCGCCGCACTTCCAGCGCGAAGTACAGCGGCTCGGCCTCCGCCTGCGTGGGCACCGCCCCGATGCATGCCAGTCCCACCAGCGCCAGCCCGAGCCATGCCTTCTTGATGAGGGTGGAGCGCGTCATGTGGGTCCTCGCAGTGCGTGCGGCCAGACGAGCCCGCCCCGATCAGGCGTGTACGCCGTCGATTCCTAGGAATATCCCAGTTGCCCGCCGTTCGCGAGCCCGCCTGCCGTGAACGCCTGCTCGCCAACCCTCGGGTCGGTTCCGCACATTCATGGACACACCTGGACGTGCGTTCAGCAAAAAGCTGTTCAGGTACTGTTCCTCCGGGTAGATCCACGATCGCACGGGGCGTGAGCGGACATCCGTCCGTTGTCGTGGCTCCCTGCCTTGACCCGACCTGACGCTTTTGCGCATTGTCGAAAACCTTCCGATGGACCGTACCGAACGCCTCCTCGATCTCGTCGCGCTGTTCCTGGATGCTCGGGAACCGATCTCCTGGGCGGAGCTGCGTGAGCACTTCCCCGCCGACTACATGGGCATTTCCGATGATGCCGCCGAACGCAAGTTCGAGCGCGACAAGGCGGAACTGCTCGAGCTGGGCTTCCCCCTCACCTACATCCAGGGAGATGACGAGCGGAAGGACGGCTACATCGTCGACCGCGACGCCTACTACCTGCCCGAGGTGGACCTCACCAAGGAGGAACTGGCCGTCCTCTACGCCGCGGGCAGCGCCGCGTTGACGTCCGGGGCCTTCCCCGGCCGCGACGACCTGTCCCACGCCCTGCGGAAGATCGGTTTCTTCGCGGGCAACGCGCTGCCCACCCCGCGCGTGCGCATGGAGCTGGGCTCGGAGCAGGATGGGCCGCAGCTCGCCGCGAACCTGGAGTCGCTCTGGGACGCGTGTGCCTCGCACAAGTGGGTGCAGATGTCCTATGCCTCGCCCAAGCGGCCAGACCTCACGGATCGCAAGGTGGACCCGTACGGCCTGGTGCTGCGCCGGGGCATCTGGACGCTGGTGGGCTACTGCCACCTGCGCCAGGGGGTACGCACCTTCCTCGTGCACCGCATCCGCTCGCTCAAGGCGAACACCGCCCGTCCGCGCACCCCGGACTTCGAGGTGCCCGAGGGCTTCTCCTTCGACAACCACGTGGCCAGCTCCCCCTGGCAGCACCGCTTCCACGAGAGCGTGAACGCGCGCCTGCGCCTCACCGGCGAGCTGATGACCCGCGGTGCCTCGCTCTTCCCGGGTGCCACCGTGGCCCCGGCCGAGGACGGCGAGGGCGTGCTGGTGGAGTTGCCGGTGACGTTCCTGGATGGACTGCTGCGCTTCTGCCTGCAGCTGGGGCCGGAGTGCCGCGTGGAGGCGCCCGAGGATGCCCGGCAGCGGGTGAAGGACATGGCCTCGCGCATCCTCGAGAAGCACGCACCCCGTGAGGAGGTGGCGGCATGAGTGTCCACGAGCGTCTTCGCCGTCTGCTGTTCCTCGTTCCCTTCGTCTCCTCGCGCCCCGGTATCTCCGTGGAGGAGCTGGCGCGCGCCCTCAACGTCAGCCGGGAGCACCTGCTGGAGGACCTGGATCTGCTCACCTGCGTGGGCCGGCCCCCCTTCAACCCGGACGACTACATCGACATCTACGTCGAGAACGACCGCGTCTACGTGGACCTCGACCAGCGCCTGTCCGCGCCGCCGCGGCTGACGGTGGGCGAGGCCTCGGCGCTGGCCGCCTCGGCGGAGCTGCTGCGTCCGGCGGCGGGCGATGCGCTGCGCAGCGCGGTGGAGAAGCTGGAGGGCGTGTTGCCTCCGGGCGCGGGCGAGCGTTTCCGCGAGATGTACCGGAAGATCGACGCCGCGGTGGAGGCACCGGAGGCCCTGGGGCCGCTCACCCGGGCCATCCACGAGCGGCGCGAGGTCTCCTTCGACTACGCCACCCCGGGCCGGGGCGGCCTCGAGTCGCGCCGGGTGCGGCCGCACGAGCTGCTCAGCCACCGGGGCCAGTGGTACCTCCAAGCTTGGGACCTCAACCGTCAAGACGATCGGCTCTTCCGGGTGGACCGGATGCAGAACCTGGCCGTCACGGACGCAACATTCCAGCCACGCGAGGATGCCCGGGCCGAGGTGCCCAACCCGGCCCGCACCAACGCGGCCGTCCGGGTGCGCTTCACCCAGCTGGTGGCCCCCTACGTCCGGGAGCGCTTCGGCGAGGACGCTCGCCTGCTCGCGGATGGGGGCGTGGAAGTGCGGGTGGCGGGCGACAACGAGCGCTGGTTGACGCAGTGGGTGCTATCGTTCGGCGGCGAGGCCGAGGTGCTCGAGCCCGCTTCGGCCCGTGCGGCCGTGGCCCGCGCGGCGAAGGCCGTGTTAGGAGTCTGAGGTTTTCATGAGCTTTCAGCTGACGATCGCCGAGGGCAAGGAGGCCGGGAAGGAGTTCGAGTTCGAGCAGGACTCCGTCCTCATCGGCCGCGTCAACGAGTGTGACGTCGTCCTGTACGACGCGGGCATCTCCCGTCGTCACTGCCGCATCTTCGTCGAAGGGGGACAGCACTTCGTCGAGGACCTGGGCAGCTCCAATGGCACGCAGCTCAATGGCAAGCTGGTGAAGGAGAAGCAGCCGCTGGGGGAGGGCGATCAGCTGTCGCTCGGGCCGGTGGTCTTCGTCTTCAAGCCGCTGGCGGCGGACATCGTCACGGACGCGGGCGTGGGCGGCGGCGAGAGCCCCGACAGCACGCGCATCGTGTCCGTGGAGAACGTGGCGCGTCAGCGCAACCGCGGCGCGGCCCTGGCCCCCGAGGGGGCCAACGAGGAGGAGTTGGAGGAGGCGCGGCTCAACACCACCCGCCCCATCCAGGCCCTGCGGAGCACCACCCGTGCCGGGACACAGCCCGCGATGCCCGCGGTGGGGGGTGCTGCCTCGCGCACGGCCACCCGTCCCCAGGTTCCGGCCGCCGGGCCCGGTGCCCTGACGCGGGCTCCGGCGTCCGCACCCACGGCCGCGCCCCGGCGCCCCACCTCCAACGCGGTGGCCCGTTCCGCTCCGGCGGCCCAGGGTGGTGGAGGCCTGTCCGCCGCCGAGCGTGCCCGCATCCGCCGTGAGTCTCCGGGTCTGGTGGCGCAGGCACGGCTGTTCTGGGCGGATGCCACGCCCATCGTGCGCAACGCCCTCATCGGCCTGGGCGTGTTGAGCGTGATGGGCATGGTGGCCCTGGTGTACTGGCTGGTGCTCGGCGGCGAGGCCAAGGTGACCCGTGGTCCCGAGCCCGTCGTCATCGGCCCCACGCCCATCGATGACTCCTTCGGTTACGGCGAGGGCGTCATGTGGGAGAACAAGGACCAGAAGATCTTCGAGTGGGAGTACACCGCCGCCACCCGGGCCCTGGCCATCGTGCACTTCCAGGCGCACGGCATCTCCGAGGGCGAGGTGATGGTGACGATCAACGGCGTGGACCTGAGCAAGGTGCCTCCGGACACGCTGGCCAGCCAGGATCGCATCCTGGAGATCATGATCCCCTCGGCGCAGCTGAAGAAGGGCGAGACCAACCGCATCACCTTCGACAACACGAAGAACCCGCCCGGCGAGGAGGAGTGGCGCATCTGGAACATCTGGCTGGAGAAGGTGCTGTTGCCGGAGATTCCGCCCGACCAGCTCGTCGAGGAGGCGCGCAAGGCGTACAAGCGCGGCGTCAAGAACATGGAGAACAAGGAGGTGGGTGCGCGCAACCGCTACGAGGCGTGGAAGTCCTTCCGCGAGGCGTGGCTGTTGCTGGAGGCCCACCCCGAGCCCAAGCCGGACCTCTATTACGAGGCGCGCGAGCGCGTGAAGGACACGCAGACGGAGCTGGACCGGGTCTGCTCCAAGCTGATGCTGGAGGTGGAGGGGTACGTCAACCAGAACAACTGGCAGGCGGCCTCGGCCACGTTGGACCACACGCGCGAGTACTTCCCGGGTGAGTTCGATCAGCGCTGCGCCCGCATGGCGGAGATCCGCCGCGCGGACCTGGGGCTGTAACCGCCTCGTGTCCTGCGGGTGACGTCCGGGCCGCTCGGGGGATTGCCCCGGGCGCCAGGTGGACAGGTTGCCGGACGCCGGTGTCATTCCCACCCTTGTCCCACCATGCGTGAGCAGGAGGTGGGCATCAGTTCGGCGTTCGAGGAACAGGCGGGGGAGTCACCCAAGCAAGAGGCTGGCTGCCCGCCCGCTCATGAGCCGGTGTGGAGCCCTCACGTCTCCTCCGCGCTGCTCGCCCGGTACTACCTGCCGCGCTCGCACGGGGTGATCCGCGGCAATGGCTGCCAGTTGTTGCGCGACGGGGTGGAGGCCTACCCGGCGATGCTGACGGCCATCCGGAGCGCGCGCCGCTACGTCCACCTCGAGACGTACATGTTCATCTCCGACGCGGTGGGTGAGCTGTTCGGCGAGGCGCTGGCGGAGGCGGCCGAGCGGGGCGTGCACGTGAAGGTGCTCTACGACGCGCTGGGCTCCTGGACGAGCCGGCGCGGATTCTTCGAGGCCCTGCGGGCGCGCGGGGTGGACATCCGCCCCTTCAAGCCCTTCAGCAGCCTCGGCCGTGGCTTGCGCCACCTGTTGCGGAGAGATCACCGGAAGATTCTCGCGGTGGACGGCGAGGTGGCCTTCATCGGTGGGGTGAACATCTCCGCGCACTGGGCGCCCGAGGGGGAGGGCGGTGCCTGGCGCGACGACGTGCTGCGCGTGGAAGGGCCGGCGGTGTACGAGTTGGAGCGCCGCTTCGTGGCCACCTGGCGCATGGCCTTCCAGGACAGGTTCCGCTCCTGGCGGGAGACGCGCCGGCGCCGGCGGGCGGCCCGGTTGCATCGGCGGGGAGACGTGAGCCTGGCGGTGCTCTCCAGCCGCCGCGGCATCCACCGCGCCTACCTGCATGCCATCTCCCGCGCGCGGCGCAGCGTGCTGGTGGCGGCGGCCTACTTCATTCCGGACCGGAAGCTGGTGGCCGTGCTGCGCGAGGCCGCCCAGCGCGGGGTGGAGGTGAGCCTGCTGCTCAACGCGAAGAGCGACCACCCCTGGCTGGTGCACGCCACGCGCGCCTTCTACGAGAAGCTGCTCACCGCGGGCGTCCGCATCTTCGAGTGGGAGCGCTGCGTGCTCCACGCGAAGACGGCCGTGGTGGATGGGGTGTGGGGCACCATCGGCTCGTTCAACCTCGAGCGGCGTTCGCTGCTCTTCAACCACGAGGTGAACGCCGTCTTCGCCGACCCGCGGCTGGGGCGCAGCCTGGAGGAGTCCTTCCGCGGCGACTGCCAGAGCTGCCGCGAGGTGGACCTGGCCGAGTTCCGCCGCCGCCCCCTCTGGCAGAAGCTGTTCGAGCGGGTGCTGTACGCCTTCCGCAAGGTGCTCTGAGGCGGGGCCGCACTCCGCCATGGAATGGAGCGGGGGAGAATCAGGCCTCCTCGTCGGGCAGGAGCGTGAGCAGCAACTCGTCGTCAGGGCCGGGCGGACGCCAGCCGGGCGGCGGTGGGTTGGCGAGGAGCGCATCGCCAGCCTTCCTGACACGCTCCTCATGCGTTTCAGGGGTGTAGGCCGACCAGAGGCCGAGCGCCTCGGCGACAGCGAAACGGGCTTCGTCCTCCATCACGGCCGGCCAGCCGTCTGGGAGTGCTTCGGCCAGTTCGCGCACGAGTTGCCCGCGCACCAGACGCGTGACCTTGCCGCTTCGCTCCGCCTCGGCAACCAACCCGCTGAATACCTGCACTGCCGCGATGTCATCAGGGCCAAGCTCGTCCGCGAGTTCCACGAGCGAAGCGGTGGGATGAGCCTCGGCGAAGGCGGTGAGCGAGTCGTAGCCGCGCTTGCGGACCCGCTCATACAGGCGCGCCTTGACGTTGCCCTGCCAGGCACCTCCGTCGCTCATGGTCCTCTCCACGGGACGAAATTCATCGGGATCCTGTAGCGCTTCATGTTGGATGCGACAATTCTCAGGATCGCATTGCGCGTCAACATCCGGCCAGCCCTGGTCTCGGCCTCATACAGCGCCTTCATGACCATCCGGTTCCATTCGCCGGGCCATGTGCGGCCCAGCTTCCAGTCGCCACCGCCGTGAATGGCCTCGTGGTGCGCCTGCTCCAGCTTGACGCAGAATTGGTCGATGTCCATGTCGCCAGTGAAGCCGCGCTTCTCGAACCACTCGCGGAACTCCTTGGGCAGAACGTGGTGCCGAGGGGGCTCGGCCATGCCGGCCCCAGCTTTGTCCGTCACTCGCATGCCCCGTACCTCGGGCCCGTCGCCGAGTGCCTCGCGCACGCCGCGCGGCAGCTCGCCGTGCGCCATCATCATCTGGCCGGCATGAATCCGCACTGCGGCGCTGACGGCGGGCAGGGACAGGACGCCCGCCCGCACCAGCCGGTTCACCATCTCCACCCACTCGGCGGAGACGACAATGCGCGTGCCCATCATCACGCCGTTTTCGCCCATCACCATGCCCACCCCGAGTGTCACGGGGGCCGAGGGCCGCAACGTGGGCAGCGAGAACTTCAGCGCCGACCTCATCGTCACCAGCTCCATGAGCTGCGCCAGCAACATCACCTTCTCGACGTTCCTCAGCCCCGAGTGAAGGCGCTCCGCCGTCCTGTTGAACTCGCCGGACAGGTAGCCCATCAGCGCGGGCATGTTCTCTGCCGCTGCCTCCACCTGCCCTGGTTCCAGTGAGGCCAGTGCCGTCATGGCCGGTTCCCCCATCTTCCGCCAGCGGTCCATGTCCACGAACAGCGTCTCCACCGAGTTGTACCCCTGCTTGAACGCCACATCGAGGAGGTTGAGGAGGTCCACCCATGCCGCGAGCAGCAGCGAGCCCAGCATGGCGGCCTCCAGCCGTGGGCCCGCCAGACGCAGCAGGGCCAGCTGCATGTCCGGGTCCTCCACGTCCGCGGCGGCGTGGGCCAGCCGGGTGGCGGCGGCGAGCTCGGCGTCCAACCATCGCAACTGGCTCTGGCCATACTCGATAGAGGGCACGAAGAGGCCCGCGGCCTTGCCGGCGATGCCCCAGTGGCTCTTGCGCAACCTGGACAGCTCCTCGGAGAGGTTTCGGGTGGAGCCCGACACGTCGAGCAGGGCACCGCGAACCGCCAGGTGGGCCGCCAGGGCGCTCTGCCACAAAGCCGTTTCCTCCGTGCCGTCAGGGCCCACCGCCGTCACTGCCTCCCGCACGTCCTGGCGGCGGTGCAGCTGCTGTGAACCCCCGGGCTTGGGCGTGGACTCCTCGCCCGGGTCTCCGGTCCATGTGGGCGCGGCTGCATTGTGCGGCGTGTAGCGCAGGTGTGTCCCCCTGCCGGGTGGTGACGTCAGCGGCGCACAGGCGTTGGATAGCAGGGCCAGGGCGAGCAGCAGCCCTGTCCTCCTGAATACTGGCGACTCATCGCGCATGGTCCACCCTCTGGCTCACGTCCGGGCCGGAGTATCCTTGCCGGAAGCCACCGCGCTGCGTGCGCACTTCCAGCCGCAGCTTCATGTCCAGCGTGGGGGTCATCGCATCCGCGCTTGTCCCCACCACAAAACTGTTGCCTGCCTGCTCAGGGCAGCTCGTCACCCGAGTTGTCCAGCCACAGCTCCTCGTAGCGCACCTGGGGCGGTGTCTGGTGCAGCCGCAGTCCCTGCACCCGGCCGCTCGCCGCCGCGTGCACGCGCGGGTGGAAGAGGGGAATGATGGCGCAGTCCTCGTAGGCGAGCTTCTCCGCGCGCCGGTAGAACTGCTTGCGCTGCTCGGGGTCGATGGTGACGCGCGCCTCCGCCGTGAGCCTGTCCAGCTCTCCGTTGCGGTAGTCCAGCACGTACAGCTTCTGCGCCTGCGAGTTGAGCAGGAAGTGGAGGAAGTTGTCCGGGTCCGGGAAGTCGGAAATCCAAAGCAGCCGGAAGACGGGCAGCCGGCCCTCGCGCCGCCGGGACGAGTACTCCTCCGCTTCCAGCTCCACGTGCTCGAGCTCCACCAGCTTCGCATCCACCAGGGGCCGGAAGAGGAGGTCATCCTCGGCCGACGTGTTCCGCCCCGCCGTCTGGAACAGCGTGACAGGCACCCGCCGCATCCCGGCCTCGCGCAGCAGCCGCTCGGCCAGTTCGAGGTTCAGATGGGGCTCGGGCAGCACGCCTTCGCCCAGCAACTCCGGGGGGGTCAGCGTGCTCGCCAGCCGTGCGCCCTTGTAGAAGTGCTCCACCAGGGCCCGGACGTCCATCCCCGCGCGGATCGCCCTGCGCACCCGCACGTCGTTGAAGGGTGGCTCGCGCAGGTTGAAGCCCACCAGGGCCGTGGACGGCGTGACACCCGTGGCCACCTGCAGCCCCTGCTGCTCGGGCTCCCTCACATGCGTGGCATGCAGGTAGGAGACGAACTCCACCGTCTCCTGGCGCAGCTCGGTGATGCAGCCCTCGCGCGAGTCCCGCAGGTGGAACTCGAGCCGGTCCAGCAGCGGCAGCCCCTGGCGCCAGTAGGTGGGGTTGCGCTCGAGCACGATGCGCTCCTTTCCGAGTTCCACCTGCCGGAAGGGGCCCGTCCCCACCACCTGTCCCCGGGCATCCATCTTCGCCACGCCCGTGGCGGACTGCGCCAGCAACTGGAGGAAGAAGGCCTTGGGCTCCTCCAGCCGGATCTCCAGCGTCCGCTCGTTCAGCACCTCGATGCCGGCCACCTCGCGGAGATGGCCCTCCGCGAACGCCCGGGCGCCCACCACGTCCCCCAGCAGTCCTCTGTCCGGCGACTTCTCCGCCGGGTTCAACAGCCGCTCGAGGTGGCGCTTCACGTCGATCGCCGTCAGGGGCGTTCCGTCATGGAAGGTGACGCCCTGGCGCAGGTGGAAGCGGTAGCGGCGCGCCGAGGGGTCCACCTCCCAGCGCTCGGCCAGCTCCGGCACCAGCACGCCGTCTTCCAGCCGCAGCAGGTTGGAGAAGACGCAGGCGCACAGCTCCGCGACCTGGATCTCCACGCTGAAGAGCGGATCCAACCGGCCCACCGAGTCGATCATGGACGTCTGGTGGAGGCCCGCGCGCAGCGTGCCGCCCGCCTTCGGCTCCGGAAGCCGGAAGCGGAACACCTCGCCATCCAGGCTGGCCGCCTCGTGCGCCAGCTGCTCCACCTTGCGGCTCAGCCCGTCGCCGATGCGGATGACCTGCAGGGCGTCCTCGCGCACCCGCGCCACCTCCTCGCCGATGGACGAGTCCCCCCTCATCAACACGCCGTGCGCCGCGCGGATCTCCTCGATGGCCGTGCTCAGCTTCACCACCGCGGTGGACAGATCCTTGCCCGTGCGCGCCTGGCCCTCCGCCTTCTGCGAGGCCTCCTGCGCCAGCTTCGCCATCTGCTGCGTCTGGTGCACCAGCTCGCGCCCGTGCCCCGCCTGCTCCATGGCCGCCCGTGTCACGTCGTCCACGCGCCGCGCCACCCGGTGGCTGGCCTCCACCACCGTGGAGCCCTGCGCCTCCAGCCGCTTCGTCTCGGCCTGCATCGCCTCCACCGCCGAGAAGGTGCGCTGGGTGATGGTGCGGATCTCCATCAACGCCTCGGCCGCCCGGTCTCCCAACTGCACGCCCGTGCTGGCCTGCTCGCGGCCCTCCTTCACCAGCGACACCGTCGTGTCCACCTCCCGGCGGATGCCGCCCACCATGGTGGCGATCTCCCGCGTGGAGCGCGCGGTGCGCTCGGCCAGGCCGCGGATTTCGTCGGCCACCACGCCGAAGGGACGGCCCTGCTCACCGGCCTGGGCGGCGATGATGGCGGCGTTGAGCGCCAGCAGGTTCGTCTGGTCCGCGATCTCCTGGATGACGTCCACGATGCGGCCGATTTGAGTGGAGCGCACACCCAGCGAGTCCACCAGCTCGGCGGCCTTGCGGACCGTCTCCTCCACCCGGTACATGCCCTGGACGCAGTCGTTGACGAGCACCTCGCCGCGCTCGGCGGTGGCCGTCACGGCGTGGGCCAGCTGGTTGGTCTCCGAGGCCCGATGGCGCACGGCGTCGATGCCGGTGTGCACCACCTGGACGAAGGCCTCGGCCTCGCTGGCGAAACGCGCCAGCTCGTCACCCGAGGAGGCGATGTGGTGCAGCCGCTCGCTCATGGCCTGCACCTGCTGCGTGGTGCGGTGCGAGAACTCGTCCAGGGAGAGCAGCGCCTCGGCCACCTGCCCGAGCCGCTCGGTCATCTCCATCAGCGAGCCCTTCGTCTCGCGCGTGAAGTTCTCCAACTGGGCCACGCGCTTGCCCGCGGCCTGGAGGCTCTGGCCCATGCTGGCCGTCGACTCGCGGGAGCGCTCCACCGCGTTCCCCTGGCGGCGCGCGGCCTCCAGCAGGGCCCGCACCTCCTCGGACACGCCCTGGCAGGTGCGGCGCACGTTGCCCGTCATCCGCTGCACCTGGCTGAGCGCCCGGCGCAGGGAGATGAGGAGCCGGCGCACTTCGCGCTGGTCCCCCATGCGCTCGTGGGCGGGGTGGGTGAGGTCCCCCTCCGCCAGCAGGGAGAGGAAGCGGGTGCGCTCCTGGTCGGGCCGTGACTCTCCCAGGAACCAGATGGCGTACCGCGTCAACCACAGCAGTGGGGGGGTGCCCAGCAGCAGCACGGCCCAGCCCGCCGCGTCATGGGGGTGGCCGGTGACGAGGTATTGGAGTCCCCCGAGGGCGAGGGCGAAGGGGAGCCCTCCGAGGACCACGGAGGCATGGAGGTTCTTGGGGGGCGGCATGTCGGAGTGGCGCAGACGTACACGCTATCCCGCTCCCGCCAGGGTCCCCAAATCCCCCGGGAGGCCGCACGGCGGGTTGCTGGGACGTTACGGAAGGTAACGTCCGTTTCCGCCCGTGACGCCTCGACGCAGTGCGTCCAGTTCGCAACCTATCGGAAGCACGCGAATTCCGAGCAGGGCATGGTGCTTGCGTTGTAGGCACTCCACCTAGAACCCGAACCCAACCCCTGGGGAGAGAGACCATGCTTGTTGCGCCCAAGGAGCCCATCACCGCGCGCGCCCGCGTGAAGAACCTCGAGGAGTACCGCCGGATGTACCGGCAGAGCCTGGAGGACCCCGCGGGTTTCTGGGGCGAGCAGGCCAGGCGGCTCGAGTGGTTCCACCCGCCCTCCAACGTGCTCGACGTGGACATGAAGGAGGTGGACTTTTCCTGGTACGGGGGAGGCAAGCTCAACGTCTGTCACAACGCGGTGGACCGGCACCTGCACACGCAGCCGGACAAGACGGCCATCATCTGGGCCGCCAACGAGCCGGGGCAGTACCAGCACGTGACGTACCGCGAGCTCAAGCACCAGGTGGCGCGCGTGGCCAACGTGCTCAAGGCCTATGGCGTCCGCAAGGGTGACCGCGTCTGCATCTACATGCCCATGACGCCGATGGTGGCCTACACCATGCTGGCGTGCGCGCGCATCGGCGCGGTGCACTCGGTGGTGTTCGCCGGCTTCTCCGCCGAGTCCCTGAGGGATCGCATCCTCGACTCGGGGGCGCGCATCGTCGTCACCGCCAACGAGGCGCCGCGCGGTCCCAAGGCCGTGGCGCTCAAGTCGATTGTCGATCAGGCGCTCGAGGGCCTCACCCAGGTGGAGACGGTGCTCGTCAGCCGCCGCACCAACAAGGCCGTGCCCATGAAGGAGGGCCGCGACCGGGTGCTCGAGGACGAGATGCAGAAGCACCGCTCCACCTGCCCGGTGGAGTGGATGTCCAGTGAGGATCCGCTCTTCATCCTCTACACCTCGGGGAGCACCGGCAAGCCCAAGGGCGTGATGCACACCACCGCCGGCTACACCGTCTACGCGGCGATGACGCACGAGTACGTCTTCGACATCCGCCCGGACGACATCTACTTCTGCACCGCGGACGTGGGGTGGATCACCGGCCACAGCTATCTGATTTATGGCCCGCTGGTGAACGGCGTGACGACGGTCCTCTTCGAGTCCACGCCGATGTATCCGGACCCGAGCCGCATGTGGCAGGTGGTGGACGACCTGAAGGCGACCATCCTGTACACGTCGCCCACGGCGCTGCGCTCGCTCATCCGCGAGGGCGATGACTGGGTGAAGAAGACGTCGCGCAAGAGCCTGCGGATTCTCGGCAGTGTGGGCGAGCCCATCAACCCGGAGGTGTGGCGCTGGTACCACGACGTGCCGGGCGAGGGCCGCTGCGACGTGGTGGACACGTGGTGGCAGACGGAGACGGGCGGCATCCTGATTACCCCGCTCCCGGGAGCCACGCCGGCGAAGCCCGGCAGCGCCACCCTGCCGTTCTTCGGCATCGAGCCGGTGCTGGTGGACGAGAAGGGGACGATCATCGAGGGCAATGACGTCTCGGGCAACCTGTGCCTGAAGCGTCCGTGGCCGGGCCAGGCGCGCTCCATCTGGGGAGACCACCGGCGCTTCAAAGAGACGTACTTCTCCACGTACCCGGGCCTGTACTTCACGGGTGACGGGTGCCGCCGCGACGAGGACGGGTACTACTGGATTACCGGCCGCGTGGATGACGTGCTCAACGTGTCGGGCCACCGGCTGGGCACGGCGGAGATCGAGAGCGCGCTGGTGGCGCACGACGCGGTGGCCGAGGCCGCCGTGGTGGGCTTCCCGCACGACATCAAGGGCACGGGCATCTGCGCGTACGTGACGGTGAAGCCGGGCGACCTGAACTCCGAGCAGTTGGTGGGCGCGCTGAAGGAGCAGGTGCGCCGCATCATCGGGCCGCTGGCCACGCCGGACCGCATCCGCGTGGTGAGCGGCCTGCCGAAGACGCGCTCGGGGAAGATCATGCGCCGGATTCTTCGCAAGGTGGCCGAGGGCCAGATGGACAGCCTGGGTGACACGACCACGCTGGCCGAGCCGCAGGTGGTGGAGGAGATCGTCCAGCTCGAGCAGCGCGAGAGCGCGAAGGGGCGCTGAGGCGCCGCCAAGCTAGGAAGTGGCACCCGCGCCCGGTCCCGCACCGGGCGCGGCCGTGTCACCGGGCGGGAGTCTCCTTCCCGGGCGCCTCGAACGTGATTCCCTCCACGCGAATCCTGCGCGGGCCGCCGTCCTTCTCGAGCACCTCCAGCGCGAAGCGCTCGGTGCCGGAGCGGGGCAGGTCGATGACGAAGCTCATCAACCCCACCTCACCAAACTCCACGCCCTCCTCGGGCACCTCCGACTTCATGGCGAGCAGGCGCACCGTCTCTCCCGTGGCCTCGCGCCTCAGCGCGTACTCGCCCGGCCTCCAGCGCCGCTCGGGGTCCATGTTGAAGACGGAGAGGACCACCACCGCCTGATGCGGCATCCAGTAGCTGATGCTGTTGCCCATCATGCCCACCTTGCCTCCACCTCCCTCCTGGCCATTGATGGTGAGGCGGCCCGCCGACTCCCGCCGGTGCAGCCACGAGGGCAGCTTGAACCCGCACTCGTGTGGCACGGGCTCGCAGCGGAACCGCGACTCCTGAATGCCGCCGCCGCCCACGCGGGGTGCCTCGCTCTCCTCGGGCGAGCAGGTCATCTGCCCCTTCAGCAGTTCATGCTCCTCGTAATCCAGGGTCAGGCCCGCCAGGCTCTCCGCCAGCGCCGCTTCCTGCTCCTCCTTCGTGGGCGGAGGCCGCTGGTACACCCGCACGCTGATATCCGTCCGAAGCTCGCCCCGCACCAGCGTCAGCTCCAGCCGCTGGCCGTCCCGGTAGGCCACCGAGAGCGGGAGGCGCTCGCCTGGCTTCAGGTCCCCCACCACATCCACCAGCAGCAGGTTGCCGTCCTGTTGCTTCAGCCGGATGCGCTCTCCGGCCCCCTCCAGCGTGGTCCGCTCCAGATCGACCTGCCCATCCATCAGCTCCACCACCGAGAGGAACCTGCGCGTCACCCGCACCTCGCGCTCGGAGGCGGAAGGCCGCTCGTAGAGCCTGAGCTCGCGGTCCTCGGGCTGCCAGCCCTCGGGCAGCCAACTGCTTTTGGCCGCGGCTACTCCGGCGGACAGGGGGAGCAGCAGCAGTGACAGCTGGAACAGGATTCGTAGAGTAGGGCGGGACATCTTATCTCCTGGGTTGGGCTCTGCATACCGCAGGAGATTCCGGAAGTCACGTTCACGGAGATGACCGCCGAAGTGGACTGGAGCTTGCCCGCCCGGCGCCGCCGCGGTTAGCGTGGACCTCCTCACGGCGAAGGGTCCGCGTGCGCTCCGTCTCCTGGGTGGCTCTCCTCGTGCCGCTCCTCTTCTCGTCCTTGCCAGCCGCCGCTCGGGATCGGCCCGTCGAGCGCGTGTCCCGCAAGCGCACCGTTCACGCCTCCACGGCTGTGGGCGGGGCGCTCCCCGAGCTGTCCGTGGCGGGCGGCAGCGCCACCGTCATCACCACCGACGTCCCGCTCGGCCCCGGGGGCCCGGTGCTCCAGGACGAACGCGGGCGCGTCCGGCTTGTCCCGGTGGATGCGACCTCCTTCATCCTCCTGCCTTCCTCGGACCTCCCGGAGGGCGAGCGCCTGGTGCTCACCGTGCCGCTGCCGCCGGGCGATTCCCTCCAGCTCTCGCTCGTCACCCGCCGCGGCGAGGTGGATGGGGAGGTGCGGCTCGTCCGCATTCAGGCGCCCGTCGCTGGCCAGGAGGGCGTGAGCGACGTGGCCCGCCTCCTCCAGGCCGCATCGGCGGCTCAGGTCGGGCTGGCCCTGTCGAAGAAGTGGGTGCACCTGAGGGCTGCGATTCACGCGGAGGTGGAATCCGTCCTTCGCATTGGCCCGCACGTCTTCATCACGCTGTCCTCGCGGCCTGGCTGGGATGGCAATCCATCTGTCCGGGACTGGGAGCGGCTCCAGCTCCGGGCGTCACGGGGGGATGGCTCCACGCTGATGCTGCCCCTGCTCCATGTTCCGCCGCCCTCGGGAGATGCCGTTTCGCGGCACACCGTGGTGGCCACCCCTCCTGGAGGGACCGCGCACCTGTTGCTGACGGTGGAAGGCTCGGCTCTCCCGGAAACCGTTCTCGCATTGCCATGAACAAGCCCCTGCATCCCAACCAGCTGCGTCCGGGACACAGGGTGCGGGAGTACCTCGTGGTGCGCCGCCTGGGCGTCGGCGGCTTCTCCCTCCTCTTCCTGGTGGAGCACGAAGGCGATTCGTACGTCATGAAGATGGCGTTGCAGCCGGCCTCGGACGAGGACGAGGATCGTGTGGACGGCTGGATGCGCCGGGAAGCGGTCTCGCTGGAGCACCTCTCACACCCCAACCTGTTGCCTGTCCACGAACTGGGGAGATGGCCGGACCCCAGGACGGGTTACTCCTTCTTCGTCACGGACCATGTTCCAGGTGTCACCTTCCACGACTGGCGCTGGAAGAAGCGGGCCACGACCCACCAATGGGTGGGCGTGCTGATCGAAATCCTGCGCGCCCTGGAGGTGATGCACGAGCGTGGCGTGTGCCACCGCGACCTCAAGGCCGACAACATCCTGGTGCGTGAAGGAGATGACTGGCCCTTCCTCATCGACCTGGGGGCCGTCCACCTGCCGTGCGCGCGACCGCTGACGGAGGGGCTGGCGCCGGGCACGCTCTACTGCCAGCCCCCCGAGGCCATCCGCTTCCTGTTGGGGAAGGAGGTGCTCGAGAAGGGCGCGCGTTTCGAGGCCCGGCCCGCGGCGGACCTGTACGCCATCGGCATCCTCGTCTACGAGGCGCTCACGGGTCTGCGCCCCTTTGATCCGGCGCTGCCGATGGAGCAGTTGCTGGTGGCCATCCTCACCGTCTCGCCCGCAGAGCCCCGGCAGCATGCTCCCGAGGTTCCCGCGTCCCTCTCCGCGCTCGCCATGCGGCTGCTGGCCAAGGAGCCCGAGCAGCGCCCCGCCAGTGCCCGGGCCGTGCGCGAGGAACTGGAGCGGCTGCGGGCGGAGGAGGGGCATCTGGAGTCCTGGCAGGTTCCGTCGGTGCCGCTCTCCGAGCGCGAGAGCACTCCGGCCGCGGCGGGTACGCAGTCGGAGCCGGGCCCCACTGGAACGCCTGGGGATTTCGCGGGCGCGGACCGTGCGAGGCGCTGGCCGGTGGTTCTCGTGGAGTGGGCCTTCGTGCTGGGACTGCTCGGGCTAGGGTGGTGGCTGCTTCACTTGCCTCCTCACGTGGAGTCCACCGCGCCGGCTCCGCCGACGCTCGCCGAGCAAGGAGCACCGCCCGTGCCGTCTTCCCAGAACAGCCAGGACCCTTCCGCCATCACTCCCTCGCCCGAGGCCTCCGCGCGCTGGTGCGCCACGATGCGTGCCGTGTGGGGGGCGACGTTCGTGCAACTCGCTGGATGTGCCCTCACCACCGCCGACGTGCGTCCGTACTCGGCCGGTTTCCTCGAGCAGTGCCCACCCGAGGCCCGCGCCACCCCGCTCGCGCTGGGTTTCAAGCCTGAATACCTCTACGCCACCTTTATGACGTCAGGCACCCCGGCCTCATCGGCCCAGCCTCGCGAGGAGGCTGGACCCCTCAACGTCAAGGCCGGGCCTGTCACGGCCTTCATGAAGCCGTTCAATGATGACCGGAAGTTCAACGTGGAGGGCGAGGCGAAGGTCACGCCGATGCGTGTCTACATCCGCATCAATCGCATCCAACGCCCTGACGGCTCCTGGTTGCCCATCTGCGGAGCCGCCGTCAGCTCATGGGAGGAGGTGTATGGGATTCCAACGTATGATGGATACCCTGTGACCTATGCGCCGTTGGATCAGGTGGACCGCGGCGAGGGCAGCATCATCATCAACTGGCCCCGCTTCGAGACCGCCATCATGCCACCCGAGGGAGAGCCCCGGCCCGACGTGCGCCAGGTGGATCCCAACGAGCAACCGGATCTCCGATTCCAGAGCCCAGCGAAGCGCCAGCGCTACTGAGGCCGGGCCCCGGCCGCACGCGTTGACGTCGAGGTGTGCTGCCGGGGAGCGTCAGGGGGGCGGGTTTCCCGGGACGGGAGCGCGGTGGCGCTCCGCCTCGCGGTAGAGCTGCGTGAGGGAGAAGTCGAGCAGGGACTGGCGGGAGCGCAGGTAGTACCAGGCGCGGATGAAGGGCAGCCAGACGCGATCGCCGACGAGCACCTGGTTCTCCATGAGCTTGTCACGCGATATCCACTGGCCGTCCAGGTGGTGCACGAGCACCTGGCCCAGGTAGGCGCCCACGGCGGGCACGGCGAGCTTGTCGAGGCCCTCGCGGGAGCGGGTGTCGGGGACGTCCTCGCGCCAGAAGAAGAAGTCGATGTCGGTGAGGGACTCGGGGGTGGCCTGGCGGACGGAGGGGACCTCGATGTGAAGCATGGCCACGAGGTGCTCGGCCAGGAGACTGTAGCGCTCGAGGACGCGCTGGGGGTCGGCCACGTCCTGGGGGAAGGCGGCGCTGGAGGGCAGCCACTGCATGCGCTCGGGCAGCTGCCAGGCGTTGAGCTCGGTGGTGAGGCGCGGGCGCTCGTGGCTGGAGACGTGGTCGACGACCCGGGAGAAGAGCGGGGCGACATCCGGGTGGAAGTGGGGCTGCACGGGGGCGAGGGCGGCGCTGCGCTCGCGCAGGCCGTGGAGCAGGGTGTCGAAGTCGAGGTCCGGCCGGAGGTGGGCATGAGCGCGGGCCTGGGCGAGGCGGGCCGCGTCACTGGCGAAGTCGGCGGCGGTGGGCCACGTCACCAGGAGGATGGAGCCGTTGGGCAGCTCCTCCACCCGGTGCGCTGGCGTGGACAGCATGCGCTCGCGGCCGACGCTCCGCACCAGCTCGGGGCCGAAGACGTTGAGCCACCACACCTCGTAGATTTTGTCGAAGCCGTCTCTTCGTGAGGTCTTCTCATCGCGGCCGAAGCGGGGGGCGCCCGATAATATCCAATCATCAGAGCTGTGGGCCCAGGCATGGGAGACGGGGTAGCGGGAGGCCCAGGCACGCACCATCTCCACTAACTGCTGGCAGCGCTCCGCTTCCGTGAAGAAGTGGAGAGGCTTCATGCTGCTCGTGAGGTCGAGTTCAGGAGGGAGCGGTGGAAACCAGAGCCGCAGTGTCATGTCCAACGCGGGCCACTTCGTCCGGTAGAGCCCGATGAGCGTTCCTCTGTCGTGGCGCTCCTCCTCGAGGGCCTTCCAGATGGCGGCATGCGAGTATTTGCGCCGGCGCTTGCCTTCAACGACGTCCGGCATCCACCCGCCCGCGTACTCCTCAAGGGACTGGAGAAACGGAGTCAGCTCATTTTCGATGGACGCCTGCGGGTTGATGGTGCCCTTGAAGGTGAGCCGGAGGGTGTCTTCCGGCTTCAAGTCGCGCACGCTCAGCACCTTCATTGGAACAGTACCTCCACTCCCGGAACTCTACCCTGGATACGGTCCCTGAGCGCATCGAGGTCGATTGTCCGCATGGGCTTGAGGTCTCCTCCCTCGTAGATGAGGCGGACCCGCTGGACCTGTGCGCGCAGCTTGAGCCCGGGACGGACGATGTCCAACGTCTCACCGTAATACGCCAGGGCTTCCCTCGCATCCGCGAGCATCTGTGCTTCCACTGCCTTTTCGTTGAGCAGCGAGAAGTCACGGCTCTTGTAGCTGAAGGTCTCCACGCGAGGAGGTTGTGCGGCGGGTGGCTTCTGCTCGATGACGAGCACGTCCGCGAAGCGCAGTCCGGTCTCGGGCTTCTTCACGCCCACGTAGGTCTCGACGCGCGGGGAGTCGAAGTCCTGGAGGAAGTGGCGCTGCGCCCGGGGAAGGGCCGCATCGTCGCGCAGCAGTTGTGCCCTGCCGCGCTCGAACCTCACCCCTCGTAGGAGCAAGTCACGCATCCGCTGGTAGCCGTCCCACTTGAGGGGCGGATCGAGTTGCCCGCCTTTCTTCGGCTTGCCGCCCTGCCGCAGGTCCGCCAGGCGCCCCTTGCCGTACTGGAGGTACTCGCTCCAAAGCGCGTGTTCCGTGGCGCCGGCCGGCGGCGTCTTCTCCAGGGCCGCCAGCTGCTTCTCCAGCACCGCCACGTCCCCGGACAGGCGAGGGCCGGGAATCTCGAGCTCAATCTCCAGGACCTTGGAGTCCAGGACCTCGCGGGAGAGCCCCGCCGCCTCGTCCACGAGTGAAGCGACGCCGCCCGGGCCCTGGGTGGCTCCGCCGCGCGTCCGGGAGGCGCCGGGCCGCTCGGACTTCGCCTGGGACAACCAGGCCTGTGCCCTGGGCACGTTGCCCCGGGCCTCGTGGAGGGCCAGCGCCCCGGCCTCTCCGCCATCGATGACGAGCAGGGCCGCCTCGGGGTCCGCCCGCAGGTAGCGGGCCACCTCTCGCAGTCCTTCTCCTCCCAGTTGTTCCCGCAGCCGCTGTGCCGTGGCCTTCAACCCCTCCAGGCGCAACTCCAGTACCTGGGCCCGCCCCTGGGAGAGGACGCGGACGCTCTTTCCACCCGCATACAGGGCCACCATGAGCGCGGCGGGCGTCAGCTCGCGAGAGGCCTGCTCGTACTGGCCCTCCGTCAGGGACTGGACGCCGTGGCCCACCCCGGCCGCCAGGGAGTAGAAGCCCAGTGGCACGCCGAAGGTCATCTCGTCCAGGACGCCCAGAAGCACGTTGCCCGGCTCGAGGGCCCGCCGCGCCAGCGCGTCCTCCACCGCGTCGAGGGCTTGCCGGTAGGGCGGAGGCAACTGCCCTTTCTGGGCGGCGTAGCTCAGGAGCGGGCCCGTCTGGAACAACGGGGCGGAGGAGAGGGCATCGCCCAGCCCCTCGCGAGCACCCCGCAGGCCATCCCCGAGGTGCTCGGGCCGGTCCGGGTAGTCCGGGAGGAGCAAGCCGCGCTGTCGCAGTTGCTCGCGGGCGGTGGCCATCTGCCCCAGCGTCTGCCCCAACCGCTTGTCCGCGGCGAGCTGGCGCAGCACCTGCTCCAGGTCCTTGTCGAAGGAGGAGTGGAGGAGGAAGAGGGCGAACACCTCGGCGAGCGCGGGGCCGTACTCCCGGGTGGCGGTGACGAGGAAGGAGGCGCGCTTGCGGTTGAGGATGTCGGTGGCCTCGGGAAGCACGGGCCCCAGGGCGCCCAGCCGCATGGCGCTCCAATCATCCAAGCGCTCCACCAGCCGGACCATGTCCACCCCGCGCTGCAACTGGACGAAGGCCGCGGGCGAGGTGCACGAGAGGAACGGGGCGAGCAACTCCTCGGCGTCGCTGGAGGACTGTCCGGGCCAGCCCGGAGGTGGCGGTGCGCAGCCATCCGCCGGGGGCTTGTTCTCGCCGGGGCCGGCCTCCGCACCTTCCACGGCGTGCGATGGCTCGTGAGGGCCGGGCGTCCCCGCGGTGTGGCGGAAGGAGACACTGGCGCCCGCGGTAGTGCACCCGCCCAGAAACACCAGTACCGCCACCGCCAGGAGGGCCCTCCCATCGAAGTACATGGGGTTCTTCTTCGTCATGGGAGGCGCTCCGTTGGGATCACAACCGCCCTGAAGGATAGCCAGATGGCCTGCCTACCCATCAGGAGGGCGGGGGGCTTCCTCCGCTGGTTCATCCCCCGTGGCGACTCCGCGAGTCATCCCCTCCGCTTGACGGGGAAGGTAAAGGGAGCGGGCCCCGGTCCGGCTTTTGCCAGGCAAGCCGTGCATGCCGACCCTTGGGGGGATGGCGACCTCGCGACGATCCAAGACTTCCGCTCGTGCGCGCCTGAAGACGTACCGCGCCAAGCGTGACTTCTCCCTCACCTCCGAGCCCGCACCGGAGGTCCCGGCTCCGCGCGGTGAAGGCGGCTCCACCTTCGTGGTGCACAAGCACGACGCCACCCGGTTGCACTATGACCTGCGGCTGGAGATCGACGGCGTGCTGGTGAGCTGGGCCATTCCCAAGGGCCCCAGTTACGACCCGGCCGACAAACGGCTCGCCGTCCAGACCGAGGACCACCCCCTGGCCTACGCCACCTTCGAGGGCCGCATCCCCGATGGGGCCTATGGCGCGGGTGACTCGCTCCTCTGGGAGGAGGGCACCTTCGACACCGTGCCGCCGGGTCAGGCCTCCGAGCAGCTCGCGCGCGGCCGGCTGCATGTGGTGCTGCATGGGCACAAGCTCGAGGGCGGGTGGCACCTCATCCGCACGCGCCCGATGGGCAAGAAGGCGCAGTGGTTGTGCTTCAAGGCCAAGGATGGCACCGAGCAACCCGGCTACGACGTCACGGTGAAGCACCCCGAGTCCGTGAAGTCCGGCCAGAGCGCCACTCGCGGGCCCGCCCGCCGCATCGCGGCCCGACGTGCCCCGGCCAAACCTGTGCGCGCCTCCCGCCCTTCCCGGACGAAGGGGAGCGCCCGCACGCCCGAGGCGCTGCTCGGCAAGGTGTGGCCACCCATGCTGGCCACCCTGGCCCAGGTGGACGCCACCGCGGACGCCGACTGGCGTTTCGAGGTGAAGTACGACGGCTTCCGCGCCATCGCCGCGCTCCAGGGCGGGCGCATCGCCCTGCAATCGCGTAACGGGAATGATCTCTCCCTGCGCTTCCCCGCCATCTTCCGGGCGCTCGAGACGCTCGGCGGGCACGAGGCCGTGGTGGACGGGGAGATCGTCGCCCTGGATCCAAAGGGCCGCTCGCGCTTCCAACTGCTCGGCAAGGGCGTCGAGGAGCGGTACGTCATCTTCGACGTGCTGTGGCTCGATGGGGAGGACGTCCGCGCCCTGCCGTTGGAGGAGCGCCGGGCGAGGCTGGAGAAGCTGCTCAAGAGGGTGAAGCCGCCGCTGGAAATCGCCGAGCAGGTGAAGGGCAGCGCGAAGCAGTCGCTGGCGCAGGCGAGGCGGCGCGGGCTGGAGGGCGTCATGGCCAAGCGCGTGGGCAGCCCGTACACGCCGGGCCGCGGCGCGGACTGGCTCAAGCTCAAGGTGCAGGCCAACCAGGAGGTCGCCATCGTGGGCTTCACGCCCATGGCCAACGAGCGGCCGGAGTTGGGCTCGCTGCTGGTGGCGGTGCGCGAGGGCAACACCTGGCACTACGCGGGCAAGGTGGGCACGGGCTATTCCACGAAGGTGCGGCGTGAATTGCGCACGCTCCTGGCCCGTGACGTGGTGAAGAAGTCCCCCGTGAAGGATGCCCCGTACGTGCGCGACGCCCTGCACAACGAGGAGGCCTTCTGGGTGAAGCCGCGCCTGGTGGCCCAGGTGGCCTTCACCGAGTGGACGGAGGATGGCCGGCTGCGCCACCCGTCCTTCCAGGGGTTGCGCAATGACAAGCGTCCCGAGGAGTGCGTGAGGGAGAAGCCACGCAGCACGCCCGTACGCGCCACGCGGGGCCCGCACCGGAGGACCGGGACGAAGGTGCGTCAGGGGAAGCGGGCCGCGGGCAGGACGGCCGTGGCGCGGAAACAGTCCACCCGGACTCCCCGCCCGGTGGCGCCCGTGGTGCTCACCCATGGCGATCGGGTGCTCTTCCCGGAGAAGGGCTTCACCAAGGCGGACGTGTTCGCCTACTTCCGGGACGTGGCGCCGCTGATGGTGCCCGCGCTCGCCGGCCGCCCGCTCGCGCTGCAGCAGTGGCCGCGAGGCGTGGACGAGCCCGGGTTCTTCCGCCAGGGGGTGCAGGGCACGCCGGACTGGCTCACCACCGAGGTCATCCACCACGAGGCCCGCACCCTGCCCCACGTGGTGGTGGACCGGCCCGAGTCGCTGTTGTGGCTCGCCAACCAGTCCGCCCTCACCCTGCACATCTGGTCCAGCCGGGTGGGGCACCTGAAGGAGCCGGACTGGGTGGTGTTCGATCTCGACCCCGGGGAGGGTACCTTCGGAGACCTCATCCAGCTGGCCACCTCGCTGCGGCGCTACCTGGAGGAACTGGAGCTGGCCAGCGTGCCGAAGACGTCCGGCAAGCGGGGCCTGCACGTGTTGGTGCCGCTCGCACCCGGGCACACCTATGAGCAGGTGGGCGCCTTCGCGACCAGGGCCTTCGAGGCCCTCGCCGCCGAGTACCCGCGGCTGGCCACCGTCGAGCGCTCCAAGGAGCGGCGCGAGGGCCGGCTGTACCTGGACGCGGGGCAGAACGCCTGGGGCAAGACGGTGGTGGCGCCGTACTCCCTGCGCGCCCTGCCTCACGCGCCCGTGTCCACGCCGCTGGCCTGGTCCGAGGTGACGCCGAAGTTGGACCCCACGCGCTTCACCCTGGACAGCATTCGACGGCGCCTGGACAAGGTTGGAGACCTGTTCGCCCCAGCGTTGGGTGGTGGACAGTCGCTTCCATCCGCTTGAGACCGGCTCGGTGGTAGCGTGCGCCATCTGTGAGCGTGAGCACGGTGATTGACGGAGCCGACAACCTTCTCCGGCCGAGGGAGCTGGCCGCACAACTGGCCGCCGGTGGGCGTGTGGATCTGGCCCTGGCGGAGCTGCGGAAGCTGGAGCAGCAGGGCCTCCGCGAGGAGGCCGCCGCGGGCTTCGAGGCCCTCGCCAGGGCCTGGGCGCAGGGCAGCCAGTTGCTGCGCGCCATCGTCGCGTGCAAGGAGCTGCTGCGGCTGGAGCCCCAGCACACGCGCACGCAGGCCTTCATCGCCAACCTCTACGCGCGCTACCCGGTGCAGCCCCCGGAGGGCGCGGCGGAGCAGGTTTCCGCCGAGCTCGAGCTCATCCCGGAGCGGGAGGATCCGGTGGCGGTGCCCCTCTTCTCCATGCTGTGCCGGGATGCCTTCGTCGCCCTGCTGGAGGCGGTGGAGGTGCGCACGTACGCCTCCGGCCAGCCGGTGATGAGGGAGGGGGACCCGGGCGCCTCCATGTTCTTCATGGTGGAGGGGCGGGGCGAGGTCTGGCGGCTGCTGGAGGGCAAGGGGCCGCAGGAGGGGCCGGCGTTGGAGGGAGCCGTCTTCGGGGAGATGGCGCTCGTCACCGAGGGGCCCCGGTTGTGCACCGTGATGCCGTCGGTGTCCTCGGTGGTGTTGGAGCTGACGCGGGCGCGGATGGCGGAGGTCTCCAAGAAGCATCCGCTGGTGGAGAGCGTGGTCCAGGCCTTCTGCCGCAAGCGCGCCGCGGACAACCTGCTGCGCACCCACCCCATCTTCTCTCCGCTGCGCCTGGAGCAGCGGCGGGCGCTGGCCCGGGAGTTCCAGCTCCAGCGGGTGCCGGCGGGCACCACGCTGCTCACCGCCGGCGCCATGGGGGATGCCCTCTACCTGCTGTTGCGCGGCCGGTGCACGCCCTACCACGTGCACCCGGACGGGAAGGAGACGCCCTACCCGGTGCTGCGCGAGGGGGACGTCTTCGGGGAGATCTCCCTGCTCATGGACAAGCCGGTGACGGCCATGGTGCGGGCGGATGTGCCCAGCGTGCTGCTGCGCCTGGAGCGCTCCTCCTTCGAGCGCCACATCTTCAGCCAGCCGGGCATGCGGGACGCGCTGTTGAAGATTGGGACCGAGCGCCTTCAGCGCACCGCCCGGATGCTCGGGGACCGTTAGCCGGGCCACCCGCCGGGGGCCCTCACGGGCAGTGAACGCCGCCTGGACCGTCCGCTCCTGGCAGTGCCCGCAAGATCCTTTTGCAAGCCGCTGTCCGGGGGCCTAGAAGACGCCCGGAGATTCTCAGCGGACGGAAGGAAGGACGGCACTCAAATGACGGACAGTTTCAAGAGCAAGAGTCAGCTCAAGGTCGGCGCGGCCACGTACGACTTCTACAGCCTGGCGAAGGTGGGCAAGGACCACGCCTCGGTGGCCCGCCTGCCCTTCTCGCTGAAGATCCTGCTCGAGAACCTGCTGCGCCACGAGGATGGCCGCGTGGTGAAGCGCGAGCACGTGGAGAAGATGCTCGCCTGGAACCCCAAGGCCGAGCCGGACACTGAAATCTCCTTCCACCCGGCGCGCGTGCTGCTGCAGGACTTCACCGGCGTGCCCGCGGTGGTGGACCTGGCCGCCATGCGCGAGGCGCTCGCCGCCATGGGTGGAGATCCCGCGAAGATCAACCCGCGCAACCCGGCGGACCTGGTCATCGACCACTCCTTCCAGGTGGACGTGTTCGGCACCACGGACGCGTTCCGCGCCAACGCGGAGCTCGAGTTCGAGCGCAACCAGGAGCGCTACGCCTTCCTGCGCTGGGGCCAGAACGCCTTCAAGAACTTCCGCGTGGTGCCTCCGGACGTGGGCATCTGCCACCAGGTGAACCTGGAGTACCTGGCCCAGGTGGCCTTCCGCCAGGGCAACGTGGTGTGCCCGGACTCGCTGGTGGGCACCGACAGCCACACCACCATGGTCAACGGCCTGGGCGTGGTGGGCTGGGGCGTGGGCGGCATCGAGGCCGAGGCCTCCATGCTCGGCCAGCCGATTACGATGCTGATTCCGCAGGTGGTGGGCTTCAAGCTGACGGGCAAGCTGCCGGCGGGCGCCACCGCGACGGACCTGGTGCTCACCGTCACGCAGATGCTCCGCAAGAAGGGCGTGGTGGGCAAGTTCGTCGAGTTCTACGGCAACGGCCTCCAGAGCCTGTCGCTGCCGGACCGCGCCACCATCGCCAACATGGCGCCCGAGTACGGGGCCACCATCGGCTTCTTCCCGGTGGACCAGGAGAGCCTCAACTACCTGCGCTTCACCGGCCGTCCCGAGGAGCTCGTCTCCCTGGCCGAGGCCTACTTCAAGGAGCAGGGCCTCTTCCACACCGCCAACACCCCGGACCCGGTCTTCACCGACACGCTGGAGCTGGACTTGTCCACCGTGGTGCCCAGCCTCGCCGGCCCCAAGCGCCCGCAGGACCGCGTCACCCTCAAGGACATGAAGGGCGCCTACGAGAAGTCCCTCGTGGAGATGCTGGCCGCCGGCAAGAGCAAGGGCGAGGACGACGAGGGAGGCGGCAAGGCCAAGGCCCCCGCGGCCGCGGTGCCCCCCGAGCGCCTCAAGCAGACCGTCACCGTGAAGGCCGGCAACCAGAGCTACGAGCTGGGCCACGGCGCCGTCGTCATCGCCTCCATCACCTCGTGCACCAACACCTCCAACCCGGCGGTGCTGCTGGGCGCGGGCCTGCTGGCCAAGAAGGCCGTGGAGCGCGGCATCAACGTGAAGCCCTGGGTGAAGACGAGCCTCGCCCCGGGCAGCCGCGTGGTGACGGACTACCTCAAGGAGGCCGGTCTCATGCCCTACCTGGAGGCGCTCGGCTTCCACGTGGTGGGCTACGGCTGCGCCACCTGCATCGGCAACTCGGGCCCCCTGCCGGATCCCGTCGCCGACGCCGTCACCTCGGGTGACCTGGTGGTGGCCGCGGTGCTCAGCGGCAATCGCAACTTCGAGGGCCGCATCAACCCGCACGTGCGCATGAACTACCTGGCCTCCCCGCCGCTGGTGGTGGCCTACGCGCTCGCCGGTGAGGTGGGCAAGGACCTGGATAACGAGCCCATCGGCACCGACCGCAACGGCCAGCCGGTGTTCCTCAAGGACATCTGGCCCTCCTCCGAGGAGATCCAGCGCTTCATCACCTCCGCGGTGAAGCCGGAGCAGTTCCGCAGCCAGTACTCGCGCGCCATGGAGGGGGACCAGCTCTGGCAGAAGCTCTCGCCCGGGGGCGGCAACACGTTCAAGTGGGATCCCAAGTCCACCTACGTGCGCAAGCCCACCTTCCTGGAGAACATCCCGGCCGAGCCCAAGCCGCTCGTGGACATCAAGTCCGCCCGGGTGCTCGCGCTGCTGGGTGACTCCGTCACCACGGACCACATCTCGCCCGCTGGCAACATCGCCAAGACGAGCCCGGCCGCGAAGTACCTCATGGACCAGGGCGTGCAGCCCAAGGACTTCAACTCCTACGGCGCGCGCCGCGGCAACCACGAGGTGATGGTGCGCGGCACCTTCGCCAACATCCGCCTGAAGAACCTGCTGGTGCCCGGCGTGGAGGGTGGCGTCACCGTCCACATCCCCAGCCGCGAGCGGATGAGCATCTACGACGCCTCCATGAAGTACCAGCAGGAGGGCACCGCGCTGGTGGTGCTCGCCGGCGCCGAGTACGGCACGGGCTCCAGCCGTGACTGGGCCGCCAAGGGCACGGCCATGCTGGGCATCAAGGCCGTCATCGCCAAGAGCTTCGAGCGCATCCACCGCTCCAACCTCATCGGCATGGGCGTGCTGCCCCTGCAGTTCGAGGCGGGCCAGGACGCGCAGAGCCTGGGCCTCACCGGCCACGAGACGTTCGAAATCACCGGCATCTCCACGGACCTGGCCCCGCAGAAGAAGCTCACCGTGAAGGCCACGGGCGAGGGCGGCACCAAGGAGTTCACCGCGCTGTGCCGCATCGACACGCCCAACGAGCTCGACTACTACCGCCACGGCGGCATCCTGCTCTACGTGATGCGTCAGCTGGCCAAGGCGTAGTCCTGTGTAGGTTCCCCTCTCCCTTTGGGAGAGGGCAGGGGTGAGGGTCTTTCCCCTCGGTCCCCGTACAGACGGCCCGGCGTGCCCTTCGCGGTGCGCCGGGCCGTCTGCTTTGGAGTCGAAGCAGTGTCCTCGACTGAACCGTTGTAGTATCCGGGGCTGCGGCGGTGCTCACCGAGCTGGAGGCCGCTGGAAACACGGCATGGGTACTGAGTTGAATCCGGGCAACGACACCGCGCAGGACGCGGAGCAGGATCTTCAGCATCGGTTGGGCCTGGCGACGCCTCAGCACACCACGCGGGGCTTCCTGTTCTCCTCCCTGCTGCGGGTGGTGCGGGAGCTTGGCGGGGACGAGGACGTGGTGCAGCGCTGCCTGGCGGCCAGCGGCGAGAAGTCCTTCGTGGAGTTCTTCAACTACCCCACGCGCTCGCTCCTGATGTTGCTCTCCGCCGCGGCCCGTTCCATGAGCGGCAAGCTGGGCGGCTACGAGGAAGTGCTCCGGCAGATCGGCTTCAAGGCGGGCTCCAGCTACATGGAGACGCCGGTGGGGCGCACGGCGCTGCAGCAGGCGGGGAGCACGCCCCAGCAGTTCATGATTGCCCTGCAGACGCTCTACTGGGTGCTGACCACGTACGGGAAGCCCGCGCTGACCTGGCCGGGAGCCAACCGGGGCGTGCTCACCATCGAGGTCACCTTCATGCCGCTCGCCTACCATGTGGGTGGGGCGCAGGCGATCGCCAAGCGGCTGGGCGTGAAGAACGTGAACATCAGCGCCCGCAAGACGGGGGACCTGAGCATCGCGCTCGAGGTCTCCTGGTAGGCGGCTTCGGGTAGGCCCGAGGTCTCACCCCTCCTGGAGCCGGGCCCAGGCGGCGCGGTAGCGGGCCATCCGCTCCGCGTCCCTCTCCGTGAAGGCCAGCAGCCGCCGCACGTCCATGTTGTCCTCCAGGTCCGCCCGCTTCACGCGGCGCGCGAGCGGGTGGGGGAGGACGCGCTCGATGAAGGCCTCGTACGTCTCGCCCTCGCGCTTCGTCAGGCAGTCCAGCGCGCTCAGCACCTCCTCGGGGTAGCCGAGCCCGCGCAGCCGCTCCAGCGTCCAGGGCGTGTCCTCCACCACGTCGTGGAGGATGGCCACCATGCGCTCCGTGTCCGTCTCCAGGCGCATCATCACCCGCAGGGGGTGGAGGATGTACGCCTTCCCGGACTTGTCGCGCTGGCCCCGGTGGGCTTCCACGGCCAGGGCGATGGCGTCCTCCAGCGTGGGGGCGCTCACCACTGCACCTTCTTGCTGCGCTGGGCCTTCTTCTCGCCCTCGCGCTTCTTGGTGTCCAAACGACGCCGCTGGGAGCCCTTGGTGGGCTTCGTCTTGTGGCGCTTCTTGGGCACGTAGGTGAGGGCCTGGAGGCCCTCGCGCAGGCGCTCGAGCGCGGCGCCCTTGTTCTGCGACTGGCTGCGGCGCTCGGTGCCGGTGACGGACAGCCCGGTGGGCGGGTGGGTCAGGCGCACACCGCTGGCGGTGGTGTTGCGGTGCTGGCCGCCCGGGCCGGAGGCGATGAAGAACTCCACCTCGCAGGTGCGGAGCAGTGCGTCGTCATCCAGGGCGAGCGCTTCCAGCGCGGCTTGTCGGCGGGAGGGTTCGACGGTCATGAGAGGGCCAACCTAGGTCGTACGGGGTGTCTTCTGCACCCGCGCCTGACGGAGCGGAGCACGGGGGCCTGACTTCGCTCCCAGTGGGATGACGCGTCATTCCAGTTATGCGGGAACGCCCTGGGATGCAGGGGACACCCGGAGAGTCGTGTGTCACCCAGTTGCTTATAAGTCAGGGTTGTCTGCATATGGGTGTGCTCGGTGCCTGACTGACGGAGTCAGGACCTGGGGCTCCATGCCCCGGGTTGAGCACGGGGGGGCTGTGTATGGGTAACGCAAGCCTTGCCTCGAATCCGTCGTTGCCGAGGCATGAACGAGAGGGATGCATGATGGGGAGCACCTTGTCGAGGAGCCTGCCGGTGACGCTTCTCCTGGCCATGGCCTCGCTGGTGGTGGGATGTGGGGAGAGGGAGGGAGAGGATGACGGAGCGCGGGCTCATCGCCGTGCGCCCATCATCAGCGTGCAGGGCCTGCCCTACCGCCTGGCGGGGGGGTTGGGGCACTCGCTGTACGTGTTGCCGACGGGCACGGTGTGGAGCTGGGGCAACAACGCCCAGGGGCAGCTGGGGGATGGCACCACCCTCCAGCGGCTGAATCCGGTGCAGGTGGTGGGCCTCACGGGGATGATGGCCGTGGCGGCCGGCAACAACCACTCGTTGGCCCTGGGTGACACGGGCCGGGTGTGGGCGTGGGGTAGCAATGGGGATGGGCAGTTGGGGGATGGCACCACCACGCAGCGCACGAGCCCCGTGGAAGTGCCGGGGCTCACGGACGTCGAGGCCCTCGCCGCCGGCAACCTGCACTCGCTGGCGTTGAAGACGGATGGCACGGTGTGGGCGTGGGGGAACAACGCCCAGGGCCAGCTGGGGGACGGCACGACGGCCAACCGCAACGCCCCGGCGCAGGTGCCGGGGCTGACGGGCGTCTCGGCCATCGCGGCCGGGGACACGCATTCGCTGGCCCTGCTCGAGGACGGCACGGTGTGGGCCTGGGGCAACAACGCCTCGGGCCAGCTCGGGGATGGCACCACCACCTCGCGCACCACGCCGGTGCAGGTGAGCGGCCTCACGGACATCGAGTCCATCGCCGGAGGCGGCGCCCATTCCGTGGCGGCGCGCGAAGATCGCACGGTGTGGGCCTGGGGGGACAACTCCCGGGGCCAGCTCGGAGACGAGGGGACGGCGCCGTCGCTCACGCCGGTGCAGGTGCACGGCCTGACGGGCATCGTGGCCGTCGCCAGTGGGACGCACCACGTCATGGCCAAGCACATCGACGGCTCCGTGCTGATGTGGGGGGACAACACCCAGGGCCAGGCGGGCCAGAGCCTCGCCGGCCCGCTGCGCCTCCCCGTGCTGGTGTCCGGAGTCACTGTCCAGGCGATTGCCTGTGGCAACTCCCACGTGCTGGTCGGGCGCAGTGATGCCTCCGTCCAGGCCTGGGGCTCCAACTCCTTCGGCCAGCTGGGCAATGGCAGTGCCGGCTGGCGTCCCGTGCCGGAGCGGGTGCAGAGCCTCTCCGGCATCTCGGCGGTGGCCGCGGGGGACGTGCACGCGCTCGCGTTGAAGCCGGATGGGACGGTGTGGGCCTGGGGCGACAACGGCCAGGGCCAGCTGGGGGATGGCACCTTCTCCCAGCGCCCGCTCCCGGTACAGCTGACGGGGCTGTCGGGCGTGGCGTCCGTCTCCGTGTCCAGCTACCACTCGCTGGCGCTGAAGCCGGACGGGACGGCGTGGGCCTGGGGTGACAACTCGTTCGGCCAGCTCGGGGACGGCTCGGGCGGCAAGCGCGCCACGCCGGGGCAGGTAACGGGGGTATCGGGCGTCACGGCCCTCGCCGCGGGGGGCTACCACTCGCTGGCGCGGAAGTCGGATGGCTCGGTATGGGCCTGGGGCGACAACACCTACGGCCAGCTCGGGGACGGCACCACCTCCTTCACCCCGCGCCCCACGCCCCAGCAGCTCTCGTCGCTCTCGGGCGTCACCCACGTGGCCGCCGGCCTCTACCACTCGCTGGCGCTGAAGCCGGATGGCACGGTGTGGGCCTGGGGTGACAACGCCTACGGCCAGCTCGGGGACGGCACCACCACCGCGCGCAGTTCCCCCGTGCAGGTGCAGGGGCTCTCCAACATCGTCGCCATCGAGGCCGGGCCCTTCCACTCGGCGGCGCTGAAGTCGGATGGCACGGTGTGGATGTGGGGGGACAACTTCTACGGCCAGCTCGGGGACGGCACCACGAATGCCCGCTCCCTGGCGGCCCGCGTCACGGCCCTCGTCAACCCCATCTCGGCCCTCTCCTCCCGCGGCAGCCACGTGCTGGCCCAGGGCACCGACGGCCAGCTCTGGACGTGGGGACGCAACGCGACGGGCCAGCTCGGCCTGGGGACCAACACCTCCGTGAGCACTCCGGTGCGGGTGCCGGGCTTCTCGCGCGTCACGGCCCCGTCGGCCGGTGGCCGGATGTCCGTCGTGCTGCGCGAGGGCGGCACGGTGTGGACCTGGGGCGACAACTCCTATGGCCAGCTCGGCAATGGGGCCACCAGCGCGTACCCCTTCCCCGTGCGGATGCGGGGCACTCCGGGCGCGGCGCGGCTCTCCGCGGGCTCCAGCCACTCCCTCTATGCGCGCACCGACGGCTTCGTCTTGAGCTGGGGCAGCAACAGCGACGGGCAGCTCGGCGTCGAGGACGTCTCCTTCAGTGAAGCGCCTTCCCCGCTGGCGGAGCCCCGCTGCGTCGAGGCCGTGTCGGCGGGCGGCGACTACTCCCTGGCGCTGCGCTGCGATGGGACGGTGTGGGCCTGGGGCGACAACACCTCCGGGCAGCTCGGGGACGGCACCACCACCTCGCGCACCGCGCCAGCGCAGGTGCAGGGGCTCTCCAACGTCATCGCCCTCTGGGCGGGCGCCGGCCATGCCCTGGCGGTGCGCGCCGATGGCACCGTGTGGGCCTGGGGAAGCAACACCACGGGCCAGCTCGGGGACGGCACCACCACCTCGCGCACCACCCCGGTGCAGGTGCAGGGCCTGATGGGCGTCAAGGCCGTCGCGGGCGGCTCCGGCCACTCGCTGGCGCTGCGCGAGGACGGCACGGTGTGGGCCTGGGGGGACAACGCCTCCGGCCAGCTCGGCAATGGCAACCTCTACTCGAGCGGTGTTCCGGTGCTGCTGCCCTCGACGGAGCTCACGGGCATCACGGCCATCGCCGCGGGGGGGGCGCACTCGCTGGCGCTGCGCGAGGACGGCACGGTGTGGGCCTGGGGCGCCAACACCTCCGGGCAGCTCGGGGACGGCACCACCACCGCGAGCGCCGAGCCGGAGCAGGTGACGGACCTCGAGAACGTCACGGCCATCGCGGCCGGCCAGGGGCACTCGCTGGCCCTGCTGGGCGATGGGACGGTGTGGGCCTGGGGTGACAACACCTCCGGTCAGCTGGGGGATGGCACCACGGCCTCCAGCACCCGCGCACTCCAGATGCTGGAGTTCACGGGTGTCACGGCCATTGCCGCGGGCAGCTCCCACTCCCTGGTGCTGAAGCCGGACGGCAAGGTCGGCGCCAGGGGCGACAACGCGTACGGCCAGCTGGGGGATGGCACCGCGGGCTTCCGGGTGGTGGCGATGGACCTGGAGTGACGGCCATCGGGGTGACGCTCATCGCGCCAGGCGCTTGAAGCGTGGGGGCTTGCCCTCCTGGAACAGGAAGCGGGCGAGCCTCTGGCCGAACGTCAGCAGCACGAGGCCCACCAGCACCTGGGCACCGAGGATGATGCGGTTGACGTCCACCGCCGGCATCCAGCGCACCTTCCCGTTGCGCAGGATGAAGGCCCCGGCGGGCCGGGCGTTCAACCCGAAGCCGCTGCCGTAGCCCTTGCTGGTGCTCTCCACCCCCTGGGCTCCCTCGGCCACGGGGCCCTCGCCACCGCCTCCCCCGCCGCCTCCCGTCACCCGGGCGGCGGGGATGACCGTCACCTCGCCCTGTTGGATGGGCTCTCCGTAGACACGCCGGACACTGAATGCGTCGCGGGCCCTGTCGATGACCTCGTTGACGTCCATGGTGAGACCTCCGCGTTCGAGCCTCTCTCTGGAATGAGGTAGGCACCCGCCAGGGGGCCAGCACCCGCGGAGGGTCCGTTCCCGGCGCCCGTCCGGTGGCCCGGGAGGCCCTGGAGGGCCGGGCGGGCGGCTCCCGGATGGACGGAGAGGCGCTCTCCGGATGATAGCCGGGGACTCTCATTTTGAGAGCCTTGCTCCCGTCGGGAGGGGGGCGGCTCATGTAATTCCAGGGGTTTATGTGTTGGCAGGCGGGTTGCTCTAGGGGAAGGCCAGAGAGGCACTTCCCAAGGAGACAGCTCCCATGGCCATCGAGACCTGGCACATCGACCCCCAGCACACCTCCATCGGCTTCACCGTGCGGCACATGGTGGTGGCGCGGGTGCACGGCCGCTTCACCCGCTACGAGGGGAGGCTGTTCACGAACGGCGACCTGCTGAAGGCGCAGGCGGAGATGAAGATCGAAGCGGCGAGCATCGACACGCAGGTGGAGGCCCGGGACAACCACCTGCGCTCGCAGGACTTCTTCGACGTGGGGGCCTTCCCGCGCGTCATCTTCCACAGCAAGCGCGTGCAGGCGGTGGGCAAGGACCGCTACGTGGTGGTGGGGGACCTCACCATCAAGGACACCACGCGCGAGGTGGCGCTGGAGACCGAGTTCCTCGGCCGGGTGACGGATCCCTTCGGCACGGAGCGCCTGGCGTTCAGCGCGCGCACGAGCGTGGACCGCAAGGACTTCGGGCTGACGTGGAACAAGGCGCTGGAGACGGGCGGGGTGCTGGTGGGCGAGCGCATCGACATCGAGCTGGACGTGCAGGTGGTGAAGGCGGCGGCGGCGGGGAAGGCGGCGTGAGGCGGCGGATGGCTGGCCGGGGCCCGGGCCGGCGTGAAGTGGTGGGTGGGTTGCTGGCCGGCGTGACGGGCCTGCTGGGCGGGGTGGAGCTCGCCCGGGGCGAATCGCCACTGGCATCCCGAGCATCCAAGAAGATTGGAGAGAAGGAGTACCCTATGTTGATCGTTCGACCCTCTGAAGCACGCGGCCATGCGAACCACGGCTGGCTGGATTCCCACCACACCTTCTCGTTCGCGGACTACTACGACCCGAGCTTCATGGGCTTCCGCTCGCTGCGCGTCATCAACGAGGACCGTGTGGCGCCGCGCAGTGGCTTCGGGACGCACCCGCACCGGGACATGGAGATCATCACGTACGTGCTGTCGGGGCAGATCGAGCACCGGGACAGCATGGGCACGCTGGGAGTGCTGAAGGCGGGAGAGCTGCAGCGGATGACGGCGGGCACGGGCGTGCTGCACAGCGAGATGAACCGGAGCGGAGAGGAGCTGCACTTCCTGCAGATCTGGATCCTCCCCGAGCGCCAGGGCCTGACGCCGAGCTACGAGCAGAAGGCCTTCACGAAGGAGGAGCGGCAGGGCCGTTTCCGGCTGGTGGTGTCGCCGGAGGGGAAGGATGGGGCGCTGAAGGTGCACCAGGACATGCGGCTGCACAGCACGCTCCTGGGGAAGGGCGAGAAGGCGGAGTACGCGCTGGAGGCGGGCCGGCACGCGTGGCTGCAGGTGGCGCGCGGGGCGGGCACGCTCAACGGCGTGGAGGTGAAGGCCGGGGACGGGGTGGCCGTGGCCGATGAGGCGCGGTTGGTGCTCTCGGCGACAGAGCCGCTGGAGGCCCTGCTCTTCGACCTGGCGTGAGGGGGGAAGAGAAGTAACCTGGGGGTGGGTTCATTCGTAGAGGCAGGTGGAGGAGACACCATGAAGCCAGCCGGACACGTTGAAGCACCCACCTCCCGGTTGCTGCCGGTGGACGCGATGGAGACTACGCGGGTGGAGACGGCCACCTTCTCGTTGGGTTGATTCTGGGGTCCTGACGCCCAGTTCGGGCGTCTGCCTGGAGTGATTCGGACCCGTGTGGGCTACACCGGCGGGAGCCAGCCGGACCCGACGTACCATCAGCTCGGGGACCACACGGAGTCCTTCCAGCTCGACTATGACCCGGCGCGCATCTCGTACGAGACGCTGCTGGAGTGGTTCTGGAAGGAGGCGGACCCGGCCGAGCGCCCCCGCAACCGGCAGTACATGGCGGCCGTGTTCTACGCGGACGAGACGCAGAAGCGGTTGGCGTTCGAGACGGCGAAGCGGGCCATGGGAGGGAGGAGCGGACCCATGGTCCTGCCCATCCTGCGGCTGGGAGAGTTCTACCGGGCCGAGGACTACCACCAGAAGTACTACCTGCGCCGCTACACGGACCTGATGCGCGAGTTCAGCGGCTATGGCGAGCGCGAGTTCGAGGACTCGACCGTGGCGATGTGGCTCAACGCCTGCGTGGGAGGCTACCTGAAGCGCGAGGAGCTGGAGGCCGAGGTCGAGCGTCTGGGATTGCCGGAGGCCGAGCGGCAGCGGATGCTGAGTCTCGGGAAGGCGGCCCTGGCGCACCGCCGCCGGTGAGACCTGGAACTGGCTCTAATCCTCAGGGTCATCCAGGCCCTCTCACTCGCGCGATACAAGTCCAGTGTGGCGCTCGTCCTCCACCTCATCAGCCTGCCCAAACAGGCGAGTGCCCCTCAGGCCTGAGGGACGAACAGGCTCTTATCGGGTCACCGGGCGTGGTGGGGTTTCTTCCCGGAACACCAGCAGCCCATCCATGACCGTTGCCCAGGGGGCCGTCATCCACGAGTAGTCCAAGGGACGGGCCACCTTGGGCCCGAGGTCACGAAGCTGGCTCCCATCCAGATAGCGGGTGTCCGCGGTGTGGTTCGAGAACGCCTGGCCCTCCAGGGAGTCGGCCGGTGCGGGCGCGATGGCATGTGTGCGAGCACTGCTGCCGATGGAATAGCTCCCGGAGAGCGCGGAAAAGCCAAGCACGAATGACTGCGCCCCGAACTTCTCCTGGACATAGGACCCGAAGGAAATCCCGTGTCGTGCGTCCGCATCCAGGCCCTCGAGGTTTTTCGCCGCATGAAGGGTGGCGAGCCAGACAATGGCCTTTCTGGGCCTGGGGGACTGGGACAGGAGCCATTCCAGATTCATGAACATGGAGCGGGAACGCTCGTTGAAAGCGCTCCAGTCCCGGGTCCCTCCGGCTTGCTCCGAAGCCCGGGACATCGCGGCGGCTTGACGGGTGAATGTCCGTTCCAGGTTGCGGACCATCTGCAACTGGCCTTGGGTCTCCGGTGTCGCGGCCGCTCCGGGCCGGGAGAGCGCCGTCTCCATCTCCTTGCAACAGCCCAGGATGAACTTCACGGTCTCCGCCGTGTACGGGTGGGCGTCGTCGTACTTCCATGACATGTGCCTCTCGAATTCCGCTCCACACTCGGCCTGCCTCGGGCCCTCCAGGGAGGAGATGAGCTCCTGCGTCATCTGGCGCTGTGCGTAGGTGCCTCGGCCAATCTGATCATCGATTCCACCGGCGACGAGGGTTCCCGCCTCGAGCCGCTCGGACAGGAACGGAATCAGGGGCGCCATCTCCTGGTTGGCCCACATCCCGCCAATCGCGGATGCGACCATGTCCTCGCTGATGGGTTGGCCAGCCTTCAGCAGCGCCTGGATGTGGAGGAAGTCATAGGTGCCTGCCTCGATGAAGAATGCATCGTACTGGCATTCCTCCACGAGCCTGCGGATCAACCCTGCTTTGAAGGTGATGGTCCTGCCATTTCCGTGGTGGGCCTCCTCGCCAAGCAGGGCGAGCCTCTTGTCGCAAAGGTCACGAACGATCCGGTCGGCGTCGGATACCGCCACGGCCCCCTGCGCAGCCGCGCCTCTGGAGGATGCAGCACAGCTCGAAAGCAAAGGAAGCAGGAGCAGGAGGTATCTCATTCGCGGCCCTTCCGTGAGTGGGAATGCCGTGTTGTACCATTCTCAGGCGGCGAATTCGCTACGGCAGCGGGCAATGAACTCCTCCGTCACCGCGAACAGTTCGTGCGCCCAATCATGACAATCGAGCATCGCCGCCTGTATTTTCTGTCTGAGTTCGATGTTGGCCTTTTCGTCGTTGAGGTATTTCGCGAGCTGTTTCTTCGGTATGTCCGATGACCTTGCTTCGATCGATTCCAATCCTGGCATATCTCGCGCGTCCACTTTGACGTGATACACGGTGCTGGAACGGTTTCCGATCAACCGCTGCGGCGTACCGATGATCTTCGCCACGGTGCCAATGAATGGCTCCACCAGCGCTCGTGGAACGCGATGGATGGACATCTGGCCCAGCGTGCTTCCCACGCCTGATATTTCGGTCACGACTACCTGGCACGGGTCATTCCGGGCATCGATTTCGAGCTGATAGCGCGTGGCGGAGAAGCATCCGGCCAGACCGGCTTCTATCCTCAATTTTTTCGTGTCCATCATGACTCACCTGCGCGACGGTGCCGGATGGCTCGGTTTGGCGAAGGCCACTGGCGGCAGTTCGATTCGCGCCGGCAATCCCTCTGTCTTGCCCGAGCGCAGGAACTCGTAGACCTGCGCCGCCGTTTCCGGCCGTTCGCGCAAGAGGGCGAACGTTCCGTTGTGCTGAGCACGGTGGACGATGATCGTGCGGCTGTTGGGGAAGTACGGCAGCATGGCCAGGGTGTTTTCGATGGGGGTCGAGGTGTCCCAGTCGCCCTGGACGAACAGAATCGGCGTCGGGTCATGCACGGGCGTGCGGAAGGTGTCGCCAGCGTCGGGGGTCGGCCATTCGCCCTTGGTCGCCAGGTAGCTGGCGAAGTTCCAACTGCCCAGCACCGGCAGGGCCGGATCACTCCACAGCAGGCTCTTGCGGGCGGCGCTCATGTCCAGGCCGACATTGATCAACGGGTTGATCAGCGCGCGGGTGCCGGCCGAGCGCTGGCCGATCGCATCGGCGGCCAGGGCCTCGTAATGGCGGTGATAGGTGTCCAGCACGAAGCGCGGGAAGGTCGCCGCCCGGGCCGAGGCCCCGATCAGGGCGAGCTGGTAGTCCTCCAGGCCCACCACGACGGTGCGTTCGACGCCGTCGGCGCCCTTCGCCTTCGCGGTGACCGGGGCCTTGGCCAGGCGGTCGAGCGTGGCCCGGATCGCGCCGATCAATCCGCCGGGAGGCAGCCAGGGCTTCAGGCCCGGATCCTGGTCGGCCTCCCAGGCGATGCGCTGGAAGGCGGCGAACACCTGGGAGGGCATGTCGTAGCCGTGGTCCAGGGGTTCGGCCGAGGAGATGACCACCCGCGCGGCCAGGCCCGGATGGGCTTTCATCACGGCGAAGGCCCATTGCGAACCGAAGCTGGCCGCCACCAGGCTGACCTTGTCGTAGCCCAGGGCGCGGCTGAGATCGGCCACGTCGTTGGCGCATTGCACGATGGTGTAGCCGGACAGGTCCTTGCCCGGGTGGGCGGCCTGGGCGCGCCGGGCGAGGTCTCGGGTGAGCTCGACGTCGTCGGCCACGACCGAGGGGCGGTCGAGCGGCAGGGCCTTGGTGGTCAGTTCCAGCCGGTCGCCGCGCAGGCTGTAGCCGCGCTGCTCGATGACCACCAGGTCGGCGGCCTGGGCGTAGTTCTGCCAGACCTTGACCCGGCGGCGCGCGGCCTCGTCGTGGTCGAGCACGATGTCGAGCATGGTCACGCCCGGCCCGCCCGCCAGCAGGACGATCGGCGGCGCGCCGGTCGGCTGCGCTGCCTTCACCCGCGCCCAGCCGACGCCAATCAAACGGCTGTCCGGCTTGAGACGGTTCTCCGGCACGTAGAGCGTGCCGATTTCATAGGCCATGCTCGAGCCATCGCTCGCCGTGGTGGTCCCGGTTTCGGAAACGATTTGGCCAGCGCGGCGCGGTTCGTGGGCGAAGGTGGCGGGGGCGGACAGGGCGGCCGCCAGGGCGAGCGCCGCGCCGCCCCGGATGAGGAGTCGTTTCATGGAGCGTCTCTCCTGGGCTTCGAGAGACAGCGTTCTACATCCATCGTGCTTCCACGTCACAAAACCCGGGTCACTCCCTCCACCTCTCCTGGATCCATCGCGGGACGCCGCGTGACGCATTCGAGAGGAAGGCCATGGAGGCGGAGGAAATCCTGATCGAAGAGGTGGAACTGTTGCTGGATGACGTCGCGCCCAACGAGGCGGATACCGCCGCCCTCTATGTGGAGAGCCCCGGGAGCTTCCTGGACAAGGGCTCCGACGAGCGGGCCTTCGGTATCCCAGGGGCCGGATTCGCCAGTCTGGTCGGCCCCATCCTCGTCGGTTTCGTGGTGATGATCGCGAAGAGCTTCATCGAGAACGTGGTGAAGAAGGGGACCGAGACCGCCGCGACGTCCTTCCTGGCTCGCCTCATGCGGGTGTTCCGGCTGGAGCCCGCCACGGGGGCTCCTCTCAAGGAGAAGACCGTGAAGGCCATCACCTCCGCGCTCATCGACGCGGGATGGGATGCCGGACGGGCAGGGGAGACGGCGGAGAAGGTCTGGCGGTCTGGCATCAGCGCCGGAGAGCGGCTGGCGGCGGCCGGCTGAGCCCTGCGGCCCCCTGGTCAGGAGCGCGCTCATGAAGAAGCCACTCGACCCACGAAAGGTGGAACTGGAGCCGTTCTTCCAGTTGTGCTGGCTGGGCGCCTTCACGGTCGCCTACGCCCTGCTGTCCATGCTCTGGGACGGGGGCACGCTCCAGGGCCGGCCCCCGTACTGGGCGGCCGTCTTATGGTTGTCCCGGTTTCTGACCCAGGCCGTCGCACTGGCGCTTGCCTGGGGCGCGCTGCGTGTGGCTCGCGAGCGGGGCGAGACGAAGCTGGGGCTGGCCACGGCGGCCTTCTTCGCCATGCACTGGTGGGGCGCGCTCTTCTTCCTGAGGATGCGCGCCCAGGACAGTGGGGACCTCCAGTCCTGGATGGTCTGGGGCGCCAGTGTGTGGAGCACGTGGGTGGCCTACCGCTTCTTCTGGGCCCACTGCCGTACCCTGGGGAGCCGGGACTCCGGAACGCGGTCCTCGGGCCTGCCGGGCATCCTGTTCCTCTGCCTGCCGGCGCTGACCCTCCACTTCGTGGATTTCATCCGCCGCTCCCTCCTCGAGGGGCGCCCGTTCTCCGCGAGCATGGTCGTCGGACTCATGTTCCTGGAGCGCTGGCTGACCGGGGTGATGCTCCTCTGGGCCATCGCGAAGATGGGTCTGGTCAGCGCCAGGGAACAGGGGCGCGAGCGGCCTGTCCTCCCGAGGGCGATCCGGTCGAGTCTGGTCCTGCTGCTGTTGAGCGGGCCGGTGCTGCTCGTGCAGCAAGATCTGGGCTTGCTCGTGCCCACTCCATGGGCCCCCCTCACGATGATGCTCATGCTGGCTCCCCTGCTCGTGGCGAGCCTGGGAGCGGGACTGCTGGCCCATCGCCTGTCCGCTTCCGTGGGAGCCGCTGGCCCGGCTCCTGCTCGATTCAGCACGGACCTCCGGACCTGGGCCCGGAACGCCCTCCAGAAGAAGCCTCCCAACCCACACATGGTGGAACTGGGGCCGTTCTACCAACTGTGCTGGCTGGGGCTCCTCTTCGTCCTCCTCAACCTGCTGTTCGTGCTCTGGATGATCAGCGTGGGCCTGCTGGTTGCGCTCTGGGGGCCGGGCCCGAGCTATGGCCACCCCGCCGCCATCGCCCTCACCGGTGGTCTCCTGGTGCTGTTCCTGATGGCCTGGCGGTTCATCCACGAGCGCCAGAAGGGCGGGCAGCAGGCTCGCGCGGCCCGAGGGAGCACCTCCGTGCGGCCCCGGCTCCAGTCCAGGTTCGATGCGCTTCGCGACAAGCTCCGGGAATTCTCGGGGGATGCCTCCGCACGGCTCGTGCTGACCCCGGAGACCGCGGTGGTGCTCTCCACCGTTCGCAGCAAGCACGAGCCGCTGGTGGAGGTGACCGCCGGCTTCTGGAGCACCTACGCCAGCACGCCCCATCTCATGGACGCCGCGGTGGCTCACGAGGCGGGACACATCGCCGCCCGCGACGTCGAGCGTTTCCTGCGGATGCTCAGCCTCATGCGGACGCTGGTCTGGTTCTTCCTGCCCGTTGCCGCCGTGCTGGCCGGCAGCGCCACGACCTCATTCGAGTTGATCAAGCTCCTGGGCGTGGGCCTCGCACTGGCACTCGCCTGGAGCGCGCTGCTCGTGGCTCGTGAGGTCCAGGCGGATGTCTTTGCCGTGAAGGTGCTGGGAGATCGGCGTCCCCTGGAATCCTTGCTGGAGAGACAGCGCTCCCTGCGCGCGGCGCAGTCGGGCGGACGGGCCCTCTCCCAGCGGCTGCGCACCTGGCTCCTCCAGCCCAACCTGCGATGGCGCGCCACCCTCCCCGCCCTCCGCGGCCACCTGGGCGGCCGGGTCGAGGCGAAGCTGGGGCTGGCCACGGCGGCCTTCATCGGCATCTCGTATTACGGGACGGAGTTCGTGACGCTCGTCCTCCTGGAAAACCACGCCCTCCGCTCCTGGACTCTTCGGGTCATGGGAGTGTGGATCGCGTGGATCAGCTATCACTTCCTCTGGAGCCGCAGCCGGGCCCTGGGGAACGAGGACCCGGGCGCACGGCCCACCGGGCTGCTGAGCCTCCTGTCCTTCTGCCTGCCAGGGCTGGCCTTCCTGTGGGTGAGTGGTGTCTTCCTGAAGGTCACGACCGGCACTCCGTTCGTGGAGAGCACGGTGACCGCACTCCACTTCGTGAAGGATCTGCTGGTCCGGGCGGTGCTCCTCTGGGCCACCGGAAAGGTGGCCCTGGTGAGCGCGAGGGAACGGCGGCGCGAGCGGCCCAGCCTCCCGCGTGCGGTCCTTTCGCTCCTGGGCATCGTGCTGCTGGTCATGGGGGTTCTGTTCGCGGTGAGCCTCGTGAGTGGGTTCATGCCTTCCTCTTGGTTCCAGCTCGATATGGCCCTGCATCCCATTGCCGCCTCGGTGGGGCTGGTGACGGGGCTGCTGGCCCATCGCTTCTCGCGCCGGGCCTGAGCGCGGGCCTGCTGACGCATTTCCCGCCGCTGACGCGTTTCGCTCGGGGGCTTCCTCTCCGGGCAAGGGCGCGCCAGGGCTCGGGCTTGATCCGGTCTGATGGGGTTCGTACGATTTTTTGAGTTTTTGAGAGTGGCCCGGGCTCGGCCATTCCATGGCCGATGGGGCCTCGACGGCCATGACGACACCCAACGCCTTGCCCTACACCATCGTCGCGACCCTCCAGCGTGGGGAAGGCAACGGAACACGCCTGCTTCGTGCGATCCGCAACGCCGATCACCACCCGGTCCTCCTCAAGGTCATCGACTCGAAGCGTGGCCGCCCCCAGGACCTCGAGCGTTTGAAGCATGAGCTCGAGATCGGCAAGGCGCTGGACGTCCGCGGCATCACCCGTCCGCTCGCTCTCGAGACGTACGAGGGTCTACCGGTTCTCGTCCTGGAGGATTTTGGCGGCGAATCGCTCGAGCACCTCCTGGGCGCGCCCATGGACGCCGGGCGATTCCTCCCCCTCGCCCTGCGCATCACGGCGGCGGTCGCGGACATCCATCGGCAGGAGGTCGTCCATAAGGAGCTCAGGCCCCGGAGCATCCTCGTCAGCGCCGCCACGGAGGAGGTGAAGCTGACGGATTTCGGCATTGCCTCGCGCATTCCCCGCGAGCATGTGTCCCCGAGGAGCCCTCGTCATATCGAGGGCTCCCTGCCTTACATGTCTCCAGAGCAGACCGGCTGGACGAACCGGGCGATCGACAACCGCTCCGATCTCTACTCGCTCGGCGTCATCTACTACCAGATGCTCACGGGCAGGCTTCCGTTCGACGCGAGGGACCCCCTGGAGTGGGTGCACTCGCATATCGCCCGCACGCCACCGTCCCCCTCGGCGCTCGTCCGCACGGTGCCCGAGACGCTCTCTCTCCTCGTGATGAAGCTGCTGGCCAAGGCGGTGGACGATCGCTACCAGGGCGCCCGCGGACTCGCCCACGACCTGGAGAAATGCCTGGTGCAATGGCGTGAGCACGGGACGATCGAGCCCTTCCCCCTGGGAGAGCGGGACATCACCGCCCAGCTCCGGATTCCCCAGCGGCTCTACGGACGCGAGGCCGAGCTCGCCCTCTTGCAGGGCGCCTTCGAGCACGTGGTGTCCGGAGGCACTCCGGAGCTCGTCATGGTGGGGGGGGACTCCGGAGTCGGCAAGTCCGCGCTCGTGCGCGACTTCCACGAGACCGTCGTCCGGGCTGGAGGCAACTTCCTGTCGGGCAAGTTCGACCCGTACGCGCGCAACGTCCCGTATGCCACCATGGCCCAGGCCTTCAAGGCGCTCGTGCTCGACTTGCTGGCCCAGGACGAGACACGGCTGAACGCCACGAGACAGGCGCTCTGGGAAGCGCTCGGCCCGAACAACAGGCTGCTTTTCGACGTGCTCTCCCCGCTCGAGTTGCTCCTCGGAAAGCTCCCTCCCGTTTCCGAGCTTCCACCTGCCGAGGCGGAGCGGCGCTTCCGCGGAGCCTTCCGGAAGTTCCTGGGGGTGTTCGCGTCGCGGGAGCACCCCATCGTGCTCTTCCTCGACGACCTTCAGTGGGCCGACTCGGGCAGCCTCGGCCTCATCGAGGATCTCCTTGTCGAGCCTGGAACGCGCCACCTCCTCCTCATCGGAACCTGTCGCGACAACGAGGTCTCCGCCTCACACCCGCTCACGATGCTGCTCGAGCGGGTGAAGAAGACCTCCGCGGCCTTGAATGAATTCCGCCTCACACCGTTGCGGCTGGAGCACGTGGTTCAACTCGTGGCGGACGCCGTGCGCGAGGCGGAGCCAGAGCGCATCCGCCCGCTGGCCACCCTCGTTCATGAGAAGACGGGCGGCGCTCCCTTCTTCATCCTCCAATTCCTGACGACCCTCCACGAGGAGCGGCTGCTCGAGTTCGACGAGTCCTCCATGGTCTGGCGGTGGGACCTGGAGCGGATCCGCCAGAAGGGCTACACGGACAACGTCGTCGACTTCCTGCTCGGCAAGCTCGTGGGGCTCCCCACCCCCGTGCGGGACGTCCTGGAGACAGCGGCCTGTATCGGCAGCAAGGGGAAGATGTCCCTCCTCGCGCTCGCGGGCGGGAAGTCCGAGGAGGAGACCCGCCATGATTTGATCGACGCGGTCCGGGAGGGGCTCATCCTCTACTCGCGCGAGGTCTACGCCTTCGCGCATGACCGCGTGCAACAGGCCGCCTACTCCCTCCTGTCCGAAGGGAACCGGCGCGAGCTGCACCTGCGGATCGGCCGCCTGCTCATGGCGCGCACTCCGGGAGAGGCGCTCGACGAGCAGCTCTTCGAGGTCGTCACCCAGCTCGACCTGGGCGCGCCCATGGTCACGGAGCCGCGGGAACGGACCCATCTCGCGGAGCTGAACCTGCGCGCCGCACGCAAGGCCAAGGCCTCCGGGGCCTACCGGAGCGCCGTGAGCTACCTCGTCACGGGAATGGAGATGCTCGACAGGAGCTCGTGGGAGCTCGAGTACAGACTCGCCTACGAGCTGTTCCTCGAGCGGGCGCATTGCGAGTTCCTGAGCGGCAACTTCAACGAGGCCGAGCGTCTCTTCCCCGAGCTCCTGCGGCATGCCCGGACACGTGCGGACAAGGCCGCCGTCCATTGCCTCCAGATCAGCACCGAGCTCACCCGGGGTGAGCTCGGCGCATCCATCGAGGCCGCGCTCGAGGGGCTGCGGATGTTTGGAATCAAGATGCCGCTCCATCCCTCGGAGAGCGAGGTGGAGCAGGTCTACCGCTCGGTCTGGAGCCACCTCGGAAACAGGCCGATCGAGGACATCCTCTCGTTGCCCCCCATGACGGACCCCGACGTGCAGGCCGCCATGAGCCTCCTGTCCACCATGCGCGTGCCGTCATTCTCCTGGGACCTCCACCTTCTCAACCTGACCCTCTGCCACGCCGTACTCCTCGGCCTGCGTTACGGCAATGCCTCCACCTCTCCCGCCATCTATGCCTGGTTTGGCATGAGCCTGTGTCACGCCTATCACCGGTACGAGGAAGGGTACCGGTTCGCCAGCGTGGCCCTGGAGCTGGTGAAGCGGCCCGGGTTCATGGCCTACAAGGCGAAGGTGTACGCGTGCATGGGAGCCGTCTCGTTCTGGAGCCGCCCCATCGAGACGAGCCTGGAGCACATGCGCGCCGCCTTCACGGTGGGCAAGGAGGAGGGGGACCTGGTGGCGAGCTGTTTCGCCTGGCACCACATCGTCACCCAGATGTTCGCGCGGGGGGCGCCCCTGGCCGAGATTCATCGCGAAGCCGAGCGGGGGCTCGACTTCATCCGCCGGGCCAGGTTCCAGGATGCTCACGACATGCTCACCGTCGTCGAGCGTTTCGTCCAGGCCCTGCGCGGGGAGACACGGCACCTCTCGAGCTTCGACGGCGAGAACTTCCACGAGGCGGAGTTCGAGGCCCGGCTGACCGGGAGCCGCAACAAGACGGTGGTGGGCCTGTATCACCTGATGCGGCTCACGGCGCTGTTCATGGCGGGCGACTACGAAGCGGCCCTCGCCGCGGGCAGGAGGAGCCGGGAGCTGCTGGGCTCCTGCCTCGCCCTGGTGGACGTCTACCTCTTCCATTTCCATGACGCCCTGGCACTGGCGGCGGTGTGCGCCGGTCTCCCGTCCGAGCGGCGGCGGGAACCCCTGGACGCGCTCATCGCTCACCGCGAGCAACTCCGGGAGTGGGCGGAGAACTACCCGCCGACCTTCCAGAGCGCCCATGCCCTCGTCTCCGCGGAGGCCGCCCACCTGTCGGGCCAGGGCGAGGAGGCCATGCGGCTCTACGAGGAGGCCCTCCGGTCCGCCCGGACGAACGGCCTCGTGCAACACGAGGCCCTCGCCTACGAGTACGCGTCGCGGTTCTACCGGGCCCGTGGGTTCGAGCTGTTCGCCGACACGTACCTGCGCGAGGCCCGCGCCCGCTATGTGCGCTGGGGCGCCGACGGCAAGGTGAGGTGGCTCGACCAGCGCCATCCCCACCTCGTGGAGCACAAACCCCTCGACTCCATGGCCGCCACCATCTCCGCGCGCACCGAGCAGCTGGATCTGCTCTCGGTGGTCAAGGCGTCGCAGAGCATCTCGGGGGAGATCATCCTCGACAAGCTCCTGTGCACACTGCTCGAGGTCGTGCTCGAGCAGGGGGGCGCGCAGCGGGGCTGCCTGCTCCTGGCCCGGAATGGAGCCGTCTCGCTCGAGGCCGAGGCGAACCTCGTCGAGGGACGGCGGGTGGTGTCTCACGTGTTGCGGTCCCAGCCCCTCTCGCCAGAGCTGGCCCCCGTTTCCATCGTCCATTACGTGGTGAGAACGAAGGAGCGGGTGATTCTCGACGACGCCGCCGGGGCCGTGAAATACGCCTCGGACGCGTATCTGGCCCGCGTCAGGCCCAGGTCACTCGTGTGTCTGCCCATCCTCCGGCAGGCCGAGGTGGTTGGACTGATGTATCTGGAGAACCGCCTCGTCCCGGGCGCGTTCACCCACGAGCGGCTCGCCGCACTGGAGCTGCTCGCCTCGCAGGCCGCCATCTCCCTGGAGAACGCGCTGCTGCTCGCCCGGGAGCAGTCGGCCCGGGCCAAGGCCGAGCTCGCGGAGCGCCGCTCGAGGTTCCTCGCCGAGGCAGGAGAGCTCCTTTCGGAGTCGCTCAATTATGAGGAGACACTCATGCGGCTCAGCCGGCTGTGTGTCCGCTCGATGGCCGACTGGTGTGTGATCGACGTTGTGGTGGACGGGGAGCTCCGCCGGCTGGCGGGGGCGCACGTCGATCCATCGAAGGAGCCCTTGATCGAGAAGCTCCGGCGGGAGTATCCGCCCCGTCAGGATTCAGCCCACGCGGCAACGGCCGTTCAGCGCCACCGCCAGCCGCTCGTCATGCCGGACCTGACGGATGAGCTCATCCGCCGCATGACAGACAACGCGGAGCACCAGCGGCTCATCCATGAGCTGGGGAGCACCACCGCGCTGGTCGTCCCGATCATCGCGCGTGGACAGATGCTCGGGGTGATCAGCCTCGCCTCGGGAGAGGCGGGGTACCATTATGGGAATGCCGAACTCGAGCTGGCGCAGGAGGTGGCACGCCGCGCCGCGATCGCCATCGACAACGCGCGGCTCCATGGCCAGACCCAGGAAGCCATCCGTGTGCGGGACGAGTTCCTGTCCGTGGCCTCGCACGAGCTCAATACACCGCTGACCTCCCTCACGCTCGCGCTTCAATCCCTGCTCCGGTCTCTCCAGATGGGGCGGATCGTCGAGCCACAGGACCTGAAGAAGCAGCTCGAGCGCGCGTTGCAGCAGGGAGCACGTCTTGGCAGGTTGAACCGTGCCCTCCTCGACGTCTCGCTGCTCCACTCGGGGCGGCTCCCCCTGGAGCTCAGGGACGTGGACCTTGGAGCCGTCGTCCGTGAGACGGTCGAGCACTTCGCACCGGAGCTGATGCGGGCCCGGTGTCCCGTCTCCATCCAGGAGGACGCCCGCGCCTTGGGCGTGTGGGATCGCACCCGGCTCGGGCAGATCGTCGCCAACCTCCTGTCCAATGCCATCAAGTTCGGAGCGGGCCGGCCCATCGAGCTCCGGGTCGGGAATCTGGGTGGAAGGGCCCGCTTGACGGTCACGGATCACGGAATCGGCATCGAGCCGAGCCAGCGTGCGCGAATCTTCGGCCGCTTCGAGCGCGCCGTCTCGGAGAGGCACTACGGTGGGTTGGGCCTCGGCCTGTACATCAGCCGGGGGATCGCCGAGGCGCATGGGGGCAACATCCAGGTCGAGAGCCAGCCGGGACAAGGAGCGACCTTCACGGTCGAGTTGCCCTGTCCCGGCCCCTGATGGGTCAGCTCACGGGATGCGGCTCAGCGCGTGTAGCGCTCCACGGAGCGGGGGCTGTTGTCGTTGCCGCCCACGAACAGCACTTCGCCGGTGTGGAGCATGGTGGACGAGTACTCGCCGCGGCCCACGTTCATGCCTGGCGTGGCAGTCCACGTGTTCGTCGAGGGGTCATACAGCGCCGCCTCGCCGCCGCCGCCCGTCACCAGGACCTCTCCCGAGTAGAGCAGCGTCGCGGAGAAGAAGAAGGTCCCGTCGAAGGGGAGGGGAGGACCCAGGGAGAACTGGCCGGTGTACGGGTTGTACAGCTCCACCGTGTTGCCGCCGCCAATGCCACCCACGATGAGGACGAGGCCCGAGTAGAGCCGGATGGCGGAGTGGCCGTGGCGAGCCTTGGACAGGAGGCCGGCGAAGGACCACGAGTTCGTCGCCGGATCGTAGAGGTTCGCCTCGGAGGATGCGTTGGCTGGGTCGGTCAACCACAGGTAGCCACCGGTCACCAGCACCTTGCCCGAGTAGAGCACCGTCGCGGAAACGCGGCTGCGGGGCCAGAATTGGCCACCGGGGATGCTCGACGTGCCCGTGTCCGGGTCATACACCTCCGTCATGTTCCCGATGGGCCCGCTCCGGTTCACGAACATGTTGCCGCCCATCACCAGCACCTTGCCCGAGTCGAGCAGCACGGAGGTGTGGTTGAAACGGGCCGTGGTCATGGGGCTCGTGGCGCTCCACGTGTCGGTGGCCGGGTCGTACAGCTCCGCGCTCGATTGGATGTTGGACCAGTCCGTGGTGCGGCCACCGAGCACCAGCACCTTGCCCGAGGGGAGCTCCGTGGCGGTGTGGGAGTAGCGGCTGGCCGTCATGGCCGGTGTGCGCCGCCACGCGTTCGTGTACGGGTTGTACACCTCCGCGCCATTGCCATCCGCCACCAGCACGTCGCCCGGGCCGCGCAGCAGGGTGACGCTGTGGCCTCCCGGGTGCGAGTTCAGTGAGGACGCATTGCTCGTCCATGCGCCGGTGGTCAGCGCGGATTTTTGTGACTTGAGTGCGGCGGGGGGGGCCTGCACGGGCTCCTCGGGCCCGCATCCACCGGCCATGGATGCGAGGCCCGCGAACAGCAACGACCAACGGCTTGTCTTCATGAGTACCCTCCCTATGGGGGACATGCGGCCTGGGGGGAGGCCGCGTTGTCAGTGTAGCGGGAGGGACTGCGCATGACGCTCGTGGCGAGGCCTCTCATGAACTTGGAAATTTGGAATTGAAGACTTCGCGCACCCTGATGTGCCTTCATCGAGGCCACCGCGTCCATGACGCTCATTGCAGGAGATTCCACCATGCCGAAGTCGAAGAACCTCTTGTCCCGCCTCCGTTCCGCCCGCCGAGCCTGGCCGGGGCTCACCGCCCTTGCCCTGGCCGCGGCCACGCCGGCCGCCCATGCCGATTCGGCGATCTACGGCGGCGGCCCGTTCTATTCCGGCGGTACCGCGGTGATGGACGACCTGCGCAACTCGGGCTTCACCACCGTGATGTTGTGGAGCTTCCACATCGAGGACAACGGCGACCTCGTCTACAACGACATCCCGGTGGTCAAGAACGGCGCCTACATTGGCGATCCCGCCTGGCCGGCGCGGCTGGCCACGCTCAAGACCGCGCCGACCTCGGTCAATCGCATCGAAGTATCGATTGGCGCCTGGGGCGTTCCCGATTTCGAGCGCATGATCAAGCTGGTCAACGGCACCGCCGCTGGTTGTGGCAGCACCCTCGTTTGCGGCACCGGCAGCAACAGCATCCTGTATCGCAATTTCCAGGTGCTGAAGACCGTCACGGGCGCCACCGCGGTCAACTTCGATGACGAGAGCGCCTACAATCTCGCCCCGACCACCCAGTTCGGGCAGATGCTGATTGGCCTGGGCTACAAGATCACCTTCGCGCCCTACACCAATCAGACCTTCTGGAGGAGTCTCAAGGACAACCTCGGCAGCGCGGTCGATACCATCTACCTGCAGGTGTACGACGGTGGCGCTGGTAACAATCCGGCGAGCTGGAACACCGCGATGGGCATGACTGTCGATCCGGGCCTGTGGTCGCGTCACGGCTCCGGCTGCGGCAGCGGCGACAGTCCTGCCACGGTGCAGAGCAAGATGACCAACTGGAAGGCCTCCGCCGGCATCTCGGGCGGCTTCATGTGGCTGTATGACGATATCCAGGCGTGCGCGTCCCAGGGCACGGCCGCGCAGTACGCGGCGGCGATCAACACCGCTGTCAGTGGCAACACCCCGCCAGTGGCCAATTTCGGTGTCACCGTGAGCGGGTTGACCGCGACCTTCAGCGACGCCTCCAGCGACAGCGACGGCAGCATCACCTCGCGCAGCTGGAATTTCGGCGACGGCAGCGGCTCGACCGCCACGAATCCCAGCCGTGTCTACGCCAGTGCCGGCAATTACAACGTTAGCCTGACCGTGACCGACAACGGTGGAGCCAGCCACACCAGGACCCAGACCGTCTCGGTCGGTGCCGGCTACGCCAACCTGGCGCTCAACAAACCGGCGACCGGCTCCACCGCCTGCAACAGCAGCGAGACGCCGGCCAAGGCGGTCAACGGCAGCGTCTCCGGCGGCACCACCGACAAGTTCTGTTCGTTGGCCTCGCCGTCCTGGCTGCAGGTGGATCTCGGCTCGGTGCAGACGGTCAGCAGCTTCGTGGTCAAGCATGCCGGCGCGGGTGGTGAGTCGAGCACCTGGAACACCAAGGCCTTCACCATCCAGACTTCCAGCAACGGCACGGCCTGGAGCACCCCGGTGACGGTGACCAACAATACCGCCAGCTCCTCGAGCCACTCGATCGGCGCCACCTCGGCGCGCTACATCAAGTTCAACGTGACCACCCCGTCCCAGAACGGCGATCCCGCGACGCGCATCTACGAATTCGAGGTGCGCTGACCCCGCATTCACCGTTCGGTCCGCCGCCTTCCAGTTGCCCGGCGCGGTGACCGCCGCGATGGCCGCGCCCGGCGACTTTACCCCCAGAGTCCGAAGGTCTCCTGGAATGTCATCGAGCAGCGGGGGCGGAGGGGACACGGCGGGGCAGTATACTCGCCGCCTCTTCAGGAGGACCGAATGTCACGCTTCAAGGTAGGGACGTTCAATGTGCTCAACCTCGCCCTGCCAGGGCAGGTGACCTATTCGAACGACAGGCCGTTCAGCGACGAGGAGTACAAGAACAAGATCGCGTGGATCGGTGGCCAGCTGCGGAGGATGGATGCCGAGGTCGTCGGCTTCCAGGAGGTGTGGCATGAGGACGCGCTGAGAACGGCCGTCCAGGCCGGGTCGTCTGGCGGCAGGCCCGTCCAGGTGATGGTCGCCACCCAGGAGCAGAAGAAACCCCAGGTGGGACTGGCCACCTCCCTGGAGGTCGTCCAGACCCTCACGCACCAGGATTTTCCAGAGGGCTTCGAGCTCTCGGTCACTGGGATTCCCGAGCCCATCAAGGCGTTCTCCCGTCCGGTGTTGCAGGCCGACCTGAGGCTGCCCTCGGGCCAGGAACTGACCGTGCTCGTCGCGCACCTGAAGTCCAAGCGCCCGTTGGTGGACGATGACCATCAGGTGGACGCCAGGGCCCTCGCCCTGGGGAGTGCACGTGCGCTGATGGTGCGGGCCGCCGAGGCCTACGCCCTGCGCTGCATCCTGCTCAAGCTCATGCAGGGCACGGAGCGGCCCGTGGTCCTGCTCGGAGATCTGAACGACTCCGCCCTGGCGGTGACGACGGTGATCATCTCGGGCTCGCCTCCCATCCATCACCTGCCCCCGCAGGAGAAGCAGGCCATCTGGGATGTGCTGCTCTACAACGCCTTCGACATCCAGGCGCGGCAGAACACCCGGCGGGATGTCAGCTACAGCCACATCTTCAACGGCTATTACGACACCCTGGATCAGATCTACGTCTCCCAGGAGTTCAGCCGGCTCAACCCCAGGCGGTTGGGGGAGGTGGAGTATGTGCACTACTTCAATGACCACCTGGTGGACCGGACCTTGAGCCGGGAACGGCCCGACCGCATCCAGTCCGACCACGGACAGGTGGTGGCTACCCTCCGGTTGACGGAGAAGCCCTCTCAGCGCCGGTGAGTGGGCACCGCGGAGCGGACAGGCCCTCCCAGTCAGTCACTGCTTCCGCCCCCGCCACAGCCCCCGCAGCCGCCACCGCCACCGCCACCGCCCGAGTCCCCGCTGGAGCTCGAGCTGGAGTCCGAGCTCGAGCCGTTGGACGGATCGTAGGCATTGGGAATGAAGGCCCGCAGGTAGCTGTGCGCGGCGGCGAAGTCCGCGGCCGGCAGCGTCCACACCCCGAACAGGCCCACCGCCAACGCGAGATCCCGGGGGCGCAGCGCGCGGGCACTTCCCTCGGTGGAGGCACTCACGCGCAGCGGCTCGTGCTTCTTCTTCAGCATCTCCAGCGCGGCGTGGCCCCGGGGCGTCACCAGCCCAAAGAGCCACCCATTGAACCACAGGAGGAGCGCCCACGCCGGGACGAGCGGCATGAGCAGGCAGACGAGAACTTGCACCGGCTTGTCCCGCTCGATGCCCACCGCCAGCTTGGCCACCCCCAGGCCCACCGTCACGAGGAACACCAGCCAGGGCAAGCCCAGATAGCGCCGGTGCTGCTCGCGCGAGCGCATGAAGCCCAGCTCTCGCAGGGTGTCCTCCACGCGTTCGAGCTCCGGCTTCACTCGCGTGCGCAACGTCTCCACGTAGATCGGGCCGGCCTCCACCGCGCGGTACACGGCGCGCTTGAGGTCCGACGCCCGAGCGGGCAGGGGCACGGCCACCGACAGCCGCCTCTCCTCGAAGCGCAGACAGCCTTGGTGCACGAGCTCCACCACTGTGCTGCACACGGCCGACTTTTGCCCATCCAGCACCGCCACCTGCTCCGGGCTCAGCTCGAGCTCTCGGGGCGTTGGCGGCGTCGTCGGCTGGTCCAACGCCCGCCGCCACATGAACGAGCCGAAGAAGGCGAGCACCAGCAGCGGTACATAGAAGGCGAGGAAGTACGGCCCCGGCCAATCCAGCGGATTCATGATGGGGCCAGCATACATGGCGCCCCCGGGTTCAGTCCCGCCCCCCCGGGGAGCGGGTCACTCGCTTGCCGGCCCGGGACGGGGAGACGAACCCAGCGCGAACTCTCCCACCGAGGTCTCGGTGAAGCGGCCCAGTCCAGAGGCCCGGGCAAACGTGTCGGGGTTTCCGCCGCCGAGCGCGCAGGGAGCGAGGCCCATGGCGGTCGCGACCAGGTACAGGGTCTGGTACAGGGCGCCCACATTCTGGAGGATGAGGGCGTAACCCATGGACTCGTACTTCCAGAAGACGCGCGGGAACCGCGCCGCGAGGGTTATCAGGACGTGGGGCGGTTCATGGCGGCCGAGCGCGCGGGCGGCGTCCTCGAGCAATGCGCGCACGTCGGGCGTCATGGGCGAGAGGTAATACAGCCGATGCTCGCCCGCATGATAGTGATACAGCCCGGCCGCGAGCTGTCCGCACGAGGCAACGCTGAGATAGAGCTCGAGCTCGTAGCTGGCGCCACCGCTGGGATATGGGCGATCGCTCGAGACCCCGTTCTCGCCGGCGGCGGTGGCCCGTTCGCGCGCGACGCGATAGAGAAAGGCGCCGAGTTCCTGTTCGGTGAGAGGGGACGCGCCGTACTCGCGGCGGGAGCGGCGGGCTTCGAGCACCCGCGTGAATGAGATGTCATCAGCGCTCAGGCGCTCGATGTCCGGCCGGTAGAGGTCCACCGCGGTCTCGGACATGGGCGCCTTGAGCGCAGGCACCGGCTGGACGGGAGCCGCGCCCCTGAAGGTGCCGCCATATCCTCCCGCGTGCCGGCCCATGCGGCTCCGGGTATGAAACAGGAGATCGTGGAACTGCCACCTCGCGAGCGGCTCGTCGTGCTCGTCCTGGGGCTGACCTGTGGGCCGGGCTGGGACCAGCATCCGCGCCTGGTGCAGGAGTGCGCACAGGTCCTCGGCCTCGTCGCTCGACAGGCCGCACGCCGCGTGCGGCAGTGCATCGCGTGTGTGCGCCGAGATCAGCGCCATGCACAGGAGCCGCGCACGCGGATCGTGGAGGAGGATGCGTGCGCCAGTCGTCGAACTCTCGACCATCAGCTCGTCATCCACGCGCCTGAGATACGCGAATGGAGACAGGACATAGGGGATGTCCGGAGCCGGCTCTTCTGTCTGGAGGGGGCCCGATGGGTTGGGTACGGGAAGTGGAGCGAGGGTGGCGAGCGCGCCCGTGGAGCTGGCGGCCACGGCTCCGAGCACGCCGGAGGCTCGCCACTCATCGAGGTGGTAATACAGCCGAGCGAGCGCCGCGGGGCCGTCGTGCTCGAGGAGATGGTCAGCCAGCTCCTCCCGGGTCGCGCCCGCGCCCGCCAGCGCGCGCACTGCGTGACCCAGCCCGCGAGACGCCTGGCGCAGCACGAACTGCCAGCCCGCTCCACGAATCGCGAGCTGCTGCTCGGCCAGCTCGACGACCGAAACGCCGGGGCCAAAGAACAGCTTGAGCGATGCTCCGGGTCTCCTGGTGATGGGTGTCATGACTCCATGGGAGCGATCAAAAGAAGATCGAGACAGGGTTGAGCTCATGCTCGTGGCGCGGGCGCTGCAACCAGCCGAGCTTGACGGGCACGTCGTAAAGCCTGCCCGGACCGAGCCGCCGCCAGAAGTGCCGGAGCCCGGGCACCACGACCTTGACGACGTGCATGCCGATGTCCGGCCGCGACTGGTCGAGGACCAGCGTCTCCAGCCCGTGTCTGGCTGCCATGCGCACACAGGCCTCGACGTCGTCGCGCAGATCGCCGCGGTGCTCGGTGGGATGGCTGGCTGCACGGACAGGCGGGAGGTCCGTGGCCGGTACGAGGTAGTCGTGCGCGTCGAGGGTGGCCTCCCTGAGCCACGCGTCGACCTCGTCCTCGTTCGGGCGGACCTTGGCCGGCGCACGGTCGCGCTCGAGAACCAGTGGGAGGAACTGGTTGGCCTCGGTGATGGCCCGGAGGATGCCCAGCCTGGGTGACAGGTGTGCACCGAATCCCAGGGTGATCGCTTGCGGATGGGCGTGCGTGTTGGCGGAGATGGCGGCGAACGCCGGGATGCCGAGATCCGTGGTGAGATCCAGCACCCACAGATCGCGTCCGAGCGAGCGGTAGTAGGCCCTCAGCTCGGCGAAGTACGGCTCGTCGAAGGAGTCGAGATCCACTCGCGGGCGCCGGACACGGTTGTACCACCAGAGGGAAACGCTATCGCGCTCGACCAGCTCCATGAATCCCTGGAGGATGGCTTCCTCGATGCAGTTGCCGGCCGCGCAGCCGTTGGAGTCCGACAGGCACGGCATCGAACGGGCGGGCTCGGGGTAGCCGTAGTAACAGTACGAGGCCGGCAGATACTTGAAGGTCTCCTCGGTCAGGGACCACAGCGGGCACCATTCCAGGGTGGCGTTCTCATCGAACGGTACCGGGACGACGTGATTCATCTTGAGCTGCTTCGCGTTCCAGGCCTCGCGCGTGGCGTATTGCGAGTCACTGAAGCACATGGCTGTATTGGGGTGGATGGCTCGCTCGCCCAGCTCGCGGTAGCTGTGGCGGACGCGGATCTCGTCTCCCTGGAACACGCCCGAGTGCCGCTCGATGGCCTCGCACAGCGCGCTCGCCTTGGCCTGTGTATCGGTCTTGCCCTTGCCGCTGCACTGTCCGCGGAAGTTGGTGCGCAAGAGCGACAGCGAGTCGCTCATCATGGCCGTGTTCTGACCCGAGATGTAGACGGGAGCGATCGATGGATCGGCGAATGAGGCGGCGTGCAGTGTGGCGATGACACCGGTGATCGGGCTGACCTGGTGGGCGTGCCTGGCCAGGGTGACCTCGGGAGCGCAGGCCCGGTATCCGCCGTCCTGGGTGAAGGCCTTGGGCTGGCTGCGTGGCCGCAAGGGAACGGGGGCTCGGGTGCGCCAGGATTCGCCGGCACCACAGGCGATGCACTGGGGCCGGCGGACGAGGGCGTGGCGCTCGGTGGCGAGGGTGGTGAAGTCGAGGGAGATCAGGCTGCCATCGAGCGCGCAGTTTCCATCGAGGGCGAGCCACTTGACGATCTCGGTGGCGAGCAGATGGGCCGCGGCGGCCGCGACCGGGGGCACGGTGGCCTGCGGATACGGACGGGGGAGGGGCCGCTGATGGAGGCGCTCGAGGTATGTCTCGATGACGCGATTCTGCCGCAGGCGCGCGGCCAGGCACTGCCAGCAGCCCGTGTGCCCGGGGCGGAACACCGGACCGAGCCAGGCGCTCGGGCCGTGCAGTTTGGCCAGCACGAACGGCGTCTGGTGGGCGAGGAAGCCGCGATTGTAGGCGTCCAGCCTGGGGTCCAGATAATCCTCGACGAGGAGCACCGAGAGCCCGCGCTCCTGGGTGAGTGCGACTCCGCCGGTGGCTGGCCTGGCGTGGATATCGAGGCTGGACAGCGCCGAAATCAATAATTCCCGTGGTGCTGACGGATCCAGCGAGTGAATGGGCACGTGCGCGCCGCGCAGGCGCCGTGCACCCACGTCGGCATCCGCGCCGAACGTCTCCAGGAAGGCGGCAACCGCGGGTGTGGTCTCTGGCGGTGCCGTCCGGATGAAGCCCATGTTCTCGAGCCGGGCCAGCACGTAGAAGATCTCGGCGGCCGGCACCCGATGCGCGAGCAAGCCCAGGAGATCGTCCACGGTCCGTGTGCCGTCGAGCAGTGGAATGACAGAGGCGTACGCCCGGCCCGTGAGCAACTCCGTGCCATTCCTGGCGAGCAGGAGGACATGGTGCTCGTCCACGACGTGAGCGTCGTAGCAGCTCTTGAGTGTTGGTCGATTCGACATGCCATCATCCTTCGGCGGACACGAGAGGCAGGCCCGCCTGTTCCGGACGCGAGTGCTCGCGACGGCTTTGGGCCTCGAACTGTTGCAACAGCGCCGCGGGCGCGACGGCGAGGGCGACCAGGTGGCCCTCCAGCGGGACAGCCACCTTCCTGGCCATGGCCCACTCGGCCTCGAGCGCGTTATCCAGGGGCTGGGTCACGAGCGCGGCCAGGGCCTTCGAGCGCTCGATGACCTCGGTCTCCGGGAGACCGGGTAGACCCCGTGTGTCGGTCAGCAGGAACCAGTCACCAAACACTGGCTGGATGGTCAGGGCCGGCCGTCTGTCGGCTCCGCGCCAGGCCTCGATCCACCGCGCGACCTCGTCATACAGGGTGCGCAGCAGCGTGGGCTGATCGTATAGCGCGCTGTCGTAGTCGCCCCAGAAGTGGAACGCGACCTGACGCGCGTCGGCATGCTCCGGCAGGGTCCAGGTGTACGAAGGAAGTGGCTCGATGCGGCGGATTCCGTATTTCTCAGGCCGCTCGAAATACGGGCTGAACCGGTCGATGGAGACGTGCACCAGGCCGTTGGGCGGCGGCAGGTGGCGGAGCAGCGGCAAGAGCGCCGCGATCTCCGCGTGTTCATCGGCGGTCTCGCCGGGGATCCCCCACAAGAGATTCCACAGCACCGAGATGTCCACGGCCCGCGCGTAGCGGAGGAGCGCGACGTTCTGCCGCCCTGTGACTCCTTTGTCCATGCGCCGCAGCAGTTGGCTGGAGAAGCTTTCGATACCGGGCTGGATCTCGTGGACTCCTGCCTGCTCGAGGGCGACGACGTGCTCGAGACGGAGGTTGGCTTTTTGCTCGTAGAACAGTCGCAAGCCCGGGAATGCGGTCGCCAGCCTCGGAATCAACGTCTGGAAGTACCGGCGCGGCATGATGTTGTCGACCATGAACACGTTCGGCTCCGGGTGGCGCTTCAGCAACTCGCCGAGCTCCTCGAGAACGCGCTCGGGGGACTTCTCGCGAAACCCCATGGCCTCTTCGCTGATGCCGCAGAAGGTGCAGTGATGGACCGCGCCCCACCAGCACCCGCGGCTGCTCTCGTAGGGCAGCACCATGGCGCTGCCGTGCACACTGTCCGGAAGGTGAGCCGCCATCTGCTCGTAGTAGTCGTCGAAGCGCGGCGTCGGCAGGTCATCCATGCGCCGCACCGGCGTGCCGCGCAGCACGCGGTCGCGGGGAACCTGTCCCGCCGCGACCGCACGCAAGAAGCGCACGAAGGACTCTTCGCTCTCGCCTGAGAACACGTGATCGATGGCCGGCGACAGGCTGGCGATGCCCTCGGCCATCGGTCCTTCGCAATTCGAGCCGCCGATGATGGTGATGATGCCGGGCGACAGGGCCTTGATGCGCTTGAGGATCGCGATGCTGGCCGCGGTCTCGTCATAGCAGGTCGTGCATCCCACGATCCTCGGCCGGGCTTCCACCACCATCCGGGCGATGGCGTCCGCGAATGGCGCGGCCAGCGCTTCGATGGAATACAGCTCCTCGAGGCTGATGGGGAATCCCGAGTGGTGCTCGAACGCGATCGAGCGGCTCTTGCCGACCAGGAGGTTGGGATCGAACATGTCGGCCGGACACTGTCCGAGCGGCTCCAGGCCGTAGGCGGCGGCGGCGAAGATGCGCTCGCCCACGAGCGACGTTGCCGCCGCGAAGCCGATGGTATCGTAGCGTTTGACTCCGATCTGCGCGGCGAACCGCATGTTCGCGTACAGGATGCGGACGTCGAAGCCAGCGTCGCGCGCGCACGCCTGGAGCAGGTGCAGAGCGAGCGATGGACGATCGAGCGCCGAGAACGGCGGGCAGATGAGAAGGGTATCGACCATGGCTCCGCAGGTGCGCAGCTCGTGCGCTGATGACGCCGCGCGTGCACGCGAGGCCTGGTACACACTACCCAGGCTCGCGTGCACTCGGGAAGGCGGGTGAGGTCAGCTGCTGCAGGTACTACAGGTGCTGCAGAACTGCGTGCCACCTTCCGCCCACAGGCGCGAGCTCTGATTACCCAGACCCTCGGGCTTCGCGGGCAGCGGCAGGCCGATCATGCCGGTGGCCGTATTCGGCAGCAACTTGATATCGACCTTGCCGGTGACATCGACGCCATACTGCTTGAGCACCGCGACAGGATCGGCTTCGACCTGCTTCTTGAACGCTTCATCAGTCCAGGTCTTCGCGACGATCTGCGCCCATGCCTTGCCCAGACTCTGCCAGAAATCCATGCTGCTGCTCCTCTCGTGGGGTGCTGCGTGGTGAGACAGCTGGGGCCCAGGGTCACGGTGTTCTCGCCAACGAACCCTGCTCGAGGCTCGCGGGCAATTCTGTCTCCCCGGGGGGGTTTTCAGCGGCCGGTGCGACCGGGTTCCGTGGCTCGGAGGCCTCGTTCCGGTTCGCTCGCACCGCGTCGAGCAATCGAGCGACCGCCATGGGGCTCAGCAAGGCGCTCTTGAGGTCGCGTTGCCGTGCGCACGCTCGTATGTATTTCCAATAGTGTGGGCGATCCTTCCAGACGACGCCCAGCTTCCACATGGCGAGCAGTCCGCCCGTGAGGTGCTCCGGGAGCCGGAACGCGGGCGGTTGCACCGGGGCAGGCCGTCCACGGCTATCGAGCGTCATCCTGGCGGGCCGGCCCAGCCGACGCGAGACCGTCTCACCCAGGGACTGCCATGCGGATGCCAGCCCGGAACGGCTCGCGGCCCGCTGTTTGGGGCGCACGTGCTCGACCTGGTAGGTCAATCGCCGCAGCATGCTCCTGGGTTCGTACAGCCCCTCGACCGTCTCGGTGAACATCTGCTGCACCACGTCCTGGCCGAGCTTGTAATGCATGTACGGCCACTCCGGCCGCAGCCGCCCTTCGTGCTCCATGCGGCGATAGAGCTGCGTGCCTTTCAGCGCGGTCAACATGGTGATGCCAATCAGGACGATGTTCGCGCTCTCCACGAACGCGACCTGGGCAGCGCCAGACGTGCGGGTGTCGGTGTCGAACCCGAGGATGAGAGAGCCCGCGACTTCGATGCCGTGGGCGTTGATCTTGCGGATCGACTCGGCCACCGGATGACGGGTGTTCTGCTTCTTCTGGATGCGCAGCAGCGTATCCACTTCCGAGCTTTCGATCCCAATCCCGAGGACCTTGAAACCCGCGTCGCGGTACAGGCCGAGGAGTTCCTCCCGGTCGGCCACGTCCAGGGTCGCGGCGGTGTCGAATTGGAATGGGTAGTCGTGGCGCTGTTGCCAGCCGGCGATGGCGCGCAACATCTCGCGGGCGGTCTTGGGATTGGCGTGGAAGTTGTCGGACACACACGTCACCCGCCCGCGCCAGCCGGTGTCGTAGAGCAGGTCGAGCTCACGGAGGTAGCGCTCGGGCGACTTCGACTGAGGCACCCGGCCAAATATCTCGATGATGTCGCAGAACTCGCAGAGGTATGGACAACCCTTCTGGAACTGCACCATCGCGGACGTGTAGTGGCGGGTGTCGATCTTCTCCAGCGCCGGCAGCGGCTGCAAATCCATCGGGATGGTGTCGCTGGTCTGGAAACGGATCTGCCACGGCGGAGGGTCGTCGTTGGCGTCGAGCCACTGGACGAGCTCGTAGGTCCGATCACCCAGGTCGCCGATATGGACGATGTCGAAGCTCGCGGCCAGGTCTGGATTGAGGATGACGCCAGGCCCACCGATGACCGAGATGGCGCCCCATCGCCGCGCGTGCATGGCGATCTCGTTGGCTCGCCGGGCTTCGATGTACATGCCCGAGAGGAAAACGATGTCGGCCCACTCCAGGTCCTGTTCACAGACAGGAGTGCCGATGCGCTCGTCGATCAGCCGGTGTTCCCAGGACTGGGGGAAGTAGTTGATCGCCGTCATCAAGCCGAGCGGCATCGACAAGCTCTTGAACTCGCGGAGCGATGTCTTCCAGCGGGGGAGGGCGGGTGGACGTGTGCTCGGCACGCCGCGAAAGCTCGCCTCCGCGGAGATCCACAGGCACCGCTTGTGTGAGCGGACCGGCGGCGATTGCAGCCACTGCGGACGTTCCTCCGGGGGGCACCCAGGCGCGAGGACCGGCGGCTTGATGATTGGCGTGCTCCGTGGACCTGGCCGCTGGCTCATGGCTTCCCCGGTCCGGCGCGAGATGCGCATGGACAAGGCCGGTGATGGTCCGTCGAGGTATCTTTGGCCTCAAGCCTTCTCGTATGCGTTCATCGATTGATGATGGCTTGCCTGTTGGATGCCCGACATTTCGTGGGCATCTCTTGCCGGGCACATGCGCCCCAACCCTTGTCTGTCCTTGGTGGGGCGCATGTCAGTGCTCAGGGGGCCCGGACGGTGTGGTTGCGGACCCGGAACTCGTTGTCGAAGTGGCCGCTCTTGAGCGACACCTTGCCGAGGTCATCGGTGGGGGGCGCGTCGGAGCGGAAGGCGAAGCGGTCGGCGATGAGCACCTCGCTGCCACCGGGAGGCGTCACCCAGACGCTGTATGTCTTCGCACCCAGGTCCGTCCGCATGCGCACGTGGTAGGTGGTGTTGGCCTGGTAGGGCACGCTGGCGAGCGCGGCGTACGCTCCGCCCCGGCGCACGTCGAAGAAGCCACTCGGGTTCATGCGGATGCTCATGGCCAGGCTGGTGTAGGCGGTGACATTGGTCGAGGTGTCCGCATAGCCAATGACGCCGTCGATGAGCTTGCTGAGCGGCGTCACGTCGAACTCGACGAGCCGCACCCCGGTATTGCCGGTGCCCAGGCCCCGCACGCTCTCGGGGAAGCCGAGCGTCGAGAGCCATCCTCCCTGGTTCCACAGCTTGAAGCGGCTCGCCGCCTCGACGAAGTAGTAGTCCCCGTAGATGAGGCTCTTGTCGATGTCCTCGCCCGTCGGCTTGATGGCCGTCTTGTAGAAGGCGGTGCCGTGCAGGAGGATGCCGGGGAAGGCACTGGTGGCCGGGGCCAGGTAGGCCGGGGACGCGAGGCTGTCGAGCGTCGCCAGGGCCGCGCTCTGGTAGCGCTGGGCCACGGCCGGGTCGCTGACATACCTGCTCAACTCCTGGAGCGCCGAGGCGACGATGGCGGCGGCCGAGGAGTCCTTCTGTTGTTGATCCGCAGGCGCGTTGAAGTCCCAGTTGGGGACGAAGTCCGCGGGCAGCCGGGCCAGGTAGTATTCGGTGACCTTCTGCGCGGCCTGGAGCATGCGGGGGTCCCGCGTGTACCGGTAGGCCATGGTGAAGCCGTAGATGGCCCAGGCCTGCCCCCTGGACCAGGTGGAACTGTTGGAGAACCCCTGGAAGGTGCCCTTGGAGAGGATGGCGCCCGAGGTGCTGTAGTCCACCACGTGGAAGGTGCCGCCATCCGCGCGCACCATGTCCGTCGCTGTCTTCAAGGCATGCCGGAGCGCCATGTCGTTCCAGGCGGGGTCACCTCCGTTCCGGGCCGCCCAGAAGAGCAGCTCCAGGTCCATCATCGTGTCCGTGACCATGGGCACATGCCAGGTCCCGTCATTCCAATCGCAGCAATCGATGACGCCCACCGTGGGGTTGAAACGCCGGGCCAGCGAGCCCGCGGCCGTCAACAGCACTTGCCGGTAGGTGTCATTCCCCGTCAGCCGGTACGCGTGGCCGAAGCTGCCCATGAACTTGAAGCCCAGGTCATGGGTGATTTGACGGATGTCCGGGTTGCTCTTCTGGATCTCCAGGCTGCGCGTCCAGGCATCCGCCTTGGTGCTCCAGAAGGGATCCCTCCCCTGTTCGTACATGAGCCAGAGCTGGCCCGGGAAGAAGCCCTGCACCCAGTCGATGTTGGCGGTGTTGGCGACCGTCCTCCACGGGCCGTTGGTCGTGGCCTTGGGGTATTGGGTGGTGGGGATCGCGGGATTCGTGGCCGTGGCGCGTAGCTTTTGTTGGGCGGCTTGTAGGACTCGATCCGCCGCGGCTTCATCGAAGGCGCTGGCTGGAGCCGCCACGAGCATGCACAGACATCCCACCAACAGCCAGAGGATGGATTTCCTGCGTGACGCCAGTCCGGTTTGCGGCCAGACGAGCGCGGCCGTCCTTTCCAACACGGGCACACTCCGTCCCTGGATGCTTCGTTCCCTGTTCATGTCCTTCTCCTGGTGAGCCCACACGTGGGCATGGAGATGGAGTGGGTCTCTTGTGGTTGTGATGTTTTCTCATGGCTCGGATGTCCAAACCCGCCCCCGAGATAGGACATGGCTGTCAGGGGAGCTGAACCTCCGTGTGCTCGCGTACCGTGAAATCAAGGGTTTGCGTGCGGAACGGGACTTGCTGTGGCGCGAGGTCCCCTTTCCTGGAGGATGACAGACATGACGCGAAAGCATCTGGCCGTGCTGTGGGCGGCTTTGTCGTTGGTGGGCTGTGGTGGTGGTGGTGGTTCGGGCTTTGGAGCGGCCCCGGGCGGTTCGCAGGACATCGCGCTGGCTCGGACGAAGATCGACCAAGGGCAGATACCGAGGCCGGAGGACTTCGTCGCCGAGGGGCTCTTCGCGGAGCATGACCTGCCCCTGGACGGCCCGCCCTGCGAGCAGGTGCTGTGTCTGAGCACGGCGACGGGAATCGCGCCGGCCCTCGACACGGGGCGTCAGGAGGTGTTCGTGCAGGTGGGGTTCTCCTCGGGCGTGGACCCGGCCACCTTCCGCCGCAAGCCGCTCGACGTGGCGCTGGTCATCGACCGCTCGGGCTCCATGGCGGGCGAGGCGATGGAGGCGGTGAAGGCCGCCGCGCGCACGCTGGTGGACAAGCTGGACCAGAACGACACCCTCTCGCTGGTCATCTTCGATAACTCGGTCAGCACGCTGGTGTCGCAGGGCCCCGTCAAGGATCGCGCGGCGCTCAAGCGCTCCATCGGCACGATCCAGGATGCGGGCGGCACGTGTATCGAATGTGGGCTGCGCGAGGGGTTCAAGCAGCTCGCCACGCGGAAGGTGGATCCGTCACGGGCCCGGCGGCTCTTCCTCTTCACGGATGCGATGCCCAACGTGGGCGCCACGGGCGATGGCGAGTTCATGGAGTTGCTGCGTGAAAACTCCCAGAAGGGCAGGGACACGACGGTGTTCGGCGTGAACATCGCGTTCGGGCAGGAGCTCGTCACGAAGATGTCGGCCGTGCGCGGCTCCAACTACTTCTACCTGAGCGACGCGGAGCGGACGCGGAAGGTGTTCGACGAGGACTTCGACTTCCTGGTGACGCCCATCGCCTACGACTTGAAGATGGCGCTCACGCCGGCCGAGGGCTCCCGGGTGGAAGCGGTGTACGGCCTGCCCGGAGTGGATCCCGGGGCGAGCCAGGCGGTGATGGACGTGGCCACGGTGTTCCTCTCGCGGCGCCGGGGCGCGGTGCTGGTGCGGCTCAGCCGGCCGGAGCAGGGGCAGGTGCCGCCCAACCAGCAGCTGGTGACGAGCGCGTTCTCCTACAACGCGGCGGAGGGGAACTCGGGCACGTCGGCCACCCTCACGGCGAGCTACGAGGGCAGCGAGCCGCTCGTGTCCTCGGAGGCGTGGTACTCGCAGCGCACGGTGCGCAAGACGGTGGCGCTGACGAACTTCATCCTGGGGGCCCGGATGGCCTGCGACAAATGGATGAAGGGCGAGCAGGCGCAGGCTCGCGAGCTGGCGGACCGGACGGCGGAGCTGCTGCGCTCGGAGGCGGAGGTGCTGGACGACGCGCCGCTGCGCACCGAGGCGGAGCTCGCGAGCAAGCTCGCCGCGTTGATGGTGCGCTGAAGAACCCCAAGAACCCCTCTCCCCCTGGGAGAGGGAGGGGGTGAGGGGGGTCACGGGCCCTGGGTCGAGCCCGTTACCTGGGGCACCTTGCCCGGGGCCGCAGGACGCGTGGGCCAACGCATGGTCCACGTCGCGACCTGGAACAGCCCCTTCTCGTTGGGAACATGGGCGGCCACCATGGCCACGTCGCCGTTCACCGCGGAGGTCAGCGACGTGTCCATGCCGAACTCATTCCACACGAGCCGGGTCCGCGCGGGCCCGTAGGAATAGGTCTCCCAGGTGCTGAACACCAGTTGGTAGTACTCGTTGATCCAGAAGACGCCGCGCTCGGAGCCGTTCTGCAGCGGCTCGGAGATCAACGAGAGTCCCATGGGGCCATCGAGGACCTTTCCGAACCAGGTACAGCGCTGCTCGAGGGTGGCGATCTTCAGGTGGCAGCGCCGGGCATCGCCCAGGTGGGTGATGTGGATCCACTCCACGTTCGTGCCGTCGCTGATGACGGCGACGGTCGTCCCGAAATTGAGGAAGACGCGTTTGAGGACGGCCTGCTCGGTCTCGGCGGACATGCCCGGGACCTTGGGCCACCGGTTGACGGTCCGGATGGTGGGCGGGACCTTGGATTCGGGGATGACCTTGGGCTCGGCCGAGGGCTTTCCATCGAGGCCGTACGGCCGGGAGTAGTAGCGGTCCTCGATGGACGAGCGGTACGTCACGACGAAGCCCTGCTCCGAGCGGCGGACGTCCGGGTAGACCTCACCGGGAGGTGTCTGGTGCGCGTGGGCGAGGGTGCCCGTCATCCACATGGCGAGCAGGACTCCGCGCATCCACACCTGGGGGTTCTGGTTCATCATCCCCCGAGCCTACCCGAGAGCCCGGACCTCGTGGACCTCCCCCAAGGTCATTCGCGGGGCCGGGCCGTCTCCACCTCGGGGTCCGGCGTCCCCTGGAGGTAGCCGGCCTGCTGGAGGGCCTCGATGGCGGCCTGGCCGATGTGGCCCTGCTCCGCGGTGGTGCTCCGGCGCTTCCACCGCTCGAGCTCCGCGCGGAGGGCGGTGGAGGCCGCTTCGGCCCGGGCGGACTCCTCTCCGGCGATGTCGCGCTGTCCGGAAGGATCCTTCGCCAGGTCATACAGCTCGCGCGGCTTCACGGTGGTGCGCAGGCCGTAGGAGAGCACGGACTCCTTGCCCTCGGGGTTGATGATGACGAGCTCGTCGCCCCGGTACTGCGCGAAGAAGTAGCCCTTGCAGTCGGCGTAGGCGGGGGCCTCGGGGAGCGGCTCGCCCCGGAGCGCGGGGGACAGGTCCCTCCCGTCCAGCCCGGGCGGGTGCGGCACTCCGGCGAGCGAGAGCAGGGTGGGGAACACGTCGATGAGCTGGACCCGGGACGGGATGCGCTGCCCGGCGGCGAGGTTGCCCTCCCAGGCGATGATGAGCGGGACCTGGAGGACGGAATGGTGGGGCGCGACGTGCTCGAGCACGGCACCGTGCTCGCCGAGCCGCTCGCCATGGTCGGCGGTGATGACGACGATGGTGCGCTCCAGCACGCCGTGCTGGTCCAGCGTGGCGAGCATCGCCTGGATCTCCTGGTCCGCGTCCACGATGGCCGAGTCGTAGAGCGCGTTGATGTGCTCCTGCTCGCGGGGCGTGACGTCCCCGGGGGACATGAACTGGTTGTGGTCCTCCTGGGTGAAGGCGTTCTGGAAACGTCCCTCGTAGCCGGGGTCGAACCGGAGTGGCTGCCGGGGGGTGAGCGGGTAGTGGACGTTCTCCAGGTGGAACCAGGCGAAGGTGGGGTGGCCGGCGAACTGCGCGGCGAGCCGCTCGAGCTGCTTCTGCGGCGAGGGCTTGATGAAGACGTTGATGCGGTCGGCGTCGTCGAAGTCGGACAGGTCGATGGGCGGGAAGAGCGCCTGGTCCGTGCCGGCGAAGGTGTCGTAACCGTGCGCGGCGAGGAGCTGGGGAAGGGTGGCGAGGTCGGGCGGGGGCCGCTGCCCGCGCTCCTGGACGCCGGTGTGGAGGGGATAGCGGCCGGTCATCAGGGAGGTGATGGAGGGCCAGGTCAGGCAGGACTGGGCGGTCGCGCGGTCGAACTGGACGCCCGAGCGCGCGATGTGATCGATCATCGGCGAGGTGTTGCGCCCATGGCCATAGGTGCCCAGGCGGTCGGCGCGCAGGGCGTCCACGGTGATGAGCAGGATGTTGGGCGCGGACGAGGCGCTCATGACGCGGGGGGTGGACCAGAGACCGCGCGCCTCGCCCGTGCCGCCGGCGGCCTGGGCCTCCAGGGTGATGCGCGAGCGCTGGCCGGCCTCGCCCTCCAGGCGCAGCCGCTGGTCGTGCCACTTCAGGTCCGCCGGCACCACCTCGTCGAGCAGCACGCGGTCATCCTGGCGGGCGATGAAGCGCACCGGGGCTCCGCGCGAGCCCTGCTCGTGGCCCAGGCCCACCCAGAGCTCGGCGCGCTCGGGCAGGGTGACCTCGAAGGTGTAGCGGCCGCCGGGACGTGCCACGAGCCCCGTGCGCCAGCTGGAGCCCGTGGGGCTGGCGTTGGCGGCGCGGCGGATGAGGCGCGAGAGGATGGGGTTGCCCGGGGTGCGCCAGTCCGGCATGTCCGCGTTCAGCACCTCGATGCGCCGCACGGCGTTGGCCGCGCCGGAGATGACGAGCAGGCCCGCGCCCGCGTTCGAGGGCAGGTGGGCGAAGCGCTGGCACATCCACTGTCCGTTGGGGGCGCGCGAGGACCGCAGGCAGGGGCCCAGCTCCTTACCGGGGAGGGGCCCGTCGATGGGCCGGGGCTGGCCTCCGAAGGCCGCGGCCTCGGCGGCGTCGAGGCTGCGCAGGGTGATGGCGGGGCGGGGGCCGTCGGTGGGGGCCATCAGCACGCGGAGCACGAAGCCGCGCACGGGCTCCACCGGGATGGGCACGGCGAGCGCGGCGTGGCCCGTGGTATCCGGGAAGCTCTCCAGCTCGAGCAGCGCCGGCTCGACGGGGGGCGCCGGGACCTCGAGGGCGTTCGCCAGGGCATCGATGAGCCGCGGGGACGTGGGGGGCGCGGCGTAGGGCCTCAGGGTGAAGGCCAGCCCCAGCGCGCCGGCCAGCAGCACCAGCAGTACGAGCATCCGCGCGCGCATCATTGTTCCTCCCGGTAGACGAGGTGCTCACGCGCGTCCAGCCAGCGCAACGGATCCTGCTCCATCCAGCGCAACAGCTCGGCTCGCAGCGAGGCGGTGACGTCCGGGTGCTCGCTGGACAGGTCCCGCTGCGCGTGGGGATCCGCCTTCAAGTCGAACAGCCGCCAGCGGGGCGACTCGTTCGTCGGCATGTAGACGAGCTCCCAGGGACCCCGCCGCGCGGCGCGGAGCTTGGCGGTCACCGTCCGGTCCATCCACGAGCGCTTGAGCACGAGCGCATTCGTACCGGGCTCGACCTCCAGCAGCTCCAGCAGGGCCGGGTAGGTGAGGGCGCCGGGCGGTTGCGACCGGGGGCCGCCGAGCCAGAGCGTGGTCTCGGCGAAGACGGTGCGGTCCTCGGGGAGCGGCTGGAGCAGGGAGCGGCCGTCGAGGCCCTCGGGCACCTTCAGCTGGAGCGCGTCGAGGAGCGTGGGCATCAGGTCCACCCCGCTGGCGAGCCCCTCGCGGGTGCCGGGCGTGATGCCGGGGCCCTGGAGCAACAGGGCGGTGCGGTTGGCGGCGTCACCGCCCTCGAACCACTTGCCGTGCTCGGTGGTGGTGCCGGGCTCGAAGAGGTTCTCCCCGTGGTCTCCCGTCACGACGAGGAGCCGGTCCTGGACGCCATCGGCCTCGAGCCGCTCGACGAGCCGGCCCACCTCGCGATCGAAGGCCCGGAGGCTGCCGTCGTAGAGGGCGCGGATCTGCTCGATGTCCGTGTCGGCCGGACGGTCGGAGACGCGGGCGAGGTCGTTGAGCTGCTGGAGCTCGTAGGAGTAGCGGCTGGAGCCGGTGTAGTCCGGCCGGGTGTAGGCGTTCGCGTCCGGCATGGGCGGGGCGAAGGGCGCGTGGGTGACGGAGTAGAAGGCCACCAGGAGGAAGGGCTTGTCGCTGGACTCGAGCCGCTCGAGCTGGGCGAGGACGCGCTCGGTGAGGACGGAAGGGTCCGCGTTCACCGGGAGGTAGCGGGCCACGGGGAACAGGCGCTGGCCGAGCGGGCCACTGAAGAAGGCGAGCGCGAGGGGCAGGCGCTGGAAGGACTCACGGTCCGCGAAGACCTCGACGCTCGTTTCGGGAGGGGCGTCGACGACGTCGAAGCCGTAGCGGACGCGGTTGAACATCTCGCCGGCGTAGTCGCTCACCACGGCGGTGTTGTAGCCCTGGGCGGCGAGCACGCGGGGGAGCGTGGGCAGGAGCACGTTGGACACCTCGGCGCGGGGGAAGAGATCCCGGATGCCGTGGCGGTGCGGGTAGACGCCCGTGAGCAGCGAGGTCCACGACGCGGTGGTGCTGGCGATGGGCACGAAGTGGTTGGCCACCCACAGGCTCTTGCTCCGCAGGGCGTCCAGGTGGGGCGTGGTGTCGCGCGGGTTGCCCTCGGAGGTGAAGCGGTCGGGCCGGAGCGAATCGGCGGCGAGGATGATGATGGACCTCCCCTTGGCCTGGGAGGTGTGCTTCATCGGCAGCGCGGAGGCGAGGGCCACGAGGAGCACCGCCCCGCCGCTGAAGAGGGCCTTGCGTCCGAGCAGGAGCCGGTGGTGCCGCACGAGCGCGGCCACGGCCCAGGCGGCACCAAGGCCGAGCAGGAGCAGGTCCAGGTTCCGCTCGCCGAGGCCCTCCACCAGCGCCACCTGGAAGCGCGCACGGAGGCCGCCAGCGCGCCAGAGCATGTCCTCGAAGAGGGCGGGGCGGTGGGCGATGGTCCGAGCCACCTGGGCGGCGGCGAGCAGCGCACCCAGGCCGGCCACCCGGAGGCGGGAGGGACGGAGGCCGAGCCCGAGCAGGAGGACGCGGGCCGCCACGCCGCACAGGGCACCCACGAGCACCACGCCCAGGATGAGCGCGGCCTGGAACCCGAGGATGTGGGCGGTAAGGGCGGACATCTCGTCCCGCACCTGGCCGGTGAGTTGCCGCCACGCGGGGAGCAGGAAGGCGCCGAGCGAGAGCAGGTGCAGGGCCAGGAGGAGGCCGGCGCCCAGGCCAGCCGCCTCGAGCCAGGGCCGTGCCCTCGAGACCCGGGAAGCGGGCGGGTGAGAACTCATGCCGGGCAAGAAACCCGATCCTCCGATGGGCATGCAAGGAATTGCGGCCGGGAAGCTCCCCTGCCCGTCCCCGGTCCCGGCGGGGGGGCGCCCGGAGGGTCATCCCTCACCGGCAGACGGAGTGGGCGGTCTCGTAGGTGCCCACGTGGGCCTCCAGGGTGGCGGTGATGGGCTTCGCGTAGCCGCCCCCGAGGGTGAGCACGATGGGGAGACCGCGGTGCCACGCGGCCTGCAGCACGAACCGGTCGCGCTCGCGCATGCCGGAGTGGGTGAGGGACAGCCGGCCGAGCGAGTCCTCGGCGAGCGGGTCCACCCCGGCTTGGTAGAAGAGGATGTCAGCACCGGCGGCCTCGAGCACCTCGGGCAGGTGGGTGACGAGCACATCGAGGTAGGAGCGATCGTCCACGCCATCGGGCAGCCCCACGTCGCGGCTGGAGCGCTGCTTGCGGAAGGGGAAGTTGTGCTCGCCGTGGATGGAGAAGGTGAAGACGGAGTCATCGCCCTGGAAGACGGCGGCGGTGCCGTTGCCCTGGTGGACGTCGAGGTCCACGACGACGGCGCGCTGGATGCGCCGCTCGGCCTGGAGGACGCGGATGGCCACGGCGATGTCGTTGAAGACGCAGTAGCCCTCGCCATGGTCGGGGAAGGCGTGGTGGGTGCCACCGGCGAGGTTGCCGGAGATGCCGTCCTCGAGGGCGGCGCGGGCGGCGCCCACGGTGCCACCCACGGAGGCGCACGAGCGCACGAGCAGGTTCTCGGACCAGGGGAAGCCCAGGCGGCGGAGCTCGGCCTCGGAGAGGGTGCCGGTCCAGAGGGCGTCGAGATAGCGCGGGGTGTGGACGCGCTCCAGGTCCGTGCGCGAGATGGGGGCGGAGGGCTGGAGCTGGCCGGGGGAGAGCACGCCGCGCTCCAGGAGGAGCTCGCGCAGCAGCCGGTACTTCTCCATGGGGAAGCGGTGCCCGGGAGGGAGGGGGACGGCGTATTGGTCGCAGTGGAAGACGCGCACGGGTGGACAGGCGTAGCGCCTGGGCGGAGCGGGTGCAACGGGAGGCGTTAGACCGAAGGGGAGGCTCGTCCGTTACACCAGCGAGCGCGCGCTGGAATTTCGACCCGGATTACCTCTCCCGGAGCCCTGCCATGACCCTGAAGTCCGTTTCGCGCCCCGTGTTCGGGGCCGCGCTGGCCCTCGTTGCGTTCGCGTCTCCCCTGGCCCTCGCCGAGGCGCCCCAGAAGCCCGCCCAGGCCCAGGTGCAGCAGGGGGCACAGGTCCAGCCCCCGCCATCCCAGCAGCAGCAGATGCGTCCGAGGATCGACGTGGTGTTCGTGCTGGACACGACGGGCTCGATGTCGGGGCTGATCGAGGGCGCGAAGCAGAAGATCTTCTCCATCGCGTCGCGCATCGCGCAGGGCAAGCCCACGCCCCAGGTGAGGGTGGGGCTGGTGGCGTACCGGGACGTGGGGGACGCCTACGTGACGAAACGGTACGAGCTGACGGCGGATCTGGACGGCCTCTTCACGCATCTGCGGAAGCTGGAGGCGGACGGAGGCGGTGACACGCCGGAGCACGTGGGGCGTGGGTTGGGCGAGGCGGTGTCGAAGCTGTCGTGGGACCAGAGCCGGGAGACGATGAAGCTCATCTTCCTGGTGGGGGACGCGCCGCCGGCGCAGCGCAACGACGACTGGAACTTCAAGCACTGGGTGAAGAGGGCGGCGGAGAAGCACATCGTGGTGAACACGGTGAGGTGCGGAGGGGATCCGGAGACGGAGACGCACTGGAAGCTGGCGGCGAAGACGACGGATGGGCGGTACGAGTCGCTGGAGCAGTCGGGAGGGATGGTGGCGGTGGCGACGCCGTATGACGCGGAGCTGGCGAAGGTGAACGCGGAGCTGGCGAGCAAGACGCTGTACGCGGGGAAGAAGGAAGCGCAGGTGGCGAACCGGGCGAGGGCGGAGCAGATGGCGACCCTGGCGCCGGAGGCGGCGGCGGAGCGCATCCAGTTCCTGAAGACGACGCGTGGAGCGGGGAAGGGAGCGGGGGCCGCCGCGTCGGTGAGCAGCGCGCCGGAGTCGGTGGGAGGAGCGGTGGATCTGGCGGCGCAGCCGGAGGCGTTGGCGAGCGTGAAGGCCGACGAGCTGCCGCAGGAGTTGAAGGGGCTGGACGCGGAGGGGCGGGACGCGAAGGTGAAGCAGCTGGCGGGGGAGAGGAAGGCGCTGGAGGAGAAGGCGGCGAAGCTGGCGGCGGAGCGGGACGCGTGGAGGGCGAAGAACGTGGAGGAGAAGGAGGACTCGTTCGACGCGAACGTGATGAAGGGAGTGAAGGAGAAGGCGGCGAAGTACGGCCTGACCTACTGAGTGGCCCCAATCACCCAGCCACACTGACTCCTCGCCCCAATCACCCCTCTCCCCTCGGGAGAGGGACGGGGTGAGGGTATCTGGAGCACACGGGTTGCGAGTACCTTGGGGCCGCATGTCCCTTGTCCGCAATCCGGCTCCCACCGTGTCATTCCGTTGGGTGGTGTTGTTCCTCCTGGCCTTCATGGAAGGCTGTACGTCGATGGGCTCGGGCCGGACGAAGCCCGAGCTTCCCGCGGGAGAAATCCTCTACATCCGGGGAGCCGACCTCTGGATCCAATCCCTGGATAGCGGACGACACCGACCGCTGACCTCCAGTGGGAAGGTGATGATCGAGCCAGCGGGACACATGCCGCCTGGCTGGAGGGGCGTGGCCATCTCGCCCGATGGGAAGCAGGTGGCGTACGTCGAGAACCACCTCTCCGATGCTCCTGGTTCGAGCCAGGGCGGGGTGGGCCGCTGGAACATGCTTTTCGTCGTCAATGCGGACGGGACGGGACGCCGCAAGCTGGTGGACCTGACGCGGCAGCGGGTACCGGAGGGGCAGTACGTCCGAGCGGGCCGCTTCCTCTGGTCCGATGACGGGAAGAGCATCGCTTATGTCCTCGCGAGCAGTCCCATGAAGGCTCTCTCGGGGAGCTGCGCGAACGTGACCTTTCACTCCGTGGACGTGGCCTCGGGCCGTGGCACCTCCCTGTTCGAGGCGCGTCCCCTGGATGACGTCACACTGCTGGGCTGGAGCCCGGCACGCGCGGAGCTCGCCTTCCATGACGGGTGCGGTTTTCAGGAGGGAGATGAGCCCAGTCCCATACCGAAAGGCCGTGTGACGCTGGTGCGGGTGAGCGACATGAAGATGCGGCAGCGGTATGCGCTCCATCCCTCGATGTCTCCGGATGGGACCTTCGTCTTCATTCCCTTGCAACCGGGCGTCCATGCTCCACCCGCCCTCTACCGGACGGAGGAGCTGGGTGGGGCGCCCGCCGTGCCCATTGCGCTGCCAGCCGGGCATGAAGGGCGCATCCACTGGCTGCACCAGGCTCCTGCCGCACTCATCAGCTCCACGGCGTGGGAGTTACCTTTTCTGGAGTGCGTGGGCACGGAGCCGCAACCGCGGGTGCTATTCAGGTTGGACTTGGGGACGGGGGCACTTCAGAGGGTGAGGGAAGATGCTCGCGCGCTGAAGGTGGTGGCCATCAGCCCCGATGGAACGCACGCGCTCGTTGGTATCATCACGGGTGAGGACGATCGGTTCTACGGCCGCTGCGTGGGCCGGCCTGTCGAGCGGCTGTTCCTGGTACGTCTGGATGAGCTCGCGAGCGAGCTGCCCATCCAGGAACTCAAGCGCCGCGCCAGGCCTCTCACGCCGCCTCGCCTGTGGAGTGGCGTGGATGCCTTCAACGAGTACGTGGGCTGGGTGCGCTGACTACGGCCAGCGCACGTTGCCGCCAACGGCCATGGCCGAGCCGACGAACGGAGTCATCGTCTTGAAACCCGTCGGGGGAGTCATGGGGGTGGTGCTGGCCACGCCGAGCTGGGTGATGCCGTGGGGGAGGAGCCGCTCGAGGTTCCAGCTCCTGCCCTGGAAGTGGAACGTCGTGCTGGAGCGCAGGGCCGCGGAGAACAGGTTGGTGCCGAGCGGACCCACGGAGGTGCCCACCACGGAGGACAGCCGCTGGAAGGTGGCGATGGGCTCGCCGCGAGAGAACGTCTCCGGGCGGGAGAAGTCCCCACAGGGCTCGCGGTTGAGGTACAGCGTGAAGCTGCCGGTGGTGTCGAGCGACACCGACAGGTCACCATTCTGGAACTTCCGGGCGGTGAAGGGCTCGGCGCGGAAGGTGAAGAAGGCCGAGCCCTCACCGTGATGAGGGCCATTGAAGAGGGGCTCGATGCCCCCGAGGTGGGCGAAGTAGCCCAGGTCCTGCAGGGACCCATCCTGGGCCTCGTAGAAGCGCCCGATGGCGTACCAGACGACTCCAGCGATGGGGTGCGGGTCCATGGCCGTTACCTCCGAGACTCACGCGTGGGCGCGCAGGAACTCCACGAGGGGAGGATTGACGGCGTCGGGGTGGGTCATGTTGGCGGCGTGGGCGGCACCGGGGACGAGGACGAGGCGCGTGCTGCCGGGGAGGCTCTTGTGGAGGAGCTCGCCCTCGGAGGGGGGAATGCCGGTGTCATCGGTGCCGTGGAACACGATGGCGGGGCAGCGGATGTCACCGAGCCGGGGCCGGATGTCATCGCGGTCGATGAGGTTGTTCATCGCGGCGACGAAGTGGTCCTTGGGGGTCTGGCGCCAGCGGTCGAGCCAGGGGGAGTGGAAGCGGGAGTCGCCGATGATGCCGCCGGCGAGGAACTGGATGATGTTCTCGGTGGCGCCCGGGGTGCCCCAGAGGTCGCGCGTCTGGAGGTAGCCGGCGCGGACTTCGGGCTCGTCGATGGTGCCGCGGGTGCTCATGAGGACGAGGGCGCGGACGCGGTCGGGGTAGCGGAGGGCGACGCGGAGGGCGCAGTAGCCGCCCTGGGACATGCCGCCGACGACGGCCTGGCGGATGCCGAGGTGGTCGAGCAGGGCGATGCAGTCCGCGGCGGAGTCATAGAGGTCGAAGGGCTTGCCATCCCAGCGGGTGCGGCCGAAGCCGCGGGCGTCCCAGCGGATGACGCGGAACGCGGGGGCGAGCGCCTGGACCTGCGCGTCGAACATGCGGCTGTCCATGAGGAAGCCATGCGCGAGGATGAGGGCGGGACCGGAGTCGCCGGAGTCCTCGAAATAGATGCCTTGGTGGTTGAGTTCGGCGATGGGCATGGGCGCGTTCTAGCACGTGCTCAATCCTCGTCACGGGTATCCATCAGCTCGCGGAGGTAGCGCTCGCGATGGAGGAGGAAGTCGCGAGTCAGGCGGTAGTGCTCGGTGTCCTCGTAGGCAATGGGGGCGAGCCCCTGCTTGGACAACCAGTAGATGCGCGAGTCTGGGTAGGCCAGGAGGATGGGCGAGTGCGTGGCGATGAGGAGTTGCGAGGACTTGCGGCGGGCCAGGTCGTCGATGTGGCGCAGCAGGGTGAGCTGGTGCTGGGGTGACAGGGCGGCCTCGGGCTCGTCGAGGATATAGAGGCCGTTGGCCCAGAAGCGGTTGCGCACGAGCATCAGGAACGACTCGCCGTGGGACTGCTCGTGCGGCGAGACGCCACCATAGGCGTCCTGGAGGATGTCCGGCATCTGTTCCAGCACGGTGCCCACGTTGAAGTAACTCTCCGCGCGCAGGAAGAAGCCGGTGCGAGGGCGGCGATAACCTCGGATGAGCCGGAGAAACCGATGCAGCTCGGATTCGGAGCTGCGGGTGGAGAAGTTGAAGCTGCGCGTGCCTCCTTCGGGGTTGAACCCCGCGGTGGCGGCGATGGCCTCGAGCAACGTGGATTTCCCGCTGCCGTTCTCCCCGGCGAAGAAGGTGACACGCGGGTGGAGCTCCAGATTTTCGAGCTCGCGCACCACGGGTAGGTTGAACGGGTAGCGGTTGAAGTCCGGTACCTGCTCGCGCAGGAGCGTCACCGTACGGATGAAGGTCGGGTCCATGGTTCTCGCGGTTGCCTCGTGGCCGAGGATACACGAGCCGGATTGTCGGGCTCGGATGCCCGATGTAGCGTCGGAAGACATGAGTCGCTGGATGATGCCGCTCCTGGTCCTGATGTGCGCATGCGTGCGAGGCCCCTATCCCTACCCGGTGGCGTATGGAGCGGGACCGTCCACGGGACGCTTGGAGCAGAGCCTGGACTCGGCTTCGAGCGCCTGCCGACAGAACCCGGCGTACTGCACCGCCATGGCGGGTGAGGAGACGATTCTTCCCATTCCCGTGAGTACGACTCCGTTGCCTGTTCTTCCGGAAGCCGCAGCGCCGACAAAGGACGAGCCCTCTGAGGGTTCAAAGGATGAAACGACGGAGTGGTCACCAGAGAAAATCAAGAGAAGGTGCAACGAGGAATTTACTCGATGCCTGGGAACAGCGGTGCAAAGCATTCGCGGGCCCAAATTCAACCACAGTCAGTGCGTCGGATGCCGTGATGTCTGTATGCAGAACAGTGGAGTCTGGCCTACCGAGGCCAATGGGAAGCTTTGTCCATGAGCCAGGAGCGCGATGAGGAGGCGTTTCATCAGCGGTGGATGGCAGGCGCTGATGCCATCGCCCAACTCTATGTCGCTCTGCTGGACGCTCCGTTCGAGCAATACGAGCGGGAGTTCCTTGCACTGCAACGCAAACTGCTCGCCACGGTGAAGACTCCTTGGGAGCACTTGGAGACACGCCGACGCGTCGCGGAGGAGATCCTGCTGGGCGCTTTTGGTTGTAATGCCCCATGGCCGGATTTCGGACGTGCCCTTCGTCGAATCCGGCGGCTGGGCTACACGGATGTCGAGCGCCGGGTGCACGTTGCCATTCTGTTCGCGCGATGGGCGAAGTTCCATCCAGAGCACCTGCCGGCGGCGAGACGCATGCTGGAACTGGCCGAGCGCCAGTTTCGATCCGTCTCGCCGGAACATACCCAGTACAAGGATATGAGAGGCAGCTTGGAGTTGATCCGGATGGAGAAGGAGTTCAGACCGGATTCATCCATTCCCTGAGCGGTGGTGCTGGTTGCTCCAACGCTCACTCCCTCGTCACCGCGCGCAGCACGATCTCCCTCCGCTGTCCGAGCAGCCGCAGCGCCAGGGGGAGCAGCGAGCGGTACAGAATGAGATTGAAGGCGGCGCACAGGGCGATCATCGCCAGCGTCTGCCCGGTGGGCCCGCTCTTCCCGGCGAACCGCAGGGCCCAGACGAAGGGCGCACAGCCCACGCTCGCCGCGACGATGCCGAGCATGGAGGCGGTGAGGGGCAGCTTGTCCCGGCGCTTGAGGCTCGCGTGGAACTTCACCGGAAAGTACAGGGATAGGAAGTTGCCAGCGGCGAGCAGCACGGGGACGACGGCCACCACGGCCGTCATGGCGCACAGGAAGTCCAGCGCCGAGCCCTTGCCGAAGTACACCCGGTAGAACAGTCCCACCAGCAGGGCCATGGCTCCGGCCGCCGTGCCCTGCACCACGTTCTTCGCCCGCAGCACGTCCCCCAGCTCCACGGGGGCGGCGATGAGCATGGCCAGCCCGTGCCCGTCATAGGCGAACGTGTTCTGCGAGAACGTGGAGGCCATCACCACCGCGCCGTAGATGCACAGGCCGCCCATCAACCAGGCATCCGCGCTCGCTCCCAGCATGTACTCGAAGAGGGCCCGGCCCGACGTCAGCTTCAGCAGGATGGCCAGCACGAAAGGCACGGACGCCAGCAGCCGCGCGCGCGGGTTGCGCCACAAATCCAACGCCTCGCGTGTCAGCAGCGTGGTGTACGTGGTGCGCGTCCGGGCGAACGGGTCGTTGTCTCCGGACTCCTTCACGGACGGGCCGGCGCGGCCCACGTTGCGGTGGAAGCGCAGCAGCAGCGCATAGGCGATTCCCAGTCCCAGCAGGGCGAAGAAGACCATGCCCACGCCGTCCACCAGCGCATTGCGCCTGTACCCATAGCTGAGCTCCAGCAGCGCGTCCCCGAAGAAGCCCGAGGGCACCCGTCCCAGGGCAATCGTCGCGTCGATGATGAGGGCCATGTCCAGCTTCTCCACGCCCCCCTCGCCCACGGCCGTCAGCCAGGAGGTGTCGATGGGCGGGATGAGGGACGCGCCCACGAGGAACAGGACGAAGCCGCCACCAATCAACTGGGCGCTGTGCTTCTCGCGCAGCACGTTGAGCACCGCGTGCAGGCCCACCCGGCTCCAGGCCGCGTTGAGCAGCGCGAACAGTATGTAGAGCAGCACGGCGAACCACTTCACCCGCACCGGGTGCACCGAGGCGAAGCCCAGCGCCGCTCCCGTCAACGGCGCGTAGAAGACGAGCGCGCGCGGCTCGAAGAGGCTCGCCACCGTGGAGGCGATGAGCAGCCGGAAGGGCGAGATGGGGAAGGGCGCGTAGCGGCTCAGCTCCGAGTGGTCATCCACGCCCGCGCTCATCAGCGGCCACGTCACCCACACCGCGGAGGTGACGAAGCACAGCAGGTTGAGGATGAAGAAGGGCCACACGCCGTTCTCGGCGATGGGTTTCAGCCGCATCAACCCATAGAACGTCACGCCCAGGCCCCAGGCCGGGGCACTCGAGAGCAGGAAGGCGGCCACCGCCATCCACCGGCTCCGGCCCGGACCCTGGTTGAGTCCGATGTCCAGGCGCAGGCCCCACAACAGCCACAGGTGCCGGAAGAAGCCCGGCGCGGCTACCCGGTTCACGCGGACCCCCGGCGCAGCTGCACCACCTCGGCGGCCGGCGCGTCCCCGTAGAAGGACAGCTTCGCGTTGCGCGCGGCCGGCACGGAGATGAGCTTCTCGAACACGGCCTCCAGCGAGGGCGCGTCATAGCGCTGCATCAACTGTTGCACCGTGCCCTGGTCCAGCATCCTCCCGCCCCGGATGACACCCGCGTGCGTGGCCAGCCGCTCCGCGATCTCCAGCACGTGCGTGGTGAGCAGCAGCGTCACGCCCCGCCGGCTCAGCTCGCGCAGCAGCTCGCGGATGACGCCCGCGGCCAGCACGTCGATGCCCTCGAAGGGCTCGTCCAGCAGCACCAGCTCCGGCGCGTGGATCAGCGCCGCCGCGATGGCCAGCCGCCGCCGCATGCCCTTGGAGTACTCGGCCACCAGCGCGCCCGCCTTGTACGTCAGCTCCGTGAGCTCCAGCAGCTCGGCGGCCCGCGCCGCCGCCTCGTCCCCGCTCAGCCCGTACATGCGCCCGCAGAAGGTGAGGTACTGCCGCCCGGTGAGCCGCTCGAAGAGGCTCAGCTCCTCGGGCACCACGCCGATGTGGCGCTTCACCTCCAGCGGCCGGGCCACCGCGTCCACCCCCAGCAGGGAGATGCGGCCGGCGTCCGGCGCGTACACGCCGGTGAGCAGGGCGATGGTGGTGGACTTGCCCGCCCCGTTGGGGCCGAGGAAGGCGTAGAAGGAGCCGCGGGGAATGGTCAGCTCCATGCCATTGAGCGCGGTGAATTCGCCGAAGCGCTTCACGAGCCCATGGGCATCGACGGCCAGGTCAGTGGGGGTGGGAGACATGCGCGGGCCGGATCAGAGCCGACTCCGCCGCCCTCCCACAATCCCCCCGATGTCCGAGGCCCACAGGAGGAGCCTGGCACCTGGGAGGTGGCGCGGGAGGGTCCGTGCTGCTCAGTGCACCATGGCCACTTCGGGCGGGCCGATGATGCGCTGCACCGTCATCCGCACCTTGTCCAGGTCCACGGGCTTGGAGATGTAGCCGGCGGCTCCCACCAGCTCCGCCTCCCACTCGAAGCCGTAGCCCGAGATGATGATGATCGGCAGCCCGCGCGCCCGCGGCATCTTCTTGAGGGCGTCCAGCAGGCCCCAGCCGCTCATCACCGGCATGCGCAGATCCAACAGCACGGCCTGGGGTATCTCTCCCTCGAGGGTGTCGAGGGCCTCCCGGCCGTTGCCGGCCTGTTCCGTGCGATAGCCCATCTCCTCTAGGGCATCGCAGATGAGCGTGCGGTGGCTCGCGTCGTCGTCGACGACCAGGATGTAGGACATGGCAAGGCCTCGATGCGTGTTCCGGCAGGGATGGCAGATTCTATGCGGGGCAAGATGCGAATGGCTTTCCGGTTCCGGAAGGGGTGTGCCCGGTTTTCAACATCCCTCGAAAAGTTGGAGGGCGTTCTGCCCCAGGAGGCCTGCCTCCACCTCGTCCCCGAGCTTGAGGGCCAACAACTGCTTGAGCTCGCGGTCCCAGGCGTACGGCAGGTTGGGGAAGTCCGTGCCGTAGAGAATGCGCTCGGGGCGGACTTCCAGCAAGCGGCGGGGGACCGGAATGGGGAAATAACCGGCCACCGCCATGGTGGTGTCCAGCCAGAGGTTGTCGTGGCGTTCCAGGAGCCGCTCGTACGCGTCGAACTCGTCCGCGCCCAGGTGGGGGATGCACAGCTTGAGGCCCGGGTGGTCCTTCAGGACCCGCTCCACGCGCTCGGCCGAGCAGAGGGCGTGCACATCGCACCTGTATTGGGGGCTGGCGGGCTCGCGGCCGGCGTGCATCACCAGGGGCCGCCCGGCTCGGGCACAGGCCTCGTACACCTCGTGAAGCGCGGGGGCGTCCGGGGCGAAGCACTGCACGTGGCAGTGCAGTTTCACGCCCTTGAGGCCCGCCGCGAAGGCCTCGGCGAGGATCTCCGCCGCGCCCTCTTCTCCCGGCATCACGGTGGCCAGCCCCAGCACGCGCGGCTCGGCCCGGGCCACCTCGGCGACATAGGAGTTGAGGAAGCGCGCCATGCCCGGCTTGTGCGCGTAGTGCAGCGCCACCACCCGGTGCACCCTGCGCGACAGCAGGAAGGACACCACCTGGGGCGTGTGCAGCTTGTAGCGGATGGGCCAGCCGTACTGGTCGAACCAACGCCAGATGGCCTCGAAGACGCCGTCCGGGAAGAGGTGGACGTGGGCATCCACCACGGGTGGCAGCCCCTCGGGCAGCCGGGGCCCCTCCTCGTCGTTCAAGGCCGGCAGGGGCAGTGTCGAGCTTCCAGGCGCCAGCCAGCCGGAGGCGGCGCCCAGGCAGACCGGGGAGTCATCGGGGTGGTGCATGCGCCGAGGAGGTCTACTCCTTCTTGCGCTCCGCGTCCCCCGGCTTGGGCGGGTTGTCCAGCCGCTGGAGGTAGGCGTTGTTCGAGTATCCGGCGCGCTCCAGGCGCTGCGTCTCGATGAGATCGGCGACCTTGGTACACACCTGGCTGAGCAGACGGAGCGACTCGGCCAGCAGCTTCTCGGCCTGGTCCTGCGCGTCCGCGCGCTTGATGACGGTCCGATCGCGGCGGAACAACTGGGTCAACTTCATCCCCGCCAATCTAAGGGAAGGCGTGCCCTCTTGCCACCGGACTCACGGGCTCCGCGCGGGTGCCGCGCGCCGCTCGGGGCTCCCTCGGGGGCGGGGCGGGCTGATCCGCTCGCGCGCGAGTGTCGGGCCGTTGACGCATCCGGACGGCGCGGAGCGTTGGGCATCAACAACTTAACAGTCCAGCAAATTTACAACTTGGAGTGCGCCCGGCTGGAGGGTGGAGCCGCCACGAGGGGAAGCGTCGGGTAAACGACCAATATCAGGGGCCTTTCACGAATTTTCAGCTGGGGGGGTGACGCGCGGAAAATTTGTGCTTACAGTGCCTCCATTCACTTCCCGACTTCCTGTCGGACGGTCGAAAGGGGGAACTGCGCATGGCTTACGATGGCGAGCTTGTGAAGATGGAGAATGGCCGCTGGGCGCGGTTCCAGCGTTGCCAGGTGTACCGCCCGGGCGTCGAGGACGCGGGCGAGACGATGATGTTGATCGCCGTGGAGCTGGACGAGCGCTACCAGTTGTTGCTGGACGAAGTGGCGGACTCGCTGGCGCAGTACCGGCATCGGGGCATCCCGGTGCAGGCCAGGCTGGACGAGGCGCAGCGGCTGACGCTGCACCCGGAGTCGGAGTCCAGCGCGCTTCACTAACGAGGCCGGTAGAATCGCGTGGCGTTGTCATGCGCCACGCGCTTCACCACTCGTTCCGACAGCTTCGCCTTGGCCAGCATGTTGGCCACGCGAGCGAGCCCCAGGATGTCGCCGGCGCCATCGCCGGCGTCCGAGTTGAGCACCAGCCGTTCGCTGCCAAGCCGGCGCACCAGTGCCACGGCACGTTCGGCCTTCAGTGCCTCGGGGTGCAACGTCAGCCCCGCCCAATGCCCACAGCCGAGGATGTTGCGCACGGTCCGGCCGTTGGCGTGGTCCACCAGCACGCGGGAGGGCCGGATGCCGGACTCGCGCAGCAGGGTGAGGATGCGCCGGGTGTGGCGCTCCTTGTCGCGCACCGGGGTGTGCACCACCACCTTCAGCTTGAGCTGACGCGCGAGCGCGAGCTGCTCGAGGAAGGCCTCCTCCTCCTCGATGCCGCCCGCGTGCAGGCCCGTCTCGCCCAGGGCCACCACGCGTCCGCCCCGGAAGTAGTCGGGGAGGCTGGAGAGCACCTCGGACAGCCCGCGGCGGGGGATGCAGCGCGGGTGCACGCCCAGGGCGGCCCAGGCGCGGATGCCCAGCCGCTCCAGGCGGGGCAGTTGCCGGAGCATCAGGTCGTCGAAGTGCTTGCGCAGGGCCTTGGGCGTGGGCTCGGGCAGGTGGTGGGCGACCACCAACGCCCGCTCCACCCCGAAGAAGCGCATGGACTCGAGGTCCTGGTCGCTGAGGGCCTCCGGGTGGAGGTGCGCGTCGAAGAGTTGGAGGAGCGGGGTGGCCACGGTGTGTTCCGTCCTGTCCGTCAGTCCTGGCCGAGGCCAGCGCCCTCGTTGCGCGGGTCGCTCCCCGCGTAGCGCAGGTTCGTCTTGGGGTCGCTGTAGACGGCCTCGGCGTCGCCCCAGCCCTCCTGCTTGCGAATCTTGTGGCCCTTGGCCTCCAGTGCCGCCTGCGTGGCGGGCTCCAGGCCGTAGCGGTCCACCCACAGCTCATCCGGCATGTACTGGTGGTGCAGCCGGCCCTGTCCCACCGCGCGCACCACGTCCATCTTCTGGTCCACGATGTTGGAGATGACCTGGATGACGGTGGTGGGGATGGTGGAGCCGCCCGGGCTGCCCACCGCCAGCATCACCTTCTTCGGGTCCTCCTTGGAGAAGACGAGGGTGGGGGACATGGAGGACAGGGGCACCTTGCCCGGAGCGATGGCGTTGGCCTCGCCCGTCACCAGCCCGTAGGCGTTGGGCACGCCGGGCCGCGCGGCGAAGTCGTCCATCTGGTCGTTGAGCAGGATGCCGGTGCCCTTGGCGACGACGCACGAGCCGAAGGCGTAGTTCACCGTGGTGGTGAGGGCCACCGCGTTGCCGTCCTTGTCGATGACGGAGATGTGCGTGGTGTTCTTCTTCTCGGGCACGCTGGAGGGGTCGTACCAGGTGCCATCCGGCTTCTTGAGCGTGGAGCCGCTGGCGCCCTCCACGGGGGGCAGCAGCGAGGCGCTCGACGTGGCCTTCTTCGGGTCGATGCTGCCCGCGAGGTCCGCGATGTAGCCGGACGAGGTGAGGCTCTCCATGGGGATCTTCACGAAGGCGGGGTCTCCCAGGTACTTCGCCCGGTCCACGTACACGCGGCGCACCGCCTCTGTGTACAGGTGGAGCGACTCCGGCTCGCGGAAGTCCAGGCCCTGGGGGCGCAGCCGCTCCATCGCGCCGAGCACCTGCACCACCGCGAGTCCGCCCGCGCTCGGCGGCGGCATGGTGAGGATGCGATGGCCGCGGTAGCTGCCCTCCAGCGGCGCATGGGCGCGCGTCTTGAAGACCTTCAGGTCCTCGAGCGAGAGCGTGCCGCCGCCCGCCTTCACCGTGTCCACCATGGCCTGCGCCAGGGGGCCCGCGTAGAAGGCCTTGGCTCCGCTCTTCGCGAGCGTCTGGAGCGTGCGGGCCAGTTCCGGCTGGCGCACGAGGTGGCCCACGGGCGGCACGTCCAGCTCGCCCTTGTCGTTCTTCGCGAGGAAGAGGCGCGAGGCCTCGGGGTCCTGCCGCAGGCAGTCGCGCCGCATGTGGGCCATGGCCTGGTACTTGGGGGACACCCAGAAGCCCTTGCGAGCGGCGTCGATGGCCGGCTGCAGCACCACGGCGCGGGACAGCTTGCCGTGCTTCTCCAGCAGCTCCAGGTAGCCGGCCACCGCGCCGGGCACCGCCACGCTCGTCGCACCGTCCGTGGAAAGCCCAGGCACCACCTGTCCGTCCTTCAGGTACATGTCGCGCGTGGCCCCCTTGGGCGCCACCTCGCGGAAGTCCAGCACCTGCGTTCCGCCCGTCTTCGCGTCGTGCACCAGCGCGAAGCCACCGCCGCCAATGCCCGAGTGGTACGGGCCCACCACGCCCAGGGTGAAGGCCGCCGCCACCGCCGCGTCCACCGAGTTGCCGCCCTTCTCCAGCATCCGCAGCGCGGCCTCGCTCGCCATCGGATGCGCCGTGGCCACCGCTCCACCCCGGTACGGACGCGCCGCCCACGCGGGCCACGCCATTACCAGTGCTATCAGTGCCACTGCCCACCCGTTCTGGTGAGTCCGCATCTTTACCGTCTCCACGTGAAAAGCCTCCGTCGAGGGCCCACCGGGCGCTTTCGCGAGTGGGAGTTCTGGAGTATCCCGGCCGCCGCTCGGACTCGCTAAGAAACGTTTCAACATCGGGAAGTGTCCGGCTGACACCAGCATGCCCGGCCTGGAGTTTGACCGGGGCACAGGCGAGTGCATCCTGTGCATGACGGTTCGTCGCGCCGGGGGAAACATGAACGCCAACCTGACGACAATGAAGCAGACGTCGGCCTCACCAGAGGTCACGGTGACGACGCTCTTCCTCAAACCGACGTTCGGTATCACCGTGCAGAGCAACACGCTGTCCGTCTCAGTGCAGGCCCGTCCGGAGGGCATCCGCCCCACGCGCCCACCTGCTCGCGGTTGACGTGCCGCTTTCGCATCCCTAGTAATCGCCGCTTATGACAGCTCCTCTGGCGGCGGTGGTGTTGTGCGCTGGTAAGGGCACGCGGATGAAGTCGGAGAAGGCCAAGGTCCTTCACCCCATCCTCGGCAAGCCCATTTGTGCCTATCCCCTCATGCGAGCGTTGGAACTGGGCGCCTCTCCCGTGGTGCCGGTGGTGGGCCACCAGGCAGACGCGGTGGAGCGCTCCATCCGCGCTCATTTCCCCACCGCTCCCCTGCGCTTCGCGCTCCAGAAGGAGCAGCGGGGCACGGCGGACGCGGTGCGCTCGGCGGAAAGCGCGCTGAAGGACTTCAACGGGCGCGTGCTCATCCTCTCCGGGGACGTGCCTCTGGTGCGCCGCGAGACGCTCGAGGCGCTGTCCACCGCGCACGGCAAGAGTGGTGGCGTGCTCTCCCTGGTGTCCATGTCTCCGGCGGATCCCACCGGCTACGGCCGCGTCATCCGCGAGATGGGCAGGGTGGTGCGCATCGTCGAGCACAAGGACGCCACCCCCGAGCAGCGCCAGGTGCGCGAGTGCAACGCGGGCCTCTACCTGGTGGAGTCCTCCTTCCTGTGGAAGGCGCTGGCCAACATCCGCAGCGCGAACGCGCAGGGCGAGTTCTACCTGACGGACCTGGTGGAGATGGCCGCGGCCCAGGGGCCGGTGGGCTCCATCGAGGCCGAGTTCGGCGAGGCGGCCGGCGTGAATGACCGGGTGGAGCTGGCGGCGCGCGCCAAGGAGCTCCAGGCGCGCATCAACACCTGGCACATGCGCAACGGCGTCACCCTGACGGACCCCGCCACCACGTACATCGAGGAGGGCGTGGCCATCGGCTCGGACACGGAGATTGCCCCCATGGTGACGCTGTCGGGCGCCACGGTGGTGGGCCGCAACGTCACCATCGGACAGGGCAGCGTCCTGTACGCCTCCTCGGTGGCCGACGGGACGACCATCAAGCCGTACACCGTCCTGGAGGAGGCCCGGGTGGGCGAGCGCTGCATCCTCGGCCCGTTCTCGCGGCTGCGCCCCGGCACGGACCTCGCCGAGGAGGTGCACCTGGGCAACTTCGTGGAGACGAAGAAGGCCCGCCTCGGCCGCGGCTCCAAGGCCAACCACCTGGCCTACCTGGGCGACGCGAAGATCGGCGCCAAGGTCAACGTGGGCGCCGGCACCATCACCTGCAACTACGACGGGGTGAACAAGCACGTCACCGAGCTGGGGGATGGTGTCTTCATCGGCTCGGACTCCCAGCTGGTGGCCCCTGTGAAAGTCGGGGACGGTGCGTATGTCGGTGCGGGCACCACGGTGACGAAAGATGTGCCTCCCGGGAGCCTCGCCGTGTCCCGTACGCCACAGCTCAACATGGAAGGCTGGGTGGAGAGGAAGAAGGCGCGCATGGCCAAGTCCGCGGAAGCAGGCACTTCCAAGCCGGACAAGGCCTCCGCGGGGTAGTCGGCCCGCGTCTTGCTTGTCTTGAGGGCGACAGGTGTCGCCCGATGTGGGTGGAAATGCCCCCGGAATTTGCAAACCGGGGTTCGGGCGTGAGAGAGGACGGACAACATGTGCGGCATTGTTGGGTATGTCGGGGACAAGGAGTCGGCTCCCATTCTGGTGTCCGGGCTGAAGAAGCTCGAGTACCGGGGGTATGACTCCGCTGGCGTGGCGGTGGTGAACCGCAACGTCCTGAACGTGGTGCGGGCCACGGGCAAGCTGAAGAACCTGGAGAACCGCGTCCAGACTGACGTGCCGCAGGGCACCGTGGGCATCGGTCACACGCGCTGGGCCACGCACGGGCGTCCCTCGGACGAGAACGCCCACCCGCACACCTACGGTGGCGTGGCGGTGGTGCACAACGGCATCATCGAGAACCACCTCGCCCTCAAGGAGGAGCTGCGCGCCAAGGGGCACCACTTCTCCTCCGAGACGGACTCCGAGGTCTTCGCCCACCTCATCTCCGATGAGCTCAAGAGCGGCCTGGATCTGCCGGCGGCGGTGCGCGCGGCCATCGCCCAGGTGAAGGGCACCTACGCCCTGGCGGTGGTGACCACCAGCGACCCGAACCGGATCGTCTGCACCAAGGACTCCTCTCCCATGGTGCTCGGCCTTGGCCAGGGGCAGAACTTCCTGGCCAGCGACGTGCCGGCGCTGCTCGAGCACACGCGCGACTTCGTCTACATGGAGGAGGGTGACCTGGCCGTCATCACCGCCTCCAGCGTGGACATCTACGGCCGCTCCGGCCAGAAGGTGAACCGGCCCACCCGCCGCATCGACTGGACGCCGATGATGGCGGAGAAGGGCGGCCACAAGCACTTCATGCACAAGGAGATCATGGAGCAGCCTCGCGCGGTGGCGGACACGCTGCGCGGCCGCATGCTCCTCTCCGAGGGCGACGTGCACTTCGAGGGCTGGAACCTGAGCCCGGAGAAGGTGCGCTCGCTCACCAAGGTGACCATCCTGGCGTGCGGCACCTCGTGGCACTCGGGCATCGCCGGCAAGGCGATGATCGAGTCCCTGGCGCGCATCCCGGTGGAGGTGGAGCTGGCCAGCGAGTTCCGCTACCGCGATCCCATCGTGGAGTCCTCGCACCTGGCCATCGCCATCAGCCAGTCGGGCGAGACGGCGGACACGCTGGCGGCCTTCAAGGAGGCCAAGGCGCGTGGTGCCACGGCGCTCGCGCTGTGCAACGTCATCGGCAGCGCCATGACGCGTGAGGCGGACATCACCATCCTCACCAACGCGGGCCCTGAGATTGGCGTGGCCTCCACCAAGGCCTTCACCACGCAGTTGGTGGGTCTCTACCTGCTGGCGGTGAAGCTCGGCCGCATGCGTGGCACGCTCACCGTCAAGGCGGCGCAGGAGCACCTGACCTCGCTGACCGAGATCCCCAAGATGATCGAGGACGTGCTCAAGTGCGAGACCTCGGTCAAGCGCGTGGCGCGCGAGTTCATGAACGCGCAGGACTTCCTCTTCCTCGGCCGCGGCCCCATGCACCCGGTGGCGCTCGAGGGCGCGCTCAAGCTCAAGGAGATCTCCTACATCCACGCCGAGGGCTATGCCGGCGGTGAGATGAAGCACGGTCCCATCGCGCTCATCGACGAGAAGATGCCGGTGGTGGTCATCGCGCCCAAGCAGCCGCACGTGGCGTACGAGAAGATCATCGGCAACATCGAGGAGGTGCGGGCGCGCGGCGGCAAGGTCATCGCGATCATCGACGAGGATGACGCGCACGTGGCCTCGCTCGCGGATCACGTCGTCCGCATCCCCGCCGCCAGCGCGCTGCTCGCGCCGGTGGTGGCCACCATCCCCCTGCAGCTGCTCGCGTACCACGTGGCGGATCTGCGCGGGAACGACGTGGATCAGCCGCGCAACCTCGCCAAGAGCGTGACGGTCGAGTAGTCCGCGCCGGATCGGTCCGCCGATCCAGCCCGCCCGGGGATGCCTCGCTTCGAGGCCCCCGGGCGTTTTCATTTCCAGCTGAGCCTTCCGGTCAGAAGGCCGCGTCGAAGGTGACCTCTCCGGCGACGCCCACCTGGTACGCCGAGACGCGGCGCTCGAAGAAGTTCGCCAGCTCCTGCACGTCCTGCAGGTCCATGAAGCCGAACGGGTTCTTCGCGCCGTAGCGCTTCGGCAGGTCCAACATCACCAGCCGCTGATCGGCGACGAACTCCAGGTACTGCCGCATCTCGTGCACCGAGAGCCCCGCGACCCCGAGTCCCAGGATGTCCTCGGCGAACTGGAGCTCGCACGCCACCGCTTCCTCCAGCATGGTGGCGACCTCGCGCTCCATCTCCGCGTCGAAGAGGCCGGGCTCCTCGCGGCGCACCGTCTTCACCACCTCGAAGGCGAAGGCCATGTGCGCGCTCTCGTCGCGGAAGACCCAGTTGGTCCCCGCCGCCAGCCCGTGCAGCAGCCCCCGCGAGCGCAGGAAGTACACGTACGCGAACGCCGCGAAGAAGAAGAGCCCCTCGATGCAGGCCGCGAAGCAGATGAGGTTCAGGAGGAATTTCCTCCGCTGCTCCCGCGTCTCCAGCCGCTCCAGCTCGCCAATGGAGTCCATCCACTTGAAGCAGAACTCCGCCTTCTTGCGGATGCTCGGGATGGTGTCGATCGCCGCGAAGGCCCGGGCCCGCTCGGCCGGGTCCGGCACGTACGTGTCGAGCAGCGTGAGGTAGAACTGCACGTGCAGCGCCTCCTCGTAGAGCTGCCGCGACAGGTACATGCGCGCCTCGGGGGCGTTCACGTGCTTGTAGAGGTTCAGCACGAGGTTGTTCGCCACGATGGAGTCGCCCGTCGCGAAGAAGGCCACCAGCCGCTGGATGAGGTGACGGTCCGCCGCCGTCATCTTCGAGCGCAGGTCTCCCACGTCCGTCGAGAAGTCCACCTCCTCCACCGTCCAGGTGTTCTTGATGGCGTTGCGGTACATCTCGAAGAAGACCGGATACTGCATCGGGCGCAGCGTGAGGTTCATGCCCGGGTCCAGCAGGCGCGCACCCGTCTTCGGCGTCGCGTGTGAGACCTTGTTGGGCACTACGGGGGCAGTGTCTCGCACGGGCGGGAGGTTCATCGGAGTCCAGGTGTCGTTCGTCGGTGCGCTCACTGGCAGGCCTCGCAGGCTTCGGGGTTCTCGAGGGAGCAGGCCACGGCCTGCTCATCGGTGGGCTTCGGCTCCGCTCGCGCGATCTCGCCGGTGCCGTTCAGCTTCGTGTCCGAGCCGTTCCGGGACGCGTCCACGGTGGCCTTCGCGATGCGCGTGGCCGGCCGCGAGCGCAGGTAGTAGGTCGTCTTCAGCCCCTTCTTCCACGCGTACATGTACATGGAGCTGAGCTGGCCGATGTTCGGCGCCTCCATGAACAGGTTGAGCGACTGGCTCTGGTCGATGAAGGCACCCCGGTCCGCCGCCATGTCGATGAGCGAGCGCATCGGCAGTTCCCACGCCGTGCGGTAGATGGCTCGCACATTCGCCGGAATCTCCTCGAGCGACTGGATGGAGCCCTCCGCCAGCTTGATGCGGGCCCGCATGTCCTCGTTCCACATGCCGAGCGTCTTCAGCTCCTCGACGAGGTAGCGGTTGACCTGGAGGAAGTCTCCCGAGAGCGTCTCGCGCTTGAAGAGGTTGGACACCTGCGGCTCGATGCACTCGTAGCAGCCCGCGATGGACGCGATGGTCGCCGTGGGGGCGATCGCGATCAGCAGCGAGTTGCGCAGGCCCACCTGCTTCACGCGGGCACGCAGCGCGTCCCAGCGCGCCGTGTCCTCGGGGACCACGTTCCACGCGTCGAACTGGAGCTCGCCGCGCGCCGCCCGCGTCTCGGAGAAGGCCGGGTGGGCTCCGTGCTCGGCCGCCAGGTCCGTCGAGGCGGAGAGCGCGTGGAAGTAGATCTCCTCGGAGATCTTCCGCGACACGGCCCGCGCCTCGGCGCTGTCGAAGGGCAGGCGCATCTGGAAGAACACGTCCTGCAGGCCCATGACGCCCAGGCCCACCGGGCGCCAGCGGAGGTTCGAGCCCTTCGCCGAGGGGATGGGGTAGTAGTTCAGGTCGATCACCCGATCCAACTGCCGCACCGCCGTCCGCACCGTCCGCCCCAGCTTCTCCCAGTCGAAGGACACCCGGCCGCTCTCGTCCACCGACGTGTGCCGCGAGAGGTTGATGGAGCCGAGGTTGCACACGGCCGTCTCGTCCCGCGACGTCACCTCGAGAATCTCCGTGCAGAGATTCGACAGGTGGACGACCCGGCCCGGCAGCGCCGTCTGGTTGCAGGCCCGGTTCGACTTGTCCTTGAACGTCATCCAGCCGTTCCCGGTCTGCGCCAGCGTCCGCATCATTCGTGCGTAGAGCTCGCGCGCCTTCAGCGTCTTCGCCGCGAGGCCCTGCCGCTCCGCTTCCTCGTAGGCGCGATCGAACTCCTCGCCGTACAGGTCCGTGAGGTGCGGCACCCCCTTCGGGTCGAAGAGGGACCACTTCCCATCCGCCTCGACGCGCTTCATGAAGAGGTCGGGGATCCAGTTGGCGAGGTTCAGGTTGTGCGTGCGCCGCGCCTCGTCGCCCGTGTTGTCACGCAGCTCGAGGAACTCCTCCAGGTCCGCGTGCCACGTCTCCAGGTACACGCAGGCCGCGCCCTTGCGCTTCCCGCCCTGGTTCACCGCCGCCACCGACGCGTCCAGCGTCTTCAGCCACGGGACGATGCCGTTGCTGTGCCCGTTCGTGCTCCCGATCAGCGAGCCGCGCGAACGCACCCGGTGGTACGCCAGCCCGATGCCTCCCGAGAACTTCGAGAGCATCGCCACGTCCGTGTACCGCTGGTAGATGCTCTCCAGCTCGTCCCCGGGCGAGTCCAGCAGGAAGCACGACGAGAGCTGCTCGTGGCACGTGCCCGAGTTGAAGAGCGTGGGGGAACTCGGCACGTACTCGAGCATCGAGAAGAGCCGGTAGAGCTCCAGCGCCTCGGGCACCGTCTCCCCGAGCGCCACCGCGATGCGCATGAAGAAGTGCTGCGGCGTCTCCAGCACCTCGCGCGTCGTCGGGTGCTTGAGCAGGTAGCGGTCGTAGACCGTCCGCAGCCCGAAGTACTCGAAGAGCCGGTTGCGCGAAGGGTCGATCGTGTCGTTCAGCTTGCGCGCGTTCGTCGAGACGAGCCGGGCCACGCGCTCGTTCACGAGGCCGAGCCGGTGCGCGGCGGCGATCGACTGCGAGAAGGAGTGGATCTCCTGACCGGAGACCTCCTTGTCGATGTACGTGGCGAGCAGCCGCGCCGCGAGCTTCGCGTACTCGGGCTCCTCCAGCGTCAGCGAGGCCGCGGTCTGGATGGAGAGCTGATCCAACTCCTGCGTCGAGGCACCGTCATAGAGGCCGGCGATCGTCTTCGTCGCCACGCGGATGGCATCCACCTGACGCAGCCCATCGCAACAGCGGCCGATCGCCCGGACGATCTTGTTCAGGTCCGCGCCCTCGAGCACCCCGTTGCGCTTGCGCACCCTCATGGTGGTGGGCGGCGGTGTCGTGGACGTGATGTGGGTTCCGTTCAGCATGCTCCTCCTCCTCCGTTCGCGACCGTGTGGATCCGCGGAGAAAAAGGTCTGCCCGTGTCGCGCATTGCGACGTGCGATGACTCGCCAGGCCGACCTTCGCCCCCTCGGGCGACTGGAGCACCCCACGAGGAGAGCGGACGGGCCGGACGAGCACGGGGAACCCGTGGCGCACGGAACCTTCCACCTCCCCACGAGGCGTCCAGGTCGATCCACCCCCGGATTTCTCCCCAGGGGCAGGTGGCTGGCAGGTCTTCGGGCTCGCGAGCACCCGGCTCATCGCCGACGCCTACAACCGTCCCCTTCCCAGCCTCTCGGCCAGTGTGCGTGGACGGGTTCGTTCTCGCTGACCGCTGCGGGGCAGCTCCGGATTCACACCGGATTCCCTTTCAAGCCCGGGCCGAGACCCGGGCACCAGCGACGCGCGTCAACGTAAGGGGGGTGCCCCATGCTGTCAAAGGATCAGTGGCCGACGTTCCGGGCCTTGTGTCCTGCTTCGAGCGATCGTACTTCTGGGCTACCTTGGGTGGCCCTTCTCGCGTTCCCAGAGCGCCAGGGAGAGCGCCTGTTGCAGCCCCGCCTGGATCTCGCGCGGGCTGAAGGGCTGGCCCGTGTCCAGGGCCCACGTCAGGAGCGCTCCCGCGAACTCGCCCGCCGTGCGGTAGCGCTGGTTCACGTCGGGTGCCAGCGCCTTGCGCATCACCGCCGCCAGCCGCTTGTCCAACGTGTCCGGCAGATTCAGCTTCGCCGACCGGATGGCCGCCATCACCACGTCGGGGTCGTCACTGCCGCGCTCGAAGGGGTGGAAGCCCAGCACCAGCTCGTGCAGGACGATGCCCATGGAGAAGAGATCCGAGGCCAGCGTCACCGAGTCCCCGCGCGTCTGCTCCGGCGACAGGTAGTGCAGCTTGCCCGCCGTCACGCCTTCCTCCGGGCCCAGGTCCAACCCGCGCGCCTTGGCCACGCCGAAGTCGCCGAGCTTCACCTCGCACTGCCCGGAGAAGAAGATGTTGGCGGGATTCACGTCCCCGTGGACCAGCTCCAGCGGCCGGCCGGTGCGCGTGCGCGCCTGGTGGAAGTAGGCCAGTGCCCGCAGTACCTCGATGCACACGTGGACGCCCGCGGCCAATGGGATGCGCTGCCCCTGCCGCTCGTGCGCCCGGAGCATTCCGTCCAGGTCTCCACCCACCAGGAACTCCATGGCGATGAAGTAGCGCCCGAAGGCCTCTCCAATCTCCAGCCGGTGCACCAGGTTGGGGTGCTCCAGCAGGCCCATCAGGTCCGCCTCGTCGGCGAAGGACTCGGCGGTGACGTCCTTGCGCATCAGCTTCAGCGCCACCTTGAAAGGGGCCCCCTTCTCGTCCTTCGCCTCCGCGAGGAAGACCTCCGCCATTCCCCCCGAGCCCAGGCGCGAGCGGAGCACATAGCGCCCGAAGCGGCGCGAGGGGATTTCCACGGTCTTGGGCTGTCCGGGGGGCTGCACGGTCAGCGATTCTACTCTGTCACCACCCTGATTCAGGTACGGGAAATGCCCACATGCCTCCCCGGAGGGCGGGGTGCTGTCATCCGGGTGGCGGCCGGAGGTCCCGGCGTCGGGTGGCGGAAGCTCCGGGGTAGGGGAGGGGCGGGATGCTTTGGAGGTAGTGGGTCCCGGTCGTTACAGTCCTGGCCGTGACCGACAGCACCCACACACGCCCGCCCGGCTCCGGTTCCCGCCAGGGCGAATTGGGGGAAGAGGGGAGCGCGGAGCTGCCCTCCCTGGCCCCCTGGGAGGCGCCGGCCAGCCCCGCCGGGCCCGAGGAGGACCTGGGGCAGGTGCTCGCCCTCGTCCAGGATGCGCGGATGGCGGCCAGCGACGCGGATCGCGCCCAGGTGGCCGGGGTGCTGAACCAGCTGCTGGACGCGCTGGCGGCTGGAGGGGGCTCGCGGGAGGTGGCGGATCTGCTCGAGCAGCTCCTGGAGAGCGGCCAGCTCGCGGGACTGGAGGACACGGGAGGCCGCGCGTGCCGGGCGGCGGCCACCGAGGCACTGACTCGGCTCGGCTTCCCCTACGCGCTGGAGGTCCGCCCGGAGGATCTGGCCTTCCTGCGTGGCCAGGATGGAGCCTCTAATGACTCCCCCTGGAGGCCCACGGCGGCCGGGGCGCTGATGGCGGTGGGCATCGCCGCCCAGGTGCTGACCCATACACCGTCCCTGGAGCTGGACGGCCCGGGGCTGCCCCTCGTCCTGCTCTGGGGACTGTCGCTGCTGTCCCTGGTGCCGGCGTTGTTGGGCCCTGAACGCTCGGCGTCACAGCGGGCGGGCCTGCTGGGCCTGCTCGTCCTGTCACTCCTTCAGCTATACCTGGGCGTCTTCGGGGGTTACTACGGAGCCCTCAGCGGGGGAGCTGGACTGTTGGCCTGGTTGCTCCTCATGCTGCCTCGGCGGTGAACGCCGTGGGTCATGTCAGAGGGATGGACTAGGGTTATCCCTACGCGATACTAAACGCGAGTTCAGGTGGGCCGGGGTGGCTCGCCGCATACGCAAGGAGCAAGACGAAATGGCCGTGAATCCAGAGAAGGAGAAGGCGATCGAACTGGCGATGTCCGCTGTGGAGCGCCAGTTCGGTAAGGGGTCGATCATGCGGCTCGGCAACGAGGAGCCGCTGGTCCGGGATGTTCAGGCCATTTCGACGGGAAGCGTCTCGCTCGACATCGCACTGGGCGTCGGCGGTGTGCCCAAGGGCCGCATCGTCGAGATCTACGGGCCGGAGTCTTCCGGTAAGACGACCCTCTGCCTTCACATCGTGGCCGAGGCGCAGAAGCGCGGCGGCGTGGCCGGCTACATCGACGCCGAGCACGCGCTGGACATCGGCTACGCGCGCAAGCTGGGCGTGCGCACCGATGACCTGCTGCTGAGCCAGCCGGACACCGGTGAGCAGGCGCTGGAAATCGCCGAGATGCTGGTGCGCTCGGGCGCCATCGACGTGCTGGTGGTGGACTCGGTGGCGGCGCTGGTTCCCAAGGCCGAGCTCGAGGGCGAGATGGGTGATGCGCACATGGGTGTGCAGGCCCGTCTGATGAGCCAGGCGCTGCGCAAGCTGACGGGTACCATCAGCAAGAGCCAGACGTGCGTCATCTTCATCAACCAGATCCGCATGAAGATTGGCGTGATGTTCGGCAACCCCGAGACGACGACGGGCGGTAACGCGCTGAAGTTCTACGCGTCGCAGCGTCTGGACATCCGCCGCGTGGGCGCCATCAAGAATGGCGAGAACGTGGTGGGCAGCCGCACCCGCGTGAAGGTGGTGAAGAACAAGGTGGCGCCTCCGTTCAAGGAGGTCGAGTTCGACATCATGTACGGCACGGGTATCTCGAAGGAGGGAGACCTCATCGATCTGGCGTCCAACGACGGCATCATCGAGAAGAGCGGCAGCTGGTTCTCCTTCAAGGGCGAGCGGATCGGCCAGGGCCGTGAGAACGCGAAGGACTACCTGCGCGACCACCCGGAGGTGCGCGTGGAGGTGGAGCGGCAGGTGATGGAGAAGTACGGCATCGGCAAGCCGGCCCTGGCCGCCGTCCCGGCTCCCGCCGAGGAGACTCCCGCCGAGGGCCACAGCGAGAAGCGCCAGCGCGCGAAGGCCGCGAAGTAGTCCGGGCCTTCTCAGCCTGAAGTACCAGGGGCCGTCTTCCCGAGAGGGGGGGCGGCCCCTTGCTTTTCTGGTACCCCCGCGGCCCGTCACAACGGTTCTTCGTCACCCTCCGCCCGCTGGAACTTCCCACGGAGCCACAGGAGGGCTTCATGTCCAAGACCGTGCAGGGCCTGCTCACGTTCCTCATCTCGCTCGTCGTGCCCACGGTGGTATTGCTGAGCATCAGCGTGCTGCCGGTGTGGCAGGGCGTCTTTTCGCCGCAGACCGTGGCGGCACTTCCCAAGGTCGCGCTCATCGCCGGAGGCAGCTTTGGCCTGCTCTATGGGCTGGAGGCGGGCATCCTATGCATCTATGACCTGGAGACGGCCGCCGGGTGGATCGAGTTGTTCATCGACCTGACGTGGAGCCTGCCGAACACGATGGCCGGGTTCGTGCTCGGCAACATCATCTACATCTTCTTCGGAGCGCCCTCGCGTACGGATTCCGAGGGGCAGGCGTGGATCAGCTTCCAGCCGCGGGGCTCGGGTGGCTTTGGCCACAGTGTTCTGCAGACCATCGGGACGGTGAACCTGGGTGGCGCGGGTCAGCACGAGCGGATGCACCTGTTGCAGGCCCGGGTGCTCGGTCCCGGCTACATCCCCCTGGTGATTGCCTCCTACGCCGTCACCTTCACCCTCCAGGTGGTGTGGACCCTCACCCTTGGCGGGCTCCTGGCGCTGATCGGCGTGCGGAACAAGGCGTACTTCGAGCCGCCCTCCCACTCGGCCGTGGGTGGCTTCTTCGGGTGGATCTACTACGCCACCCCCATCGAGTTGTTCGCCTACGCCACGGGCAATCCCTGACATCTCGCAGCTTCGTGCTCGGGCCCAGGCGCAGCCGTGACCGTGGTGGCGCCCGAGTAGCCGACCGCTACCTGGGTAGGCGCGCTCGCCGAGGTCACGCCTTCATGAACGCTTGCATCCTCCGGTGGCCCGGCTGGCGCCTCCAACTCGAATAATTGAGTCTCATTGTGTCATCGGGTGTGAGTCCTCCTCCGTCTATCCAATTGCACCCTGTCGGTCGTACGCTCCGGGCCAGCCCACCCGGGTCCATCGTTTCCGCCCGAGGGCGTGGCGAACACTCATACGAGGAGCTGTGCATGACGGCCATTCCGATGGAAGTTGCCGATCCCTTTGAACTGATGCATCCCGAGCGGCGGAAGGATCCCTATTCCGGCTACGCGCGGATGCTCCGGGAGGCACCTGTCCATTTCTTCGAGCCGTGGGGTGCCTGGTTGGTGTCGCGGTACGCGGATGTGAACGCGGGCTTCCGCGACATGCGCCTGTTGTCGGCCCGGACGGGCCAGTTCTCCGCGGGCATGTCCGAGGAAGTCCGCAAGATGATGGAGCCGCTGGCTCGCAACCTGTCCTCCTGGGCGCTCTTCCTCGATGCTCCCAGCCACACGCGCCTGCGCGGGCTCATCAACAAGGCCTTCACGCCACGCATGGTCGAGGCGTTGCGTCCGCGCATCCGCGCGCTCGTGGAGGAGCTGCTGGACGCGGCGCGGGGCAAGGAGCGGATGGAGGTCATCAGCGAGCTGGCCAACCCGCTGCCCGTCATCGTCATTGGCGAGATGTTGGGGCTGCCCCGGGAGGATCGGCACCGGCTCAAGCGGTGGTCGGATCAGCTGGCGGGCCTCATCGGCACGGGCCGTCCCACGCAGGAGCAGGTGACGGCGGGCCTGAACGCCATCCTCGAGTTCGAAGCCTACTTCCGGATGCTCATCGCCCAGCGGCGCACCCAGCCGGGGACTGATCTGCTGAGCGGGCTCGTGCACGCGGAGGAGCAGGGCAACCTGCTGAGCGAGCAGGAGCTGCTGTCCACCTGCACCATGCTGCTCTTCGGCGGCCATGAGACGACCACCAACCTGATTGGCAACGGCTTGCTGGCGTTGCTGCGCCACCCGGAGCAGTGGGAGCTGCTGCGCGCCTCTCCGGAGCTGCTGCCCAACGCGGTGGAGGAGTTCCTCCGCTATGACCCGCCGGTGCAGTTCACGAACCGGGAGGCCAAGGTGGACATGGAGATTGGAGGCCAGGCCATCCGGAAGGGGGATCGGGTGATGTTGATGATGGCGGCGGCGAACCGGGATCCCGCGCAGTTCAAGGACCCGGAGAAGCTGGACGTGCGGCGCGAGGAGCTGCGCCACATGACGCTGGGCATGGGCCCTCACTACTGCCTGGGCGCGGCGCTGGGGCGCATGGAGGCGCAGGAGACCTTCGCCGCGCTGTTGCGCCGCTTCCCGCACCTGAAGCTGGAGCCCGGGGCCACGGTGGATTGGATCGACAACGCGGGCTTCCGCGGGCTCCTGGCGCTGCCGGTGGTCCTGGGAGCGGAGGCCCGGTAGGACTCCGCTCCCAGCCCGGTGCTACTCGGCCGTGAAGTACAGGTTGTCGAGCAGCAGCTTGTCCGCCGGCGCGCCCCCGCCGGCGAAGAGCGCGAACGGAGAGCTGACGACGTTCAGCTTCAGGCCGCCCGCTGTGAAATCCGCCAGCGGGATGGCCAGGTGGTGCCACTCGCCGTCATTCCTGTAGCCGTACTTCTCCACGTCGAGCTGCACGCTCTTGTCGGTCCCGTCGAGGTAGTTCATCCCCACCTTCACCGCGGAGAAGCCGGGGTCGGACGAGCGCAGGCTCACGTGGAGCGTCTTCCACGCGCTCAGGTTGCGCGTCGAGTCCCAGTGCACGCCGAGCCCCAGCCACGCCTTGCCCGCGTGGACGACGAGGTCCGCCGACTTGCCCTCCACGCGGGTGGAGGAGGGCTCCAGGGTGGAGGTGCCATCGTACAGGTAGACGTGCGTGGTGGTGTTGTCCACGGCGATGTCGTCGGAGCGGCCCCCCTCGTAGAAGCCCACGCCCAGGCGGCGCTGCCCCGTCTGGTAGGGGAACGGGCCCGGGAGCACGTCCGGGTCCGTGTCCGGGTCTCCATTGCCGGGGTTGGTCGGCCCCTGGTTCTCGTAGTCCGACAGTCCCGGGTCCGGCCTGCACGCGGCCAGCAGGGCCAGCACCGCGTATCCAGCGAGCTTCTTCATGGCTTCACCGCCCTGTCCTGACCGTTCGACAGCTTCACCAGCGTCCAGCCGCCCTGCACCATGCCGCCCATCTCGGTGATGCCCTTGTACGCGGGCGTCACCAGGTCATAGGCGTACGTTCCCGTGGCGTCGTAGGTGACCGCGTCGGGGAAGTTGTCGAGCACGGACTGGTAGGCGCGGATGGCCTGGGCCTTCACCAGGGGCAGCTCCTCCTGGCTCGCCTCGCCGTTCTGGTAGATGGCCAGCAGGGTGGTGCCCACGTAGAACTGCGCCTCGCCTCCCGGCTCCCGCGCGAGCAGCGTGGCCCACGAGTAGAACGCGGCCACGCGTGCGCCGCTGGCCTGGATGTCCCACTTCGTTTCCACACCCGGCGTGGTGTGGCGGAAGGGGTTGTTCGGATCCTCCAGGACGGAGCTGTCCGGGTAGATGCCCACGTTGGGGCTGTGGAGCTGGAGCGTGAGATCCTCCAGCGACTCGCCATACACGAAGCTGGCGGGCTCGTAGCATCCGGAGATGCCCACGGCCGCGGCCAGCACCAGCCACGTCTTCATACGGCCTCCCTCAGAGCGACAGGATTGCATACGCGCCCACCTCGTATTCGCGGCCCATCAACCCCTCGGAGAGGGCAGCCGCGCTCATGCCCTCCGAGTATTGGTCCAGCATGCGGACGATTCCGCGAACACCGAAGCGGGTGGTCACCGCGCCGAGCACCGGCCGCTTGAGGCCATACGACAGGTCTCCCGTGGCCTGGAGCGGGTAGGTGAGGTTGAACACGCGGTGGTAGTCGTACGGACCCCAGTCGTTCAGGCGCAGCTGCGCCGAGAGCGCCAGCGTGTCCAGCAGCACGGTGCCATCCACGCCGTAGCGGAAGATCTGCCGTGCGTCCTCGCCCGGGGACTGGAGGCTGCCCACCATGGCGGTGCCAAACAGCTTCAGGCGCTTGGTGGGGTTGCCCACCATGCGCAGCGTGGCCTCCCACTCGTCCGCCGCGGGGGGCGCCTTGCCGAAGGCGATGGTGGCGCCGCTGGCGAGGATGGCGATGCCGGCGTCACGCGACGTGGGCTGATGCCGGTAGACCAGGTCCAGGCCCGCGGCGAAGGGCGCGTCCTCGCGCATGTCCCGGTCCCAGGACCAGAACCACGTGCCGGGCGTCGGGTCGAAGGTGAGCAGCAGCTCGGCGCCGAGCGTCTCGCGGTTGTCCAGCACGCTGAACGTGTCCGATAGCACGCTGCGCGGCTTGACGCCCGGGAAGTACCGCCCCGTCTCCGCGTCGTAGGCGTCGTTGATGGTGGGGTTGGGCCCGATGAGGGGCTTCTGGTAGAGCACGTTGGGCGCTACCTGGAAGGTTCCCATCTGGAAGGTCATGCCCGCCTGGGCGCCGTAGTGGTTGCCACGGCCGCTCTCGCGCATGCTCCAGCCCGTCAGCACCGTGCGCTGGTCGGGGCCACCGTCCGCCACCAGTCCGCGGAACGAGGCCTGGGCGAACATGCGCACCGAGCCCAGGTCATACGTGAACCGCGCCTTGGCGCCGAGCGTGTCCAGGAACTGCACCTTGTCCCGGAGCACCTCGTAGCCGCTGTTCAGGTAGCTGGGGCCGCTCGTGGGCCGCGACCAGATGAACTCCTCGCCGATGCGCTGCGGCGCCGCGAAGATGCCACCCACCTCCAGGCCCATGGGGCCGCGCTGCCACTCGAGGCCCAGCGCCGTCCTGCGCGCCACGCGCTCGCGGATGACGGAGGCCGTCTGCTGCGTGGAGCCGCGGGTCAGGTCCTCCTGGTGCACCAGCGTCAGCGTCACCGGGCCCACGCCCTTGCGGTACTTGGCGACGATGGAGGGGTTGGCGCCCCAGAAGAGCTCCGGGCCCACCGCCACCTTGAAGCCGTCCAGCGCCTTCTTGCCGCTGAACACGACGCCGAAGGGCGCGTTGCCGTGGTAGATGTCGATGTTCGGCCCGTAGTGCGCCTCGCGGTACAGGTTGAAGAAGTCGCCTTCCTCACCCCAGTGCGTGTGGCCCACGCGGTAGAAGCCCTCGAGGTTGAAGTCCTCCCGGTCCAGCTTGAACTCCGCCTGGTACAGCGCGAAGCGCTCCAGCCCGAGCGGCTGACCCGAGGCGCCGGTGGGCGGCGTGCCCGGGGCCGGGGTGCCGTTCACCGTCGTGGGCGCGGCCTGCGTGCCCCGGTTCTCGTAGAAGAGGTTGTAGAGCCGGTTCTGCGCCACGTTGCCCACGATGTTGAACGACGCGCGCCCGTACACGCCGGAGGTGGGCTGCATCGCCAGATCGAAGAAGATGGACTCGGTGTGGTCCACCGTGTCCAGGTTGGGCCGCGTGGTGGCGATGCTCCCGCGCGACATGGAGCTGTCCATCACCAGCCGGAGGTTGGCGACGCGCACCGCGCTCAGTTCCTCCGTGCGAGCCAGCGCCACGGAGGACTCGTAGCCGCGGGACATCTCCGTCGGGCGGATGGCCTCGAAGTGCTGGCGGATGGTGTCCTGCGTGGTGGTGGCGGCGTACGGGTCCAGGCGGAAGGCCGCCTGCAGCACGTAGTAGGCCGTACGAGGCTGCACCCGGGCGATGCCCGCGTCGTCCTCGGGGCCCAGCGCGCTGATGCCGAACCACTCCTCGTTCATGTTGTTCTGGCCCTCGACGAAGTCGCTCGGGTAGCCAGCGTTGGGCCAGGACGCGGTGGCGTCGTGGACGGACAGGTTGGACTCCTGTCCCATCTTCCACCAGCCATCCACCCACTGGAACACGAAGCCACCGAGCGCGTTCTGCGCGCGGCCGTGGCCGTAGCTCTGCGAGTAGATCTCCTCCCACTGCTTGCGCAGGTAGTCCGCCTGGGCCAGGTGGTCCTCGCGGCCGGCCTTCGCGTCATAGGCGTCCGCGCCGAACTCGGTGAACATCACCGGCTTGTTCAGCTTCTGGAGCACCACGTCGAACAGGTCGCGGGCGGAGGCGCCGCGGTAGACGTTGGCACCGAAGACGTCCAGCTCGGGGGCGAGGCGCGCGATGAGGTCCACGTACTGCGCGTCGCCGTTGGCGATGGAGACCGGGTGGTGGGTGTCGCGGGCCTTGATGACGCGCACCGCCTCGCCCATGAGCGAGTAGAGGTGCTCGGCGCGGGCGGCGTCCTCCTGGCCGGGGAGCGCCTGAATCTCATACCCCGTCCAGTGCAGGCCGTAGTTGTTCTCGTTGCCCAGCATCCACATGAGCACGCCGGGAGTGCCGTGGTAGCGCTCCACCCGCTCCGCCAGGTCCGTGAGCAGCGCCTTGCGGTGGGCCGGGTTGGAGTAGTCCGTGTTCGGCGCCGAGATGCCGCCCACGAAGGTGCCGTAGCGCCCCATGAGCGGGTTCACCACGGTGAAGATGCCGTAGTTCTTGTAGATGTACTCCACCCAGCGCGGGGGGATGTCGTCGAACTGGCGGATGGCGTTGACGCCCATGTCGCGCAGCAGCGTCATCTCCCGCTTGAGCACGGCCTGGATGAAGGTGTCCGTCTGGTTCCACAGCGAGTAGCGGTAGTTCTCGCCAATGGGCGTGTAGCCCCAGTTCATGCCGCGGATGGGGAAGTCGCGGCCGTCCACCTGGAGCTTGAAGCCGCGTTCATCGCGGTGGACGCGCACGTTCTGCACGGCCGCGGAGGGAGCCGCGGAGGCGGGAGCCGGCGCCACCGTGGGCTGGAGGGAGGGGGCGGGCGATGCCACCGGCGCGTCGGCCGCCGGCTCGGTGGTGGCGGGCGCCTGCGACAGCGTCACCGCCAGACACGTGACAAGGGTCAGGGAACTCATGCCGCTTTCTCCACGTCCAGGTCGTTCTGGGTGATGACGGCGCGGTAGAGGTGGGCGCTGTCCTTGGGAATCCGCTTCTGGGTGGCGTAGTCCACGAAGATGAGCCCGAAGCGCTTCTGGTAGCCGAAGGCCCACTCGAAGTTGTCGAGCAGGGACCAGGCGAAGTAGCCCCCGAGCGGCACACCCTGCCGGATGGCGTCCAGGCACGCCCCCAGGTGCGTGCTCAGGTAGTGGGCGCGCTTGGTGTCACGCACGCGCCCGTCCGCGTCCGGAACGGTGGCGTAGGCGCAACCGTTCTCGGTGATGTAGATGCGCGGCGGGTGGTAGTCCTTGTGCAGCCGCGTCATCAGGTGGGTAAGGCCGGTCGCGTACACCTCCCAGCCCATGTCCGTGTGCTCCGGCTCCGCGTGGACGGTGCGAGGAGCGTTCTTCTCCTCGGGGATGCGGTCGCTGCGGATGATGCCGCGGTTGTAGTAGTTCACGCCCAGGAAGTCGGTGGGCGTGGCGATGGCCTCCATGTCCCCGTCCTTGACGAAGTCCAGCGTCTCAGAGGAGATGCGGCCGGCGGCCAGGTGGTCGGCGATGACGTCCTTCGGGTAGCCACGGCCGTAGAGTGGGTCGAGGAACCAGCGGTTGAAGCTGCCGTCGAAGGCGCGGGTCGCGTCGAGGTCCTCGGGGCTGGGCGAGGCGGGCTGCGAGGGCACCAGGTTGAGGGTGATGCCCACCTCCGCGTTCTTCACGTTGGAGCGGATGACGGACACCGCCTGCCCGTGCGACACCAGCAGGTGGTGCGCCGTGGCGAGCATCTCGCCCCACTGGTTCTTGTGCCCGGGCGCGTGCTCGCCGTTGGCGTGGCCCAGGAAGCTGATGCACCAGGGCTCGTTGTGCGTAATCCACCGATTCACGCGGTCGCCGAGCACCTGGCTCACCACGTCCGCGTACTCGACGAAGGCGCTCACCGTGTCACGCGCGGGCCAGCCGCCCTTGTCCTGCAGGGCCTGCGGCAGGTCCCAGTGGTAGAGCGTGACGAAGGGCTCGATGCCCGCCTTCAGCAGGCCGTCCACCAGGCGCGAGTAGAAGTCCAGACCCGCCTGGTTCACCTTGCCGTGGCCCGAGGGGAGGATGCGCGGCCACGCGATGGAGAAGCGGTAGGACTTGACGCCCAGCCACCGCATCAGCTCCACGTCATCCTGCCAGCGGTTGTAGTGGTCGCACGCGACCTTGCCGTCCGTGCCATCGGCGATCTTTCCCGGCGTGGCGCAGAAGCGGTCCCAGATGGACTCGCCGCGCCCGTCGGTGGTGGTGGCGCCTTCGATCTGGAAGGAGGAGGTGGCCACACCCCAGAGGAAATCAGGAGGAAACTGCCGCATCGTCAACGACTCCTTTCGAAGCTTCGAGGTGGCAGCGAACGAGGTGGTCCGCCGCCGAGAGGTGTTCAGGTGGGCGGGTGGCGTGGCAACGCGCATCCGCGTGGGGGCACCGGGGAGCGAAGGCACAGCCATTCGGGGGCACGGGCCCCGTCGAGGCCTTCACGGGCAGCGGGGCCCGCAGGAAGTCCGCGCCCTCCGGCACGGCCGAGCGCAGCAGCCGCGTGTACGGGTGCCGGGGAGCGGAGAGGACCTCCGCGGTCCGTCCCGACTCGACGACGCTGCCCGCGTACAGCACCATGACGCGGTCCGCGAGGTGCCGCGCGCTCGCCAGGTCATGGGTGATGAAGAGGATGCCGATGCCGCGCGCCTTCGTCAGGCCGCGCAGCAACTGGAGCACCTCGCGGCGGGTGGACACGTCCAGCATGGAGGTGGGCTCGTCCGCGATGATGACGTCCGGTTCCACCGCGAGGGCCCGCGCCACGGCCACGCGCTGGCGCTGGCCACCGGACAGCTCATGCGGGAAGCGACGGGCGAAGGACTCCGCCGGCGTCAGCCCCACCGACTCGAGCAGCGCGTGGACGCGCGCCTGGAGATCCGCCCGCGTGGCCCGCCCGTGGCGCAGCAGGGGCCGCTCCAGGTGGTAGCCCACGGTGTGCACGGGGTTGAGCGAGGCGAACGGATCCTGGAACACCATCTGCACGCGGCCCCGGTAGCCGAGCGAGGCGCCCTGCTTCTCCGCCGCGAGCATGTCCTCGCCGCCGAGCCGCAGACTCCCACCGTCCGGCGCGTCCAGCCGCGCGAGCACCCGGGCCAGCGTGCTCTTGCCGCTTCCGGACTCGCCCACGAGCGCGAGGATCTCCCCGCGCTCCAGGGTGAACGACACGCCGTTGAGCAGCGTGCGCCGGGAGCGGGACAGGAAGCCTCCCACCTGGACGCTGCGCGACAGACCGGTGACCTCCAGCAGGGGAGGGCTCATTGATGACCTCCACGAAGCGCGGTCCGCACGGGGGCCGGCGCGTTGGCCGCGAGCGCGAGCTCCGGCGGTGGCTCGGCCGCGTCGTCGGCGCTGAGATGGGGGAAGGACGACAGCAGCAGGCGCGTGTACGGGTGACGGGCCCCCGCGCGCAGGCGCTCCGAGGTGTCCACTTCCACCAGCTTGCCGCCCTGGAGGACGCCCACGCGGTTGGAGATGGCCAGCAGCAGCGGCAGGTCATGGGTGATGAAGAGCACCGCGAATCCCAGCCGCTCCTTCAGCTCGAGCATCCGCTGGAGCAGCTCCTTCTGCACCACCACGTCCAGCGCGGTGGTGGGCTCGTCCATCACCACCAGCTTGGGCTCCAGCGCGAGCGCGAGCGCGATGCCCACCCGCTGGCGCATGCCGCCCGAGAGCTGGTGCGGCCAGGCATTCACCAGCTCCGGCGACAGCCCCACCATGGCCAGCAGCTCCCGGGCCCGGGCGTAGGAGGCCGTCCGCGAGGCACGCCCGTGTGCGGCCAGCGTGTCGTGGAACTGCTCGCCCAGGGTGAGCACGGGGTTGAGCGCGCTCATGGCGCTCTGGAACACCATGGACACCTGGGACCAGCGGAAGGCTCGCAGCGCGTTGGCGTCCAGGGCCGTGACGTCCGTGCCGTTGAACAGGATGCGCCCCTGGCTGATGCGCGCGGCGGGAGGCAGCAGGCGCAGCAGCCCGAAGCCGATGGTGGACTTGCCGCTGCCGGACTCGCCGGCCAGGCCGAACACCTCGCCGGGCGCGATGTCGAACGACACGTTGTCCACCACGCGGGAGGGGCCGCGCTCCGTCGCGTACTCGATGCACAGCTCGCGCACGCTCAGCAGCACACCGGGGGCCTGGGGCTCGGCCTGCGCGGCCGTCACCACCGGGGCGATGGGGGCCACCGCCGGAGGGGCCTTGAGCGCCGGGTTGGTCAGCTCGTCGATGGCGGAGCTGAGCAGCGTCAGCGAGAAGCCGACCAGCGCGATGCACACGCCGGTGGGGACGAAGATCCACCACGAGCGCGTCAGCAGCGCCGCGTCGTTGGAGGCCCAGTAGAGGTTGGTGCCCCACGTCACCGAGCCCACGTCGCCGAGGCCGAGGAACTCGAGGCCCACCTGGGCGCCCACCGCGTAGAGCGTGTTGCCGATGAACGAGGAGCCGAGCAGCGACGCCATGTTGGGCAGCAGCTCCCGGGCGATGATGCGGGCCCGGCTCTCGCCCGTCACCAGCGCGGCGGCCACGAAGTCGCGGTTGCGCAGGGACAGCGCCTCGGCGCGGAAGACGCGGGCGTTCCACGCCCAACCGGCCACCGTCAGCACGGCCACCATGCGCAGCGGCCCGGACGGCAGGTACGCGCCCAGGACGATGGCCAGCGGCAGGCCGGGGATGACGAGGAACACGTTGGTGGTGAGCGACAGCGCGTCATCCACCCGGCGGCCCAGGTAGCCGGCCGTCACGCCGATGAGCGCGCCCACCAGGGTGACGAGCAGGCCCACCGCGAAGCCCACCGCGAGCGTCTCGCGCGCACCCACCACCGTCTGCGCGAGCACGTCCTGTCCCTGGCCCGTGGTTCCGAAGAGGTGGGCGCTGGAAGGCGGCTGGTGGGGGCGGCCCACGAGGTCGCTCGGGTCCATCACCAGCCAGGGCCCCACCAGGGCCAGGACGAGGAAGAACAGCAGGATGCTCCCGCCCACCGCGGCCTTCCGGTGGCGGAGCAGGCGTCGGATGGAATCAAGCATGGGCGCGGGTCCTCGGGTCCAGCCAGAGGCAGAGCATGTCCACGGCGAAGTTGGCGGCGAGCACCGCCAGGGTGATGACCAGGAAGAGCCCCTGCATGAGCGGGTAGTCCTGGTTGCGCACCGCGAGGATGAGCAGGTAGCCGGTGCCGGGGTACGAGAAGACGATCTCCGTCAGCAGCGAGCCGCTGAGCACGAAGCCCAGCGCCATGCCGAAGCTGGTGACGTTGGGCAGCAGCGCGTTGCGCGCGGCGTAGCGGAACATCACCTGGCGCGGAGGCAGTCCCTTGGCGTGGGCCAGCCGGAGGGTGTCCGTGCCCAGAGTGGCCACCATGGTGTTGCGCATGCCCAGCATCCACCCGCCGAGTGTGGCCACCACGATGGAGGCGGCCGGCAGCACCGCGTGCCGGACCACGTCCGCCGCGAAGGTGAAGGACAGCCCCGGCTCCAGGTCATGCGAGTACGCGTGGCGCAGGGGGAACCAGCCGAGCCCGAAGCCGAAGAGGTACAGGGCCAGCATGGCCAGCCAGAAGTAGGGGAAGGCCCCGAGGAAGGCGAACGCGGGCGCGGCCACCGAGTCCAGCCACCCGCCGCGGTTCCACGCCGCGAACACCCCGAGCAGGCAGCCCACCACGAAGCTGATGATGACCGCGCACCCGGCCAGCCCCAGCGTCCACACCAGCCCCGTGCCGATGACTTCCGACACGCGGGACGGGTAGTAGGCGTAGGACAGCCCGAGGTCTCCGGTGAGCAGGTGCTTCAGGTAGGTGAAGTACTGCTGGTAGAGCGGGGCATCCGTGAAGCCGAAGGCGGCACGCAGGGCCTCCATGGCCTCGGGCTGCACCCGGCCCTCGAAGCGCGCGAACATCGCGGAGGCGGGGTCGCCCGGAGCCAGCCGGGGGATGACGAAGTTCAGCGTGAGCGAGGCCCACGCGGCGATGAGGTAGAAGCCGAGCCGCCGGAGGAGGTAGTGCATCTCAGGGCTCCCTCGGGGCGAGCCGCGTCAGCACCAGCAGGCTGTCGGGCTCGGCATGGGGGGACAGGCGCGCGTAGGGATTCTGCGCGTTCGGGAATCCGGTGAAGCGTTTGGTGCTGGCCTCGCCCCAGGACGGGTTGGGGAAGAGGGGAATGGCCGGCGCCAGCTCGGAGAAGCGCCGCTGCACCCCGGCCATCAGCTCCTTCTGCTTCTCGGGCGAGCTCTCCGTCTCGAAGCGCGTCAGCAGCGCGTCCGCCTCCACGTCGCCGAAGCGGTGCCAGTTGGCCGCGGCCACCTCGCCCACCGGGCGCACCGTGCGCGGCGACAGCAGCCACTTGTAGAAGGTGTACGGCGTGGGGCCATCCAGCGACCAGGAGATGGCGAGTTGGAACTCCCCCTTCTGCAGGCGCGCGTACCAGGCGCTGAACTCGTACGTCTTGAGGTGCGCCTGGATGCCCAGCTTGCGCAGGTCACGGACCAGCACCTGCCCCGCGCGCACCCAGTCCGACCAGCCGCCCACCACTTCCAGCTCCAGCTCCAGCGGCTGGCCGTCCGGCATGCGCCGCAGGCCATCCGGGCCGCGCGTGAGGCCCGCCTCGTCCATCAGCCGGTTGGCGGCCTCCTCGTCATGGCGCACCCACGCGCCGTTGGCGGCCTCGGCGTCCCGCCAGCCCGTATACGAGTCATTGAGGGCCGTGGCGTCCGCCGGGCGCGTGTAGCCGTACATGGCGATGTCCACCAGCCGCTCCCGGTCCAACGCCATGCTCAGCGCCTTGCGCACGCGCACATCGTTGAAGGGCGGCCGCGTGGTGTTGGGGTAGAGGAAGACCGTGCTGCCGTAGAGCGGGAACCAGCGCGAGTGGTGCTCCGGATCCTTCGAGACGAAGGTGCGGTCCACCGCGGGCACGAAGTTGCCGGCCCAGTCCACCTCACCCTCCACCAGGGCCAGGTTGGCCTGGTCATTGGTGGGGAAGGCGAGGAAGCGCAGCGCGGAGACGGCCGGCTTGCCGGGCTGCCAGTAGTTGGGGTTGCGCCCCATTTCGTACACCTGGTTGCGGAAGACGTTCACCTGGGTGAAGGGCCCCGTGCCCACCGGCTCCGGGTTGGTGAACGTCACCGGATCCGCCACCTTCTCCCAGACGTGGCGCGGGACGATGGGCTGGTGGGCCAGCTCCGAGAAGCCGGGGATGTAGACGCGCGAGAACCGGAACGCCACCGCGTGCGTCCCCTCCGCGCGCACCTCCTCCAGGAAGCGCCACGCGCCGCCCGAGTCCAGCGCGGGGTGCTTCTTGAGCAGCTCGAAGGTGTAGGCCACGTCCTCGGCCGTGAAGGGCCGGCCGTCGCTCCAGCGCACGCCCTCGCGCAGGGTGAAGCGCAGCGTCCGGTGGTCCTCGGACCAGGTGTGCGCCGTGGCCAGCCAGGGCGTCCACTCGCCGGAGGAGGGGAGGAACACCTCCATGCACTCGTAGACGCCGGCCCGGGTGGGCCAGCGCGAGCCCGCCCCGGTGAAGAGCGGGTTGAAGTTGCGCACCCACGCGCTCTGCTGCTCCACGGAGACGAACAGCGTGCCCGGCTGCCGCGGACGGGGCTCCGAGGAGGAGGAGGTACAGGCCACCAGCAGCACCACCACCAGCACCAGGACGGGCACCAGCAGGAGCGCGGGTTTCACGGGGCCCTCGTGTAGACGCGGACGTAGTCCACCTTCATCTGCTGCGGGAACACCGTGGTGCTGTCCGGCGGCCCCAGGTAGTTTCCGCCCACCGCCACGTTGAGGATGATGAAGTGCGGCTTGTCGAACACCCACCGCGCCCCGGCGGGCAGGCGCGCGGGCGTCGTCTCGAAGAAGACCTTGCCGTCCAGCAGCCAGCGGATGCGGTTGGGCTCCCACTCCACGGCGTAGACGTGGAAGTCCTCGTTGAGCTTCCCGCCGCTCACGACGAACTCGGAGCCGAGGTTGTTGCCGCCGGAGTAGCCCGGGCCGTGCAGCGAGCCGCGGGTGATGGCCGGCAGCTGGCCCCGGTACTCCATGATGTCGATCTCCCCGCACTCCGGCCAGCCCACCTCGCCGACGTTCGCGCCCAGCATCCAGAACGCCGGCCAGATGCCACGCCCCACCGGCTGCTGGATGCGCGCCTCGAAACGGCCGTACGTCTGCTCGAAGCGCCCGCTCGTGTTGATGCGCGCGGACGTGTAGTTCCGGCCGCTGTAGTTCTCCTTGCGCGCGGTGATGACCAGGTTGCCGGTGCCGTCCAGCGAGGCGTTCTCCGGCCTGTCCGTGTCGAACTCCAGCTGCTCGTTGCCCCAGCCGTGTCCTCCCACGTCGTGCACCCAGCGCTCGGGAGCGGGCGGTGTACCGGCCGGACCGTCGAACTCGTCCTGCCACACCAGCTGCCATTCCGGGCTTGGCTGCCCGGGGGTGTTCGGCACGTCGGGCTTGATGCTCCGGTTGGCCGCGGGGTCACATGCGAGCGTGCTGAGGGCGGCGAGCCACGGGAGGAGACGGAGTCGGGTCATGCTGTCTTCCGGACGTGTTGGAGGGGAAAGAGGGAGCGGTCGCGCAGCGCCGCCTGGAGCACGAGGGTGGCCGCGCCGACCGCGATGGCCCGGTCTCCCAGCGCGGAGGTGACGATGCGCGTTTCCGCCATGGAGGTGGACAGCGCCCGCTTGCGCACCGAGGCGCGCAACGGATCCAGCAGCAGGTCTCCCACCGAGGAGATCTCACCGCCGAGCACGACGATGGCCGGGTTGATCAGGTTGAGCAGGCCCGCCACGGCGATGCCCAGGTAGTGCCCCAGGCTGTCGATGACCTGCCGCGCGGCCGGCTCGCCCGAGCGCGCGCCATCCACCAGCTCACGCACCGTGGGCGCACGGCGGCCCTTCGAGCCCATCAGCTCCCGGGCACGCTCCAGCAGCGGCACGGTGCCGATGAGGGTGACGAGGCACCCGCGCAGCCCGCACACGCACTGCTGGCCGGCCGGATCCACGGCGATGTGGCTGATTTCCCCGGCGGTGCCGCCCGAGCCCCGGTAGACGTCTCCGTGGATGATGAAGCCGGCGCCAATACCGGTGCCCAGCTTGATGTACGTCAGGTCCTCGCCCCCCACGCCCGCGCCCCAGTAGCGCTCCGACAGCGCGCCCAGGTTGGCGTCGTTGTCCACGAACACCGGCATGTTGAAGGCGGACTTGAGCGACTCCTGCACGTCGTAGTCGCGCCACGCCGGCACGATGAGCGGGGACAGCTTGCCCGGGGTGGACGGGTGCACGGGGCTCGGCACGGCCACGCCCATGCCCAGCACGGAGCGGCGCGGCACGCGCTCGGCGTCCAGGCACTCCTGCACCAGCTCCCGCACCTTCTGGAGCGTGCCCTTGGGATCCTCGCGCACCGCGTGGGGGGTGTGCCGGTGGGCGCGCACGCGTCCGCGCAGGTCCGTGAGGACGACCGTCACGTGCGTGGCGCCCATCTCCACGCCGATGATGCTGAAGGCGTCATCACAGAAGCCGATGAGGGTCGGGCGGCGGCCTCCCCGCGACACCCCGGCGCCGATGTTGCGCACCAGTCCGGAGTGCTCCAGGTCCGCGACGATGGCGGACACGGTGGACGGGCTCAGCTCCGTGCGCCGGGCGATCTCCGCCCGCGACAGCTGCTGCTCGCGCCAGATCATGTTCAGCAACAGGCTGCTGTTCTGCGCACGCATGCCCGCCGCATCGACCGTCGTCGCCGTTTCCGCCGTTCCCACTTTCATCGTGCCCTCACGCTCCATTCGGCCGCGCGGGAGCGGGGGTGCAGCCCGTGCCATCCCCCCTCTTCCCGTCAGAGACGCGGCTGGCGCCGATTGTGTACCGCTTCGGCTCCGTCGTGAGCGGGACTTCCTCCAATTTCAGCTCGAAGCCCTCGACGCCCGGCCCCATGCCCTCCAGAGGGGTGGCCTGCTCGCCTCCCGTTGCGCCCCGGGCAGAGAAAGACACCGGGGATGCACCTGAGGGGACCTCGAACCCGTGCAGGCCCAGCACCGAGAGCGCTCCCGCCGCCACCCATGTCCACGCGAAACGCTCGTGCCGCTGCATCGCGCCCCTCCGCCACTGAATGGCTTCGTACGTACGACGAAGAAACGGGATGCCGCTGCGAACCTGTCTGTCATTGCGCGCCGCGTCACCTGGACGCTCCGCGTCAGGAAAAGACCCCCAGCCCGCCCCTCTCACCGGCACCCGAGTTCGTTCGAGTGATGAAGAAAGTATCAGCGACTTGCTAGCGATTGCAAGTATGCTGGTGGTTGCAGGTGGGGGGCGGGCACTCATCCGCGCATGACGCGCCGCGCTGTGCCGTCAGCTACGAAATGAAAGTTCTGTTGAGAACCCAACAATATTAGGTGGGTTTACTGAACTCTATAGGAATTCGAGACTTCGAGTCTAACATGGGTACTTCCTTCGGACGGTGGAGTTTCTCGTGTTCCCGTGCGGAGGACTCGACCGGAGAGAAAAACCATATGCGAAACAAAGCTGCAGGATTGGCAGTGGGAATCGTGTTCGCCACGCTGCTGGCGGGAGGTGCCCTCGCCGCGGCCACCTTCGGAGTTCAGCCCTCGGGCTCGTCGGCGATCTTCTACGTGAACACCACGTCGTGGGCGGACATCCACTACAAGGTCAACAACGGTGGCCAGCTCAACGTGCGGATGACGGTCGTCAATGGCCGCAACGAGTTCACGGTGACGGGCCTGGCCGCGGGCCACTTCGTCGACTACTTCTACACGTACTGGGACACGGCATGTAATTGCGCCGTGGACACGGCCTGGACGCGCTACACGCACAGCGGCACGGGCGGCGGCACGGACGCGGGCACGGGCGGTGGCACGGACGCGGGCACGGGCGGTGGCACCGACGCCGGCACCGGCGGCAACCCGGGCAACATCGTTCCCCTGTTCAACAGCGGCACGGCGCTGGAGCCGGCCACGGTGCAGGACACGGGCTCGGCCATCGTCACCCGCGTGGGTGACCGCGTCCGTGACCGTCATGCGCGCGAGGACCAGTACCAGGCGTACGACCACTACCTGTCGCTCTACTTCGAGAACCGCACGCACTGGATCGAGATCGTGGATCAGGTGGCCAAGGGCGGCAGCCAGATCATCGTCAACCTCTACTCGATCTACCCGTATGACAGCCCGGACTTCCGCGCGTTCTTCCGCGGCCTCAACACGGAGGCCGAGTACTTCCACAACGCGGACTTCATTCGGGTGAACGACTATCAGCACACCGCCAGCGTCAACTTCAACGCCAAGGAGGGCCGCGCCATCCGCATCGGTGACCGGATGGAGCTCGAGGTCGGTGTCTTCCTGCGCCAGCCCGTGAACGGCCGCTTCAACTACTACTCCACCATCATGCTGTACATGGTGGGCACCGGCGGCATCGTGCCGCTCGAGGTCTCCGGCACCATCCAGGACTCCTTCCCCATGCCGGCCATTGGCCAGAGCGGCGGCCGCACCACCGGCAACCAGCACCTGTCCAACGAGGCGGACAACCACTTCCTGCAGATGGCGCTGAACATGGCGCCGGCGAACGCGCAGCCCTTCGTCGAGGGCCGCCGCATCCACCACACCGACTTCGGTGATGGCAGCCACTCCGAGCCGGGCAACCCCGCCCTCACGGTCCATGCGGGCAAGCTCGGATCCAACTACATCGAGCGCTCCTGCATCGCCTGCCACAAGCAGAACGGCCGCGGCCTGCCGCCCGCCGTCAACACCTCGCTGAGCAACTACACGGTGAAGGTGGGCCGCGTCAGTGGGACCACGGTGACCGCGGATCCGTCTCTCGGCTTCCGCATCCAGCCGCGCAGCACCAGCGGCACGCCCGAGGGCGACGTGCGCATCTCGGGTTGGACCACCACCAGCGGCACGTTCACCGACGGCACGGCCTACCAGCTGCGCAAGCCGGCCTACAGCTTCCTGAACGTCACGCCCACGAACTACTCGGCGCGCATCACGCCGCAGCTGGTGGGCATGGGCCTGCTGGAGGCGGTGCCCGAGACGGCCATCGCCGGCCTGGCGGACCCCAACGACAGCAACGGTGACGGCATCTCCGGCCGCATGCAGACGGTGACGGATCCGGAGACGGGCGCAGCGCGCCTGGGCCGCTTCGGCTGGAAGGCGGGCGCGGCGCGGGTGCGCCACCAGGTCGCCGATGCGCTCCGCAACGACATGGGCGTCACCAACCCCGTCTTCACGACGCTGGACTGCGGCACGTCGCAGGCGGGCTGCGGGGGCACCAGCACGGAGCTGAACAACACGGACCTCGACAAGCTCACCCGCTACATCGCCCTGCTCGGCGTCCCGGCGCGCCGTGACTACCGCGACACCCAGGCCCTCCAGGGCGAGACGCTGTTCCGCAACGCGGGCTGCACGAAGTGCCACACGGAGTCGCTGACCACCAGCGCCTTCCACCCGAACGCGGAGCTGCGCAACCAGGCCATCCGCCCGTACACGGACCTGCTGCTGCACGACATGGGCACGGGCCTCGCGGACAACCTGCCGGAAGGCCAGGCCTCCGGGGCCGAGTGGCGCACGCCTCCGCTGTGGGGCATCGGCCTGACGGCGGGCATCAGCGGTGGCGAGGCCTACCTGCACGACGGCCGCGCGCGCAACCTGACCGAGGCCATCCTGTGGCACGGCGGTGAGGCGCAGGCCGCGCAGCAGGCCTTCGTCCGGATGACCAGCGCCGAGCGCGCCGCGCTGTTGCGGTTCCTGAAGTCGCTGTAAGCGGTACGAATGGCGTTGTTCGGGGGACCGCACCGCTGGAGGCGCGGTCCCCCTCGTCAGGTGTTAAAGGGAGGCCCGCGGGTTCGCACGATGGGGCGGCATTCATGAGCGGCAGGCAGGTCTACCAGGACGAGTACTTCACCGTGCTCGTCGATGATCGCACGGGCATCGTCCGCACCGTTCGCAGCGAAAAACCGCTCGAGGCACTCGAGGAGCTCGACGGCATCTTCACCCGGCTCGGTGCCTGCCTGGATGCGCTGGGGCGTTCGAGGTATGGGCTCCTCGCAGATCTCCGGGCCACGCCCGGCCGGAACGATCCCCAGTTCGAAGCGGCCATGGTGCGGCTCCGCCCCCTGTGGGTTGGCGGCTTCCGGAAGGTCGGCGTGCTCGTGCGGAGCACCGTGGGCATGATGCAGATCCAGCGTCACGCCCGGCACGACGGCGTCGAACGGCTGATCTCGAAGGATGAGGACGAGTTGCTGAAGTACCTCGTCCAGGACGGCTAGTCAGGCGAGCGGGCGAGCACCCGGCGCGGCGTTTCGTGGCAATCTGCGCGGCCCGTGCCGACGCCTCCCGCTCCGATGAATCCTTCCTCAACCCCGAAGCCCGTCGCGTGGGAGCGGCGAATCGCCGTCATGGGCGCGCTGCTCGCCGTCGCGGTGGTGGCGCTCAAGCGAGGCCGGCAGCACCCGGACGAGGTCTTCCAGTTCCTGGAGCCGGCTCATGGACTGGCCTTCGGGTATTGGCTCCCGGCCTGGGAGTGGGTGGAGGGTCTGCGCAACTGGGCCGTCCCCGGGGTGCTCGGGGGCGTGCTCGCGGTGTGTGGGCGGATGGGACTCGAGCACCCGTGGGCGATGGCCGCGGTGGTGTGGGCCTGCTGTGCCGCCGTACAGGCGTGGGGCTCCGTAGCGCTGTTCCGGCTCGTCGAGGAGCGGGATGGCCGCGAGCCCGCGCTCCTGGCGGCGGCCGTCCACGTCACCTGGGGTGGGTGGCTCCTCTACGCCGCGAGGCCCCTGGCGGACTCGCTGAGCGTGGCCCCGTTGCTCGGCTCGCTCCTGTGGGCCTGGCGCGCCCGCGCCCGGGACGGTCTGCGCGAGGGCTTCTGGAGTGGTGTGTTGTTGGGCCTGGCCTTCGTGGTGCGCTACCCCTCGGCGGTGTTCGGCGTGCCCATCGCCGTGAGCCTGCTGACGGCGCGGCGCTGGCGCTCGCTGGCGGGCGGCGCGCTGGGCGTGGGCGGGGTGCTCCTGGCGCTCGGCCTGCTCGACTGGCTCACCTGGGGCGCGCCGTGGCACACGCTCTGGAAGTACTTCGAGTTCAACATCCTCAGCGGAGGCTCGGAGAAGTTCGGCACGCAGCCCGCGTGGTGGTACCTGACCAAGCTGGTGGGCATGGTGCCGCTGCTGCTCGCCTGGCACTTCGGGCGCGGGCTGGCCCGGAGGGATCTGCTCGGGGGCTCCTTCGTCTTCTACCTCGGGGTGATGTCGCTGCTCGCGCACAAGGAGCTCCGCTTCATGGCGCCGCTGCTGCCGCTCTTCGTCGTCCTCGCCGCGGGACCGGCCTGGCGCACCCTCTCGCAGCGGGTCCGCACCCGGTGGGCGATGGGCGGACTCGTGGGGGCTTACGCGCTCTCCTCGCTGGCGGCGGCCACCGTGCAGATGCCGAAGGGGTTGGCCACGGAGCAGATCGACGCGCTCGTCTTCGCCGGGCGGGATGACTCACTCACCGGGCTCATCGTCGCGGGCCAGCAGGAGTGGAACATCAGCGGCCGCTTCTACCTGCACCGCGACGTGCCCCTGCTCGTGCGCCCAGCGCATCAGGTGGGGGAACTGGAGGGCCCGCTCGCGGAGACACGGTTCTCCCACGTGCTCGTGAATGGAACGGCGCTCGGGGAGCGGCAGGTCGAGGCGGCCGGGTTCTGCGTCCTGCGGCGGTGGGGCGGGGCGGTGCTCTGGAAGCGCTGCCCCTCCGGGCTCGGCTCCGGGGAACTGCTCACGGCTCCTTCCGGGCCGTGAAGGTGACGCAGGCGCTCCGAGCATGGGAACGGAGCGCCTGGGTCTGTCTCACTGCACGAAGGTGAGCGCGCCCGCGGGCAGGCTGGAGCCCGAGGGCCACAGCACGTACGCCGAGCGGCGGGAGTGATCCCACGCCTTCAGCAGCTCCTCGCGCTTGTACGTCACGTTCACGAGCTCGTCGTTGGGGAAGGCGGGGTCGTTGCAGATGACGTCCCCCTCCGGCGTGAAGCCCTTCACCACGATGAGGTGTCCATCCGAGCGTTGGACGGGTGAGCCGCTCAGCTCTCCCTTCTCGTAGGCGATGCTGATGCTGACGGGAATCCCCTCGGCGATGAGCCGCTCCACCTGCGCGAACGAGTCGAAGCGCGCCACCAGCCCGTGCAGCGCTCCGTCCCCGATGGCCGAGCCATACGCGGTGTTGAAGGGCCAGTTGCCCGTGCCGTCATACACCGTGTCATACGTGTACTCGGCCGCCACGGGCACCGGCACCACGAGCTCGTTGCGGCCCAGCTTCTGGCCCCAGTACGCGAGAATCATCGACACCGAGGTGGGCGAGCACCAGACGCCGCCCTTGGGCGGGTAGAGCATCTGCGAGCGGCCCGGCACCTCCAGCACCGTGCCCCAGGCGCGCTTGTCCGAGGGCTCGTCCGCGGCCTTACGGGCCGAGTCCGTCATCGCCGCCGTCAGCGCACGCACGCGCGGGCTCACCCCGGGCTTGGAGGAGAAGAGCCACACCTTCATCCGCAGCCCGTCCGCCTTCTTCTTGAGCACCAGCGTGTCGGTGAAGACCTTGCCGCGCTCGTCCTCCTGCCGGTCCTTGCTGTGGCGCACCACGGTGCCGTTGTCGAAGGCCCAGACGCCGAAGTCGTAGTCCTTCGTCCACTCGCCCTCGACGCGCGCGGCGAGCGTCAGCCGCACCCACGTGCCCGGAGGCGTCAGCACGTCGAACGAGGGCACCACGTTGTCGAAGCCGCCCGTGATGGTGTGCTCCTCCGAGGCGGCGCTGCCGAAGACGTAGCTGCCCGCGGGCAGCGGCGTCTGCGCATTGGGCGGCGTGTGGCTGGGGAACGGATCGGCCTCGGAGCGGGCCGTGGCCGCGTCGAGCTCGAGCGTCCCGTCCGGGGTGAGCGCGGTGCCCTCGCGGGTGAAGCGCTCGAAGTCACGCGTCTGCGCGCTCTTCCTCCAGATCTTCGCCACCGGGCCTTGCTCCTCGGGTGTGGGCCGGGCCTGCCACGTGCAGGCCGTCAGCGTGGATGCCAATAGGACCAGAAACAGCGGATGCCGGGTCTTCGTCGGGATTGTCATGTGGCTTGCTCGGATGCTGCCGGGGAAGGAGGACGGGGGCTTACTTCGTCAGCTCGGACAGGAGTTGGTAGACGAACTCGGCGCCGGGCTGGAGCGAGGCCGAGGGGATCCGCTCGTTGGGCGCGTGGGCCGTGCGCGCGTCGTCCGGCGTGAGGGCGAACAAGTCGATGCCGTAGGCGTGAATGCCCGCGCGGCGCAGTGTGGTGGACTCGGTGGTGCCGGTGGACATGCGCGGGAAGACGGGGGCGCCCGGCCACACCTTCTTCGCGGCGGCCGTGGCGGCCCGGAACATCGCGTTGTTCCCCACCGGCGAGGCGGGCGAGTCCGGCGGCGTCATGTTCAGCTCCACCTGGATGTCCTTGTCCCCCACCGCCTCGACGAGCCGGGCGCGGAACGCCTGGATGTCCTCGTCCGGGAGCAGCCGGCAGTTGATGGTGGCCTCGGCGGTGGCGGGGATGACGTTGGGCCGGGTGCCCGCGTTGAAGACGGTGGGCACGCAGGTGGTGCGCAGTACGGCGGCCAGTGCCGGCTCCAACCGGGCAATGGCATCCACCGCCTCCTGGGGCGGGTTGTCCGGCGAGGCCGCGAGCCGCTTCAAGGCCTCGCCCAGCTCGCCACCCGTCACCTTCACACGGCCCTCCACGTTCAGCCGGGTGACGGGCGTGAGGCGGGTGGGGAAGGTGAGCGAGCCGACGCGGGCCACCGCCGCCGCCAGGCGCACCATCGGATTGGGCGCGGCCGGTGGGACGGAGGAGTGGCCGCCAGGGCCCGTGGCCTTCAACGTTACGTTGCGCGACACCCGCTCCGCGGCCTGGAGGTTGACGAAGCGCACCCGGCCGCGGTCCTCGGACAGCTCCGTGAGGCCGCCCTCGTTGATGGCGAGCTCCGCCTCGCGCAGCTCGGGGTGGGCCTCCAACAGCTTGTCGATGCCGGCCTTGCCACCGGCCTCCTCGTCCGCGCTGAGCACCAGCACCACGTCGCGCTTCAGCTTCACCTTGTCATTCTTGAGCCTGCGAAACGCCAGCACGCTGGCCGCGGCCATGCCCTTGTTGTCCTGGACGCCGCGTCCATAGAGGAAGCCATCGCGCTCGGTGAGCGTCCACGGATCCGAGGCCCACTCCTCGCGTTTCGCGGGGACCGTGTCCAGGTGGGCGAGCACCAGCACGGGGCGAGCGGCGCCGCTGCCCTTCAGTCTGGCGATCAGGTGGGCGCGTCCGGGCACGGGCTCGAAGAGCTGGGACTCGATGTCCGCCTCGCGCAGCCACCGCGCGGCCACCTGGGCTGCGGCGGTCTCGTTGCCCGGCGGGTTGGAGGTGTCCACGGCGATGAGCTCGGAGAGCAGCGTGCGCATCTCCTCGGTGGCGCGGGGCGGGGCGCTTCGGGACGGGGCGGCGGCGTGGCCGCAACCCGGCACGGCCAGGAGGGCGAGAGCGAAGAACAGGGGGCGCATGTTCTCAGTCTATGGTAATGGCCGCTTGCCCTGGGAGGCTCATCGCATGTCACTTCCGATGGATGTCCGAGTCATCGAGCTGCCCCTCCGCCACGCCTGGACAATCGCGCGGGGGACCAGCACGTCGAAGCGCAATGTCATCGTCGAGCTGCGTGAGGGCAACCTCGTAGGCCGCGGCGAGGCCGCCCCCAACGTGCGCTACGGAGAGTCCGCCGAGACGGTGACGGCCGCGCTCGAGAAGCTCGCTCCGGCGCTCGATGGCGACCCGCGTCATTTCCGCGTCCTGTCCGAGCGTATCGAGGAGGCCCTGCCGGGCAACCACGCGGCGAAGGCGGCACTGGACATCGCGCTGCACGACCTGGCGGGCAAGCGCCTCGGGGTGCCGCTCTACCGGATGCTCGGGTTGGATCCGTCGCGCATGCCCATCACGTCGTTCTCCATCGGCATCGACGACCCGGCCACCATGGCCCAGAAGGTGCGTGAGGCCGAGCCGTACCCGGTGTTGAAGATCAAGCTCGGCGCGCAGTCGGTGCGCGAGATGTTCGGTGCGGTGCGGGCCGCCACGTCCAAGACGGTGCGGGTGGATGCCAACGAGGCGTGGACGCCGGACGAGGCGTTGAAGCACATCGAGTGGCTGGCGGCTCAGGGCGTGGAGCTGGTGGAGCAGCCGCTGCCGGCGGCGGATGTCGAGGGCGCGAAGTGGCTGCGCCAGCGCTCGCCGCTGCCGCTGGTGGCGGACGAGGCGTTGATGATGGCCTCGGACGTGCCGAAGCTGGCCGAGGGCTATCACGGCATCAACGTGAAGCTGCAGAAGTGCGGTGGCATCCGCGAGGCGCTGCGCATCATCGAGACAGCGCGCTCCTGCGGGCTGAAGATCATGCTGGGGTGCATGGTGGAGACGTCGGTGGGCATCGCCGCCGGCGCGCACCTGGGGCCGCTGGTGGACTGGCTGGACCTGGACGGCAACCTGCTCATCTCGGCGGACCCCTTCCAGGGGCACCCGGTGGTGGATGGGCGCATCCGCCTGGGCGATGGGCCCGGACTCGGCGTGGAGCCGCGGTCCACTCCATGACGGAGCCGCTCATCCAGAGTCCCATGGCGGTGCTCGCGGTGCTGCTGGCCGTGCTGGCGCTGCTCTTCTACGCAGAGCGGCACCCGGTGGTGGGGCGCGTCTTCAAGGTCGTGCCCATCCTGGTGTTCGTCTATTTCGTGCCCACGCTGCTGTCGAACACGGGCCTCATCCCCACGAAGTCGGAGCTCTACAGTTTCGTGTCGGCGTACCTGCTGCCCACGAGCCTGGTGCTCCAGGTGCTGTCGATGGATCTGCCGGCCATCTCCCGGCTGGGGCGCAGCGCGGTGTTGCTCTTCCTGGCGGGGACGGCGGGCATCGTCCTCGGAGGACCCATCGCCTATCTGTTGCTGGGATGGCTGGTGCCGGCGGACCTCGGAGATCAGGCCTGGAAGGGCCTGGCGGCGCTGAGTGGCTCGTGGATTGGCGGCAGCGCCAACTTCGTGGCCATCGGGCAGAGCATCGGCACGCACGACAACACCCTGAGCATGATGGTGGTCGTGGACGTGGGCGTGTCGAACATGTGGACGGCGGTGCTGCTCTACTTCGCGGGCCGCGAGCTGGCCATGGACACGCGCATGGGCGCGGACCGGCGGGCCATCGACGTGGTGCGCGAGCAGGTGGAGCGCTTCCAGGCCTCGGTGCTGCGGCCCGCGAGCCTGACGGATCTGGTGTGGATCCTCACCCTGGGTTTCGGCACCACGGTGGCGTGCACGGCGGTGGCGAAGTTCCTGCCGGACATTGGCACCATCATCACGGGCTTCACCTGGGTGGTGCTCCTGGTGACGACGGTGGGCGTCGCGTTCTCCTTCACCCCGCTGCGCAAGCTGGAGGGGGCCGGAGCCAGCCGGGTGGGCATGCTGTTCCTCTACGTGCTGGTGATGACCATTGGTGCCCGGGCCGATTTCCGGCGGCTGCTGGACGCGCCCGCGCTGGTGGCGGTGGGCATGGTGTGGATGGTCATCCACGCGGCCTTCATCATGGGGACGCGGCGGCTGCTGCGAGCGCCCGTCTTCTTCGCGGCCGTGGGCTCGCAGGCCAACGTGGGCGGAGCGGCCTCGGCGTCCGTGGTGGCGGCGGCCTTCCACCCGGCGCTCGCGCCCGTGGGCGTCATGCTGGCGGTAGCCGGCTATGTGCTGGGCACCTACGGCGGACTGCTGTGTGCGGTGCTGCTGGAGCAGGTGCACCGAATCATCCACTGACTCGAGCATTTTCATCAGATGCGTGGTGTCACGGCATCTGAGTGGGCAGGGGGTGAAAGACAACGCCGTCCAGGCCGAGGCGCTCGTAGGTGTCGACGAAGAGCTGGGTGCAGACGATGACGGAGGAGTAGTCCTCCAGGCGGAACAGGTCCAGGTGACTGGGAAGCGTGGAGGCGTCCAGCAGGAGCTCACGGGGCCGCGGAATGCCGTGGCGACCGCAACGAGGGCAAGGCGGTTCGTGGTGGGGGGGCAGGCAGTCCAGGTGTACACGGCCCACGGGGAGGATTTCCAACTCGAGTAACTCAGGCGATGCACGCTGGCGGAAGCGCAAGTCGGTGCGGCATCCCTTGAGTCCTCGCAGACCTTCGGTCTGGAGCTTCTCCAGCGCGTCGCGCTGTATCAGCAGAACCCAGGGCACGGGAGAGACGAGCTGTCCAAAGCGGCCCTGGGCCTTGCCCATGATCGGGCCAAACCTCGCTCCAGGTTCGAGCATGCCTCCCTGTGGGAGCAGGGGACGTACCAGCTCACACAACCTTTCATACTCGTCCACGGGCTCGGGTCGGGCTTGTTCGAAGTCTGCCAGGGAGGCAACTGGGGTCAAGTCCACTGAGGGGTATGCCTTGGAGCCGGAACTCCAGATAGCCTTACATGCAGGGCAGATGATGCCCGGCAGTTTCCACCTGTGTGAGCCATCGACGTGGCCTGTGTGGCCTTCGTTCCTGTCCTCGTCGATTCTGAAATAGGACGCGAGGGAACGTTTTGTTTGTTTCATTCGCAATAATAGGAAACGAGCGAACCATTGAGGTAGAAGCGTTCCATGAGCTCGAAAGCATGCCGCCAGATGTCTTCCAGGGTGGCGGTTTCTTGGTTCTGTATCACGAATTGACGCCAGGCTTCATTCCATTGACCTCCTCTGGGTCCGCCACTGTGCAGCCAGGAGTGGAAGCTCTTGGGGAGCCGCATGGTGAAGGCATGAATGTTGATGCCCTTGTCTTTGAACCATTCGGCAAGGAACTTCTCCTGCGGAAAAATGTGATGCTTTTCGATGGGCTCCCGAGAGGGGATGCACGGAGGGCGAAGTGCCCTGGCCGCGTACTGGCCGCGGATGTTCCAGTTGTGCCAGGGGATCTCGAAGACGGGTTCCTTGCCGCCTGGGGCGGCCAGCGAGCGACCCCACCAGCGAGTCGGGTTGGGTGGAGGACGAAGGGCGCCATGGGCCAGGGCTGGCAGCACGGGGTGAGGGTCCACTTCCTCCAGATCCCGGCAGCGCCAGACGGCACAGCCCGCCTCGTCACACAAGGGCACCACGCAACTCGTGTCCGCGCGGACCTCTTCCCACGAGGACACCGCGTCCAGCGCTTCGTCGTCCTCTCGTGGGGCGGGTGGGGAGGTGACGCAGGCGCTGAGCATCACACCGAAGAGGGCCCACCACTTCATGGAACTCGGAAGGCTCATACCTTCGATGATATTCCCCCCGGCGGGTGAGGTGGCACGGCAGTCTCCACCTTGCCCATTGCTCCGAGGACGAGTGGTGCAGCCATCGGAACGCAGAGCGGACTCAGTCGCTTGTACTGGCACGGCCGTCGTATGCTGTGCTGCTGGAGCAGGTGTACCGGATCATCCACTGAAACCCGCCTCGATGAGCCGCACTGCCTCGTGGGTCCCGTTGACGTAGGCGGGCACGGGCCGCTCGGAGCATGACGTGGAGCCGCTCCGCAGCAGCTCCCTCACTCGCTCGAGGGCTACGTCGAGCGTGGAGATGCGCTCGGAGTCCCGGAGCCGCAGCGCCTGCCGGTCATAGAGCCGGGGCCGGGCGATGGCCACCAGCGGTGTCCCCGTGGCGCGCGCCTCCTGGACGGTGTTGTAGCCGCCCGCGCCCACCAGGACGTCGATGCCTCGCATGACCGAGAGCGCGGGCCAGAGCTTCCATGGTGCGCTGGGAGACAGCAGCCGGACGAAGGTGCGCGGGCCGGGCATACGCTGGAGCCTCTCCGCGAGCGCGGCGGACTCGTCCACCTCCTCGGGCCGGCCACAGGCCAGCACTGCCACCACGGGTACCGTCTCCTCGTTGGTGGGCACGCCCAGCGTCCTCCGCGCGGTGGGGACATCCAGCAACTCCCCGGAATCGAGCAGCAGCCACGGCGGCGTGCTCACTGCGCGCGGGTGGTGGGCGAAGGGCGCGGGCTCGCCGGGGACGAGCAGCCGGTCGAAGGTGTCGACGAACCGCGCCAGCCCGAAACGCTCCACGTAGTCCGGGTGCAGGTCCCGGTGCACGAGCACCTTGCGCGCCTTCATCCCGGGCAGCAGCGGCGCGAGCTCTCCACCGAGCCCTCGCGGGAAGGTGTCCACGACGAGCACCTCGGGGCGGACACGGTCGAGCAGCCGCTCGATGGACTCGCGCACGGCGTGCTTGTCGAACTCCGCGCCGAGCCGGTGGACGTTGCCCTCGCCCAGCTCGGCCTCCAGCGCCAACTCGGGAGCGAAGGGGCTGTTCGTGATGACTTCCACCCGGTGGCCCCGCCGCCGGGCCGCTCGTCCGAGCGCCACGGCGCGCGTGAGGTGCCCCATGCCTCCGCCGAGCGCGTAGATGAGCCAGCGTTCCCCGCTCATGGCTCAGCTTCCGCCCATGTCCTCCTCGAACTCGCGCTGCTCCCGGGCACGCTGGCGCAGGGCCTGGCCATCGGCCTCGGTGAAGTCATTGGGGTCGTTGAGGAGGTCATGGCCCCAGTATCCGTGGTCGTAGTAGCCGTAACCCCGGTAGTAGTAGCTGGAGTAGAGGTAGGGGTCGTCGCCCGCGCCCGCGGGGGGACGGCGGAACTTCGAGCCTCCGGCCTCCTCCCGGCGGGTGGCCTTGAAGCACTCGGTGCAGGCCTGCTTCCCGTTCCACGGATGGCCATGCTCGGCGCAGATGGGCTTGTCGCACTGCGCGCACCGCTGGGTGGCGGGCCGGGGGCAGTCATGCGCGAAGAGGAACCCGGCTCTCTCCTGACAGGCACCGAGTATCTCGCGAGGGGAAGGGGACATAGAGGCTTGCGATTTCCTGGAGGCGCAGCGTGGCTCAGCCCGCGCGCGAGTGCACGGCCTTCTTGTCGAGGGCTCGTGACAGGTTGAGGAGCTGGTAGAGGCTCAGCAATGCCATCGCCACCACCCGCTGGCCGTTCAAGGGCGCGGGCCCGGTGCCGCTCCCCGGGCCCGGAGGGGGTTCGTTGCCAGCGGCCCACGGCGAGGCCAGGTGGAGCGTCATGTCGACGCGGTCCGCCTCCACGGTGAGATCCTTGAGCTGGGTGCCCTTGAGGAGCTGCACGGCCCCCTCGGCCCGGGAACCGAACCGTTCGAGGTGCTGGTAGCGCTCGGGCTTCACCCGGAGCCGCACGCGCAGCAACGCATCCGACAGCTCCTTGCTCTGGTACTTCGTCTTTCCCCGGATGTTGGTCTTCGTCCGATTGCGGAGCTGGACGCGCTGGGTCATCTCCAGGCGGACGTGCGTCCCATCCAGCAGCCGCGCCTGCAGGGAGAGCCACGGGTCCAGGTAGTGCTTCACGTTCCAGCCGCTCGGGGTCTTGCTCTCGTTCTGGTACTTGTCCGAGTGAGTCTCCGGGCGCAGATCGAGTTCGAGTGTCACCGGCTCGTCTGGAGCGATGTCCGCCTGGAGCAGTCCCACCAGGCGCGAGGCCAGTTCGTAGCGCCGGTTCTCCAGGTTGAGCCGCTGGTGCCGGGAGCGCACGATGAAGGCACCGATACCCACGAGTGCCAGCGCCGTTCCGGCCCAGGTCAGTGGCATTCCGACTCCCTCACCGCCCATCACCATGAAGCCCACGAACAGGCAGAGCACGCCCGCGGCCAGCGTGAGGGTGCCCACCTTCGTGGCCCGGTCCTGCTGCTTCTCCTTGAGGGCATCGAGCTCCACCAACTGCTGGAGGTCTTCGATGATCTGGGGGCAGGGGACGGTGGCGCGGTAGATGGGCTCGTTGCTGAACTGATCGACGTCGACGGCCAAGGTCCGCTCTCGGAGTGAAAGGGAGGAGGATCGTAGGAGTGCACCCTCCCACCGGTCAATCAGGGGGGTTGGTGCCGGCGGCCCCGGGCGGGATACTGAGTGGGCCGTGTCCTCCTCCGGAATCATCTACGCGTCCTTCGACCGCTTTCCCGCGCCCAAGGGAGCGGCGGTCCACATCCGCGCCTTCGTCGAGGCGCTCGGCCGGGCCTTTGGCGGGTTGGATCTGCTGGCCATCGGAGGCGAGGCGGGAGAGCCGCCCCCCGAGGGCGTCCGCTTCCACCCGATGCGGGCCCAGGGGCCGGATCTCATCCAGCAGGCCATGTGCTTCCGGGGTGAGCTCGCCGCGTGGTGGCGGGGACGGGAGCGGGCGTCCGTGGTGCACGTGCGCTCCATCTTCGAGGGCTACCCCATCGCCCGGCGCAAGGAGCAGCTCACCGAGCACCTGGTGTTCGAGGTGAATGGCCTGCCCTCCATCGAGCTGAAGTACCACGCGCCCGCGGTGGCCGAGGACGATGAGCTGTTGCGCAAGCTGGTGGCCCAGGAAGACGTGTGTCTGGAGAAGGCGGACCTGCTCCTCACGCCGAGCTCGGTGACGGCGCGCCACCTGGAGTCACGCGGCGTGGCGCCGGGCCGCATCCGTGTCATCCCCAACGGAGTGGACACCGGACTCTTCACCTACCAGCCGCCGCGGCCCTGGGCGGAGCGGCCCGTGCGCCTGCTCTACAGTGGGACGATGACTTCGTGGCAGGGCGTGCACCACGCCATCGAGGCGTGCCGGCTGCTGCGCCGCGACGTTCCGGTACTGCTCACCCTGGTGGGCCCCACGCGCCGGGAGCAGCGCCGCGAGCTGCTGGACATGTGCGGCGAGCTGGTGGGCGAGGGCGCGGTGGAGCTGCTCGACGCGCTGCCGCAGGCGGAGCTGGCCAGGCTCCACCATGCCTGTGACGTGGTGCTGGTGCCGCTGCCGCCCAACGACCGGAACCTCGTGCAGGGGTGCTGCCCGCTGAAGCTGCTGGAGGCGATGGCCTCGGGCACGCCGGTGGTGGCGAGCGACATGCCCGTGGTGCGCGCGGTGGCGGAGCACGGAGTGCACGCGTTCCTCGTGCGTCCGGGCTCGCCCAAGGCCATCGCCGAGGCGGTGCGCTCGTTGAAGGCGGACCCGGCGCTCGGTCTCCGCATGAGTCAGCAGGGGCGGGCCCACGTCGAGCGCGACTTCACCTGGGCGCGGGCGCAGGAGTCGTTGGTGGTGGCCTACGAGGAGGCCTTCGGGATGGTGCGGTCCAGCACGCGCTGGAGCGCCGCGGCCTCGGCCTGAGCCTGGAAGCGCTCCTCGATGCGGGCGCGGGCCGCGGCACCGATGGCGGCCTTTCGCTCCTCGGGCAGGCTCAGCACGTCGACGACCGCCTGTCCCAGGTGGTTGAGGAGCGCCTTGGGCACGAGGAAGCCGTTGTGCCCGGTGTCGATGGCCTCGGGAATGCCGCCCGCGTCGCTGGCGACGACGATGCGCGCACACGCCATGGCCTCGAGCATCGCGTTGGGCATGCCATCCCAGAGCGAGGGCTGGAGGTAGACGTCACACAGCCGCAGGTGGGCGGCCACGTCCTCGGGCGCATCGAGCCGGCCGGTGACGAGGATGCGCGCGGCGGCCTCGGGGTGCTCGGCGCGGAAGGCGGTGAGGTGCTCCTGCTCGCGCGAGCGCACCTCGCCGATGACGAGCAGACAGGCGGGCCGCACCTTGCGCACCTCGGTGAGGGCGGACAGGAGGAAGGGGACGCCCTTCTTGTGGCGCAGCTCTCCGGAGAAGCAGAGCACGAGCTCACCGGGTTGGATACCGAGCCGCTCGCGCAGCGCGGGGTCCGCCGGACCGGGGTGGAAGAGGGTGGTGTCCACGGCGTTGGGGATGACCTCGACGCCCGGGTCTCGGCCGAGCAGCATGGCCATCTTGCGTCCGAGGTCTCCCGAGGCGGCGGTGAGGACGGTGGCGCGCTGGAGCGTCCAGAGCAGCCGGGAGAAGTCCGCCGGGGGGAACATGGCCTGGTCCACGTCGTTGCCGCGGGCGCTGACGGTGGAGGGAATGCCGGCGAGCCCGGCGAAGGTGACGGCCATGAAGCCCGGGGGCGAAAGGTAGTGTCCCCAGACGAGCTGATAGCGGCGCTGCGAGTGCAGATAGTCGAGCACGTCGAGCGTGTGCTGCATGGAGGTGTCCGTCTGGCCGAAGAGGCCGAGCCGGTGCAGCGTGGCCCCGCGCGCGGAGGCGGCGACCTCGCCCGCGTCGAGCGACTGGAGGGCGCCGGGGGGCAGGGTCCGGGTCCAGGTGAGGACGTCCACCTGGGCTTCCAACCGGGCCAGGGAGCCCGCGGTGCGGGCGCCGCTGCGTGCGAGTCCTCCCAGGTCAGGAGGAAATCGTTCCGCGATGAGGAGGATGCGTGGGCCGCTCGGCATGGGGCGGCATCCTATCCCTCCTCGCGCCCGCTCAGGCCATGGGCGCGGTGGTGCTCACCTGGGGCTCCCCGGCCTTGGGTTTGCGCAGCACCGAGGCCGCCACGCCGCTCAAGCCAATCAGTCCCACGAGGTTGGGGAACACCTGCAAGCCATTCATCAGATCTCCCCAGGCCCAGATGGTCTCCACCTTGCCCATGGCACCGAAGACGACCAGGCCGCAGTAGATCCACCGGTAGGGTTTGGTGATGCGCAGGCCGAAGGCGTACTCGAGGAACTGCTCGCCGTAGTAGGCCCAGCCGATCAGCGTGGTGTAGCCGAACAGGAAGGCGCAGAAGGCCACCACCCAGCCACCCACCGTGGGAATCGCCGTGTTGAAGGCCTGCGCCACCACCGCCGTGCTCGTGAGCCCGGACGTCCACGCGCCGCTCGCCAGAATCACTAGCGCGCTGATGGTCGAGGTGACGCACGAGACGATGAACACCTCCATCACCGCCTGGAGCCCCTGCTTCACCGGGGCATCCGTCTGCGCCGTGCCGTACGCCACCGCCGCCGTGCCGTACCCCGCCTCGTTGGCGTAGATGCCCCGGGCGATTCCGTACCGCATCGCCGTCATCATCCCCACCCCGAGCGCACCGCCTCCCGCGGCCTCCATGGAGAACGCCTCGCGCACGATGAGCGCGAACACCGACGGCAGTTGCGCCGCGTGCGTGAGGATGACGATGAGCCCTCCGGCCAGGTACAGCCCCACCTTCAGCGGCGCGAGCTTCTCGGCCGCGCGGCCAATGCTCTTCACTCCGCCAATCACCACCAGCCACGTGAGGATCGCGAGGACCACGCCCGAGGCCCACGGCGGAATGGCGAACTGGCTCTGCCACACCACGGCGATGGAGTTGGGCTGGGTGAAGGGCGTCGTCGTGAGCGCGGCCACGCCCGCGATGACCGCGTAGAGCCACGCCAGCTTCGGCGAGCCGAGCCCGTCCTTCAGGTAGTGCATGGGCCCCGCTGACAGCCGGTCCCCGTGTACCTTGCGATACTGGATGCCCAGCACCGCCTCGCAGAACTTGATGCTCGTGGCGAAGAAGCCGTACACCCAGATCCAGAACAACGCACCTGGTCCGCCGCTCACGATGGCCGTGGCCACGCCCGCGATGTTGCCCGTACCAATCGACGCGCCGAGCGCCGTCATGAAGGCCTGGAAGGGGCTCAGCGTCCCGGCGCCGCTCGCCTGGGCCGGCACCATGGCCCGCAGCGCCTCCGGCAAGCGCGTGACCTGGACGAAGCGCAGCCGGATCGTCAGGAACACACCAGTTCCCAGCAAGAGAGCCATCGTCCAGGGGCCCCAGACGGCATTACTGGCTACGTCGATCGCGTTGCGGATGGGTTCGGGCAGCATGGAGTCCCGTCATAATCCCATCCGCGCCTCCGGGGCACCCACCGGATAAAGAGAGGATCATCGTGACCGCCCCCGCCACTCCCCAGGAGCTCTTCGCCCTCTGGGCCGACGTCCGCCTCCAGGGCCTCCCGCCCCCCGCGCTCGTCCGCCACCCCCACGTGCAGGCTCAGCTCCGCCGGCTCCACCCGTCGGCGCCGGACCTCTTCCAGGTGGAAGAGGTAGGACGCTCCGTGGAAGGACGCCCCCTCCACCTCGTCCGCGTGGGCTCCGGCCCCCGCCACATCCTCCTCTGGTCCCAGATGCACGGGGACGAGCCCACCGCTACCACCGCCCTGTTGGACCTCTTCGAGTACCTCCGTCTCCACCGCCAGCACCCCCGCGTGGCCCGGTTGCTCTCCGCGCTCACCCTGCACGCCGTGCCCATGCTCAACCCCGACGGCGCCGAGCGCTTCCAGCGGCGCAACGCCCAGGGCATCGACGTCAACCGCGACGCGCTCGCGCTCCAGACGCCCGAGGGCCGCACCCTCAAGGCGCTCCGCGACAGGCTCCAGCCGTCGCTCGGCTTCAACCTCCACAACCAGAGCTGGCGCACGGCCGTGGGGGATGGCTCGCGCCGGCCCGCCTCCATCTCCCTGCTCGCTCCCCCCTTCGACGCGTCGCGTAGCGACAACCCGGGCCGGGTGCTCGCCAAGAAGGTCTGTGCCGTCATCCGGGACGCCCTCGAGCCGCTCGCTCCCGGGCAGATCGGCCGCTACGACGACTCCTTCGAGGTCCGCGCCTTCGGCGACAACCTGGTGCGCTGGGGCACCCCCACCGTGCTCATCGAGACCGGCCCGTGGCCCTCGGCCGAGCCCGACGAGCCGCTGCTCCGGCTCAATTTCGTGGCCCTGGTGTCCGCCCTGGAATCCCTCTCCACGGGCGCGGTGGAGCACGCGGACCTCGAGCGCTACGAGTCCATCCCTCTCAATGACAGCAAGGGAATGCTGCACCTCGTCATTCGCGGTGCCCACGTCCACGGCGAGGCGGGAGACGCCTTCCTCTCGGACGTGGGAGTGGCCGCGGTCCAGGCGGTGCGCAACCGCGAGGGCTCGGCCTCCGTCGTACTCTCGGGCTCCATCGAGGAGCTGGGAGATCTGCGTGTCTACGGCGCCGTGGAAGAGGTGGACGGCACTGGCCTCACCGCCGTGCCGCTGCCTTCCCAGGACGTGAGGGTAGGGGACACGCTGCCCTTGCCGCCCCGCGGCGAGCTCACGCTTCGGGTGGGCCTGCCCGCGGAGCTGATGTTGCTGCGGCCGGTGGAGCCGGCAGGGAATTACCGCGTGGAGCGAATCATTCGCTACGAGCGTTGAATTCCCAAGTTTCTAAAATGTGACTAATGTGCGCCCCACTTCCCAGGAGGGGTCAGCATCTTGTCTTCACACGTTCGACTTGCTCGCGCGTGGTGTGTCCTGCTGTTGCTGCTCGGGTCCAGCGCATGGGCCCAGGGCACGGCGGTCATCACCGGCAAAATCATCAACTCGGCCGACAAGAAGCCACTGCAGGACGCGGTGGTGACGGTCACGTCTCCGAGCCTTCAGGGCGAGCAGACAGTGGTTTCCGACGCCAGCGGCCAGTATCGGATTCCGCAGCTGCCGTCGGGTAACTACACCGTTCGCGTGGACATGGAGGGCTTCCGTCCCTTCTCGCGCGGTGACATCCAGCTGCGCATCGACCGCACCATCCGCTTCAACGTGGAGCTGCTGCCCGAGGGCGGCCTGAGCGAGGAGATCACCGTCACGGCGGCTCCGCCCACGGTGGACGTGGCCTCGAGCGCTTCGGGCCTGAATATCGACGCCGCCATCCTGAAGAATCTCGCGGTGAGCCGGCCGGGCTCGAAGGGCTCGGCCTCGCGCTCCTTCGAGTCGCTGGCCGAGATGGCTCCGGGCGCGCAGGAGGACACCTACGGCGTGAGCATCAACGGTGGTACCTCGCCGGAGAACCAGTTCGTGGTGGATGGCCTGTCGGTGAACGACCCGGCCGTGGGCACCATCGGCACGCCGCTCTCGGTGGAGTTCGTCAAGGAGGTCAACGTCATCACCGGTGGCTACATGCCCGAGTACGGCCGCTCCACGGGCGGCGTGATGAACGTGGTCACCAAGTCCGGCTCCAACGAGTTCCACGGCTCGGTGTTTGGTAATTTCGCCCCGGGCTTCCTGCAGTCGGCCGGTCCGGCCATCCAGCAGGCCGGCAGCGTCATCTCCGCCCAGGGCACGCCGTGGAACCAGGGTGACTTCGGCTTCGAGGTCGGTGGCCCCATCCTCAAGGACAAGCTGTGGTTCTACGCTGGCGCGGCGCCCTCCTTCACCCGCATCCAGGTGTCGCGGCAGCTCAGCACCCTGGACATCTGCACGGCGGTGGACAAGGCGAACGGCTGCGACGCCGTGGGTGCCGCCCGCATCGACCCGGAGACGCGCTTCCAGGTTGCCACGCCCATCCCGGGTGCCCGGACGGATCGCTTCGCGGACGAGCGGACCGTGCAGTACATCGGCAAGCTCACCTACCTCTTCAACGCGGACCACAACCTGTCGCTGTCCGTGTATGGCACGCCCACCTGGTCGGGCGGAGACGGCCGGTACTCCTTCAGCCGCGATGGCGCGCCCGAGGTGTGCAGCGGGCTGTCCTGCACCGCGTACGTCCAGGGCGCCTATGATGCCATCGCCACCCGCCGCACCGGTGGCGCGATGGACATCGTGGCCAAGCAGACCTCCTCCTTCTTCGACAAGAAGCTGCTGGTGGACGCGACGGTCGGCTGGCACCACCAGAACGCCTCCATCCTCCCGTCGGATGGCTCGGGGCTCGGCACCGGCCAGGGGCTCTCCGCTCAGTCCAATATCGCCTGGCGGCGCACGCGCAGCGTGAGCGGCGGCAGGACGGCGCGCGACTACCACAGCATCACCGAGTTCGAGCAGCTCGAGGACCCCTCTGTCTGTGACTCGCCCGTGGGCATGCCCGATGGGCAGTACGCGACCCGTTGCCCTGTCGCCTCGTATGCCAGCGGTGGTCCCGGCACCATCAGCATGTCGGAGCTGGACCGTTACCAGGGCAAGGCGGTGGGCACGTACCTGCTCGAGGCGCTCGGCCACCACGTCATCAAGGCCGGCTTCGATGCCGAGGGCGCGAGCTTCTACAACAAGCGCGCGCGCACCGGCGGCGCTCCCTGGCAGGAGTGCACCAGCGGCGCGTGCTTCTTCACGCTCAACCAGTACGGCTACCTGAGCGGCCCGGACACCATCGTGCCGCTGCCCTTCAAGGAGGGCACCACCGCCTCGGCGACGGTGGGCGGCTTCATCCAGGACAGCTGGTCCATCATGGACAAGGTGACGGTCAACGTGGGCGTGCGCTACGACACGCAGACCATCTGGGGCCTGGACGGCAAGATGGGCCTGAACCTGCCCAACCAGTGGTCGCCCCGCGTTGGCGTCATCTACGACTTCACCCAGCAGGGCCGCTCGAAGCTCTACGCCAACTACGCGCGCTTCTACGAGAACGTCCCGCTGGACATGGCGGACCTGTCCTTCCCCCAGCAGCAGCTGCTGACGGCCACGTACAACGCGCCCAGTTGTGACCCGCGCGACCCCGCGGACCTCGTCGAGGGCGGCGACTGCAACGTGAACTCCAACCGCCAGGCGATCGGCAACCCGGAGAACCCCAACCAGTTCTGGGGCGGCGAGGGCGGTGACCGGGTGTCGGTGGATCCGAACATCCGCGCCCAGTCCAGCGACGAGATCGTCCTGGGCGCCGAGTACGAGGTGCTGCTCGGGCGCGTGGGCCTCCAGTACACCAGGCGCTTCCTCAACGACGTCATCGAGGACATGAGCCGCGACGACGGCACCACCTTCTTCCTGGGCAACCCGGGCAAGGGCTTCGCCACGGACTTCCCGCTGGCCCGCCGCGACTACGACGCGGTGAACGCCTACTACACCAAGAGCTTCTCGGACGGATGGCTGGCGCAGGTCAGCTATACGTGGTCCTCGCTGCGCGGCAACTACTCGGGCCTCTTCCGCGCGGACACCGGGCAGATCTCCCCCAACCTGACGCGCGACTTCGACCTGAAGTCGCTCACCATCAACCGCGATGGTCCGCTGCCGGGTGACCGCACGCACGCCATCAAGATCTTCGGCGCCAAGGAGTTCCGGCTCGCCAAGGACCTGAGCCTCGACATCGGTGGCGGCTGGCGCAGCCGCTCGGGCGCTCCGCTCAACTACCTGGGCTTCCACCCCCGCCGCAGTGGCGCGGAGACGTTCATCCTGCCGCGCGGCAGCGCGGGCCGGCTGCCCTGGGTGCACAACACGGACGGCCACCTGGGCATCACCAAGAAGCTCGCGGGCAACTACGCGCTCAGCCTCTCCCTGGACGTCTTCAACATCTTCAACTTCCAGGAGGTGACGGCGCGGGATCAGGTCTTCACCACCACGCGCGTGCACCCCATCGAGCAGAACGGCAAGCCGGCGGACCTCGAGGCCTGCCGCACGGACACTGCCAGCCCCGACTGCCGCGTCTACGTCACCACCGCTCCGCTGGACAGCCCGCAGGCCATCACCAACGCGGACATCAACCCCAACTTCAAGAAGCCCATCGCGTATCAGGCGCCCCGCTCCATCCGCTTCGGCATGAAGCTGAGCTTCTGAGACACGCTCCTGGGAGAAACATCATGACTCTTCGACTGATTGGATTGGGTACGGGCGTGGTGCTGCTCGCCTCCACCCTGAGCGCCTGTGATCCCCTGCAGCAGGACCCGCAGTGCGTGGTGGCGCGCGCCGTGTCGGACGGCTCTACCGGCTCGTTCGCCACCTCCTTCTCGCTGGCGCCGGGCGAGGACGCGGCGGCCTCGTGCGCGCACCTCAAGCCGGAAGTGGTGGGCCTGCAGAAGTATTTCAGCCAGGACCCGAACGCGCGGGACAGGGACCCGAACGTGAAGGACCGGGTGGGCATCCGCTCCCAGCCCTGGTGGTTGGCGATGCCGGCGGTGGTGGCAGCGGAGCGGCCGTACGCGGTGGATCCGGACGCGCCGGTCCAGCGCCACGCCGTGGGCGACCTGACGACGGACGCCCCGGGCCCGGACAACTATTGCGAGGTCCCCCAGCTCGACAACCCGACCCGCCTGGAGCTGCGCTCGACCGTGAGCGGCCAGCCGGGCCTGAGCCTCGCCTACGCCTGGTCCAACCTGCGCGTCTACAACACGCCGGAGATCCCGGGCACGTTGTTCGTCGCGGACCTGACCTACACGGAGAACGGCTGCGAGGCGAAATACAAGGTGAAGGGCATCTGGCCCGTGGTGTCCTGCGCGACCAACAGGAAGCCGGATGAGTCGAAGTGCGACCCGAACGCGGATCCCTCCGTGGGCCGCCTGCGCGGCTCGGGCATCAACCCGAGCTTCGACGTGAAGTGCGATCCGGACGCGCTCATCTGCGTGCTCAAGGATCCCACCGCCGCGTTCCCGTAGCCGTGGAACGGCGCCTCCGCGTCCTCCCCTCGGCAGGTGGGGACGCGGGGGGGCTGGGGGCTCGCCTTTTCATGTGGGATGGTGTAGGGTTTTTGGTGCCATGCACGCCTACGCCGTCGAACTGTCGAAGGAACTGGGCCTCAAGCCCGAGCAGGTGGACCGGACCCTGGCGCTGAGCGAGGAGGGGGCGACCGTCCCCTTCATCGCCCGCTACCGCAAGGAGGCCACGGGGGGCCTGGACGAGGTGCAGATCCAGACCATCCTGGACCGGGCCGCCGAGCGCGCCGAGCTGGATTCGCGCCGGGAAACCATCCTCCGCACCATCGAGGGGCAGGGGAAGCTGACCCCGGAGCTGGCCCAGGCGCTCCAGCGGGCCCGGACGCGCACGGAGCTGGAGGACCTGTACCTCCCCTACAAGCCCAAGCGCCGCACCCGCGCGGCCATTGCCCGGGAGCGGGGCCTGGAGCCGCTCGCGGACCTGCTCTGGAAGCAGGAGGCGGGGAAGAAGGACGACGTGGCCGCCCGCGCGCGCGCGTTCGTCGACGAGGGCAAGGAGGTGCCGGACCTGGAGACGGCGCTCGCCGGGGCTCGGGACATCTGCGCCGAGCGCGTGGCGGATGACGCCGGCCTGCGCCGCACCGCCCGCGAGATGTGCGTGCAGAAGGGCCGCCTGCGCTCGGCCGTGGTGGCCAAGAAGAAGGGCGAGGCCACCAAGTTCGACAACTACGCGGACCACGAGGAGGACCTGTCCAAGGCGCCCTCGCACCGCATCCTCGCGCTGCTGCGCGGCGAGGCCGAGGAAGTGCTGCGCATCCAGCTGGCCCTCCCGGATGACGAGGTGAAGGGCACGCTGTCCTCGCGCGTGGTGACGAAGCCCCAGTCCCCGTTCGCCCCCGAGCTGCGGGCGGCGGTGGAGGACTCGTGGGAGCGGCTCATGGGCCCCTCGCTGGAGTCCGAGCTGCGCAACGAGCTGAAGGAGCGCGCGGACCGCGAGGCCATCACCGTCTTCGGGCAGAACCTGCGCCACCTGCTGCTCACCGCGCCCGCGGGCAGCCGGCCCGTGCTCGCGCTGGACCCGGGCCTGCGCACCGGCATCAAGGCGGCCATGATGGATGGCACCGGCAAGGTGGTGGACACCGCCACGCTCTACTCCGAGAAGAGCGGCAGTGAGCGCGCCGCCGCCGCCAAGCAGTGCGGGGCCATCATCCTCAAGCACAAGCCCGAGCTCATCGCCGTGGGCAACGGCACCGGCAGCCGCGAGGCGGAGACGTTCGTGCGCGAGGTGCTCAAGGCGCTCGGCTCTCAGGTGCCCGTGGTGTCCGTGAGCGAGCAGGGCGCCTCCATCTACTCGGCCTCCGAGGTGGCGCGCGAGGAGTTCCCCGGCCTGGACGTGTCGCTGCGCGGCGCGGTGTCCATCGGCCGCCGGTTGCAGGATCCGCTCGCCGAGCTGGTGAAGATCGACCCCAAGAGCATCGGCGTGGGCCAGTACCAGCACGACGTGGACCAGGGCATGCTCAAGAAGAAGCTGGGCGAGGTGGTGGACTCGTGCGTCAACGCGGTGGGCGTGGACGTGAACACCGCGTCCCCCCAGTTGCTGGAGCACGTGTCCGGCATCGGCCCCACGCTGGCGAAGAAGATCGTCTCCCACCGCGCCGCCAAGGGCCGCTTCACCACGCGCCGGGAGATCCTCAAGGTGAGCGGGCTGGGCCCGAAGACCTTCGAGCAGGCCGCCGGCTTCCTGCGCGTCCACGGCCCCGAGCCGCTCGACGCGAGCGCCGTGCACCCCGAGCGCTACGGCGTCGTGGAGCGCATGGCGAAGGACCTGGGCGTGGACGTGAAGCAACTGGTGGGCAACGCCGCGCTGGTGCGGAAGATCGACCCCAAGCGCTACCTGGGGCCGGACCTGGGCGAGATGACGCTCAAGGACATCCTCGCCGAGCTGGAGAAGCCCAGCCGCGACCCGCGTGGTGACTTCACGGCGCCCTCCTACCGCGAGGACCTGCAGAAGCTGGAGGACGTGAAGGAGGGGATGGTGCTCCAGGGCGTCGTCACCAACGTCACCGCCTTCGGGGCCTTCGTGGACGTGGGCGTGCACCAGGACGGGCTCGTCCACGTGTCCCAGCTCTCCACCCGCTTCATCAAGGATCCCAGCGAGGCGGTGAAGGTGGGCGACCGGCTGACCGTGAAGGTGTTGAGCGTGGACCTCGCCCGCAAGCGCCTCGCACTGTCCGTGCGCGCCGTCACCGAGGGCACCTCGGGCGCGGCCGGCGGGCCCTCCCGCTCCTCGCGTCCCGAGCCTGCTCCGCCGGCCAGCAAGCCAGGGAGCGGGGGTAGCAGGGCCCCGGCCCCCGCCGCGCAGAAGCCCTCGGCCGAGCCCTTCAACAACCCCTTCCGCAATCTCAAGCGCTAAGAGGGCGGGCCCCATCGCTGGGATCCCAAGAGGGCCGGGCTCGTATATCCTGGGCTCCCAGCTTTTGCGGGAGCGCCATGAGACGACTGCTGCCAGGAGTATTCGGCCTCGTGCTGCTGTGCTGCGGCATGGCGGTGGCGCAGGAGTCCGCTCCCATCGTCCTGGGGCTGCACGCGGACATGAGCTCCGGCTCGGCGCTCGCGGGCGAGGCCATCCTCCGGGGGGCCCAGCTCGCCATCGCGGAGATCAACGAGCAGGGAGGCCTGCTGGGAGGGCGGAAGCTGGAGCTGGTGGTGAGGGACCACCACGGCGTGCCCACGCGGGCCACGGAGCAGTTGCCGGAGCTCGCGAGCACGCCCCACCTGGTGGCCGTGCTGTCGGGGCTCCACGGTCCTCCCGTCGTCCAGAACCTGCGGTACATCCATGAGCAGCGGCTCATCGTCGTGAGCCCCTGGGCGTCGACCTCCGGTGTGGTCCACCACGACTGGTCTCCCAACTACACGTTCCGGGTCTCCGTGAACGACCAGCAGATGGCCGAGTACCTCATCGCGCAGGCGCTCGCGCGGGGGCACAAGCGGCTCGGCATCGTCCTGGAGAAGACGGCGTGGGGCCGCAGCAACAAGACGGCCTTCAGCGAGGCCCTCGCCCGGCGCCAGATGACGCCCGCGTGCATGCAGTGGATCAACTGGGCGGACGCGGATGGGGAGGAGCAGCTGGCCGAGGTGGAGCGGGCGGGGGCGGACGCCCTCCTGCTGGCGGCCAACGCGCCCGAGAGCGCGGCCATCGTGAGGGCGCTGATGCGCAGGCCCGCGGACAAGCGGCTCCCCATCTTCGCGCATGGGGGAATCAGCGGACCGGACTTCGTGCGCCAGTCGGGAGCGTTGCTCTCCCAGGTGGAGCTGCACGTGGTGCAGACGTTCTCCTTCATCGGCAACCCGGGCGCGCGGGCGAAGGCGGCCGCCGCGAGGTACCACGCGTTGTTCGGCACCCGGTCCGAGGAGGAGATCTTCGGCCCGGCGGGCACGGCCCAGGCCTATGACGCCGTCTGGCTGCTCGCGCTCGCCATCCAGAAGGCGAAGTCCACCGAGCGCTCCCGGGTGCGCGACGCGCTGGAGCGCCTGGGCCCCTACGAGGGCCTGGTGCGCACCTATCAGCCGCCCTTCACTCCCTCCCGCCACGAGGCGCTGAGCCCCGCGGATTACAAGTTGGCCACCTTCAACCCTCGCGGCGTGCTGGTGCTCGCCCAGCCGTAGGACTCCCCACCGTGAATCTCCTCCGGAGCTTCCAAGGCAAGCTCCTCCTCTTCTTCCTGCTCATCGACGTGCTCATGGTGGGCGTCCTCGTCACCACCGTGTCTCGCGGCGCGCACCAGGCGCTCGAGACGGCGAACCGCGAGCATCTGCTCGAGCTGGCCCACTTCGCCTCGGATGGCATCGACGAGCAGCTCCAACTGCGGTGGAACGCGGTGCAGTCGCTCGCCTCCAACCCGTTCATGACCAACAGCGTCATCGATACGCTGGGCCGCAGCGACTACCTCGAGCCCCTCATGCAGCGGCTGAGCCTGCCGGGCAAGGGCGGCGAGGAGAGCGATCTCTGGCTGCTCGACTTCATGGGGCGCGTCATCGCCCGCAACGGCCGGAGCGAGAGCGTGGGCTCCTTCGCGCAGGAGCCCTGGTGGCCCAGGGTCCGCGATGGCCAGCCGCAGGCCCTGATCGTCTCCGAGGCGGGGGTGCCGCACGTGCTCTTCGCCTTTCCCGTCGTCTACCAGCGGCACACCGAGGGGGCCCTGGTGGCCCGGTTCGACCTGTCCTTCGTGGGCGGAGGCGCCGCGCGCCAGGGGCTGGAAGTGGTGCTGATGGACGGGGAGCGGCTGCTGGACGGCCACCTGTCGCCCCAGGCGGTGGGGGCGCTGAAGTCCTTGTCCTCTGGAGCCGGCGCGCGCAACACCATTCTCATCGACGGGACGTACTACCTGGTGGTCCCGGTGGAGGGCTTCGCGCGGGAGCATGGCTTCGGCTGGTCCCTGGTCCTCTCCGTGCCGGCCGAGCGCATCTCCGGTCCGGTGGAGGCGTTGCGCCAGCGGATCATCCAGGGGGGCGTGGTGACGGGGGTGCTGCTCATCCTGCTGATCATCTGGCGCACCCGGCTGCTGATGCGCCCGCTGCAGCAGCTCCAGCGCTCCATGCGGCGCATCATCGACGGGGGGGACCTGAGCGAGCGCATCCAGGTCCGCACCGGGGACGAGCTGGATGCCATCGCGGGCACCTTCAACCTGATGCTCGAGCGGCTGGCCCACCGGGGCGCCGAGCTGGAACGCTCGCGGGAGCACCTGTCGCTGCAGGCGCAGATCACCTCCTCCTCGCCCAACGCCATCCTCATGGTGGGCGGAGAGGGCTGGGTGCTCGTGTGCAACGAGGCGGCGGAGAAGCTCTTCGGGTGGCCGCGGCTGGAGATGCTGGGGGCCTCCTTCCTGGAGCGGATGGTGCCCGAGGAGTCGCGCGAGCTCGTCCTCGGGTTGTTGGACCGCGCCAGGCAGGGCGAGCCCGTGGAGGCGGAGCTCTCGCTCATCACGCGGCAGGCGGGGAGCATCCCCGTGCAACTGACGTTGTCGCGCATCCTCGACGCGGCGGGGTCGGTGCTGGGGCACGTCTGCATCGCGAGGGACCTGCGCGAGGTGAAGCGGCTGCGCGAGTCGCTGGTGCAGTCGGAGAAGATGGCGGCGGTGGGCACGCTCGTGGCCGGCCTGTCGCACGAGCTGAACAATCCGCTCGGCATCATCCTCGGTTTCGCGCAGGCGCAGTTGATGAGGCCCTCGCTGGACAACGGGTCGCGCACGGCGTTCGAGTGCATCGAGACCCACACCCAGCGCTGTGCCCGGCTGGTGCGTACACTTCTGGACTTCTCGCGCAGGAGCGGCCCGGTGCGCGAGCGCATCGAGGTGGGGCGCATGCTCGAGCGCGTGTACGAGCTGGCCAGTGGCCAGGCCGAGCGGAGCCAGGTGCAGTTGAAGATCATCGAATCCCCGGCGGACCTTCCCGGGTTGGAGGCCAATGTGCCGGAGATGGAGTCGGCGTTGCTGAATCTGGTGGGCAACGCCTTGGATGCGACGCCGCCCGGGGGGACGGTGTCCATCGGGGCGCACCTCTCTCCGGCGCGCGATGGCATGGAGTTGTTCGTGACGGACACCGGGAGCGGCATGGCGCCGGACGTGCGCCAGCGCATCTTCGATCCCTTCTTCACCACCAAGCCGGTGGGACAGGGGACGGGCCTGGGCCTGTCCATCACCCGCAGCATCGTCGAGTCGTACGGTGGCCGTATCGACGTGGAGACGGCCCCCGGTGCCGGCACCACGATGCGGTTGTGGTTCCCGGTGGCGCCGGCGCACCCCACGGAGGTGTCCGCGTGAGTTCCCCCATGAATGAGCAGATCCTCGTCGTGGACGATGAGCGGGACATGCGCCTGCTGCTGCGCTACCAGCTGGAGCAGGAGGGCTACGCCGTCACCGAGGCGTCCGATGGCAAGGCCGCCCTGAAGCTGCTGCGCGAGTGCTCGCCCGGGTTGATCATCACCGACGTGCGCATGCCCTTCATGAGCGGGCTCGAGCTGCTGCGCGAGGCCAAGCAGGTCCTGCCCGCCACCGAGGTCATCGTCGCCACCGGCTATGCCGAGGTGGAGACGGCCATCGAGTGCATGCGGGCCGGGGCGTTCGATCTCATCCGCAAGCCGTTCAACATCCATGAAATGTACGCGTGCGTCACGCGCGCGCTGGACCGGTACCGGCTCAACGCCTCGGCGGACATGGTGCGGGCCAGCCAGTCCTTCTTCGAGACGAACGAGTTCGATCGGATTCCCCAGGCCATCGTGGAGGGGAGCCGGACGCTGATGGCGGCGGACGCGGTGGTGCTGCTGATGCAGGAGGCGCAGGGGCGGCTCCAGGTGGCGCACGCGTGCGGCCTGTCCTCGGAGGAGGAAGGGGGCTTGCTGCGCGAGCTGGGCGAGCGGGTGGTGCAAACGCTGTCCTCGGACAGGACGCCGGCCCTGGCGGCGCCCGGCCTGGAGGATCGGCGGCTCGGTTCCATCCAGGCGTTGGGGAAGGGGGCCTCGGTCATCCTCCACCCGTTGACGGTGGGGGAGCGGGTGCTGGGCGTGCTGGGGATGCTGCGCAGGGACGGGCTGCGCATGTTCGGCAGGAAGGAGTTGGATCGCGCGGCGATGCTGGCGAGCCATGTGGTGCTGGCGCTGGAGAACTGGCGCCTGGCGTGCCAGCTCGCGTCCTCCGAGCGGCTGGCGACGCTGGGGCAGGTGGCGGCCGGCATCGGACATGAGATCAACAACCCGACGGCCTATGTGCTGGGCAACCTGGGCTTCATCCAGGAGCAGGTGGCGGCGTTGCGCCAGGGCGAGCCGGTGGACCTGGAGGAACTGGAGCAGGCCGTGATGGACGCGCGGGAGGGCGGGCTGCGCATCAGCGACATCGTCCGGGACATGCGCTCGCTGGCGAAGACGGACGCGGAGGCGGGGGGGTGGTTCGAGCTCGACGAGGCCATCCGCTCGGCGCTGCGCATCGCCCGGCTCGAGACGATGCGGCAGGCGAGCGTCGAAACGCAGCTGCCGCGAGGGTTGGAGGTGAAGGGGAGCCCGGGCCCGGTGTCCCAGGTCTTCGTGAACCTGCTCGTCAACGCGGCGCAGGCGCTCGAGTCGGCGGAGGGGCCGCGCAAGGAGATTCGCGTCACCGCCCGGCGCGAGGCGGACATGGCCGTCATCGAGGTCAGCGACACGGGGCCCGGCATCCCGGCCGAGGTGCTGTCCCGGCTCTTCCAGCCCTTCTTCACCACGAAGGGCTCGACGGGGACGGGACTGGGATTGTCCATCAGCCGGAACATCGTGCGCCGGCTCGGGGGAGACATCGCCGTGCGCAGTGCTCCGGGAGATGGGACCGTGTTCACCGTTTCATTGCCGGCACGTCCCGTGGAGAAGGAGGTCCCGGTTCCGGTGGTGCCCTCGCGCTCAACGGGCTGACACGGCGCCCCCACGGTGCCCCCTCTCCCTCGCCCTCCGGGAGAGGGTCGGGGTGAGGGTGCCCGGGCCCGTATTCCCACCCGTGGCCCGGAAGAGGGCCACGGGTTCCATCACGGAATCAGCTCAGTGCTGTGCCGTGAGCTGCTCGCGCATCCGATACAGCCGGGTGGGCTTGATGCCCGGCTCCGGCTCGAACGAGGGCTCCGGCTCGGCGTGGAGCTCTGGCGCGAGAGCCGCGGGGGTGGAGAGGATGCTGCTCACCGTGGTGGCGCTGGCGATGTCGACGAGGGACTCCATCACGTAGGGCCGCACGGCGAGGGAGACGCCGGGCGTGAGATAGGAATAGACGGTGATGGCGTACTTCTGGCCGGGCTGAAGGATGCCGGGAGGCACGTCGACGAACGTCTCGCTCGTGTGGATCGTGCTCACGGCGCTCGCGACGGTGCGCGTATCGCTCGCGCTCAACCGGGAGAGGCGGACGCGGTAGGCGGAGGGCGAGCCCACGAGCGGAGCCTTCCAGGTGATGCGAGGCGTGAGGGAGGTGAGCGTGAGGGCCTGCTGGGCGTTGCGTCCGTCCACGGCGAGGTCCCACGCCGGGGTGATACGCGGGGTGATGGGCCCGGCGGTGGCGACACTCAACTTCCGCGTGTCGATCAGATTGCCGGTGACGCCGCCCCAGGTGGTCCCGGGCAGGAGCGTGGCGGGGATCTGGAAGCCGTGGGAGATGCCGACGACGGCTCCCCAGCTGAAGGGGTAGGGGTTTCCGTACGTGAAGCTGGTGACGAGGTCGGTGATTTCGCTGGGATTGCTGGCGAACATCAGATCACCGGAGTACCCGTACCAGCTCTCCGAGTCCCAGGGGGTGGGCGAGATGCCGAGGCCCTGGCTGGAGGGGACCGACTGCGGGTGCACCTGGACCTGATAGGCCTCGAAGCGCGAGCGCCACCACTCGAAGCGAGCCGTGTACTGGGGGGCCAGCTGGAAGGTGCCGTACAGATCGTTGCTGACGGTGGGGCTCATGGTGAGGGGGTCCGGGGTGAAGAACCGGTCGATGGTGCTGTAGGTGAAGGTGCCGTTGTTTCGTTCGGCGAGGGAGTTGATGTACAGGCGGTCGCCTCGCGACGCGTTCACGAGCAGCTCATCCACTGTGTTGGTGGACATGTAGCGCACGGGGAGCTGGTCCACGAAAGTGGCCCCGGCGGGCACGGGGGCGTTGGCGTTCAGGTACGCGAATTCGCCGAGGTTGGAGCTGACGGCCTCGAAGCTCGGGAAGTCGTCGTACGGCTGGGGCGCGAGGTTGGACGCGGAGACCGTCACCGGGAGGGGAGTGGTGGTGCCCGCGCGATCCCGGCGGCCGAGGTCATAGCGGTCCAGGTCCATCGTGCGCGAGTCGGACACGACGTAGAGGGTGCCGAGCTGCAGGTAGTAACGGCCGGCGGGAGCATCGGTGACGCGGAAGGTGCCGTCCGGGGACGTCTGCACCGTGAGCGGGCGCGTGCCGCCATCCGAGAGCGTGAAGGCCTTCAGCTCGGGCGAGAGCGGATCCACGGGTTGGGTGAAGTCGCCGATGTCGATGCGGTAGTGCATGACGCGGCTGCCGCGCACTTCATACGGGTTGCCACCATCGACACCGCCGTCCGCGGCGAGGCTCGTGTCCTCGGGGACGATGATGGGGTCACGCCCACCATGGAAGTCATCCGGCTGCCCATCGGCGCCGGAGCCGCAGCCCACCAACGTCAACGAAGACAGCAGGACGGAGAACAACGACCTTTTGAGAGACACGAGGCACCCCTCTCGGGAGCATGAGTGAGGCTCCCGAATCTACTACAAGGGATGCGGCTATTCCCTGGAAGGCATCTTAGACCGGGAGAGAGCTGTCGATGGGGAAGGGAACCATTTCACCGCCGAGCCGCTTCGTGCGTGCGAGCAATTGATGGAAGCGGTCCGTGCCGTTGCGCGAGTCGAATTTCACCGCGATGCCCTCGGCCTGGGAGGAGAGCCAGCCGCGCAGCGTCCGGATTTCATAGGTGTCCCCGGGCGAGTACAGCGCGAAGGAGCGCGGCAGGGAGAGCACCACCTTCTCCCGTCCCTCCTCCACGGCCCGCTCCATGAGGGCGAGCGCGGCCGAGTGGAAGGTGAAGCGGTCCCGGTGGCTGGCGTGCTCCAGCGCCCACCCCACGTGGCGCTCGAAGAGCTTCAGCCCGCGCTCCACGTTGCCGGTGAGCGCGAGGAACTCCAGGTGCTCGCCCACGGTGGCGAGGAACTCGCGGTTGCGCTGCACCAGGGCATAGCCGCGCAGGTGGCTGTCCCTGGCCTGCTCCAGCCGTCCCAGCTTGAAGAGCGGGTAGAGCACGCTGCCCAGCGTCAGGTGCGGCACCTCCGCGCACGCGTTGCGCCCCTCGAGCAGGGGCCGGGCCTTCTCCAGCGCCACGGCGTACTCGCCCCGGTCGATGTGGTGATCCAACTCGTCATCGAGCTCGCAGGCGCGGCAGTCCGTGAGGTGGTCGCGGGGCTCGCGCACCCACTGGGCCCAGAAGTCCTCCGCCACCGCGGTGTCGCCCATGTCCCGGGCGGCCTGGTAGCGCAGTTTCAGCACCGCCCGCCGTCCCGCTCCGGCCTTCGCGAAGCACTGCTCCACGTCGTCCAGCGCGCCGGCTATCTGCTTGCGGCTGATGTGGGGGAACTCGTCGAGCCGGCCCACCACCCACTTCTGCTTCCAGAGCAGCGGCTCTGGCGGGTAGCGCACCGGGTCGCGCTGCTGCTGGCCCCGGCACCAGGCGAAGGCCACCAGGGCGCGGTCCGGGAAGCCTCCGAAGGTGGCCGCGTCGATGAGCGCGTCCCGCACCTCGTAGGCGAGTGGTCCGTCCGCGTGTGCGTCCGCGAGCCGGGCGGCTTCCTCGAGTGCCATCACCTTGGCCTCGCCCGGCTCCAGCCTCTCCGCGCGCCCGAGCAGGTGTTTCACCTGCTCGCGCCAGTCCTGCTCCATCAATGCATGCCCCCAGTGCCTTCGTCGTCATCCAGCCGCGCGGCGATGAGGCCGAGCAGCCCGCGGTTCAGCAACCCCATCTCCCGCGCGTTGAGCGGGCGGTGTCCCAGCAGCAGCGCCTGCACGTACAGCATTTCCACCGACAGCTTGAGCTGCGCGGTGTCCCGCACCCGCGTCAGCCGCCGCACCACCGGGTTGCGGAGGTTGAAGCACAACTGCGGCCGCTCCTCCTCGTGGGAATCGGTCAGCGCTCCCTCCAGCACCGAGGCGTACAGCTCGTCCGTCTCCTCGCGGGCGCGCTCCACGTCGCGCCGGAAGGCCCCGTCGTCCACGTCTCCGTAGAGCGTGGGCACCTCGGGAGGGAGGAACTTCTTGATGCTCACCTCGCAGCGGAACGGCTCCAGCGCTTCCGTGGCCACCTGCCGCAGCCGCGCCACCATCTCGCGCTCCTCGTGCGTCAGCTCCTCGAAGCCCTGAGGGAGCTGCGCCGCGGAGAAGAGCTCCACCTGGGCGTCCGGCATGACGCGCGGCAGCTTCTCCAGCAGCGCGGTGTCATGCGTGTAGGCGCCGTTGAGGATGCACAGCCCCTGCGCCGCCGCCACGCGCGCCACCTGCCGGAAGGCGTCCAGCGTGTTGACGTAGCGCACCGAGGGAAAGGACTGGCGGTAATGCCCCAGCGTCATCATCCCCAGCGTCGTCTCGAAGGGCAGCCAGTGGATGACGAGCCGGTAGAAGTCGTCATCGTCCAGCGCGAGCGCCTTCACCGACAGGCCATGCAGGGCGATGAGCCGCTGCAGGGTGCGAGGGTCGTTGTGGGCCAGGTCCACGAGGTACTGGCGCAGGCACTGGCCGAGCGATTCGCGGGCGCGCGCCAGCGTGGTGTCCTCGTAGAAGGCCTCGCGGCTGGCGGTGGGGCGCAGACCCTGGGCATTCACCACGCACCTGACGAAGAAGGCCCACTCGGGGAGCAGGTTCTCCGCGCTCTCGGACAGCAGCATGTCCTTGAGGTAGACGCGGTGCTTCTGGCGCGCGTTGAAGTGGGGAGAGAAGGGCAGCACGAAGGCCACCCCCTCCACCTGGCCCGCCTCGGCGCGCAGGGGGATGCAGTCCACGAAGTCCTGGCCGAACACCTCGCGCCCGTAGGCCAGCAGCGCGGCACGGCGCTCTCCCGCGCTCTCGTACTCGCGGCGCCAGGGAGGCGGGGCCGGGTTGAGGTGCGCGGCGCGGCCCTCCACGGTGAGGTGGATGGGGAAGGGCAACAGGCCCCCATAGTGCACCGCGAGTTGCCGCACCCGCTCCGCGGTGAAGTACTCGGCCGCGTCCGCCCGGGCGGCGAGGAACACCTGGGTGCCCGGGTGCGCCAGCGGGTGCTCGGACGGCCGCACGGAGTAGGTGCCGTCATGCCGGCCCCGCCATTCCATGGTGCGCCCGTCTCCCTTCGCCGAGCGCGTCACCACCAGCAGCTCGTCGCACACCATGAAGCAGGACAGCAGGCCGATGCCGAACTGGCCGATGAAGTCGTTGCGGCGGGCCTCCAGCGTCTCGCGCTTGGAGCTCTCCCCGATGGTGGCCAGGAAGCGGTGCAGCTCCTCTTCCGTCAGCCCCACGCCATCGTCACTGAAGAGCAGGGTGGGCAGCCCGCCGTCCTGCTTCTCGATGAGCTCCATCCGCACCGAGCCCGGGTGTCCAGGCTCCAGGTGCCGCCGGGCACGGATGGCGTCGGTGGCGTTCTGCAACAGCTCGCGCACGAACACGCCGGGCGTGCTGTAGAGGTGGTGGGAGAGGAGGTCGATGACCCCCCGGAGGTTGACCTGGAAGCGATGGTCCACGGGCGGCGCAGCCTATAGCGGGTATGCCGCGAGCCGTACGCCCTCACTGGTAGTGCTGTCCACCGGAGTATGAGCCGCCAGATTTGCCGCTGGACGATTGCCCGCCCGCCGAATATGCGGCCCCTCGACCGCGGGGTGCCCGGGTGGCACCGCGGGAGACCTGACTCGTTTCGAGAGGAGTACGCAATGCGCAACAAGCTCATGGCAGTGACGGTGGGAGCGCTCCTGGGGCTGTCCGGAACGGCCGCCGCGCAGCCGCCCGCCGGGAAGGGTCCGGCGAAGAAGGCGGCCGTGGCCACGGCCGGCAAGGCGGAGCTCACCTGGTGGGGCCACGCGGCCTTCGTCCTCCGCACCCCCGGCGGTGCCACGATTGCCATCGACCCCTGGTTCTCCAACCCCAAGGCCCCGCAGGGCGCCCAGTGGCCGGAGCAGGTGGACGCCATCCTCGTCTCCCACGGGCACTTCGACCACGTGGGCGAGACCAAGACGCTGCAGCAGAAGACCGGCGCCCAGGTGTTCGGCTGCTTCGAACTCGTCAACCTCCTGGGCATTCCCCAGGACAAGGCGATGGGCGGCAACGTCGGCGGCACCTTCAAGGTGAAGGACGCCACCATCCACTTCGTGGAGGCGGTGCACTCCAGCAGCTACGCCGCGGACGAGAAGAGCCCCGCCCAGTACGCGGGCGCGCCCATGGGCTTCGTCATCCAGATCGACAACGGGCCCACGCTGTACCACGGCGGTGACACCGGCCTGTTCAGCGGGATGAGCCAGATTGGCGAGCGCTTCAAGCCCACGTACGCCCTGCTGCCCATCGGCGGTCACTTCACCCTGGACCCCACCGGCGCCGCCCAGGCCGCCCGGATGCTCGGCAACCCCACGGTGGTGCCCATGCACTACGGCACGTTCCCCCTGCTGGCCGGCACGCCCGACAAGCTGGAGGCGGACCTGAAGAAGGCGAAGAGCAACGCGAAGGTGAAGGCGCTCGAGGCCGGCAAGGCCACCGCGCTGTAGTCCGTCGTACCGGCCCCGCCTCCTTATGAGGGGTGGGGCCGTTGGCGCCGGGCTGGGAAGTGGGATATTTCCTGGTTGTCTGTCTGGTGCGCGGCACCCGGGGTGGACTTCCGATGGATCTAGGCAAGGCGGGTTGGCTCTCCTCGATGCTCGAGGAGTCGGTCGCGGCCCACGCGCGTGCACCCGCTCAGGGGGTGTCCCCGGGACTCTCCGGCCGTGCCCGCGCCCGCTCGTACCTGCGCCGGATGCTGCGCGCCAGTGGGTTGCTCTACGGCACGCCCGCCGGCGGTGGGGTGTCCTCGGAGGGGGTGTCCTCCGAGTCCGCTGGGACGGCGGCTCCCGAGGAGGTGCTCTTCCGCGCGGTGGTGCGGACCTTCGCGCGCATGGCCCTGGACATCGCGGTCCTGGCCGGTGCGCCCCTGGGTCCTCGCCGCGAGCAACTGTTGCTCCTCTTCGCCGTCCTCACCGGCCAGCTCGAGGAGGCCCAGGCGATCGAGGAGAAGCTGCGGCAGGGGCACGAGGCGCCGAAGCGGTTGTGGGGCAGGGTGGAGGACGCGCTGGAGCGCCGTGCCCTGTCGCTGTCCGGGGATCCGGCGTATGGGCTCGTCCTGCACAACGGGGCGCTCTACGCGGATGGGCACATGTTCGGCCGGCAGGCGCTCGACTACTTCTCCCGCGGGGGGTTGAACCGCGAGATGGCCCGGCGGCGCATCGACTTCGCGGCGCGGCAGAAGGCGCTGCTCGTGGAGGTGCTCACGGGCCTGGCCTGCGTGGACCGGCAGCCCTCGTTCTCCGCGCGCCGGGCCATCCTCCGGCAGGTGGAGGACCTGGGGTTACCGGCCGCGCTCGAGAGCGAGTTGCGGACCGCGGTGAGGCAGTCCTTCGAGCGCCGCCGTTCGTTGAGCACGGCGGTGAAGGACGTGCGCAGCGTGGACCTGAGGCGGTTCATCCTGGAGCAGACGCTGCTGGCCTCGCTGGTGGATGGCCGGCGGACACGGGGCGAGCGGGCCTTCATCGATCAGCTCTCGCATGAGCTCCGGGTGCCGGAGAGCACGGTGCACCAGCTGGAGCTGGAGGTGGCCGAGTTCTACGCGAAGAACCGCTCGGTGGTGGATGTGTTCACGGTGTCCTCCGCGGCGAATCTGATGGGCGAGGACATGGTGTCCCGCATGCAGAACACGCTGGAGCGGAATTTCCACCGGTTGATGCAGGAGGTCCGTGAGACGGGCGAGCTGTATCACCTGCTCACGAAGGCCGCGCGAGGACAGACGCTGACGGCCGAGGAGCGCCAGCGGATGCGGGCGCAATTGATTGACGTGGCGAAGGCGATTCCGGCGCTCGCCATCTTCGCGGCGCCGGGAGGGATGTTGTTGCTGGTGGCCCTGGCGAAGGTGCTGCCCTTCAACCTGTTGCCGAGTGCCTTTCAGGACGAGCCCGAGCCCGTGAGTCCCGAAGAGGAGGGCACAGGCGGTGGCGACAAGCCCCCGGTCCGCGAGGTGGGCTGAATCCCTCTCACGTCTTCTGCCGCTGAAGCCTCGCCACCAGCCGCCGCAGGTCCTCGTTCGCCCTCACGTACTCGGTGCTGCTCTTCTCCTCGGTGAGCTGCTTCTCCAGCGTGGGCAGTGCGTTGCGCGCCAGGGCCGCCGCGTCCTTCGCATCCTCCACCAGCCACTCCGCCCCGAGGATGAGCGCCATCCGCGTGTCCGGGTCCTTCTCCGTCATCCGCGCCAGCAGTGACCCCAAATGTGCCGCCGCCTTGCCGCGCCCCACCTCCATCGCCGCGCGCGCCACCACACCCTTGTCCGCGTCCTCCAGCTTCTTCACCCAGCAGCCCGTGTCCGTCCCGCACGCCTTCGCCGCCTCCAGCCGCTTGCCGTGCCGCGCGATCGTCTCCACCCGCTTCTTCCCCAGCGCCACCGGGTCTCCACACCCCTCGCCTCCCAACGCATCGCACTCGGCCGCCGTCTTCGCCGGCTCCGCCGCCGCCAGCTTCTCCAGCACCGGCATCTCCCGCGCGTCTCCCAGCATCGTCAGCGCCTCGAGCGCCGCCTCGCGTGCGTACCAGTCCCCCTGGCCCGCCGCCTTCTCCAGTGCCGGCAGCGCGTCGCGTCCGCCCATCCGAGCCAGTGCATGCGTGTACTCCCCGCGCACCCCCGCATCCGGTTCGGACACCAGTGCAGCGATGGGCTTCACCGCCGCCGTCGAGCGCATCCTCGCCAGCGCGTCCGCCGCCCGTGTCCGCACGATGGCCTGGATTCGCGGATCCTCGTGCTTGAACTCGAGCTGCTTCAGCAGCGCCGCCTCCGCCCGGCGCTCGCGCAGGTCTCCCAGCAACTGCGCCGCCTTGAAGGAGTAGCTCGCCGGGTTGATGCCGTTGCGCTGGGCCCAGCTCGACAGCTCCGTGTCCTTGCCCTCCAGCACCGCGAGCAGTGCGTCCGACGCCGGCTGGCCCAGTTGGAAGAGTGAGAACGAGCTCTCCACGTAGAAGGACACCCCGCGGCGCTCCTTCGTCAGCATCCGCACCAGCGTCGGCACCGCTCGCGCGTCCCCGATACGGCCCAGCGCTTCAATCGCCTTCTTGTTCAGGAAGAGCTCCGCGCTCTCATCCGTGGCCAGCGCCATGAGCGGTTCCACCGCTTCCTTCACACGCATCCGCCCCAGTGCCTCCACGGCCTCGATTCGCGTGTAGTTGTCTCGCGCCTTCAGGAGCTTCAGCAGCATGGGCACGGCCTTGGGGTCGCCAATCTCTCCCAGCGCCGAGGCCAGCTCCTTGTTCAACTGATTGCCGGCCGAGTCCGTCGCGGTCAGGTCCACCGCGTTGCCCAATGGCTCCACCGAGGCGGGGTTCTTCACGTCGGCGATCGCCCTCGCCACCGCGGCCTTCACCTCGGGCTTCTGGTCCGACGCGAGCTGCCCGTGAAGGAAGGGCAGGAAGCTCGCGTTCAACGTGCCCGAGCTGCGCAGCGTCTCGAGCACCCGCGCCTTGTCCTGGGGGCGCCTTGCCTTGCCCAGCGTCTTTTCCCAGTACTCCGGGGAGGTCGGGTCCACCTTGCACCCGGAGAGAAGGAGCACGAGCGCCAGGCTCGTTGCGGCAAGTAGGCGAGACATGGGACCCCCCAATGGGTTGTAGGTGCTTTTCCTGTAAACCCATCCTGTCGGAAGGAGCAAACCAACCCGGGAGATTGGAGTACGCTGCTCAACGCCATGTCCGTCGATAATCAACCTTCCACCCGTCCTCATGTCGTGCGCCGGAAATACCTGGTCGATCCCGGGTTCCAGCTCCGGTACATGTTCCGGCTCGCCGCGCTCGGCGGAGGCGGGGTGTTGCTCGTGGGTGTGCTGGCGTACCGGGCGCACCGGGCCGCGGTGGACAGCGGCGCCTCCCCCATGGACCTGGCCACCAGTGGAGAGACCATCCTCTGGCTCACCGGGCTCGGCGCGCTGTGCATGGCGGGGCTGATGGTCCTCATGGGGCTCGTGCTCACCCACCGCGTGGCCGGCCCCGTGTATGTGATGAGCCTCTACATCGCGACGCTCGCCGCCGGCCGCTACCCGCGCATGCGTCCGCTGCGCAAGAAGGACGAGCTGCGCGGCTTCTTCGACCGCTTCAGCGAGGCCGTGGACCGCATCCGCGAGCGCGAGGCCGAGGAGGCCCGGCTCCTCTCAGAGGTCATCGAGACCCTGCAGCCCCTGGCCACCACGCAGGAGACCCAGGCCGCGCTCAGCATCCTCGGCTCCCTCCGCGCCCGGAAACGTCAGGCCACCGAAGGTCCCACCTCGGGGGCGCTGAAGACCGTTGCCTGAAGCCTCCCAGTACAGCAGAAGGCTCTCTCCTATGACCCGCCCCCGCATCGTCTTCATGGGCACGCCCGAGTTCGCCGTGTCCTCCCTGGCCGCCCTCTTCGACATCGGAGACGTGGTGGCCGTCGTCACCCAGCCGGACAAGCCCAAGGGCCGTGGTCAGGCGCTCGCTGTTTCTCCGGTGAAGGCCTACGCGCTCGAGCGCGGCGTCCCCGTGCTCCAGCCCCAGAAGATGCGCACCCCTCCCTTCTCCGAGGAGCTGCGCAAGCTCGCTCCGGACGTCGCCGTGGTGACGGCCTACGGGAAGATCCTCCCCAAGGACGTGCTGGAGACGCCCGTGAAGGGGTGCCTCAACGTGCACGCCTCGCTGCTGCCGCGCTTCCGGGGCGCCGCCCCCATCCAGTGGGCCATCGCCCATGGCGACCCGGAGACGGGCGTGGCTTTGATGGTGATGGACGAGGGCCTGGACACCGGCCCGGTGCTGGCCGAGAAGCGCCAGCCCATCGCCCCGGACGAGACGAGCGCGACGCTGCACGACAAGCTCTCCAAGCTGGGTGGAGAGCTGCTGCGCGAGCACCTCCCCGCGTACCTGCGCGGCGAGCTGAAGCCGAAGCCGCAGCCCTCGGAGGGCGTGGTACTCGCCCCCATCATCGAGAAGGAGGAGGGGAAGCTCGACTTCTCGCGGCCGGCGGTGGAGCTGGAGCGGCGTCTGCGCGCCTTCACCCCGTGGCCCGGGGCCTTCACCACGCTGGAGGGCAAGCTGTTCAAGGTGCACCGGGCGAAGGTGGGGCAGGGCAGTGGGGCGCCGGGCACGGTGGTGTCCGCGGGGCCGCAGGGGCTGGAGGTTGCGTGTGGCGAGGGCTCCCTGGTGCTGCTGGAGGTGCAGCCCGAGGGCAAGCGGGTGATGACGGCGGGCGAGTTCCTCTCGGGCCGCAAACTGGTGCCGGGCAGCCGGCCCTTCGAGACATAGGAAGAAGAGGACACGCGACATGGGCAAGAGGCTGCTGGTCCTGCACGGGCCGAACCTGAACCTGTTGGGCGAGCGGGAGGGAAGGCAGGGAGGACGGCTCGCGGACCTCGATGCCGCGCTGACGGCCCGGGCCACGGAGCTGGGGCTGGAGTTGAAGGTGGTGCAGTCCAACCACGAGGGCGTCCTTCTCGACACCTTGCATGCCGAGCGTTCCCGGCTGGACGGCGTGGTGGTGAGCCCCGCGGGGCTCTTCGGTTCCTACTCCCTCATGGAGGCGCTCGAGCTGGTGGGCGTGCCCGCCATCGAGGTGTACCTGGAGCGGCTCGGCGCGCGCGAGTCCGTGGTGGCCGAGGCCTGTGCCGCCACCATCGAGGGCCAGGGCTTCCACTCGTACCTCGAGGCGCTCGAGCGCTTCGCCAGCGGGGACCTCACCGGGGAGCTGACGGAGGAGGACGAGGCAGAAGAGGACGAGGAGGCGGTGGACGAGGGCGCGGAGGACGAAGTGGAGGAGGGGGCGGAGGACGATGACGGCGTGGTGGATGCCGCCTGGTCCGGGGAGGACGACGAGGCCGCGGCGCCGGAGGAGAAGGGCAAGACGCTCGGCCGCCGCAAGAAGGACATTCCCCGGGAGAAGTCCCTGGCGGTGAGGCAGCCGGGGGCCCTGGCGCGTGCCTCCGATGCACCGGCGAAGGCCCTGGCTCCCTCGGGCGGGAGCCGCAAGACGCTGGGCCGCAAGGTGGAGGCGCCGGCCGCGCCGAGCACGTCCTCGAAGACGCTGGGCCGCAAGGTGAAGGGCGTGGAGGGGACTCCCGCGGCGAACGTCCTGTCCCGGGCCCTGGTGCGGCAGAAGATCGCCGACCGGCTGGCGGGCAGGCTCACTCAGGCGGAGCTGGCGGCGTGGGCGCGCTCGAAATGGTCGGAGCTGCAGCGTGGAGCCTCGGCGGAGGGGGGCTACGAGGACATGCTGGAGGATCTGCTGCTCTCCCTGTCCTCCCTGCCCGCCAGCAAGCTGTCGGATTCGGAGCTCGTGAACATGATGACCCGGTTGGACAGGTGAGAGGGGAAGGATGAACGCACGTGCCATCGCCATCCAGGTTCTGAGCCGCGTCCGGGCCACGGATGCGTACCTCAACGTCGTCCTCGACACGGTGCTCTCGGAGTCGCCACCGGCCGATCCCCGGGACACGGGGCTCATCACCGAGCTGACCTACGGGGCCACCCGCCGTCAGCTCACGCTGGACTACGCCATCACCCGCTTCGCCGATCGCAAGCTGGACGCGCTCGAGGACAAGGTCCTGGCCGCGCTGCGCGTGGGGGCCTATCAAATCTTCTACACCCGCGTCCCGGCCCGCGCCGCCGTGGCCGAGACGGTGCAGGCGCTCAAGGAGGTGGGGCTGACTCGCGCGGCGGGCTTCGTCAACGCCATCCTGCGCAAGCTGTCCTCGCTGCCCTCGCCGCCGCTGCCGCCGGAGACGGATGCCATCGAGCACCTGTCGGTCCGCGAGAGCCACCCGAAGTGGATGGTGGAGCGCTGGGTGCGCCAGTTCGGCCGCGAGCGTGCCGAGTCCATACTCGTCGCCAACAATCAGACGCCCTCGGTGGTCATCCGCGCCAACAGCGCGAAGGTGACGCGCGACGCGCTGCTGGAGCAGCTGCGAGAGACGGGGCTCGAGGTGCGGCCCACGGCGGTGTCTCCGGTGGGAATCGTCCTGCCGCCGGTGGGACGGCTGGAAGACATCTACGGCTACGCCGAGGGCCTGTGGCAGGTGCAGGACGAGGCCGCTCAACTGGTGGGTGTGTACGGGGACATCCCGGAGACGGCGCGGGTGCTGGATGCGTGCGCGGCGCCCGGCGGCAAGGCGTGCCACCAGGCCGAGAAGCACGAGGTGGTGGCCACGGACCTCCACGCCAACAAGCTGCGCAAGATTGAATCCGAGGCGAAGCGGCTGGGTCTCTCCGGGCGCCTGCGGGCCGAGGCGCATGACGCGTCGCAGCCCTGGCCGGAGGAGTGGGGCGAGTTCCACGCGTTCGTGGTGGACGCGCCGTGTTCGGGCCTGGGGACGCTGCGGCGGCACCCGGAGCTGCGCTACCGGCGCAAGCCGGAGGACATCGGGCGGCTGGCGGTGTTGCAGCGGCGCATCCTGGAGAACTGCCAGGAAGCGGTGTCGGCCGGAGGCCTGCTGGTGTACGCGGTGTGCACGATGGACCCGCAGGAGGGGCAGGATCAGGTGGAGATGTTCCTGCGCAGCCACCCCGAGTGGACGGCGGAGCCGCCGGTGCTGCACGAGTCGGTGAAGCTCCCGCTCACCCAGGCCTACCTGCGCACGCTCCCGGGCCCCGAGAGCTGGGACGGCTTCTTCGCCGCGCGCCTGCGCAAGATGTACTGAGGCCTACGCGCTGGGGACGCCGGGCTCGAAGTTCGGCGGCGGGGGCGGTGGCTCATCCGGCAGGGCTCGCAGCACCGGCAGCAGGGCCCTCAGGGCCTCGGTGACGCTGCCGAACCGCCTGCCCGCCGCGGCCGTGGCCCGCTCCACCCAGTGCTCCCAGCGTCCACACCACGCCCCGTCCCGCCGCGTGGCCAGCATGTCCCGGACGATGAGCCCGAAGGAGAAGACATCGGCCGAAGAGGGCACGGGACCCGTCTCTCCCAGCTCGGGCGCCACGTAGGCCGTGCCCACCTGCGGGGGCCTCAGCCAGCCGGGCGCGTGGGTGCGGCGGAAGACCTCCAGCCCCAGGTCGAGCAGGCACAACCTCACTCCCTTGCCCCCGGGCGCGACGAGCAACCGCGTGGGCCGCAGCCGGCCATGGGCGATGCCCGCGGCCTGGGCGGCGGTGAGCGCCTGCGCCAGTTGATCCGCGAGCGCATGCAGGTAGGGCAGATCCAGGCCCACCGGGTGGAGTCCTCCCAACATCGAGGGCAGCGACTCGCCATTCCACCAGGGACGCACCATCCACAGGGCCTCGCGGGCCACGTCGTACCCCACGGCCTCCACGGGCTGGAAGGCGGGGTGCTGGGTCCGCTCCCCCGAGTGCATGTGCTCCTCGAAGCGTTTCAGCTCGGTGGAGGTGGGAGGCCGCAGCGTGCGGCACAGGGTGAGCCGCCGGGCCCTTCCTCCCTCGACGGGCTCCACCCGGTACTCCGAGCCGGGCTCGTCTCCGAAGGCCGGTCGGACGATGCGCCACTCCCTTCCGAGGACGTCACCTGCGGTCAGCGCGCTCATGAACGAAGAGTGTAGACGGGATGGCCCCCTGTCATGGCAGGGGGCCCGCCACGGGACGTCCATCCTCGAACACGAGGCTGCTCCCCTGGGTCACCCCATCCCATACGTTCCCCATTCCGGGATTACCTCGCGCACCCTGGCTTCTCCGCGTGTTCGTCTCCTCGCGCGACGCGTCTTGATTCCATCCCGGCAAGCCCAATACTTCGGGGTTCGTCACAGGGGACCGGGCGGGAGTCCCCCCGCTCGCCGGGGATGTAATGGAGAAGGGCTCACTGCAGGAGTTGGAGCAACGGTTGGCGCTGTGCAGGCCGGAGGACACCCTGCGTGGCTTCTTCTTCACGGGCGCGCTGGATGTGGTGCGCGGCCTCCATGACGAAGGGGTCCTGCGGCGCTGTGTCGACGCGGCCGGAGGCAGCCGCTTCATGGCCTTCTTCAGCTATCCCGTCGGAGCGCTGAACCGGCTGCTCTACGCCGCGGCGTGGGCCCTGAGCGAGCACCATGGCGGCTTCGAGGGCGCGATGTGGCGCCTGGGGCACCAGGTGGCGCCGGAGTACCTGGAGTCCGGGGCGGGGCGGGTGCTGCTGATGCTGGCCGGGGGAGAGCCGAGGCGGATGCTCAATGGTTTCCCCTCGGCGTGGCGGACGTCCGTCCGGCATGGCGAGTGCTCGGTGCAATGGACCGGGCCGGGCAGCGGCATCGTCTCCATCAAGGGCAGCACCCTGCCGTGCGACTACCTGGTGGGCGCGGTGCGGGGCCTCTACGAGGCGGCGCGGGTGGCGGACGTGAAGGCCACCGGACGGCAGGTGAGCCTGACTGAGACGGAGGTCGAGGTCTCCTGGTAGGCAGGGAGGCGGGCACGGGCAGAAGCGGCGTGCGCGCGGTGTTCGGAGCGCGTTCGCGAAGGAGGCACATGCGCCGGGTCGTTGAGCTGACGGAGATGGGTCGAGGCACGGGTCCCCGGGTGTTGTTGCTGCCCGGGCTGGGTGCGCGGGGCGTCGGCTTCCGGGCCCTGGCCGAGCGGCTCTCCTTCGTGGCCCGGCCCGTCCTCGTCGAGTACCCGGAAGGCAGCCTCGCCGCCTGTGGGGCAGGGGAGCTGGCGCGTCAGGTGCTGATGGCGGCGGGGCGGATGGACGCGGTGGTGGCCAGCTCCTACGGGGGCATGGTGGCCGGACACCTGGCGGCGGCGGGTGCGGTGCGCGGGGTGGCCTTCATGGGCTCCTTCACCCGGCCCGAGCACCTGGGGTTGCGCGGCCACCTCATCCCCCTGATGGGGCCCATCGCCGTCCTGGGCCGCCCCGGTCCATTCACCGCCTGCGTGGCCTCGTGGACGCGCGTCCCGGCCGAACAGGTGGCGGACGTGGTGCCCACCACGACGCTGGAGCGGATGACCACGCTCCACCGCGCCTTCGCCTGCCGCCGCGAGCCGCCTCCGCCCGAGCTGCGCCCACTGTCCGTTTCGTGTCTGTGCATCCAGGGGGACCGGGACGTGCTGGTGCCCGCGTCCACCATGGCGCGGCTCGCGGCCTCGCTGCCTTCGGGCACGCCCCAGCACCTGCTGCGCGGCGCGGGCCACGTGCCCTACTTCACCCACCCCGAGGAGTGCGCCCGGCTGCTGACGCCCTGGCTGCACGCGCTGGCGCCCGCCACGGGGGCCGAGACCGCCGCCTGAGCAAACGAAAGCCCCGTGCCTCCCACGAGGGGTGGCACGGGGCCGGAGCTGCTTCGACCCGGGACGGGCTCAGTGCTCGTCGCTCGTGGCCTCGGCCAGCTTGAAGGCCTCGAGCACGGCGGCCGACGCCCGGTCCAGGTACTTGCCCTTGCGGATGAGCAGACCGATGGGGCGCGACACCGGGCCCTCGGCGAAGGGCTTGGAGACGACAGAGCCCTGCGCCACCTCGGCCGCCACCGTGGCCATGGGGAGGATGGCCACGCCGATGCCCATCTCCACCGCGCGCTTGATGGTCTCGACGTTGTCGATCTCCATCACCGGGTTGAGGTCCAGGTTCTTCTCGCGGAAGAGCCGGTCCAGCGCCTTGCGCGTGGGCGCCTCGCGATCGAAGGCGATGAAGGGCACCCCGGAGAGCGCCGTGAGGCTCACCTTCGCCTTGGTGGCGAACGGGTGGGTGGGCGAGCACACCACCGCCAGCTTGTCGTCGCGGAACGGGTGGATGTCCACGCCCGCGCGCGGCTGCGGGTACGCCACGATTCCAATCTCCGCCGCCCCGAGGATGACGTCGTCGTAGACCTGATCATTGCGCCGGTAGTTCAGGCGCATGTTCACCTTGGGGTGCGTCTTCAGGAGCTGCTTCTGCACGTTGCGCAGCTCGTGCAGGCCCACCGAGTAGATGGTGGACACCGTCGTGGTGCCCTGCACCTCGGTGGACTGCTCGCGGATCTCGTTCTCCACCTCGGCGAACCGGGCGAGGATCTCCTTGCACCCGCGGAACAGGCGCTCGCCGGCCGGCGTCGGCGTCACCTGGCGGGCGCTGCGCGACAGGAGCTTCTGCTCGTAGCGGTTCTCCAGGGCGCGGATCTGCTGGCTCACCGCGGACTGCGTCACGTGGTTGAGCTGCGCGGCCCTCGAGAAGGAGCCCGTCTCCACCACGTCACAAAACATCTTCAGGGATTCAAGCTGCATAAGAGGGGGCCTCTCCTAACCGAAGCCTAATGTCGAGGCTAGAGCTAATTAGCCGGTCTACGCCGCACCGGCAAAAGCGCTTACCCCGCTCGACCGTCCGGCTGCTTGACGGAGGAGGCGATGAACCCTTGGAGGTCGAAGGGCCCTCAGCTGGAGGCCGCGCGGGCCCGCGAGCGCATCAACACCACCACGGCCGCTCCGAGTGCCAACAGGCCGGCGCCCATGATGACCTGCATGCGGCCCATCTCCTGCTCGGCGTCCCGCTTGAAGCTGCATTCCATCTCGGACAGGCCGGTGCAGTCCGCTGGGGACAGGCGCGTCTTGAATCCCACCCCCAACAGGAAGAGACCGCCCAGGAGGATGCCGCCACACAGCCCCAGCAGGGCCGCCCGGGTCAATCCTTCCGCGCTCTTCGGGGCCTTGGTGTCCGTTCCCTCATGTTGCATGACGGGGACGCTACCGCCGCATGGGCTCGTGCGCCACATCCCGCGTATGCTCCCAGCCCATGAGAATCCTCTACGGTGTCGTTGGCGAAGGCATGGGACACGCCACCCGCTCCCGCGTGCTCCTCGAGGAGCTGGCCAAGGAGCACGAGGTCCATATCGTCGTCTCGGGGCGCGCCAAGGACTACCTGGCCAAACGCTTCGAGAACGTGCATGGCATCTGGGGCTTCACCATCGCCTATGAAGGCAACTCGGTGAAGAAGTGGCAGACGGTGCTGCAGAACCTCTCCGGGGCCGTGAAGGGCTGGCCGCAGAACGTGCGCCAGTACTTCGACCTGGTGGAGGACTTCAAGCCGGACGTGGTGGTGAGCGACTTCGAGAGCTTCAGCTACCTCTTCGCCCGCAACCACCGCCTGCCCGTCATCAGCGTGGACAACATGCAGATCATCAACCGCGCGAAGCACGACGCGTCGCTGCTCGCCGGTTTCGAGGACGACTTCGAGGCCACCCGCGCCCTGGTGAAGTCCAAGCTGCCCGGGTGCTTCCACTACCTCGTCACCACCTTCTTCTACCCGCCCGTCCGCAAGGAGCGCACCACGCTGCTGCCCTCCATCCTGCGGCCGGAGATCCTTTCCGCGAAGTCCGAGCCCGGTGAGCACCTGCTCGTCTATCAGACGTCCACCACCAACACGCAGCTGCCGGAGATCCTCAAGCAGAGCGGGCTGCCCTGCCACATCTACGGCATGCGCCGCGACATCACCGAGGACGTGAAGGACGGCAACCTCCTCTACCGCCCCTTCAGCGAGAAGGGCTTCATCGACGACCTGCGCACCGCCCGCGCCGTCATCGCCGGGGGCGGCTACACGCTCATGAGCGAGGCCGTCTACCTCCACAAGCCCCTGCTCTCCCTGCCTGTGAAGGGCCAGTTCGAGCAGGTGCTCAACGCCCTCTACCTGGAGAAGCTCGGCTACGGCATGTACGCGCCCGAGCTCACCCTCGAGCGTCTGCGCGACTTCCTTCAGCGTGTCCCCGGCTGCCAGGAGTCGTTGAAGGGCTATGAGCAGGACGGCAACGAGAAGATGATCGCCGCCCTGCGCGAGCAGCTCGCCCGCGCCGCCGAGTACAAGGGCCGCTGGTGGGAAGAGGGGGGTCCGGCCGAGCCCTCCAAGGCGTGAGCCTCACCGCCCTGGCCGCCAGGAGACCGGGCGGCCGGGCGGAGAAGCGTTGGCTGGTCATCGAAGGGCGCGGTGGGCGGGAGCCCATCGGAAAGATGCTCCGTCGGCTGCCGAGCTGACGGGGCGGTCCCATGTTAGGAGGCGCGTTCCGGCACAGGCGGCCGGGGCCTGTTCTTCAGTAGGCGTGCCTTCGCCAGGGCCCGCCCATGGTTTCCCCTCCCTTTGTCCCGAGCCCCCCGATGGACAGCCGCAACACCCCGAAGTTGTTCGCGACCGGCATCCCGAGCTTCGATCTCCTGCTGGGCGGTGGCATCCCCAGGCGCCAGACCCTCATCGTGGCGGGCAATCCCGGCTGCGGGAAGACGATCCTCTGCAGCCAGCTGGCCTTCCTCGCCGCCTCGCGCGGGTTGCCGGTGGTGCTCGCCACCGTCACCTCCGAGCCTCACGACAAGCTGGTGGACGCGCTCTCCGGCTTCTCCTTCTTCCGCCGTGAACTGTTGGGCGACAAGCTCATCTTCGTCAGCACCTATGCTTCGCTGAAGAAGGGCGCCAAGGAGGCACGCGACACCCTCCTGCACACCGTGCGCGAGCGCGGCGCGAAGCTGCTCTTCCTCGACGGGCTGCGCTCCATCCGTGACCTGTGGCAGGACGAGGCCCGGCTGCGCGAGTTCCTGTACGAGCTGGGCATCGGGCTGTCCGCCACGGACTGCATCGGGCTCTTCACCACCGAGTACCCCATCGAGAAGTTGATGACGCTGCCGGAGGCCACGACGGTGGATGGCATCATCTCGCTGTGGGTGAGCCCGCACGGGGGGCGCCGTCATCGCCGCGTGGAGGTCGTCAAGCTGCGCGGCCGGCCCCACCTGCCGGGGGCGCACCTGTTCCAGATTGGTGCCGAGGGGGTGGAGATCATCCCGCGGCTCGAGACCCGTGTCCCCTCCGACAAGGACTTCGTCCCACCTTCTACCCGGGCCGGCTTCGGTCTGCCCGAGTTCGACGGACTGATGGATGGAGGCCTGCCGCTGCAGAGCACCACCCTGATGGCGGGCAGCATGGGGATTGGCAAGACGCTGCTCGCCGCGCACTTCGCGGCGGAGGGGGCCCGCCATGGGGAGAAGACGCTCTTCGTCTCCTTCTTCGAGCCTCCCGCGGCGCTGTTGGCCCGGGCTCAGCGCATCGGTCTGGACGTGCGGGAAGCGCTGGCGAGCGGGATGCTGACGTTGATGCACCACCCTCCCTCCGAGCGGGAGGCGGATGTCCTGGCCGACCGCATCCTGGCGGAGGTGGCCCGGATGGGCATCCGGCGGCTGGTGGTGGACGGGCTGACGGAGCTCGAGCTCTCCATCGCGGACCCGGAGCGGCGGCGGACCTTCCTGGCCGCCTTCAGCGTGCACCTGCGGGCCGCGGGGGTGACGTCCCTGTTCACCAAGGAGGTGTCGAAGATCGCCGGCACCGAGCTGGACTTCAACGACACGCCCATCGCCATCCTCGGCGAGAACCTGATGCTGCTGCGCTACGTGGAGTTGCGCGGGCGCATCCACCGCGTGATGTCCATCCTCAAGATGCGTGACAGCAAGTACGACGGAAACCTGCGCGAGTTCGAGATCAACGACTCGGGGATCCGTGTGCTCAACCCCCTGCGTTCGGCCGTGGGACTGCTGACGGGCCAGGCCCAGCCCATCGGTTCCCGCATCGGAGGGGAGGAGGAATGAGCCTCGTCCTCATCGCGGAGGATGAGGAGGCGATGCTCGAGATCTTCGCCCAGGTGGTGGAGGATCTGGGTCATCGGACCCTGCGGGCGCACAACGGGGAAGAGGCCCTGATGCTGGCCCGGACCGAGCGGCCGGACCTGGTGGTGAGCGACCACATGATGCCCCGGCGCACCGGCGTGGAGTTGCTGCGCATGCTGCGGGCCGACCCTCGCCTCGAGAGGGTCCCCTTCCTGCTGCTGAGCGCCGCGCAACCCAAGGGATTGGAGGAGGCCGATGCCTTCCTCCCCAAGCCGGTGGACCTCGACACCTTCGAGGCCGCTGTGCAGCAGGTGCTGGGCTCGCGTCCCACTGCTCCGGAGCCACGCGAGGAGGCCATGCCCGCGGAGGCGCGCGCGGGCCACTCCAGCGGCGCCGGGCGCGAGGAGATGCTCAACTGGGTGGCCCATGAGATCAAGACGCCCCTGAGCTCCGCGCGGCTCAACGCCCAGATGCTGCTGCGCAAGCAGGGAGAGCGGGGCTCCGCCGAGGAGCGGAAGTGCTCCGAGGCCATCCTCCGTCAGCTCGACCGGATGAACGCACTCGTCACCTCCATCCTCGACGCGGCACGCCTGTCCGAGGGCAAGGTGGCACTGCGGCGTGAGCCCGGCGAGCTCGCCACCTTCCTCCAGGAGGTGGTCCAGGAGTGGCGCGAGCTCCAGCCCCAGGTGGACTTCTCCCTGACCGGAGCGCTCCAGCGGGTGGCGCTGTCCTTCGACCCCGAGCGCGTGCGGTACATCCTCAACAACCTGCTCTCCAATGCGGTGAAGTACGGCGGGGCGCAGCGGCGCGTCGAGGTGTCGCTCTTGCGCACGCCAGGCCTGGCCCTCGTCCAGGTGCGCGACTGGGGGGTGGGCATCCCCGCCTCGGAGTTGCGCAACATCTTCGACCGCTTCCATCGCGCGGACGGCGCGGGCGGGAACGGGCATGGGCTGGGGCTGTACATCGCCGCGGCGCTCGCGAGGCTCCACGGCGGCTCGCTCACCGCGCAGTCGGAGCTGGGCAACGGCTCCACCTTCAGCCTCCGGCTTCCCCTGCCGGTCTAGTGTCACGGCCGGAACTCAGACCCTCACCCCGGCCCTCTCCCAGAGGGAGAGGGAGGAGTGGAGGGAAGAGTGGGGGGGTGCTGCTCAGTGGAGCAGATCCTCGTTGTTCTTCTGTGCCGCCTGCCTCGTCAGCTTCGTCACCCAGGAGCGTGTGAGCGGCGTCTCGCTGTCCCGGCCCCGGTACCGGTCCGTGCTGCTGTCCTGCGGCATCATCCGGTTCACCTGCGCCAGCACCGCCGCCGTCATGCCCGGTGCCAGCGTCCTCGCCAGTGCCGCCACCTTCGACGGCCAGCCCACCAGCGCCTCCGCGTCACCCCGGCGGCAGGCCTCGATGATCTTCCTCGCCGCCCGCTCCGCCTTCATCGACATCCCCGGCAACGAGTCCCCCAGCACGAACCACGCGTACTCCGCTTCGTGGTCGCCCTTGAAGAACGCATTGGGCGGACTGCCCGTGCGCATCAACCCCGGGCACACCGTCGTCACCAGGATGCCGTCCTGCGCCAGCTCCGCCCTCATCCCGTCCGACAGGCCCACCAGCGCGAACTTGCTCGCGCTGTACGGTACCAGGTGCGGGATGCTCACCCTCCCGCCAATGGACGAAACGTTCACGATGCGCCCCGAGCCCCGCCGCTTCATCTCCGGCAGCACCGCCAGCGACGTGTAGAGCGCCGCCCAGAAGTGCACCTTCATCGCCTCGACGAAGTCCTCCTCGGCCATCGACTCGAGCGGACCCACCTGGATGCCACCGGCGTTGTTCACCAGCACGTCCACCGCGCCAAAGCGCTCGTGCACCTGGGCCACCATCGCCTCCACCTGCACCCGGTCACTCACGTCGCAGGGGATGGCCAGCACCTCGCCGCCCAGGCCCTCCAGCTCGTCGCGCGCCCGGGCCAGCTCCACCTCCTCCCGGGCGCAGATGATGACGCGCGCCCCCTCGGCCAGGAACTGACGGGCCATCACCAATCCCAGGCCCCTCGAGCCGCCCGTCAGCAACACGGTGCGGCCCTCGAAGCTCACCTTCTCCCGCAGCATCGCCCTCAGCCCCATCACCGCCCCCATTCCCGCGGCGGTCAGGGCCCCCAGCGACAGACGGGAGGCCTCCTTCTTTTTCTGGCCTGCCATGTCGTTCCTCGTGCGCGGGGGTTCAGGGCGCGAACGCGCCGGAGGTGGCCTCGGGGCCGGTGAGCCGCTCCAACAGCCGCCTCAACTCGGGGTTCGTCGCCGCCTCTCCCGCCACCCGCAGGCGCAGGATGCCGAAGGCGTCGTACACCAGGAACGTCGGGACATCCTCCACCCCGTACGCCTGCTCCATCGAGCCGTCGTCCACCGCCACCGGGTGCCGGAAGCCCATCCGCTTCACGATGGCCTCGATGTCGTTGGTGTCCAGCGCATGGCCCAGATCCTCGCCCTCCATCGGGACGTGGACGCCAATCACCTGGAGCCCCTTGGGGATGAACTCGTCCAGCAGCGTCTTCACCAGTGGCAACTGCTCCTGGTTCGTCTTGCTCAGCTCGGACCAGAAGTACAGCAGCGTGGGCCGGCCCCTCAGGTCGTGCACGTGCACGGGGGCATTGATCCAACCGCCTTCGGGATCCAACAGCGTCAGGGGAACATCCATCGAGGACATGGGCAGGGCCTCCTCAAAGGGTGGAGAGGACGCGATTCAAGCTAGGCATCCGCGCCCCGCGTCCCGGACGTGCCCTCCCACCCGTCCCCTCCCCACCCGGCACACACGGCGCCCGCTCTCCTGTCCGGCGCCCGCTCCCTCCTGACGCAACGTGTCGAGGAATCCCGCTCTGACACGTTGAGTCAGGAATCTCTCATTTGGTGAGAATGGAGGGTTTTCGTTTTTTGAGAATGCACGAGTAGAGTGGCCGTGCCTGCCTGGCACTCAGCCGGGCGGGTACCCCCTTGGAAGCAAGAGCAGGAGGCGCTCTCTCATGAAGAAGCTTTTGAGCACGGCCATCATCGCCGCCACCGCCCTGGTGGGCGCGGAGGCGTCGGCCACCAACTATTCGCTGTGGATCCACGGCCGTAACGGCAACACCACGCGGGCGGGCAACTACACCGACTTCAGCTACTGGGGCCCGAGCACCACCGCGGCCGGCATCAACAAGAAGGCCGTGAACTGGAACGGCACGCAGAAGATCTCCGTGGAGAACTACCGCGTTCGCGACGCGCTCGACTGCTTCTGCACGGGCGCCAACTGGTGCTACATCGCGGCGCACAGCGCGGGCAACCTGCAGATCGGCTACGCGCTGTCCATGTACGGTGGCTCGGCGCGCTACAAGAAGAACGCCGTCCCCAACTCCTCGGGCGTGTGCGGCAACACGGACGGCACCACGCAGGTGGGCTGGAACATCAAGTGGGTGGACGTGGCCTCGGGCGCTGGCGGTGGCAGCGAGCTGGCCAACTACGGCGACTGGGCCACGAGCGAGCCGCTCACCAGCGACCTGGTCACCAGCACCGCGCGCGGCATGTACAACCACAACACCACGCGCTCCATCTGGTTCTACATGTTCGCCGGCTCCAGGGGCACGGCCTACTCCGGTGTGCTCCCCGGCCAGGACGACGAGGCCGTGTCGTACCACTCCACCGGTGGCGTCTCCGCGACCGGCGGCTTCTGCAACCCGGGCGACTGGTTCTGCGACGGCACGCTGAACACCGGCACCGCGGCCACCAGCAACGGCAAGGCCAAGTGGAGCTACCACACCGTCGAGCTGCGCGATGACGGCGAGGCCTACGATCACTACGCCGCCGGCAACTGGGCGGGCATCGTCGGGCCCGTGCGCACCGACATGGCCAACTACGCCAAGTAGGCCGTTTCTGGCAGCATTGGATGTATCCCCATGAATCAGCGCCCTTCCCGCCGTGGCCGTTGGCTTCTCTTGCTCGTTCCTCTCGTGCTGGGAGTGGGAGGGGTGTTGCTCTCCGTGGGGCTCATTCGTCCCGGGCCGGGTGCGGCGGACTCGTCCGCGCCCGGTCCCGAGGTTTCCAGCGGTACCCAGGCCGAGCCACCGTCGCGCGGGCCGGCACGGCCGTCCGCGGTCTCCGCCCAGCGCCCTGGCCAGCCCGCCCTGTCGCCCGAGGAGCTCGAGCGCGAGGCGCAGCGGCAGTTGTGGCAGAAGCGTCTGGAGCGGGCCCGCTTCACCCTGGACTCCTACCGGAAGTCCACGCGCTACCCCCATGAGTCGCGGCCCATCGAGGAGCACCCGGACCTGGTGTACCCGCAGTCGCCCGAGCGCAAGCAGCCCCTGGACAAGGACAAGGGAGACATCGCGCTGAAGTTGAAGCAGGAGAAGGTCTACGTCGTGGGCGACGAGGTGGTGCGCTTCTTCGTGGGCTGTGAGAACGCGAGCTCCGGCCAGCCGCTGCCGTGCGAGGTGCACTCCGCCGTGGCCCGGGAGGCCCCGCACATGGCGGGCGCCGGGCAGGCCACCCCCGTCCCCCTGGACTTCAACGACACCGGCCGCAATGGCGACGATGTGGCCGGAGACGGCATGTGGACGGGCAGCTTCCAGCCCTCGCGCCAGGGCTTCGCCATGTTCGAGGGCACGCTGCGCGTCGAGTTCCGCGTGCGCGCCAACGGCAGTGCCGAGGGAGGGGCCTTCTTCGACATCGTCTTCACCCCCGCCGCGCCCGCCACCTTCACCGGCCGGGTGCGCGAGGTCATCGAGAAGGGTTCGCTCCAGCTCTACGTGGGCCTGCAGGTGCGCAAGCCCGGCCGCTACGTGATGGCGGGCCGCGTGGATGACGAGGCGGGGATTCCCTTGGCTTATCTGGAGTTCAACGAGGAGTTGGAGGCCGGCGCCCGCGAGGTGCGCTTCGAGCTCTTCGGGTTGCTGCTCCACGACAAGAAGCCCGACTTCCCCCTGCGGCTGCGCGACGTGGAGGGCTTCCTCCTCCGGGAGCAGGGAGATCCGGATCGCGAGCTGGTGAAGGGGCTCTACGGTTCCGTGCACACGACCCAGCCGTACACGTTGGATCGCTTCTCCGAGGCCGAGTGGGACAGCGATCAGCGCCGGCGCTACCTGGAGGAGTACGCCCGGGACGTGGCCGAGGCCGAGGGGGCACTGGGAGGTCTGTCCGGACAGCCCGCGGCTCCCAGGGCCCCGTAGAAGCCGGACTGTTCGTAGGGGTTTCCCCGGAGCATGGGGACGGCGCACGATTTGCGGTCGTGTGCCGCGCGGCCGCGCAGCGGTTGCGTCCACGGGAGGACGGCGCACTCCGGCGCCGGGGCGGCCCACGCCTTGCTACGGGAGGGGGTGTTCCCGCCCCTTCCCCGGGGGCCCACATCCCCTAGAGCCGAGTGCCCGTATGAGCAGCGTCCAGGCGTTCCCGAATCGCAATCCTCCGCCGAGCAACGTCAGTCCCTCCGACAGCCAGAGCACCGACCTGCGGCTCGTTCCCGTGGAGATCGCTCCGGACACCTTCTGGGTGGGCAAGCGCGACCCCGGCAACATCTTCTACGCCAACCCGTACCTGCGCCGCTTCCGGGGCTCGGACCCGAAGACGGGCCGCCCCAACGAGTTCAACCTGCTCATCGATCCGGGCTCGAGCAGTGACTTCGCCCAGGTGTCCACCAAGGTGACGTCGCTCATCGGCGGGTTGGATCGGCTCAGCGCCGTCTTCATCAACCACCAGGATCCGGACGTGGGCTCGTCGGCGAGCATCATCTCGGCGCGCTACGCGCCCAAGGCCGGCATTCTCTGCTCGGAGGACACCTGGCGGCTCATCGTCCACCAGAACCTGCCGCGCGGCCGCTTCATCGCCACGGAGAAGTTCAGCCACGGGCTCAACGTGCCCACCGGGCACCGGCTGCTGCCCGTGCCCTCGCCCTTCTGCCACTTCCGCGGCGCGGTGATGCTGTACGACCCGGAGACCCGCGTGCTCTTCACGGGCGATCTGTTCGGCGGCGTCACGGACGTCAACGCGCAGGGCCTGTGGGCGGATGAGTCGGACTGGAACGGCATCCGCGCCTTCCATCAAATCTACATGCCGGTGAACCTGGCGCTGCAGCGCGTGGTGGCCGTCATCCGCAAGCTGGAGCCGGCGGTGGAGATCATCGCGCCGCAGCACGGGCGCCTCATCCGCGGGCCGCTCATCCAGACGTTCCTGGACCGGATGGAGAAGCTGCCGGTGGGCCTGGACATCATGGACGAGGCGCAGGACCGCTCGCACCTGCAGGCGTGGAACGCGGTGCTGGAGCGGGTGATGACGCTGGCGCGCGGCTACCTGGGCCAGTCGGTGGACGAGAAGCTGATGGGCAGCACGGAGCTGGCCGAGACGGCGAAGGTGCGGAACGGGCAGATCTCCATCCAGCGGCTGGGGCGCTGGACGGTGGAGCACGTGGTGGACCTGCTGTGCCACGGGGAGCCACCGGAGATCGCCGGTCCCATCATGATGGAGGCCACCACGGCCGCCGCCGAGTACAACCTGCCCACGCCCCACCTGGACATCGAGGGCAATGGCGTGCCTTCCAACGTGTCGCTGCTCGCGGGCTGAGGCCACGCGAGGGGAGGGGAGGCTGCCGTGACGGACGAGGAGCACGACAGCGGGGTGGCGTACCTGAATCCCGAGGAGGGGGCGGTGGTACTGCCTCCCGTGGCCGCACCGCCGCCCTCGCGCGAGTCGAGGGGGAGCGGGCCCGCGCGCACGCTGTTGCTCGGCAGCAGTGAGCATCCGGTGGGTGAGCAGCCACCGGGCCAGCCGGTGGTGCGCGGGCTCATCCCGGGGCAGGTACTGACCGGGCGTTATCAGGTGGAGCGTTGGTTGGGCGCTGGAGGGAGCGCCATGGTGCACGAGGTGATCGATCTCACCTCGGGTGAGCACATGGCGCTCAAGGTGCTGGCCGTGCCGGGCGCGGACGCATCGCAGATCGCCCGGTTCCGCCAGGAGGTGGAGCACGCGCGGGGGCTGGACCATCCCAACATCGTGCGTGTGTACGACGTGGGGGTGGATGGGGACCGGCACTTCCTCACCACGGAGCTGCTGGTGGGGATGGACCTCAAGCGCCGCCTGATGGGCACCCGGCCCACGCTGGCCGAGTCGCTGCGTTGGCTCACCCACGCGGCGGCGGCGCTGGAGCACGCGCACGGGCGCGGCGTGCTGCACCGCGACGTCAAGCCGGGCAACCTCTTCCTCACGAAGCCGGGCATCCTCAAGCTGATGGATTTCGGGCTTGCGAAGAGCTCGCACGTGGCTGGAGTGACGGCGCAGGGCGCGGTGCTCGGGACTCCCGAGTACATGGCGCCCGAGCAGATCTCCGGCGCGCACCCGGTGACACCCGCGACCGATCTCTATTCGCTGGGCGTGGTGGCGTATGAGCTGCTCACCGGGCAGTTGCCCTTCCGTCACCCGCAGCCGGTGCCGCTCATGTTCCTGCACGTGCAACAGCCGCCCGTGCCTCCGCGTACCCTCACCCCGAGCCTGCCCGAGCCCTTCGAGCGCGTGGTGCTCAAGCTGATGCAGAAGCACCCGGAGCAGCGCTACCCGAGCGCCGCCGCGCTGCGGAGTGACCTGGCCCGGTTGTGGCCCTTGGCTCTGCCGCCGAATGTGGGCTTGCCCCAGTTACGTGGACAGTAGGATTAAGATGCCGACTTCTGCGGTAAGGCCGCAAGCTCAAAATCCACTGGACTGACATAACCCAGCGTCGAGTGCTGCCTCTAGCGATTGTAGAAGACCTCGATGTACTCGAAGAGCGCCGTGCGAGCCTGCTCGTGCGTGGCGAAGTCGGCATCGTGAACGAGCTCCATCTTCAGGATGCTGAAGAAGCTCTCGGCCACGGCGTTGTCCCAGCAGTTGCCCTTGCTTGCGCGACATGCTGCACTGGATGCCCCGCGCGGCCAATGCCTTCTGGTAGTCCTCGCTGGCGTACTGACTGCCCCGGTCCGAGTGGTGTAGCAATCCTCGTCCTGGCCGCCGTCCCTTGAGGGCCATGTCCAGCGCGTTGAGCACCATGTGCCGATTGGCTCGCTCATGGACCAGCCGACAATCATGCGAGAGAAGCGGTCCATGACGACGGCCAGGTAGAGCCAGCCCGCCTCGTCCACACGTAGGCAATGTCCGTGGCCCAGATGCAATTGGGCTGGCCGGGGGAGAAGTCGCGCTCAAGAAGATTGGGTGGGGGCTACGGGCTGGGTGTGGCGTGAATCCGTCGTCTGCACGAAGCGGCGCCTCTTGCGAGCGCACAGACCCTGCTGGCCCATGAGACGAGCCACGCGTTTGCGGCTCACGCGGCAGCCCTGGGCACTCAGCTCGGCATGCACGCTCGGGCTGCCGTACCTGCCGCGGCTGGCCTGATGCACCGCCGTCACTTGCTCGGCCAGGGCCCGGTCCGCCGTGTGTCGCTCACTCTCCGGACGCTCCTTCCAGGCGTAGTAGCCCGAGCGCGACACGCCCAACTGGTGACACATGAAATCCACTGGGATATGGGCCTTCTGCGCGTCAATGAACTCGAACTTCACGTCGAGCCCTCCTTCGAGAAGAAGGCCGCTGCTCTTTTTTAGGAAGTCGCGCTCCATCTGCAGCTGGCGGTTCTCCTTGCGCAGCCGCACCAACTCATCCCGTTCCTCCGTGGTGAGCGGGCCCGCCGGCTCCTTGCCCTTGCCTCCGTCGGCCTCGCGCACCCAGTTGCGCAGGGCCGACTCCGTCAGGTCCAGGTCCTTGGCCACCTGAGGCCGGCTCTTGCCGCCCTCGCGCACCAATTTGACTGTATCGGCCCTGAAGTCCGGGGGAAAACTCCGCCTCTTCATTCGCCCCATGGACACTACCTCCCGTGTAGCCGACTTATGAGGTGTGTCCACAAAACCGGGGCAGGCTCAAGGAGTCAACCCATCCGATAGAGCGCTGATTCAGGGTTGCATGGGCCCGAAAAACGAACCATTCGTCACTTCAATGACCGCGCACGCCCCAGTCGCATCCCATGAGAAATATATATTGCTGCTCGGGCCGATGGCGGCAATCGCCTGCATATGAGGCTGATATGTGGTGTAGCAGTAATACCGCACTCCTGCTTTTATAGCCGAGCAGACCGCTTCACTACCCCACACTGACGCCCTGATACCGCACTGGATGACTTGGCTTTGGTCAGCCGAGGCCCGAACTCGTGCGACAGAACCAGAGGCGAATCGATTGACAACATCGATCGTTAGCTCTGAGTTATCCTTTTGACCGGCAGACGCGAGGCCTCCACAAAACAAAGAGCTCACAACCATGGCAGTAAACACGTTCTTGCATGACATGGGTTTCCCTTTCGAGTCGTCAACACGTGGTTGACAGGCAACGAGACCACGCGCCCATTAAATATGTCAAGCCGGAAATCCCTTTGGATGACTGAAGCCTGTTGACGACATTGATTTAGACGTCACGCTAAATGCTGTCTACGGGCCCTTGATAAGTCCTATGAGGCGCAACGGGAATTTGGTCTGCTGGCCATTCAGAACGTCAGGAACGGCATCTGACCATGATTGATTTGCAAGGTCTTGTGGCGGAGTTTGCGCGGCATGTACAGGCAGAAACCGAGGCGGCCTGGAGGGGCGATTCCAAGACAGCGAACAAGCACGTTGATCAGTGCCTGGCCGTGTTTGACAAACTGCGGGCTCATGGTGACACCGGACGGGATGCGCTCGCGGTGCTCTTCACGCATCCGCGAATGGACGTGCGCGTGTCGGCGGCGGCGCTGCTGTTGCGCCATCGCACGGCGGAAGCCAAAGCGGTTTTGGAGGAAGCAGCGAAGGGCAAAGGACTGGTTCCTTTTGAAGCATCCCAGGCGTTGAAACGTTGGGAAGAGGGTACTTGGGCCCTGGATCCTGCCGACGATGAGGCGGGGCCGCCGGAAGCAGCCCGCCCGGCACCGTCCAGCAAGCGCAGCCGGCCACGCACGGAGCGCGCCGTGCCTGACAAACGGAGGAGGAGCAAGCGGGACAAGCGCGGCGGTTGATGGTGGCGCAGGTGAAAGCCAACACGGGACTGGCGCCCAAGGAGCTGCGCGCGGACTCGGGCTACCTGTGCAAGGAAGACATAGAGAAGGTGGAGGACAACCTCTGACCGATTCGCCGACAGGCGCCTGGCCCTCTCCCAGAGGGAGAGGGGACATACACGGGCTTCAACCTGGGTTACTCGTTCGCGGTGACGATGTTGTAGGCCGTCGCTCGGACGACAGCGCTCGGGTGCTGGCGCAGGGCCCTCAGCCGGCGGGCCACGTCCTCCCGCCAGTGCAGCCGTTGCCCCGCCACCGAGATGAGCACCACCGCCGTCAGTGGCAATTCAGCTCCCACCGTGTCCGCCAGCTCCAGCAATGTCTCGGGTTCCCACCCGGCACTCTCATCCTGTACCTCCGTGGCCACCGCGGCCGAGAGGCTCCAGGCGAAGAGCGGCTCCTCCCGTGACTCCGCCGCCAGCACCCGCAGCACCTCCGCGACGGCCCGCGCTTCGCGCCACTCCACGCTGGCCAGCCGCAGCGTGGCGCTCTCGGGCCACAGCGACGCATCCCGGGCGAGCACCCGCGCCACCTCGTCGAGCCGCGCCCTCAGGCCCAGGCGCACCGGCCGGGGCAACTCGAGCAGCGTCTGGTGGAGCCCCTTCAACCGCTGGCGCGCGGGCACGTCCCGCTCGGGCGTGGCATCGGGCGTCAGCGGCGCGGAGGCGAGCTGCTCGGCGCAGGCCAACACCTGCTCGAACGCCTTGCCCTCACGCGTGACTTCCACCAGCGCCCACGCGGCTTCCTTCCACTCGGAGCCGCCTGACAGGTCCATCACCCTCGCGGCCGACTCCCGGGCCACCTGCTCCTCCACCCCCGCGGCCCAGCCCGGGAGCACCGTGAAGGCCCTCCGGCGCACGGTGAGCTCCGGGTGCCGGGACACCTGGAGGACGAGCGCCGCGTAGCGAGGCCTCGCCTCCAGGGGCAACTGCCATGGGGGTGGGTCGAGCAGGCTCGTGGCCACGTACTCGTCCGGGCTCCTGGCCATGGCGTCCAGCAGCTCCCAGGCCGCCGGGTCATCGAGCAACTGGCGCGCGGCGTGGCCCACGGCGATGCGCACGTCCCGGTGCAACTGGGGCCTGTCCCACTGCTGGCGCAGCAGGGCCACGCTGCGCGCCGAGCGGAAGGTGCCGAGCAGCCGCAGGGCCTCCTTGTGCACCGTCACCTTGAGCTTCTCGCGCGAGAGGAGCGCGCCCAGCGTGGAGGCGAGCGTCTCGGGAGAGACGAGCTTCGCCACGCGGGGGATCGCGTACATGGCCACCCGGGCGCGGTCTCCGTCGAGGTACTCCAGCAACAGGGGCAGTGCTGGCTCCGGCCTGTCCAGCCATACGAGCGCCCCGAGCGCCGCCTCCACCGTGGTGACGTCCGGCGATTCGAGGAAGGGCGTGAGGGTGTCCACCTCCACCACGGGGAGGTGCGGGAGGATGTGCAGCACGCTCATCCGCTCCCAGGCGCTGCGTGAGGTGTCCCGGGCGATGAGCAACAGCAGCTCCCTGAAGCGGAGCTGCTGGCGCGGCAGCCAGCGGTGGAAGCCCCGGCGGGCCGGGGGCACCCAGCCCGTCTTCCCCGTGCTGAAGCGTCCCCGCAGGCTCCGCCCCTGGAGGAAGGGATCCAACCACTCCTGCCGGCGCCGGTGGAGGTGCTCGAAGACGATGGCGAGGGTGATGGTGGTCTCGTCGCGGTCGAGCAGCTTGCGCACCCGGGCATCGCGCGTGCGCGGCGGAGCGAGCCACAGCTGCATGGCCTGTTGCGCGACCCAGTCGGGCGTGGCCTCGGTGAGGGGCTCGAGCATCGCCTGGAGCATGTCCACGTTCCACGCACGCCGGCCGAGGGCCTGGGTGAGCGTGAGGATGAGGCCATGGCTCTCGCGCTGCGCGGCGGAGCGGATCATCGGCAACAGGGCCGCGAAGAGGTGGTGCTCGGTGCCCCGCGGCAGATCCTTCTCCAACGAGGGCAGGACGAGCGTGCCGGACTGACCGGCCAGCCGCTTCAGCGTGTCGAGCGCGAAGCGGAACAGGGGACTCTCGGGCGCGGTGGCGTGGGCGCGGATGAGCCGGAAGGCCAGCTCCTGCAGCGCCAGTTGCGTACCGCGCGAGGTGTCCCGCGCCTCGACGACGTACGTCACCAGCGATTCGAGGGCCGGGATGTGCCCGGGCTCGAAGAGGGACGGAGGCACCCGGGAAAGCGCGGTCAGTGCCTCCAGGCGCACCGGATCCTGATCGTTCTTCAGCCGGGAGAGGTACGTGAGCGTCTCCGGGAGGCCCCGGCGGGACAGGCCCGTGCTGGACACCAGCAGCGAGAGCGCCCGGGCCCGGTCCTCGGCCTTGCTGGCGAAGGCCGCTTTCTGGAGAGGCTCGCGCGCGTGCTCGATGGTGCGCAGGGCCTGCATGGCGAGCCGCCGCTCCGGGTTCTCCTGCACCTCGCGCAGGCCGAGCTGGCGCACGGCCTCGGTGTCTCTCAGCTCGTGGGGGAGGACCTGGAGCAGGGCCTCGGGCAGCTCGCGGGGCTGGGCTCCCTCGAAGGCATGGGCGAAGAGTCCGGCGCGCTGGGAGGGGGGCAGGGCCTCCAGGAAGCGGGCGAGGTCCGCCGGGGACTCCGCCAGGAGCCGCGCGAGGCCGAGGCGCTGGGCGTCGGAGAAGAAGCGGAGCTGGCGCAGCAGGCCCGCCGTCATCTCACGGGCGAGGTGGGCCGCGCGCCAGCCGGGACGGGTGAGGAGCGCGAAGACCTGTTCCGGGTGGCGCCGCGTGAGCCTCGGGATCGTCTCCCGCACGAAGAACGGGAGCACCTCCGGAGGCGCCAGGTCCCGCACGAGCTGGAGCAAGGCCTCTCCATGAGACAGCGTCAGCTCGGAGAGGGGCACGTGATAGTAGGCGAAGAGGTAGCTGCGCTCGCGTTCTGGCGCGTGGGTGATGCGCGAGCCGATGAAGGCGAGGACTTCGTCCGGGTGACGGCGCACCAGCGTGCGCCAGGCGTGGAACGTGTGCTCGAGCTGGGGCAGCAGCTGGCGTACCGAGTCCGCGTCGAGGGCGGGCAGGAGCAGGGCCGCTTCCTCGGCGCCGTGGCGGTCGAGGACGATGGGGAGGAGCCGGGCCGCGAGCGTGCTCCGCTGGGCCCGGGCCACGTCCTTGAGGAGCCGGCGGCGGACGAAGGGGGACAGCTCCGGGAGGAGCCGTTCGAGCGCGGCATCGTCCTGGACGTGGCTTCCGGCCAGGGCGGCGGTCCGCGCGCGCACGAGGCTGGAAGGGTGGGTGAGGCCTCGCAGCACGCGGGATTCGTCCCGTGCGCTCCGGGCCATTTCGAGCGCGAGGCTCGCCTCGTACGCATCGCCGGACAGGAGTGCGTCCATGAGCTGTGTCAGCTCGGGGCTGCCCCGGCCATCGCGTCCCAGCCTGGAGGCTCGCGCGATGCGTGCGCCGTAGCCCAACGAGTCCAGCTCCGACAGCAGTGCCTTGCGCGACGGTACCTTCATGGGTGCTCCCTCCAAGGAGCCGGTGAGGTTAGACCAGACCGGACAGGAGCACGCCCCCGAAGTCATAGGCCTTCACGGGCACGCGGGCGGCGGGGCTCTTGGGGTACTCACTCGCCAGCAGCGAGAAGGACCACGTGTCCTCCGCGGGGCCGCCGTCCCCGCGAGCCCGCTGCCGCAGCGTCCCCTCCAACGTGAAGCCCAGCCTGCGTGCCACCGCGGCACTGGGCTCGTTGCCTACCGCCACCTGGATGTCCATGCGCTCGAGCCCGTCCAACTCGAAGCCCACCCGCACCAGCGCCGAGACCATTTCGGTGGCCACGCCCTTCCCCGTGTGCCCCGAGTGCACCCAGTACCCCAGCTCCCGTGCTTTCTCTTCCCCCCGCGCCAGCAGCACCAGCTCACCCAGCAGCTCCCGCTGTTCCGCATCGAGCACCGCGTGGATGCGGTTTTGATCCAGATCGAACTTGCCCCGGAGCTGGCGCACGAGCTGGAGGTGCTCCGCCACGGGACGGGGCTCGTCCTTGGCCCAGGTGAACCACGGCAGGAGGGCCTCCCGGGTGGTAGCGACGGCCGCCTGACGCAGGGGCGCCAGCTCGGGTGAGTAGCAGCGCAGTACGAGGCGCTCGGTGCGGATGAGATAGGCGGGAGAGGAGGCCATGGCCACGACCCTACCGGAACCCTGTCCCGGGGTGGGGTCCGGAGTCCCCGGTGCGTGGACTCCCAGGCGGGAGGGTGGGGACGGGAGACCCCAGGCGGCCGAGTGCTTTCGCGGGGTTGGAGTCGGCCCTCGTCTTGCTCCTGTCCGGGGCAGGGAGGAAGAGCCGATGCGAATCGACAGCGCGGGATGGACGCACGTGGGACGCCGCTCCCACAACGAGGATGCCTGGAGGGCCCGGGCGGACCTGGGCCTGTTCGTGGTGGCCGACGGGCTCGGCGGCTACGAAGGCGGTGAGGTGGCCAGCCAGTGCGTGGTGGACGCCTTCTCCGGCTTCTGCGAGCGCGTGGCGAAGGATCCAGAAGCCACCTGGCCTCATCGTCCGAGGCGGGGCCACTGCCGCGAGGAGGATCTGCTGCTCAACTGCACCCTGCTCGCCCAGCGGGCCGTGCTCTCGCGCCGCGTGGGGCAGTTGCGTGAGATGGGCTCGACCGTGGTGGCCCTCGTGCTGGGGGCTCGGGGCGCGGCCGTGGCCCACGTGGGCGACAGCCGGCTCTACCGGCTGCGTGACGGCCGGCTGGAGGCGCTGACCCGCGACCACTCCATCCTGGAGGAGATGCGGGAGGCCGGCGTCGAGACGCCCGCGCGTGGGGAGAGCCCCTATGGGCACGTCATCACCCGTGCCCTGGGGACGCAGCACGCGGAACCCACCGTGCGGCGGCTCGAGGTGCGGGCCGGGGATGTGTTCCTGCTGTGCTCGGATGGGTTGTATGAGCCGCTCGGGCCGGAGCGGATCGCTTCACGGTTGGGGCAGGGGAGTGCCGCGGGGGTGGCCGAGGCCTTGGTGCAGGAGGCCTACGCGGCGGGTGGCCGGGACAACATCACCGCCATCGTGGTGGGCGTGGGCGCGGAGTAGGGGGCACGGGGGCAACGGCGTCAGTCGGGCTCCTCGGGGAGCAGGCCATGGCGCCGGGCCAGGGCTCGCAGGTGTTTGCGATCCACTCCCGCCTGCCGCGCCGCTTCCGAGAGGTTGCCGCCCGCGCGCGCCAGCACGTCACGCAGGTAGTGGCGCTCGAAGGCCTCCACCATCGCCTGCTTCGCCTCCGAGAAGGGCAGGTCCGTGCGCAACGGCACCTCGGGCCCCGTTCCCTGCGGCTGGAGCGACAGGCGCAATTCCTCGAAGCCGTGGGCCCCGCGTGAGAGCACCAGCGCCCGCTCCAGCACGTTGCGCAGCTCGCGCACGTTGCCCGGCCAGTCGTGCCCCGATAGCAGCGCCAGCCCGGGGCCTCGGACGGGTCCGGGCTCGAAGCCCCGGCGGCGCAGCAGCTCCGCCACCAGCAGGGGCAGATCCTCCCGGCGCTGCCGCAATGGAGGCAGGGGCAGCGTTACCACCGCCAGCCGGTAATAGAGGTCCGGACGGAAGGTGCCCTCGGCCACCGCCAGCGACAGGTCCACCCGCGAGGCCGCCACCACCCGCACGTCCACGGCCTGCTCGGCGTCTCCTCCCACCGGGCGCACCCGGCGCTCCTCCAGCACGCGCAACAGCCGTGCTTGCACCGAGGGCGGAATGCCCGCCAGCTCGTCGAGGAAGAGCGTGCCCCCGTGGGCCCGCACGAAGGCGCCCGAGCGCGCCGCCAACGCTCCCGTGAAGGCTCCGCGCACATGTCCGAAGAGCTCGCTCTCCACCAGCCCCTCCGGCAGCGCGCCGCAGTCCACCGCCACGAAGGGCCCCTTGCGCCGGGCACTCGCCTCGTGGAGCGCGTGCGCCACCACCTCCTTGCCCGTCCCCGTCTCTCCCTGGATGAGCACCGTGGTGTCCGAGGGCGCCACGTGCTCCAGCACCGCGAACAGCTCGCGCATGGCGAGGCTCTCACCCACCAGCTCCCCGAAGCGCCGCGCCTGGCTCGGGGCCACCTCCCACGGCTGGCTTTCGGCCTGGATGCGCAGGAAGCTCCGCCCCACCTTGAGCGTGGCGCCCACGCGCACCCGTGCCTCGCCAATCCGCGAGCCCTCGTACAGCGTGCCATTGCGGCTGCCGAGATCCCTCACCACGAAGTCCGCTCCCTCCGCGTGGACCTCCAGGTGCTCGCCCGAGACGCGCGGGTCGCTCAGCCGCAGCGCGCAGCCCTCGCGCGTGCCCACCCGGACGGGAGCCTTTCCGAGTGCCACCGCGCGCCCCGCGTCGGGCCCATCGATGACGACGAGCTGACAGCGCCGGGGCGGGATGCTCCCGGAGGACTCATTCTGGGTGGCGAGGGCGGTCTTGGACACGGTGGCCGCACCAGTCTATCCCACCCTCCAGGGCATGGCCCTCGTGGGCTGGGCGGAGAACCGCTCCTCCGATGTCTCGTCTGGCGGGGAGCGGGGCGGTGAGCGCGGTTGCCTCGGGGAAATCCGCTCATCAGATTCTGGACACACGAGGGAGGATTCCATGAAACGGAGACGGCTCATTGGAAACACCACGGCCCTGAGGCGGTGGGCCGGTTCGATCGCGGTGCTCGCCGCGGCCGCTGGCGGAACCGCCTGGGCAGCACCCGAGGAGGCGGCCAGCGCCCAGAAGTCCGGTGTCTCGCCCAAGGCCCGCTCGATGCTCGAGAAGATGAGCGACTTCCTCGGCGGCCAGCGGCAGTTCACCGTCCAGGTGGATGGCTCGACGGAGGTCGTGCTCCAGTCGGGAGAGAAGGTGGAGTTCAACCACGACAGTGAAGTCCGGCTCAAGCGCCCCGACAAGCTCAGGAGCGACCGGCGCGGCGAGAAGGCGGAGATGGAGTTCTACTACGACGGACGCAGCTTCACCCTGTACGGCGAGAACAATCACTACTACGCCACCGCTCGCGCCCCGGCCACCATCGACGAGGCGATCGACGCGGCACGCGAGCGGCTGGGCATCGAGGCGCCCGCGGCGGATCTGCTCTACAGCAAGCCCTACGACATCCTGATGGAGGATGTCGTTTCGGGGACCTACCTGGGAACGGCCTTCATACGCGGCGCTACCTGCCACCACCTGGCGTTCCGCGGAAACGAGACGGACTGGCAGATCTGGATCGACGACGGGCCCAAGCCCGTGCCCTGCAAGTTCGTGATCACCTCGAAGAAGGTCGAGGGCTCGCCCGAGTTCACGGCCGAGTTCTCTCGTTGGAACTTCTCACCCAGGCTCGGCGACGAGGTGTTCCACTTCTCGCCGCCCGGCAATGCCAAACGTATCGACTTCCTCGCGGAGCAGGTTGCCCAGGGGAAGCAAGGAGACAAGAAATGAAACGCAGGCATATCTCCGCCCTCTCACTGATGTTCGTGTTCGTCGCGGGCGAGGCCCTGGCGGTGATCGGCAGGCCCCTGACGCCCATGAGCTATGCGGGAGTGGCTCGCCGCACCACGCGCCGCGTGGCCTATGCGGGAGCGGCGACGGCAGCGGCGGTGGGGACCGCCGCCGTGGTGGGCACAGCGGCCGTGGTGGGGACGGCCGCGGTGTTGTCCACGTTGCCCGCTGGCTGTGTCGAGGTCGTCAGCGCGGGCGTGATGTATCAGAGGTGCGGGAGCACCTATTACCGGCCGACCTACAACGGCCCCAACCTCGTGTACGTCCCCACGCCGATGTGATGAGGCCCGGTCAGGGGGGTGGTGCCGCGAGCCGCTCCTCGAACCAGCGCCGGGCATCATCGAGGTGGAGGTGGCTGCCCCCGGGAGTCACCTCCACGCCACCGGTGATTCCTCCCACCGTGGCCAGCACCAGGGCGTGGGTGGTGCCACGCGACAGCTCCACCCGCGCCTGGAGTTGGAGGTTCTCGCCCTGGACGTGCAACTCCCTCACCTGGATGCCCGGGTCGCCCAGCCGCAGCCGTCCCGTCACCTGGAGCTCCCGGGTATGGAGCAGCGGGGCGAGGAAGTGGGGGAGCCGCTTGTGGCGGGAGAGCAGCGCGACGAAGGGGTCCGCGTTGGCGAAGGTGCCGGAGAACCGGGCCTCCAGCTCCGGCGGGGACAGGGTCAGCGTGGCCTGGGGGAATGCGAAGGTGCCGCTCCAGCCGCGCAGCGTCGCGTTGTCCAGGTCCGCGGACACCTGGCTCAGCCGGAGGATCGTCCCATTCAATCCCAGCGTCTTTCCCCGCAGCGAGAGCCGCCGCGCGTCGAGCTCCGCGGAAGCGCGCCCGAGCAACCGCGTGTCACCCATCCGGGCTTCGAGCAGATCGGTGTCCAGCATGAGGTGCATCGCTCCGCTGGCGTGCTCGGAGTCACGGTGGCCCGCGGCCTTCAGCGTGGCGCTGCCGGAGTCCACCTGGAAGGTCTCTCCCGTCCAGGTGTTGAGCAGCCGCAGGTCCACCGGCCTGCTGGGCGCCACGTGCAGCTCGCTCTGGACCGCGGGGGCCGGCGGCTCCAGACGGGGTTCCGCATGGAAGGTGAGCGCCACCTCGGGGAGCTCCAGCACCTGCTTCGCCGGGCCCTCCACCCGCACGGACGTGAAGGAGAGCTGGAGCCGGCCGCGCGCCGTGCCCTGCGCATCCGGCTCCACCACGCCGAGGGCATGCCAGGGGGCTTTCACCCGGGCCGGGCCGAGTTTCAGCGTCAAGGGGGCACCCCGGGCTTCCAGGCGGCTGCCGGGCTCCACGCGGCCCCGCTGGACGCGTACGTCCGCCTCCAGCGTGCCGGCGCCCTCGTGGAGGCTCACCTCCGCGTGCCGGGACAGCCGGGCCCCGAGCCAGTCCAGGGAGAGGAGGTCTGCCTTTGCCTGGAGCCGCCCGCTCAATCCCCCGAGCACGTCCCAGCCTTCCGGGTGCTGCCGGGTGGCCTCGAGCGAGAAGCCGGCGGACAGCTCCTCCAGCCGTGCGAGCCGTTGCCCTTGTTCCTCCATGAAGCCCCCCGCCAGGTGCACGTGCGCGGCGTCCACCGCGAGCCGCTGGCCGGCGATGACGCGCACGGTGCCCCGGGCGTCCGCGGGCCCGAGGTAGTGCGTGGTGCCCCAGGCCAGCTCCCGTGCGTCCTGAACCTCCAGGTCCCGCAGCTCCACCCGCCACGGATGGGGGCGGGGAGGCCTGGGCGGAGTCCGTTCTTGGGGCGGCAGGGGCTCGACCCTCGCTCGCACTCCACGGGCCCGCACCTGCCCGGCCTCGACGCGACGGGAGAAGAGCGCGGCCACGGAGAGCTTCCCTTCCACTTCGTCCGCCTCGACACGCCAGCGCGCGTGCGCGTCCTGGTGTTCCAGGAAGAAGCCGCGGGCATGGACCTGTCCGGGCCACAACCACCAGGCTCCGCTCCAACCCAGCCGCAACCGTGGCACGGCCCGGTGGATGAGCGCCGGAATGAGTCCGGTGTTGAGCGCGAGGTTGAGCAGCCCCTCCAGCAACAGCACCATCCCCAGCACCCAGACCAGGGCGCGGAGCCACCGCCTCCAGCGCGGGCGCGGAAGGGACACGGCGCGTGCGGTACTGGCACCACGGACGGACATCGGGCCTCCAACCAGACGGGTGCCTCCGGGGGAGGTAGCCCCACCTGCCCTGAAAGGCATCGTCCAGGAGGGCAGCGGTTCATTCCACCCCTCCCCATGGGGCGGGTCCCCATCCCAGGAGGACGTTCCAGATTGAACGCCGAGGGAGGAAGCGCTTCGTGCCATGACGGATCCACACACCTCCATGACTCCACCCGACGAGGAGCGGGCGGTGGCCTTCCTGCTCGACCTCGCGCGAGCGCTCCACCTGGCGTACCTGCCGGCCCCCGCGGTGGAGGAACACCTGCGCCGCGCCGCGCGGGCCTGGGGACTGCGGGTGCAGGTCTTCACGCTCCAGAGCCTCGTGGTGACGGAGGTGGTCTCCGGCGCCCCACGGCGGGTGGACATGGAGCGCCTGCCCTTCAACCCGCATTGGAATCTCTGGCGGACCGCCCGGCTGCTCGAGCTCTCCAGGACGCTCGCCGCCGGGAGTCTCCAGGTCGCCGAGGCCCGCGCCGAGCTCGACCGCATCGTCGCCGCGCGCCCGCTCTACTCCCATGCACTCGTGTTCCTCGCCTATGCCGTGTACGGAGCCGTCGTCGCCGCGCGCGTGGGCGGGGCGTGGCTGGAGATGAGCGTCGCCGCCGTCATCGGCTTCCTGGCGGGGATCATCCACTTCGGCACCATCCGCTCCATGCGCGTGGACCTGCAGAAGAGCTTCCTGGCGGCGTTCGTTGGGACGCTCGTCGCCTTCGGGTTCACCACCGTGCTCCCGCAGTTCGACGCGCCCCGGGCCGTCTTCGGTGGCGCCACGCTGCTCGTCCCCGCCATGGTGGTCACCCTGGGGACGCACGAGCTCGTCACCGAGTCCGTCGAGGCCGGCATGACCCGGCTCGTCTATGGCCTCTTGCGCTTCCTCATGCTGGGGGCGGGGATGCTGGGCGCGGTCAGGCTCTGGCAGGTGTTCCTTCCCCTCCCGGACTCCACCGCGGCGAGCCCCCTGCCCATGGGCGCCGTTCTCGGGCTCGTCGCCCTGGGGGGCGTGGCCCTGGTGTTCTGCATGGGGGTGAGGTGGCGCGAGATTCCTTGGGTCATCGGCGCGGTGCTGCTGGCCTACGGCACCCAGGAGCTCACGAAGGTCATCTTCGGCGGGCGGGGCAGCCCCATCCTCTCCGCGTTCGTGATCGGGATCGCCGGCATCCTCTATGGCCGCCTGCCGGGCCGCATGCCGACGACGGTGATCATGCCCGGCCTGCTCCAGCTCGTGCCGGGCTTCCTCGGCACCCAGGCCATCCTGGGGCTGCTCGGGGCCAGCGAGGCGGGTGATGGGGCGCACGTCTTCGACATGCTCATGGTGGTGCTGCAGATCGTCATGGGGCTCGTGTTCGCTCACATCCTGGCGCTGCCGCGCGCGGAACCTCGGGTGCGGCAGCCGGTGTGAGGAGACGAGGCCCGGCCGTCACCGGGGTTGGGGACAGTCCAGGGCCGGGGCCACCCAGGGCGCCAGGACAGGGGTCGTGTGCAGGCTCCGCCGTCCGTCCCTCCCTGACGGACAGGGCACGGGCGTGGTCATGCCGCCGCTCGCCACCTCGTTGCCTGGCGGTGCTCCGGATGAGCACGGATTGTCCTGTTGGACACACCCGGGGGAGCGGCGCTCGAGGTGGTGAGCGTGGGACTCCTCGTTCCCGTGGAGGACGCAACACATGCCGCACAGCAAGAAGACGGGCAATGGCCACTCGAAGACGGGCAACGGCCACGACAAGAAGGCGGAGCGCAGGCAGCCCAACATCCTCGTCATCTGGGGAGATGACATCGGATTCTGGAATGTCAGTGCCTACAACCAGGGGATGATGGGCTACCGCACCCCGAACATCGATCGCATCGCGAAGGAGGGAGCGCTGCTCACCGACTGCTATGGGCAGCAGAGTTGCACGGCGGGCCGGGCCGCCTTCATCACTGGAATGAATCCGCTGCGCACGGGGCTCACCACCATCGGCATGCCGGGCGCGAAATACGGACTGCAGGATTCGGATCCCACCATCGCCGAGATGCTCAAGCCGCTGGGCTACGTGTGCGGCCAGTTCGGCAAGAACCACCTGGGTGACTCCAATCCCTACCTGCCCACCGTACACGGCTTCGACGAGTTCCACGGCAACCTCTACCACCTCAACGCCGAGAACGAGCCGGAGTGCCCCGACTACCCGAAGGATCCGTCGTTCAAGGAGAAGTTCGGGCCGCGCGGGGTGCTCCACTGCTGGGCAACGGACCGGGACGACCCGACCGAGGATCCCCGCTGGGGCCGCGTGGGCAGGCAGCGCATCGAGGACACCGGGCCGCTCACGAAGAAGCGCATGGAGACCGTGGACGATGAATTCCTGGCCTCCTCGCTGAGCTTCATCGAGCGGGCGGCGAAGGAGGGCAAGCCCTTCTTCCTCTGGCACAACACCACGCGCACCCACGTGTGGACGTACCTCAGCGACAAGTACAAGGGCAAGACGGGCAAGGGCCTCTATGCCGACGCCATGACCCAGCTCGACGACATCGTGGGCGCGCTGCTCGCCAGGCTCGAGGAACTGGGCATCGCGGACAACACCATCGTCGTCTTCTCCACCGACAATGGCGTGGAGAAGATGGGCTGGCCCGATGGCGGCAACGCGCCGTTCCGGGGGGAGAAGGGCTCCACCTGGGAGGGCGGCGTCCGGGTCCCCTGTGTGGTTCGCTGGCCGGGTGTCATCGAGCCGGGCACTGTCATCAACGACATCTTCGCGCACGAGGACTGGATGCCCACCTTCGTGGCGGCCGCGGGCGGCCCCGAGGATCTCACCGAGCGGTGCAAGAAGGGTTTCCAGGTGGGCCAGAAGAAGTTCCGCGTGTACCTGGACGGGTACGACCAGCGCGAGCTGCTCGCCGGCAAGGGGCCGGGCAGACGCCATGAGTTCGTCTACGTGCTCGACAGTGGCGACCTCGCCGCCGTCCGCTACGACGATTGGAAGCTCATCTTCTCCTACCAGGATGGTGAGGGGCCGGACATGTGGTTCAGCGGCAAGCGTTTCAACCCCGCCTGGCCGTACATCATCAACCTGCGCTCGGATCCGTTCGAATACGCCACGCACTCGGGGCTCTACACCTCGTGGTACGGGGAACGGATGTTCCTCTTCGTGCCAGGGCAGATGGTTGTCCGGCGGTTCGCCGAGAGCCTCATCGAATACCCACCCAGTCAGGCGCCGGGCAGCCTCAGCATCGGGCCCCTCAAGGAAAGGATGCGGGAGAAGATGAAGGAGAAGGCGGCGCAGCGGAAGGCGCGGCATCAGGAAGAGGAGGAGGGCGAGACCACGAGCATTGGCGAGACACTCCATCACTTCGCCGATGAGGTCGAGCGGGCCATTGCCCGCTTCCGGCAAGCGCACGCCTGATGACGCCGTGCCAGGCGATGCCATTCATTGAGGCTGGAAGGGCAGGCCAGGGGACGCCCGGGAGTATTGCCAGAGACTCCCGGGCGTCCTGCTTCGACTACTTCCGCCCGGCCTCGTCGCGGAGCTCCCGGGGACTGCGCAGGCGGCGCCTGCGGTGGAAGACCTTGCGCTCCAGCAGGCCCACCAGCCAGTTGGTCAGGGCGATGACGGGCGCCACCACGGCGGCAAGCACCGGGCTGCCCAGCGCCGCCTCGCACCCCACGGCCGCGGCGATCCAGATGGAAGCGGCCGTCGTGATGCCGAGGATGTAGGTGCCCTTCTTGAGGACGCTCGCCGCGCCCACGAACCCGATGCCGGACGCGATGCCCTGGATGATGCGGAGCACTTCGTCCTCCCGCCCCGCCACGTTCGCCGCGGTCGTGCAGAAGAGCGCGGCGCCCAACGTCACCATGTAGTGGGTGCGAACGCCGCCCGGCCGCCGGCGATAGGGCAGTCCCAGGACGAAGCCGGAGAACGCCGCCACGAGCAGCCGCAACAGCAGGTCCCCCAGCTCGAACCCTCCCACCATACGGGGCTCCTCTCTCACCCCCCCTCCCGGCAAGCCTTCCTGCCAGGAATGAAGTCTCAGAAGGCCTGCGCGGGCAGTGGCGGGATCCATCTGCCCGCCCAGGCCTGCTCCAGGCTCTCGGCGTGCCGGCGGAGTGGCTCGAGCCACGGGGAGTCCGCCAGGGCTCGCTCCGCCTCCGCCAGGACCCGGTGGAGCGTCTCACTCGCCGCCTGCCGGTCCTCCGCGGTCCGCGCGCGCTGTCCGACGGCCCCCGCCAGCCGCAGCAACCGGACCACCACCGCGGGCTCGCTGGCGCCGTAGCGGAGGATCTGATCCGTGGCCAGCTCCAGGTAGTCCCGCAGCGTGAGGGCATGCAGGAAGACGCGGGCATTGCCCGCCTCATCCTCCAGCATCCGGGGGCCCAGGTGCAGCCGGCTCAGCTCGCACAGCAGGAAGATGAGCTGATCCACCACTTCCACGGCCGTATAGGGGTCGTTGATACCGGGTGACAGCGCCTTGATGGCCACGTCCACGAGCTGCCGCACACCCAGGGCCACGTCGGCGTCCTCGTCCCGCCAGCGGTCCAGGAGGATGGCGCGGGTCAGGAGGGCCTCGGAGGCCTCGCGCGATGCGGGTGACGCGCGGTCCGTGGCCTCCACCCAGCCCACCTCCGCGCCCTGAATCACGGGCTCGCCAATGGCATGGCGCACATGGACGACGAGCCCCCGCGCCGTGGCCGCAGCCAGCAGCGCCCGCTCATCCACGGCGACGATGAAACCGTTCGCGGGGGCGCGCAGCGGCCAGGCCCCATCCGGGCGAGCCGGCACCACGGCCGGCATGTCCGCGTCCCACCGCCGGAACCGCTCCTGCGTCCGCGCGACATGCAGCGTTTCCCGGCGGATCCACCGGACGAGTTTCTCCACGCGCATGATCTGCAGGGTGTGGAGCACCTGGAAGACCAGCGCTCCCTCACAGGCGACGAGCAGCAGCATGGCCAGACCGAGCGCCGGGCGCGGCGCACGCTCGGTGCCGGACACGAAGCCGAACTCCTGCGTGGCCACCAGGCAGAAGACGCTGGTGGCGACGAACATCGGGATGACCACGCGAATGCCCGCGCTGTGCAGGAACAAGCGCAGCAGCCGTGGCGAGTACTGCCCGGCGGCGTTCTGCACCACGAGCATGGACAGCGACAGGACGATGCTCAGCGAGGTCAACGTGATCCCCAGCACCGTGGAGAGCATGTTCCTCGCCTCCGCCGCCGTGGCCTGCCAGGCCACCCCGCGAAGCACCCGAGCCATGAGCGAGGGATACTCCACGAACAAGATGCCCAGGCAGGCGCCCGCCAACGCGGCCAGTACGGGGGGCAGCCACACCCTGCGCCGCATCCACCAACGAATCGGGTGGACTTCACCCGGCCGCGAGCGCCTCGGTGCGGCGAGCCCCGCATCCATGCGTGCCTGTGCCTGGGTGCCCCTCATGTTCGTCATCTCCACCGTTCGTGCCCCCCATGCATGGACATGGACCTGCGTCGGATACCTTCGGCGGGAGCCTCCTCGGAGGGTGGCAATGCACGAGCGTCACGGCAATGAAGTGGCACCCCGAGGACCGGGCGCGGGTGGACCTGCCCCATGGGGAGGAGCGGACGGACAGAGCGGGACACCTGGCGGGGAATGGGCCGCCGCTGCTTGCCATTGAGCGACGGGACGCCAAGCGTTGGAGGTGTCCCGTGGGCCGTGAGCGGAGGATGATATGGGAATGGAACGCTTGGGCGCCTGGCGGGCGGTGCAACGCTTCGCCCCGGGGCTGCGGCTGGTGCGGACGTATCAGCGCCGGTGGCTGCGCGCGGATGTCCTCTCCGCGCTGACCCTCAGCGCGATGCTCATTCCCCAGGGGCTCGCCTACGCGCAGATTGCCGGCGTGCGGCCGGCGGCGGGGCTCTACGCGGGCATCTTCGCCATGCTGGCCTATGCGCTGTTCGGCGCCTCCCGTCATCTCATCCTCGGGCCGGAAGCGGGCGCCGCCATCCTCACCGCCACCGCCCTGGGACATGGGGTCTCGGGCTCGGACCCCGCCCGCTATGCCTCGCTGGCCGCGCTGCTGGCGCTCATGGTGGGCGTCCTCAGCCTCGTGGGCGGCCTGGTCAAGGCGGGCGGGCTCGCGGACTTCCTCTCCAAGCCCATCCTCCTGGGCTATCTCAACGGCGCGGCGCTCATCATCATCGGCAGCCAGCTCGCGCGGCTCTTCGGCCTGGAGCGCAAGTCCAACACCTTCCCCGGCCAGGTCTGGGAGGTGGGCTCGAACCTCCAGCGGATGCACCTGCCCACGCTGCTGCTCGGGCTGGGCGTCATCGCGGTACTCGTGCTGCTGCGGCGCTTCCTGCCCCGGGTGCCCGGCCCGCTCATCCTGGTGGTGCTCACCACCGCGGCGGCCGCGCTCTTCGAGCTCCGTCAGGGAGGCGTCCGGGTGGTGGGCTCCATTTCCGCGCAGCCGCCAGCCCTCGCGCTGCCCGCCCTGGGCTTCAGCGACATCCGCTCCCTGCTGCCCGCCGCCTTCAGCCTCGCGCTCGTCAACTACGCCAGCTCCGTGCTCACCGGCCGCATCTACGCCGACAAGCAGCGCTACCGCTTCGACCCCAACCAGGAGTTCTTCGGTCAGGCCGCCGGCAACCTCGTCAACGCCTTCACCCAGGGCTTCCCGGTGACGGGCAGTGACTCGCGCACCGCCGTCAACTTCTCCATGGGCGGGCGCTCGCAGCTCGTGAGCGTCCTCTCCGCCGGCGTGGTGCTGATCTTCGCGCTCTTCCTCACGCCCCTGCTGGAGAACCTGCCCATGGTGACGCTGGGGGGAATCGTCATCGTGGCCGCCGTGTACCTCATGGATTTCGGCTCCATCGCCGCGATGTGGCGCGTGCGGCGCGTGGAGGCGATCCTCGCCCTGGTGACGATGCTGGGCGTGGTGGGGCTGGGCATCCTCCAGGGCATCCTCATCGCCGTGGCGCTGGCGCTGGGAGATCTCATCCGCCGCGCCGCCCATCCCCACGACGCGGTGCTCGGTGAGCGCGAGGGTGTCCCCGGCTACCACGACATCGAGCGGGAAGAGGGCGCCGAGACGGTGCCCGGCCTCATCATCTACCGCTTCGACGCGCCGCTCTTCTTCGCCAACGTGCGCCACCTGCGTGAGCAGGCCCGCGCCCTGGTGGCCGGAGCCAACGCCCCGGTGAAGTGGTTCCTCGTGGATACCGCCGCCGTCTTCGACCTGGACGTCACCGCGGCCGAGGGACTGGAGCACCTACGGGTGGAGTTGGAGGAGCAGGGGGTGGTGCTGGCCATCGCCCAGGCCAAGGCCCCGCTGAGGGAGCTATTGCGGCGTACGGGGCTGATGGATCGCATTGGCCCGGAGAACATCCACCCCACCGTGGGCGAAGCGGTGCACCGCTACCTGGCCAGAGAGGCCGGAGCCATTGGCGAGCAGCCACCGGGCGGCGCACCCTCGTCTTCTCCCGTGGTGCATTAGTGGCGCGCGTGCTCCCTCTCCCTCTGGGAGAGGGTGGGGGTGAGGGTCGTGTCCTGCCGTCGTGAAGCGCCGTGCACAGCGTGACCCGTGGGACGCATTGGGTGGAAGGATGAGGTTGACCATGAACAAGGTCGAGGTGAAGTCCGCTGCACCCTCCGGAGGAACGGAGGCGATGCGGCGCTACGGAGCGGAGCTCGTCGGGACGTTCACCCTGGTGGTCGGTGGCGTGGGTGCCGCCGTGCTCGCGGGGGAGCGCATCGGCTTCCTCGGGGTGTCCTTCGCCTTCGGGCTATCGGTCCTCGCGATGGTGTATGCCATTGGACCCATCTCGGGCTGTCACCTGAATCCCGCGGTGACGCTCGGCCTGCTGCTCAGCGGGAAGTTCGAGCGCCGCTACGCCCTGGGGTACGTGGTGGCCCAGTGCGTGGGGGCCATCGTGGGCGCGGGCGTGGTGCTGCTGCTGGCCAAGGGGGGGCCTGAAGGCTACTCGGCGGCCACTCAGGGGCTGGCGGCCAACGGTTTCGGAACCTACTCGCCGGAAGGCTATGGCATGGGCGCGGCCTTCCTGGCCGAGGTGGTGCTCACCTTCTTCCTGGTGCTGACGGTGCTGGGCGCCACCGATGCCCGCGCGCCCGTGGGCTTCGCCGGCGTGGCGATCGGCCTGGTGCTGACGCTCGTGCACCTGGTGGGCATTCCCATCACCAACACCTCCGTCAATCCGGCGCGCAGCCTGGGGCCGGCGCTGTTCGCCGGAGGCTGGGCATTGAGCCAGCTCTGGGTGTTCATCGTGGCGCCGCTGCTGGGCGGGGCCACGGCGGCGGCCGTGTATCGCACGGTGCATCGCCCCGCCGCGGCCATCACCGCCGCGGGTGCCGAGCGGGCCCTGGAGAGCGAGCGCGCCGAGCGGCTGGCCACCCGGCGTCCGGTGGATACGCCCTCCTGAGGGGAGCTCCCTTCGTGCGGCTCACTGGAAGGGGGGCCGCACGATGCAGCGGAATCCGATATGGCCGGAGCCGCTGTCCACCGCCTGGGGGGAGCGCGCGGCGGGGCGGTAGCGCTGGCAGTAGTTGGGCGCGCACAGGTGGCTCCCGCCCTTGAGCACCCGGCGCGGGATGGCCACCTGGGGCGTGCGCGGGTCCTGGGTTCCTTCCGGGCTGGCCGGTCCGCGCGGGTTCGCCGGGATGCAGCAGGCCTTGCCCCGATTGCCCTGGTGCCGGTCCTGGTACCAGTCCGTGGTCCATTCCCAGACGTTGCCGATCATGTCGAACAGGCCGTAGCCGTTGGCGGGGAAGGCGCCCACGGGAGAGGTCCCCGAGTAGCCGTCCTCGAGCAGGTTCTGCATGGGGAACTGCCCCTGCCAGGTATTGGCCATCATCCGGCCCTCGGGCGAGAGCAGGTCTCCCCAGGCGTAGCTCTTGCGATCCAGGCCCCCGCGCGCGGCGCGCTCCCACTCGGCCTCGGTGGGCAGTTCCTTGCCGGCCCAGCGCGAGTAGGCCTCCACGTCCTCGAAGGACACGTGGACGACCGGGTACTGCTCGCGGTCCTCCCACGTGCTATCGGGCCCCTCGGGGTTCCGCCAGCAGGCGCCCGGCACGTAGGCCCACCACTGCGTGAAGTCATTCAGGCTCACGCGCCGGTCCGGCTGGCGGAAGACGAGCGAGCCGGGGACGAGCAGCGCCGGGTCCGCTCCGGGATAGTCCTTGGGGTCGAGCGGGCGCTCGGCCACGGTGACGTAGCCGGTGGCCTCCACGAAGCGGGCGAAGCGCGCGTTCGTCACCAGGTGGGTGTCCATCCAGAAGCCGGTCACCGTCACCTGATGGGCGGGCTTCTCCTCTGGATAGTGATTGTCCGAGCCCATCCAATAGGTGCCACCGGGAATCCACACCATGTCCGGGAAGGGGGCCTCGTACGGCGCGGGCTGCTCCGGGAGCCTGGTCTCCGGGGTGGTTCCACCAAGGATGTCCGTCATGGTTACTCTCCCAGCGGGTGGGGCGAAGGTGCTCCTCGCGCAGGCGCAAGCTTGGGTATCTCCTGCCCTCGGGACCACCCAACACCTTGGACCGGGGTCTCTGTCGCCCGCTCGCCGCCCGTCCCTCCCCGCGGGGCAGGGTACGGGCGGCGCCGCCGTTGCCCTTACAAGCGCAGTCCGAACACGAAGGGCAGATACTGGCCATCCGCCTTCTGGGGGCCCGCTGCCGTTTCGATGTCGCCGCTGAAGATGAAGTGGTAGCGGCCTTCCGCGTAGAGACGGAGGGGACCTCCGAAGAGTCTCAGGCTGATGCCAACACCCGCGTTGAGCCCGAAGTCCGTCCTGCTCCGCGAGCCGAGTACCTCCTCGACCGGCACGGTGGTGTTGTAACAGATATACAGCCAGGGGTCGCAGTACGGCACCACGCCTACCCCCGCGAACTCGGTGACCTCCACCCGCCGGTAGTAGAGGCCGGGTCCGCCCAGCACGTAGATGCCGAAGGGGCGGGCGGGGAGCACGTTGTAGATGACGTTGAGGTCTCCGTACTGCATGACGTGGTAGCCATTGGTACCGGTCGAGTTCAGGACGTCGCTCTGGACGTTGTAGCCGCTGAAGAGGTACTCGGCCTGTATGCCCAGGCGCTGGTTGAAGTAGTAGGCCAGGCCGGCCTGGAAGGCGCCGCCCAGCTGGAAGCGGTCGCCGGCGTCGGAGATGGGGACGCTCAGTCCACCTCCGATGTTGAAGCCCACGTGTGGAATGAGTGTTTCGTGCGCGTCCGCGGTGACGAAGTCGGCGGGTACGTCCGAGTCGGCGGCCAGTGCCGGGCGTGCGCTTGCGAGCAGCGCCAGGCCCACGACCACTCCGGAAAAGAATCGCATGGTGTTCCTCCTTTCCGCCGAGGATAGGTACCGGGTGGGATGCGCCCCCAGTGGACCGTGAGGGGGGGAGGTGGGTCGCAGACAGGACTGCGCATCCCGGCCCGGGAGGAGGGGGGATGTTGCCTGCCTGCCTCGAACTGTCTCCTCCACCACCGGGAAGGCACGCGAGGGGTTGTCCGCGCGAGATGCCCCCGCGGGCCGTGCCTTGTTGGACCGTGGACCCAGCACGGCCGACAGACGTTGGACCTTGGCCTGCGCCGTCTGGCTGATGGGCCCTGTGCGAAGCCCGCATGGCAAGGCACCGCGAGGATGGTCACGATGAGAGGTGCGGCCTGGGAGAGGTCCGCCCATGATCGATTTCGATATGAGGCTGCTGCAGATGAGGGAGCCCCTCGTGCTCGTCCTCGACCGGGAGGGACGGGTCCTCCTCTGGAATCGGGCGTGCTCGGAGTTCTTCGGGTATGACTTCGAGGAAGTCCGGGGGAAGAAGGTCGGGGCGCTCAGGCCCGCTTCGGAGTCGGCTGAGCTCAACAGCCGCACGCTCGCCCAGATCCTGGAGGGAAAGGCTCCGCCCCAGGAATCACTCGCGCTCACGAAGTCCGGGGAGCACAGGTGGATTGCCTGGTCGGCGCAGGTGTCGAGGTCCCCCGACGGAAAGCCGGAGTTCGTCTATCTGGTGGGCGTTGACCGGACGGGTGCCAAACTCGCGGAGGCGGCGCTCCGCGCATCGGAGGCGAAGTTCGCGGGGATCATCTCCATCGCCACGGACGCCATCATCTCGGTGGATGGGGCGCAAAACATCGTCATCTACAACGAAGGAGCCGAGAGCATCTTCGGCTGGCGGCGCGACGAGGTCCTCGGGAAGCCGCTCGGCCTCCTGCTCCCAGAGCGATTCCGGGAGATCCACCGGCAGCACCTGCGTGATTTCGCGGCCGGGAGCGTGAAATCGCGGAGCATGGGCGAGCATCGTCCCTCCATCTTTGGCCTCCGGAAGAATGGTCAGGAGTTCCCCGCGGAGGCCGCCATCTCGAAGCTGGAAATCGGGGGGGAGGTGTTGTTCAGCGTCGTGCTGCGCGACGTCACCGTCCGCACCCGTCTCGAGCGCGACCAGCAGTTCCTGGCGGAGGTTGGAGCCGACCTCTCCGAGACCCTGGACTACCAGGAGGTCCTCACCCGTATTGCCCAGCTCGCGGTCCGTTTCCTGGCGGACGTCTGCATCGTCGGCATCGTGGAGGAAGAGGGACGGATCCGCCGGTTCCGTGTCGTTCATCGGGACCCCGCCAGGGAGCAGCTCGCGGCCGCGCTCGAACGGATATCCCTGGAGCAGGACAGGCGCACCCTCTTCTCGCAGATTCTCGAGATGAAACAGCCGGTGCTGATGTCCAGCGTCTCCGATGAATTCATCCAGTCCGTGGCCGAGGGGCCCGAGTACCTCGAGCTGCTTCGCCAGTTCAACCCCACTTCCCTCATGGGGTTCCCGCTTCAGGCCCATACGCGCTTGTTGGGGGCCCTCGTCCTCGTTTCCTCCGATCCGCACCGCTGCTACGCGCCGGAGGACCTCCGGCTTGGCAAGGAGTTGGCCCACCGTGCTGCCCTGGCGGTCGACAACGCTCGCCTCTATCAGGCCGCACAGAAGGCCATTGCCGCGAGGGACGAGGTACTCGGTATCGTCGCGCACGACCTTCGCAACCCGCTCAACGCGGTCGGGCTCGCCGCGGCGTCGCTCCGGCGTACGGGGCCCCCAGATGGCCCGGCGAGAAACACCCGCGGCATGGCGGAGTCGATCGAACGATGGATCCACCAGGCGACTCGCCTCATCGATGATCTGCTGGACGTGGCGCGAATCGAGAAGCAAGGGCTTCACATCGAGCGTCAATCCGTGGCGCCGGGGGAGTTGATGGCCGAGGCAGTCCCGTTGTTCACCGAGGCGGCGTCCAAAGCCTCCCTCGAACTGCGGACCGACCTGCCCGAGGCACTTCCTCCGGTCATGGCCGACAGGGCCAGGATTCTGCAGGTCTTCTCGAACCTCCTCGGCAACGCCGTGAAGTTCACGCTTCCGGGCGGATACATCCGTATGGGCGCCGAGCACCGCGACAGCGAGGTTTGCTTCCGGGTCTCGGATACGGGCCGGGGAATAGACCCGGTACATCTCTCACGGCTCTTCGATCGCTTCTGGCAGGAACGGCCCACGGACAGGCGGGGCGCCGGCCTGGGTCTCTACATCTCCAAGGGCATTGTCGAGGCCCATGGAGGGCGCATCTGGGCGGAGAGTACTCTCGGGCGGGGGACCACGTTCTTCTTCACCCTTCCCGTGGCACCTGTCCTCTCGCGGAACGAGACGGCCCCGCTCCTCATGAAGACACCTCAGTGAGTGGCCCGGCGGTGGAGGAGGCCACGGGTGATCCGGTTCACCGGGCCTCGGATCAGCACATACGGCACGATGGCCAGGAGCACGGCCACGAGCAGACCTTCGAGGGGCCGCAGCTCCTTGAACACGATGAACTGGTAGATGAGATCCATCACCACGGCGAGGATGAAGACATTGCGGACCGAGCTCCATCCGGAGCGCACCAGCTGGCGCCGGTGTGGCCTGTCCGTGAAGAGCGCCCAGAAATAAGCGGGCCGTCCCGTGTGCGCGTCCTTGATGCCGTCGCGCAGGGCGAACAGCATGGCCATCACCGGTTGTAGGTAGAAGCGGAACGCCATCGGCCCATCGGGGCGCTCGACGATCTCCCGCCACAGCTGGGTGAGCACGTCTGTCATGGTGTGCCTCTACTTCTTCGCCGGGAAGAGCAGCGAGAACACGAACCGGAGCTGGTTCGCGGCCGCGTCATCGGGCCGGACGACGTTGTGGTAGTACTGCACGGCGAGCGACAGGGGTTGGCGGCGGAACACGGTGGTCTTCGAGACACCGATGCCGACCGGAACCGTCCACCGCTCGCCTCGCGTGGCCTCCCAGTCCGCCGTGAGGATCGGCGCGGTCACCAACGCCCAGCCCCCGCTGAAGTTGTAGTTGATGAAATACTGGAACGAGAGCTGGTTGATTCTGGGCGCACCTCCCTCGTCCGCGAAGGTCCAGAGCTGGCTCGCCAGGCCGCCGACGACCCAGGGCCCCGTCATCACGACGAGCACTCCGCTCGGACCCGCCGCCCAGCTTCCTGTCCGGACGCTGTCCACGGTGGCCGTGGGCAGCGAGAGCACGGGCCCGAGGCCCCAGATGAACCCGCCCGACTTCGCGGGCGCGAAGAAGAGCTGCTCCTGGACGTCTCCCATTCCCCGGAACCGGGTGCCCTCCGGGCCCGGTGCGTCGATCAACGGCACGATGCTGCGGGCGATGAGGTTCCAATTCGAGGAGAGCTTGATGGGAATCACGGGCTGGAAGTTCAGCAGGAAGAAGGTCCGGTCTTCGAGGCCACCGCCCGTGTTGAAGTTGAATTGGAACGGCACGCTGAGCAGGTCTCCCACGGGGTTCTGGGTGGCCTTCGACAGCTCGGTCGCATCGTGCTCGGGGGGCGTCTTCCCCGCCTCTTCCGCGCCGTGCTCGGGGCTCGCTTCCGTCTGCGCGGCGGCCCCGGCGGAGAGCAGCAGGAGGACCGACACACTCATCGCCGTGAGTCTCATCTTCAGTACCTTTCGGGTGGAGTGAGCTTCAGGGCGTGGAGCCCGGAGGCCCGCCCCCTGGAACGATTCCCAGGGGGCGGGCGGCTCGTCACCGTTCTTTAATGAGACGGGGCCGGCGCGGTCTCCAGCTTCTCCAGCACCTGGTCGATGGTGAAGCTCGCCGCCTTCTGGCGTGGCGGGAACTCCTTGAAGCTCTCGAGGAACCGGGCCACGTACTGCTGGGCCGGGAGGAGCATGAAGGTGTGGTCGATCAGCCAGGTGTGGTAGCCGACTCCATCCTCCCCCCGCTCGAACGGGTCCGCTCCCAGGTCGAAGATGAGCGGTGCCCGGCGCATCACGAAGGGCGTGGACCAGACGTCGATTCCCTTGGCCTTCTGCTCGGCGAAGACCACCTTGGTGCGCCCATGGCGGATGGCGAGCAGCTCGCCATCATCGCCGAAGTAGAAGAATTCCTGGCGCTGGGAGGGTCCCCGCCCCGCGAGCAGCCCGGTTTGATCGTAGCCATCCAGGTGCACCTTGAAGGTCTTGTCGTTGGCTTCGTAGCCCTTCAGGAGCTTGTTCTTGATGTCCGGGTCTCCGGCGGCGGACACCAGCGTGGGCAGCCAGTCCTCGGACGAGAAGAGGGCGTTGATGCGGGTGCCCGGCTCGATGACGCCGGGCCAGCGGACGAGGCACGGCACGCGGAACGCGCCCTCCCAGTTGGTGTCCTTCTCTCCGCGGAAGGGCGTCTGTCCGCCGTCCGGCCACATGTTGGACATGGCGCCGTTGTCCGTGGAGTAGATGACGATGGTGTTCTCCCTCAGCTCCAGCTCGTCGAGCCTGGCCAGGAGCCGGCCGACATGGCCGTCGTGCTCGACCATGCCGTCGGGATAGAGCCCCATGCCTGTCTTGCCCTGGGACTCCGGCCTCAGGTGCGTGTGGATGTGCATGCGCGTGGTGTTGAACCACATGAAGAAGGGCTTGTCGGAGTCCGCCACCCGATCGAGGTAGTCGAAGGCCGCGGCGAGGAACTCCTCGTCCACCGTCTCCATGCGCTTCTTCGTGAGGGGCCCCGTGTCCTCGATGCGGCCGTCCGCGTAGGAGCGGATGACGCCGCGCGGACCGAAGCGCTCCCGGAACCGGGGATCCTTCGGGTAGTCCGGGTTCTCGGGCTCCTCTTCCGCGTTGAGGTGGTACAGGTTGCCGAAGAACTCGTCGAAGCCGTGGTTCGTGGGCAGGTGCTCGTCCAGGTCCCCGAGGTGGTTCTTGCCGAACTGGGCCGTGTGGTAGCCCAGGGACTTGAGCATCTCGGCGATGGTCGGATCCTCTTCGCTCAGGCCGAACCTGGCGCCCGGCATGCCGACCTTCGTCAGGCCCGTGCGGAACGGGCACTGTCCGGTGATGAAGGCCGCGCGGCCCGCGGTGCAGCTCTGCTGTCCGTAGTAGTTGGTGAGGAGTGCGCCCTCCTTCGCCAGGCGATCGATGTTGGGCGTCTCGTAGCCCAGCATGCCCTGGTTGTAGGCGCTGATGTTCCAGTAGCCGATGTCATCTCCGAAGATGACGAGGATGTTGGGCGGCTTCACTGCTCTGGCCATGTGATTCTCCTTTTTTGCAACGGAGTTGCCCGGTTCCGAGGTTGGTTCGCGGAACGATGTGCATGCACCGGGTGGGGGCTACCCGAGACCCGCCGCTCGTACAGCCCGGTGGGGAGGGGTCCTGGATGGGAACTCCCCCCTCACGGGAAGACGGTCTTCCAGTCCTTCTGGATGCTCACGACCGTCCAGCCGTGTGCCCGGGCGGCGTTGAGCGAGGCATTGTCCTTTTCCTGGTAGGCGAACTCCCGCTGCGCGTCGTCGTGGTTGATGAGGAGTTGGAGCGAGGGCCCCTCTCGGCCCTGGGAGTATTCGAGCATCGCGATGTCGCCGCTGGAGCGCTCGTTGCCGGCCGCGAGCACCGGACGTCTGCCAATGTGCAGGTCGATGTTCACCGGCTTGGTCTCCTTGTCGTTGACCGCGCCGGGCTCGGGCTTCCTCCAGAGCACGGACTTGCCGTTCTGCTCCTTGAACTCCTTCTTCAGGGAACTGCCGATCACCTGCTCCGGTGGAATCCCATACATCTGTTGGGAGACGGCCCGCATGAAGTCGATGCCACCTCCAGAGGAGATGTATGTGCGGAAGCCGTTGGCGCGGAGGTACTCGAGCAGCTCCACCATGGGCTTGTAGGCGAGCTGCGTGTAGGGCACGCCGAGCTTCGGGTGCTTCGACGTCTGGAAGAACTCGCGGACCTCCTGGTCGAACTGCTCGTCGGTCAGGTTGGCGGAGGTGATCGCGAACAACTCCATCACCGCCTTCTCACCGGCCCGGGTCAGGGACTCGAGGTCTCCGTCGAGGGCGGCCTTGACCGCGGGCTTCTGCTTGAGCGCCGGGTCCTTCGCGACGCGCTTCTGGAGTTGCCAGAGCACGAAGGCGCCCTGGATGATGGGTTGCTCGGGCCAAAGAGTGCCATCGTTGTCGAAGGTGGCGATGCGCTCCTCGGCGGGGATGAAGTCCGGGCTGCCCGGCGTGGTGACACGTTTGACGAAGTCGAGAATGGCCTTCTTGGGCGCGCCCTCGTTCCAGGAGGGAAGTGGATCCGCCTGGGCCGCGGGGGCCTGGGCGGGGGAGGGGGTACTCGCGGCGAGCGCCGCCAGACACAGCAGCGGCAGGGCCACCGCGCGAGCGGCGCGAAGGGTTGGGGATGCCATCATGGTTCACGACCTCCTTGTCAGTGGGGCCCGGTGTCCCGGGGCTCTCGCAGCGCGGACTCGGCCTGGCGCAGCAGCCGTCGCATCTGTTCCAGTTGCTCCCGCTCCTCGTCCGGCATGGAGTCCTCGATGTCCTCCGCCAGGGTGCCCAGCCGGTGCAGGCCATCGTGGAAGAGCGCCCGCTCGTCCCGGGCCTGGGGCGCGTGCCGGGCCAGGTAGTCCACCACCCCGCCCAGCACATGCGCGTAGAGGTGCTCCCGGCCCACCTTCTCCAGCACGCCGGTGCGTTCCATCATCTCCCGCGTGGGGGCGAGCGCCCGCGCCAGCAGCAGCGTCACCCCCTGGTTCTCCAGATCCTCGTGGAGGTCGGCGAGCATGTCGGCCCCGGGCACGTCCAGATCCGTCGTCACCTCGAGATCCAACAGCAGGGCCTTGACCGGGCGGGGGTTGCGCTGGATGCGTTCCAGGATCTCCTCGCGGAGGGATTCGGCGTTGGCGAAGAAGATGCCCTCGTTGGGGCGGAGGACCATCAGTCCGGGCAGGGGCCGCGCCGAGGGCTGGTGCCGCATGTCGACGAAGTCCAGGGTGCCGGCGGCCCGTCCCAGCTCGCTCAGGCGGGGGAGGCTGGCGCGGTAGAGGGTGAGGAACAGGGAGAGGCCCACCGCGAGGAGCAGGCCCGGCAGCACGTCGAAGGCGAGCACGCCCAGCAGGGCGGCCATGGCCACGAGGAAATCCGCGCGGCGCATCCGGAACAGCCGCCGCAGCTCGCCCACCTCCATCATCCCCGAGACGGCCACCACCACGATGGCGCCCAGGGTGGCCTCTGGCAGGGCGCGGAAGAGGGGCGTGAAGAAGAGCGCCACCAGCAGCGTGAGGCCGGCGGCCACCAGGGAGGAGACCTGGCTGCGGGCGCCTGCCTGATCATTGGCCGCGGACTTCGACAGGCTGCAGCCGATGGCGAAGCCCTGGAAGAGACCGGCGCCCATGTTGGCGCAGCCCAGGCCGATCAGCTCCCGGTTGGCGTTCACCGGGTAGCCATGCCGGGCCCCCAGCATGCGCGCCGGGCCGATGGCCTCCGCGAAGGCCACCAGCGCGATACCGAACGCCCCTGGCAGCAGGGCCAGCACGTCACTCCACTTCATGTCTGGCATTCGTGGCGCCGCGAGCCCGGCCGGGATGTTTCCCACCACCTCCACCCGCCGCGCCTGGAGGCCGAGCAGATGGGAGGCGAGGATGGCCAGCACCAGGACCACCAGGGCCGCGGGGAGCCGCTTCGAGACGCGCTCGAGGGCCACCAGCAGCACCAGGCAGCTCGCGCCCACCAGGAGCGTGGGCAGGTGGGTCTCCGGGAGATGGGTGAGCACGAACCACAGTTGCTCGAAGAAGCCCTCGCCGGTGCCCTTCAGCCCGAAGAGCTTGGGCACCTGCTTCATGGCGATGACGAGCGCCAGTCCGAAGACGAAGCCGGTGAGGACGGACGGGGAGAAGAACTGGGCGATGCGCCCGAGCCGCAGCACGCCCGCGAGCAGGGAGATGAGGCCCGCCAGCACGGCCAGGCCGGCGGTGAGGGCGAGGTAGTGGGCCGAGCCGGAGGGTGTCAGCGCTCCCACGGTGGCGGCGGAGAGGACGGCCACCGTGGCGGAGACGGCCACCACGAGCTGCCGGGAGCTGCCCAGCAGTGCGTAGAGCACCAGGGCCGCCGGGCACGCATAGAAGGCCGCCTGGGGGGGTGCACCGGCGAGCTGGGCGTAGGCCATTCCCTCGGGGATGAGGAGGGCCGTGATGGTGAGCGCTCCGGCCAGGTCCCGTTTCAGCCAGCCCGGGTGGTAGCCCCGTAGCGAGGCCAGGAACGGAATGAAGGAGGCGAGTCTGGCCGTGGTGGTGCTCCGCTGTCCCATGCGCGGCTCCGAGGCGGGGTGTTTCTGGCCGTGAACATGAGGTGGGCCTCCCTCAGGGAGTACCCGGGTGTGCCCATCCAGGGAGTCCAGGGGTGACTCGCCTGTTCCCGCTCCCTCGCGGGCATCCAGCCCTTCAGGGCAGTGGGGTGTCGCGGCACGCGCGGGAGATACCTGCCGTGGGGATGGGCATGCTTCCGCCGGCGTTCATCACTCCGCCTTGTTCCCGGTCCCACGAGCAGATGTTTCCGTTCTCTCCGGGGCTCATATCCGAGCCATCATGAGCCTGACAGCAATCATGTTGCTTCTGTCCTTGAGCGCGGCCCCCACGGAGACCGCGTCCACCGAAGAGCACCCGGCGTGTGAGCAGTGTGGTGGTGGCCGCTCGCGCCAGCTCGGGGGCCACACCTTCCTCTTTCCCATCCTCCAGCGGAGCGCCTTCGTCGCCAGTTACGTGGGCATCAACGAGGGCGTGGCGTGGTACGACGTGCCGGACCTGCCCATCGGCGAGCTGGGGACGCAGGACGTGTCGCTCGTGGGCTACCAGCAGACGCTGGACCTGGGCGTGCGGCTCACCCCCTGGCTGGGCCTGTGGGGCGAGGCACGCGGCACCCTCTACACCGGCCTGACGGTGGGCTCGTTCGTGTCGGATGGCGCCAACTTCCGGGCCAGCGGTGCCGGCGGTGCCGTGGTGCGGTTGCTGCACTTCGACTCGAGCGGTACGCAATTGTCGCTGCGGGCGGGCGGCGGTTACGAAGGGGGCACCGAGATCGCCCTGCTGCCGCTGCTGAACGCCATCGTGGACACTCCGGGAGTGACACTGGTGAGCATCCTGCGCGGCAATCTGGGCGAGTTGCTCACCGTGCAAGTCTCGGAGAGCTCGGTGAATGGCGGCGTGTTCTTCGCCCAGGCGCTCGGCGGCTCCTTCCTGGGGCTCCAGGCCTCGGCCTCGGCGGTGCACATCTGGCGCACGCGCAAGCCCTTCGATCCTTCCGTGGACGCTCGCGTGGAGCAGGAGACCACCGCCTTCCGCCTCAACCTGGCGGCCGCGCTCACCGCGGACTTCAAGTCGCTCGGCGTTCCCCTGGCACTGATGGGCGAGTACCTCTTCACCGGAGGCAGTCAGTCGGAGGTGGAGCTGGCGCGCACGGACCTGCGCTCCAGCTCGGTGGCGCTCGGCCTGTACTACACGGGGCGGCCCAATCTGCAGCTCGGCCTGGGCGGCGTGGCCGTTCTCAACGCCGAGCCCCGCGTCGGCCGGGATGCGGACGGCAACCCCGCGCAGTCCGGCGAGCCCTCTCTCTTCTACGGCCAGCTCGTCCTCCGCTACATCTGGTGAGCCTCCGACTGGAGGGTGGGGCAAGCGGGTTCGTGGCGCCCGGCTGCGGAGGACTTCCGATGCCTATTGTGGGGAAGTGAACCGCCCCTCGGGGGCTTGAGGGAGATCGCCATGTCCTTGCCGTCACGTCTGGCCGGTGCCTTGCTGGTGCTGGGGCTCGCCGCCTGCACGAGCATCAAGACGAACACGAACTACGACCCCAACTCGGTGCAGAAGCTGGACGCGTACCGCACGTATTCCTGGTTGCCCATGAAGGAGGGCGCGAACCCACGCGTCTACAACCCCATCATCCAGGCGCGCGTCCAGCAGGCGGTGGACAACGAGCTGCAGTCGCGTGGCTACAAGAAGGTGGAGGAAGGACAGAATCCCGACTTCAAGATGGGCTGGCACGGCGCCATCGATCAGAAGGTAGACGTGGACTACATCAACTCCTATTACGGCTACGGTTGGGACCCCTGGTACGACCCCTTCTACGGTCCGGTCGCGTACGGAGGTGCCGGCATCTCCCATCCTGTCGTGCGCGAGTACCAGCAGGGCACGCTCATCCTCGACGTGGTGGACGCCGGCACGAACAAGCTCGTCTGGCGTGGCACGGCGCAGGCCGAGCTGTCCGAGAACGTGGATGCGCAGAAGAGCCAGAAGCTCATCAACCAGGCCACCGACGAGCTGCTGAAGACATTCCCGCCCCAGCCCAAGAAGGAGTAACAGCGGGCCGCCGCGCGTCCTGCGCGTGACGTGGCCTCACCCCCAGGGGCTGCTCGGCGAGGCGGGGAGGGGTGCGCATCCTGGGGAGCCGGTCCTCCCATGCGCACCTCTCTCCGGCTTTTGTTACTCCTGTTCACGGCGCTGCTGACGGCCTGTGCCGCGGTGAAGGCGGAGCCTCGCTCGACCCTCTACGAGCGCGTGGGGAAGTCGGAGATGAGCGTGGGGGCGCTGCGCATCCGCGTGCGCGACATGGCCCGCCGCTTCCCGGGAGTCCTCGAGACCACCGCGGATGAGATCTCCTCGCGCTCCCCCTCTCCCGCGGTCCGCGAGGCGATGATCCGCTTCAAGAGCAACGCGGTGACCGCCATGCAGGGGGCGCTGCTCCAGCCGGATCCGGTGGCGGCGCTGATCGACGCCTGGGCGCTGCTGGCCCAGCTGCAGCAGTACCTGCCGAAGTCGGCGGTGGGGACGTCACCCGAGCTGATGGACACCGCCCGGCGTTCGCTGGGGATGCTGGAGTCGGAGGTGGAGGCGCTCTGGCGGGAGCTGTCGGGCCGCGAGGATGTCTCCCAGTTGCACCAGCTCGTGCACGGGTGGGCCGCCGAGCACCCCTTGACCGGCTCGCTCATCACGCGCGAGTCCACGGTGCCCCTGCTGGCCGCCTTCACGGACCGCTCCGGAGTGGGCCTGCTGGGCTCGACGGCCGCACTCCTCGCGGACACGCAGGATCTGGTCACCCGGGTGGACCTGTATGCCGGCACGCTGCCCCGGCAGGCCCGTTGGCAGGCGGAGCTCGCCGTCCAGGACATGGTGGAGGGGACTCCGGTGCTGACCTCGGCCATGGCCGAGATGGGACGGACGGTGGACGTGCTCGTGCGCATGGGCGCGCTGGCGGACGGGACTCCCCGGTGGGCGACGGGCGAGCGCGAGGCACTTCAGGACTTCATCTCGGACTTCATCTCCTCCGAGCGTCTGGCGGTGCTGGAGGGCGTCCGTGGCGAGCGTCTGGCGGTGTTGGACGCGCTCCACGCGGAGCGGGTGCAGACGATGCAGCAGGCGGACACGATGGGCCGGGGCTGGGTGGACCACGCCTTCGATCGGGCCGAGACCCTGGTGAACCACATCTTCCTGTGGCTGCTGGGGTTGACGGTCCTGGCGGTGTCGGGGGCGCTCGGGGTCGCGGCGCTGCTGATGCGGGGACGGCGCCCGGGCGAAGGGCCTCGCTGGATCCGCCGGAGCAGGGCAGGGGAGCCATCGAGTGACAGAGCGCCCGGGGGGCCCGGGCCGGAAGTGGAGCAGGGCCCACCCGGCGAGCACCCGGGCGAACCCCACCATTAGTGGGTCTGTCCGGGAGGGCACGAGGTGCCCATCGTCTCCTCCAGGAGGAGCGATGAGCAAAGAATCGCGCCTGTTTCCGGTCGAGCTGCTGCGGCAACTCACCCTGTCGGTCGAGCGCCTCGCGGCTCAGGGACTCGCCAGCGGCGCGGTGCGCGGGGCCACGGAAGAGCTGCGGGCGGGGCTTCCGGCGCTCGACGGGCAGCTCCAAGAAGTCTTCCAGGACGTGTTGACGCTGCTCGGCCGCATGGCGCACGAGGCCGCTGAGCGCCAGTCCCGGCCTTCCGAGGAGTGGTCGCGCCTGGTCGCCGCGGGGGCGGTGCGGGGCTCGGTGGAGGAATTGCGGCGCTCGATGCCCGGCCTGAATGCGTTCTCCCAGGAGGTGCTGGCTCGGCTGAATCATCTGCTCGAGCGCTCCACGCGGGTCGCGGCGAGCCGGGAGAAGGAGATTCGCAAGCCCGGGACGCGAGCCCGGCTCACCGCGGCTGGAGCGGTGCGGGGCGCGCTGGGAGAGCTCCGCGTCTCGATGCCGCAACTGGCGCCGGTGGCGGCGGAGCTCTCGTCGCAAGTGGGACGCGGTTTCGTCGAGGGACTCGGCGCGCAGGTGGAAGAGAAGCATGAGGCATTCGCCGCCTTCCTCGAGCATGCGGGCCGGAGTTTCGTTCACGCGTTCGTGGAGCAGCTCGACATGGAGGTGCGGGCCCGGTGGGGCGAGGGCGTGGGGAAGGTGGGCCCGGCCATGGAGGACACGGCGGAGCAGGTGGCCGCGGCATGCGTGCGGGGCGCCGCCGGGGAGATGCTGCGCCAGGTACGTTCCCTGCGTGAATCCACCTCGGGAAGGGGCGTTCTCCGCCGGGCGGGCCGGGAGGTGTCCAGCGGCATCCTGTCCGCCCTGAACGAGGGTCTGCGCAAGCCTTTCGTCGTCGCGGCGGGAACGGGCAGCGCGCTCCTGCTCGCCATGCTCCTCGTCATGAAGTCCCGCTGAGTGGCCAGTGGCGGTGCACCCGCGCCGGAGGCATCCATCCTCCAGTGCGCAAAGGGTGGGACCGCCGTCCGGTTTCCGGTCTCGAATGCGGTGCGAGGCCCGCCCCCCGGTGCAGTGGCCGGAAGTACGAGAGGCCCTAGCTTGTGGGCGTGCGGGATCTTCCGGAGCGGGTGTTTCCCATGAAGAAGAATGGCAGGTAGCACCGGGCCTCGGACCCCGGGTCGGTCCATGGCTCCGGGGTCCGGGACCTTCTTTCCCGAGGAAGCGCGCGCCTCAGAGCAGGTGCTGGAGGAGCTGCAGCACGAGCGAGAGGAACTGCCGGTCCAGGATGAGCAGCGGCACCATGGGCGACATCGCCGCGGCGGCGACGAGCAGGAACGGCCAGCGGCTCCACGGGAAGAACCGCATCCGGTGCGTGACATCGAACGCCGTTCCCAGATCCGCGAGCGAGGAGAACTCGGGGGCACCCAGGAGGGGGAACTTGCCCTGGCCCTCGAACCACTTGCGCTCGAAGTCTCGCGAGTGTTTGGCCGCCAGCGCGGAGAATCGAAGCTCTCCGCGCCGCTTCGCCTTCACGAGCGGGCTCCAGAAGGGCAACAGCGGACCGAAGACGAGCACGAGGGCGACGAGCGCGAGAGCGAGCAGGGGGCTGGCGTATCTCAGCGGGTCCTCGGTGGCGCTCACGTGGTTGAGGCGGCGCGCGGCACTGGCGGAAGAGAAGGCCAGGGCGAAGATGATGGGGGAGAAGCTGCCCTGGCAGACACACAGGAACCGCAGGCCGCCCGTCAGGTCCGGGTGGGTCGGCTTCAGGGCGAGGGGGAGCCGTGAGACGCGGAAGAGGAACAGGGCCCATACGGCTCCGCGCCACAGCCACCAGAGCATCAGGAACCGGAAGAGGGGCAGGCTCACCGCCGCGTACCACGTGCCAGCCGGGGAGAGATGTTCCCCGCCGTTCGCGAAGAGCCACTCCGGGTGCTGCGCGGAGAACCGTTTCAGGAAGGAGAGCGCGTAGCTGACGAGCAGCAGTCCGGCCTCGATGAGCCCCTGGCTCCGGAGCTGCTTCGCCTTTCGCGCGGCGGTTTCGAGGGCTCCCAGGCTCCCCGCTTCGATCAGCTCCGAGGAAACGAGCTGGCGCACGGCCACCGAGAGCCGCTTGTCGACATAGCGCTCGGCGGCGATGAGCACGGGCAGGGAGATCAGCAACTGGGTGTGGACGTGGTAGTCGAGCAGGAAGGCGCGGAACCCCGAGGGCCCTGCTCGCAGGAGCGTGAGGAGCAGGAGGGGGAGCCAGCTCAGGAGCGTGAGGGCGAGCAGGCGCCAGAGCAGGGTGGGACGTCCCGGCTGGAGGAGACGGCGCCGCCGCCGCAACAGGAGGAACGGGCCACCCTGGAACAGTGAGAAGTCATGTAATGACGCGGGCACGTCCATGGGTGTTCCCATTGGGGAGCCCCATCCGCCGAGGCTCCCCGTTCGCGTCCAGGTGCGCTCAGCCGCCGATGAGGCCCTTCAACGCCTCGGCCCGTTGCTGGTGGCTGTCGACGACGGGCGAGGTCCTGCTGAGGAACAGCGCCAGGGAGGTGTCGTCGCTGTAGTTCTTCAGGCCCTTGTCGATGAGCTTTTCAGCGTCCTCCTGGGCCTCCTTCACCTGCCCCAAGAAGGCCTTGTCGAACTCGTGGCCACTCAGGCCCGTCATCGAATCGCGCAGCTCGCGGAACGCGGACATCTGCTCGTCGAATTTCTTTTCGTACTTGTCCTTGCCCTTCTCGACGCCCTGGCTGGCGCCCTCGAGTCCCGCGCCGCCGACGGCCTGGTCCTCCGTGCTCAGGTTCACGGCGGCCAGCGCCATGGCCTTGGAGTCCGCCAGCGTCTCCAGGTCGTCCTGGCTCTTCTGGTGGTCGTTGATGAGATCCTGGGCGAAGGTCCGCACCTCGGGGTGCGTGGACTTCTCGAGGGCGAGCTGGGCCAGGGAGATCTGCTTCTGGTTGAACAGGGAGAGCTGGTCCGCGAAGCGGGTCTTCTGAGAGAAGGCCTCGCCGACCTTCTCTCCCTGGCTGCGCGCTTGTTTCGCTTCGTCATGGGCACAACCCGCGCCCATGCCGATGACAGCCAACACGCCCGCACCCCACAGCAGTCGCCGCATGCTCATGGTTCCAGCCTCCTTGTCCTGGGGGACGAGGCAAAGCTGGGACGCGGAGTGTTGAGCCACAAGCGCCAGGGGCGGGCGGATCCGCGAGGACAGGGCTCGCGCACCCCCGCTCCCCCCACCCCATGGGACAGGGTGGCCGGCCATGAAGAGAACCCGGCCGGTTTCACCGGGCCCTGGCTGGTGCGCTAGCCTGTGCCGGGTGAGGGAGTTGCCGCGACAGCTGGGCCCGTATCGCCTCGTGCGCCGGTTGGGGGCGGGGGGCATGGCCGAGGTGTTCCTCGCGCTGGCCTTTGGCGCCAGTGGCTTCGAGAAGCGCGTGGTGCTCAAGGTGCTGCGCCCCGAGCATGTGGGCAATCCCACCTATGAGCGCATGTTCCTCGAGGAAGGCCGGCTGGGCGCGAGGCTGAGCCATCGCAACCTCGTGGGGGTGCACGACCTGGGGTACGCGGATGGCGCGTACTACGTGCGGCTGGACTACGTGGAGGGCGCGGACCTGGCGAGCCTCCTGGTGCGTGGGAGGCCCGGGCCGGCGCTGGCGCTCTTCGTGGCGGACGAGCTCGCGCTGGCGCTCGCCGCGGTGCACGGGCTGGAGGACGAGGCGGGCCGGCCGCTCGGGCTGGTGCACCGGGACGTCACGCCGTCCAACGTGCTGGTGTCCCGGCTGGGCGAGGTGAAGCTGGCCGACTTCGGCATCGCCAAGGCCACGCTGCTGCGGGAGCAGACGCGCTCCGGGGTGCGCAAGGGGACGTACGCGTACATGTCCCCCGAGCAGGTGCGCGGTGGCGCGCTGGGCCCGGCGAGCGATCTCTTCTCCCTGGGCACCACGCTGCACGAGCTGCTCACCGGGCGCCGGCCCTTCGACGGGGAGACGCCCTTCGAGACGATGGAGCGCATCCGCGAGGCGGACGTGGGGCCGCTCACGGACGTGGAGGAGGAGTTGCGGCCAGTGCTCCGGGCCTGTCTGGCGCGGAGGCCGGAGGACAGGCCGGGCTCGGCCGAGGTGCTGCGCCAGATGCTCTCCCCGCTGCGCCGCGTGCGTGCCGAGGCCGGGCCTCCAGAGCTGGCCCGGTGGGTCCGCGAGGGCTTGGGGGAGGGCGGGGCGGGTGGCTCCTCGAGCGGGACGGTGCTGGAAGACACGTGAGGCCCGGACTGGCGCTTCAGGGGAGCTCTTTCAGGTCGAGCTGATACCAGCAGGTGCCGACGATGGCATGGAGGATGGAGCCGCGGCCCACGATGGTTCCGGTCGAGAGCGGTTCCCCATCGGGTAGCAACAAGGTGATGTGACGGGGATGCGTGAGCGAACCGTTGCCGAGACGTTGGACGACACAGCGGTTTCGTTCCTCTTGATACCCGCCCCAGAGGAGCACGCGGTCGCGGGAGACCGCCAGGGCCTGGGCACCCGAGAACGGATTCGTCCAGGCCTGCCTGGAGCGATCAGGTGAGACGCGGACCACTGGAAAGCCGGTGTAGTAGCAGGCCCAGGTCGCGTCCTCGGCGACGTTCAAGGCATAGCAGTCCGTCATGGAGTCCATGCCCGCGGGCGGCGTGAAGTTCCAGAGGACCTGCCCGTCCTGCCCGAAGCAGACCAGGCCCGAGGCTCCGATAGGCTTGCTCCAGCCGTAGTTCCCGATGACTCCTTCATCGAAATAGGAGACCCAGAGTTCTCCGTTGCGTGCGGCCTGGATGTCCTGGATGCCATCCCCCAACGTCATCCGATGCTCCAGGGTGCCCTCGGGGGAATACAGGGCGGCGTTCAGCTCGGCGCGTCCGTCGGTGTAACGGCAGCGAGAGCCCGCGAGCAGGATGTGCCCTGTCCGGAGTATCTGGATGAAGGGGAAGGCGAACGGCACCTCCGGGAGCTCGGTCCGGGTGAAGCGGGTGCCGTCGTGTTGGAAGGCCACGGCCTTGTAGGGCCGTTCCGCCCTCGACCGGGGAAAGGAAGCCCAGCCGGGCTGTTCATCGCGTGCGAAGGGAGACTCCGCGTCGTCCGCATCCACGGCCAGCAGACAGGCGCTGCGCGCGGGTCCGATGGAGGCGGCGATGAGCCGCAGGCCACCCAGCATGTCCGTGAAGTCGGCATGCCAGGTGAGCGTGACATGAGGAGCTTTCATTCTCGCACCGCCTCACTCCACCCGGATGACGACCTTGCCGAAGTGCGCTCCGCTCTTGAGATGATCGAAGGCGGCGCGTGTCTCGGCGAACGGGAAGACCCGGTCCACCACCGGGCGCACACCGTGCAGCGTCAGCGCGCGGTTGAGGGCCTCGAAGGACTGACGGTGGCCCACGAAGACGCCCTGCACGCGCAGGTTCCCCATGAGGATGGGGGTGAGGGCCATGGCGCCCGCGCCACCACTGAGCACGCCGATGACGGACACCGTGCCCCCGAGCCGCACCGCGCGCAGCGACTTCTCGAAGGTGCCGGCGCCGCCCACCTCGACGACGTGGTCCACTCCGGTGCCGCCGGTGAGGGTGCGCGCCGTCTTGTCCCAGTCCGGCGTCGTCACGTAGTTGATGCCCTCGTGGGCTCCCAGCGCCCGGGCGCGCTCCAGCTTGTCGTCCCGGCTGGAGGTGAGGATGACGCGCGCGCCCATCATCCGGGCGATCTGCAGCGCGAAGATGGAGACGCCCCCGGTGCCCTGCAGCAGCACGGTGTCACCCGCCTTGATGCCGCCCTGGGTGACGAGCGCGCTCCACGCGGTGACGGCCGCGCACGGCAGCGTGGAGGCCTCCTCGTCCGTCAGGTGCGCGGGCGTGGGGATGGCACCGTCCTCGTGCAGCAGCATCGTGTCCGCGAGCGCCCCATCGTGCGGCCCGCCCAGTGTGCTGCCCTGCACCTGGCGCGAGGGCTCTCCGGCGAGCCACGCCTGCGCGAAGAGGCTCATTACCCGGTCTCCCACCTTCACGCGGGTGACGCCCGGCCCCACCGCGTCCACCACGCCCGCCCCATCCGAGTTGGGCACGAGCGGCAGCTTCTGCCGCGGGTTGTAGCGGCCCTCCACCATCATCAGGTCCCGGTAGTTGAGGCTCGTGGCCTTCACCCGCACCCGCACCTGCATGGGCCCCGGCTCGGGGTCAGGCCGCTCGGCGTACACCAGGTTGTCCAGCCCGAATCCGCCTCGAATCTCGTAGACCTTCATGGGTCCGGAGTTCTAGCGCGCCTCGTGCTTCGCGGAGAACGGTTTCACGGGCCCGGGGCGGAAGCGTTGAATGCCCTGCGGTAGACTCCCGGGTATGACGCGGAGACTCTGGGCCCGGAGTGGTGTGGTGGTGCTGTTGTGGATGGGGACGCAGGGGTGCGCCCACGTCCCCGCCTCCCAGGAGGCGGATGTCGACGCGCTCGCGGACTGGCCCGAGCCCGCTCCCGAGCACGAGAAGGACATCGCGTCCTCCGAGCAGGGGACCCCCCTCGAGCCGCTCCGCGCTCCTCCCCGCGCTTCCAACCTCCTGGTGCTGGGCGGAGGGGGCGAACCCGCCAGCAATGAGATCGCCCTGGAGAAGAACGTCCGCTACTTCCAGCGGACGCTCGAGGCGCACGGGCTCGCGCCCGCTTCCGCCACCGTCTACTTCGCCAACGGGAACGATGGGCAGGCCACGGTGCGCTACCTCGGGGAAAAGGCGAGCGAGCAGTTCAAGGCCCCGGAGATTCCCCACGTGAAGGGACCGGCCACGCTGGAGCGCTTCCTGGAGTGGGTGGAGCAGAGCGCCCGGGAGACGCCGCATCAGCCGGCCTTCATCTACTTCACGGGGCACGGAGGCTTGAACAGCCGGCATCGCAACAACAACCACCTGGCGCTCTGGGAAGGGGACACGCTGACGGTGCGGGCCTTTGGTCTCTTCTTGAACCGGCTCCCGAGCACCACGCCCGTGGTCACCGTGATGTCCCAGTGCTACGCGGGCTCGTTCGCCAACTTCATCTACCAGGACGCCAATCCCAAACGGCCGGTGGTGGCTCAGCCCCGCTGTGGCTTCTTCGCCACCGTGGACTTCCTGCCCTCGGTGGGATGCACGCCCGAGGTGGATGAGGCGGACTACAAGGATTACAGCTCCAGCTTCTTCGCGGGCCTCAGCGGGCTGGGCCGGACGGGGAAGGCGGTGGTCTCGGCTGATTATGACAAGGATGGCCGGGTGAGCTACGCGGAGGCCCACGCGTTCGCCAAGGTGGATGGCGAGACCACGGACCTGCCGATCTCCACCTCGGAGGCCTGGTTGCAGCGGCGCGCCACGCGGGGGGACCGGCGCCGCTTCCTGTCCTCGCCCATCGTCGAGGTGCTGCGCGGCGGGCGCCCGGATCAGCGCCATGTCGTGGATTCGCTCGTTGCCAGGCTGGGTTTTCTTCCCGAACTGTCCGTGCGCGACAACCTCAAGACCGCGACGCTCCGGTCGGCGGAAGCCGTGGCCTATGTCGAGCGCCTCTACATGGAGCTGATCAACATCGGCATGCGGGAGAAGCTCCGCGCGTCGGGCTCGCCCCAGTCGCTCGCCGTGCTCGAGCGTTTGTTGCAGTGCGAGAACGGCTCCTGGGACAGGCCGGCGGGGTCGGCTCCGGTGCCGGTGCGGGTGGATGCTTCCGAGGTGGATGCGACGGTTCCGTGAGTTTTACCCTCACCCCAGCCCTCTCCCAGAGGGAGAGGGGGCATTCACGGTGGGGAACCCGGGGGGCGTGGCACCCTCACCCCGTCCCTCTCCCGGCGGGAGAGGGGCTCAGCCCGCCTCTCCTCCGTCGATGTTGTAGGCCGCCCCCGTGATGGTCGCCGCCGCCTCCGAGCTCAGGAACAGGCACAGCGCCGCTACCTCCTCCGGCTGGATGACCCTCCCCATCGCGTTCATGTTCGCCAACGCCGCGTGCGCCTCCTGCTCCGTCCGGCCCGTGCTCTTCGAGATCGCCGCCTTCGCGCTCGTGAGCATGTCCGTCTCCACCCAGCCCGGATTCACGATGTTCACCGTCACGTTCTTGCGCGCCCACTCCACCGCCAGGGACTTCGTCAGCCCCAGCAGCGCGTGCTTCGACGCACAGTACGCCGACGTGTATTTCACACCCTTCGTCGCCGCCATGCTCCCGATGTTGATCACCCGCCCCCCTCCCGCCGCCGCCATCGCCGGTATCAACTCCCGGCAGAACAGGAACGGCGCCGTCACGTTCACCGCCATCACCTTCTGAAAATCCTGCGTCGTCGTCTTGTGCAGCGGCGCCGACACCGAAATCCCCGCGTTGTTCACCAGCACCCGCGGCGTCCCCCCCTCCAATATCCGCTTGCTCGCCGCCAGCACCGCCGCCTCGTCCGCCACGTCCACCGCCAGCGGCTTCACCGCCCCTCCCGATTCGCGCGCCAGCTCCTCCAGCGCCTCCGCCGCTCGCGCCAGCGCCCACACCTGGTAGCCCTCCTTCACGTACGCCTGCACCAGCGCCTTGCCGATTCCCCGGCTCGCGCCCGTCACCACCGCTGTCTTCTGGGTCGTCGTCATGGCTCCCGACCATAGCCGGACCTCGTTCCCCGGGTCCCCTCGGTGATACAAGCCCCCGGCTCCCGCCCCTCCTGGAGGACCCCCATGCCTCGCGCGGACATCACCGATCTCTTCCGCATCGACGACCTCCTCTCCCCCGACGAAAAGGCCGCCCGCGATACCGTCGCCCGCTTCGTCGACTCCGAGGTCCTCCCCATCATCGGCAAGCACTTCCGCGAGGGCTCCTTCCCCTCCCACCTCGTGCCCCGTCTCGGGGAGATGGGCGTGTTCGGCGCCAACCTCCAGGGCTACGGCTGTGCTGGCATGAACACCGTCAGCTACGGCCTCATCCTCCAGGAGCTCGAGCGCGGTGACTCCGGGCTGCGCTCCTTCGCCTCCGTGCAGGGCTCGCTCTGCATGTTCCCCATCCACGCCTATGGCAGTGAGGAGCAGAAGCAGCGCTTCCTCCCCGCCATGGCTCGCGGTGAGCTCATCGGCTGCTTCGGTCTCACCGAGGCCGACTTCGGCTCGAACCCCGCTGGCATGCGCTCCCGTGCCCGCCGTGATGGCGACTCCTGGGTCCTCAACGGTTCCAAGACGTGGATCACCAACGGCTCCATCGCCGACGTGGCCATCGTCTGGGCCAAGACGGACGAGGGCGGCCCCGAGTCCATCCGCGGCTTCCTCGTGGAGAAGGGCATGCCCGGCTTCGCCGCCCGTGAGATTCCCGGGAAGTTCTCCATGCGCGCCTCCACCACCAGTGAGCTGTTCTTCCAGGACGTGCGCGTGCCCGGCTCCCACGTGCTGCCCGGCGTCACCGGCCTTCGCGGACCCCTGTCCTGTCTCAACAACGCCCGGATGACGATCGCCTTCGCCGTCACCGGCGCCGCCATCGCCTGCTTCGAGGGCGCTCGCGAGTACTCCCTCTCCCGCGGCCAGTTCGACAAACCCATCGCCGCCTACCAGCTCACCCAGGAGAAGCTGGCGGACATGCTCCAGGAGATCGTCAAGGCGCAACTCCTCTCCCTCCGCCTGGCGCGCCTCAAGGACGAGGGCAAGGTCACCCCCGCCATGGTGAGCCTCGCCAAGCGCAACAACGTGAAGGCCGCCCTGGAGATCGCCCGTGTGGCCCGCGGCATCTACGGCGCCAATGGCATCACCGATGCCTGGCCGCCCATCCGCCACATGCTCAACCTCGAGAGCGTCTACACCTACGAGGGCACCCACGAGGTGCATACCCTCGTGCTCGGCAAGGCCATCACCGGCTACGACGCCTTCGGTTGAGACTCCTCTCCGGGTGGGCCCCCGGCAGGCCACCCTCCTGCATCGTGGACTTGTGAGGTCACGCTGTTTAGAGGTGCCTCGTGGAGGACATGGTGGAGGAAGGCAGTCGTGAACGCGAGCAGGCTTGGCGTCACCTCGACTCCCTGTATGAGATTGGCAAGCGGCTCGCGGCCTTCGAGGGAGAGGCACGCACCTTCCCGGAGGTGATGGCGCTCGCCTCCCAGGCGCACGCGCTGCGCACGGCCGTGCTGTTCGTGGGGTTGGATTCGGGCGGCGACGCCGTGCCGGAGCGTCCGGCCGTGAAGGTCTGGCGCGCGGAAGGGGTGCCGGCCGCACGGCTCACCGCGGCCACGGAGCAGGCCGCGTCCACGTATGCCTGGCGGGTGGGAACGGCGGTGGTGGAGCCCCAGCACGAGTGGGGGGAGTCACTGGAGGGAGTGGGCTCCTGGGCCGTCCCGGCGCCTCCCATGCGGGCCGAGCCGGCGTTCCTCACCCTCCCGCTCGTGGCCAAGGGGCGCACCTTCGGCACGCTCCAGGTGGAGCCGTCCGGGGTGTTGGATGATGAGGGGCTCGCCTTCCTCGACGCGGTGGCCCAGCAGCTCGCGCTGGCCCTGGACCGGCACTACGCGCTGAGGCGCGAGGTCCGTCTGCGCGAGCGCGCGGAGTTGTTCGAGCGGGTCCAACGCGCCCTCTTGCAGCGCGAGCGTCTCGCGCATCAGGCCGCGGAGGATGCCCACCGGCGTCAGGCCTTCATGGCCGAGGCGAGTGTCCTGCTCGCCAGCTCACTGGACTACCGCACCTCGCTTTCCCAGCTCGCGCGCCTGCTGGTTCCCGTCTGGGCCGACTGCTGTGTCATGGATCTGCTGGGGCCCAGCGGGGCCGAGCGCATCGCGATGACGGCCTTGGAGCCCGCGGGCCAACGGCCCGGCGGTGTGTCCTTCGTGGCCCAGGTGCTCGCGTCCCATCCCTGGGTGGCCCTTCCGGCCCACTCCGAGCACCTGCCGGAGGGACACACACCGGTGGAGCGGGCCGAGTGGAGCGGATTCCCCTCCAACCTCCGCCTGCTCATCCGCGTCCGGGGCCGTACGCTCGGAGTGTTGAGCCTCATCTCCTCGCGGCCGGAGCGCTATGGCCCCGCGGACCTCTCCCTCTTCGAGACACTGGCCCAGCGCATCGCGACGGCGGTGGACTCCGCGCTGCTCTTCCAGCAAGCGCAGGAGGCGGTGCGCTGGCGCGAGGAGTTGCTCGCCGTCGTCTCCCACGACATCAAGACGCCGCTGCTCGTGGTGCGCATGAACGCGGAGATGCTCCTGCATGCCGCGCGGCCACCCGGGGAGGAGCGCCGGCGTCAGGGCCGCCGCCACCTGGAGACCATCCTGCAGGCGGCGGATCAGATGAGGGATCTCATCGGAGGCATCCTCGACCGGGCGCGCCTGCAGGGCATGCCCATGGCGCTGGCGCCCGAGCCCTGGCCGGTGGACGCGCTCTTCCAGCAGGCGGCGCAGGTGCTCCGGCCGCTCGCCCTGGAGAAGTCGCAGAACCTGGTGATGGAGGTGTGCCCCGGCGTGCCGCGTGTGCGCGCCGACCGGGAGCGCGTGCTGCAGGTGCTCTCCAACCTGGTGGGCAACGCCATCAAGTTCACCCCCGCGAGCGGCACCGTCACCCTGCGGGCCCGGCAGGTGGATGGGATGGTGCGCATCTCGGTGAAGGACAACGGGCCGGGCATCGCGCCCGAGGACGTGCCGCACCTCTTCGAGCGCTTCTGGCGGGCCTCCGGCGTGAGCGAGCGGGGCACGGGGCTCGGGTTGAGCATCGTGAAAAGCATCGTGGAGGCGCACGGCGGCAGCCTCTGGGTGGAGACCTGGCCCGGGGTGGGCAGCACCTTCTTTTTCACCCTGCCGGCCGCCGAGCCCTGAGCGGGGGTCCGGGAACAGGATTTCCCGGGTTGGGAAGCGAGCGGCCTACCTGCCGTGCCGCCTTGCGTCATGGCGAGGTCCGCCCATTGTGGCTCGGGGTGGTGTAGATGGAAGTGCCTTCCGTTTGAACCCGGAGCCATTTCCCATGAGCACCAGCCCCCGGCTGAATCCCACCACCGCCGCCAACTCGTCCGAGCGCATCTGGGAGGAGGAGATCCTCCCCAGGCTGCACGAGTACATCCGCATCCCCAACAAGTCCCCTGCCTTCGAGCCGGACTGGGCGAAGAAGGGGCACATGGACAAGGCGGTGAAGCTCATCGCCGGCTGGTGCGAGTCCCAGGCGAAGCACATCCCCGGGCTGAAGGTGGAGGTGGTGACGCTCAAGAACGAGAAGGGCGAGGAGCGCACCCCCGTCATCTACATGGACATCCCGGGCACCGGGGATGACACCGTGGTGCTCTACGGCCACCTGGACAAGCAGCCCGAGATGACCGGCTGGCGCGCGGGCCTCTCCCCCTGGGAGCCCGTTCGCGAGGGCGACAAGCTCTACGGCCGCGGTGGCGCCGATGACGGCTACTCGGCGTTCGGCTCGCTCGCCGCCATCCGCCTGCTCAAGGAGCAGGGGATTCCGCACTCGCGCTGCGTGGTGCTCATCGAGGCCTGCGAGGAGAGCGGCAGCTATGACCTGCCCGCGTACATCGAGCACCTCGCCCCGCGCATCGGCAAGGCGTCGCTCGTGGTGTGCCTGGACTCCGGCTGCGCCAACTACGAGCAGCTGTGGATGACCACCTCGCTGCGCGGGCTCATCTCCGGCAACCTGCGCGTGGACATCCTCAGCGAGGGCGTGCACTCGGGTGACGCGAGCGGCATCGTGCCCTCGTCGTTCCGGATTCTGCGGCAGGTCCTCTCGCGCGTGGAGGACGAGCAGACGGGCCGCATCCGCATCGACGGCCTCCAGGTTCACATCCCCCAGGCGCGCCGCGAGCAGGCCGCCGCCGTGGCCGAGGTGCTGGGCGAGGAGGTGTACTCGAAGTTCCCCTGGGTGCCCGGCTCCCGTCCGATGACGGTGGACCGTGCCGAGCAGATCCTCAACCGCACCTGGCGCCCGGCGCTCTCCGTCACGGCCGTGGAGGGCATGCCGGCCCTGGGCAGCGCGGGCAACGTGCTGCGCCCCTACACCGCGGTGAAGCTGTCCATGCGCATCCCTCCGCGGGTGGAGCCCAAGGCGGCCATCCAGGCCCTCAAGCAGACGCTGGAGGCGGATCCTCCCTACGGCGCGAAGGTGACGTTCGAGGGTGAGAAGACCAGCGCCGGCTGGGACGCGCCGCCGCTCGAGAAGTGGCTGGAGCAGGCCACGCACGACGCCTCGCGCGCCTTCTTCGGCAAGCCCTTCATGGCCATGGGCGAGGGCGGCACCATCCCGTTCATGGAGATGCTCGGCAAGCGCTTCCCCGAGGCCCAGTTCCTCATCACCGGCGTGCTCGGCCCCAACAGCAACGCCCACGGGCCCAACGAGTACCTCCACATCCCCACCGGCAAGAAGCTCACCTGCTGCGTGGCCAGCGTCATCGCCTCGCACTCCAACCGGTAGGCACTGCCTTCACACGCGGGCCCTGGTCCTCCTCGGGCCAGGGCCTTCGTGTTTCCGGGCCTTCACCAGGTGATGACCGTGGTCACCACCCGGTGGGCCGGACGCGAGGTCAGGACGGCGTGGGCTCGGAGCCACCCTCGGGGCTCGGCGTGCCCTCTGCGGCTGCCTCGGCGGGAGCGGACTCCTCGCCCTCGGTGGGCTCGTCGTCGCCCTCGTCCACCGGAGCGTCGCCGCGAGCCTCCGCCGCCTGCTGCTCCTTCACCTGGTCATCGCTCATGAAGCCGATGGGCAAGTCCTGGCGGTTGAGGAAGCGCACCGACTTCTTCGAGATGGCGTACATCTGCTCGGCCACCGCGGCGGGCACCAGCGAGTGCTCGATCTGCGCCGGCTCCGGACGCTCCACCACGCCGAGCGTGCCGTCCTCGAGCTGCTTCGCCTGCGCCTCGGTCAGCTCCAGGCGGCGCAGCTTCCCCTTGCGGGTCATGAAGTAGAAGACGGTGGCGCCCACGTCCACGGGCACCTGGCCGCCGAGCACCAGCTCGCGCAGCTTGCGGTCCAGCTCCACCTGCTTCTTGGACTCCATCCGCTGGGCGGCCTTGGAGCCCGGCAGCGGGGGCAGCTTGGGAACGATGCCGCCCGAGGGCTCAGCGCCCGGCCGCCCGCCCTGGGGACGTCCACCCTGGGGGCGCCCACCCGGGCCGCGGGGAGGGCCACCCTGAGGACGGCCACCCTGTCCCTGGGGCCGGCCACCCTGTCCCTGAGGACGGCCACCGCCCTGGGGAGGACGTCCACCCTCACGGCCCTCGCGGCGCGGCGGCCGCTCGTCGCGGCCCCGGTCCTCACGAGGCTCCCTGTCCTGGCGGCCAGGAGGGCCCTCGCGCCGGGCCTCCTGCGACGGGGCGGGACGGCGGGTCGGGGCGGTGGTCTCCGCCTTCTTGGCCTGGTCCTCGGAGACCAGGCCAGCCTTCAAGAGCTTGTCACGCAGGTTCTGCATAGGTGGCGTTCTATCCCGTACATTGGCGCGCGCAAGCCGTCCCTTGCCGCTCCAGCACCCACCCCGTAATTTGGGCAACCCCCGCATGGAGCCGGAGGAGTCGTGACCCGTTTCCCGAAGTTCGCCCTCGCCGCCGCCCTGGCCCTCGCCACCGTGGCCTGCCAGGACCCTGTCGACAAGGCGGCCAAGGCTCGCATCTTCTCGCCCGAGGACCCGCCCAAGGTGGTGGCCTCGGCCGCCGAGAAGCTTCCGCCAGAGGACGTGGCGGACAATCCCCGCGTGGCCCGCCGCATCCTTTCCATGGACTCCGCCGAGGTGACGGAGCGTCTGGGACCCCACGCCTTCAAGGCCACCGTCACCTACGAGTGGACGGGCGCCCCGGGCACCGTCCCCACCAAACTGACGGAGACGCGCACCTTCCGCGCCGGTCCGGGTGGTGTGAGTGGAGATTTCCACGGTGTGCTGGAGAACAGCCGGGACCAGGGCCTGGAGGTGATGCGGGTAGGGGGCAAGGTGTACGCCCGCAACCGTTACGGCACCTTCCGCCAGCGTCTGCGTGACCGCGGCATGGCCGAGCGCACCCGCGCCGAGCTCACCGGCGCCATCCGCGACCTGGACGCGCTCTTCCGGGGCCGGCTGCTGCTGTCTCCGCAGGGCACCGTCACCCACGAGGGCCGCACCGCGTGGCGCTACAACGTGACGTTGGGTCCAGAAGGCAACACTGGCACCACACCGGCCGTGCTGCCCGCGCTCTCCGAGCCCAAGGGCGGCCGGGATGACACCACGAAGCGCCGCCTGGCCTTCTTCGAGAACCGCACGCCCAAGTCCCTGACGGGCGAGGTGCTGGTGGACGCGGAGACGTCCGTCGTCCTCAAGACGCGCCTGGACGGGCGCATCACCGTGCCCGCCAATGATGCCGGGGGCGCCGCCGAGCTGCGCATGGTGCTCGAGTCCGCGCTGAGTGAAATCGGTCAGGACCCGAAGTTGCAGCCGCCGGAGAACTTCCTGCCGGACGCGGACAAGCCGCAGGGCATCGCGGACGCGCTGGACCGCTTCGGCATCCCCCGCAACAAGCCCGAGGGCGCCACTCCGGGGGCGGGGGCCGCCCAGCCCTCGGACGAGCCCGCGGACGAAGAGGGCAACTGACCTGGCAGGTGTTGCGAGGGAGTCAGGCCGCTACAGGGAGGCAGCGGCCTGTTGGAAGAAAATTTGACCCTCCTCTTGCGATCTCTAGAATCCTCGACGGTTGCGCACCGGACGCGTCCGACATGAGCGGATGTTCAGGTGCCCACTGCAAGGGAGCGGAGATGGAGCGCAAGGTCGGCAGTAGCACGACGGTGACGTCCAAGGAGGTCAAGGCCGCGTTGGAGAAGACGCAGACCCTGACGGCCGAGGAGGAGAAGGTGCTGCGGCTCCGGCACGGTGCCGGTGCCCCCAGCAAGAGCGCGCCGCTTCCCCGTGCCGCGGGCAACAACGAGCAGCTGGGTGACGAGCTGCTGCTCATCGAGATGCAGCTGATGAAGGCCATGCGCGAGCGCACGGGCCAGGCGCGCTCGGCGAGCAAGCCCAAGGCCGCGGCCACCGGCACCAACGCGACGAAGGACAAGATCGTCCGCGCGTTGCGCAAGAAGAAGTAGTCCCCCGGCACCCCGCCAGGGGACGGCGCTCATCGGTCGAGCAGAGCCACGAGGCGGGCACCCGCCTCGGGGAGCGTCAGCTCTTTTCCCGAAACTTCCCGGGCGAGCGCCTCGGCGTCGTCGGTACCGCCCCGGGAGAAGAGGCCCTGGAGCCAGCGGCCGGCGGTGGGGTTGCGCCACCAGTCCTCGTTGAAACGCCCGGTGAGGTGCGCGGTGAGCCGCGTTTCCAGGGCCCAGGCGCGCAGGTAGCGCGTCACGTAGAGCTGGGGGTCCACGTCGAAGAGGAAGAAGCCCGGGTGCGCCTCGACGAAGAGCGCGCGCCGCTGGGCATCCGCGTACTCCTCGGCCCGCTCGGGCGAGGGGCCGTGCTCGTACAGGGACAGCTCGTAGGGCAGCTTCGCGCAGTGCCGGCGCAGGACGGTGAGGGCCTGGAAGGCGGCCATGCGCGAGGCGTCGCGCGCGGTGGCCGAGGGCTGGCGCAGGTAGCGCTTGAGCCATTCCTCGTCGGTGAGGAGCCGCTCGAAGAGGGTGGCGAAGGCCTCCGTCACCGAGGCGTCCCCCAGCCGGCGCAGCTCCAGCGGCAACTGGCCGGACACATGGGCGTGGTGCAGCGCGTGGCCATACTCGTGCAGGAGGCTGCCCAGCGCGTCCAGGCCCGCGCGGCGCTGAAGGACGAGGCGCACCTCGCCGGGCACGCGCACCGAGACGGTGAAGGGACGGGAGGCCTTGCCGGGACGCTCCTCGTCATCCAGGCGGATGCGGCCCTCGGCGGACGGGTGGAAGCCCCACTCGCCGAGCCAGCGGACGACGGCGGGCAGCGTGTCCTCGCGCCGGAAGAAGCCGCCGAGCCAGGACACCTGGGTGGCGGCCTGCAGGTCATGCCGGCGCGCGTGGCCCGAGGGCAGGGGACGCAGCGTGGGCTCCACCTTCTTGAGGACGTAGGCGAGCACGTCACGGTAGGCGTCCTCGGTGAGGCGCAGCGTCTGCTCGGCGGCCTCGACGAGGGGCTTGAGCTCGATGCCGGAGACGTCCTCGCGCAGAGCGGTGTAGCTGGGAGCGCGGAGCTGCTCGGTGACGCGGAAGGCGGCCTCGCGGCGATCGCCGTAGCGGCCCTTGTTGTCCCAGAGGAAGCCGCCGGTGGCGCTCTCGAGGAGGGCACGCCGGCCGCGTTCGGGCTCATGCGGGAGCTGGCCGAGCGCCTCGCCGAGGGAGAGGGTCTGGTCGTCCACGGAGAGACGGGAGCGGGCCTCGAGCTGGGCGAGGGCCTGGGCGGCGGGGGCGGCGAGGGCTTCTTCGATCTGGGTGGCGATGAAGTCGCGCAGCAGCCGGAGGCGGCGCACGCCGAGCGAGTCGCCCTTGGCCTGGGCCTTGGGGATGGACTCGGTGACGGCGGCGAAGGCCTCGGGGGAGGCGATTTCGGGCGAGTCCTCGTAGAGCTCGCGGAGGGGGAGGTCCTGGGCGAAACCGGCGGCGTGGCGGTACTGGAGGGAGGCCAGCTCGGCGAGGAAGTCGTCCAGGCTCGCGCGCAGGGCAGGAAGGGGGCGGTCCATGGGGTGGCGGAAGGTAGACACTTCGGCCACGGGGGAAAAGAGCCGAGTCGGCGGAGCGTGCCGCGCTGGACCGTTGCCTAGGCGGTCTCGCCCTTCACGGGCAGCTCGAGCGTGAAGGTGGCGCCCTGTCCGGGCCCGGGGCTGTTGCAGGACAGTTTCCCCTTCATCTCCTCGGCGGCCAGGGCGCTGATGTGCAGGCCGAAGCCGTGCCCCGTCTTCTTGGTGGTGAAGCCCTGGGTGAACAGCCTCGCCACGTTCTCCGGGGCGATGCCCACCCCATTGTCCGTCACGTCGATGCGCAGCCGCTCTCCGTCGTCCGAGCGCTCGACGTGGATGCGCAGGCACTTGTCCTCCTGCTCGCTGTCCACCAGCGCATGGCGCGCGTTGCTCAGCAGGTTGATGAGGATCTGCAGCAGCTTGTGCCGATCCACGAAGATGAGGGGCACGTTCGCGTAGTCCCGCACGATGCGGATGGCCAGCCGCTCGAAGGAGACGGCGTGCAGGCGCAGCGCCTCGTCGATGAGCTGCGGCACGTCCACCTGCTCCACCGCACCCGCCGAGCGCGCGTGCTTCTGCTGCATGCTGACGATGGACTTGATGTGCTCGACGCTCTGGGCGAGCGCCTGCATCTCCTTGAGCATGCCCTCCCGCTCCTCCACCAGCTCGTCGGACACCGCGATGAGGTAGGGCGGCAACTGCTTGCCCTGCGAGTCGCTGGTGAGGAAGGTGGGAAGCTCCGGGAGGTTGTCGCGCAGCAGGCCAACGGCCTTGGCCAGGCCCGTGACGCGGGAGCGGCGCAGCCGGTCCGTGACGAGCGTGGTGGAGATGTTGACGCTGTTGAGCGTGTTGCCCACGTTGTGGAGCACACCGGTGGCCACCTCGGCCATGCCCGTCTGGCGCGACACATCCACCAGGGTGCGGTGCATCTCTCCCAGCCGTGTCTCGGCCTCCTTGCGCTGGGTGATGTCCCGGGCGAAGAGCGTCACCCCCACGGTCCGGCCGGTTTCTCCGAAGATGGGGTGGAGGCTGATGTCCAGCACGATGCGGGAGCCTCTGGCTTCATATGGCTCCTCGTAGCGCAGGCGCTGGCCCTCGCGCACCAGGGCGAGGCGGCTCCTCCAGAGCTGGATGCGCTCCGGCTTCGAATAACGGAAGAGCGTCTGCCCCAGCTCGAGCTCCTTGCCGACCATCAGCCGGTGGAAGCGCTCCGTGGCCGAGTTGGCCACGAGCAGGCGCCCCTCGGGATCCAGCGCGACCACGATGTCGTCGGTGCTCTCGATGATGCTGCTCAGCTTGAGCTCGCTGGCCCGCAGCTTCTGCAAGGCCCGCTCGAGCGAGTGGTGGGCCGCGTCCCGGGCGGTGCTGTGCAACGCGCTGATGCCCCAGATGCCCAGGAAGCCGATGCCCGCCATGACGTGCCGGACCCAGAACCGTGCCAGCGAGAAGGCCGGGTCGGTGCTGTCGGCGTGCCGCAGGACGTAGAGGGGGTGGACCACGTCCATGACCACGACGAGGAAGAGGACGAAGGGCAGTGCCCGGCGAGGCCCCAGCAGGTACACGGCGAAGGCGGGGAGCAGCATGTTGGTGGCGTGCACGCCACCTTCGAGGTTGGTCTTGTTCGCGAAGATGCCCCCCAGGAAGCCGATCGTGAGGGTCACCAGCATGATGACCGCGGGGACCACGAGTGTCCGGGCCTTGCGCGCCGCCACCAGGATGGCCAGGTACAGCACGCCCGCGATGCCAGGGAGCGGGGAGTAGGGCGAGAACAGCGTGCTCACCAGGTACAGCATGGCGAGCACGAGCATGAAGCACGCGGCGGCCACGAGCACCCGGTGACGGACGAGCTCCTCGGGAGGCGCGTTGCGCAGGGTCTCCGAGAGGAAGAAGTCCAGCCAGCGCAGGATCCGCGGGGTCTTCACGGGACCCACGGAGGCCTTGGCCCGGATCTCCGGGGGGAGGGGGACTTCCTGGCTTGTCTCGGGAGAGGAAAGGAGCGCCATGGCTGCGAAACGCCGTGAGAAGGAAGTCCCTCGCCGGCTCGAGGTCACATTCTAACGGCCCCTCCGCCTAGCGGCTGCTTCGTCCTCCGCCACCACGGCCTCGCGGGGAGGGCCCCGGCCCACGCCGCGCCCCTCCCGGACGGCCTCCCGCCTTGCCTCCAGGGCGCCCGGCGCCACGCGGGCCGCTCTTACCCTTGCCCTTGCCCTTGCCTTCGGTCCTCCCTCGCCCCTCCTTCGCTTTCCGGGCCATGTCGCGGCCGAATGCGCCTTCCACGCGGCGCGCGGGCTTCGCCCGGCGGGCGCCCTCTTCCTCCCTCCCAGGGCGAGGCGCCGGGCTCCGGCCCGGGGCGGTACGGCGGGAGTCTCCACCCCGGCGCTCCGGGCCCTCACGCCGGGGGCCCGCTCCGCGCGCCTCGCGAGCCCTCTCCGGCGCACGGGGACGGGGGCGGTCCTCGAGCTTCATCAAGTCATCCACGTCCCCCTGCTCGGCCTGGAACGTCTCCCGCTCCTCGAGGAAGACGGGGTCCTTGCGCGGCACCTCGGCGCGCGGCACCGGCATGCGGATGATGCGCTCGATGGCGCGCACCGTCTCCTCGTCCCGCTCGGTGACGAAGGTGGAGGCCCGCCCGCTCGCACCCGCCCGCGCCGTGCGGCCGATGCGGTGCACGTAGTCCTCGGGCGAGTGGGGCAGGTCGAAGTTGATGACGTGGCCCACGTCCTCCACGTCCAGCCCGCGCGAGGCGATGTCGGTGGCCACCAGGCAGCGGTACTGCCCCCGCCGGAAGCCCTCGAGCGCCTGGCGGCGCTGCCCCTGCGTCCGGTCCGAGTGGATGAGGGCGGACTTGTGGCCCGCGCGCTTGAGGACTTCCAGCACCTTCTCGGCGCGCTCCCGGGTACGGGTGAAGACGAGCGCGCTGAGCTGATCCCTCTCGAGCAGGGTGAGCAGCAGCGGGTACTTCTCGTCCGCCTCCACCTCGTACATCCGCTGCACGGCGCGCGCGGCGGGCGTGCCACTGGGCGTGACCTCCACCCGGACGGGCCGGCGCAGCAGTTCCTGCGCGAAGAGCGTCACGTTGTGGCCGAGCGTGGCGGAGAAGAGGAGCGTCTGCCTCTCACGGGGCAGGGCGGCGAGGATCCGCTGGAGCTCGGGCAGGAAGCCCATCTCCAGCATCCGGTCCGCCTCGTCCAGCACGAGCGTGCGCACCGCGGAGAGGTTCACCGCGCCCGCCTGGAGGAGGTCCGCCAGCCGGCCCGGAGTGGCGAGCACCAGGGTGGGCTTCTGGCGCAGCGCCTCCACCTGGGCACTCATGTCCGTGCCGCCGATGACCACCGCCTGGGTGACACCGCGCGGCTCGCCGAAGAAGGAAGCCTCCTGGGCGATCTGCTGCACCAGCTCGCGCGTGGGGGCGAGCACCAGCCCGGTGGGGCCCGGCTCACCGGCCAGCCGCTCGATGAGGGGCAGCAGATAGGCGGCCGTCTTGCCCGTGCCGGTGGCCGCGCAGCCGATGACGTCGCGCCCGGCGAGCGCCGGGGGAATGGCCTGGGCCTGGATGGGGGTGGGAGCGGTGAAGCGGGCGCGCCGCACCGCACCGAGTGTCTCAGGAGAGAGGCCGAGGGTCTTGAAGGAGTTGCTCACACACCGGGGGCTATCACGCCCGGGCGCGCGGGGCTACCAGCGCACGTCGAACGTCATGTCCTCGGGGCCCACCTGCTCCCAGGTGCTCTGGGGCGAGCTCACCCCCGTGGCGCGCAGGGCGGCATGGAGGATGCCGTTGTAGTAGTCGCCGGGCAGGGGGACGCCCCGGAAGTCCATCCGGTAGTGGTTGGGCCCGAGCTGCTCCACCGTGCGCGTGCCGAAGTTGCTGCTGCGGCCCACGAACTCGGGAGCCTTGCGCATCAGCCGGTCCGGCCCGAGCAGGTGCAGCGCGGCCAGTTGAATCTGCCCCAGCAGTGTCTTGCGGTAGCCCTCGAAGAGGCATGCGCCCACGCGGAAGAGCCCCTCGGACGGGTGCAGGGAGGCGAAGCGGGTACGCGCCAGGTAGTGGAGCACCTCGGCGAAGTGCTCCACCGCGATCTCCGACGGGGCGTAGTCGGTCCCACCGCTCAACCGGACGATCTCCTTCATCTCGGCGGAGCGCTCCTGGATCTCCAGGCTGCGCAACAGGCCCTCCAGGGGGGCGTAACGCATCCGCCGGGGGGCGGGTTGCTGTGAAGCGGCGGCGGTGGCGGGCATGAATCACCTCGGGGGCGGCTTTCACCGGCATGTGAGACTGGCACAGGCCTGGGCTCGAAAACCACCGGGAGACTCCTCGCGCTCACCCGCTGGCGCTGACGCACCGCGGTGTGGCACGGGCCCTCGGGCGTGTACTCTCCGCCACCATGAACGAGCAGCGCATCGACACGCTCCTGAACGACATGACCCTCGAGGAGCAGGTTTCCCTGTTGGCCGGAGCCTCCTTCTGGACGACCGTTCCCGTGGAGCGGCTCGGCATTCCCTCCCTCAAGGTCAGCGATGGCCCCAACGGCGCACGCGGTGCCGGCAGCCTCGTGGGGGGCGTGAAGGCCGCGTCCTTCCCCGTGGCCATCTCCCTCGCGTCCACCTGGAACACCGCGCTCGTCACACAGGTGGGCCAGGCGCTCGGCCAGGAGGCCCAATCCAAGGGCGCCCAGGTGCTGCTCGCGCCCACCGTCAACCTGCACCGCTCCACCCAGAACGGCCGCAACTTCGAGTGCTACTCCGAGGATCCCTTCCTGTCCGCCCGGCTCTGCGTCGCGTACATCCAGGGCGTGCAGAGCCAGGGCGTGGGCGCCACCGTCAAGCACTACGTGGGCAACGAGTCGGAGTTCGAGCGCATGTCCATCAGCTCCGACATCGACGAGCGCACGCTCCGCGAGCTTTACCTCGTTCCCTTCGAGGCGGCCGTGAAGGAGGCGGGCACCTGGGCCGTCATGTGCTCCTACAACAAGCTGAACGGCACGTTCGCCAGCGAGCACAGGCGCCTGCTCACGGACATCCTCAAGCGCGAGTGGGGCTTCGACGGCGTGTTGATGTCCGACTGGTTCGCCACGCACACCACCGTGGAGTCCATGAACGCGGGACTCGACCTGGAGATGCCCGGCCCGGCGAAGTTCCGCGGCCAGAAGCTGCTCGAGGCCGTCCGCTCGGGGCAGGTGGGCACGGAGGCCATCCGTGACAGCGCCCGGCGCGTGCTGCGCCTCCTCGGCCGCGTCGGCGCCTTCGAGCATCCCGCGCCGGTGGAGGAACAGGCCATCAATCGGCCCGAGCACCGCGCCCTCATCCGCCGGGCCGGCGCGGAAGGCACGGTGCTGCTCAAGAACAAGGGCGTGCTGCCGCTCGACCCGAAGCGGCTGAAGAAGATCGCCCTCATCGGCCCCAACGCCAGGACCGCGCAGATCATGGGAGGTGGCAGCGCGCAGGTGAACGCGCACTACCGCGTCACGCCCTACGAGGGCATCCAGGCCCGGCTCGGCGCGAGCGTCGAACTCGGGTACGAGGTGGGCTGCGCGAATCACAAACTGCTGCCCCCGCTCGCGCAGGCGCTCACCGCCGAGTACTTCAACAACCGAGGCCTGTCGGGCGCGGGGGTGCCGGGCGCCAGCCTGCCCCAGACGGAGGTGATCTGGTCCGACGCGCCCGCGCCGGGCATCAGCGCCGACAGCTTCTCCGCGCGCCTCTCCATGCGCTTCACGCCGGACGAGGACGGCGTGCACCACTTCGGCCTGGTCAGCGCCGGTCTCAGCCGCCTGTTCGTGGACGGGCGGCTCGTCGTGGACAACTGGAGCGCGTGGAAGCCGGGCGACACCTATTTCGGTAGCGGCAGCGACGAAGTCACCGGGACGCTCGAGCTCCAGGCCGGCCGTGCGTATGCCGTGACCATCGAGTACGCCACCCCGGCGGAGGGGATGCGGGCCGTGCGCGTGGGTGTCACCCGGCCCCTGGGCGACGCGCATATCGAGCGCGCCGTGCGGCTCGCCGAGGACTCCGACGTGGCCCTGGTGTTCGTCGGTCACAACGGGGAGTGGGACACCGAAGCGGTGGATCGCCCCCACATGGACCTGGTGGGCCGCCAGAACGAGCTGGTCTCGCGGGTGGCTCGCGCCAACCCGAACACCGTGGTGGTGCTGCAGACGGGTGCGCCCGTCGCCCTGCCGTGGTTGGACGCGGTCGCGGGTGTCCTGCAGGCCTGGTACCCCGGTCAGGAAGCCGGCAACGCCATCGCGGATGTGCTCTTCGGAGACGCCGAGCCCTCGGGCCGGCTCCCGCAGACCTTCCCCGTGCGGCTCGAGGACAACGCCGCCCATGGCCACTACCCCGGTGGCCAGGGCCGGGTGCGCTACGGCGAGGGCGTCTTCGTCGGCTACCGCCACCACGACACGAAGGACATCGCCCCGCTGTTCCCGTTCGGCTTCGGCCTCTCCTATACGACGTTCTCGTACGGGAACCTCCGCCTGAGCGCCGAGTCCCTCTCGCCGGGCGGCACGCTGACGGTGACGCTCGACGTGACGAACACCGGGACGCGCGCGGGGCAGGAGGTCGTGCAGCTCTACGTGCGCGACGAGAAGGCGAGCCTCCCGCGCCCCGAAAAGGAGCTGAAGGGCTTCCTCAAGGTCGCCCTGGCGCCCGGCGAGACGAAGACCGTCACCCTGACGCTCGGGATGCGGGCGCTCGCGTACTTCGATGACGCGAGGGCCGCGTGGGTCGCCGAGGCGGGCCGCTTCGAGGTGCTCGCCGGGAGCTCCTCGCGAGACATCCACGCCCGTGCCGTCTTCTCCCTCCAGCGGGACTGGGCCGGGTCCCTGGAGACGGCTCAGGCCGCCTTCTGAGGCGAGCCTCCCCGGCGTGAGGCGGCGAACTGGTGCAGTGCATCCGCCGCGCGCCGGGGGCCTCCCGCTTCCCGGAGCTCCTTCTGGAACTCCGTGACGCGGGAGCGGTAGCCCGGGTCCGTGTCGAGCCGCTCGATGGCTTCACGCAGTGCCTTCGGGTCCAGGGCGTCCCGGGCCGAGAGAGTGAGCCCCAGCCCGAGCTCGGTCACGCGCGAGGCGTTGAGCGGCTGATCCGCGAACTGTGGGAAGACGGCCAGCGGCACGCCGTGCCAGAGGCCCTCCATGGTGGAGTTCATGCCGCCGTGGGTGAGGAAGACGCGGGCCCGCTCGAGCACCTCGAGCTGGGGCACGTGCTGGCGCACGAGGACGTTGGACGGCGCGGGTCCGAGCGTGGCCGGGTCCAGGCTCTTGCCGCAGGCCATCACCACCTGCCAGCGGGTGTCGCGGAAGGCCTCGAAGCAGGCCTTGTAGAAGTCGGGCCGCATGTTCATGGGCGTGGTGCCCAGCGAGACGAGCAGCACGGGCTTGCCCTCGAGCCGCTCCAGCGGGAAGTCTCCCCGATCGTTGCGCGGCAGCACCGCGGGGCCCACGAAGAGGAAGCGCTCGTCGAAGTTCCCGGCATCCGGCTGGTACTTCCGGGGGACGGGGATGATGTTCAGCTCCTCGACGCTCGAGAACATCGACTGGGGGCTCAAGCGCGGCAGGCCGTGGCGCCAGTGCATCACCTCGGACGTCAGCAACAGCCGGCCGATGGCCAGCAGGGCGCTCGGGGGCGGAGGGCCCTTCATGTTCGCGCGCATCGCGTTCTTGATCGTGGGGGAGTGGCTCAGTCCGAAGCTCGTCTGGAAGATGGCCGCGGGCAGCCCCAGCATCGCGCCGGCGGCGCGGCCCCAGACGGCCATCGGGTCATAGACGACGCAGCCGGCCCGTTCCGCCCGGGCCTGCTCCACCAGCTGGGGGGTCTTGTGCAGGCTCCGGCGCATGAGGCCCAGCATGAACGGCATGGCCTTCTTCATCACCTGCCCGCCCGCACCTCCCAGGCCGGGCAGGCTCCCGAGGTTGGAGGGCAGGGCGAGCGAGTCATCGAGCAGCCGGGGCGACGCGCCGGTGTTGCGGATGGCCGCCTCGAACTCGCGCGTCACGTAGACGACGACCTCGTCCCCCCGGGAGACCAGCTCCTGGATGAGCGGGAGCATCGGGTTGACGTGGCCATGGGCCTGCATGGGGAAGAAAAGGAATTTCATGGGGGCAACTCCCGCACACGGGACGGCTTCGCCAGGTGGCATTGATAGGGGCGCTGCGAATTCGTCACCCCCCCTTAATGCACGGGGACCACGCCTGGCGCAGCATGTTGAGCAGGAGATCCGGGTAGGACCAGCCCACGCCTCGAGCCGCCAGGGAGCTGAGGTTGTCCTGATCCTCGCGTCCAGGCCGGCCCGGCCCCGTCATGTTGGGCTTCATGTTCAGATCGAACAGGAAGAACCCGCCTTCCTCCGAGGCGCGGCAGTCGATCCGGATGGGAGCGAGCGCGCGGACCTTCCGCGCGGCCACGGTGCACCAGGCCTCCAGACGTTGCATGGCGGGCTGGATGCGCTCGGTGCCGGAGATCCGGACGCTGTTGTTCACCACGGCGACCACCCCGTTGTAGGGCGCGATGCCGTCGTGGTGGTTGAAGCGGCGGACGGCGGGCAGTGGCCAGTGCTGGGTATACGTCCGCTCGGAGCCGCCGATGAGGTACGAGCCCGGGGGCATCACGGTCAGGGTGACTTCGGTGCCAGGGAGGTACTGTTCCACCATCAGGCGTTGGCCATAACGAGGGGCTCCCGAGGCGTCCCGGGTCGCGAGCAGCCCCGCCGCGTATTGTTTCAACTCCGCGAGGGAGTGGACCGCGCGCACGCCCTCGCTGCCCCGTCCGCGGATGGGCTTGACGACCAGGGGGAAACGCAGACCCCGCTCCTCGAGCCGTGCCTCGGTGAGGGCGTCCAGGGCGAGCGTCTCGGGCCCGTCTCCGGTGGCGGCCTGGATGGCGGCGGGCACGGGACAACCGCTCTCGCGCAGGACCTGGCGGGTGAGCCACTTGTCGTCGTATTCGTCCACCCGTGACGGGTGCTGCCCGACGATGCGTACGTCCTCGTGGGCCACCGTTTCCAGCGGGTGCCCGTTGAACAACACGGTGTTGGCCCACAGGACCCGAGCGCCCTGGCCGAGGGCCTCGGCGATTCCCTCGGCGGTATCGGGGAAGACCCAGTCCAGGGCCTGGGTGGCGTCGGGATGGGCGCGAGGTGTGAGTACGGGAACGCCCGCCGCGCGCAGGGCATGGGCGATGTCGGCGCCACTGTCGCTGTAGCCGCCCGGCTTCATGGGTTTGCGGATGCCGTCGATCTCCGGGGGCGGAGTGGCCTGGTACAACAGCGCAACCAGAGGGTGAACGAGCGGCTCCATGGAGCCACCATTCATCGGGACGTGGAGGAACGCCAGCGTTTGCTGTTGGAGGTTGTGGGATGTAGGAGAGTCCGGATCCATGAAGCTCGGTGGCTACGTCATCCACGGAAACAACCGCGACACGCTCGGCGCGTGCCTGGAGAGTCTGAGCGCCGTCTGCGACGAGGTCGTGGCCCTGGACTCGCGGTCCACGGATGGTTCGGTGGAGCTCGCGCGGAGCATGGGCGCTCGTTCCGTCTCCCATTCCTGGCGGGGCTACGGTGCCGCACGGGCCGCCGCCATGGAGGCGTTGGGCCCCTGTGACTACGTCCTCTATCTCGACTCGGATGAGCGACTGGCGCCAGAGGCCCTGTTCGTCATCCGCGCCTGGCGCGACTCCCACCCGGCGGAACCCGCCTACCGCCTGCCGTGCCGCGACTGGGCGGAGATCAACGGGCACCGCTTCCTCTACCGCACTCACTGGCGTGCGCGCCTGATCCGCCGGGACTCCGCCATCTGGCGCCCGGAGATGATCGTCCACGAGGCACTGCCTCGGATGCGCGCGCCCCGCCTGCACGCTCCCATCGATCACCGCTTCGCCACCTCGCTCGAGGGGCGCGCGGAGAAGGAGGAGCGTTATGCCATGCTCTGGGCCGTGCGCGCCTTCGCGGAAGGCAGGCGGCTCAAGCCCGCCGCCCTCCAGCGCCCCGCACACCTGATCCGCGACTGCCTGATGCACGGTGCGCTCTGGCGCGGAGGGCTGGACGCGTTGCGGCTGGCCTGGGCCGTGTCCAACTACCACTCCGCCAAGTACCGTCACCTCCGCGTGCTGCGGCAGGGAGGTTTCCCCGAGCTGCGCAAGGCCTTCGACGAGGGCCGCTACGGGGAGGTGTTCGCCCTCGTGCGGGAGGAGCGCACCCGAGCCCCGTAGCGGGACGTCTGGTTACAGGCGGATCAGCTCCACGTCATCCATGTGGATGAAGTTGGCCGAGTTGCCCACGCTGGCGCGGGTGTGGAAGCCCAGCTCGAGGTAGCCACCGGAGACGTAGATGGCGGGCGTCTCCACCAGCGTCCAGTTGCCGTAGGTGCCCAGGTTCGTGAAGACAGGTCCGCACGAGCCGCACGTCTTCGCCTGCAGCCGCGCGATGTCGAAGCCGCCTCCCTTGCGCACCCACGCGCGCACCTTGTAGTTGCCCGTCGCCAGCCCCGTGCGCGTCTGGTACGTCCACACCTCGAAGGGCGACCCGCTCCAGTGCGTCAGGTGGTACGCGCCCGAGCGGCCGCCGTTGTACGTCTCGGAGAAGTCCGCGGCCTCGGTGCCGTTGGGGCTCCAGGTGGCCCA
>NZ_MPOI01000041.1:0-693 GCF_001896145.1 Archangium sp. Cb G35
ACCTGGGACTGATTGCCACCTGGGTGCGTTGCTCCAAGTAGGAGGACAGCCGCGCACACGTCCAGCGGGAGAAGATGAAGCCCAGTTGCCTGGGGTCTGTTTCCACCGTTCTCAGCAGAAGCTCGAGGTAGGCGGGGCTGACGCGAGGAGGGCGGCCAGGACGAAGCGAGTCGGCCAGCCCCTCCAACCCCATGCTCCGCCAGCGTTGCCGACAGCGGTGCACGGTGCGTGCAGTCACTCCCAGGGCCCGCGCGATACTGGTAGCACTCTGACCCTGAGCACTCCACAACACGATGGCAGCTCGCACTGCCACTCCCGCGTGCTTCTGCTGATGCAGTGCACGCTGGAGGCGTCTGCGCTCGGAGGGCGTCAGGGTGAGGCTCTGTCGCTCAGGACCCACATCGCCGCTCCTTTCCGATGAGCAAGCGGCGACGCTACCCCCCTGACAGGACTTTCTTCAACTGGCTTAGAAGAAGCCCATGGCCTTCGGCGAGTAGCGGAGGGCGAGGGGAAATGGCCGCGGTAATGGCCATAGTGTGAAAATGGCCGTCATACCTCATCGTCACTCCTGCCGCCCTCGGCGTTCAGGCCGGACGTGCCCCCGGCGTTGGACGCCGCCATCATGGACCTGCTCCAGTGGCGGAACGAGGAGCGCACCCCGAGAGGGCAGCGGCTGCGTGAGCAGCTCTGCGC
>NZ_MPOI01000018.1:0-315310 GCF_001896145.1 Archangium sp. Cb G35
AAGAAGGCACCAGCTTCTCTGAAGCAGAATTGAAAACTACCCTTTGTATGCACGAGTCACTCAGTTTCCGGTGGCAATGTCGGAGGGGTCCCACCCGTTCCCATCCCGAACACGGAAGTTAAGCCCTCCAGAGCCGATGGTACTCCGCGGGAAACCGCGCGGGAGAGTAGGTCGCTGCCGGATTTTTTTTGAAGGCCCCGAGTCCTCACAACACGTGAGAACTCGGGGCCTTCGCCTTTGCGGGCCCACGAGGCATGCGTCGCGTTCCGCACCGTGATGTCGGCGTACTCGCATTAGGGCGGGGAGCGCTGGGTCGGCACTTGGCTCGATCTGCGGACCCCATTGCTCCGCATGGTCGCACGAGGAGTTCGGACGCAGATGCTCGCTCTGACTTTGAGCGATTCTGCCCGCGCGAGGCACCGTCCGCCAGCTCCGCCTTTGATCAATTCCCTCTCGCCGATTTCGCGACCATGTTGGCCGCACCCGAGTTAGCACTACTGCGTCAGGGCCCGGACGGATGAACGGAAGAGCCCAGGGGCCCGCGAGATGAGTTCGGGCACCTCCGATGGCATGTGGGGCAGCGGGGCAGCCAGGAGGCAATCACCCGGGCGATGGCGAGCCGTGCGGTGATGACGCTGTCGTGGAAGTGGCGCTCAGGCCTGGAGCGGCTGCGCGTAGGCTTCATCCGCCCCTCTGGCCGAGGGGGGGAAATGCCGCACGCGTTCAGCAATGATGAACGCGTAGCAGCAAAGGGCCACGGAGACGTGGTGGTGCCAACCGGGAAAGCGACGGCCCTCGTAGTGGTCGAGTCCGAGCTCTCCCTTCAAGTCCTCGTAGACGCGCTCGGTTCTCCAGCGCTGCATGACGAGGCGGATGAGTTGCTTCTTGGTGATGCGGTCCGGCACGGAGATGAGGAAGTAGTTGGCCGGCTCGGGCTCGCCCTCGCGCCACTCGATGAGAAGCCAGAGGGGCTCTTGTTGGCCCTTGGGCACTCCCGCGGCGAAAACGCGACGCAGGGCAAAGCGCGCCGAGAGTTCCTCGCGGGTGCCGCTACGCCAGATGCAGCGTCGAAAGCCCCCACGCTCGTGGATGCTCAAAGCCATCTCTTTGACGCTCACCGCCTGGCCGTGAGGGCGCCCCTCGTTGTCGAGGAGGCAAATGGTTGTCTGCGGCTCTACCCCCACCGCATAGTGCAACCCCAAGGAGCGCACCTGCGCGCGGAAGTCACTGGAGGTTCCGTACGCGGAGTCCGCCAGGACGACTCCCTTGGAAACGCCGTCCGCCACGGCCCTCTCAATCATTTGCACAGCCAGCTGGGGTTTGGTCTTGAAGCCAATCCCTGGAGGGATTCGGGCCTCTTGGCGGCGAGTCGAGTCATTGGCCCAGGACTCGGGCAGGTACAGTTCAAAGTCGATGGGGAGGTGCTCGGTACGGGTGGCGACGCTGAGGCTGACGCCAATCTGGCAGTTGGTGATTTTTCCCGCCGAGCCGGTGTATTGCCGCTGCACTCCCACCGAATGCTTGCCCTGTTTGAGGAAGCCGGTGTCGTCGACAATCCAGGCTTCCACGGGCTCGCGTCGCGTCATGGCGGAAAGGGCATAGCGGGCAGCCTCCCGGCGTACATCCCGGTCGCTCCAGCGCGAGTCGACGGCGAAATGCAGCAGTCGCTGGTGCATCGCATCCGTCTTCGTGGGGTCAGGGCAGGCACGAGCCGCAATGGGTTCGATGCTCTTGCGCTCCCCATCTCCGAGCAGCCCCATGGCGTAAACAGCAAAGGAACTCCGGCGGCTCTCCTCTCCCAGGATGTCGCCAATCCTTCGGAAGTACTCCTCGAGCCGTTGAACCCCGCCAGCGTCCATGAAGGTGTCCATCGCCTGACTCACTGAATCGTGCTCCACCTCCCAAGTAGTACGCACGAGTCGACCTTTGACACCAAGCGACCGGCCAGCCGCTTCCTGGCTGCTCCGGTAGGGCTCCTCACGCTACTAACGCAGTAGTGGTAATCACCCTGCGGGCCCGGCCGGGACACACACAGCGCCATGTAATCCGCTGGCGTCAGCCGGAACAGCAGGTCCTCGGCGTTGGTGAACACCTCCGAGAGGTTCAGAGAGCTGGTCAGGGCCTCCGTCAGCTTGGAGATGAGTGTCCGTTCACGTGAGTCACGGCTCATGCGGTCGCTCCTCGGCGGGGAAGTGAAAGGGATGTCATGGTGACACAACCCATGGAGTCTTTCTTCCCGTACAAACCCCAACAAACGCTGTCACTACCACCTGAGTGGTATTGACAAGCCAGGTGGGAAAGAAGGCGCCACGGCGCCCGCTGGATTCACGTGGAGAACAGATGAAGCCACCGCCGCTGGCCGCTTCCACGCTCCCCGCGTCAGGCTCCGCCCAGGAGGAAGCCCATGAACGAGATGAGCTATCGGACGGCGCTGGTGACGGGAGCCTCCAGCGGCCTCGGACGCGGTCTGGCGCTGTGGTTGGGCAAGCGGGGCGTGAAGGTGTACGCCGCCGCCCGGCGCGGTTCCCACCTGGAGGCGCTCGCGCATGAAGCCAAGGCGGCCGGCGCCCACGTCGAGCCCGTGGAGTTGGATGTCTCCCACGCGGATGCCACGCTCGAGCGCATCCGCGCGCTGGATGACGCCTGTGGCGGCCTGGACCTGGTGGTGGCCAATGCCGGAGTGGGCGGGCAGACGAACGCCCGGGACTTCCCCTGGGAGCACGCGAAGCAGGTCATCGACGTGAACGTCACCGGGGCCGCCGCCACGCTGTCCGCGGTGCTGCCCCGCATGGTGGAGCGCGACCGCGGGCACCTGGTGGGCGTCTCCAGCCTCGCCAGTTGCCGGGGCCTTCCCCAGAACGCCGCCTACTCGGCCTCCAAGGCCTTCCTCAACACCTTCCTGGAAAGCCTGCGCGTGGACCTGCAGGGCACCCGGGTGCGCGTCACCTGCATCAAGCCCGGCTTCGTGAAGACCGAGATGACCGCCCGCATCCAGCACACCATGCCCTTCCTCCTGGAGGCGGACGCGGCCGTGGAGTTGATGGGACAGGCCATCCTTCGCGCCGAGGCCGAGTACGGTTTCCCCTGGCAGATGGCCAGCGCCGTCGGCGTGGCGAAGTGGGTGCCCAACCTCCTCTTCGATGCCGTCGCGAGCAAGGTGCTCTGAGCCTCGCGCGGATGATTCCTCTCACGCATCGTCCCGCCAGGGCAGCAGGCAGGAGGCATTTGCCGAGGAAGAGGCGGACCGTCACAAGCCATTTTACTCAACGTGGGCATCAGCCCATACAAACGGACCTCCAGGCGCAGGAGCCCTCACCTGGGGGGGAGAGGGGGGCGAGCCAACGAGAAATGACATGCAGGAACACGCGCATCAGGTGAATGGCAACTCTCACGAATCAAACGTGACGGAGGAGTGGGCCTCGCGGTGGCGGGCTCCCCTGACGGAAGGACTGGACTTGGCCCATGCGCAGATACTCGGCGGGGAGGTCTCCCAGGGCATGCGCACCCTGCTCTCGTCCCTGGGACATGCGCGCGCCACGCTCGTCCCCGAGGACTGGCGGCGCTTCTGCATCGAGACGTGCCGCCCCCACCCCGTTCATTCCCTCGTCCGTCAGGAGCCCTTCACCCGCCGGGGCTTCGAGAAGCCACGCCGGTACGCCGGTGATGCGGTGATGCTCGACTTCGTCTACGAGGATCTCGCCCCCGAGCGCCTCGGCACCACGGACACCGGAGTGGAGCTCAACCGGTTCTTGTGTGCGCAGAGGAGCACCGCCTCCCTCCGGGGGCGCAGGGACTATCTGGCGCGGTACATCGACCAGGTGTCGGCGGAGCGAGCCGATGCCCGGATCCTCTCCGTGGCGTGCGGCCACCTGCGGGAGTCCCGGCGCTCGCGGGCCGTGCAGCAGCGGCAGGTGAGCGAGTTCCTGGCGCTGGATCAGGATCTCCAGAGCCTGGGGGTGATCGACAGTGAGCTCGGATACCTGGGCGTCAAGCCGGTGGCCGGCTCCGTGAAGGACATCCTGCGCAACCAGTTGCGCTTCGAGGACATGGACCTCGTCTACGCGTCCGGGCTCTACGACTACCTCCCGCAGCCCGTCGCCATCCGCCTGACCGCCCAGCTCTTCTCCATGCTGCGCCCCGGCGGCCGGCTGCTCCTGGCCAACTACGCCGACCCGCACAAGGACTCCGCCTTCAAGGCATACATGGAGGCCTGCATGGATTGGTGGCTCATCTACCGCGACGAGTCCGAGGTGGCGGGATGGATGAGCGACATTCCCAGGAACCAGCTCCGCCGGCAGGCGCTCTTCCGGGACGAAACCGAGAACCTCATCTACCTCGAGCTCACCCGCCGCTGAACCCGCGCCCCGCCTATTCCCAGGAGAGCTCCAACTCCAGACTGAGCGGTCCCGTGGGCCGCGCATGTGCCTCCACGTTCTTCAAGCCCAACATGGCCCCGAGGGTGAGCGCTCCGCCCTCGTGATACGCGAGGGGCGTGAAGGTGCGTTGAACGGTGAGGACTCCTCGCTTGGGCCCCTTCCAGACCACCGTGGGCTCCGAGTAGACCATCGACACCTTGTAGAGCGCCTCCAGGGTCCGCACCAGGCGCATGGGGTCCGTCGAGGACACCAGTTGCGCGGACCTGCCCACCACGGACGTCATGTAGAGCTCCACGGTCCGCTTCGCGATGTACCGCAGGACCTCCGCGTAGCTCCCCTGGCTGCCGCCCAGCGACCCGGCCGCGGTGCCCAGCATCTGGAGGAGGGCGCTGGTGGGATAGTTGAAGAACTCCACGAACTCCGACTCCCCGCTCGCCTCCACGCAGCGCTTCACCATCTCCTCACCACCGAGTTCCCGGACGGACGCCAACGTGGCCAGGAACAGGATGCCGCGCGTGGTGTACTCCGGCGTCGCCAGGCGCAACCGGCTCTCCAGATCCTCCCGCGCATCATACGAGGGTCCCCGGCCCTCACCCGTCTCATCGCTCATTCGTCGGCCTCAAGCCTTCTCACAGGTCCCTCGCCGCCGGCCTGGGAGTCTACCCCTCGTGGCTACGACGGCCTGTCGCTCACACACTCCTTTGTCGGGCATTTGCAGATCTTCGGACCGCTCGGGTCGCTCAACGCCTCGCAGACATCGGCCCTCGGGGGGCAGTCCGTCAGGGTGGTACACAACTGCACGCACACCTTGTCCGTCGGATGGCAGAGCTCGGACTCGAGACAGTCCTCGGCCCCGGAGCACGTCAGGTCGTACCCTTCCGATCCACAGGCCGCCAGCACCATGCCCACCGCGACTGGCGCGATGAGCCTCCATGTCATTTCCCGAAGCCGCATTCCGGTGTCCTCCTGAGGGGGCCGAAGGAAAATCGGCCCCCCTACCGGGTGTCAACGTGGGCACGGAGGAGCCAGGCAAGCCAGCGGGACGGGAGTGCGCTAGAAGGCGGGCGACGCCATTCGTGGAGGAAGTACGCATGCGCCGTTCCGCCGTCCCGATGCTGCTCGCCGCACTCACCGTGCTGATGGCCGCTTGTGAAAAGAAGGCCCCTCCCGCGCCCGCTTCCCAGCCCGCCCCCTCGCCGGCCTCGGCCTCCACCGGGGCTCCTCCGGTGGACTCGGACACCATCCTCCTGGGCCAGGTGGGCAGCCTCACGGGCAGCGAGGCCACCTTCGGCGTCTCCGCGCGCAATGGCATCGCCATGGCCGTGGCGGAGGCCAATGCCGCGGGCGGGGTGAAGGGCAAGAAGCTGGAGGTGCGCGTCTACGACAGCCAGGGCAGGCCCGAGGAGGCCGCCCAGGCGGCCACGCGCCTCATCTCCCACGACAAGGTGTCCGTCATCCTCGGCGAGGCCGCCTCCACCAACTCCATGGCCATGGCGGAGAAGGCCCAGGCGGCCGGCGTGCCGATGATCACCCCCACCTCCACCAACCCCGCCGTCACCCGCAAGGGCGACTACATCTTCCGCGTCTGCTTCATCGATCCCTTCCAGGGCTTCGTGATGGCGAAGTTCGCCCGCGAGAACCTGAAGCTCAACCGGGTGGCCGTGCTGCAGGACAACAAGAGCGACTACTCGGTGGGGCTGACAGGCGTGTTCAGCCGGAAGTTCTCCGAGATGGGCGGCGCCATCGTCGCCAACGAGAGCTACTCCAAGGGCGATACGGACTTCCGCGCGCAGATCACCGCCTTCAAGCAGGCCCGGCCCGAGGCCCTCTTCGTGCCCGGCTACTACACCGACGTGGGCCTCATCGCCCGGCAGGCGCGCGAGCTGGGGCTCTCCGTGCCGCTGCTCGGCGGCGATGGCTGGGAGTCCGACAAGCTCTTCGAGCTGGGCGGCACCGCGCTCGAGGGCAGCTACTACTCCAACCACTACTCGGTGAATAACCCGGATGCGCGCGTGCAGGAGTTCATCGCGAAGTACAAGGCGGCCCACGGCGGCGCCTTGCCGGACAGCGTGGCCGCCCTGGCCTATGACGCCGCGAAGCTCGCCATCGACGCGATGAAGCGCGCGCCGGACCTGTCGCGCGCCTCCATCCGCGACGCCATCGCGGCCACCAAGGACTTCCCCGGCGTGGGTGGCACCATCAACCTCGACAAGAATCGCGACGCGGTGAAGGAGGCCGTGATTCTCCAGGTCGAGGGCGGGAAGACGAAGTTCGTCACCACCGTGAAGCCGTAACCGCCCTGGCGGCCCGGCTGACGGGCGGGCGGGCGCCTTCCCCCCCGCCCACGTCCGGGACCGGCTCCCGCTTGCCCCTGGCGCGCCCCGCCCCACCCTGACGGTATGGGGGTCCTCGCCCCCGGTTCCTTCCCTGGAGGCGGACGTGATCCACCACATCCTCGTCGCCATCGACGGCTCGCAGACCTCTCGCAAGGCCGCGCGCTTCGCTCATGACCTGGCTCAGCAGACGGGCTCGCGCATCACCCTCCTCTTCGTGCTCGAGCCCCCTCGCATGCTCTCCCTCGGCTTCCTGGACTCGGAGATCATCTCCGGGCCCCAGCGCTCCCCCGAGGAGTTGGACGCCGTCCGGCGCATGCTCGATGAAGTCGCCGCCGATCTCCCCAAGGCCCAGGTGGAGAAGGTCGTGGAGATCGGCCGCCCCGCCGATACCATCGTCTCCATGGCCGACAAGCTCGGCGCCGATCACATCGTCGTCGGCGCCCGCGGCCTCAATCCCGGCGGCAAGTGGTTACTCGGCTCCGTGAGCGACCGCGTCGTTCAGCACGCCGGACGGCCTGTCACCGTGGTGCACTGAGACGCGGTGATTCTCATTCGCTGACCCTCACCCCAACCCTCTCCCAAAGGGAGAGGGGGTTTACACGGGTTCAACCTGGGAGCCGGGTACCCTCACCCCGTCCCTCTCCCGGAGGGCGAGGGGAAGTAGGCTCCGGGGATGGTCCGGTTTCTTCTTCCGCTGTTCCTGGCCTCGGCCTGTGCGACGCCTCCTCGTCCCACGCCTCCCGCTCCTCCTCTTCCTCCCGTCGTCGCCGAGCCGCTTCGTCCTCTTCTACGGTTGTACCGGCTCCTTCCGGACGGCACTGCCTTCGACCTCGGGGCATTGCCCGCGGAATCCGGTTTCGCCAGGCCACCGGACGCCCGCATGTACGCCGTCCCCCTGGCTACCGTCCGCACCGAGGCGGAAGCCCTCGCGCTCGCATCGGTGCTGCGCGAGTACCAGGTCCCGGGTCTCTCCTTTGGCGAACAGGGACTCCCCACGCCCGCCCTGCTCGCCCGGCTCGTCGAGGGCACCCGCCTCACCACCCTGTACCTCTCGGATACGGCCCTTGGCGATGCGCATCTCGCTGCCCTCCGCGGCCTGGAGACGTTGACGTCGCTCCACCTCGAGCGCACCCGCGTGACCAACAAGGGACTCATCCACCTGGAAGGAAGGACAGGGCTCTCCGAGCTGCTGCTGAACGAGACCGCCGTGTCGCTCCGGGGCCTGCCGTCCCTCGCCAGCCTCACCGGGCTGCGCCGTCTCGGACTCGGAAGCACCGCCGTCGGACCTCCGGGACTCGACTTCCTCGCCCACCTTCCCCACCTGGAGTGGCTCGACCTCTCCGACACCATGTCCGATGACACCGTGCTCGCCCTGCTGCCCGGCTCGCACCTGCGCACGCTCATCCTCAGTGGAACCCCGGTCACCGACACGGGGCTCGCCGCCCTCCGCCACATGCCCCAACTGGTGGAGCTCGGCCTGGCGAGGACCGCCACTACCGACGCGGGGCTGGTCCATATCGCCGGGCTGCGAACCCTGGCGGCGCTCCACCTGGGCGGCACCCGGGTGTCGGACGCCGGGCTCGAGCACCTCGCCGGACTGGGCTCCCTGTCCGCCCTCGTGCTCAGCAAGACACGCGCCGGAGGCACCGGGCTCCGCTGGCTCTCCGGCCTCCAGAAGCTGGCGGTGCTCCAGCTCGAGGACTCGGCCCTCACCGATGCTGGTCTCCAGCACCTCATCTCCCTGCGCTCGCTGCGCGAGTTGGACCTGTCCCGCACCGCCGTCACCGCCACCGGGCTGCGCCTCGTCGGAGGTTTCGAGCGGCTGGAGTCCCTCGCCCTCTCCGGGCTCACGCTCGACGACGCCTCCCTGGAAGCACTCGAGCCCCTGCACTCCCTCGCCCGGCTCGACCTCAGCGCGACAACCCTCGGCGCCGAGGGCCCACGCCAGTTGGGTCCGCGCGAGGCCCTGCGTCACCTCGACCTGAGCCGCACCGGCATCACCGATGAGGGGCTCGCCACGCTGCGGCTCTTCCCGCGCCTCCAGTCCCTGCACCTCGTGAAGACGCAGGTGACGGACGCTGGGCTCCAGCACCTCACCGCGCTGACTGATCTGGAGACACTCTATGTCCGCTCCTCGCCCATCCAGGGGCCAGGGCTCTCGGCGCTCGAACGGCTGCCTCGCCTCACCGCCCTGGACCTCGGTGGCACGAAGGTCGAGGACTCGAGCGCTCCGCTGCTCACGAGGTTGAGCCAGCTCACCTGGCTCAGTCTGGCGAGCACCCGCATCACGGACGCGGGCCTCGCACACCTGCCCCATTCGCTTCGCACACTGTATTTGACGCGTGACACCGTAACGGACGCGGGAATGACGGCACTCCTCCAATTGCCGCGGCTGCGCGAGCTCGACCTGCGCGGCACGGGCGTGTCCGCCGAAACGCAGGCCCTGTTGGAGCGCGAGCACGGCGTGCGGCTCAAGCAACCCCAGCCCTGAGCGCACCGCGTCAATGCGCGGGACTCGTGCATGGGCCTGCACATGAGCGCCAAGTGCGCTTCGCATGGACCCGGAGTGAGTCCCCGCAACCCCCTGGAAGTCCGAGGCAGGACCGTCGGCACGCCAATGGCTAGGCTGTCCGCGCGTGAACATCACCTCAGGGGGCGACATGAAGATGAAGGGTCAGCGGACACGCGTCATCGGGGCAATCACCTGGCTGTTGGTCTCGGGATGTCAGACACCTGGAGCCGTGGGCGCGGGCTCCATGAGTGCCTCGGACTCAGGCTCGGGCGCCTCATCCAACGCGTCGAGCGACTCCAACTCGGGCAACTCGAGTGAGTCCAACTCGGGCAACTCGAGCGACTCCAACTCGGGCAACTCGAGTGAGTCCAACTCGGGTGACTCCAGTCAGTCCCAGTCCAGTGAGAGCTCGCAGGGGCCCTCGAGTGAGTCCAACTCGGGCAACTCGGGCGAGGGTGAAGCCAGTCAATCCCAATCCGGGGGGACCTCGGAGAACTCCCAGAGCAGCAGGGGCGGCAACGTCGTGTCCTTCAGTGTCGTGGGTGCCACCCTGGGCGGGCTGGGCCTCGCCTTCTGGATGATCATGAAGGCCCCGTCCGCTGGCCCCCCGCCTCCCGCGAACGTGGGCGAGGCCGCCCAGGCGTATCTGCGCGCACGCACCCATCAGCTGCGGGAGGACCTGGCGCTCGGAGCCGGCCCCAGCATCGAGGACCTCGCCGCCATGGCGCGCATCCGCCGCGAGAACCTCCGGGTCTTCGGCCGGGTGCTGCGCGAGCACCGGGGCGAGCTGCTCGCGCTCGCCGAGTCTTCCTCGCTCACGCCCGAGCGCGCCCTCGGATGGCTCGCGCGGGTGGGGCAGCTCGCTCGCACCGAGCAGCGGCTGGAGGAGGACCGGCTCGCGTTCCTCGCGGCCTACGGAGTCATGGAATGAGGACCCTGGTGGCGCTGGTGACCGGGCTCGTGGTGGCGCAACCCGCCGCCGCGCGGACACTGGCCGAGCGCGTCCGCACACTGGAGACGGAGCATGGACTGGTGCTGCGCGCTCCGGCCTCGGAGGTCGCGGCGCTCGTCACGGAGGTGGAGGCCGGGCTCACCGCGCTTCCCCCCGCGCTGCGCCGTCCTCCCGGCGGACCGCTGGAGCTGGTGCTGCACCCGGAACCGGCGCCGCTGGGCATGGGCAACGACTCCGAGCGCCGGCCGGACTGGAACGAGGACCGGCGCCAATTCCACCTCTATGACTTCGTTCCCACCCAGGAGCGGCGGGCCACGCTGCGCACGGCCCGCCTCACCGGCGCCGAGCTGGAGCGGTTGTGGCGCCGCCGCGCGGTGGTGCACGCGGTGATGCAACGCTGGGACGATGCGCGCCACTGGAGCCGCGCTCCAGGCTGGCGCCGTCTGTCCGGTTGGCTCGCCCCCTTCGATCGGCCGCTCACCCTGAGCGAGCAATCCCTCCTCTCCTATGCGGGAGCCTTCAGCCGGGCGCGCGGACAGAAGAGCGCGTCCCTGGACCTGGTCACCTTCGCCGAGGAGCTGTTCGTCCCGGCCGAGTCCCTGCGCGAGGAGGCCCTCCCGGTGGATGACCGGGTGTCCTGCCAGGAGCTCTCCAAGACGCGGGCCCTCGGGGAGCTGCTGGCCGCGCAGGGGCTCTGGACGCCGCCGCCCCGCGCGCCATGCCCCGCCTTCGACAGGTGGGCCAACGCCGGAGAGCTGTCACACTTCGAGCTGCTCATGGTGGCTTCCACGGGCCGGCAGCCCGAGTCCCTCTTCGGCCACCTGTTGATGCGGCCGGTGTGGCACGAGGGGGACATCCCGCGAGGGCCGGGCTTCGAGGCGGTGGTGCAGCCCGTGGCCCTGACGGGGGTGGAGACGGGAGGCCCGCGCTACATCGCCAAGGGGCTGGCCGGAGGCTTCTCGCTGGGCTTCCTCACCTCGACGATGGGGGACCTCGCGCACGAGACGCTGGAGTTGGAGCAGCGCACCATCCGCCGCTTCCGCCTGCGCCTCACCCCGAGCGAGCAGGTGCGGCTGCTGGAGCGCGTCTGGGAGATGGAACGGCGCGGCTACCTGCCCTACTACTTCCTGACCGACAACTGCGCGAGCGCGCTCGTCTTCCTCGTCAACGGCGCGCTGGAAGAGGGCCGCCGGGTGCGCTCGCCCGGCTCCCTCTGGGTGCTGCCCGGTGCCGTGCTGGATGCGTTCGCCCGGGTGGAGCTGCTGGAGCACATCCCGGACGACTTCGAGTCCACCGGCGAGCGGGCCCTGCGCGCCCACGAGTCCCGGGAGGAAGCACTCGAGGCCCTGGCCACGCGGGTGGGGCCCGAGGCGCACACGAAGCTGCGCCTGCTGCACCGGCGGCTCCAATCCCCCGAGCCGGAGAAGCGCCGCGACGCATGGTCCCGGGTGCCCGCGCTGGCCGAGGCCGTGCTCGCCTCCGCGCCGGAGCGGGAGCGCGAGTCCGTGCGCACGCTGCTGCATGCGTACCTCGCCTGGTCGGTGCGGGTGGAGCGCTCGGAAGTGGACCGGGCCGAGGACGAGCGGCTGAAGGTGGAGCGGGAGCTGCTGGTGAAGATCCACACGGCCGTGTCCACGCCCGAGGAAGACGTGCGCGAGCGCCAGCTCCTCTTCGAGCGGGAGGACGTGCTACAGCGCAAGCTCGCGACGCTCGATCGCATCACCCTGTTGCAGCAGGCGCTGGCCACCGCGGACAAGCGGGAGCCCACGGAAGAGGAGGCACGGATCCTCGCGCGGGCCGAGGCCATCGAGTCCACCTTCATCACCGCCACCGAGGTGCAGGGAGGACTTCAGACGGAGCTCTTCTCCGAGGTGGATCCCCTCGCCTTCCTGGAGAGGGATCGCGCGCGCAAGACGCGGGTGGAGCAGGAGCTTTCCTCACGCGCCCCGCGGAGCTCGGGCGCGGCGCGGACGGCGGTGATGGTGGGCATGGACCTGGCGCCCTCGGGACGGGTGCGGCCCGTGGTGGGGCTGCGGACAGCGGGCCTGAGCCAGGCCCTGGGCGAGTCGTACCTGCACGGCTACCGCTCCAGCAGCGAGCTGCGCGTGCTCGACGGTGAGATACGCCTGGAGCCCCGGCGGGGCCTGCCGCGCGTGTTGGACTCGCGGCTCACGCTCCTGGGCTACCGGACGTTGCTGCGCGAGCCACCCTGGCACCGGAGCACCCTGCTCGATGAGCTGGGCTGGGGCATGGAGGCCCAGCTCGAATCGAGGGAGCAAGGACAGACGCTGCCGCACCGGGCCACCGCCCAGGCCGAGGCGCTCCTCGTACTGGACGAGGGCCGCCACTTCGAGCACTACGCCGCGCTGGGCCTGGGTGCCCGGGCCGCGCTGCGCTGGGGGCGTGACGAGCTCGCGCCCGCCGTGGGTCCCCGGCTCTCCTTCTCGCAGCGCGTGGACCTGCCCGGCTCGCTGGCCAACGCGGTGCGCCTGGAGGCCGCCTGGTCCCCCACGTACACCCTGCACCGAGGACTGCGGCACGAGGCCGAGGCCTCGCTCCGGATGGACCTGCTCCTCGGACAATGGGGCCGCCGGGGTGTCCGGCTCTCTCCCCGGGCCCAGGTGCGCTGGGAAGGACAGCTCGACGCCCTGCCCTCGGGCCAGTTCGAACCCCGTCTGGACCTGGCCGTCGAGCTGATGTGACCCGAGCCCCGGGAAGGGTTGCCGGAAACTCTGGAAACGCTTATAGTTTCCTCAGTTTCCAGTGCCGTTCCCAGGAGGACGAGCCATGAGCACGCCGCAGCTGCCGTCCGGGCCCCGCATCACCCCGGTGCAGACGTTCCGCTTCATCCGGGACGTCACCCGCTTCTTCGTCGACTGCCGCGAGCGCTACGGAGATCCGTTCACCGCGCCGCTGCCGGTGGGCAACGTGGTCATCACGGGAAGCCCGGAGGGCATCCGCGACATCTTCAGCGCGGACCCCGCCACCTTCGAGCCGCTGGGCCAGCTCCCCCTGGCGCCCGCGGTGGGAGACAACTCGCTGCTGCTGATGGGCGGGCAGCGCCACAAGCGCGAGCGCAAGCTGCTCATGCCCCCCTTCCATGGCGAGCGCATGCGCGCCTATGGGCAGCTCATGCAGGAGCTCACCCTGCGCGCGGTGGAGACGCTGCGCCCGGGCGGCCCCTTCCGCGCCCAGGATCTCACCCAGTCCATCTCGCTCGAGGTCATCATCCGCGCCGTCTTCGGCATCGAGGAGCCGGAGCGCGTACGGCGCTACCGCGAGGTGCTGGCGGGCTACATGGAGGCCTATACGCCGCTGCTGATGATGGCGGTGCCGCTGCGCCGCTCCTTCGGCGGCATGGGCCCCTGGGCGCGATTCCAGCGCTACGTGACGGAGTTGGACCAGTTGTTGACGGAGGACCTCACCACCCGGCGCGGACACGAGGCCGGCCACACCGACATCCTCAGCCTGCTGCTCACCGCGCGGGACGAGGACGGCCAGCCCATGACGGACGGGGAGCTGAAGGACGAGCTGCGCACCCTGCTCATCGCCGGCCACGAGACGACGGCCATCGGCATGGCCTGGGCCCTCTACCACCTGCACCGCATCCCCGAGACGAAGCAGCGGCTGCTGGAGGAGCTGGCCCCGCTGGGCCCGGTGCCCGACCCGGAAGCGCTCGCGAAGCTGCCCTACCTCACCGCGGTGTGTGACGAGTCGCTGCGCCTCCATCCCATCGTCGCGGTGGTGGGCCGCCGCACCGTGGCGCCCTTCACCCTGCGCGGGCGCGAACTGCCGCCCGGCACCGCCCTCATGGCCGCCATCGCCCTGGCGCACGTGGACCCGGCCACCTACCCCGAGCCCGAGCGCTTCCGCCCCGAGCGCTTCCTCGAGCGCAAGTACTCGCCCTTCGAGTACCTGCCCTTCGGCGGCGGCGCGCGGCGCTGCATCGGGGCCGCCTTCGCGCAGTACGAGATGCGCATCGTCCTGGGCACGTTGCTGGCCGTGCACCGTTTCTCGCTCGCGAGCGACACGCCGGAGCGTCCGGTGCGCCGCAACGTCACCATCGGCCCCGGCGGCGGCGTGGGGATGGTGTACGAGGGGCCTCGCCAGGGAGCCCTCGCGTGACGGAAGCGGACGAGGCACGCACCCGCATCCTGGAGAAGGCCGAGCAGTTCTTCCTCACCCACGGCTACTCGCGCGTGACGATGGACGACCTCGCCACCGAGCTGCGGATGAGCAAGAAGACGCTCTACCGGCACTTCTCCAGCAAGGAGGCGCTGGGCGAGGTGGTCATCGAGGCCGGCCTCGCACGCCTCGGTGCGGCGCTGCAGGCCATCATCGAGGACGAGCGGGTGGAGTTCGGCGTGCGGCTGGAGACCTTCGTCCGCACGCTGGCGGGCCGCTACGGGAGCTCGGCCACGCTGCTGCGGGATCTCCAGCGGGACGCCCCCACGCTCTGGCAGAAGCTGGCGGAGCTGCGGCGCGAGTCGGTACAGGCGCGCTTCGGTGCGTTCCTCGCGGCGGGAGTGAAGGCCGGTGCGCTGCGCGCGGACGTGGAGCCCCGGCTCGTCGTCCGCATGATGCTCACCCTGGTGGACCAGCTCCTGCGGCCAGACGTGCTCGAGGAGCTGGAGATCACGGCGGAGCAACTCTACCCCCGCATGCTGGGAGTGATTCTCGACGGCATCCGCATGAAGCCGGAGGGCCCGCCGGCCCCAGCCCGGAAGCCGCGCGGCCCCCGGGCCTGACCGGGAAGCCTGGGCAGGTCCGTCTCCAGGCAGGGGAGCACTGGCGCCTGCTCGTGGGAAGTGCACCTGGGAAGCGGGGCATAGCCTTCCGGGTGGGGGCAGGATGGAACCTTCCAGGACAGTGTGGCTCCGCGCACTGGTGCTCGGGGCGGCGTTCATCGTGACGGGATGGTTCTCCAACCACTTCGTCATCCCGCCCCACCCGAGTGCCGTGCTCTGGCTGCCGAGCGGGCTCTCCCTGGCCTTCCTGCTGCGCACCCGGCCCCAGGGCTGGCCTGTCCTGCTGGCCGCCATCTTCCTGGCCGATCTCGTTTCGATACGGCTCCGTGGCTTCCCCATCCCCCTCTGGACATCCGTCATCTGGGCCCTGGCCAACAGCCTGCGCGCCCTGCTGGGCGCGTGGTTGATCTGGCGGTTCGTGGGCACCGACGTCCGGCTCACCCGCCGCTGGGAACTCGCGGGACTGCTCCTCTTCGGAGGACTGGTGAGCCCCCTGGTCAGCGCCACGCTCGGTGCCCTCGGCTATACCTTCTCGCACAGACCGGCCTCCTTCCTGGCGGACTGGGCCAACTGGTGGCTCAGTGATGGGCTGGGGACGATCCTCGTCGCGCCCCTGCTGTTGACGTGGACGCCCGCCGCCTTCCGCTCGAGACGGTTCCGCCACCTCGCGGAGCTCGGGGTGATGCTCTCGCTGACGGCGCTGGGCGCGCACCTCATCTTCGGCCACCCCGCCCCCAGAGGGCTCCGGGCCTCGCTGATCTACGTCACCTTCTTCTTCATCCTGTGGGGAGCGCTGCGGAGAGGCCCCCAGGGTGCGGCGAGCACCTCGGTGGTGGTGGCCTTCATCGCGCTCTGGCACACCCTCTTCGGGCGAGGACCCTTCAACACCCTGGCCGCCTCGCAGCCCGAGAAGTTGCTCACCCTCCAGGTCTTCCTGGCGATCCTCGGCCTGACGGCGCTGACGCTGGCGGCGGTGGTCTCCGAGCGGTGGCGCACCGAGGAGCTCCAGCGGCTCCTGGTGAAGACGGGCACGGTGCTCGCGGCGTCGCTGGACGTCCGGGAGACCCTTCCGCGCGTGGCGCGCCTCGTCGTCCCACGGACGTGCGCGGGCTGCGCGGTGTGGCTGGTGGGCGGAAACGGTCTGCTGGAGCGGGTGGCGCAGGCGGGATGGAGCCCCGCCCGGGAAGCGCGTCTGCGCGGGTACGTGCCGCCACTGCCCACCACCTCCAGGCGCTGGAGCACCCGGGAGGGCACGGTGGTGCTGGCTCCGATCTGGGTCCGGGACCAGGTCCAGGGAGTGCTCGTGCTCATGAGCGACGAGCAGGCCCACGGCGCGGAAGCGGCGGAGCTCTCCCTGGCCGGGGAGCTGGCCTACCGCTGCGGCATGGCCCTGGAGAGCGCGAGGCTGTACGCGGAGGCCCAACAGGCCATCGAGGCCCGCAACGAGTTCATCGCCATCGCCGCCCACGAGCTGCGCACACCGCTGACCGTGCTCATGCTGCGCATGCGGAGCCTCGACACGCTGCTGCGCCGGGAGCGGGCCTCCGAGGCCGCGCGCGAGAAGGTCCGCGCGACGTCACGCCAGCTCGAGCGGCTGAGTCAACTCGTCGAGCGGCTGCTGGACGTGGGACGCATCACCACCGGCAAGCTGGAGCTCCAGCGGGAAGCGGTGGACGTGGCCGAGCTGGTGGAGCAGGTGCTGGACACCTTCGACGAGGAGGCCACGCGGGCCGGCAGTCCGTTGCGCCTGGAGGCCGAGCCGGGCCTCACCACGTGGTGGGACCGGGGCCGCATCGAGCAGGCGCTCATCAACCTGCTGGCGAACGCGCTCAAGTTCGGCGCCGGGCGCCCCATCGACATCCACGTCTCCGCCGAGGGCGGTCTGGTGCGCATCGCGGTGAGGGACCATGGCATCGGCATCGCCCCCGAGGCGCTGGAGCGCATCTTCGAGCGCTTCGAGCGGGCGGTGTCGTCCCGCAGGTACGGAGGGCTGGGCCTGGGGCTGTTCCTCGCCCGGCAGATCGCCGAGTCCCATGGCGGGACGATTCACGTGGAGAGCCGCCCCGGAGAGGGCTCCACCTTCATGCTGCTGCTCCCGCCAGGACAGCGGCCCGGAGCCGGAGAGGCCACGGAGCACCCGCCCCCGGCGTGAGCTCAGCGCTTCACGCGCTTCATCGTGTCCTGGATGAGGTCCACGTACTGCCGGTTCTTCGGGTTGAGCTTGAAGGCCTTGCGGTACGCATCCTCCGCCTGCGCCCACTGCCCCTCGCCGCGCGACACCTCGCCCGTGAAGAACCACGCCTCCTCGCACCCGGGCTCCTGCTTCACCACGTCCAGCAGCTCCTGGAGCGCCAGCTTCCCGTGCGACTCCGGCTTCATCAGGTAGCGCGCCCACGCCCGGTACGCCCGGTACACCGGCTTCGGGTCGATGTCGCACGCGTACTCGAAGTACTCGAAGGCGCCCGCGTAGTTCTCCGCCTTCAGCCGCTTGCGCGCCTCATCGTACTGCGTGCTCGCGTCCAGCAGGTCCGTCCGGATGCGGAACTGCTCCGCCGTGGACGGCCGCCCCGTCCCCACCTTCTTCTCCCGCGCCGCCGCCCTCCGCTTGCGCCACAGCGCCGCCTGCTCCACCTCCGACAGCGCCCCGTACGCCCTCGCGTACCCCACCAGCAGCCCCTCCGCCTTCTCCTTCAGGTCCGCCGTCTGGAACCGCAGCGGCGAGAACTTGTCCGTCAGCGCCAGGAACGCCTTGCGCAGCGCCACCGGCTGCACGTCTTCCGGCACCCCCAGCAAGTCGAACGGATCCTGGCTGCGGTGCGACATGAAGGCGCTCAGCAGCGCGTTCTTCACCGCCTCGTCCTCGTCCGAGAACGGCAGCCCCGTGGCCGCCTGGGCCAGGGCCGCGGGGTCCACCGTCTCGAGCGAGCCCGGCATCGGCGTCAGCGCCGGACCCGGCATGGGCATGGGCGCCGCGGCCACCGCCGAGGGCGCCGGCGGCGGACGCTTGTCCACCTCCTCCGCGAAGTCCGCCAGCCCCAGCAGGCAGAAGGCGTAGAGCCGGCGCAGCGTGGCATCCGTGTCCAGCCCCGAGCGCTGCTGCAGCTCCGTGAAGGTGGGCCGGAAGCGCAGCGCCTGGAACAGCCGCGCGTCCTTCGAGGACAGCCTCGGCCCCTCCACGCCCGGCACCTGCGCGAAGTGCCGGTCATCCGTGAAGGTGAAGTGCGTGGCCACCTCGTCGAAGGGCATCATCGTGGAGATGCCCGTGAGGATGAGCTGCGACGTGTTCATCCGCACGCTGGTGTCTGGCGGCTCGATGTCCGCGATGAGCCGGAAGCGCGCGTCCGTCCACCGGAAGCAGTCCAGCAGCTTCAGCGCCATGTTCGCCTGCATCTGCTTGTACAGGTCGAACGGGCTGATGAGCCCCTTCTGCACCAGCAGCCCCCCGATGGGCACCTCCGTCTGGACGCTCTCCGCCAGCGCCTTCTGGTAGTCCACCTCGGACAGCTTCCCCTTCTCCACCAGGAACTTGCCCAGCGTCTCGTGCAGCAGGTTGCTGGAGCACGCCACCGGCGCGCCGTCCTCGAAGGTGATGCGCTTCTCGCGCTGGCGCACCTTCAGCTCCAGCGTGCACGTGCGCTCCTCGATGGCCAGCGCGTGCAGCAGCAGGGGGAATGGAGTCTCGGCGAGCGCCCCCTCGCGCTGCCTCAGGACCTGGGCGGGGGTCGGAAACATGGAAGTCGCAGCTTAGCAGGATTACTCGTCGTAGAAGCCGTAGCCGTCCGGAGAGGGCTCAGGGGCCGTCACCCGGCTCAACACGGAGAGGCCGACGGCGAGCACCATCACCAGGGCCACCCCGTAGGCCAGGGGCCGGCTGGGACGCGCCCGCCAGGCCCACAGGCGCTCCCGGCGGCGCTGGAAGCCGGGGGCGGCCACGTACTCCTTCCAGGCCTCCTCGCGCATCAGCGCCGCGTCCGCGTCCCGGCCGCTCTTGTCCAGGGCCTGGGCCAGCAGCACCCGCCCCTCCACCGTCCCCTGCCGCGCCTCGCGCAGGCGGTTCAGGGCCTCGATGGCGCCCTTCGTGTCCCCGCGCGCCAGCCGGAAGCGCCCGCGCTCCAGGTCCACCGCCCCCATCTGGTAGCCCGGCTCCTGCTTCGCCGCCTCGTCCAGCAGCAGCTCACCCCGCGCCGCGTCACCCGCCCCCAGGTACGCCACCCCCAGCAGGAACAGCGTCCCCACATCGTCGTCGCCCGCCTCCAGGTTCGGCTTGAGCACTTCCGCCGCCGCCGCGTACTTCCCCCGCCGCACCCACAGGTCCGCCAGCTCGTAGCGCGCCCGCCGGTCATGGGGGTTGGACTGCAACAGCCGCTGGAGCTTCGAGGCTCGCTGCCACCGGCCAATGGCCCTCAGCGGGCTGGGGAGGATTCCCACCGTGTAGCGATCCACCAGGATCACCAGGGCCAGCACCGCCAGGCCGGACAGCACCGGGCTGCCCGTCAGCGAGGAGAGGACCATCCACAGCAGCCAGCTCATCATGCTCATGGGCGCCGCTCATATCAGGTGGGCGCACGCCGCCCCATGGGTGTGGCGTGGCGTTTCGCCACAGGGGCGTTCCGCCACGCTCCCCCGCCCTCTCGGGAAGCAGGCCCTCCTCCGCCACATGCTTGTAGTCGCAACGGACTCCCGAGGAGGGCCAGGCAAGCGGGGGCCCGAAACTCGCGGCCGGGAATCAAAGTGACCTAAGCTGAACACCCGACTGACCGCTGGCGTCGAGTTTGCACAGGGGGCGTCCCGGTCATCCTCCACCCCCGATTCCCCCGTGGCACCTATGAGAAATCACGTACCGCCACTCCCCACCGAGAGCCGGAGCCTCGCGCCGCTGAAGGGCGCGCCGGCACTGCTGCTCGCCCTCGCGGTGCTGCTGACGGCCGGCAGCGCCCGGGCCCAGGCACCCACCAACAACGCGGCTCCCAAGCTGCGTTACACAGCCGACCTGTACGGCAACTTCGCGCTCATCGGCAACACGCTCGGCCAGGACTGCCGCAGCACCACGCCGCGGCCGCTCACCGGAAGGGCACCGCCGAACGACTTCGTCTACGGCGAGCGCAGCTGCTCCGGGCGCGACACCTCCCCGGACTTCTTCTGGACCCTGGACGACTGGACGCTCGAGAACACCGGCGCCTCCACCCGGCCCTACCTGCCGCCCACCGGCTCGCCGGCCGCGGCCAATCCACTGCACGCCCGTAGCCAGGCGGTGCTCACCCTGCCCCCCGGGGCCCGGGTGGCGCACGCGCGCATCTACTGGGCTGCCACCCGCTTCAACTCGTCCGCCGGTGACGGGATCACCGCGCCGGACCTCACCGCAACGGTGTCCCGCTCGGGCGTGGCCGGCTTCGAGAGGTTCCTCACCGCCGACGACTACGCCTTCCAGCAGGACTCGGGCTCCGAGTACCAGTACCAGTCCACGGCGGACATCACGGAGCTGGTGAAGGCATACGGCTCGGGCGTCTACCAGGTCAGCGATGTGCAGGCCATCCCCTTCGACACCACGACGGGCGAGTACCTCTTCGACGCCTGGTGGATGGTGGTCTTCTACGAGGAGCCGGGCTCCATCACCAAGCGGCACCTGAAGCTCTTCGACAGCATGCGCGTGGTGGCGGGCACGCCCGGTACCACCATCTCGCTGGCGGGCTTCCACGTGCCAACGTATGCCCAGGACGCCAAGCTGGGCGTCATCGCCTTCGAGGGTGATGATCCGGCGCCGGACATCAACGACACGTTCGAGTTCAACGGCACGCTGCTCAGCAACGACCTCAACCCGGCCAACAACTTCTTCAACAGCACGCGCTCGTGGACCACCAACAGGACCGGCGTGCGCACCGACACGCCGCTGACCGGCGTTCCCACCGGCTCCGACGGAGTGCTCGACACCCTGCCCATCAGCCACCGGTATGACCGTCCCCAGCTCACCGGCACGCCCGGCAGCTTGTCCGGCATGGACCTGGACGTGGTGGACGTCACGGTGGCCGCGGGCGCCAAGTCCGCCACGGTGAGGGTCAACACCAGCGGCGACAAGTTCTGGCTGGGCGGCTTCATCACCTCCATCACCACCCAGGCCCCGGACTTCACCAACACCCTCAAGTCCGTGCGCAACATCACCCGCTCCGACGGCACGGTCCGCCCGGGCGACATCCTCGAGTACACCATCACCACCCGCAACGTGGGCGATGACCACTCGCGCGACACGGTCCTCACGGACAAGCTGCCCGCGCTGCTCGACTACGTGCCGGAGTCCATCCAGATCCTCACGGTGGCGGCGAGTGACACCGCCACGCCCGGCCCTCGCACCGATGCCAAGGGCGATGACACCGCCTTCTACGACTCCGCCACCCACTCCATCACCGTGTACCTGGGCACGGGTGCCACGCCCACCGCGGGCGGCACCATCCGGGGCATCGTGGCCCTGGGAGACGAGGGCGAGAGCACCAGCATCGCCTTCCGGATGCAGGTCAAGACCACCACCGTGGGCTCCGTGGAGAACCAGGCCTTCATCACCGCGGGTGGCCTGCTGGGTATCGACCCGGTGACAACGCCCTCGCGCAGCCCGGCCGGCAGCGGCCCCACGCGCATCGAGGTGGCCATCGTCCCGACGCCCGTCATCACCGCGCCGGCCAAGGGCTCCATCACCAACGACAACACGCCCACGTACACCGGCACGGCCCTGCCGGGCACCACGGTCACCGTGAGGAACACGGGTGGCACGGTGCTGTGCACCGCGACCACGGACGCCGCGGGTAACTGGTCCTGCACGGGCACCACGCCGCTGGGCGAGGGCCCCCACACCGTCAGCGCGACCGCCACGGACAGCACGGGCACCCCGAGCCAGCCGGCGAGCACCAACTTCACGGTGGACACGGTGGCGCCCAACCCGCCCGTCATCACCGCGCCCACCTCGGGCGCCGTGCTCACCATCCAGCGGCCCCTGTTCACCGGTACCGCCGAGCCCAATGCCACGGTCATCGTGAGCGTGGATGGCAAGGTGATCGGCCGGGTGGTGGCGGACAGCACGGGCACCTGGTCGTTCCCGGCGCCGGATCCGCTCACGGACGGCCCGCACACCGTCAGCGCCACGGCGAAGGACGCGGCGGGCAACACCAGCTCCGCGACGAGCGTTCCCTTCACCATCAGCGCGAACCCGCCGGATACGCGCATCATCACCATCACCCCGCCGGAGCTCGAGACCCGCAGCACCACCATCTCCTTCACCTTCGACGCCCTGGGCCGGGGCGACGTCGGCAGCTACGACTGCAGCCTCGATGGCCGGACCTTCGTGACGTGCACCAGCCCGAAGGCCTACGCGGATCTGACCGACGGCTGGCACACCTTCGCCGTGCGCTCCAGGACCTATAGCGGCGTCGTGGACCCCACGCCGGCCACCCACCGCTGGTTCATCGGCGTCGACACCGACAAGGACGGCATCGCCGACAGCATCGAGACGGCCACCGGCACGGATCCGAACGATGACGACTCCGACGACGACGGCATCCTGGACGGCAACGAGGACGCCAACCAGGACGGCTACCTGGACCCGGGCGAGACCGACCCGCGCAACCGGGACACCGACGGTGACGGCCTCCAGGACGGCACCGAGCTGGGCCTGACCGCGCCCCAGGGCACGGGCACCAACACGTCCATCTTCCAGCGGGATGAGGACTCCACCACCACGACGGACCCGCTCGACTCCGACACCGACAACGGCAGCGTGGCCGATGGCATCGAGGACTCGAACCGCAACGGCCGCGTCGACCCGGGCGAGCGCAATCCGCTCGACCCCGCGGATGACCGGAGCGTCACCGACACCGACGGCGACGGCATCCCCGACAGCGTCGAGACCGCCACCGGCACCAGCCCCACCGATGACGACTCCGACGACGACGGCATCCTGGACGGCAACGAGGACGCCGACCGCGACGGTGTGGTGGACCCGGGTGAGACCAACCCGCGCAACAAGGACACCGATGGTGACGGCCTCCAGGACGGCACCGAGCTGGGCCTGACCGCCCCCGAGGGCACCGGCACCGACACGACCGTCTTCCAGAGGGATGAGGACCCCGCCACCAAGACGGATCCGCTGAAGGTGGACACCGACAGCGGCAGCGTGTCCGACGGCGTCGAGGACGCGAACCACAACGGCCGCGTCGACCCGGGCGAGCGCAATCCGCTCGACCCCGCGGATGACGTGCGCCCCACCGACACCGACGGCGACGGCATCCCCGACAGCGTCGAGACGGCCACCGGCACGGATCCGAACGATGACGACTCCGACGACGACGGCATCCTGGACGGCAACGAGGACGCCGACCACGACGGTGTGGTGGATCCGGGTGAGACCAACCCGCGCAACAGGGACACCGACAACGACGGCGTCCAGGACGGCACCGAGAAGGGCCTGACAGCGCCCCAGGGTAGCGGCACCAACGCGTCCATCTTCCAGCCGGATACGCACCCGGCCAGCACCACGAACCCGCTCGACGATGACTCGGATGACGACGGCCTGCTGGACGGCACCGAGGACGCCGACCGCGACGGCGCCGTGGACGCCACCGAGACCGATCCGAAGAAGCTCGACACGGACGGCGACGGCCTCCAGGACGGCACCGAGAAGGGCCTCTCCTCTCCCGAGGGCCTGGGCACCGATCTGGCAGTCTTCATCCCGGATGCGAACCCGTCCACCCGGACGGACCCGCTCGACACGGACACCGACAATGGCAGCGTGTCCGACGGCGTCGAGGACGCGAACCACAACGGCCGCGTCGACTCGGGCGAGCGCAACCCGCTCGACCCCTCGGACGATGTTCCCCCCACGGACACCGACGGCGACGGCATCCCCGACAGCGTCGAGACCGCCACCGGCACCGACCCGACCAAGGCCGATACGGACGGCGACGGCATCCCCGATGGCGTCGAGGACAAGGACCACGACGGCGTCGTGGACCCGGGCGAGACCGATCCGCGCACGGCCGACACGGACGGCGACGGCATCCCCGATGGCACCGAGGACGCCGACCACGACGGCGTCGTGGACGCGGGCGAGACGGATCCGACGAAGACGGACTCGGACAACGACGGCCTGCCGGATGGCATCGAGGACAAGAACCACAACGGCGTCGTGGACCCGGGCGAGACCGACCCGAGGAACCCCGACACCGATGGTGGCGGCGTGCTCGACGGCGCCGAGGACAAGAACCACAACGGCGTCGTGGATCCGGGCGAGACCGACCCGCTCGACCCCGAGGATGACGACGCGAGCCGCGACACGGACGGCGACGGCATCCCCGACGTCCGCGAGGTAGAGCTTGGCCTCGACCCGAACGACTCGGACAGCGATGACGACGGCGTGCCCGATGGCCAGGACGGCATCACCGACACGGATGGTGACGGCCTCATCGACGCGCTCGATCCGGACAGCGACAACGACGGCATCAATGACGGCACCGAGCTCGGTGTGACGCGGGCCAACGCTCCCGCGGGCACCAACCTCGACTCGCCCAACTTCGTGCCGGACGAGGACCCGAGCACCACCACCAACCCGAAGAAGGCCGACAGCGATGACGACGGCCTGAAGGACGGCGAGGAGGACAAGAACGCCAATGGCCGCCTGGACTCGGGCGAGACCGATGCGAGCGACATGGACACCGACGACGGTGGCCTGTCCGACGGCGACGAGGTGAAGTTCAACACCAACCCGCTGGACGACACGGACGACTTCATCATCGCCGGCCGTGGCTGCAGCACCTCGGGCAGTGGCTCTCCGCTGGTGTGGCTGGCGGCGCTGGTGCTGCTCGTCATGCCCGCCCTGCGGCGCACCTCGCGCCGTGGCACGGCGCTGGCCGGTGGACTGCTGGGCCTCGTGGGCGTGCTGGCCGCTCCGGCGGCGGACGCCCAGGGTCCCACGCCGTCCCCGCTGTCCCAGTCCATCGACGTGCAGCGCTACAAGCCCGGCCCGGGCGCCACCGACATCCTCGGCGTCCATGGCGCCAGGGTGGACGGACACCTGGGCTGGCACCTGGCGGCCTCGGTCAACTACGCGAGCAACCCGCTGGGCTTCCTGGATCCGCGTCAGGACGACTTCATCTACTCCATCGTCGCCAACCAGGTGACGGCGGATCTGATGGGCTCCATCTCGCTGTGGGACCGGTTCGAGCTGGGCGTGGCACTGCCCATCACGTACCAGTCCTCGGAGAGCGGTGCCTCCGTCACGCCGGCCTTCCAGAACGGCGTGAGCGGCGCGGGCCTGGGTGACCTGCGGCTGGTGCCCAAGGCCCACCTGCTCAACGCCGGTGGGTTCGACCTGGGCGTGGTCGTGCCCGTGCTGCTGCCCAGCGCGGGCGGCAATGGCTTCCGCGGCGGCGCGGGCGTGAGCGCGCGTCCGCAACTGGTGGGCGAGTGGGGCAACGGCAACGGGCTGCGGCTGGTGGCCAACCTCGGCGCCAACCTCCAGCCCGAGCAGCAGGTGCGCAATCTGCGCACGGGCACCGAGCTGATGTTCGCGGTGGGTGCCCAGGTGCCCCTGACCGAGAAGCTCGCGGTGCGCGCCAACCTGGCGGGTGCCTTCGGGTTGAACGACCAGGACATGGAGGGGCGTCCGCTGGAACTCCTCGCGGCGGTGCAGTACCGCATCACCCCCGGACTGGCGGCCCACGTGGGCGGTGGCCCGGGCCTCACCCGCGGCTACGGCACCCCGGGATTCCGCCTCTTCGCCGGGGTGGACTGGACGCAACCCGGTGAGCGCGCTCCGGCCCAGCCGGCCACTCCTCCCGCGCCCGCCGATACGGACGCGGATGGCGTCACGGACGACAAGGATCAGTGCGCCCAGGGCCCCGAGGACATGGACGGCTTCCAGGACGACGACGGTTGCGCGGACCCGGACAACGACCAGGACGGCATCCCGGACACGAACGACAAGTGCCCCAACGAGCCCGAGACCGTGAACGGCTTCCAGGACGAGGACGGCTGCCCGGACAAGGAGCCGGTGGACTCGGACAAGGACGGCCTGATGGACGACCAGGACAAGTGCCCGGCCCAGCCCGAGGACAAGGACGGCTTCCAGGACGAGGACGGCTGCCCGGATCCGGACAACGACAAGGACGGCGTGCCGGACTGGGAGGACCAGTGCCCCCTGCAGCCCGAGGTCATCAACGGGGTGAAGGACGAGGATGGCTGCCCCGACGAGGGCAAGTCCAAGGTGCGCCTGGAGGCCAAGCGCATCGTCATCCTGGACAAGGTGTACTTCGCCACCAACAAGGACGTCATCCTGCCCAAGTCGTTCGACCTGCTGAATCAGGTGGCGGCCATCCTGCGCGCCAACCCGCAGATCGAGCTGCTGCGCGTGGAGGGCCACACGGACAACCAGGGCAAGCCGGCCAAGAACCAGAACCTGTCGGAGCGCCGCGCGGCCAACGTGCGCGCCTTCCTCATCAAGGAGGGTGTGGCGGCGGAGCGCCTCGAGTCGGTGGGCTACGGCCAGACGAAGCCGGTGGACACGAACAAGACGGCGGCGGGCCGTGAGAACAACCGCCGCGTCGAGTTCAACATCCTGAAGGTCGCCGGCGAGGAAGCCGAGCAGCCGAAGTAACGGAGCACCCGGCCCCGGCCGGACACACGCGGCGCGAGCAGGCGAACGTCCTGCTCGCGCCGTTTCCGTTTCGAGTCCCCTCTCCCTCTGGGAGAGGGTTAGGGTGAGGGTCTTCCCCGAGGAGCGCACCGTGCCCCCCACCCTTCGCCCGCTCGTCCTGCCCCTGCTCGTCCCCCTGTTGCTGGCGGCGGCGCCCCCCGCGGCCGCACCGGCCCCGCCCCGCCTGGAGGATGCCGTGCCCGATACCTTCACCGGAGTGGAGCGAGTGGTGGCGGTGGGGGACGTGCACGGGGACGTGGAAGCCCTGAAGGAAGTGCTGCGGCTGGCGAAGCTCATCGACGAGAAGGGCCGGTGGAGCGGCGGCAAGGCCCACCTGGTGCAGACGGGGGACATCCCCGACCGGGGGGAGCACACGCGGGAGGCCTTCGAGCTGTTGATGCGGCTGGAGGGCGAGGCGCGCGCGGCGGGAGGCCGGGTGCACGCGCTGCTGGGCAACCACGAGGCGATGAACATGCTCGGGGACCTGCGCTACGTGGCCCCGGGCGAGATGGCGTCATTCGCGGACCAGAGCCCCGAGCCAGATGCCTCCGGCTCGCCACGAGGGCTCAACGGGCATCGCGTGGCGTACGGGCTCCAGGGGCGCTATGGCCGGTGGCTGCGCACGCATGCCGCGGTGGTGCGCATCAACGACACGCTCTTCGTGCACGGCGGCGTGTCCCCGGAGGTACCGGCGAAGACACTGCCCGAGCTCAACCGTTGGGTGCGGCAGGACCTGTTCCCCGGCAACCCTCCGGGAGGAGCCAAGGACTCGCAGGGGCCGTTGTGGTTCCGCGGCTACGCACTGGGGCAGGAGGAAGAAGCGGCTCCCGCGCTCGAGGCGGTGCTGAAACGCTTTGGCGCGAAGCGCATGGTGATGGGGCACACCACGGACCGCGATGGGAAGATCCGGACGCGGCTCGACGGGAAGGCGGTGTTCATCGACACCGGGCTGAGCACCGGCTACGGCCGCCACCTCTCGGCGCTGGAGCTTCGAGGCGGCAAGGTGACCGCCCTCTATGTCGACGGCCGCGTGGAGCTGGTGGCGGGCAAGGCAGGCAAGGCGGGCAAGGTCAGCCCCTGACGCCTCGCAGGTCGCCGTGCACCGCGAGCCAGATGCAGGGCGGCTCGCGCGAGGTCCACTCCACGCGGTGCCGCTCGTGCGCGGGGAGGAAGAGATGGTCGCCCGGACCGAGCTCGCGGGAGCGCCCATCCTCCCAGACGAGCTTCGCCCGTCCCTGAAGGAGCACCACCCACTCGTCCCGCTCCTGGTCGTACCAGTGGCCCGGAGGAGAAGCCTGTCCCGTGGAGATGATGCGCTCGATGAGGAGCCCATTGTCCGGAAGGAGTGGCTCGAAGGTCTCCTGCTCCGGCAGGGGATGGGGGAGCTCGAATAGATTGGCCATCCCGGTGAGGGTAGCGCGGGAGGCACCATGCGTTGGTACGGAACGGTTGGGACGGCCCTGCTGTGGAGCTTCCTGGGCGGCGACGCCTTCGCCCAGACGCCCAGGGACAAGAACGAGAAGTTCGTCGCGGCGGCGCGCGAGGTGCTCGGGGTCTCCTACCAGTTCGGTGGCCGGATGCGCCGGCCGGGAGAAGGCATCGACTGCCAGGGAGTGCTCTTCTACGCGGCCGAGCGCGTGAGCCGGTGCGGCTGGAAGTCCTACTCGGTGTTCCCGACCCAATCCGTGCCATCGGGCGAGCTGGGGCAGCCGGTGGAGGGGATGGCGCCCATCGCCACCTCGGAACTGGACGTCTCGCGGCTCCAGCCCGGTGACGTGCTGCAACTGGTGGGGTTCGACGAGAACCCGGCCGAGCCGCGCATCGGCCTGCTGAAGGAGCGGCCCGTCTGGGTGTGGCACACCGGTGTCTACAGTGGCGGGGGCAGGTGGATCGTCGGTGACCACTTCGCGGGCCGGGTCGTCGAGGTGGACCTCGCGGCGTACCTGACCGAACACGCGAACGTGTACGCGGGGCTCGTGGTCACCCGGATGAAGGACGGCCCCCGTCCCACCCGGTGCCGGCAACACCGGCCGATGAAGGCCCCGAGCCCTACAGAAGCCGCGCGCTGATGGCGCTGTGCACGTCCGCGCCCGCCTCGGTGAGCACGAGCCTCGGGCCGTCGAGCCTCGCCAGGCCATGCTGCACCAGCCGGGCGATCTCCTTGCGGCGCGGCTCCGGATCCTGCCCGTAGCGCGTGCACACCGCCTCCCAGTCCACTCCGGAGCGCAGCCGCAGCCCCATGGCCAGGCGCTCCTCGAAGAGCTCCAGGGGGCTCAGCTCCTCGCGGCTGGACTCCGGAAGCGTCCCCTCCTCCGCGGCCCGCATGTACGCGTCCGAGCCGCGCAGGTCCACGTAGCGGTAGCCCGAGGGCCGCTCGCCGGGCGCGGACGTGAGCAGCATGCCCGTGGCGCCCACGCCCAGCGCGAGGTACTCGCCCCCCGTCCAGTAGAGCGCGTTGTGCCGCGAGCCGTACCCGGGCCGGGCGTGGTTGGAGATTTCATACCGCAGCAACCCGTGCTCGCCGTAGGCGTCGCGGATGGCCTTCGTCATCTCCACCACCTCCTCGTCCGGAGGCAGCACCACCTCGCCCTTGTCGAGCTGCCGGGACAGGGGCGTGGCCACCGCCAGCGACTCGCGGTCCACCGTCAGCGCGTAGGTGGACAGGTGCTCGGGCCCGAGTGCCGCCGCCCGGCGCGCATCCGACTCCGCCTGTGCCCGCGTCTGCCCGTGCACCCCGTAGATGAAGTCCATGGACACCACGTCGAAGCCCGCGCGCCGAGCCGTCTCGTACGCCGCCACCGCCTCCGGACCGGTGTGCTCGCGCCCCAGCGCCTTCAGCAGCGAGTCCTCGAAGGACTGCACGCCCAGCGAGACGCGGTTGACGCCCGCCGCCCGGTAGCCCGCGAAGCGCTCGGCGTCCGCGACACTCGGGTTGGCCTCCAGGGAGATCTCCGCCCCCGGCGCCACCTTCAGCCGAGCCGCCACGCCCTCCAGCACGAGCGCTACCCAACGCGGGTGCCAGAGGGACGGCGTGCCGCCACCGAGGAAGATGGACTCCAGCGTGCGCTCGCGCAGCGAGGGCTCCGCCGCCAGCCGTGCGTCCAGTTCCGCCAGCACCGCGCGCGCATAGCGCTCCTCGGGCACCTGGCGCACCACGGCCACGGCGAAGTCGCAGTAGGGGCACTTGGAGAGACAGTACGGGAAGTGCACGTACAGCCCGAATCGTGCCGCTGCCGTCCCCGTGAGGGGGTCGATGGGGCCCGCGAAGTCCATTCCGCGCTACTTCGCCCCCCGGAGTTGAGCGAGCTGCGCTTCCAGCTTCGCCACCTTCATCTTGTAGCTGGCCGCCGACTCCAGCGCCGACTCCGCCGCCATCAGCTTGCGCTTCATCGCCGCCACGTCTTCCTTGAGCTGGTCACGCTCGGCGATCACCTCGTCCTCGGCCGGGCCTCCTCCCTTGGCGCGAGAGGCCTCCAGCGCGCCCTCCAGCATCTTCACCCGCTGCCGCAGCCGCTCCGCCTGCTCCTCGGCCTCGCGGGCCTGGCTGCCGGCGTCCAGCTCCTCCACGTCGAGCTCCGCCTCCGCCGCGCGCACATCCTGCTGCTCCTCCACCTGCATCCGCACGCGCTCCAACTCCGACTCCACGTCCGCCAACGCGCGCGCCATGTCCTGGCGGTCCGCCTCCAGCGCCTTCAGCTCGCCCTCCAGCTCCGCGTTCCGCGCATCGGCCGCCGCCGCGCGCTCGGAGTCCTGTTGGGCCCGCGCCTGGACGCGTCCCAGCTCCGCCTCCACGTCGGCGAGCGCGCGCGCCATGTCCTTGCGGTCCTCCTCCACCGTCCCCAGCTCGGCCCGCAGCGCCGCCACCTGCGTCTCGGCCTGCTCCGCCGCCTCCGACAGCGCCGCCGCGTCCGCCTCCATCCGGTCGCGCAGCTGCACCGCCTCCGTCTCGCTCAGCGCCAGCGACTCGCGCAGCGACGTCAGCTCCGCCTCCGCCGCCTCCAGCCGGGGCGACAGCTCCGCCAGCTCCGTCCGCGCTGTGTCACGCTCGGATTCCAGCTCCCGGGTGCGCGCCTGCGCCTCGTCCAGCGAGCTGTTCGACCACTCGGACTCCGCGAGCGACGCCTCCAACTGCGCCACCCGCGCCTTGAGCCCCACCTTCTCCGCCACGACGAGCTCCTGCTCCCGCAGGACCGCCTGCAACTGCTCGTGGATGTTCTCCAGCTCGGCCAGGTTGGCCTGGTACTGCTCGCGCACCGCCTCCAGCGCCCCCTGCATCTCGGCGCGCTCCGCCGCCAGCTCCCCTACCCGGTCCTGCGCCAGCGACAGGGCTTCCTTCGCTCCGACGAGCTCCTCTGCCAGCGACGCCCTCGAGTCCCGCTCGTGCTTCAGTTCCCCGGTGAGGCGCGGCAACTCCGCCTCCACCTCGGCCAGTGCCCGGGAGAGGTCCCTGCGCTCCTCCTCCACCGTCTGCAGCTCGCCCTCCAGCTGCGCCACCCGCGCCTCGGCCACCGCCGTGCGCGCCGCCTCGCGCGACACCGCCGCGGAGGCCTGCTCCAACTTCGCGGGCGCGTCCTTCAGCGCGGCGAGCTGCTCACGTGCCTCCGCCACCTGCGTCCGCAGCGAGGCCTCGGACACCCGCAGCGACTGCAGCTCCGACTCGCGCTCGGCGAACAACGTCCGCGCACGGGTCAGCGTCTCCGTCTTCTGCTTCAGCACCGAGCGGAAGTACTCGACCTTGTCCTCCGGGGAACCCCCGAGGGCAAGGCGCGGCTCGGGGGGCTCGGCGAAGGGGTCCGCCGCTCCCACCGGACGGGCGGGAATGGGCGGCGGCTCCGGGGGCCGGGCCGAGGACTGCACCGAGGGCAGCGACATGGCGGGCCGGAAGGCGGCCGGTGCGGCGGGCGCTCCCTTCCGGGGAGGCAACGGCGGCGGGGCCGCGGGACGCACGGATACCGACGACGCGGGCGCCACGGACGCCGCTTCCTCTCCCAGGCTCTCCCGCAGATCCGCGAGCGGATCCAGCTCCTCTGACGACGACCCCATGCGTGCCGAGGTTAACCCCCGGACCTCCTCTTCTCCACAGTGCTCCACACGTCTCGAGCGACCCGCCCTCCCGTCTGGTCTCCAGGCTCACAACAGGGTCGCGGCCCACACGCCCAGGCGTTAGGGACTGGTCGGAAGGGTCTCCGGCTTGCCTTGCCTCCCCACACTGCCGGTGTCAGGTTCAAACGTTCCATGGCTCAGCGCTACACACTTTCCAACGGACTCACCGTCGTCTTCGAGGAGCAGCACGCCGCCCGGGTGGCCGCCTTCCAGGTGTGGGTGAAGGCCGGCAGCGCCGACGAGCGTCCCGACCAGGCCGGCCTGGCGCACCTGCACGAGCACATGCTCTTCAAGGGCACGGCCCGCCGCGGCCCCGGTGAGGTCGCCCGCGACGTGGAGGCCCATGGCGGGGAGATCAACGCCTGGACGTCCTTCGACCAGACGGTCTACCACATCGTCATCGCCAGCCAGTTCGCCCGAATGGGCCTGGACATCCTTGGTGACGCCATCCGCTCCTCCGCCTTCGACACGGACGAGCTGGCCCGGGAAATCGAGGTGGTGTGCGAGGAGATCAAGCGCAGTCAGGACACCCCGGCCCGGCGCGCCTCGAGGGATCTCTTCTCCACCGCCTACCAGGAGCACCCCTACCGCTTCCCCGTCATCGGCACGGCGGAGAGCGTGCGCGGTTTCTCCCGGGACAAGGTGCTCGAGTTCTACCGGCGGCACTACACGCCGAAGAACCTGGTGCTGTCGGCCGCGGGGGACTTCACCGAGGCGGAGCTGCGCCAGTGGGTGGAGGAGCTCTTCGGCGGTGACTGGGGCCGGCCCTACGAGGGCGGCGTGGCGCGCGCACGCGAGCCCGAGGTGGCCCGCCGCCGCGTGCTGCTGCGGCCGGACGAGGTGAAGGAGGTCTACTTCAACCTCGCCTTCCCCATCCCCCAGGCGGACCACCCGGACGTGCCCGCGCTGGATGCGCTGGCGATGATCGCCGGCCAGGGTGATGCCTCGCGGCTGGTGCTGGAGGTCAAGCGCAAGCGCAGCCTCGTCAACGACATCCACGCGTACGCCTATACCCCGAGGGATCCGGGCCTCTTCTCCGCCAGCCTCACGCTGCCGCCGGAGAAGCTGCCGCAGGCGCTCGAGGAAACGGTGAGGGTGCTGAGCGCGCTGCGCACGGGCCTGGTGCCCGCGGACGAGCTGGCCACGGTGAAGGCCCTCATCGAGGCCGAGGCCGTCTACCAGCGCGAGACGGTGCAGGGACTGGCGCGCAAGATGGGCCACTACCAGTCCTCCATGGGGGACCTGGAGGCGGAGGCGCGCTACTACGAGGCCATCGCGAAGCTCACCCCCGAGCGCATCCGCGAGGTGGCCGAGCGCTACCTGCGCTTCGACCGGGCCGTCGTCACCGGGTTGCTGCCCCCGGGCACGCCCTTCGGCGCGGAGCAGGCCGAGGAGATTCTCGACCGGGTGTCTCGCGAGACGCCCGCCGCGCCGGCCGAGCGCCGCGCCCCGAAGGCCGCACCCGGAGGGCCCGCGCTGCAGGTGGGCCGCACCGTGCCCGCCTCGCCCGGAAGGATAGTGGAGGAGCGGCTGCCGTCCGGGGCGCGCGTCATCGTGCGCGAGGAGCGGGCCGTGCCCCTCTTCGCCATGCGCGCCGCCTTCCCCGGCGGGCTGCGCTACGAGACGCAGGAGAACAACGGCCTCACCACGCTGCTGGGCCGCAGCCTCACCCGGGGCACGCCCTCGCACGACGCCGAGGAGATCTCCCACCTCATCGACAGCTTCGCCGGCTCGCTCTCGGGCCAGGGCGGACGCAACTCGGTGGGCCTGCGCGGCGAGTTCCTCTCGCGCCACTTCCAGGCCGCCTTCCGGCTCTTCGCCGACTGCCTCCTGAACCCCAGCTTCCCCGAGGCCGAGGTGGCCCGCGAGCGCGCCCTGCTGTTGCAGGACATCCTCACGCGCGAGGACAAGCCCAGTGGCGTGGCGTTCGATCTCTTCGGCCGCACCCTCTTCCACACGCACCCCTACCGGCTGTCCTCGCTGGGCGAGCAGTCCTCGGTGGAGAAGCTGGGGCCGGACGCGCTGCGCGCCTACCACGCGGCGTACATGGACCCGTCGCAGCTCACCCTGACGGTGGTGGGAGACGTGAGGACGGACGAGGTGCTCGCCCTGGCGCACGAGGCCTTCGGTGCCTCCCGTGGCCGCGCGGCGCCTCCGCCCGAGGTGCGGCCCGAGCCTCCGCCCGAGTCCTCGCGCTCGGCCAAGAAGCAGCTGGCGCGCGCGCAGTCCCACCTGGTGCTGGGCTTCCAGGGGGTGCGGGTGAACGACCCGCGGCGGCACGCGCTGGAGGTGCTCTCCACGCTGCTCAGTGGCCAGGGCGGACGCCTCTTCGTGGAGCTGCGCGACAAGCGCTCCATGGCCTACAGCGTGAGCAGCTTCTCCATCGAGGGCGTGGATCCGGGCTACTTCGCCGTCTACATGGGCACCAGCCCCGAGAAGGTGGAGGCCGCGCTCGCCGGCATCCGCGAGGAGCTGGCCCGCGTACGCGACGAGCCCATCCCCGAGGCCGAGCTCGCCCGCGCGAAGCAGCACCTCATCGGTACCCATGAGATTGGCCTGCAGCGCAACGGCGCACGCGCCGCGCTGCTCGCGCTGGATGCCTGCTACGGCCTGGGCCAGGAGAACTTCCTGCACTACGCCGAGCGCGTGGCGGCGGTGACGGCCGAGGACGTGCGCGCGGTGGCCCGCCAGCTCATCGACTTCGAGCGCGGCGTGCTGTCCCACGTCGGGCCCTGAGCCGGGCCGCGCTTCCCCGCAAAACAAAATCCCCTCTCCCACGTGCTGGGGAGAGGGGATGAAGTCACCGGAAGTCACCGGGCCTCGAGGAGGCCCGGCTCACCGGAGGGCCTACGGCTGGGCGCAGGCCTCGGCGTTCTCGTGGCGGCACGCGTGCAGGTTGCGCGGCACCTCCATCCAGTAGATGTCCGGGGTGACGTTGGCCTTGTCACGCAGCCTTTCCGTCTTGGGCGCGTCACCCGGGCTCGTCACCGCCACTTCGAAGCGGATGCCGCCCGTCTTCGACAGCGAGACGATGGGCACGCCCTCGCTCGGAGGAGCGGTCGTCGGGCGGCCCTTGCTGTCGATGTAGCCCAGGCCCGTGCGGAAGCCCTCGGCCATGTCCGGCAGACCGGTGATGGCGTCCGCCTGCCACGAGTAGGACATGTCACCCGCACCGGACAGCGAGCAGGCCGAGCCACTCTTGCCCGCGGCCGGAGAGAACGAGGGCCAGAAGACGACGCCCGCGAGCACCGTCGAGCCCGCCGCCGTGCGCTCCAGCATCGAGTTGTTGTAGCGGACGAACCAACCCGCGTCCTCGGAGGTGGCGCGCTTGAGGCCCAGCATCCTGGCCGTCGGGACGTAGCGCTGCCTGAAGCCCGTGTCGTCCGGCGCCATGTACTCGTAGGCCGTGTCCGGAATGGTCACGTCCACCAGCGAGCACTTGACGCCCGAGGGGCAGGTGTAGCCGCTGGTCCTGTCCGACACACGCATCTTGTCGAACGTGACCGCTCCGGCCTCGTCGGTGAACTTGCGCTGCCAGCCACCGTACGCGTGGAAGCCGAAGAAGCGGTTGTTGCCCACGGCCACCTTCTCCTCGTCGCTCAGCTTCAGGTCCGGGTGCTCGCTCGTGTTGAGGTTGAGGTGATCTCCCGTCCACTTCGAGCCGGACACCTTGGCGAACGACTCCGTCTTGAACGTCTTCTTGGCATCCGCCACCCAGGGCGTCGGGTACGTGGTGGCGCCGAGCGCCGCGGCGGGGCAGCTGATGGAGAGATCCGTCAGCTCCATGCGCGAGCTGGAGCACGCATCACCCAGGCCACTGACCCAGTTCTCCTTGTTCTCCTTGAGCACACCCAGCTCGTACTCGAGCGTGGAGATGCGCTTCTGGCCGTTGACCTCGGAGATCAGCGTGGCCGACACGTTGCACTTGAGCCGGATGCACGCCAGCAGATCGTCCGGACCGCAGTCCGAGCCCGCCGTGGTGCGCATGTGCTGCCGGTCACCAGTGCCCATGAAGCTGCGCAGCCAGCCCGTCTCCGGCTGCAGGACGTTGGAGGCCACGTTGAAGAAGGGCGCCTTCTCATAGGCGTTCCGCGGCCCGATGGTAGACCCGTCCTCACGCTGCATTTCCAGCGAGCGCGCGCCGAACCAGTTGGTCACCACGCCCGAGCCGTCCACCGTGCCCGGGTTCTTGAAGCGGAACGTCCACACCTGGCCGCCCATGTCGCCAATGACCATGGTGTCGAAGAAGCCGTCCAGGTCCCGCTCCACGGTCTCCGCCTTGCCGATGTCCACCAGCGCCGCGGAGGCCGCCACGGGCATCATCTGGTTGAGCACGTCGTTGTAGGGCGTGGACGCCTTGGTGCCCGGCTGGGCCTCCGCGGACCACAACATCTTGCCCGTCCACGCGTCCACCATGTAGACGCCGCGGCCGCGCGACAGGTCCGAGCTGTAGCCACCGTTGAGCACGGCCACCCAGCGCTCCTCCCACCCACGCTTGCCATCCTCGCCAGCGGTGGCCGCGAGGCGCACCGGTCCGATGGGAGGCGGCTTGGGAGCGAAGTTGGACCAGGACTGGCCCATGCTGGCCGACTGCGGCTCACACGCGTTGGGGAACATCCAGCGGAACGGCTTGTTCGCGGCCGGGTCCTCCAGGCTCTTGAGCATCTGGTACGGGTCCGTCATGTCCAGCGCCACGTAACGCTGGCCGCCGCCACGCTCGGTGATGACGGCGATGGTACGGAACTCGTTGGCCTGCTTGAAGCCGTCCTTGGCGGACGCATCCTCCGCGGTCGTGTTGAGTCCACCGTCCGCCCAGATGTCTCGCACCATGGGCGTGCCATCCACGTAGTACTCGTGCTTGGCGCCCACCATCAGGCTCAGCTTGGGCAGCAGATCCGGCGGGATGAAGGCCCAGATCTCCTCGCCCGTGCCCACGGTGTACGTGGTGCCGAAGCCCATCTTGCCCGAGGCCACGTCGCCCTCGGCCGCCACCGAGTCACCCACGTGGATGGCGTGGAGCATGCCGCCGTTGGAGCCCACCAGCGCGACGCGGGCACGGTTGTACATGCTCTTCTGGTAGTCGCCGTAGGCCGCATTGCGCGCGCCCTTGGTGCTCGCCACCATGGGAGTGGGCTGGTAGCAGGGCTTGGCGCCGCCACTCACCGCGCACCGCGGCTCGGAGGACACCGAGGGAGAGAAGTCCTCGTAGAGCGTGGACACGCACTGGCCATTGAGGCCCAGCGAGCAGAGGAACGGCTCACCCGGCGCCTCCACCGTCACCGGCGTGGAGTGGAAGATGTCCGCGAGCTTGCAGGACGCCTTCTCGCCCGGCTTGTTGTCCGCGCACGGCCGCTCCTCGTTCTTGTTGGAGTCACCGTCGTAGTCGAACACGTCCACGCCGCGCACGAAGCGGATGAGCGTCTCGGCACACGTCTTCTGCTGCGCGGGAGTGCCATCCCACGGCCCCAGGCCCGCCTTGGCGTAGAGCGTGCTGCAGAAGGTGTCGCCGCCCGCCATCACGTACTTCTGCAGATCCGTGATGTGGTCCGGGTGGAACTCGATGGGCGGGTTGTCCGCCACGTCGAACTTCCCGTTGTTGTCCCGGTCGATCATCGTGAAGATGCAGCGGCCCACCGTGTGATCCGGCTTCGGCGTTCCGCCGGGCCGCCAGGTGGGATCGCACTTCTCGACGGCCGAGCGCTTGCCGATCGTCTCACCCAGGTTCCAGAAGGGCTTGGCCTTCACGCCCCCCTCGACCTTGCCATCTCCCACGGGGGTGGCCGTGGCCTGCTTCACCCACTCGCCCTCGATGTTCTCCTGGACGATGTTGGTGACGCTGAAGCTCTTCGGATCCGGAACACCGGGCGACAGGTAGGAGATGCCCTCGCTGTCCACGAAGAAGGTGTCGTCGCAGTCCTTGTCCTTGTTCAGGTCGAAATCGTCCCCGGCCGTGGTCTTGGCGCGGGCGGCGTCGCAACCCTGGGCGAACTCGCTGAAGTAGAAGAAGCGGTAGAGGTGACCCTCGTACGGCCGGTTGCGGCGCGGGATGAAGCGCGGCACGAACACGGAGGACTGCGCACCGGAGGCCTGCACGCCGGAGATGTTGGCGGCGGCGAACGAGGTGGACAGCTGACGGATGTCGCCGAGGGCGTCCAGGATGGCGGTGCGCAGCTGCACGGCATCGTTGGCCTGGTAGAAGTTGCCCTTGCCGGCCCGCGCGATGCTCTGGAGCATGGCGCTGTTGTCGCCATAACCGATGGTGTACGTGCGCACCGACTGCACGCCGGCCATGTCATCGCGCAGGTCCATGTTGGCCAGGAAGAACGACACGTCATCCATGAAGTTCTTGTTGCCCACGCCATGGCCCACCGGCCAGTTGTAGTCGGTGTAGTCGCAGTCCGCCTTGGTGAAGTACACGTCCGGGGTGGGGTCCGTGTTGTCCACCTTCACGAACTGGTCGCAGTAGTTGATGCCGCCCACGTCCGGGTTGAGCTCGGGGTCGATCGGCTCGAACTTCACCGGCGTGCCCTCCAGCAGGCCCGTGCGGGCGCCGTGCTTGACGCCCTTCTCGACGAGCAGCTGCATCATCTTCGTGATGGGCACCGAGTTGTCGTACTTGGGCGCGCCGTCCGTCAGCACGATGACGGAGCTGACCTGGCAGCCGAAGCACACGGAGCGGCGGCCACTGAGCTGATCCTCCCAGGGCTGGCCCGGCAGGTACTTGCCGGTGGCGTCCACGAAGGGCGGCTTGACCCACTCCTTCTCGTGCACACCCCAGTAGATACCCTCCTTACCGGTGTAGGGGTCATCGTAGGTACCGCCGTTGCAGCAACCCGGCCAGCCGAAGTCGCCAGGGCTGAGAGGCTGCTTGAACCAGCTCTCCCACTTGTTGTCCGACTTCTGCGAGGAGAAGTAGCCACCGAGCGCGAACAGCGCCTCACCGATGGAGCGCTCGTTGTTGCGGAAGTTCACCTCGTTGACGGCCGCCGTGAGCCGGGGCCGGTTGAGGCCCGTCGACGAGACCGAGTCCTTGATCTCCGGGAAGGAGTCATCGCAGCTCGGGCGCAGCGGCTCGAGGATGAGCGCGGGGTCGAACCAACCGTGGTCATCACCGAAGGTGGCCACGCCCATGCGCACGTTGGGGGCGATCCGGATGACGTCCTTGAGCACCTTGCGCGCCACCACGAACTTGGGCGGACGCACGTTGAGCACGCGGCCGCTGAGGACCCACTTGCGGAACGCCTCGGGACGCAGCGCCGGCTCGTCCGGCTCCTTGAGGGGGCCGGCTCCGCCCGGATTGATCGCCTGGGTATTGGCGGTCACGACCGGACCACGCCACCAGCCCTTGCTCGCCAGACACGCCCGGCACTCGGTCATGAGGGGCGAGTCAATGGAGCCATAGGGGTAGTCCGTCGTGTTCCAGCCCACGCTCGCGTAGCAGGCCGACAGGATGTCACCCTGGCTGTTGAGAGGGCCCTCGAAGTCGTTACCGTTGATGGTGTACGGCCCTTCCCGCACGTTCCAGCCGAGGCGCCGGCCGCGCGAGAAGTAGAAGCGGTTCGGGTCGAAGAACGGCGACGACAGGGCGCCGTCGGAGTCGTAGACGATGGAGCCGTTCTTCTCCGCGTCGAGGCTGTTCTTGTCGAACCAGCTCATCGCGGCGACGAGCGCCGGATCCTCGCAGCCCGTGTCAATGGCGAGACCGGCCGCGCCCTCGCTCCCTTGATCTCCCTTGGGAGTCACCGGAGTCTTGGGCACCGCGTTGGCCGCGTACCAGCCCGGCGTGAAGGCCTCGGGCAGGTCCTGGGGGTAGTCCTGCATGGACTCGTTGTTGCCCAGCAGGAACATGGCGCTCGGAGGGCTGGAAGGCACCTCGAAGAAGTCCTTGTCGCCGCCCTGCGAGGGGTTGATCATCGCGTCACCGATGGCCAGCGCGCTCGTGCAGCACGCGGCCTTCGGTGGAATGTCCACCTCACCCGAACGGCTCTCCCGGGCCAACAGTCCCACGGCCCCCGCAACCACCACGCCCGCGGCCATGCCCACCCCGCGGACCGATGGCTTCCGCAGGGCACGTCGCATGGTGTCGAAGTCGATGCGCATCATGAAAGGCTCCTAGAGACCGAACCGCACCACGAATTCCACTTCGGTCCCACGACCGTTTTCGTCCACACAGTGGACCGTAATCTTATGCGGAACGCCACCCAAGGTGGTTTTTCCGACAGTATTGGACAGATCTCTTACCGACTTCCGGTCACCACCGGCCCTTCCCTCGACGGCCGTGATGCCCGCCACTGACACCGTCTGGCCGATGTGGCCGCTACGCGCACATCGGGAGTCCTCGGGGACGGCGCCGGGAGGGCAGTCGGTGGCACCCGCCGCGTTGAGGTCCACGTTGACGGGGGAGAGCTCCACGGGCGCGCCATCCAGGAGGCTGAAGCGCGAGAGCATGTACTGACGGCCCGCGTCGGCGCACGCGAGCAGCTCATCGCCGGAGCGCTCGTTGCGAGCCGCACCCAGCTCACTGTGGGAGAAGGAAACGGCGGCCGCGGCCAGCAGGCTGATGACCGCCAGCAACACCACCACCAGCAACAATACGGAACCGCGTCTGCCGAGGCGTTTCTTCATGGCAAGTCCTCCTAGCCTCCAGCGCAATTGAAGTCATCCTTGGGAAGGGCGCCCTTGCAGGCGTCCGGAGTCGTAGCGTCCAGCGTATAGACGGGCACGGGCATCTCCGAGGAGCGCATGTTACGCACGTGCACCGACATCTCGGAGACGATGCGGCGGAAGCCGTAGTCCGTGGGCTTGGGGATGGGATTCTCGGCAACGGGGACGAGCGTGCTGCCCGAGACGACCAGCCTGCTGCCGAAGGAGGGAATCTGGTTCATCGTCTGGGGATTGGCGGCCGAGTCGCGGGTGCTGCTGCGGGCCACCAGGCCCACCACCACGGCGCGGATGTTGGCCGGGTTGTCGTTGTTGCGCTTGTCGTCGTTCAGGGGCGTCTCGTAATCGGGCGCCGGGTGGGCCGAGTCGTCGTACTTCGTGGGGATGAAGTAGGTGCCGTTGCCGCGCAGGAAGGAGACGCGCAGCGCCTCGATGTCCTCGGCCACCGGCTCGCCGAACGAGTTCGGATCCATCTCGGCCAGCCCGTGACGGCGGAACAGGTAGGGCCGCGCCGGGGTGTCGGGCCTGCCATCCTCGTCGATGAGCTGGATGGAGTAGTCGTAGACGTCGATCTTGAAGACGGACACGCTCATGCCGCCAGCGCCGGAACCGAAGCAGCTCGCGGTGAACTCGTTGAGCCGGGGGAACCTGCTGTTGGCCGCCTCCAGCGCCAGCTCCGTGGTGCCCTTGGCGGCATCCGCGCTCAGCTGCGCGTAGCTCCAGGAGAGCGCGCCCGGGCACACCACCTGGATGATCTGCCCCTTGCGAAGGGTCTCGGGCAGACCCCTGGACAGGGAGATGGACGAGGCCGACAGGGTGGAGGCGAAGGCGTTGAAGGCCGGGTTGCGCATCCGGAAGACGAGCCGGTCCGAGCGGTTGACGGCGCCGAGCGAGTCACGCGACCAGTCGTCCGGGAAGTCGAAGGCGAGCGGAGGCTCGATGCCATAGCCGGCCATGCGCAGGTTGCGCACCACCATCATGTGCGTCTGGCGCAACGAGGCCTGCCCGCCCCGGATGCCCGCCTGCGTGTAGAAGGACTGGGTGTAGCCGAGGAAGGCCGCGGAGACCGCGAGCACCGTGAGGAACGTCACGGCCGAGCCCACCATGAGCTCGATGAGGGTAAATCCACGCTGGCGCCGCATCACACTCCTCCCATCTGGATGCGCATCGTCTGGGTCGTCACGACGCGCGGCTCCCCCGCATCCATGTAGAGCACCTTGACCCAGACCTGCATGCGCTGCACCCCTTCGCGCACGGGCTCCGTGCGGACGATGTAGAAGCGCTGATAGACGGTCTCGTTGCGGCCCTCCACCTTGTCCTCGTCCTTGAAGCCGGGCCGCTGCAGACCGCCGAACGCGGCGCCTCCCAGGCGCAACATCAGCTCGCCGTGCATGCACGCGACGTAGGCGTTGTAATCACCCGTGCCCGGCTTGAGCAGCTTGTGATCCTTGTCCAACGGATCGTTCGCGCACAGGGCGGCGTTGGCGGCCAGCCGGGGATCATCGAAGTTCCACAGTTGGATCTGCTCGGCCAGGTCGTTGGCGACATCGGTGGCCTGCATGAGCCTGCGGGCCTGGCCGGTGGCACCACGCGCCTGCACGAGCGCACCGAGCAGACCCGCGAGCCCCACCAGGAACACCACTGCGGCGATGAGGGACTCGATCGTCGTGAAGCCGTGGCGTGGGCGGAAGGAAGCACGTCGCAGCATGGCAATCACCTCGCGGCCGAGAAGGTCCGCACGAGACCGGTGTTGGTGATGACGATGGCCTGCGCGCTCTGCAGGCCGCCGCCACCCACCGGGAGGAAAGAAATGGAGGCCGCGCCATCCGTGGACGGATTGCCCTCGGCATCGGCGAACATCACCGAGCCATCCGGCTCGAAGAAGATGACACCCCGAATCTGCCTGGTGGAGCCATCCCCGGAGCAGAAGGTGCAGGGCTTCTCGCTGGGGACGAAGCAGAAGGGCGGCGGGAAGATGTCGGTGCTCGCCGCGGGCTGGCCCTTGGCGAGGCCAATGCGGCTGGCCAGCAACGAGGTGCAGCCCTTGTGCGCCACACGGCCCACGGCCTCGATGAAGCCGCCCGTCAGTACGCGCACCGAGGGGTTGAAGTGGCCCGAGTCGAACAGCGGGAACTCGGAACCGGAGGGCGCGGGAGCACCGGGCGCCAGCTCCCTCAGCTCCCTCCAGTCGGGATTGGACCTCATCGCGGCGACCAGGTTGGACCAGGGATCCACCACCACCCAGTAGCGGATGGGATTGCCCATCGTGGGTCCGTCCGCGTTGAGCAACACCGCCACACGCTGGTTGCGGCCATACGCGTGCGAGCGGGCACTGGAGATGACCGCGGCGAACTCGAGCGCGCCACCTGTCAGACGCGTGCGCTGCGGCAACACCTCCAACGCGGCGTACGCGAGCGCGGCGAGTACGGCGACGATGCCCGTGACTGTCGCCATCTCGATGAGGGAGAAACCGGTATTGCGGCGGGTTCGCTTCATAGGGTGTCCATCGTCCGGCGCCCCCGAGCCGAGCCCCACACCATCCAGAACACCGGGCGCACGAAAAAGGCTGGGCTTCGAGGGCTACTACATGGTCCTTGGTGGAGCAGCTTACCGCAAATTCCGTCGAGGGATCATCGCATCCTCGGCTCCCCTACGGGACGAGCAACGGAGCGGACCCACCGACTCGGAAATTTCTTTCCCCGCTGCAGGCATCCCGGCATCTTCGGGAAAGCAACGCCAGACGCGAGAAGGGCTACATGACGGGGACGTATCAGACACTCACGGTGGATCTGCCGGAAACGGAGTCGGAGGCCGCCCAGGACCTGCTGCACGAGCTGGGCGCCATGGGACTGGAAGTGAGGGACCGGGAGGGTCCCACCATGCCGGGAGTGCGGGCCCCCGCGGCGGGCGAGGCCATCATCGTGGCCTACTTCGACGACGCGGACACGGCCGAGCAGGCACGCGCGGAGATGCACGAGGCCTACCCCTCGGCGAGGCTTCAGCTGGCAGAGGAGCAGCAGCAGGACTGGAGCAATGCGTGGAAGGCCCACATCAAGTCCGTGCAGGTGGGACGGCTGTGGGTAGGTCCCCCCTGGGAGGCGCAGAACGCCCCCGCCGACAAGGTGCGCCTCGTCATCGAGCCGAAGATGGCCTTCGGCACCGGCGACCATCCCACCACCTCGCTGTGTCTGGGTGCGGTGGACGACTACATGAGCACCCATCCTGGGGCGAGCGTGCTGGATGTGGGCACGGGTACGGGCGTGCTGGCGATTGCCGCGAAGAAGCTGGGCGCCGGACGGGTGGTGGGCACGGACAACGATCCGGTGTCGGTGGAGCTGGCGAGGGAGAACGCCGTGGACAACGGCACGCCGGACGTGGAGCTGTCGGGCAAGGAGCTGACGGCGGTGGAAGGCAGCTTCGACCTGGTGGTGGCCAACATCCTGGCCAACACGCTCATCGAGCTGGCGCCCCTCATCGCGCCGAAGGTGAAGGACAGGCTGCTGATGGCCGGCGTGCTCGCGCACCAGAAGGCGGAGGTGGAGGCGGCGTACGTGAACCTCGGCCTGGTGCCAGAGCCGGGCGCCCAGCAGGGCGAATGGGTCCGGCTGGACTTCCACCGCGCGAAGTAACACCGGGCCCCACGGAGGGTTAGAGTCTCCCCATGCTGAAACCACAGACCCAGGCGCTGTTCGACGAGTACATCTCCGCCCACCAGCACCCCACCAACCGCCTCACCCACAAGGTCGCCATCCCCGTCATCGTCCTGCACATCGTCGCGATGCTGGACTGGGTGCGGCTGGTGCCCGTCCCCGCCCTGCCCGGTGGCTCGCTCACCCTCGCCTACGTGGCCTGGGTCCTCGCGTCCATCTGGTTCGTGCGCGCCGACTTCAAGCTGGGACTCATCGTCTCCATCGCCGCCGCCCTGTGCATCCCGCTCGGCCGCATGCTGCCTCGCGAGGCCATCATCGGCATCGCCGTCTTCGGCTGGCTCGTCCAGCTCGCCGGCCACGCCGTCTGGGAGAAGAAGTCTCCGTCCTTCCTCACCAACCTCGTGCACGCCCTCGTCGGCCCCCTGTTCTTCGTTGCCCTGCTCACCGGGGACTACAAGATCGCGCCCCAGGCGCAGGTGGCTCCGCAGACGGCACAGTGAGCTTCGGGTAGGACCTCGCGGCTCAACCCGAGGTCCCTGGCACCCTCACCCCGACCCTCTCCCGAGGGGAGAGGGAGTGCTCGCTCAGTGAGACTCGGCGGTTCTCGGCATCCCGGGCGCGGGCTCCGTCTTCTCCGGCGGCGCCCGCCCCTCGAGGGCGTAGACCACCACCGCCTCCTTCCTCCCCTTCACCCGCTCCTCCGACATCCGCTCGCCCCGGAAACGGCCCTGCCCCGCCTTCCAGGTGCTCTCGCTCACCAGGATGTCCACCCCCAACGCCTTCGTCAGTCCCTCCACCCGCGAGGCCAGGTTCACCGCGTCCCCAATCACCGTGTACTCGTGCTGCTCCGCGCCTCCCAGCATCCCCGCCGCCACCACCCCCGTGTGCAGCCCGATGCCCACGCGCAACACCGGCTCCCCCCGCTGCGCCCTCCACGCGTTGAGCTCCTCCAGCTTCTTCCTCATGTCGAGCGCCGCCTGCATCGCGTGCACCGCGTGATTCGCGTCCCCGTCCGGCACTCCCCAGCACGCCAGCATCCCGTCCCCCAGGAACTTGTTCACGATGCCCCCGTGCCCCATCACGATCTGCCCCATGTGCCCGAAGTAGTCGTCCAATAGCCCCAACACCGCCCTCGGTGGCAGGGTCTCGCTCAGCGTCGTGAAGTCCCGGATGTCGCTGAAGAGGATCGTCACCTCCCGCTGCACCGGCTCCAGCGTCCCGTCTCCCGTCTGCAGCACCCGCTCCACCACCTGCCTCGGCAGGAAGCGCGAGAGGTTGTCGCGCCTCCTCAGCCCCAGGAACATGCTGCTCACCGCCGTGTTCGCCCACCCGATGAGCATCCCCAGCGCGATGTAGCAGCCCACCACGAAGCTCACCCTCGAGATGGAGAACTCTCCCATCACCCAGCACACCAGCGCGAACGTCGCCGAGGACGTCACCGTGGACAGCACCACGTGCAGCCAGCTGTAGCGCGCCACCGAGAACGCAAGCACCACCGCGCAGCTCGCCGCCAGCATCTGCGGGTTGAAGTCCCCCGAGCTGGAGGCTCCCCTCCAAGCCACGAAGCCGAAGAAGCCACAGTCCAACAGCGTGGTGAGCACCGGCATCCATCTCGCCCTGCCCAGGTTCGGCTTCTTCTGGAGATGGAGGATCAGCGTGATGGAGAGCGCGAACACCAGATAGGCCAGCACCGCCACCAGCCGCTGCCTGTCCTTCGGCCCCAGCTCGCCCGACATCCGCGCGATGACGACCTGACTGAACGTCACCAGCACGAACAACGCGAGGCGCACCCGCGACACCACACGCTCGCCGCGCAGCGCGCTCTCCGCCAACACCCGCTCCTGGTTGGCCCGCGCGACCTCGAACCGCGCCACCGTACTGTCGTCACTCGCCCGGCGCGCCATGGCGGCCTCCTTGCCCCTCATGAGAAGCGCAGCCGCCCCACCGCGCGCAAGCTGCCCGTCACCACGCCCCGGGTGTTGCGCTGCGGCGGCTCCACGTGGTGCCCCAGCCCCTCCATCGGCACCGATACGCGCCGCTCGTACCGCTCGAACACCTGCCGCAGCACCTCCAGCAGCGCAGGCGGCGAGCACCTCATGTCCCCGTCCTCCACCTTCAACGCGAGCCCCAGCCCCAACGCCGGCACCGCCGCGCTGTAGATGCCCTCCGCCCCCACCTTCGCCAGCACCACCCCGCGCCCCGCCGCCATCAGCTCCGTGCACAACCGCCCCGTCCCCGCCACCAGCTCCGGATGCGCCCACATGGCCTCGCGCAGCCGCCTCGCCGCCTCCAGCTCCGCCACCCCGAAGCGCGCGTACGCCATCGCCATGGCCCTCAGCGGAAGCCCGAAACACACCGCCGTGCACCCATCCACCGCCTGCAACAGCGAGCCCGCCGGCAGCCCCGTCCAGTGCGCCACCTCCTCGAGAATGCGCTCCTGCACCGGGTGCCCCGCGCGCTCGTACCCCTCCGTGCGCCAGCCGTGGTGCTTCGCCAACGCCAGCATCCCCGCGTGCTTGCCCGAGCAGTTGCTCCACCCCGGCGTGATGACCGTCCCCGCGCGCACCGCCTCGTCCGCCACCACCTGCGACAACGGGGGATGCGGCCCGCATGCCAGTTGCGATTCCTCACAGCCCGTGGCCCTCAACATGCCCGCGCACACCTCGCGGTGCACCGGCTCGCTCGAGTGCGAGGCACACGCGAGCGCCAGCTCCCTCGGGCCGAAGCCGAAGCGGTCCGCCGCCCCGTCCCGCACCAGCGGCAACGCCTGGAAGGCCTTGGCCGCAGAACGCCACATGGACACCCGCTCCGGGTCCCCCGCCGACGCCACCAGCGCCCCCCGCTCATCCACCACCGCCACGGACACCTGGTGCACTGACTCGACGTAGCCGGAGCGCGTCGATTCGATCAGAAGAGAGGACATGTCGCCCCGCGCATAGCAGGTGTGCCGCTTCTTTGCCTCGCTCCCAATGGCTCGCTCTCCCGCCTCCCCTCCCCCGGGGCCGGGTGGATGGGTTGGCGGGTGCCACCGGCCGCCCGACATTGAGGGAAGGCATACCTCCTCAGGAGCCCACCATGGCAGGCAAGTTCAGCAAGACCACGACACCCGGCACGGGCTACACGGACGCCGTCACCCAATCCCGGCCCCCCACGGATTCCTCCGGACGCGGCGTCCCCGATGAGCGGCGCGCCTTCTCGGAGCAGCGCGAGGGAAACTTCCCGGGCACCGCGGATGACGACACCGTCACGGGCCGCAAAGCCGGCTACGGCGCGGACCCCACCAACACGCCTCCTGGTCTGTCCGCCGAGGGAGCAGGCGACGCCGAGGACGCCGGCTCGGTGGGCAACGAAACGCCCGGTGAGCCCGTGCAGGGTGGGTAGGGCACCAACACATAGAGAAGTCATGCCAGGACAGGCCCTTTCGCGATTACTGGACCGCCTCCCCTTCGGGAGGAACGTCATCGACGGCGTGCCCGCCGCACCGCCCCAGCACCTGCCGCACCAGGAGCCCACCCAGGTCCACCAGGGCTTCGGGTCGCTACCGGCCGCCGACGGTCCGCGCCGGCTCGGGACGGGAACCACGCTGCTGGTGCACCACCCCCAGCCGCGCCCGCCCCGCGACCACGTGCTCCGCGTGATGACGTACAACATCCTCCTGGGCGGCGAGCGCCGTGCCCTGCTGGAGGCCTATTTCGCCTCGCTGGAGGAGCTCGGCCGGATGCCGGACGTCATCGCGCTCCAGGAGGCCAGCCAGCCCACCGCCATGGAGCTCGCCCGCGACTACGGCTTCCACCTCGTCTACCAGGGACGCGACGTGGCCGGGCCCGTCATCAACGGCAAGGCCATTCTCAGCCGCCACCCCCTCCTCGAGGCCGCGCACTACACCTATGCCTTCCCCGAGGACGCCCGCGCCGCCGCCATCGCCCGCCAGGGCTTCGTCGGCGAGCTGGACGAGGACCGCGGTGCCCTCTTCGCGCTCATCGACGTGCTCGGCATCCCCGTGGCCCTCTACAACGTGCACCACACGCTCGGAGACAGCGGCATCAACGCCGGCCAGCTCTGGCAGCTCCAGGCCACCCTCCATGCCCGGGATGGTGTGCCCTCCATCGCCCTGGGCGACTTCAACGCCAACATCAACGTCAAGCACCACTACTCGCTCCTGCCGAGCCCCATCCGCAAGCACGAGCCCACCGAGACGGTGAAGGACTACGAGTCGCGCTACGGCGACGTGCACCCCAGCGTGGGCGACTGGGGCGTGGGCAACATCGGCGACGTGCGCGTGCGCCGCGCCCTCCACGCCCTCGAGCACGAGCTGCCGGACCCGCTCCGCCGCGCCCGCGAGCTGCGCGTGCGCATGCCGGATGGCTCCCTCCTCAATCCGGACGAGGCCCGCGAGATGCTCGTCGCCGGCGCCTTCCCGAAGAACTCGGAGCCGTGGCTGCGCCTCCAGGACGTGGCCGACATGTCCACCCTCAACTCGCTGCCCGACGGCAAGGGCGTGGTCCCCGCCACCGGTAAGCGCTTCGACACCTTCTTCGCCTCCCGCCAGCTCGAGCCCCTGTTGCTCGAGGTGGACCACTCCACCGGCGCGTCCGACCACCTGCCCTCCGTCGCCGACTTCCAGCTGCGCGGCCTCCGCCACTGAGCCGGCCCTGGTAAGAAGGAGGGCCCCACCCTCCCGGAGGACAGCCCACCCGTGGTCCGACTCTTCGTCCCGCTCCCCGAGCCCGCTCCCCCCGAGGTGACGCTCTCGGGCGAGCGGCGCCACTACCTCGTCCACGTCCTGCGGCTCGCCGAGGGCTCCACGCTCGAGCTCTTCGACGGCGCGGGCCGCGCGTTCGAGGCGCGCGTGGCCTCGCTGGACGCGGAAGAGGTGCGCCTGGTGCTCGGCGAGGCGCGGCTCACTCCTCCCTCCCGCCCCCTGCACATCCTCCAGGGGCTCCCCAAGGGCGACAAGCTGGAGTGGGTGCTGCAGAAGGGCACCGAGCTGGGCGCCACCGCCTTCCACCCCGTGGCCACCGTCCGCAGCGTGGTGAAGCTCGAGCCCAAGCGCGCCGAGGAGCGCACCAGCCGCTGGACGAAGATCGTCGAGGAGGCCGCCCGCCAGTGCCGGCGCAATGACGTGCCCACCGTCCATGTCCCCTGCCCCCTCGTGGACGCGGCGCGCTCGCTCGCCCCCGGCACCACCCTGCTCGTGCTCGACGAGGAGGAGTCCGCCGTGCCGCTCGGCGAGGCCTTCCGCTCCTGCGCTCCCGGCGCTCCCGTGGCGCTCGTGGTGGGGCCCGAGGGCGGCCTGGCCCGCGAGGAGGTCTCCGCGCTCCGGGCCCTCGGCGCCCGCCCCGTCACGCTCGGCCGCCGCATCCTCCGCACCGAGACGGCCGCCCTCGCCGCGCTCACCGTCATGGGCTTCCTGGACGGAGAGCTCGGTTAGCGCTCGGACAGGTGCCGGGAGGACGGGCCCCCGGCGCCCGGCGTCTGCCCACTGCGTGACGCCGTCCCTATGTTTGCTCCGCAACGGCGCCCTCATCCCGAGGAGCCAGACAGGGAGCGGCACCCATGGCCATCTACGCCTACGCGCTCATCGGAATCATCGTGGGCATCCTCGCGCGGATCGCCCTGCCCCCCACACGCTCGGTGGGGTTCGTGGGCAGCGCGCTGCTCGGCGGAGTGGGCGGCATCATCGGCGCCCTCCTCAGTTCCGTCTTCGCCCCGGGAAGTGTCACCAGCCACATCCATCCCCTGGGCGTCGTGGTGGCCATCGTCGTCTCGGCCCTGGTGTCCATCGGGGTCATCGTCGGCACCCGGAACCGGCGCTTCGCCTGAGCGGACCGCCAGAGGTGTCCAGGCAGGGTATCCAGGCAGGGAACCCCGGCTTCCGGCGGTTTTCTTGCTCCCGGCTCCAGGAGGGCGTTTCATGGTGCTACAGCCTTCTCCATCCGGGAGGAACCGTTGTCCAAGTGCCTGAAGTGCGGAGCTTCGCTGCCGCCTGTAGGGGACTGCCCCACCTGCGCCGCCGCTTCCCAGCCCACGGCCCGGGCCGTCCCGAGTTTTCTGGACAAGGAGCTCCAGATCGACCGCCGCCGTCCGGATCGTGACGCGGCGGCGATGGCTCCTGGCCCCGCCGCCGCACCGCCCGGCATGACCGCCCGCGGCGCCGCGACGCCCCCTGGTATGACTCCGGCGGCTGGCTCGCGTCAGCAGGCCCCGGCTCCGGCCGCGCCTCGCGCTCCGGGTCTGCCCGTCATGCCCCCGCGCTCGCAGGCCCCGGCCGCCCCGATGGCAGCGGCTCCCGCGCCCCGGCCCCAGGCTCCCGCCGCTCCGGTCCCCCCGGCTCCGCGGGCCGCCGCGCCTCGTGCTCCGGCTCCCGCGCAGCCCGCCATGGCCCGTCCTCCCGCGGCCCCGGCTCCCGCCCAGGCCGCCGCGCCCCGCCCGCCGCCGGCGCCCTCGCCAACCCCCTCCTTCAACCTGCCCGGTGTCGCGGCCCCGGCCCCCGCCCCTCGCGCGAGCACTCCGGCCTTCGGTGTGCCGCAGGCATCCGCTCCGGCGGGTCTGCCCGTGATGCCCCCGCTCCAGCAGGCCACCTCCGGCCTGCCGGACATGCCCGTGGCGAAGGCGGCCGCTCCGTTGGACCTCTCCATCGAGGAGGAGTCCTTCCCCGTCGACCTGGAGGAGTCCGAGCCGGCCGCCCCGCCGCCCGTGGCCGCCGCCCCTGCCCGGAGCCCGGCGCCTTCCGCCCCCAAGCCCGTGGTCACCGGGGCTCGGGAGACGGAGATCCACGCCCGCCCGGCCTCGCTCTGGCGCCGGCTGCTGGCCCTCGCCATCGACACCGGCGCCATCGCCGGGGTGGCCGTGCTCTACCTCATGCTCGCCTCCTCGGTGGCCGGCGTGCAGGCCCCCCAGACGAACCTCTCCGGGCTCGACGCCATCGTCGTGCAGATCCGCGCCCTCCAGTCCGTGCTGCTGCCCGGCACCGCCCTCCTCCTGGTGCTCTCGCTCGTCTACTGCGCCGTGTCCGCCTTCCTCTGGAATGGACGCACGCTGGGCCGGCGGCTGCTCGGCCTGAGGCTGGTGGACACCCACGGCCTGGCCCCGGCGCCCGGCCGGGCCATCGTCCGGGCCATGCTGGCCAGCCTGTCCTTCGGACTCTTCCTGGCGGGCTTCTGGATGGCCCTCTTCGACCGCCGCGGCCAGACGCTCCACGACAAGCTCACCTCCACGTACGTCGTCCAGCCGAGCTAGTGCACCCCCGAGCCGATGCACGGATTCGTTGTGACTTCCGGCCGCGGCCGTAAGATGCCGCGTCCCCCATGCCTTCCCATCTTGCCAACACCCTGATCGCGCAAGGCCTCCTCCCCCAGGACAAGGCCGAGGAAGCCTTGCGTCATCAGACGGCGCAAGGTGGCTCCATCGACACCGCGCTGATGGAGCGCCGGCTCCTCCCCGAGCCCCAGGTGCTCCACGCGCTCGGCGAGGCCTCCGGGCTGCGCCCCGTCAACCTGGCCGACTTCGAGCCCAACGCGGACGTCGCCTCCTTCATCCCCCCGAAGATCGCCGACCGCCTGTGCGTGGTGCCCCTGTCGCTCGATGGCACCACCCTGCACGTGGCCTGCGGCTACCCGGTGCCCAGGAAGGAGCTGGAGGAGGTGGGCTTCCTCCTCGGCAGGCCGCTGGAGCTGTGGGTGGCCACCGAGGCCCGCGTCCGGGAGTGGATCTCCGTCATCTACCGGCAGCCCCTCTCCCCGCGCTACACCTCCCTGCTCGCCGCGCTCGACCCCGAGCGCATGGGCACGGCGGCTCCCGCGGCACCCCAGCCCCTTCAACCCGCGCAGCCCGCCGCCGTCGCGGCTCCCGCCCCGGCGCCGAAGCCCGCGCCCGCTCCCGCTCCACCTCCGAAGCCCCCGGACGACGCGGCCCTGACGTTGGAGATGGTGGAGCGGCTGGCGCGCTCCGTGGCCGCCGAGCCCTTCCCGGTCGCCCCTCCGCCAGTGCAGCCGCAGCCGCAGCCGCAGCCGCAACCACCGCAGCCGCAACAGCCGCGGCCCAACGGCGCGCCTCCCGCTCCAGCTCCGGCCGCCGCCACTGCCCAGCCTCAGCGCCCGGCGGCCCCCGCCGCGCCTCCCGCTTCCGCCGCGCCCGCGCCCGCGCCCGCCTCGACGCCCCCGGCCGCCATTCGTGAGCCCCTGCGTCTGAACATGCCCGAGCCCGCGCGTCCCGCGGCACCGGCTCCGCAGGCCCAGCCCGCTCCCGCCGCGCGTCCCGCCGCCGCGCCTCCTCAGGCCCAGCCCGCTCCCGCCGCGCGCCCCACGGCTCCGGCTCCCCAGGCCCCGGCCCCGCAGCAGTCCGCTCCCGCCGCCGCGCGTCCCCCGGCACAGCCTCCGCCCCAGGCGCAGCCCGCCGCGCCTCCCGCGCCGCAGCCCGCCGCTCCCGTGGCGGCCCAGCCTCGTCCTCAACTCGAGCCGCGCGCTCCCGCGCCCGCCGCGCCCCAGTCCCCTCGCGACGACGTGCCCGAATGGACGCTCGCGCAGGCCCGCGCCGCCCTCAAGGAGTCCACGCGCGACCGCGACCGCCTCATCGACACCGCCCTGCGCTTCGGCCGCCGCACCTTCGACTACGTGGCCGCCTTCGCCGTGCTGCGCGGCGCCGCCGTGGGCTGGGACGCGCGCGGTGACGGACTGGCCAGCGAGCAGCTCTCCCTGGTGTCCATCCCGCTCGACGCCTCCAGCGTCTTCCGCACCGTGGCCATCACCCGCGGCAGCTACGCGGGCCCCATGCCGCCGGACAGCCTGACGAAGCACTACCTGGAGCTGTTCGGCCGCCAGCCGCCCCGCACCCTCTTCCTCTACCCCGTGGAGGTGCGCGGCCGGCTCGTGGCCGTCCTCTATGGGGACTGCGGCCAGAAGCCCATCAGCCAGCGCCGCCTGTCCGACTTCATCCTCTTCTGCCAGGACCTGCCCGCCGCCTTCCAGGAGCTCATCCTCTTCCGCAAGCAGCGCCTGGGCGAGCTGCGCGGCGCGCTGGACTTCGACGTGGACGTGGACGAGCCCGCCGCCGCCAGCACCCCCTCGGCCCCGAGCGCTCCGGCGCCCTCCATGGCCGCGGGCCTGGGGTGGAGCCCCTTCGTCAACCGCACCGCCAACGCGCTGGGCCGCGCCGCCTCCATGGCCCCGCTCGTCATGTCCCAGGAGGAGCGCCCGCCTCCGGACTTCGGCCCACTGCTCAAGCGCCTCACCGGCCCGGACGCCAACCAGCGCGCGAACGCCATGGCCGAGCTGGCGCGCTCGCCCGAGGCCAGCGCCAAGGTGCTCGCCACGCACTTCCCCGGCCCCACCGCGTGGAGCCGCCTGCCCGTGGTGGAGCTGCCCGAGGCCGATGAGCTGGGCCCCATCCCCGGTGCCCTGTCCCGGCTCGGCCGGCCCGCGGCCCAGGCCCTGGCGCCGCTGCTGGACTCGAGCGACGCGGACACGCGCTACTTCGCGCTCCTCACCGCCGGCAGCCTCCCGTACGTGGAGCTGGTGGACGGCGTGCTGCGTGGCCTCTTCGACTACGAGCCGGACATCTCCAGCGCCGCGCGCGTGGCCGCCGCCGCCCTCAAGCACCTGCCCCGCCTGGACGCCGCCCGCAAGGAGCTGCGCCAGGAGCTCACCAGCCGGGACGCGTTGCGGCGCTCGCTGGCGGCGCGAGCCCTGGGCACGCTGCACGACCGCGAGTCCATCGAAGGCCTCATCAATCTCACCGGCAGCGACGACGAGATGTGCGCCCAGGCCGCCGCCGAGGCGCTGCGCGAGGTAACGCGCGCCACGATCGGCCTGGACAAGCGCGCGTGGACGGCGTGGTGGGCGGAGAACCGCGGCCGCCGCCGTGCCGACTGGCTCGTGGCCTCGCTGCGCCACCCGGAGCTGGACGTGCGCCTGGCCGCCATCGAGGAGCTCAGCCGGGGCCTCAACGACACGCTGGGCTACTACGCCGACGCGCCCGACGCCGAGCGCGAAGCAGCCGTGCGCCGGTGGGAGGCCGCGGTGGCCGATCCCTCCCGGTCGCGCCGGCTGGCCCTGCTGTAGGGCGAGGGCGACGGAGGACATGATGACGCAGGCGTGGATCAGCCTCGGGGCCTGCGCGGGGCTGCTGGCGGTGGCGGGACTGGCCCTGATGCGCGTGGGGCGCAGCGTGCTGGCCCTGCCGCTGTCGGTGCTGTGCATCGTCCTGTCCACGTGGAACTTCTCGGACTTCGCCCTGGCGCGCTCGGGTGGGCCGGGCTGGCGCTTGATGGCCACGGTGGCGGCGCTGATGAGCGCTCCGTCCTCGCTGCACTTCATCCTCTCCTTCGTGGGCGAGCGGCGCCGGCTGGCGGCGGCGATGTTCTCCGCGTACGGCGTCTTCGGGGTGCTGGCGGCCACGGCGTTGACGGGCCTGGGCTCGGCGCGCGTGGCCGAGGTGGTGAATTCACGGGGCTTCGTCCTGACGGTGCTGGGCTTCACCGCGCCGCTGCTGCTCGGGGGCTTCACCCTGCTCACCCAGCACGTGCGCCGCGAGGTGCGCGCCACCGAGCGCACCCGGGCGGTCCTGATGCTCACGGGGCTGGCGCTGCTGGTGATGCTGTTGGGCACGGACATGATGGCGATGCTGGGCCAGGAGGTGCCGCGCCTGGGCAACCTGGGCACGCTGCTGGGCCTGCCGGCCATCGCGGTGGTGGCCCTGCGCCTGCGCCTCTTCGACCAGGAGCTGTCCAACGTCCACGCGGTGTACGCACTGCTGCTGGCGCTCATGGGCGTGCTGGCCTACCTCGCCATCTTCCAGCTCTTCGCCGCGCAGTACGGCGCGCTGGTGGTGGGGACGGCGGCCATCACCCTGAGCCTGCTGGCCATCATGCGCCGGGGTGTCATCGCCTTCTCGGCCCAGCGCGAGCGGCTGGAGCACATGGCCACCCTGGGCCGCTTCTCCGCGCAGATGGCGCATGACCTGAAGAACCCCATCGCCGCGCTCAAGGGGGCCGCGCAGTACCTGAAGGTGGAGCACTCGCGGGGACAGCCCTGGGACGACAAGGGCGAGTTCCTGGATCTGCTGCTGGAGCAGGTGGAGCGGCTGGACCGGGTGGTGAGCACCTACCAGCGCCTGGGCCGGGTGGAGCCGCTGAGGCAGCCGCTGGACCTGAACCAACTGGCGACGAGCGTGCTGTCCCTGCAGACCTTCACCGGGCGCCCCGAGGTGGAGATCCACCGCGAGCTGGCGGCGGAGCTACCGCGCTGCTCGGGGGACTGGGACCTGCTGGCCAATGCGGTGGAGAACCTGGTGCGCAACGCCTTCGAGGCCATGCCGCGCGGGGGCACGCTGACGCTGCGGACGAGGCTCGACGGAACGGGCGTGGCGCTCAGCGTGGAGGACACCGGCGAGGGCATGAACGCGCGCACGCGGGAGCGGGCCTTCGACGACTTCTACACCACCAAGGCGACGGGGAGCGGGCTGGGGCTGGCCTTCGTGCGGCGGGTGGTGGAGGCCCACGGCGGAGAGGTGATGCTGACGAGCCACGAGGGACGCGGCACCACCGTGACGCTGCGCCTGCCGGTCTCCGATGCGCCCGCTGGGGAGACGGTGCCAGGAGAAGCGGAACCCTGGCCGGGTTGAGCCCACGCGACTTGAGGCACGGGAGGGCACGTGCCACTGTGCCAGCGGGGTCGCTCCCCCGCGCTGCCCATGTCGAATCCTGGTAAGGAAGAGCCGACGCTCGAACCGACGCTCACTCCAGAACGCGTCGACACGCCCATTCTGGAGCCCACGTTGCCGGGAGAAGGCGCGGCGCGGGCCGCGGAGCTCCCAGTACCCGTTGCCACTCAGCCTGGCGAGGAGTTCCCGGTCCCCCACTGGGACCGCTACGAGTTCCTCTCTCCCCTGGGCAGCGGAGGCATGGGCGAGGTCTACAAGGCACGGGACCGGCGCCTGGGCCGCGTCGTCGCGCTCAAGTTCATCCGAGGGGCGGACCCCGACAAGGTGATGCGCTTCCTCCAGGAGGCCCGCGCGCAGGCGCGCATCGACCATCCGAACGTGTGCAAGGTGTACGAGGTCGGCGACGTGGCGGGGAAGGCCTATATCGCCATGCAGCTCATCGGGGGCGAGCGGCTGGACAAGGCGGCCCAGGGCATGTCCCTGCCCGAGAAGGTGCAGGTGATGAAGGAGGTCGCCGAGGCCATCCACGAAGCGCACCGGCTCGGCGTCATCCACCGGGACCTCAAGCCCTCCAACATCATGGTCGAGCGCGGCGAGGACGGGCGCTGCTTCCCGGTGGTGATGGACTTCGGCCTCGCGTACGACATCGGCCAGGGGCACGGCCTCACGCAGACGGGGGCGCTCATGGGCACGCCCTCGTACATGGCACCGGAGCAGGCCCGCGGCGACGTGCGCAGCATCGACCGCCGCTCGGATGTCTACAGCCTGGGTGCGACGCTCTATGAGCTGCTCACCGGCGCGGTGCCCTTCACCGGCGACTCCCTCATGGGCACGCTGCAGAAGGTGCTCCACGAGGAGCCGCCCGCCCCGCGCACACACGTGCCCCAGCTCCCGGGCGACCTGGAGACCATCACCCTCAAGTGCCTGAACAAGGAGCCCGAGCAGCGCTACGCCTCCGCCCGCGCCCTCGCCGAGGACCTCGGACGCTACATTGATGGCGAGCCCATCCTCGGACAGCGTCCGAGCCTCGTGTACCGGCTGCGGCTGCGGGCACGGAAGCACCGGACCCTGGTGGCCGTCTCGGCGGTGTCCCTGGCGAGCATCCTCGTCCTCGCCGCCTTCGGTGCGCGCTCGTGGCTGGAGGCCCGCACCACGCGGCAACGCTCGGAGGAACGCGCCCGGCTGGCGGGGCAGCTCGGGCAGCAGGTGAAGGAGATCGAATGGTTCCTGCGCGCCGCCTACACCCTGCCCCTGCACGACACCAGCCATGAGCAACAGCTCGTCCGCGAGCGAATGACGCGGCTCGCCTCACAGCCCCATGAGCTGGGGAGCCACGGTGAAGGGCTCGTGCACTACGCGCTGGGGCGCGGCTACCTGGCCATGCACGAGCTGGAACGGGCCCACGAGGAGCTGACGCGCGCGCAAGAGAAGGGCGTCGACTCGCCCGAGCTGCATTACGCGCGCGGCCGCGTGCTCGGCGAGCTGTACCACCAGGCACTGGAGGACGCGCGCAACAGCGGCGGCAAGGAGTGGGTGGCCCAACGGCAGCGAGCCCTGGAGACGCAGTACCTGGAACCAGCGCTCCAGTCACTCGAGCGCAGCAGGGACCTGGACCTGGAGTCGCCCCGCTACCTGGAGGGGCTCATCGCCTTCTACCGGCGGGACTACGACGCGGCGGCACGGCTCGCGGCCCAGGCCGCGGCGGAGACGCCCTGGGTGTACGAGGCCCGGAAGCTCGCTGGTGACGTGGCCTACACCCGCGCCATGGAGCACCTGGAGAAGGGCGAGTACGACCCGGCACGCACCGGGCTCGAGCAGTCGGGCCACCTGTATGAGCAGGCCATCGAGTCGGGCCGGAGCGACGCGCGCAACTACGAGGCGCTCGCGGAGGTGTGGTTGCGGCAGTCGGTGGTCGACTCGCGGCAGGGACGCTCGCGCAAGGCCTCGCTGGAGCGCGCGTTGGAGACAGGAGACAAGGGCCTCCACGCCTCACCGCTGCGCGCCTCGGGGTACACGAAGAAGGCCCAGGTGCTGATGCAGTGGTACCGGCTGATGAACTTCGAGAAGGGCGGACTGGATCCAGAACCCATCCTCACCGAGTGGACCGCCACCGCCGAGCGCGCCGTGAAGCTGAACCCTCGGGACGTGTACGCCTACGACATGCTGGGCTACAGCCACTTCATGCGCGCGCTCCGGTTGGCGCGGGACGGTGCGGCTCCGGACGCCTCATGGGACGCGGCCATCTCCTGGCTGGGCAAGGCACTGGAGCTCCAACCCGAGTACCCGTGGGGGCACAACGACCTCGCGCAGGTCTACCGCTGGAAGGGCAACCACGAGCGGGAGCACGGCAAGGATCCCCGCGAGTCCTACGCCCGCGCCGAGCACCACTTGAACCAGGCGGCGCGCAGCGACCCGTCGTACCTCCTGGCGCACACGAACCTGATCGAACTGTACGGCGCGAGGGCGGTGTACGAGTTCTCGCACGGGCGCAGCCCCCAGGAGGATGTGGACAAGGCGCTCCAGGCGGGCGAGCGGGCCCTCTCGCTCGATGGCAACTACTTCCTGGCGCTGAACCAGGTGGCCCTCACGGAGCTGACGCTCGCGCGCTACCTCGTCGCCAGCGGCGGAGACCCGCGTCCGGTACTGGAGCGGGCATTCCAATACCTGGAGCGCTCCGCGGCCATCAACGCCACCTACGGGCGCACCCCGCTCTACCGCGCCATGGGCCACCTGGTGGAGGTGGAGCACGCGATGCGCGAGGGCCAGGAGCCCACGGCCTCGCTCGAGGCGGGACGGCGGGCCCTGGCCGAGGCCTACCGCCATGACTCCGGTTGGGTCGAGTGCCGGCTGGTGGGCTCGAGGCTCGCCCTGGCGGAGGCGGAGTGGGCGAAGCGGCGGGGACAGCCGGAGTTGCCGCTGCTCCAGCAGGCGCTCGCGGAGGCCCGGCGCGCCGTGGAGATGTATCCCTATTACGAGACCCACCAGCAACTGGCGCGCGTCCACTGGCGGCTGGCGGAGGCCTTGCCCGCGAGCAAGGCGTCCGGCTCCATCTCCGAGGGCCTGGCCCAGGTGGACCTGGCACTCCGGCTCGACCCGAACCTGGCGCACGCCCAGGCCCTGCGCGGAGGACTGCTCCTGGCCCGGGCCCGGACGATGCGCGAGGCGGAGCGCCCCGACACCGTCCAGCGGGCCCGGACCGCGCTCGCCCGGGCCCTCGAGCTCAACCCGCTGCTGCGGCGGGAGTACGAAGCGCCGCTGCGCGAGGCGGAGTCAGGGCAGCGTTGACGGGTCCTCCACGGGGCCGGTGAAGACCTTCCCCTGAAGGGTGTAGTCCTCGGGCGAGCACGGTCCCACGCCGTAGGTCTTCAGGTTGTTCTCATTCTGCCCGAGCCAGGGCTCGGCCGTCGGACGGCGGCGGTTCTTCGTGTTGAGGCACACCGCACCGAGCGGGCTCCAGAGTGCCTCGACGTCCTCGAACGAATCCTGTGGCTTGCCGAAGCCGTACTGGTCCCGCCTGTAGATCTTCGTTTTGCGCTTCGTGTAGCTGCGCCAGTCCCCCTTGCCGACGAAATAGGCGGCACGCTTCGCCTGCAGGCAGGACTGATAGACGTAGTCGCGAGTCTCGTCCCGCAGGCCCGTGGCGGGATCCCATGGCGTGTAACCCCAGGCCAGGCAGGTGACGATGGAGCCCTGCTCGCAGCCCATGGTGACCACGGTGGCGTCGTCCTTGACGTAGCCGGTCGCGCCACTGACGCGCTGCCCCGGGAGGAAGGAGACGACGGTGTCGTCATCCCCCGAGCAGAGCCGGAGCCAGGTGTTGTTGCCCGGACGGACTTCCCGGTAGTTGAGCCTGTAGCGGTGCACCCCATCCTCCGCGGTCTTCTCCTTCTGGTCGGGGGCGAACCGCATGTCGTAGGAGATGAGCTGGGTCGCGTCTCCATGTCCCATCGGCATGGACTTGAGGCTGAGAATCACCTTGCTCACGTCGGCTCCCGTCAAGGTGTGCTCCACGCCGTTCTGCCGGTACTTGAGGGTGAGCTGGGTCCGCTCTCCCTCGACCGCGAGCATGTACACAGGCGAGGAATCAGACGCGAGCCTGGCCTCGACAGGAAACTCGACGACGCCAAACACACCGTTCAGATAGCGGACGGAGAGCATGAGCCCCTTCGGCCTGTGGACGAAGGCCTCCGGGCAGAAGTACTTCGTGTCTCCGACCATGAAGCAGTAGTTGCCGCCCTCGGCGGTGTAGAGGCCCTTGGCATTGCCATTGCCGCCCGGGTCGCAGTTTCCCGTGGGGCACTCGTCGGTCACGGTGATTCCCGCGATCAGCGCCTTGTCGATGCCGCAGACGGGCCCACCAGGGCAGGTCGAGACCGGGCCCGTGGTGGGCTCCGCCGGCCGGATCACCTGCTGGCACGCGCCGCATCCGCTGGCCACCGTCACCAGGGCCATGCAGATGAGCCATGCCGGCCAACGCCCGCTGCCCTCGCGGGTACCCACTCGCTGTGTCTTCGCCGTCTCCATATCCATGATGAACTCCCCCTCGTGCGGCGGTACGGGCGGGCTCCCCCCTGCTGCGAACCCACCCGCGCCACCGCGAACACTGGTTGGCAGGCGGCTTAGCCAAAGGCATGCCAGCACGTCAAAACACGAGGCGCCGAGCAATCCCGGGCACATCCCGCGCACCTCGAGCCAGGAGACACCCGACTGCTGACGAAGTGGCACGGCACCGGGCACAGGTGCTGACACAACGAGCCGTGCCAGACACACCGGCTTATAATGCGCGCGCATGGAACAGGACGGGTCGACCCTCAAGCCAAGCGGAATTTTGAATGACAAGAATGCCGCCGTGGAGCGAGTCCCGGGCCTGATGCGGCTGTTCGCCGCGGGGGCGGCGATGGCGGTGGCTCTGCCTCTCAAAAATGGAGAACTGGAGCTGGGGCGGGGCTCGCCTGCGTTGGGCGAGGCGCAGGACCCGCGGATGTCCCGCCGCCATGCGCGGATCCACTTCGACGGGCGGCGCTTCTGGGTCACCGATCTGGGCAGCCAGAATGGCACCTTCGTGGATGGAGAGCCCGTGCCCGCCAACACGCCCCGCGAGGTGCAGCGGGTCATCCGCATGGGGGACTCGCTCTTCGTGCCTGGCGCGGATGTGCATCCCCTGGAGCAGCGTGGCGTGGTGACGCGCGAGGGCTTCATCCGGGGCCCGGCCCTGCAGGGACTGCTCGACGAGGTCTCCCGCGCGGCCCGGCTCGGGTTCCCGCTGCACATCCACGGCGAGAGCGGCACGGGTAAGGAGGGCGTGGCGCGCGCGTTCCACGAGAACGGACCACGCGGCACGGGCCCCTTCGTGGCCGTCAACTGCGCGGCGATTCCCCAGAGCATCGCCGAGCGGCTGCTCTTCGGAGCCAAACGCGGCGCCTACTCGGGGGCCGATGCCGATGCTCCGGGCTATCTCCAGACGGCGGACGGCGGGACGATCTTCCTCGACGAGGTGGTGGAGCTGGACCTGGCGGTGCAGGCGAAGCTGCTGCGGGCGCTGGAAACCAAGGAGGTCCTCTCGCTCGGAGCGGCGAAACCGAAGCAGGTGGACATCCACATCTGCTCCGCGAGCAACCGGGACCTGCGCGCACTCGTGGCGGCGGGAAAACTGCGGGAGGATCTGTACTTCCGCATCGGCCGGCCGGAGGTGACGCTGCCGCCCCTGCGCCAACGCCCCGAGGAGATCGCCCTGCTGCTCCACCGCGAGGTGCGGCAGGTGGCGCCCCAACTGACACTGCATCTGTCTTTCGTGGAGGCATGTCTGATGCGGCCCTGGCCGGGCAACATCCGGGAGCTGCTCGTCGAGGCCCGCAGCGCCATCCAGGCAGCGCTCATGCAGGAGTCCCCGCGCGTGGAGGCCCGCCACCTGAGCCCGAGTGCCGGCACCGCGTTCGGCGCCACGGCGCCGGTCCCTGCCCCACCCTCTCCACCGCCAGAGCACCGGGAGCCCTCGAAGGAAGCGCTGTCGCGAGCGAAGCCGCTCGATACGGACGAGCGGACGCGCATCGAGGAAGCACTGCGACAGAACGGCGGCAATGTGGCCGCCACGGCCCGGGCGCTCGGCATGCACCGCACGCAGCTCCGGCGATTGCTCGAACGCCACGCCATCTCCGCTCCCGCCGACAACGAGCAGGAATAGGCGGGTTCGATTTCCGCCGCTGGTCACGGCCGGAAGCAGAGGAGCCCTTGCCTGCTTGCTCCCTGATTCCGGATTGCCACCCCCGCTCGCATCCTCCTGCGCAGTCCAAAAGAGGGGGTTCAGATGTCGATTCGTCTGATGTGGTGCGGTGTTCTCGTCATTGGCGCGGCACTCTGTGGCACGGGCTGCGCTCCCAGCGCCGAGGCCCAGCAAGAGTTGGGAATCCAGCAGCAGAATGCCGCGGGAGACTTCTGCGGTGGTTTCGCCGGCACCCCTTGTTCCGAGGGCTATGCCTGCATCGACAATCCCAGCGACAGTTGTGACCCGGACCAGGGCGGCGCCGATTGTGCGGGCACCTGTCAGAGGGAGACTCCCGCCGCCTGCACGGGTCAGGAACCGGGCCTCAAGTATGTCTCCCGCGACCCCGCCCAGTGTGCCCTCATCCGCTACACCTGCAAGGAGGGTTACGTCCCGTTCTCCAACGAGTGTGGTTGTGGCTGCCAGAAGCAGCCGCCGGCCTGTGACTACAACGACCCGAACCGCGACTACATCTCGAGGGATCCCGACGCGTGCGCCGCCATCACCTTCATCTGCGAGGGGAACACCCAGGGGTTCTTCGACCAGTGCGGCTGCGGCTGCGAGGTCATTCCGTAGCGCGTCCCAGGTCTGAAAACACAACCGGCGCGGCCGCCAGCAAAGGCGGCCGCGTCCTGGAAGTGAAGCACTCCCGCTAGAACAGGACGACCATGGCGCCCTCGGGGATCTTCTCGTAGAGGGCGGCGATGTCCGGTGTATGCATCACCACGCATCCCCAGGACAGCCGGCCGCCCGTCTCCTCCCGCGTCCAGGGCCCCACCCAACCGTGGAAGCCAATGCCGCTGCCCAGGCGCGTGGAGCTCTCGGTGGGTTTGCGCTCCGCCCACGCGCGGGCGATGCGGTCGCGCACCTCGCGGGTGATGAGTCCTTCCGCGAGGCCCCGATCCGCGTCCCACGTGTTGGGATAGTTCAGGCGGATCCAATGGCCGCCGTAGTACTCGGCATAGGGTCCCGTGAAGGTGCCCCGATGCTTCTGCACCACGTGGTACATGCCCATGGGCGTGCGGTTGTCCCCGCGGACCTGCTTGCGGCCCTCGGCCTGGCCAAAGCCCACCTCCACCCGAGCCATCTCCCGCCCCCGCGTGTACAGCCGCATGGCTTGGTCCGTGTGTGAGACGAGCAGCAGCACGGGCTCCTGGGCGGGTTGGGGCAAGCGCGCCCGCGCCTGGAGGAAGCTCCGGGCCTCGGTGTTCGACAAGCGTTTGCCCCCATGCAGCGTCACCGACAGCCGGCCCTTCGGGGCCACCCGCCCCAATCCCTGTCCGCGCTTGACCGTGTCACCCGGGCCCAGCTTCCGCTCCGCCAGCGGGGCGTACTCCGCGCGGATGCGCAGCAACTCGTGGTTTTCGTAGAAGAGATGCTCCAGCGTGAGCGATTGGGCCTTGGCATCCACCGCCACCACACGCCCGTGGGCCAGGGCGCGGACCTCGCTGCCCGCGGGTGCACGGGAGGGAGCCGGCAACGGATCGAATCCATCCGCGGGCGGTGTCGAGGGGTGGAGCCAGGCATCGAAAGCATCCACGGTCGGGGTGGCCTGGGCCCCCAGCGGCAGGAAGAGGCCCAGGGCCCACATCACGGCAAGGACGGGGAGCGGGGACGAGGACATGGAGGCAGCTCAAGGGGAGCAGCACGATCCACAGGACTGACGTAACCCAGTGTCGAGTGCCGCATCTGGCGGTTGTAAAAGACCTCAATGTACTCGACAGGCGCGGGGCTTACGCCCGGTTCTTGCTCCGGCCGAACGGATGTCCAGGCTGCGCCGACTCGACCGGTACCGCGCGCCGGACATTCGGCGCGCGGCTTGGGGCCGGAGGGTTCCCGCTGCCTCAGTACGGGTGCACAAACACACCCGCATGGCCGAAGCCGATGACGTCGGCACGACCATCACCGTTGACGTCCGCCACGGTGCGCGGGTGCTGCTCCACACGCCAGGTCTGGTTGTAGCCGAATTCCGCCAGCCTGCGTTGGAGCGGGGCGAAGCCTGTTCCCGTGGACAGCGCGACCGTCACGCCCCAATCGCTAAAACCGATGACGTCGGCACGGCCATCGCCGTTGACGTCCGCCACGGTGCGCGGGTGCTTCGCCACCCGCCAGGTCTGGTTGTAGCCAAAGTCCACCAGCCAGAGTTGGAGCGGGGCGAAGCCTGTTCCCGTGGACAACGCGACCGTCACGCCCCAATCGCTAAAGCCGATGACGTCGGCACGGCCATCACCGTTGACGTCCGCCACGGTGCGCAGGTGCTTCTCCACCCGCCAGGTCTGGTTGTAGCCGAAGTCCGCCAGCCAGAGTTGGAGCGGGGCGAAGCCTGTTCCCGTGGACAACGCGACCGCCACGCCCCAATCGCCAAAGCCGACGACATCGGCACGACCGTCGCCGTTGACGTCCGCCAGGGTGCGCGGGTGCTTCGCCACCCGCCAGGTCTGGTTGTAGCCGAAGTCCACCAGCCAGAGTTGGAGCGGGGCGAAGCCTGTTCCCGTGGACAACGCGACCGCCACGCCCCAATCGCCAAAGCCGACGACATCGGCACGACCGTCGCCGTTGACGTCCGCCAGGGTGCGCGGATGCAGATCCACGCGCCAGCCCTTGTCGTAGCCGAAGTCCGCCAGCCAGAACTGGGCGCTGGTGAACTGGCTTTCCGTGGACAACCCGACCCATACGCCCAAATGACCGAAGCCGACGACGTCCGCACGGCCATCCCCATTGACGTCCGCGACGGTGCGCGGGTGCTGCTCCACACGCCAGGTCTGGTCGTAGCCGAAGTCCCGGCTCCACAGGACATCACCATAGAGTTGGATGACGCCCGCGATATCGGTCGCGCTCAACTGCCCGTTCCCGCTCCAATTCGGGTTGCAGTAGTTCATCACCGAGTGGAGGTCCCAGGCGCCAATCATCAAGTTGCCGTTGGAGCCCTGGGCGGGCTCGGTGCAGGAAGAGGGCCGGTCCGGCCGATTCTGCTCGTGCGCGAAGCCGAGCGCATGGCCGAACTCATGCACCGCGATGGTCCGGATGCAGAACTCCCGATCGGACTGGCAGCTCGGGCTCCAGTTCACGAAGGTGAAATTGAGTTCCATGCCGTTGACGAAGCCGTCCAGTCGACTGCCGAGCTGCTTCACGTGCGGCCCCGTGTCCGCGATGCGGATGCGGATGCCGCGTGAGGCCGATGTGCACTCATCCCAACCGATGAAATCCACCCGCGAGACATTGCCCCACGTGCCCTCGGCCGCGTTCTGCACCCAGTCCCGCTCGGTGAGGTTCGCGTCAGACGGGTTCTCCCAGCAGACGCTGATGACCGGAGAACTCCAGAGCGAAGTGGTGTCGACGTAGAGCTCGCTCGCTTCGGACGCGAGGGACTGCCGCGGCTCGGCGCTGGTCAATGACTGCTCGCTGGGACCACATCCTGAGCCAAGGAGGGTTCCCGATACGGCAAGGAGGAACGGCAGGACGGAATAGGGGGTTGTTCTCTGCACTATGCTCTCGCTGTTGAGGGGGAAGGACTGTCCGGCCCCGGCGGGAACAAACCAAAAAACGGAACGAGCTGGACGAAAGCCTCGTGCCAAACCAACATCCACCTCCACGGCGCCTGGGGACTGGGACAGTTCGGCAGCGATTGGCCCCTGGTCCAGCGCATAAGAGGAATGGGGGAGCCGTGGCTGCTCGAGGCTCAACTCCACGCGGCGTTCCCCGTCGGAGTGGAGCCGCCTTCCCGACGAACGTGCTGGGAAGACGGCTCCGCCGCAATCCACGCCCCGAGCAGGCGGCCGGGACGGCTTCAGTCCGCGGTATACACGCGGGGCTGTTGACCTCCTCCCAGGTAGACGGCGTCGATCGGCCCGGACGCCTGGGTCCCGGTCGCCATCCTCGTCCAGCCACCATTCATGACGGCCGTCTGGTACAGGTTCCCCGCTTCGGCGGTGAACACCTGCGGCCACCCACCGCCCATGTTCAGTGCCGACAAAGCCGCGCCGGGCGCAATCGCGATACCCGTCGACATCGTCACCCACTGCGTGCTCGTGGCCCAGATCTGATGGAGCTGCCCGTTCAGCACGGTCATCACCTGAGGTGCGCTGCCCCCCATGTACACCGCCTCGAACGCATCGCCGACCGGCTGTCCGGTCGACCCGATGTGCCAGGCGCCGCCGCCGGTCCACACCTGATACAGCGTTCCACCCTGATTGATCATCGCCTGGATCGAATTGTCCGCCATCACCACAGCGGAGACCTTGCCCGTCGTGCTGATGCCGGTCCAACCCTTGTGCCACCCGTTCGAATCGCCCCAGACGTGCATGAGCCGGCCATCCTCCACCGCGAGGATCTGCGGCGACGCCTGCCCGACATGCACAGCGGACATGCTCGTGGCGTTCAATGCGAGCCCGGAGTTGAGGGTGACCCACCGTCCACCGTTCACGAACGTGTGCCAGAGGTAGCCGCCGGAACTGCTGAGGATGTCACCCCATCCCGTCCCCATGTTCACGGTCGTGAAGACACTCGAGAAGATCTGCTGCCCCGTGCTCATCTTCTGCCACGCGCCACCGTGTACCGCCGTCTCGTGAATCGTCCTGGCCGTGCTGGACTGGAGCCCGGGGAAGTCCATGGGGATCGGGTAACCCCTCGTCACCGTCTGGCCGCACGAATAACCCTGGTTCGCGATGTTCGCCCCGCTCCGCTTGAGCTCGAAATGCAGGTGCGCTCCGAATGAGTTTCCGGTGTTGCCAACGACGCCAATCGTCTGGCCTTTCGTCACGGTCTGGTTCAATGCGACGGCCGGAGCCTGCTGCATGTGCGCGTAGAGCGTCGTGTAACCGGACGCGTGTGTAATGATCACATAATTTCCATAGCCTGACGTGCCGAAGTTGACGACGCGAGTGGTGACAACCCCGTCGTACGCGGCCACGATGGGCGCGCCCGCCGGGCCCGCGATGTCGATTCCCATGTGCGTCGGCCTGGGGTCGGAGGGGCAGCCGCCAACGACATACGTGACCTTGCCCGAGGCCGGTTGGATCATCGCCGCGTAGTCGGCCCGGGCCGGCGACGCGCCGACGAGCGTTGTCGCGATGATCCCAAACACCGCCAGGGTCGCCATGAAGCGCCTACGTACCGCGGTGTCCCCGGCGAACCCGGCTTTGCTGGACCACGAATCATTGTCGATGACCAACACGCGCTCGAACACGACACCTCCAGGGGCCACGCGAAGAACACTGGCGAGGGGCAGCCCAGCGCCAACGCTCAAGCTAACACGGCTCAACGCGGCGGGTTGCCCTGATGGAGGCGGCGGGAATCGGCTCTTCACCGGCGACGGCTTCGAGGAGATGGAAGCCGCCTCCGTCCGCTGTCAGGCTCGGCGTCATGATCCATCCCACTCCCCGCTGGACGTTCACCTCCCGGTTCGGACTGAGGCAGTGGTACGGGCACGTGATCCTCCTGCCGGACAAGGTGTTGGGCCAGTGGTGGTGTGTGGAGCGCGCGAACGGGACGGTCCTCTGGGAGCGGACGTACCAACGGCCCAACACCATCGACGGCATCACCGGGGAGGTGATCGTGGCGAGCGAGACGCGCTCCGATGGCCCGTGGACGGCGGCGTACGGGTGCTATGGCTTGTCCCTGAAGACGGGCGAGCGGCTGTGGACGTCGCATCGGGAGGGGCTGTGGGGCTGGGTGATGGAACTGATCGACCTGGTCCCCGGAATCACGAATGAGTTCCGGGACACGGCGGTCCTCGTCAGGGGCGCGGAGTGCATCTGCGAGAGCGGCAGGGTCCTCGATGCGCGGACGGGCCGCCTGTTGCGGCGCATGCCCCGGGAGGACGTGGAGCGCCTGCGGTCCGAGGCTTCGGAGTCGCGGCCCTTCCTCCAGTACAAGGAAGAGCTCCCCCTGGCGGAGCAGGCCTTCGCGCGCGTGGCCACCGGCTTCGCGTCGGGCCCCTGGAACTTCTTCACCTACCGGTTCGCGGGCCCGTACCTCTACCTCGTCGTTTCCGAGGAGGGGACCTCCCGGCCCCACCCCCGTGAGCCGGGGGTCCACGTATCCCAGCGGGCGCACTTCCACCTGCTGACGCTCGATCGGGAGCGGGCGACCATCATCCAGGACCTCCGTGTGGGCGACGAGCCCCTCTCGGAGTGCCGCATCGAGGACCTGGATGAGAGGGGTCTGGCGCTCAGCCTGGATGGCACGGAGCTCCGGTACTACGAGCGGGTCTGAGCTCCCCGCGCGTGCTCACCCGCGTACTGCGTTACCAGAACTTCAGCTTCTTGACCGTCTTCTTCGTGCTCTTGTAGGCGCTATTGGCGGTGTTCTCGATGGTCTTGCCCGCCTTGTTCACTCCCTTGCTCACGTCGTTGGCGAGCGCCTTCGCCTCCTTCTCGCTCTTCTTGTAGACATCCCTGAAGACCTTGGCGGTGTCGCCAACCCCGTCCATGACGCCATCGGCGACGGCGTTGGCCCACTTCGTCGAGTCCTTGAAGACCTCGTTGAGCGCGTCCGCGCACTTCTTCTCGATGATGTTGGGCAGACGCGAGAACGTGTCGCCCGTCACCTCGACCTTGAACCTGCCGAGGTCCACGCGCTGGCCGGCGAACTGGAAGTTGGCCTCCAGCTCGAGCTCGGCGCCGCTGCCGTCGCCACCGCGGCCGGTGTTGCTCGCCCACTTCGCCCTCCCGGTGCTCTCGTAGATGACGAAGTTGCTGTCGGCCTGCAGCTTCATGAGCCCGAGGTTCGGGGTGTTGCTGCCGGTGGCCCAGATGGGACCCTGGGGCGCGTAGATGACGAGGTTGCCGTCGTTCTGGTACAGCAGCGTGTTGCCACCCTTGCCGCCGCTGTTCGAGGCCCAGATCCGGCCCCAGTTGGCGCCGTCGATGCGGTAGAGCACCAGATTGCCATCGGCCTCGAAGACGAGCCTGGCCACCTCGTTCGCGAGCACCGTGGAGCCCGGCGCCCAGCGCGTGTCCGGCGCGGCGCTCACGTCGTGGGCCCTGCCAGTGATGTCGAGGTCCACGTCCACCTCGATGTCGGTGTTGATCTTCGCCTTGCCCAGCGCGCCGAGGTCCACGGTGCCGACGCCGACCTTCACCTTGCCGCTGACGCCGAGTCCGGATTTGCCGAAGCGCGCATCCAGGTCGAACTTCACGCCCGGCATGAGGTTGCCCACGAGCTCGAAGTCGATCCCCTGCGTCGTCACGTTCGCGTAGAGGCCCCGCTTGACGCCGAGCAGCGTCAGGCTGCCGTTGATGTAGAAGTGCGGCGGCTGGAACTGCACGTCCTGCTGGCCGGGCTGGGAGTACGTCGCGGCGGAGATCCTCGGACCGCCGCCTCCCTGCAACGCGGCGATGGAGAAGAGCTTGTCATCGAGGAGCGAGATCTTGTCCATCTGCGCGTCGATGGCGATGCCCCGGCCCGGCACGACGTCGATGGTGGCCTCGGCGTCGAAGCCGCAGAACGAGATGGCCGCGTTCAGGTAGAAGGCCTGCCGGAACTTGATCGTCCCGATGCTGGTCTCCTGCGGGGCGAAGTAGAACTGTGGCGAAACGAGCACCCGGATGTCGTTGCCCTGCTTGTCCAGCTCGTAGTGCCGCATCTTCGTCAGGTCGGTGAGGTGCCACGAGGAGCCCTTGGACCTCGGCACCACCGCGAGCTGCTGTGACGACGACGGGATGGCCACCTTCGCCGCCTTGTCGAACGCGCTGGAGATCTTGTCGCACTCCAGCCCGTCGAGCTCGCCGGTGAGGTCACCCGGGAGGGTGAACTCGCGGGTGCCCTTGATGGCGACGCTCTCGAGCACCGCGTCCACCGGCGACTTCATTCCGCCGAGGAACACACCCGCCACGTCCTTGAAGGTGAGGCCACTGATGGAGCCAGCCACCAGGCTGTTGGCCGGGTTGGTCGAGTCGAAGAACACCGCCACCGAGGAGGAGAAGCTCTTCGTGTCGATGGTCGCGGCGACGCCGAGGCTGGGGATGCCGCCCCAGTTCACGCCGACCTGCAAGGCCACGTTGCTCAGCTTGAAGGGCCCGCAGTCCACCGCGGTGGCGCCCTTCATCGTCGCGGACATGAACGCGCCGCCGGAGACGAAGGCGGTGGTGACATCGAAGGTCTGCTGCTGCTTCTGGATCTTCGCGGTCAGCGAGCCGTTGAGGAAGAAGCTCGGCTTGCCGTTGCTGAGCATCACGCCGAGCTTGTAGTTGAACGGCAGGCCGTTGATCTTCGACTGTTGTGAGAGGAAGAGCTGCGAGTCCTTGGCCGGGTTGGCGCCCACGGCCACCGTCACCCGCTGCGTGCCACCGAGCCCCAGCAGCTTCATCACCAGGTTGTGCTGTTTGTCATTGGGGTCCAGCTGCCACTCGGCGAAGGCCATGAAGCCCTTGCTGACCCCGGTGGCGCCGGTGGGCAGTGACAGCTTTCCGGTGGAGAGCGCCGGCGTCTTGAACTGCGCCAGGTCCGGGAACTGGAACTTCGGGTTGTCGATGGACGAAACGATCAGCATCAGCTTCTGCAGCCTGACGACGTCCTCGATGGACTTGAGCGCGGAGAGGCCGGGGAGGCTGGAGAGCCTGGCCGCGCCGAGATCCATCCCCGCGGCGAAGCCCCACTTGCCAGCGGACCTGCTCGCCTCGAAGGCGAAGAGGCCCACCTTGTCCAGCGCGGCGGCGAGTTGGAGCACGTAGTCCTCGCCGCGCTTCTGCACGAGCGCGGAGGCGGAGGAGAACGTCAGGTCGAAGTCCGCTGGCATCTCGCCCACGAGATCGCAAATCTCGTTGATGAGGCCTCGCAGCTGGATGTCCTTGAAGTCCCCACGCAGGGCGAAGTTGGCGGGGATCTCGTAATTCATCGCCAGGCGGAGGTTCTTGCCGAGCGACGCCGTACCGGCGAAGGAGCCCGAGACCGGACCGGTCTTCGGAATCCTGAAGTCGAAGGACACGTCCCCGATGGTGATGCCATTGCGGCCCACCGGAAGGGTCCACGGATTGGGCTTGCCGGCCAGCTGCGTGGTCATCGAATAGGATCTGCCCGGCGAGATGCTGAGCCCCAGGTGGGTGACGGTGAGGTCACTCGGGGCGGGCACGCCCGGCACGTAACTCTTCATCAGTGACGCGAGCGGGATGGTCTGGTTGTCCATCCGCGCGTAGAGGGTGAACTCACCGAGGATGCTCTCGCCGATGATGGAGATGGGGACACCCTCGATCTTCACGGTGCCCATGACGGAGACCGCGGTGGCGGTGTTCTTGCCACCGAACGGATCGAGGATGCGGAAGCGGCAGGCGAGGTTCTCGACCACCAGCGTGTCGTCCCAGATCTTCCAGCGGAGCTTGGGCATGCCCACCGTCAGCACGATCGAGTCCACGGTAGGGGTGGTACCGCCGGTGGAGAGCGCCAGCCCGAGCTCCATCAGCTCCAGCTTCTCCAGCGCGTTCACCGCGTCCCTGAGGTCCGCCGGCAGCGCGGAGGCGAGGTTGCCGGTGCCGGCGATGTCCACCAACTGGCTCAGCTTGCCCAGCGTCACGCCGTTGCACCTGGCGGAGAGGAACGCGCGGGGCAGGCCCCACTCGAGGTTCGCGGCCAGGTCCAGCGAGATACCGGCGCTCGCGACGGAGAGCCGGCCGGTGTAGCCGTACCCGGGCTGGAACGAGGCGTTCGCATCCTGCCAGTCGGTGGACGGCGGGGTGTAGATGCGCAGCGCCGCGTCCTCGAAGGCGAGCTTGCCGATCTTGAAGTCCAGCGAGAGCGCCGCCTTCAGGTGGATGCCCGGAGCCTCCGGCCGATCCCACACGAGTTCCCGCGGGGCGAGGCCCCGCGTCTTGTCCATGAGCTTGGGAATCCGCACCGGCCCGTAGAGCACGAGCGGCTCGGCGCCGTTGATCGCGTACTCGAGCACGCCGGCCATGCCCTGAGGCCGCATCTTACCGAGCACGTTCACGCCGGGCTCGAGCGGGACACCGGAGTCCGGATCCTTCCGCACGTGGGTGGAGACCGCGCAATACGTGTCGAAGAGGTCCAGCGAATCCACGTACGGCTTCTGCTGGGCCGAGACGTCCACCGGGGCGTCATTGGTGGGGTACCCGGTCGCGTAGTTCCACACCGCGGGCAGCTTGGGGAAGCTGCGCGAGAACGTCCAGGCGGCGGGCCCCGGCATGCTGTCCCGCAGCTGGTAGCGGAGCAGCGCCTGCACGTTGCCCTCGCCATCCAGGGAGAAGCGGGCGGTGACGGGCAGGTCCGCGACGCCGAGGAAGGTCGACCGGCCGGTGATGACGACGGTGTTGTCGACACCATCACCCGGCCCCGGGGCGGCGTCCGAAATCACGATGGGCTGGCCCTGATACGGATCGTCCAGGAGCGCGTCCACGCTCGAGCCCAGGGCGGCGCGCGAGACGGTGAGCGTTCCACTGCTGGGGACGAGCGCGGCGCGCAGGTTTTCGAATTTCATCGGAGTTCACCTGAGGCTCGATGCGACAGAGCCTTGAAACGAAGAGGGAAAGGGGTGCCCGGGAGGGCAAGAGAGAGCGGGAGCCGCACCGGACGAGCCGCGCGGCCCGGATCAGTGGGCAGTGCCGTTATCAGGCGTTCTGCGCGACAGGGCCGGGATACAACAGCCGCAGGGTCGTGACGTCACCCAGGCTCGGGGTCCAGAGGCCCGCCTCGACCTCCTGCCGGGTGGGGTAGTTCAACGGGCAGGGCCGCCCCATCTTCTTCTTCCACCGGGCGTAGTTGAACGCGGGCTGGACCGCCTTGAAGAGGGGATCCGGGTTGGCATCCATGTACGCCTGGAGCTGGTCATCGCCGCAGTTCCACTGGTAACCCGTGACCTCCGGGTAGTGCATGATGGACCAGATGTCGTAGTCGCCGACGGCCTGGTACTTGTCCCGCTTCTTCTGCAGCATTTCGGGGATGTACGACAGCGTCGGGCACATCAGCGGGTTGTTGCCGGTGAAGGGGTTGTCCTCGAGCATGCCCTCCACGCGGTCGTTCTCGTGAAGCAGCCCCATGATGTGTCCGAGCTCATGGGGGATGCTCTTGATGTGATCATCCGCCTGCCTCTTCCACTGGATGTAGAAGGGACTGGTGCCGTCGTAGCCATTCTGGCCCGAGCCGCTGCCTTCGTTGTTCTTGGTCAGGTCGATGACCTTGAAGACCGGAGCATCCTTGCTCCAGATGAACTGGATGTGGGTGATGCCGTCGGCGTTGACGAACCGCATCCACCGCTCCATGCACTCTTCGATGGTGTCGACGAGCTTCAGCCGGTCGAGATCCAACTGCTGCTGTCCGCCCGCGGCCGTCGACGTGTCGGGGAGCTTGTAGTCGTAATAGATCTTGCCGCCCGGCCACTTCTTGCCGTCGTCCTTGAGCCGATGTCCCATGGTTCGGTCCTCTCTCGCCGTGTACGCAGTGCGTAGAGAGAGACCCGTGAGATTTATTTTCGGGCAACACCCCCCCAAAAAAGACTCGAGGCCCGGCCCAGGCCCGCTCCGGGAGAGCCAGGCGGCGGCTTCGATTCCCGCCGCACGTGCTCGGCGAGGTGTTGGTGCCAGGTGCAGCTGCGCGCGGTGCTCGGAGTGAGCGGGGAGTGAGAGGAGGCACCGCACCCTGTGCCACCTCTCCATGGTTCTTGGAATGGACTTCTATCGCGGTTTCAATCCCTGCCAGAGGTTGAGCAGCGTGGACTACTGCTTCAGGAAGAAATGGGAGTACGAACCACCCAACCGAGCGTAGTCGGTGCGACCGTCCCCGTTGAAGTCTCCCACCATGGTGGGCCATGAGGCATTGAAGCCAAAATCCCAGCCCGCCGGGTAGTAATGGACGGGGTTGGAGAAAGTGCCGTCACCGTTACTGAAGAAGAAGTGGGCGTACGTGCCGCCCACCCGCGCGTAGTCGGTACGACCGTCCCCGTTGAAGTCTCCCACGATCGTCTTCCAGGGGGACGGATTGCCGAAGTTCCACCCAGGCGGGTAGGCTTGGACGAGGTTGGAGAAGGTGCCATCACCCTTGCTGAAGAAAAGGTGGGCGTATGAGGCACCCAACCGGGCGTAGTCGGTGCGGCCGTCCCCGTTGAAGTCTCCCACCATGGTGGGCCATGAGGCATTGAAGCCAAAATCCCAGCCCGTCGGGTAGTAATGGACGGGGTTGGAGAAAGTGCCGTCACCGTTACTGAAGAAGAAGTGGGCGTACGTGCCGCCCACCCGCGCGTAGTCGGTGCGACCGTCCCCATTGAAGTCTCCCACGATCGTCTTCCAGGGGGACGGATTGCCGAAGTTCCACCCAGGAGGGTAGGCTTGGACGAGGTTGGAGAAGGTGCCATCACCCCTGCTGAAGAAAAGGTGGGCGTATGAGGCACCCAACCGCGCGTAGTCGGTGCGACCGTCCCCGTTGAAGTCTCCCACGATGGTTTCCCAAACGGACGGATTGCCGAAGTTCCAGCCCGCCGGGTAGTAATGGACGGGGTTGGAGAAAGTGCCGTCACCGTTACTGAAGAAGAAGTGGGAGTACGTGCCGCCCAACCGCGCGTAGTCGGTACGGCCATCCCCGTTGAAGTCTCCCACGATCGTCTTCCAGGGGGACGGATTGCCGAAGTTCCAACCCGCGGGGTAGTAATGGACAGGGTTGGCGAAAGTGCCGTCACCGTTGCTGAAGAAGAGGTGGGCGTAGGTGCCGCCCAAGCGAGCGTAGTCGGCGCGACCATCCCCGTTGAAGTCTCCCACGATGGTTTCCCAAACGGACGGATTGCCGAAGTCCCAACCCGCTGGGTAGTAGTGGACAGGGTTGGCGAAGAGACCATTTACGGCCTGGGCTCTTGCTTCCGTAAAAAACAAACCAGCGACAAATAACGGAACGGCTCTCAATGGGAGCATCGGGTTCTCTTGAAATGAGATTTCATGCTTTTCGTGTAATCACGGAAAGCACGCGCAAGCTAGAGGCCGCGGATTCTCGATGCGTCGTACCAAAGGGAGGGATGCCCATTCGTGCAGTTGTCTGTTCGCTGCCCTTCACCAGCGAGGAGTCACGCTCCATCCGCGACGAGACGCTCGGCTGGGACCAGTACGTGAAGCGGGAGGAGGCACTGCCCCCAGTGCCGCTTCCTCACACGGCCCGGTCCTCATCTGGGCCGAGAATCGACACATTCTGTTCCACGGGCTTTTTCGGCACCTTGAGATGGTTCGCGGGAAAAGCAGGGTCCGCATACCCCAAGGACAGCCCACAGAGGATCACGAGCTCCTCGGGGAGGGCCAACTCACTGCGAATGACTTCTGGATACGTCGTCAACGCTGCTTGGACGCAGGTGCCGATACCACGAGCCGTCAATCCCAGGACCAGGGTCTGGAGGTACATTCCGACACTCACCGCATCCGCGAGACCGAGGTCCCGGTGCATGCACAAGATGCCGGCCATGGGCGCGCCGAAGAACTCGTAATTGCGCTCCGAGGCCAACGCTCTTCCGGCGACATCGTCCCGGGAAATCCCCATCGCCCCGTAGACGATCGTCCCCAGCTCACGGCGATACACCTGGAAGGACGCTGGCAGCGGTGCCAGCTCTCTCGGATTCGCTTTCACCTCCGCCCGAAGGACCTCGCGCAGGCGCTCCAGGCGTTCACCCTCCACGAGGAAGAGGCGCCAGGGCTGGATGTTCGAGTTGGAGGGTGCGAGCTGCGCGAGCGCCAGGGCCTCCGTGAGCAGCTCTCGAGGAATGGGGGTAGGGAGAAAACGACGGCTCGAGCACCGGCTTCGGACGAGTTCCTCGAAATCAAACATGATGACCTCTTCAAACCCACATCTGCGGGAAGGCTTGTCGCACTCCCGTTTTATTCGACTACACGGGAAGTGCGGCCCGCCGTGGGGTCTTGGCCCGAAGGTGTAGTGACAGGCGGCGGGTTCGCTTCCCGCCGCCGCTACGAAGCCCCCGCCAGGGTGAGTGGAAGCTCCAGCGTGGCGACGGCGCCCTGACCCGGCCCCTGGCTCTCCAGGGTGAGCTGGCCCTTGAGCATCTGCGCCGCCAGCGCGCTCGCGTGGAGCCCGAAGCCGTGGCCATCCTTGCGCGTCGTGAAGCCGTGCATGAACAGCTTCCCCATCAGCTCCGGTGCGATCCCCACCCCATCATCCACCACCCGGATGCGCGCCACATTGCCCGCGGCCTCCAGCTTCACCCAGAGGTTGCGTTTCCCCTCGGGCACTCCATCCAGCGCTTGTCTCGCGTTGCTGAGCAGGTTGATGAGGATCTGCAACACCTTGTGCTTGTCCACGAACACCCGGGGCACCTGCGACACCTGCCGGTGAACGGTGACACCGTGGCGCTGCAGGGACGCCATCTGGATGCGGAGCGCGTCGTCGATGAGCCCGGACAACTCGCACTCCTCCATCATCAGCGAGTTTCGCGCATACGTCTGCTGCACCTGGACGATGGCGCGGATGTGCTCCATGTGCCGGTCCATCGCATCCAGGTCCTCCATCAAGCGCATCTGATCGCTCATCATGTCCTTCCCCAGCGCCGCCAGATAGTCCGGAAGCTTGCCGCCGCGAGGGTCCTTCGTCAGGAAGTCCGCCAGCTCGCCCCGGTGATCCACCAGCAGCGCCGCGGCCTGATTCAACCGGCCCACGCGCAGGGAACCCACGATTTTACGCATCATCTCCAGGTTGACCACGGCACTGGTGAGCACATTGCCCACGTTGTGCAACACATTGGAGGCCACCTCCGCCATGCCCACCTCGCGCGCGGTGTCCATCAGACGCGCCTGGGCCTGCTTGAGCTCGAACGTGCGCTCCTCCACCCGCCGCTCCAACTCGTCATTGGCCTGACGCAGCTCCGTCCGGGCGCGCTGCACGGCCGCGTACAGCCGTGCGTTCTCGATGGAGATGGCCGCCTGCGAGGCGAGGTGTCCCAGCAGCGCCAGGCGCGCCGGGCTGAAGGCGTTGGTGGTCAGGTTGTTCTCCAGGTACAGGGCCCCGGCGAACCGCTCCCGCCTCATCAGGGGCAGGCACAACACCGAGCGCGCTCCGCTGTGCGCCAGGTACGCATCGGAGGCGAAGGGGTGGGGATGGGAGGCATCCCCGATGAGCACGTGTTCCCGCGTGCGCCGGACATAGGAGAGGAGCGTCCAGGGCAGCGCGTGGTGGCTCTCCTCGCCCGAGGCTTCCATGGCGCCATCCGGCGAGAGCTGGAAGAGGGCCGCCACCGAGAGCCTGTCTCCGTCGTGGAGCAGCAGCGCGCCTCGCTGGGCACCCGCGTTCTCGAGCGCCGCCTGCATCAGCGCCGTCACCAGTTGCTCCAGCACGATTTCGCCAGAAACCGCCTGCTGTGCCTTGACCACCGTGAGCACGTCGATGCGGGTGGAGTCCGTGCTGCTGGTGGTCAACGGCTCCGGGGGGAGCTCCGTGGAGACGAGCTCCGGCCATTGGGACTCCAGGTGCTGGACCTTGGCCCGCGCACCCCACTGCTGGTAGGCCGCCCGGGCTTCGCGCGCGAAGGCATGGGCGACGATGGGCGCCTGGCGTGTGCGCCAGAATTTCGCCGCCAGCTCACTGGCCAGCCCCACGTACTGCGTGGCCGCGTTCTCCCGGGCCACGCGGATGGCCTCCTCGTAGGCCCGCGTCGCGTCCTCCGAGCGCCCGAGGATGCGGGCCCGCTCCGCGAAGACGAGCCGCTCGAGCGCCCGGAAGTTCTCGTGGCACAGCTCCGCCCATTGCTCGAGCTGCCGGTAGTGCTGCTCGATGGCCTCGAGGAACTCCCGCTGCTGCTCGGGCGGGGCTTCCTCGAAGCACGCGGCCAGGGTGAGGGCGCGGAAGAAGTGGCCTTCGCGGGAGTTGAGGGTGCCCAGGTTGGCCCACAACAAACCGGCCGCCTTGTCCGCCGCTTCACGGGCTTCCGCATAGGCTCCACACATGAAGCGGGACTGCATCTTGTAGACCCAGTAATGGCACCGCGTGCCCCCCAGCCGCGCGGGCGTCATCCGCGCCTCGAAGGCGCTTTCGTCGAAGCCCTCCCCGCTCAGGGTCTGGAACGACAGGGAGTGGCCCCGCATCTGTTGCACGTAGCGCTGGGTCACGAGATGCCAGTCCAGCGGATCCTGGAAGCCCGCCTTGCGCAGGTACTCACCGCGCACGAGCGACTCCTGGTAGACCTCGTCCAGCGGGTGCCCCATGGCGAGGCGATTGGTGACGAGATAGCCGCTGCAGTAGGTGGCGGGCGCGACCGCTCCCACTTGAAGCGAATGCTGCAGGCCGCTGAGGAGGAGCTCCTGCGCCCGGGCGAGGGGCTGGACCCAGTAATGGCTGAACTGCATGCCGAGCAGCACATCTCCCCGCTGGGCGGACAGGTTGTAGCGCTCGACGAATGCGAGTGCGAGCCGTGAGAAGGCCATTCCCTCCCGGTGGCGCTTGAAGAACGAGCCGGTGATGACGGCGAACCAGACGATTCCGAGCACGGCGGCGTCCACGAAGCCGTGGCGCAGGGTGAGGGAGACAATCCGGCTCAGGATGACGATGAGCAGGTGGGGGTCGGAGGAGTAGGCACCCGGGAAGAGCTTGAAGAGGGCGAGAACGGTCAGCTTCACGTCCGGGTCGGTCATGAGAGGCAAATCGATGAGGCTCTCGATGGGGCGCTGCCCCAACAGGGCCCACACCTCTTCATTGGCGGCGACGGCCTCCTCCCACGTGATCTGCCGCGGCACCGGCGAGCCCAGCAGCTCCAGGCACTCCCGGATGCTGTTCATGCCCTGCAGGTACTCACCCGTGGCGAAGTGGATGTCCTGGGTCAGGATGTAGGTTGCCACGGTGTCCGCGCGGGAGCGTGCCCGGGGGCGGAACTCCGCGACCTGGCGCCGCGCCTCGGCGGGGGAGCCGCTCATGAGCTCCGTGCGCGCCTGGGCCAGCCGCACCTGGAAGGCCAGGGCGTGGTCCGTCTCCCAGGGGTCCCCGGGAATGAGCGAGAAGGCCATGGCGAAGTAGCCGAGGGCGGGGATCAGCGCGAGCGCGGCCTGGGCCTTGCTGCCCGCCTCGGCGTTGAGCCGCGCGAGCTGGTGGCGCTCCGCGGGGTCTTCCATCAGCGCCACCCCGGTATTGAGCTGGCTCACCACCTCGAAGAGTGACTCGCGCACCTGCTCCGGGGACAGGCTCTGGAGCAGCAACCGGCCGATGCGCAGGTGCACCTCCTGGCGCTGCACCTCGGAGCTGAGCGAGTGGGCCGCCTGCTGGATGCGGTCATGCAGGAAGCGGTACGTCTCCGCCCCCACACGCCCCAGCATGCCCTCGCGCAACGCGGGCTCGAGGCCCTGCTCCACCTCCTCCACCGCGGAGAGTCCCGAGAGGGTGCCCAACAATTGGAGCGAGAAGGCGGTGCCCGCGCACGCCGCCAGCCGCAGCAGGTGCTGGGTGCCTGGAGGGAACTGGCGCAGCCTGCGCACCATGAAGTCGACGATGTTCTCCGAGTAGTCCCGGGCCCGGACGCCCTCGGCATCCCACCGCCAGCCACCCTGGGGCAGGCGCACGAGCAGGCCCTCCTGGTGGAGCATCACCAGCAGTTGCAGCAGGAAGAAGGGGTTGCCCCCCGTCTTCTCGTGCACCAGCACCGCCAGGGGGGCCACCACCTCCCGGCTGGCTCCCGGGAGCGTCGCGTCCACCAACTCCTCCACCTGCGCCAGGTGCAGCGGCTCCAACCGGATGTCCGCGATGCGCGCTCCCGCCTCGCGCACCTTCTCCAACACCGCCATCAGCGGGTGGGCGGGGCTCACCTCGTTGTCCCGGTAGGCGCCGAGCCACAACACCGGGGGACTCTCCGGATGGGACATCAACTGCTCGAGCAGCTTCAGGGTGGAGGGGTCCGCCCACTGCAAATCATCCAGGAACACCACCATGGGGTGCTCCTGCGTGGCGAACACCGACAGGAACTGGCGGACCACCCGGAAGAAGCGGTGCTGCGCCTCGCTGGCGGGCAGGGCCTGGATCGCGGGCTGACGGCCCACCAGCGTTTCCAGCTGGGGCGCCATGTCCACGAGCAGCTGACCCTGGCCATCCCAGGCCTGATTCACCTGCTCGCGCCACCGGGTGAACGCCTCCTCGCTCCCCGCGAGCAGTTGCTGCACCAGTCCGCGGAGGATTCCCGTCAGGGTGGCGTAGGGGATGTCCCGCTGGAACTGGTCGAACTTGCCGCGCAGGAAGAAGCCGCGCCGCTGGACCACGGGCTTGTGCAGCTCGTTCACGACGGAGGACTTGCCGATTCCCGAGTACCCGCTGACGAGCAGCAACTCCGGCCGGCCCGTGCGCGCCACGCGCTCGAAGCCCTCGAGCAGGGAGCTCACCTGCGCCTCGCGCCCGTACAGCCGTTGCGGCAGTTGGAAGCGCTGGGGCCTGTCCTGTGTCCCCAGCGGGAACACCTCCTGCGCGCTCCGGCTCCACGCCTCGCGGCAGCGCTCCAGGTCCACCTTCAAGCCCTCGGCGCTCTGGTAGCGCTCCTCGGCCACCTTGGCCAGCAGCTTCATCACGAGGGCGGACAGGGCCCGTGGCACCTGTGGATTCAGCTCGTGGGGCGGCCTGGGCTTCTGCGCCATGTGGGCGTGAAACCACTCGAGCGCGTCCTGGGCCTGGAAGGGCCTGCGCCCCGTCAGCAGCTCGTAGCAGGTGACGCCCAGCGAATAGAAATCCGTGCGGTAGTCCACCGTGCGGTTCATCCGTCCGGTCTGCTCTGGCGACATGTATGCCAGCGTGCCCTCGATGAGGTGCGTGGGCGCCGCCTCCAGGTGCTCCACCCGCTGCAGCGTCGCCACGCCGAAGTCGATGAGCCGCGCCTCTCCCGACGGCTCCACGATGATGTTGGAGGGCTTGATGTCCTTGTGGATGACGTCGCGGCTGTGGAGCTCGGCCAGGGTGCAGGCAAGCGAGAGGGCCAGGCTCAAGAACCGGGAGACCTCCATCGGCTCGCCCGTGGCCTCGGACAAGGTCTCGCCGTGGACCCGCTCCAGCAGGAGCAGGGGCCGCCCGTGCAGGCGCTCACAGGCATAGGGCCTGGCCACCCCGCGCACGTCCCGCAGCCGCTGGAGGATGGCGAACTCCCGCCGGTACCGCTCGTTCTCGCTGGCACTGGGAGCGGGCGCCATCGGCGTCTTGATGATGAGGGGCACACCATCGGCTTCGCGCACGGCCTGGAACAGCACGCTCGACCCCGTCGCGCGGAGCGTGCCCTGAATTCGGTAACCCGGGATGTCCAACATGAAGAAATGTCCCCATGCGCCAGAGCCACTCATCGAGGCTGCCTGGCGCCAGACCCCGATGGTATGCGGTTCCAGGCGGGGCACGGTGGGTGGAATCGTCCTACCCGTGGAGGCTCCTCGGACGCTCGCCGGTCGTGGTACCGGGAACGGCGCCTGGTTCGTAGACGGCCCGCCGTGGCCTCAGCTCGCCGGAGGGCATGGAAACCGGTGATGATGGGAGGGGAGCCCAGGAAAAAGCCATGAATGACATCGCCACCCACTTCAATCCGATGGCCCCCGGCCAGCTCCACGATCCCTATCCGCTCTATGCGCGGATGCGGCGGGAGCAGCCCGTCTTCTACAGTCCCATGTTCGACCTGTGGGTCGTCACCCGGTTCGCGGACATCTCCGAGGTGGAGAAGGACACCGCGCGCTTCTCCTCGGTGGGAGCGCTCGATGCCAGGGCCGAGCCGCACCCCGAGGTGCGCGCCGTTCTCGCGCAGGCGTATCCGCGCTTCCTCTCCCTCGTCCAGAGCGATCCCCCGGACCATGCCCGCGTCCGTGCCGTGTTCGGCAGGGCCTTGAGCGCCCAGCGCATCGCGGCGATGGAGCCCACCATCCGGGAGACGGCGGATGCGCTCATCGACGGCTTCGTCCGCGATGGCAAGGCGGACCTCATCCAACGGTTCGCCTACGCGCTGCCGGGCTTCATCATCTGCGACCTGCTGGGTGTGCCGCGCTCCGACATGGAGCAGCTCAAGCGCTGGTCCGATGACAAGACGCTGTTGATGTCGGCGACCGCGCCCATCGAGCAGCAGGTCCAGAGCGCGCACGGCTTCATCGCGATGGAGCGCTACTTCCAGGAGCAGCTCCACGAGCGGCGGCGCAACCCGCGCGAGGACCTGCTGACGCTGCTCGTGCCACAGTCGCTAGGCGGCACCGCGCCGCTGAGCGAGCAGGAAGCGGTGTGCAACGCCATGGACCTGTTCGCCGCCGGCCACGAGACGACGACCGGACTCATCGGCAACGGCCTGTGGCTGCTGCTCAATGCCCCGGAGCAATGGGAGGCCGTGCGGAAGGACCCCGGCCTCCTGCCCAACGCCCTCGAGGAGGTGCTGCGCATGGAGTCACCCATCCGCGGCTTCTTCCGGACGGTGATGACCGATACCTCGCTGAGTGGGGTCACCCTCCCGAAGGGCTCGCGGGCGTTCATCCTGTACGCGTCCGGCAACCGCGACGAGACGCAGTTCACCGAGCCGGACCGCTTCGACATCCGCCGCGCCGACGCGAAGAAGCACCTGGCGTTCGGCAAGGGCATCCACTTCTGCGTCGGCGCCCCGCTGGCGAAGCTGGAGGGGCGGATCGCCTTCGAACAGTTGCTGCGGCGCTTGCCCGGCCTGCGGCTGCGGACGGACGAAGCCCCGGTGTTCCGGCCCTACTTCATGCTGCGCGGCTTCGAGCACCTGCCCATCGCCTGGGACGTCTAGGACAGGTGGGGCCATGGCCTGGCGCCACCGTCAGGAGTCGAGGTGTCAGGCCACCGCCGGGCGGACCATCCCGGCCACGGGCAGCAGCAGGACGAAGCGGGCACCGCCCTGGGGAAGATTCTCCGCGTGGAGCGAGCCGCCCACCCGCCCGACGTACTCGCGGCACAGGGCCAGCCCCAGGCCGGTGCCCTTTCCGGGCGGCTTGGTCGTGAAGAAGGGAGCGAAGAGCTGGGGCAGCACCTCCGGAGCGATGCCCGGCCCGTTGTCGTCCACCTCCAGGCGCACGACATCGTCGAACCGCCTCGCGCCCACCAGGATCCGGGGCTGACGCGAAGGATCGGCCGCCTCCACCGCGTCCGCCGCGTTGAGCAACAGGTTCAACACCACCTGGACCAGGTGCCGCTCGCCCAGCCGGACCAGGGGCAGCTCCGGCGCGAGGCTCAACCGCACCTCGCTCCGCCTCCCCAGGCGCACCGAGGCCAGCCGCCGTGCCTCCTGGAGACAGTGCTCGAGCCGCCCGCCCTCCTCGAGCGCCTCTCCGGTGCGAGCGAAGTCCTTGAGGTCCATGACGATCTGCTGGATGCGCAGCACGCCCTGCCGCGTCTCGGACAGCACGTCACACAGCTCCTGGCGATCCAGCGGCGTGTCCGCGCCTCGCGCCTCGCGCTCGAGGAAGGCCAGGTTGGACTTCACGTAGGCCAGGGGATTGTTCACCTCGTGTGCGACACCGGCGGCCAGCTGGCCCACGAGCACCAGGCGCTCCATCTGGGCACGCTCCCGCTCGGCACGCACCCGGCGGCGCTCGCTCTCCGCGAGCTGCTCGAGTGCCTGGAGCCGCTCCTGCTGGGCCTCGTGCGCCGCGTCCATCTGACGCCGGTAGGTGCGGGTGCCGATGAGCGACAGCACCGTGAACATGGCGAAGCCCGTCAGCTGCAGGATCATCAGGTGGGTGGACACACCCGCCATCGTGTCCAGGAGCACCACGGCCCCCAGGGTCATCGCGCCGCACAGCACCGTGGGCAGCCGGTCGTCCGGGGTGAACATGGCGATGAGACACGGCGTGGCACCGAAGATCTGGAAGTAGGGGCTGGCCGGACCTCCCGTCAGGTGCACGAGCAGGGTGGCGGCCACCATGCCGATGAACACGGAACCCAGGCGCGAGCTCCGGAGCGACAAACGGCCCCGGCCCACGGCCACGCCCATGACCGCGAAGCTCGCGCTACAACCGAGTTGCAGCGCGATGAGCGGCCAGGTGATGTCCTTTTCCACCAGGACGAACAGGAAGAGCGCCACCACGAAGAAGGCCGAGCAGATGAAGAAACTCTTGCGGTGCACCCGGCGCAGGGCCTGCTGCTCTGAAGAATCGGGACTCATCGGCGCGGGCAACGCTACTCCCGCTCCGTCACGCCCACCGGGGACCGGCTCCGCGTCTGTACGCTGGAGGATGGTCACCGGGTGCCACCTGTCCCACCCCACCCCTCCGGCCCTCCCCCCGCCAGTGCTCCCCCACCGCACATCGGGTGCGACTCGTCTCGGCGGCGCTGACGAGCCAGGAAGGGCGCGGTAGCATCGGCCCCGGAACGCCCCCCGTCCCAGGAGAAGGAGCGCCGTGGCCGAGTTGCTGAAGGGAAACGTATTGCTGGTGGACGACGACCCCGCCGTGGCCAAGGTGCTCGGTGCGCTGCTGGGACAGGCGGGGCTCACCGTGCATACGGCGTCCAATGGCCAGGAGGCGCTCACCCTGCTGGGCCGCAAGCCCATCGACGTGGTGGTGAGCGACGTGCGCATGCCTGGCATGAGCGGCATGGAGCTGCTGGCCGAGGTGGGGCGCTCCTGGCCCGACATCCCCGTCATCCTCCTCACCGCGCACGGCACCGTGCCGCTGGCCGTGGAGGCCATGAAGGCCGGCGCGGCGGACTTCGCCCTCAAGCCGTTCGACCGGGAGGAGATCCTCTTCAGCATCCGCAAGGCGCTGCTGCGCGCGCAGCAGCAGGAAGGGGCGCGCCCGCTGGTGAAGGAGACCAGCTCCTTCGTGGGCGGCAGCACCGCCATGTCCGAGGTGCAGGCGATGCTGACGCGAGCCGCCTCGGGCACGGCCACGGTGCTGCTGCGCGGTGAGTCCGGCACGGGCAAGGAGCTGGCCGCCAAGGCGGTGCACGACGCCAGCCCCCGGCGCGGCGGGCCCTTCGTGAAGCTGCACTGCGCGGCCCTGCCGGACACGCTGCTGGAGAGCGAGCTGTTCGGCTACGAGAAGGGCGCCTTCACCGGCGCGGCCACCCGCAAGCCCGGCCGCGTGGAGCTGGCCAACGGGGGCACCCTCTTCCTGGATGAGATTGGGGACATCACCCCCCAGGTGCAGGTGAAGCTGCTGCGGCTGCTGCAGGAGCGCGAGTTCGAGCGGCTCGGCGGCACGCAGACGCTGAAGGTGGACGTGCGCTTCGTGGCGGCCACGCACCGCAACCTCGAGGAGATGGTGCGCAAGGGCGAGTTCCGCGAGGACCTCTTCTACCGGCTCAACGTGGTGCCGGTGTGGCTGCCCCCTCTGCGCGCCCGGCCCGAGGACATCGAGCCGCTCGTGCGTCACTTCCTCGACGTCCACGCGAAGGCCAACGGCCGGCCGCCCTTCACGCTGACGCCGGACGGGCTCGAGGCCCTGCGCGCCCAGCCGTGGCCCGGCAACGTGCGCCAGTTGCAGAACTTCATCGAGCGCCTGGTGGTGCTCTCCGACGGCTCCGTCCTCACCGGGGACGAGGTGCGGCGCGAGGTGGCGCGGCAGCCGGGCATCGTCCCCGCGGCGCCGGCGCCCGCTCCCTCGAGTCCCTTCCCGAACGCCCCGGCCATGCCCGCGCCGGGCGGTACTGGCAGTGAGGGACGCACCCTGGAGTCGCAGCGCAAGGACATGGAGCGGCAGGCCCTGGTGGATGCCCTCGACCGTGCCGGGGACAACCGCACGCTGGCCGCGCGTCTGCTCGGCATCAGCCGGCGCACCCTCTACAACAAGCTCGAGGAGCACGGGCTGGTGTAGGGGTTGCCGGGACCTACCGGCGCGCGACCAGCCGGCGCATGAAGACGGGGGCGACGAGGAAGATGAGCAGGAGCCGCCCCACCTGCACGGCGACCACCAGAGACAGGGTGGCGTGGGTCCCGAGGGCGATGGCGAGCACCGAGTCGGCCCCACCGGGCGACGTGGCGAAGTAGGTGGTGAGCAGATCCACTCCGCCCACGGAGGACCAGAGCCAGGCGAGCAGCAGGCACCCGCCCACCATGGCCAGCGCGGCCCCGAGGGCGCCCAGTGCTACGCGCTTGAGCTCGTGCACGGCCGCCTCATCGAAGTGGCTGCCCACGCGAGTCCCCAGCGCCCACAGCGACACGAGCATCACGCCCGGAGGCCACGCGCCCACCGGGATGCCCAGGGCCGTGAGGGGAATGCCCAGCAGGAGGGGCCCGAGGAAGCCCCCCGCGGGCAGCTTCAGCCACGTCCCCGCGGCCCCTCCGATGATGGCGACGAGGGCCGTGGTGCCCCACGCCACCAGGGGAGAAGGAGCACCGGGCAGCGACGCGACGGTGGCCACCTGCGTATCCGGCACGGTGCCCGACCACCGGCCCACGGCCGCCGCCACGACGATGACCACGCCCAGGCGCAGGTACTGGAAGAGCGTCACCAGGCGCGAATCGGCACCGAGCTCCTCGCTCAGGGCCACCATGGCCGAGGCCCCTCCCGGCATCAGCCCGAGGGTGGCGGTGCGGACATCCACGCCGCCCAGCCGGGCGAAGACGAGTGCCACCGCCTGGCCGATGGCCACCACGCCCACCACGTTGACGAGCGCGACGAGCCAGTTCTCCGCGAGCGCGCTCCACGCGGAGGGCTGGAAGGAGGAGCAGAGGGCGGCGCCCAGCATGGCCTGCGCGGCCAGCAGCAGGGGCCGGGGCACGGGGACGTGGACGGACAGGGAGAGCGCGGCCACGAGTGACACCAGCATGCCGCCGAGGAGCGCCCCGGCGGGCACATGGGTCCACTCGCCCAGGGCGGCGCCCAGCAGCGTCGCCACCGTCACCGCCCATACGCGCGAGTCCTTCGCCATGAGGACATCTCCCTACCCCAACCCCACCGCGATGGGCATAGTCTGGGCGGCGCATGAGTATGGATGAGCATGTCTTGGAGAAGCTCGGCTGGGGGTCCCCCTTCCAGGAGGCCTGGCGCTCCCGCGCGAGCGAGGGTGAGGAGCCGGCGCGCATCGGCGCCGACTATGGCGTGGAGTACGTGCTCTACTCGGCGCGCGGGGACATGCGGGCCACCATCCCGGGGCGGTTGCGCATGGCCATCCGCAAGGGACAGTCCGTGCGCCCGGTCGTCGGGGACTGGGTCTCCTTCGAGCCTCGCAGCCAGGAGGGCACCACGGTCATCCAGGCGGTGCTGCCCCGGCGCACCCAGCTCGCCCGCAAGGCCGCCGGCCGGGCGGATGAAGAGCAGGTCGTGGCCGCCAACGTGGACGTGGTCTTCCTCGTCTCCGCGCTGACGAGGGATTTGAACCCGCGGCGGCTCGAGCGCTACCTGGCGGTCGCCGGAGACAGCGGGGCCCAGCCCGTGCTGGTGCTCACCAAAGCGGACCTGTGCGAGGACGTGGTGGCCGCCCGCGAGCGCATCGCCGCCCTGGCTCCGGACGTCCCGCTGCACACCGTCAGCAGCGTCACCGGCGAGGGACTCGACGCGCTCTGGCAGTACATCGGCGGCAACCGGACGGTGGCGCTCATCGGCTCGTCTGGCGTGGGCAAGTCCACCCTCATCAACCGGCTGGTGGGCTCCGCGCGCATGGAGGTGGGCGCGGTGCGCGAGGACGACAAGGGCCGGCACACCACCACGCACCGCGAGCTGTTCGTGCTGCCGCAGGGAGGCCTCGTCATCGACACACCGGGCATGCGCGAGCTCGGACTCATGGAGAACGAGGAGGGCCTGCGCACCGCCTTCACGGACATCGAGGAGCTGTCGGGCGGGTGCCGCTTCAGCGACTGCCGCCATCAGAAGGAGCCGGGGTGCGCCGTCCGCGAGGCGCTCCAGAGCGGACAGCTCGCCCCGGAGCGCCTGGAGAACTACCGCAAGCTCGTCCAGGAGGCCACGCGCTCCCCTCACGAACCACAGAAGAGGCGCGGCCGGTGAACGCCGCCTCCCCAGCTGGCGCTCATCCATCGACCGGCCCTCGAGGGAGCCAGGCATGTGCTTCCTGGGAATGGAGCACCTCGGTGGCCAGGCGCAGCGCGGCCCAGGCCTGCATCACCAGCAGGGTGGACAGCACGACCAGCACCACGAGCAGGAAGGGTCCTCGCTGTCTCTCGGGGAGTTGACGAAGACCACTGTGGAAGAACAGCCAGGCGAACAGGAGCGAGAAGCCGAGTGAGCCTCCAGCGAGCGCCGTGAGGAAACGCTCGGGGGGTGCGGCCTGGATGACGAGCGAGCCAGCGACGATGAGGGCCACCGCGCTGGTTCTCGTCCTGCGGGATGCGAGGACCTTCACGAGCTGCACATAAGAATGGGGTGTCATGACGCTCTCCTTTGCGTCGACGAAAGGACCGGGACATGTCCACGCGCACTCCTGCCCAGGCTCCGGCTCGTGAGAGAGCGAAGCGGGCAAGGTGCACCTCGGGCGGGAGCCCGACGGGCATGGGCCGGCTGGGACAAGAGAGATGGAAAGCGGGCGGCCACCCCACCGCGGACTTAGCAGCAGTGCGGCGGAGTGGCCCGGCCAGCCCCGGGCATTCTGGGGATGACCGCCCCGTTCAGCATGCGGTACCGCAACAGCCACGCGCCCAGCCAGGCACGGGCAGGTCTCGCGGTCTCCTCTCGCTGCTCGAGATACATGACGCTGGGCCACCCTCTGGAAGTGGAGTCTTCCGGGAAGACAGACATCCGGGCCGTCATTTGTGAGCCCGGCATGTCCCTGCCCGCTCTCCCAGGTGCGGACCCGTCCGGGCTCGGATGAGCTGGATGGGCTCGGCCACCGTGTCGCCTCCCTCATGGGCCTACATCACGGAGCGCGGGCGGCGCGCGCCGTGGACTGGAGGCATCTCAGCAACTCCTGCTCGAGGCCTTCCTCCGACGGTTTCTCCGGCCGGTAGCGCTTGACGGCTTCGTTGCCCAGGGTGATCAGGTCTTCACTCAATCGGCGACCGATCGACAGCGAGGCAACGCGGATCTGGATCCGGTCACGGGCTGCGATGGAGACCGTCGGTGCCCCCTCGAGGCATTGGCTCTTGCCGAGCGGATCCCGGCGGCCATCGGTCGTGATGCAGTTCCCGACATCATGGAACGTGATCGGCTCCGGGCTGTTGAGCAGATTGCTGGCGCGCACGAACACAACGCGGATCCGCTGCCTGGTCTCCGCTCCCAGTTCCGAGAGCAGGCCATTGGCCAGGCTCTCCGCGGCCTGCCGGTTGAAACCGAGAGGCGGGGCACCGTTCGCGAACACCATGCCGAAGCGGCCCGACAGCAGGCGGTCCTTCAGGCTTCCCTCACTGCCGGGCCAGGCCGAGACGCTCGCATCCGAGGGCTGCATGGCCCCGTCAATCACGATGACGAGCCCGTTGCGGTCCGGGTGGGCCTTCACGTCGTTGGCCACTGCCATGATGCCGTTGACGAGCCCGAGATTATCGGACTGGCCTCCGTCCGCCAGGAGCACGTATTGCGGCTTCGAGTCGGTCCGCGTCCGGGCCACCAGAGGGCCGATGCCGGGAAACGCCATCGAGAGCACGAGGGCGTGGTGGTAGTCCATGTCTTCCAGCCGCACCCAATGGGCCGCCGAGGGAGAGTCCGAAGAGACGAGATCCAACCCATCAATCCCCAACGCATGGAACGTGCTGGGAATGGCGGGAATGTGGGTGCCCGTCGTGTACAACGTCGTGCCGGGCAACCAGATGGGCCACTGCGGCGCGAGCGAGGTGCCCTCCGCCACGAGCAGATCACTGAACTTCAGCCGATTGATGCCCGAGAGATAGCATCCCGGGCGATCGGTGCTCGTCCGCAGGTCCAATTGCTTGCACGGGAGCGCCTCTTGTCCGGTGAGCGCTGGCCCCATGTTGTCGTAGATGAGCTCCGCGGGAGACGAGAAGATGCCCTTGGGGAAGACGTCGATGTCCTTGACGAACTTCCAGTCCATGACGCCGCGGAAGCGGGCATGCTCGAAGAAGAACGAGAGGTCGTCCCGAGTGGGTTTGCGCCGGGGCTGGCGGAGTGAGTGCTCGCGCAGCATGTCGATGAAGATGGAGGCGGTAATGCCACCGCCGGAGGCGGTCGACAGGTAGTCGATCTCCTTCAAGACGCTCTGGCCATGGGGTAGCTCGACGGACTTGTTGAGCTGCTCGAGGACGCCATAGCTGAAGGCGGCCGAGATGGTCCCGCCTCCGGAGATGGCCACGGCCAGGGCGCACTGCGGCTCCTGGCCGGAACGCTCCTGCGCGGACTTGTACCCGCTCAGGGGAGCCGGCACGTAGCCATGATTCCAGTCCTCGGGCAAGGGCTGCGCCTGCTCGAGGGCATGCTGCGGAGTGGTCGCGCAGGCGAACAAGGCACTGCCCAAGAGGAGGGTGAGAGCATGTCTGGGCTTACGCATTGTGTCTTCCTTTCATGAGAAGTCTCTTGGGTTCGCAACGCTACAGCGTCTTCAGGAACTCGAGCAGCGCCAGCTTGGAGTCCGCGGGCAGCTCCACCCCATGGAGGTGGCCGCCGTTGCCGTTGCCTGGAAGAGAGGTGTCGTAGCGGAAGAGCGTATACGTCACTCCGCCGCGCTGCACCGACGGCTTGTCGGAGACGAAGCCCACCCGGGCCGGGTCATAGACGTCATTGCCGCGGTAGAAGCTCGTGGGACGCTTCGCGGGAGGCTGCAGCAGCTCCTCGAGCGAAGGGACCGAGCCGTTGTGCAGGTAGGGAGCATGCAGCCACAAACCGGTCAGCGGAACGGCGAGATACCCCGCGGTCTTGCGGAAGGCGCTCAGCTTCCAGGACTCGCCCCGGGTGTAGTCATTGAAGCGCTGCGCGGCCTCCTCGGACCACGAGTCCCAGCGGTGGGCGTCCGTGCCCACCTCGGCGATGGGGATGAGCTGCGGTGTCCCCTGGCCCTGCGCACCGTGACAGGAAGCGCAGTGGGCCGCGTAGACTGCCGCCCCCGCCTTCACCCGCTCCGGGTCGAGCGTGAACGGGTAGGCCGGCACGGCGCTTTCGAGCAGGAAGTCCTGCACCTTCTGGAGGCTCGCTCCCACTTCCCGGCGGTTGATGGCCTGGGAGGAGGTGCCATTCTCGATGGCCGCGCTGAGCACGATCTCCCGCAGCACCGGGTTCAACCCGTCCCAGTGGTGTACTCCTTCCGGACGAGCTTTCATCCCCCATAGGGCTGGCACCTCGGCGGTGCCGATCGTCCCGTCATCCGGCATCCGGAGGAAGCCGAACTTGGCCGGGTTCATGGTCTCCGCCCGTCCAGGGCCCCAGGCGGGGCGCGTGTCCATCCAGGCGAAGTGTTGCTTCTGCTTCAACAGGGCTTCGCGTGTCTTGGGAATCACCACGTACCGGTAGAGTTGCTTCTGGACCCAGGAGAACCCGTGCAGCTTCTCGAGCTCGGGCAGCAGGACGTCGGCGTTGAAGCGGGGATCCGAGGCACATTCGAACAGGAATCGCAGGTAGCCCTGCGCATCGAAGCGCTGCCCGGCGCCCGCGGAGACGATGACCGGACTGCCATCCGTCTCGCTCCGCCGGTAGCTCGAGGTATGGCAGAGGGCGCAGTTCGGGCTCACCAGGGAAATGCTGGCTTCCTTGCGGGAGAAGCCCACGGGGAGCTCCTGGCCTTTCTCCCAGAGCAGCCCCAGCGCGGTGTACCCGCCCGGTCCGGGGAGCTTGTCCGAGAAGACCCGGGGCAGCACCAGCCAGAGCCAGTACGGCATGCCCTGCTGGTCTTCATTCCCGATGGAGCCGTATTTGAAATGCGTCTCGAGTGAATCGTATTGGGGAGTCCGTTCCGGGAAGAAAGGGTCCCAGGCCTGGTAGAGCGGGACGCCCAGGCCCAGCACCAGCAGGAGCACGCCCCCCCCCAACCAGCGGCGCCGCACACTCTGTGGGCCGGATCTGAACGCATACGTGTTGTCCGTCGACATGGATGATCTCCTTGCACGCGGTGCGTGGAAGTCAGAGGGTCTTCATGAACTCGACCAGCGCCCGCTTCTGCTCGGGCAACAGGTCCGTTCCGTACAGGTGGCCCGCGTTGCTGTTGCCGGGCTCCCGGGTATCGAAGGTGAAGAAGGGGTGGCCGTTCTCGGACCCGACGTCCGACACGAAGCCCACGTGCACCGGGTCATAGACGTCGTTGCCCCGGTAGAACGTCGTGGGGCGCTGGGCGGGCGGCTCCAGCAGATCCATCAGCGATGGCACCGAGCCGTTGTGCAGGTACGGTGCCCTCAGCCAGATGCCGTCCAGCGGATGGTTGGCATAGCCGTTCGTCTTGGTGAAGTTGGAGAAGACGCGGCGGCACTCTTTCTGGCCCGCATCGCCGGCGTACCCCGTGTAGAGCGTGTTGAAGTTGGACAGCAGTTCGTAGCTGAAGGCATCGAGGCGGTGGCGGTCCGTCTGGACCTCCTCCACGGAGGTCACCTTGCCCGTCCGCTCCCCGCCGAAGGCATGGCAATCGGCGCACTGCTGCCCGAAGATGTCCTTTCCCTGGGCCGCCAGGGCGGCATCGACCTGGAACGGATAGCGGGGCGCGGGCAGGCCGTTCAACCATTGCTCGAGGCGGTTGATGCTCTCGCAGTCGAGTGTGGGCGGCGTGACGCCAGCGCCCAGGGCGGCGCTCATGTTCCGCTCGTGCACGTTGCTGTTGTTGCCGTCCCAATGCAGATCCATTCCGTCGCGGGGCGCCTGGTTCCAGATGGCTGGGAAGTCCGTGGTTCCGATGCTGTCGTCTCCCCGCACGTCGAAGTTGAACTGGAGCGTCTTGTATGGGTTGAAGGTGTCCACCCGGCCCGGGCCCCAGTCCGGCTGCTCGCGCATGAATTGCATCTTGGCCGCCTGCTCCAGCAGCCCGCGGCGCGTGGCGTCCACCACCACGTAGCGGTAGAGCAGCCGCTCCACCCAGCCCAGCGAGTAGCGCTGATCGATGAACGCCATCACGGTCTCCGGTGTGAAGCGCGGGTCGCGGGCGCAGTCCGAGAAGAAGTCCACGTAGGCGCGGAGATCGAACCCGTTGGCGGGCATCCCCACGTAGAGCTGCCGCTCACTCCCGGGGGCCGTCCGGACCGAGCCGGCATGGCAGAAGGCGCAGTTGAACCCCACCCGGTCGACGATGACCTTGCGCTTGGAGGTCCCCACCGGGAGATCCCTGCCAGGCTCGAACATGAAGCCGAGCGACTCGTAGCCGCCCCCGGGCCGGGGCAGCTTGTCCGCGCACAGCTCCGGCATGACCTTCCACACGTAGTAGGGAATGCCGTTGGCGGCGTCGCTGCCGATGGAGCCGTACTTGAAATGCTCCTCGTCCGCCGCGTACCGCACCGGCTCGTTGGAGGTGAGCTCCTGGTACAGCGTCCAGCCGAGGAGAACGAGGGCGGCCGCCCCCACCGCCAGCAGCGCCCATACCCGGCGGTTACGATCCTCTCGTTGGACGGGCGTCAGGTCCTCCAGGACGCCCAGTTCGTCACCACGCTTCTGCTTCGAGGGTTCACGCGCCATGGCTCACGCTCCGAAGGAGGTCGGGTGGAAAACGGACATGACCTGCGCGATCATCGCGTCGTAGTTGCCACCGAAGCGGTCGACGTCGTAGCAGCCCAGCGGGTTCTCGATGGCGTTGACCAGGCACTTGTTGCAGTGCGAGCAGGGCCGGTCCGGCTGATCCTTCCCCTTGGCGAAGTACTCGTTCACCAGGTCGTTGTTGGCGATCAGTGGACGCGCGATGGACACCGCGTCGCAGTACCCCTCGGTGATGACCTTGCGGATGAGCGAAGCGCTCTGGAAGCCTCCGGTGCAGATGACGGGCACCTGGACGTTCTTGCGGATGGCCTCGGCCTCGAGAGCGGTCAGCCCCTCCAGGGGGCTCACTTCGCTGCCCATGCCCAGCTTCTTGTGGAGCGCCGCGTTCTCCCGGGCCTTCTTCTTGACGCTCCGGTTCCACAGCAGGCCGAAGAGGCCGTGCAGCCACGAGTAGCGGAACAACGTGTAGTTGCGCATCGCGAGCACGCCGCTGGACAGCATGGTCTCGTACGTCCGGGCCGCCGTGTTGTAGGGGAAGTCGGGCGCCACCGGATTGAGTGGGTGCGGGAACATGCTTCCCGTGGAGACGTGGAGGGCATCCACGCCGGCTTCCTCCAGCCACTTGCAGATCTGCACACTCTCCTGCAGTGAGTTGCCCTTCTTCTCGTAGAAGAACGGCTGGTCGTTGTGGTCGATAGCGCTGATCTTGAACTGGACGTGATAGTCATTGCCCACCACGCGGCGGATCTCCCGCACCAGCTCGATGGCGAAGCGCGCCCGATTCTCCAGCGAGCCGCCGTACTCGTCCTTGCGGTCGTTGATTCCGGAGCTGAGGAACTGGGTGATGAGGTAGCCGTTGGCGCCATGCAGCTCGACGCCGTCCGCTCCCGCCTCACGGGCCCGGCCCGCGGCCGCCGCGAACCAGCCGATGAGCTGCTTGATTTCCTGGACCGTCATGGCCCGGCACAGGATTCCGTGGAAGGGATCCTTCTGGTCCGTGGAGCTCGCCGCCCGGTTGAACTGGTTCTCCACGCCGCCCTGGTCTCGCTGCCGGCCGGAGTGGCTGAGCTGCATGATGAACCGGCAGTCGTACTCGTGGACCTTCTCGACGAGCTTGCGCCAGAACGGGATGCGGTCGTCGCTCTCGATGGTGGCGTAGTTGGGGAGGATGCGGCCGCTGCGGTGTACCGGCACGTAGGAGGAGATGATGGCTCCCACGCCCCCCTTGGCGAACTTCGTCTCCCAGTTGATGCGGGTCTGCGTCCCGCTCCCATCGTAGTTGTCGAACTTGCCCGAGACATTGGAGCGGAAGATGCGGTTCTTCACCGACAGGTTCCGGAACTTCAGCTCATTGAAGATGACATCACCTTGCGTGGTGTTGGACATGGTTCCTCCAGGGGTGGATGAGGGGGGACGGTTCAGGCCGCCGCGAGCAGGGTGGCCCGGGGCTCCTGCGGGGCCGCCAGTTCCTTCGTGCGGAGGACGCAGCCACGGATGATGAGGTACTGGCCCAGGATGTACGTCGCCATGACGGAGAAGTCCTCGAGCGGGAGCTCCTGGTCGACGAACCTGGCCACCGCGATGAAGCTGTCGGACTGCACGAACAGCACCACCCCGGCGAGGATCGACGCGGCCGAGAGCGAACGCTGCTGGTGGAAGCGGAGGAAGCTGCTCAATCCATTGGAGATCAGCACCACCATGTAGAGCCCGAGCGGGAGGCGCATGGACTCCTCACCCGGGTCCACCATGTCGTGGTAGAGGACCGAGTACATCATGAAGGCGTAGACGATGAAGGGCAGGCCATAGGCCAGCACCGTCTTGTCCAGGCGCTTCAGGTCCACGGCCTTGAGGAAGCCGCGGATGTAGAAGAGGTGGGCCACGCCGAACGCGCCCATGCCCAACATGAAGTGGAGGCTCGGGTCCTTTGTTTTGAGCCCCAGGAAGATGTCTCCCAGCCAGCAGGCGAACAGCGCGAGCATGAGGGCGAGCCGCGGGATGTCCGAGGCCGCCCCCCGCGTGCGCAGGAAGTAGAGCGCCGCGAGCAATGGCATCAACAACACCTTCGAGATGAAGGCCGGCGTTTCGAAGGGCTTCTCGGCGGCATCCCTGGCCTGGGCCGCTTTCTTCTCGGCGGCGCACTTCTCGGCGTCTGTCACCCCGGTAGCGCCCTGCTTCGCCGTGCACTCGCAGGTAAAGGCCGTGGGGCCGGCGGCCGGCCGGAGGTCATTGAGCAGGTTGCTGCTCAAATTGACGGCGGACACCAGGAGGAAGGCACACAGCAACGCTTTCTGGGCAGGAGTCTGCGCCAGAACACCAGACAGGGCGGACATGGGGCTCTCTCTCAATGGGAACTGAACGGCGGGGAGCGGGGCGCGGGACCCGGGCCTGGGCCACCACGCCGGAATGCGAGGCTCAAAGTACCGGCCTCACGGCGCCGTGCCTGTAATGCAAATCATTGGAAACGAGTGGACTGGATCACAGCCCAGGCGCCGAGCGGAGGCAGACATCGGGAGGGTGGACCCGCGCACGCTCGCTCGTCTGGGCTTCGTACATGCGGGAGGCGGGACGAGCTGCTACTGCAAGGGGCGCCCGGTATTCACAATGGCACGTGAGGCGAAGTGGGGCTTAGACTGGGGAGCCCCACGACGGGTGCCCGCCGAGCACGGCCGGCGCCGCGGAAGACCGCCATGGCACACTGGCCGGGTTACACCCTCCACCAGACACTCCACGACAGCCCACGCTCCACGCTGGCCCGGGCCACCCGCCTGAGTGACGGCTGCTCCGTCATCCTCAAGTTCCCCTCGGACGGCCAGTCCAGCCCGCGCCGGGCCCTGGAACTGCAGCGCGAGTTCGCCATCGCACGCCGCATCGAAGGCGACGGTATCCTGCGCGTCCTGGGCCTCGAAACGTTCCCGGAGCGGGTGGCGCTCGTCCTGGAGGACTTTGGAGGCACCTCCTTGCGCCACCTGCTGGACGCGCGGGGCCCGCTGGAGGTGGACACCTTCCTGGACTACGCCCTGCACATCTGCGAGGCCCTGGGCCACATCCACCAGCGCGGCGTCATCCACAAGGACCTCAAGCCGCAGAACATCATCGTCAACCCGTCCACGGGTGTGGTGAAGATCGCGGACTTCTCCCTTTCGGCGGCCATCGCGCTGGAGACCGCCACCCCCGAGACGCCCTCTCACCTGACGGGCACGCTTGCCTATATGGCGCCCGAGCAGACCGGACGCATGAACCGGGGCGTGGACTACCGCGCGGACTTCTACGCCCTGGGCGCCACCTTCTTCGAGCTCCTCACCGGCCGCCGGGTCTTCACCAGCCAGGTGCCTCTGGAACTACTTCACGCGCATGTGGCCCAGGTGCCCCCCTCACCGCGAGAGGTCATCCCCGGATTGCCGGAGCCCCTGGCGGCGCTCGTGCTCAAGCTGTTGTCCAAGGACCCGGAGGCCCGCTACCAGAGTGCCTGGGGCCTCATCGCGGACGTGAAGGAGTGCCTGCGCCAGCTCCGGGAGCACTGCACGCTCACCTCCTTCCCGCTGGGCGCCGAGGACCGGGCCCAGCAGTTCCGCCTCCCCCAGGGCCTCTACGGGCGCGCCTCGGATGTGGCCTTCCTGGTGGAGACCCACGCACGGGCCGCGGCGGGCCGCTGTCAGGTGCTGCTCATCACCGGCTCCGCGGGCATCGGCAAGTCCTCGCTCGTCAACGAGCTCCACCGGGTGACGGCCGCCAGCCGGGGCCGCTTCGCCGCAGGCAAGTGTGATCAGCTCCACCGCAGCGTCCCCTTCGATGCCGTCCACCAGGCCCTGAGCCAGCTGGTTCGCCAGACCCTCTCCGAGGGTGAGACGGAGGCCCGGCGGGTCTGTGAGCGCCTGCGGGAGGCGCTCGGCGCCAATGTGGCCGTGCTCGTCGAGGCGATCCCGGACACCCGGGCGCTGCTGGGGGAGCAACCCCCGCCCGTGCCGCTGCCGGCCGACGCGTCCAAGAACCGCCTCACCCTGGTGCTCGCGCGCGCGATCCAGGCGTTCGCCGCTCCCGAGCGCCCGCTCGCCCTCTTCCTGGATGATCTGCAGTGGGCCGACAGCGCCACGCTCTCGCTGCTACAGGTGCTCGCCCGCGAGCCCGACACCCGCCACCTGCTGCTCGTGGGCGCCTACCGCGATACGGACATTTCCGCAGCGCACCCCCTCCCGCTGATGCTCGACGAGCTGCGCGCCGCGGGCACGCCGCTGCGCTCGCTCCACCTGACGCCGCTGGGCATCGAGGAGGTCGCACAGATGGTGCGCGAGACGACCGCCGCCAGTCCGGAGCGGGCGCTGGAGCTCGGCCGCTTCGTCCATGCCAGGACCGGAGGCAACCCCTTCTCCGTCAAGGCGTTCCTCCGCTTCCTCCATGAGCAGGAGCTGCTGCGCTTCGACACGCAAGCGGGCCGGTGGGAGTGGGAGTTCGCCCGGCTCGAGGCGCGGGAGATTCCCGACGATGTGGCGGCCCTGATGGCGGCGGAGATCCGCCAGCTGCCCGCGGAGACGGTCGAGTTGCTCCAGCTCGCCGCCTGTCTGGGCGTGAGCTTTGGCTTCCGCGACCTCACGGTGGCCTCCGGGGCCACGGCGGAGCGGACAGCACACGCGCTCTGGAGCGCCATCCAGCGCGGGCTCGTGCTGCCGCTCAGCCAGGACTACCTGCTGCTCGAGCCCTATGGCGCGAGGGCGGCTGCGGATCTGGAGGTGCCCTTGCGCTTCCTGCATGATCGCGTCCGCCAGGCGGCCTACTCGCTCATCGCCCCGGAAGAGCGTGCCGAGTGGCATGTACGTGCGGGCCTGCGGCTGCTCGAGGAGGCCCGGGCCGCGGGGACGCTGGAGGAGCGGCTCTTCGCCATCCTGCCGCACCTCGGCCATGCCCCTGAGCGCATCGGTCCCGCGTCCCTGCGGCTGGAGTTGGTCGATCTCCACCTCAAGGCGGGCCGCCGGGCGAAGGCCTCGGGCGCCTACCGCACCGCCTGCGAGCTGTTCCGCACGGGCAGCGCGCTGCTGCCCGCGGACGCCTGGGTGCAGGAGCACGAGCGGGCCTTCTCGCTCCAGATGGAGCTGGCCGAGTCCCATTACCTGGCCGGCGAGTTCGAGGCCGCCGCGTCAGGCTTCTCCACCCTGCTCACCCGAGCCCGGGCCCCGGCGCAGCGCGCGGGCGTGCATGCCATGCAGGCCATGCTCGCCTCCGTGAGGGGCCGGCATGCGGAGACCCTCCGGCTGGGGCTCGATGGCCTGCGCCTACTCGGCGTGGATCTGCCCCTGGAGCCGGATCAGGCGGCAATCGCCGCGGAGCTTCAGGCGGTGATGGGCCGGCTGGGGGGCCGGGAGCCGGCGCTGTTGCTCGATCTGCCGCGTGTCAACGACCCGGGCGTGGAGCTGTCCATCCACGTGCTGGCGAGCATGACGACCTCGGCGTACCTGAGCAACCAGGGGCTCTTCGCGCTGCTGGTGCTGCGGATCGTCCGTCTTTCGTTGGAGCACGGCAACAGCCGCTTCTCACCCTTCGGCTACGTCACCTTCGGCATCATCCTCGCCGTCACACTGGGAGAGCCCTTCATGGGCTGGCGGTTCGGCCAGCTCGCCAGTGAGATGGCCGCGCGATTCGAAGATCCGATGATGCAGGCCCGGCTGCGCTACGTCCGCGCGGCGCACATCGACCTTTGGACGCAGAGCGCGCGCGCCGGCATCTCCGAGCTCGCCGAGGCCTACAAGGGCTCGCTGGAGAGCGGAGACTGGCAACACGCGGGGCTCTGCCGGGTCGCGCAGCTGTGGCGGCGCGTGTCGATGGGCGGAGAGCCGCTGTCCGAGGTACTGGAGGAGAACCGCAAGCTCCTCAAGTTCCTCGAGACGAGCAAGGACCCGGAGACAGAGGCCATGGCCCTGTGCCTGCAACGGCTGGTGCTCACCCTGATGGGCGCCGGGCAGGAGGCCCCGGAGTACATTCCCGGCTCGGATGGATACACCTGGCGGGTGACGCTGCACATGGGCGCGGCCAAGCTGCTCTACCTGCTGCGTCAGCCCGAGCAGGCGCTCGTGGAGGCGGAGAAGGCGCAGCCATACATGCCCTTCCTCTCGGGCCTGTTCCACGAGGTCACGTACACGTTCTACCACGCGCTGATCGCGGCGGCGGTGTATCCGGGAGCTCCTGGGGAGAAGCAGGAGGCGCTGCTCGCGCAGGTGGAGCGGCAGTGTGCCTACCTCGAGCGGTGCGCGCAGCGGGCGCCGGAGAACTTCTCGGCGTACCACCTGCTGGTGTGCGCGGAGCTGGCGCGTATCAAGGGGCAGGAGGCCGAACTCCCCACGCAGTACGAGCGGGCCATCGCCACGGCACGCGCCAACGGCTTCGCCAACCTGGAGGCGCTCGCCAACGAGCTGGCCTTCCGCTTCCACCTGGACCGAGGCCACCGCGCCCCCGCCTCCGCCTACCTGCTGGAGGCGCTCGACGCCTACGCGCGCTGGGGGGCCACGGAGAAGGTCCGGCTCCTGACCCGCGAGCAGTCCGCCCTCCTGCGGGCCCATGCCGCCACCCTCGCGCGCTGGGAGCCCCGGCACGTGGAGCGTCTGGATTCCTCCTCCATCTCCCGCTCCAGCTCCAGCTCCAGCTCCGACTCGCTCGTGGAGACGCTCGACATGAGCTCGGTGATGAAGGCCTCCCAGGCCATCTCCGGAGAGCTGCTCCTGCCCCAGCTCGTCGCCAATCTCATCCACATCGTCATGGAGAGCGCTGGGGCCCAGCGCGGCGTGCTGGTTCTCAAGCACGGCGAGGAGCTCTTCGTCGAGGCCGCCGGCGAGATGGGCAGCCGCGGCGGGCAGCTCTCTCCCGTCCAGCCGCTGGAGCGGAGCGACTCACTCTGCATCGCCATTGCCCAGCAGGTGCTGCGCTCCGGTACTCCCGTGCTCATCGACGATGCATCCGCCCAGGCGACCCTGCGGGAGAACCCCTACATCTCCAGCCACGGGGTACGCTCGGTGCTCTGCGCCCCCATCCTGCACCGCAGGCAGTTGCTCGGCCTCTTCTACCTGGAGAACAACCTCACCCCGGGCGCCTTCAACTCCAGCCGGCTCCACGTGCTCGGCATGCTCTCGGCCCAGGCCGCCATCTCCATCGAGAACGCCGGGCTCTACGGCAAGCTCGAGGGGTACAGCCATGCCCTCGAGCAGCGCGTCCACGAGCGCACCGACGAGCTCCACCGCAAGAACGCCGAGCTGCAGCGCACCCTGCGGACCCTCCAGGCCATGCAGGCGCAGATCATCACTCAGGAGAAGCTCGCGTCGCTCGGCGCCCTGACGGCGGGCATTGCCCACGAGCTGAAGAACCCACTGAACTTCGTCAACAACTTCTCCCAGCTCTCGCTCGAGCTGCTGCGAGAGGTGCGCGAGGGGCTCGATGGCGCCTGGCCGGGTGCCGCAGCGCAGCGGGAGGAGTTTGTCAGCCTCCTGGGTGAGCTGGAGCAGAACACCACCCGGGTGCGTGAGCATGGCCAGAGGGCCAGCGGCATCATCGATGGAATGCTACGGCATGCGCGCGGCAACCGGGGCGAGCGGCGGCCCACCCATATCAACCCGTTGGTGGGGGAGGTCATTCGCCTCGTCCAGCACGGGTTGGGTGCCAGGAACCCGCCGATTCACGTGCGCATCGAGACCGGTTTCGACGCTGCCATGCCGCAGCTCTCCCTGGTGGCTGAGGACCTCCGCCGGGTCATCCTCAACCTGATGGACAACGCTTGCTATGCGGCTCATCAGAAGGCCCGCCAGGCCGCCACCCCCTTCCAGCCCGAGGTCAGGGTATCCACGCACTGGTCGGGCAGCGAGGTGGAAATCCGGGTGCGCGACAACGGCAACGGCATCCCGGCGGCAGTGCGCGACAAGCTCTTCACGCCCTTTTTCACCACCAAGCCCCCGGGGGAGGGAACGGGCCTGGGGCTGTCCATCAGCCACGACATCGTCGTGGTGGCCCAGGGCGGCAGGCTCACGGTGGAATCCAGGGAGGGGGAGTACGCGGAGTTCATCATCACCCTCCCCGCCATCCCCCGCCAGCACACGCAGCAGTCCTGAGTCCGCAGCATCGGGGCCCGGGCCAGGTGCGGACCCGTCCGGGCTCAGTGCAGCGGACGGGAATGGCCGGAGTCCCTCACCGCCTCGGCCAGGGACTCGAGCTCCGCCTCGAAGTCCTCGATGAGCTCGCGCGGCTCCGGCACCAGGCCCTCATCCGCCGCCACGCCCAGGGTCACATGGCCCGCGTAGCTGAAGATGCTCAGGCCCACGCCCAGCCGCGCCGCCATGGGCACCCAGAACATCACCCCCGCGAGCCGCGCCCCCGCCAGGTACACCGAGCGCTTCGGCCCCGGCACGTTCGTCAGCACCACCGAGGCCTTCTTCCTCATCACGTCCACCGCCATCCGCTCCACCGGCGCCGGCGCCAGCCCCGCCGCGGACAGCATGCCGAACACCACCGCCGCCTCCGGCGAGCGCTTCAGCTTGTCCATCCGCCGCTTCAGCTCCCACAGCCGGTCCACCGGATCCGCCAGCCCCAGCGGCAACGGCAGGAACACCACCCCGAAGCGGTTGCCCAGCTCTCGCGGAATGGGCTCCCTCGGCGAGCGCAGGTTCACCGGCACCACCGCCCGCACGTCCTCGGGCGGCTGTCCCCGCGCGTCCATGTAGCGGCGCAGCATGCCCGCCACCACCGCCATCACCACGTCGTTCACCGTGCTGCCCGTGCCGTGGCCGATCTCCCTCACCTTCCCCACCGGCACCGGCCGGGACCAGGCCACCTGCTTCACCCGGCCCAGCTCCCCCGTGAAGGGCGAGGGCGGATCGTTCATCAGCGTCAGCACCCGGCTCAGCGCCGAGGCCCCCCGCGCGCCCTCCACCGCCAGGTCCATGAGCTGGATGGGCTCGGCCAACAGCTCCGCGCCCCGCTTCCACGCCGCCCGGGTCGTGCCCACCACCGTCCGCGCGCCCCGCAGCAGCCGGCCCAGCGTCCCCGGAGTCTCCTCCTCCGCCTGCTCGAAATATCCGGCCCGCCCGCCGCTCCCATCCGCGCGCTCGTCCGTCAGCGACAGCAGCACCCGCGCCAGCGAGATGCCATCCGCGATGCAGTGGTGCACCCGCATCAGCAGCGCGCACCCCTCCTCGTACCCCTGGATGACGTGCAGCTCCCAGAGCGGCCGGGAGAAATCCAGGGGCGTACTCATGGACTCGCCCACCATCCGCTCCAGCTCGGCCCGGTCTCCAGGAGGCCGCAGCTTCGTGCGCCGCAGGTGCGCCTCCAGGCGGAAGCCCGGGTCCTCTTCCCAGCGCGCCGCCCCCAGCAGCCCTCCCGTCACCACCCGCTGCCGGAAGCGCGGATAGCGATCCACCAGCCGCTCGCCCACCACCTGCGTCAGCCGCTCCCAGTCCAGCGGCTCGTCGAACCAGAGCACCGCCGTGATGACCATGAGGCTGGTGGGCTCCTCCATCTGGAGCCACGACGCGTCGGAAGGGTGCATCCGCTCGGACATAGACGCCTACTCTGCCTGCTGTTCCTTTGTCTGTCGCCGGAACTGGAACGTCTGCTGCGAGGGCGTCTTCGCGGTGAGGACGAGCGTGTCCCCCGTCACCTCATACGTGTACGTGGTCGGCTGGAACTTCCCCTTGGACAGGCCGATGACGCGCGGCTTGCCGCACACCGGCCCCACGGCCTGCCCGGACTTCGTTCGCAGATCCACGGCGTCGTCCTTCTCGTTCACCTGGAAGGCGCCCCAGGAGCGGATCTCCAGCGCATTGCCCCGGCCCAGCGTGGCGTCCTCCAGCTTCATCCGCATGAGGAAACACCCCCCGGGCGTCACCACCAGCGAGCGCGCGTAGTCCGGGCGAGGCTTCGCGTCCGAGTTCTCCTGTCCGACGATGCGCGCCTTCTCCTCGGGGCGGATACTCGCCGCCTCCAGGGACCAGCGGCCCACCACCTCCTTGGGCACCGTCCCCGCCCCCACCGAGGCGTCCGCGCACGGGTCTGGATTCTCCTTCTCGGGGCTCGGCGGCGCGGGCTCGAAGGTGCGCCCGCACTGCTTGCCACACACGCGAGACACGCAGTCCGAGTCATCCGGGCCGCAGCCGGACTTCGCGGCGCACTGCGCGAGTGCCCCCAGCGCCTTCTCACAGCCCTCGGCCAGGCACCGGTCCACACACGACACATCGATGCATTGCGCCACACACACCCAGTTGGCCGAGCCGCAACGGCCGGCCAGGGTGCGCGCCCCGCCCTGGGCCCTCGAACCTCCGGGGGCCTGTGCACCAGCGGACGAGGTCAACAACAGAGCGAGGACGGCGGAACCGAAGACACGCAGGCGGGTACCCTCACAGGAAGCTCCACCGCCATGTGGTGACGTCCGACAGCTCCGGCAACGACATCTCCAGGCGGATCGTCTCGTAACGGGCAAAGTCCCGCGGATCCGTCCGCAGCAGTAGCACCGGAGTACACGCCTGCCGGCGCTCGGGGAAGGTGTCGAAGGACAGCTCGGAGTCGAAGCGGGCCCGGTAGAAGAGGCACAGGCCGTCCACGCGGCCCTCGTGCACCACCGGCCGCTCCAGGCGCAGGCGGTGGGGCAACGAGCCCGCCCGCAGCGTCTCCAGGTCCAGCGCGAAGGCCGGCTCCGGGTGGCACAGCAGCCGCTCCACGTCCTGCGGCCGGACGAAGCGGGTGAAGTACGCGGGGCTCAGCGTGTCCCGCAGCACCTGCATGCAGCTGAAGTCCACGTCCGGCAGGCGCTGGTTCCAGATGAAGGGCAGGCGCGCCTCCTCGCGCAGTTGCACCGGCTCGAAGAAGACCTCGAAGCGGTTGGGGAGGATGCGGCCGCCGTTCACCAGCAGCCGGTCGCGCAGGCCCAGCAGGCGCGGAATCAGCCCCGCGTCGAAGAGCGCGTCCCCGAGCTGCTCGTGCAGCAGCACGTCCACCCGCTCCGCGGGGCGGAAGCGCGAGCTGTCCGTGCGCACGAACGAGATATCCGACAGCCCGTTGCGCCGGGCCACCCAGCGCGCCGTGTCCAGGTTGCGCGAGGCATCCACCGCGTACAGCTTGCGCGGGCCGCGTTTCGAGGCGAGCAGGGCCCGCAGTCCGGTGCCCGTGCCCACGTCCACCACCACCTGGCCCGGCTTCACGTAGCGCTCGATGGCGCGCTGGTACGCCTCCACGCGCTCGGCGTCCACCAGCCCCGAGTCACGGGGCGCCGGGCTGGACAACTCCGGCGCCTCCACGAGCATGTTGCGCAACGTCCCCATCAGCGGCAGGTGGCGCAGTCTCGACTGCAGGTCACCCCAGGCCTGACGCGGCAGGTCTCTCAGGTTCGCCATATTTCCCCCCAGGCGCATGGCGCCGGTTTCCGGCCCTTACATCGGGAAACCCTTGAATACATGGAAGGCAGGGCACTGGGAAAGGGCCGGCGCCGCCGCTGTCCCGCCCGCGACGGAGAGACTTTTCGCGGATGAACACTCGCGACTTTTCCGGGGTGTTTCCGTTCTCTCTTTCGAGAACCCCACACTCGAAGCACTCACAGGTCATCCATGCGCGCCACTCGCCCCCTTGGTTTGTTCCTCCTGGCCTCGTTCATCGGAGCGGGAACGGAAGCCCACGCCTCTCCCGAGTCCTCCTCGCCGGCAACGGAGCGCCCGCTGCGGATCCTCCTCACCAGTGACGACGGCATCAACGGGTCCGGGCTGCGCCTGCTGCGCGACACGCTGTGCGCCGCCGGCCACCAGGTGACCGTCGTGGCGCCCGCCACCGACCGCAGCGGCAGCAGCGCCGCGCTCAGCCTCAACGTGTACCTCCGGGCCACGCGCTCCGAGTTCTCGTGCGGCGGCACGACCCGTGAATCCTGGGCCGTCACGGGCATGCCCTCCGACTCCGTGCTCTTCGGCCTGTCGGCGGTGCTGGGGGACGTGCCTCCGGACCTGGTCGTCTCGGGCATGAACTCCGGCCAGAACGTGGGGCGCGCGGTGAATCACTCGGGCACCGTTGGCTCGGCCGTCACCGCCGCGGAGGAGGGAGTGCCCTCCATGGCCGTGAGCATCTCCATCCACCCGCAGGACGCGAGCACGGGCTTCTCGCAGACCGGCGCGGCGGCGCCCCATGCCGCGGCCTTCGTCAAGGACCTGATCGCTCAACTGCGAGACACGGCGCGGCCTGGAGAGCCGCTGCTGCCCGACCGTGTCGCCCTCAACGTCAACTACCCCGTCGTGCTCGATGCCGAGGGGAAGTTCGATCCGGCGCTCGTGCAGTCTCCGCGCGTGACGTCCGTGGGGCACGGCGAAGTGGTCCGCGCGCGGTACTACCCGGTCGACGCGAACGGCATCTACCTCGCCGCGGGGCACATCTGCGGGCTCGACATCCAGTGCGCCCCCGAGACCGAGAGGGACGCCGACACCACGGCGTTGGAGCAGGGTGCCATCTCCATCACGCCGCTCTCCGTGGACGGCTCGGCGCGTCCGGGCCAGGGATGGCTGAAGTCGCGGCTGCGCCGCCCGTGAGCGAGGCGGGCCCCGTGCCCCTCAGCCGGTCCGCGCCCCGAGGCGGCGCAGGACTGGCGGGACGAGCAACAGCCCCAGCGCGAACACGAGCAGCAACGGGTACTGGGGCTGCAGGCGGCGGGTGACCAGACCCGTCATCGTCCCGAACAACCCCTGGATGCCAAGGGCCGTCACCAGGGTCGGCATCCAGGGCACGGGCGCGGCGGCGGGCTGGACGGAGCCCGGGGAGGGCGCGAACAGCACGCCCTTCCACCGCGGGTAGTCCCAGCACACCAGGTAGAGCACCGCGAGCAGCATCAGCCCGGTGACGGCCCACGTGCCCTGGAAGCCCAGCGACACGGTGATGACGAAGATGTTGAGGATGATGGGCAGGAAGAGGAGCGCGCCCACGGTGGGCCCCGAGCGGGGCATGAGCAACAGCAGCGCCGCGGCCACCTGGCACACCCCGATGAAGCGCCAGTAGCCCCCGGTCCGGTACATCGCATCGAAGAAGTAGCCGATGGGCGTCTCCACCGGGTAGTCGGTGAAGGGTCCACCGAGCGCCTTGACGAGCCCCGCCCGGATGAAGCCGATGGCCAGCAGGCCCCGCGTGAAGGCCGTGAAACCGCGCAGCCATGGGCTCGCGGCCACCCGGGCGTGAAGAGAATCCAGAGAAGTTTCGAGACTCATGTTCAGAAGCGGCCCAGCACCTTCAGCTTCAGCATCCCCTCGAAGGGCTGGGTGTAGTCGGCGGCATCATAGCCGCGCATCCGCATGTGCAGCTCGGCCTCGGGCCGGGTGCGGAAGATGGCCCAGGGCTTCTCGGCGATCGTCGCGACCGTGTAGAGCATCATCCGCGGGATGGGGCCGGGGATGGCGCACACCACCTCCGTCGTCCGCTCCGCCAGCTCGCGGTCGAGCTCCTTGAACGCGCTCGCGTAACCGATGCGCGCGTTCACCATGCCGGTGCCATCGTGGAAGAAGCAGAAGGTGCCCGGCTGGTTCTTGAGCAGTTGGCGGATCTGATCGCACAGCGCCTTGCCGTTGAATTCATCGCCATGCTCGGGATGCTTGATGAACACCAGGCAGCTTGCCAGCGGCGGAGCCCTGATGCTTTCCAGGGCCGCTCGTGTCATGGACGCGCGGTGGGTGACATGAAGTCCTGGCTTGGGTGGAACGGGCATGACGGCTCGATTCTACCCACAGGAACGACATTCCTCGGAGCGGCTCTCGCGGCAAGAGCGTTCACCTTGCTTCATGGCGCGATTCAGACGGAAAGATGTGCCTCCACCACGCACTGAATTCCGGCGTGCGCGGGGAGAGCGGGGAGCCAGATGCCAGCGGAGTGACAGGGAGTGCGAGCAAGGCGTGCGCGGAGCCCGCGAGGTGAGCACCATGACAGCCACGAGGCTCTTCTCGTGGAGGGTGTCCCATGTGCTTCGTGCCCCGCTTCCTCGTGCCTCCCGTCCTCGCGGCCGCGCTGCTGTGCCCGGCCGCGTGCCAGCCCCCGGAGGACACCGATGAACAGCCGGGCGCTGATGCGGGCACGGACGCGGGACAGGACGCGGGCACCCGCGCTGACGCTGGCACTGGCACCGACGCGGGCACAGGCTCCAGCCCCGACGCGGGCACTGGCTCCAGTCCCGACGCGGGCACCGGGACCGGGGGCGACACGATGACCTCGAGCCCGCTCGGCGCATTCCGGGACGGGGTCATCACCTATTACGTGGAGGCGAACGGCACCGGGAACTGCGGCTTCGATGCCACCCCGGAGGATCTGGACGTCGCCGCCATCATCATGACCGAGTACCAGGGCAGCGCGGTGTGCGGCGCCTGCGCGGAGATTCAGGGGCCCAAGGGCACCCTGCGCGTGCGCATCGTGGACAGCTGCCCCGACTGCACGACGCCGGGCCATCTGGACCTCAGCCCCTCGGCCTTCGCGAAGCTGGCGGACCTGGCCGCCGGCCGCGTGCAGGTGAAATGGCGCTTCGTCACCTGCCCCGTATCCGGACCCATCCGCTACCGCTTCAAGGAGGGCAGCAGTCAGTGGTGGACGGGCATCCAGGTGCGCAACCACCACAAGCCCATCCGCAAGCTGGAGTGGCTGCGCCTCGGCACCTGGGTGGAGATTCCGCGCCAGGACTACAACTACTTCGTCCATCCCACGGGACTGGGCCTGGGCCTGCTCCCGCTGCGCGTGACGGCGTGGGACGGAGAGGTGGTGCAGGACACCTTGCCCGGAATCCTGGACTCGCAGGTCGTCAGCGGTCTGCGCCAGTTCTCCCCGCTTCCCTGAGACCTCGTGCGTCCGCTGCACACTGCACTACTCGCCACGATGATCTTCCTCCCCAAGGCCCCGGGGATGTGCTGCGCTACGCGCGTTTCGTCCGGCTCGCGGCACGGTGGCGCGAGACGGGTCTCCGGTGGGGAGGCGCCATGAGCAAGAAGAAGCACAGGGGTGAGGACACCTGGGCGCTCATCCGCGAGAGCCTCGATGACTTCAGGCCCGCGCAGCTCGCGGCCCGCCTCCGGGAGTACCTCGCCCCGCGCCTCGCCTCCAGCCCCCGCCACGCCGACGAACGCTCGCGCCGCGCGCTCCTTGAGGGCGTGGACGCCCTGCTCTCCGAGCACGCCGGGGCCTGGTACACCCACGGCTTCCACGGCGACCTCCCCCGCCCGGGCGCGCCGTCCGAGCCGCCGGGCGTGGAGGGATACATCGAGCGCATCCTCTCCACGCTCGGCGTGGCGCACGAGTGGTTGTGCACGCTCGACACGTACTTCCGCTCCGTGGCGTTGCCGCCGGACGAGGAGGATCGCGCGGCCGTGCTGTCGGACGCGGTGCGGCGGGTCCTCGAGCTCACCTCGGAGGCCCATGGCGAAGAGGAGGCCTGGCACCCCCATGCCCACCTGGGCCTGGGCTGGCTGTTGGAGTCACAAGGCATCCGCCGGACCGAGCGCCTGGAGCAGGCCCTGCACGAGGCCCTGGCGGACTTCACCCACGCGGCGCCTTCTCCCGAGGAGGCCCGCCGGGCCGCGGACACCATCGCCCTGACGGCGGTGAAGGAGGAGTCCGCCGGGCGCTACCGCGACGAAGGCGTCTCCTGAGCGCGAGGGCTCACGCCGGCTGGATGCCGAGCCGCTCGTCCCGGCGCCGCAGCCAGGCGACGAGGGGCAGTGACAGCAGCACCATCCACGCCTTGCCCACCACCTGCCCCGCGAGGAAGTCGAGACGGCCGAAGGCGAGCTGGAGGAAGAGGAGGCTGTCCACGACGAGGCCCACGAGGCTGCTGGCGAGCACGGCCAGCACGAGGCCGCGCCGCTGCAGGGGCGTGTAGACGGCGAAGTCGGCCAGCTCGGAAATGGCGAAGGCGGCGCTCGAGGCGACGACGAGCGGCGGAGGCGCGAGCACGGCCGACAACAGCGCGCCCAGGGCGATGGCCAGCAGCGTCCAGCCCTTGCCCAGGCGGCGCTGCACCAGGTCGCGCAGCACGAAGGCGATGCCCACGACGAGGACGCCGCTGGGGGCGAGCAGGCCCGGGCCCACGGGCAGCAGACAGGGCCCGTTGTCCGGGCACACCACGCCGACATGGCCGATCATCCAGTTGGACAGCGGAATCGAGGCCCCGAAACCCGCCAGATAGATGAACCCCTCGACTCGACGCTGCTCCATTGCCGCCTCCACCGGGGCGGGCGGAATAGCACGTTTCCTGGAGGCTGTCAGAATGGGGCCATGCCCGCTTTCGACAGGGCCAGCTTCGATGATTCACGCTGGCCCCTGCTGCACCTCTGGCTCCCGGGAACGCTTCCCTCCCACGGGCAGGAGGAGTGTCTCGATACCCTCGCCGGCTACCTGGGACGCGGGGAGCGGTTCTTCCTCCTCGTGGACCTGAGCCGGATCGGCCTGGTGCCCATCGAGCAGCGCTGGCGCCAGGTGGAGTGGTTCGAGCAGCACGAGCTCGCCCTGCGCGGGCTCGTGGTGGGCACGGCCATCATCCTCGTGTCGCCCATCGTCCGGCTGTCGCTCAGCGCCATCCTGTTCTTCAAACCGCTGCCCGTGCCGCTGGCCACCTTCCCGCACCTGGCCGCCGCGGAGGCCTGGGCGGCCGAGCGCCTCCAGGAGGCGGGGCTCACCCAGGCCGGCAAGGACTGAACGGCTGAGGCGCGCTACATCATCGGCGCCGTGGACTCGAGCTCCTGGGTCTCCAGCAGGCCCGTCTGCTTGAGCAGGGGCTGGGTGCTGGGAGCGCGGCCGCGGAACTCCTGGAAGACCTCCAGCGGGTGGCGGCTGCCACCGAGCGCGAGCACCGTGTCACGGAAGCGCCGGCCGGTACGGGACAGCGCCTGCGCGTCGGACAGCCCGGCCTCCTCGAAGGCGGAGAAGGCGTCCGCGGAGAGCACCTCGGCCCACTTGTAGCTGTAATAGCCCGCGGCGTAACCGCCCGCGAAGATGTGGGAGAAGGAGCAGAGGAAGCGGTCCTCCGGGAGGGGCGGGAGGACGGTGTTCTCCCTGGCCACGCGCTTCTGCGTCTCGAGGAATCCGGCCTGCCCGTCACCGCCGGGCTGGTAGCGGTGGTGCAGCTCCAGGTCCAGCGTGGCGAAGTACACCTGGCGCAGGGACATGGAGGCGGCGCGGTAGATGCGGCCGGCGCGAATCTTGTCCTGCAGGGACTTGGGCAGCGGCGCTCCGGTGTCCACGTGGCGGGCGAGCCGGGAGAGCGTCTCCTCGTGGAAGCACCAGTTCTCCATGAACTGGCTGGGCAGCTCCACGGCGTCCCACTCGATGTTGTTGAGACCGGCGGCCTCGGGGAAGTCCACGCGGGTGAGCATGTGCTGCAGGCCGTGGCCGAACTCGTGGAAGAGCGTCTCCACCTCGCGGAAGGTGAGGAGCGCGGGCTGTTTACCCACGGGCGGCGTGTTGTTGCAGACGAGGTAGGCCACCGGCAGCCGCAGGCTTCCGTCCGGCTGGCGCTTGCGGTCGAGCACGTTGTTCATCCACGCCCCGCCGCGCTTGGTGGCCGGGCGGCTGTAGGGGTCCAGGTAGAAGGCGGCGATGTCCTTGCCGGACTCATCGGCCACGCGGAAGAACTGGACGCTCGGGTCCCACACGGGGACCTCGCCGTTGGCGGCACGCACGGAGATGCCGAAGAGCCGCTTGGCGGTGTCGAACAGGCCCTCCAGCACACGGGGGAGCGCGAAGTACGGCCGGAGTTCCTCGTCGGTATAGGCGTAGCGCTCCTCGCGCAGACGCTCGGCCCAGAAGGGCACGTCCCACAGCTTCAGCTCGAGCGAGGCATTGCCCGTCTTGCGGCGGGCGTACTCGGTGAGTTCGGTGTTCTCGGCGCGGGCGCGCGAGCGGGAGGCGTCACGCAGCTCACCGAGCAGCTTCTCGACGGCCTGCACACCGGGCGCCATCTTGGCCGCGAGGCTCACCTCGGCGTACGAGGAGTAGCCGAGCAGACGGGCCTTCTCCTGGCGCAGGGTGAGGATGCGCTCGATGAGGGGGCCATTGTCCGAGTCCCCGGAGGAGGCACGGGTGACGAAGGCGCGGTAGAGCTTCTCGCGCAGGTCCTGGCGGCGCGAGTGCTCCAGGAAGGGCACGTAGCTGGGGGCATCGAGGGTGATGCGCCAGGGACCCTTCTCGGGGGTGGGCTCGGGGGCACCTTCGGGCAGATCCTGCATTGCCATCTGGGCGGCCATGGCGAGCGCGCTGGGGGGCAGGCCCTCCACCTCCTCGGGCCGGGTGAGCGTCATGGACCAGGCCTTGTTGGAGTCGATGACGTTGTTGGTGAAGCGGGTGGACAGCTCGGCCGACTCGCGCTCGATTTCCTGGAAGCGCTCGCGGGCCTTGCCCTCCAGGCCCACGCCGGACAGCTCGGCGTCACGGATGGAGGCATCGACGACGCGGTGCTGGGCGGGGTCGAGTTTCTTCCACTCCGGCCCCTCGCGCAGGGCCTTGAGTGCCCGGTAGAGGGGCACGCTCTGCCCGATGCGCATGAAGGTCTCGACGACGTCGCCCTCGACGGCGGAGTGGGCCTGGCGCAGCTCCGGGCTGTTCTGCACGCTCATGAGGTGGTTCACGACGCCCCACGCGAAGCCGAGCGGCTCGGTGATGGCGGACAGGCGCGCCACCGAGCCCTCCCACGTGGGCTGGACGTCACGCTCGAGCGCATCGAGGTCGGCGTTCAGGCGCGTCAGCAGCTCGCGGATGGCGGGCTCGACATGCTCGGAGCGGATGCGGTCGAACTTCGGGAGTCCTTCGTTCTGAAGCAGCGGATTGTCGGCAATGGTCGCAGTCATCACCCGCTGACGTTAGGGCAGGCGCTGGCGATTGGCAGCAATCACGAAGGGGATGCCCGGCGGGCAGTCAGGGAGTTCACGAACTCCCCATCCCCGAGAGCCCCTTCAATCGCCTCGACAACGAGCTCCGGGGCATCCCTCCAGACCGCATGGCCGGCGTCGGGAATCCGCACCATGCGCACCCGGGGGTTCCCGGACGCGATGGCCTCGCCCAGCCCGGGCCCACCCCACGCGTCCTTCTCGCCCCACACCAGGGTCGTCGGGACCGCGAGGTCCTTCCAACGCCCGGCAAGCAACAAATCCTTCTTCATCCCCCGTACGTCGAAGGCCCGGTCGATGAGGGTGAACCAGCTCGGAGCGTTGCGCCGCTGGCTCTCGGTCAGCAGGTCCAGCAGGTCATCGTCGAGTCGTTCCGGATGCACCACGAGCAGTTGCTTCCAGAAGGCCCGGGTGCTGTCGCGCGTTGGCTGGCGCATCACCGACCGCACGAGCGTCTTCAACACCGGCAACGTCCCCAGACGCATCTGAAGGGGCAGTGCGCGCGTGACGCCCGCCGGGGCCCCGGTGAGCACCAGCCGGGACACCCGCTGCGGATGGGTCAGCGCGAAGTCGATGGACCAGAGCCCTCCCATGGAGGCGGCCACGATGGGCACGGAGGGAAGACCCTCGGCGTCGAGGAGCTCCCCGAGGAAGCGCCGCGCGCACGCCAGCAGGTCCACGCTCCCGTAGTCGAACGGGTCCGCGAGGCCGTGTCCGGGACGATCGACGGCCATCACCCGGTGCTTCCGGGCGAGCGCCGGGAGGATGTTCGCCCACTGGATGGCTTCGCCCAGGCCTCCGTGCAGCAGGAGCAATGGGGGCCCGTCGCCCAGCTCGATGATTTGCGTCGTGCCACCGGACCAACGGACCCGGCGCGTGCGGTGCCCCGGTGCACAGCGGTCGAGATAGGCCGCCTGGGCCAGCTCGAAGGCGCGGTCACGGCTGCTCTCGGAACCAGGGGTTGGCTCGTTCTTGCTCATGAAGCCCGGATGGAGCCCGGCGGTTCATCGTCCGGCAACGCCGTCACCGCCCGCGAGCCCTCCGAGTGTTGGCCCCGAGACGCTCTCCGTGCCACCTTGACAGGGCACCGGGCGCGCTGTTCTCACACGGGCCATGCTCGCCCTCGTGCTCGCGGCCTCGCTCGCCGCCGCCCCCGCGCCCCGCGCCGCCAGTTCCTCGGGAACCGTCGTCCATATTCCACGGTTGGACGCGATCCAGGGTGTCACCGCCTTCCTGGACCGGGCGGGACAGTATGCCGCCTTGTTGCGGCCCATCGTCTGGTACGCGGAGCTCCACCCCTGGCTCTCGCTCGACCCCAGCCAGCCGGAGGCGCTCGCGGGCCTGGGCATAGACCCCGCCGGTCCCGTGACCGTCTCGCTGCGAGCCAATGGCCGCATCTCATGCACACGGTTGAAGGACCCGAAAATCTTCCAAGAGAAGGCCGCCGGAGTGCTGGTCTCCGGGAGCAGCAAGCAGGAGGTGAAGCCCACGACGTCAGGGGGAGTCACCACGGTGAGCATCCCGCGCGAGTCCGGTGGACATGCGGGCTATGCGCTCAAGGGCCAGGAGGCGTGCGCCTTCGCGACGACGGGCGGGGGCTTCGTCGACGATGGGCAGGGAGCGGCGATGGTGAAGGAAGCCTCTCGGCTGGTGGGCAAGACCCCCAAGCCGGACACGCGTTTGGGGCAGCTTCCTGGAAGCGTCTACGTGCTGATGCCCGGACGCGGCATGGTGGTGGGCATGGAGGGCAGCGCCACCGAGCTGAGGCTGGAGGGGACGGCCACACAGCTTCCGCTGCCGCCCTTCCAGACGGCGGGGACGAGCCCCTACGGAACGATGAAGCCCGAGGGGATGCTCTTCTCGCGAGCGAGGGTGGCCCCGGCCGGGGTGGGCCAGGCGGTGGGCAGCGTGCGCGCACTCGTCCAGCGGGCGTGCCCGGCATGTCCTCCAGCCGCGGTGTCCTCGGTGGCCCAGGCGGTGTCCGAGCGCCTCACCGGCAACGTGCTGGTGGTAGTGGACAGTGTGAGGTCACGTCCCAACCTGCGCACACCCGAGGGCCAATTCTTCGCCCCGCGCCAGGCGGTCGCCGCGGAGGTGACGGATGCGGCGGCGATGAAGACAGCGCTCGCGCCGGTGGCGAAGTTCCCCGGCGCGAAGGCACTGGAGGACGGCTACGCGCTGGAGGTGAAGGGAGGCACCCTCTTCGTCCGGCTCAAGGGCAAGCAGCTCGTGATGGGCAATGACGAGGCGGTGGTCCAATCGCTCCTGGGAGCGGTGCCACAGACAGGCGCGAAGCTGCCGCACGCGGTGGACTTCACCGTGGACCCGAAGCGGCTCGCGAGCGGGTTGAACCAGGTGTCACTGATGGATGTCGTCTCCAACCAGCAGCTCGCGGGCCTCTTCACCGTGGGGCTGGAGCTGGGACCGCTGCTGGCCCGGAGCGAGCGCATCTCGGGATGGCTCGACAGCGCCGGCGGGGCGCACCGGTTCTCCACCCTCTGGACGCTGCCCGCCGCGCATTGAGGGTTACGACGGAAACGCGCACCAACAAGAGCCCAGTTGTTAATCAACGAGCGGATTGAAGGTGCCCGCATTCCACTCCCTCAGTGTCCACCCCGCAGTAAAACCCACCAGACTCCTGTGGATTTTCGCGAGTTCGGCAAGTACGAGTTCCGCTTCGCTGGGCGCGAACTCGAGCGCGTACGAGGCAACCCAGTAGCGAGTTCCGGGCGCAGGAGAATCCATCAACTTCAGCAGTTGCCGCTGCGCCTCGGGGCCTCGCTCCCTCAACTCCCTACGAATCGCCACGAGGACGTTGTACTTGCGATTGGCAGCCTTGGGCTTTGCCGTTTCGATGTCACGTCCATGCCCGGCCGAGAGCACTCCAAACTCTTCGACCAGGCGTTCTGTCGAGAGATTCTTCCACTGCGCCTTTTTCACGGGCGGAGTCCTATCTACTCAGGGTCGAGTGCCCAGGTCCCTTCCTCCCACCGCTTCAACGTTTCTTCAGACTCAAACGCGACCAACCCCTCTCCCTTGGCCGCTTCCTCCAAAATCGCTTTGGCTTCCGCTGTCCGGTAGCGCAGGAGGAAAGCAGCCGCTGTGGTCCTCACGTCCATATTGGGATGTGTGAATAGCGTGGCGAGTGCATTTCGCCCGGCATCACCGTGAGCACGTAGTTTCTTGAACGCGGCAATGTATCGATCCGCGTGCTTGTTACCCGTCTTGGAGTCTCCTCGGAAGATGGCGTCGGTCTGCGCGGTCACGTTGCGCGCGAATTCCTCAACGAGATCCTCAAGCTTGTTCACCAAATTCCCTTTCTTATGTTCTCGATGGCTCGCAATCCGAACTGACGCTGAGCCTCATAGGATTGCGTGCTCAGCCACTGCCTGATGGTCAAGGTATCTGAACCGGTGAGTCTGGGGCGCTTGGACGAGTAGAACGCACTAACGTCGATATGTAGGCGCTCATCCAACGGGACGACGTTCTCGGTGTTGTGCAAGGCCTCTGGACCGAACCGTCCGGCGTTGCGCTTCTCGACAATGTGGTGCCATTGCTTGCCCTTTCCCGCCGGGCCCATGAAGTCCTTGAAGTCATCGAAGGACTTGAACGCACGATGACCATTGGGGAGGAGCCTGCCCCCTTTGGCTATCTCGCTCCTACCACCCGACGAGTAGGCCCCCCCTCCGTTCTGGGTACCCATCGCAACGGCATTGCTCGGCAACACGACCCGGATGGTGCCCTCAGCCACCGAGACGATGACCTTCTCCGTATCGGCCGCCGCCGCGAGTACTCGCACACCACCATGCTGCGCCCCACGGATTGAGGCCTGTGCGAACCCGGGCAGAGTCGGTGCCCTGGACAGCAACGCGGCCGTTTCACCCACCGCCGCCGTGCCCACCATGACCAGGATGCGCACGCTGTTGGGCCCGATGCGCCGACCGAACCGCTCGCCCACTTCGCGCAACTCCGCGAAGCTGCTGGCCCGCGCGGACTCCTCCGAGAGCTGCATCCAGCCCTCGAGGAGCCCCCACATCTCAATCCCCAGGTAGCTCCACATGAGGACGGCGAAAGCCGCGGCAACCCCCTTGGACACCGGCTCGGGTGCCACCAACAGCGCCATGTAGGCCGTAATGGTGATGCTCGCCATGGCCGCCACACGCGTGGGGTCGAGCATGCTCCGCAACTCCGCATTCACGCCCGCCAGAGCCGGCTCCACGGCCAGCACCAGCGCGATGCGGCGCTTGTCGTCGTCTTGCAGGCACGAACCGTCCTCGAAGAGGGAGAGGCAATCCCCCGGAGTGCCACGCCGTTCGCAGAAGCGACCGTAGGACGTGGCCAGTTCCGACTGACACCGCTGACCCACCCGGGCTCCGGAAACCAGCGCGTACCTGTGACCCGGCCGCATGGGCACGGAAGCAGGAGCCACCCTCAGGGGCATCTCCAACACCAGGCCCGCCATGGCCACCGAGAACTCGGCATCCCCCACCTGCACCGGCGCGAAGTCCGTGGGCAGGGTCGCGAAGACCCGTACCTCCCCATCCACCGCAGCATCACCCATGACCGGAGTCGCTGTGGCGCATCCCACCAGCAGCACGCTCGCCGCCAGGGCCAGGACGCCCAGACCGGCGCACCGCCAGATATCTCGAAACACTCGTTCAATGACGCGAAGGGTCATGCCACCGCCAATGCTGCTGCGCGCCAGAGGCAACGGGAAGAAGCGAGGGGTACGAGCACGCGTCACTTCCAAGCATCCCCAAACGCCACACACATCACCCTACACGCATTGAACCTCCAGAAGCGAGGCTCATCCCTCGCCGTGCAGGGCCTGCCCGAGCCGACGCCGTTGGTCCCCCTCCTGGGCCCAATCGTGCTAGATGCGCGCCCATGGACGGAACCACGGAAAAGGATCCCCTTCGCGCCCGGCTGCAGGACATGGAGAAGCAGGCCGAGCTGGGCGGTGGCGCTGACCGCATCGCCAAGCAGCACGAGGCCGGCAAGCTCACCGCTCGCGAACGCATCGACCTGCTGCTCGATCCCGGCTCCTTCACGGAGATGGACAAGTTCGTCACCCACCGCAGCAACGACTTCGGCATGGGTGACAAGAAGATCCTCGGCGACGGCGTCGTCACCGGCTACGGCACCGTCGAGGGCCGCCAGGTCTTCGTCTTCGCCCAGGACTTCACCGTCTTCGGCGGCTCGCTCTCCGGCGCCTATGCCCAGAAGATCTGCAAGATCATGGACATGGCCATGCGCGTGGGCGCTCCCGTCATCGGCCTCAACGACTCGGGCGGCGCTCGCATCCAGGAGGGCGTCGAGAGCCTCGCCGGCTACGCCGACATCTTCCTGCGCAACACCCTCGCCTCCGGCGTGGTCCCCCAGATTTCGCTCATCCTGGGCCCGTGCGCGGGCGGCGCGGTGTACTCGCCCGCCATCACGGACTTCATCATGATGGTGAAGGACACCTCCTACATGTTCATCACCGGCCCGGACGTCATCAAGACGGTGACGCACCAGGAGGTGACCAAGGAGGACCTGGGCGGCGCGCTGGCGCACAACCAGAAATCCGGCGTGGCGCACTTCGCCGCGGAGAACGAGCAGACCGCCATCCTCATGACGCGCGAGCTCCTCTCCTTCATCCCCTCCAACAACCAGGAGGACCCGCCCGTCCAGCCGTGCGATGACGACCCGTTCCGCGCCGACGAGGGCCTCAAGACGGTCGTCCCCAGCAACCCGAACAAGCCCTACGACATCAAGGAGATCATCCGCGCTGTCGTGGACAACAAGCACTTCTTCGAGGTGCAGGAGCACTTCGCGAAGAACATGGTCATCGGCTTCGCCCGTATGAACGGCAAGTCGGTGGGCATCGTGGCCAACCAGCCGGCGGTGCTCGCGGGCTGCCTGGACATCGACGCGAGCGTGAAGGCCGCGCGCTTCGTGCGCTTCTGCGACTGCTTCAACATCCCCCTCATCACCCTGGTGGACGTGCCCGGCTTCCTGCCCGGCACCGACCAGGAGTGGGGCGGCATCATCACCCACGGCGCCAAGCTGCTCTACGCCTTCGCCGAGGCCACCGTCCCCAAAATCACCCTCATCACCCGCAAGGCCTACGGCGGCGCCTACGACGTGATGGCCTCCAAGCACATCCGCGCGGACATCAACTACGCCTACCCCACGGCCGAAATCGCCGTCATGGGCCCCGAGGGCGCGGTCAACATCATCTTCCGCAACGAGCTGCTCAAGGCCAAGGACGCCAACTCCGAGCGCACCCGGCTGGTGAACGAGTACCGCGAGAAGTTCGCCAACCCCTTCAAGGCGGCCGAGCTCGGCTACATCGACGAGGTCATCCGCCCCGAGGAGACGCGCGCCAAAATCATCCGGGCCCTGGAGATGCTCAAGAACAAGCGCCAGGAGAACCCCCCGCGCAAGCACGGCAACATCCCGCTGTAAGCAGGCAGGCGGGCAGGCGGCTCGCCCCGAGAAACAATGGAACGCCTCCCCGGGAAATTTTAGGGGGGGCGTTCAGGCTTTGAAGGGACGCACCACATACAGGAGCCCCTTTTGTCTCAACCCCGCCTCGTCCTCTTCCTCGCCGATATCGAAGGCAACCTCGCCGCCCTGCGCCAGACGCTCACCCGGGCCTGTGAGGCCGCCAACGTCCCTCCGCCGGAGGTCCGCTGGGTCGAGTCCGCCACCTCGCTCGCCGATGCCGGCTGGCGCGTGGCCGAGCTGAAGCTGGTCCCCTCCGGCGGCAAGGCCGTCCCCGAGGATCACCTCGATTCGCTCGTCCGCTCCGTGGCCCGTGACTTCCGCGATCAGGCGGTGGGCCTCTACACCGACAAGGCCGGCAGCTATGGCCGCGCCTCCCTCAGCGAGCCTGGCCGCCCCTCCCGCTCCCTCGAGGGTGAGTACATTGACGTGGTGCGTCAGACGGCCCGCTGGCTGGGAATCGAGGCCCCCCTGCTCGGCCGCCTGCTCGACGGCGGGGCAACCGCCCGCAACCTGCTGGCCGCCGCGGTGGACTTCGGCAACGACGACCCCAACGCCCCCACCCCCACCGGCAAGTCGCGCCGCCAGGAGCAGCCGCTTCCTCCGCCCGAGCCGGATGAGGATGACCGTTTCGTCGACGCCAAGCTGGCCGAGGCCCGCCGGCTGATGGAGCAGTACCTCAGCAACCGCAAGTAGTGGCTACAGGCTCCGAGTAGTGGTGCGTATTGGCGGCCGGGGGTCCCTGGCCGTCATCGCACTCCCCGAGCATGCGCTCCCCTGTGCTAAAGGGAGCGCCCATGGCCAAGATCCGCAAAATCCTCGTCGCCAACCGAGGCGAGATCGCCGTCCGGGTGATGCGCACCTGCAAGGAGCTCGGCATCGCCACGGTGGCGGTCTACTCCGAGGCGGACCGCTCCGCCCTGCACGTCCGTACCGCCGACCAGGCCTTCCTGGTGGGCCCCCCGCCCTCGCGCGAAAGCTACCTCGTGCAGGAGCGGATTCTGGAGGCCGCCAAGAAGTCCGGCGCGGACGCCATCCACCCCGGCTACGGCTTCCTCTCGGAGAACGCGTCCTTCGTGCGCGCGTGCGAGAAGGCCGGCATCACCTTCATCGGCCCGCCCGCCAGCGCCATGGACGCCATGGGCGAGAAGACGCGCGCCCGCCAGAACATGATCAAGGCCGGGGTGCCCGTGGTCCCCGGCACCGCCGAGCCCATCGCCACCGTCGAGGAGGCCCGCGCCTACGCCGAGAAGATTGGCGTGCCGGTGATGCTCAAGGCGGCCGGCGGCGGTGGCGGCAAGGGCATGCGCAAGGTGGAGCGGATGGAGGACTTCGAGTCCTCGTGGCGCGCCGCCAAGAGCGAGGCGATGAACGCCTTCGGCAACGACGCCGTCTACATCGAGAAGTACCTCGAGAAGCCGCACCACGTGGAGATTCAAGTGTTCGCCGACCAGCACGGCAACACCATCCACCTCAACGAGCGCGAGTGCTCGGCGCAGCGGCGCCACCAGAAGGTGGTCGAGGAGACGCCCAGCCCCATCCTCACCCCCGAGATGCGGGCGAAGATGGGCGAGGTGGCGGTGAAGGCCGCCAAGGCCGTGGGCTACGTGGGCGCGGGCACGGTGGAGTTCCTCGTGGACGTGCACCGCAACTTCTACTTCCTGGAGATGAACACCCGCCTCCAGGTGGAGCACCCGGTGACGGAGTGGGTGACGGGGCTGGACCTGGTGGCCTGGCAGATCAAGGTCGCCGAGGGCGAGAAGCTCCCGTACACCGAGGCCCCCACGCCCAACGGGCACTCCATCGAGGTGCGCGTGTACGCGGAGGACCCCGCGCGCAACTTCATGCCGAGCCCGGGCCGCATCAACTACCTGCGCGTGCCGGGAGGCCCGTACCTGCGCGACGACTCGGGCGTGTTCCCCGGGTACACGGTGCCCAACACGTATGACCCGATGATCTCCAAGCTGTCCGTGTGGGCCCCCACGCGGCGCGAGGCCATCGAGCGGGCGAAGCGCGCCCTGGCCGAGTACGTGGTGAAGGGCATCACCACCAACGTGCGCTACCTGAAGGGGATCCTCTCGCACCCGGAGTTCGTCGAGGGCGACTACGACACGAGCTTCCTCACGCGCGAGCACGAGAAGCTGCTGGGCAAGGGCGAGGATCCGCAACTGACGGAGGCCGCGCTGCTGGCGAGCGTGGTGTACGCGTACCAGCGGGATCAGAAGAAGGCGAAGACGCTGACCCAGGCGCCGTCCGAGGGCGGCAAGGGCGGCATCTCGGCGTGGCGGCTGGCGAGCCGCCGCGGGCGCTAACTCCACGGGGAACCGATTCCAATGCGTTACTTCGCGAAGCTGCAGGGACAGAAGGAAGCGGTGCCGGTGGACATCGAGCCAGCCGGAGAGAACCGCTTCAAGCTCACGCACAACGGCAAGACGTTCCTGGTGGACGCGCTGACGCTGGACCACGGCGCGGTGTCCATGCTGGTGGATGGAACCTCCTACAGCGTCGAGTTCGACGAGCAGGGCGACGAGGTGCAGGTCTCGGTGCGTGGGCAGGTGACGCGCATCGACGTGGCGGACGAGCGGCGGCTGCGGCTGCGCGCGGCCACGGCGGGCTTCTCGGTGGAGGGCAAGCAGGTCATCTCCGCCCCCATGCCCGGCAAGGTGGTGAAGGTGCTCGTGAAGCAGGGCGACGAGGTGAAGGAAGGTCAGGGCCTGGTGGTCATCGAGGCCATGAAGATGGAGAACGAGCTGAAGAGCCCCAAGGCCGGCAAGGTGGTGGATCTGCCGGCCAAGGAGGGCACCGCGGTGGAGATCAACGCGAAGCTCGTGGTGGTCGAGTAGGACCGCCGAAAGTGTGCCGCTGGGCAGAATTTCCCCTCTCCCACCGGGAGAGGGACGGGGTGAGGGTATCGGGTGAACTCGGGTTGAACCCCTTGTCCCCACCGCGGCCCACGGGTTGAAGAACGGACCCGGGCACCCTCACCCTGACCCTTGTATCTACTTTTCCCGTAGGCGACTTCTGAGGTAGAGAGGTCAGCACAAAGGAATGGAGCAAGGGGCGGGCAGGCCGATGACCCTCGGGTCCGCGAAGCGAGACCGTGGGAGAGCCGTGGTCGCACGTCCCCTTTCTCCGCTCTCCCTCTTCGGTAAGCCCGAACAGATGCCTGGGCCAGTACGTAGCCCGTATCACGCAAGGCAGGGACACGAGGTGGAGGGCGGACGTAGTCAAGGGAGTTGGTGCGGATGACAGGCAGCAGCGAGTTGTACGTGGGTATTGATGTCGCCAAGGCCCGAGTGGATGTAGCCCTGGGACGACAGGGCGCTGTCTTCCAGGTGGCTCGCGACGACAAGGGCCTGGCCGAGCTCGTCAAACGGCTCAAGCAGGTCGAACCGAAGCTGGTGGTGATGGAGGCCACCGGTGGGCTGCAGTTGCCAGTGGCCGCGGCGCTCAGTGTGGCGGGCCTGTCAGTGGCCGTCGTCAACCCGCGCCAGGCGCGCGAATTCGCCCGGGCCGCAGGCAAGCTGGCCAAGACGGACGCGCTGGATGCGCGGGTGCTGGCACATCTGGGCGAAGCCCTCAAGCCGCCGGCCAGAGCTCTACTGGATGAGGAGACACGCAAGCTGGAGGCCCTGCTGACGCGCCGCCGCCAGATGGTGGAGATGCTGGTGGCCGAGAAGAACCGCCTGCAGGTGGCGCACACAGCGGCCAGGCCCCTCATCCAGAAGCACATCGACTGGCTGCAGCTGCAGCTCAAAGAGGTGGACAAGGACCTGGGCAGTGCCGTGCGCGACAGCCCCATGTGGCGCGGCAAGGACGACATCCTGCGCAGCGTGCCAGGAGTAGGGCCGGTGCTGGCCATTACCCTGATGGCCGAGCTACCTGAGCTGGGACAGCTCAACCGCAAGCAGGTGGCGGCGCTGGCTGGAGTGGCGCCACACGCCTGCGACTCGGGCACCCTCAAGGGCAAGCGCATGGTGTGGGGCGGGCGCGCTGCCCTGCGCGCCGCCCTCTACATGGCCACGCTCTCGGCCGTACGCTGTAACGAGGTGGTGGGCGCCCTCTATGAGCGGCTGACCAAGGCCGGCAAGCCCAAGAAGGTGGCCCTGGTGGCCTGCATGCGCAAACTGCTCACCATCCTCAACGCCATGGTGCGCACCAAGAAGCACTGGAATGAGGCGGACCTTGCGTCCGCCTCTTGACCCTACACCACAGATGCTCTCCCGAGGGGAGAGGGGATATCTTCGCTCACCTACCTGAAGAGAATCAGGTCCGGGGGCCCGAGAGAAAAGCCCCCAGGATGCGCCGTGCGGACAACGTTGGGGTCGCACGGCCCTCCCGCACGTCGCGCTCCAGCGCGGGCCCGAGCTCGGCCACTCCGGGATGCGCATGCAGGGCAGCGCGCAGTCCGTCCTCGATCATCGACCACATCCACTGCACCTGCTGCACCCTCCGGCGCTTCTCCAGCTCGCCCGAGGTCCGCTCTGTCTCCAGGCGCTTCTCGATCGACGACCACACCTGCTCGATGTTGCTGTTCTCCAGCGCGCTGCAGGTCGTCACCACGGGCTCCGCGCCCGGGCGCATCAGGTGCAACGCCGCGCGATACTCGGCCCGCGCCCGCTCCGCGCGGACCACGTTGTCACCGTCCGCCTTGTTGATCGCGATCATGTCCGCGATCTCCAGGATGCCGCGCTTGATGCCCTGCAGCTCATCCCCGGCTCCCGCCAGCATGAGCACCAGGTAGAAGTCCACCATGTCGGCCACGACCGTCTCCGACTGGCCAACCCCTACCGTCTCCACCAGCACCACGTCGAAGCCAGCCGCCTCGCACAGCAGCAGCGTCTCGCGCGTCTTCCGCGCCACGCCTCCCAGGGTTCCGCTGGAGGGACTGGGACGGATGTACGCGAGGCTCTCGCGCGACAGCCGCGCCATCCGCGTCTTGTCGCCCAGGATGCTCCCCCCCGACACCGTGCTCGAAGGGTCGATCGCGAGCACCGCCACGCGCTTGCCCAGTCCCACCAGGTGCATCCCGAGCGCGTCGATGAACGTGCTCTTCCCCACTCCCGGCACGCCGCTGATCCCCACCCGCAGCGCCCCACCCGTGTAGGGCAGCAACCGGGTGAGCACCTCCTGCGCGAGCGCCTCGTGCTTGGGGTGCTCGCTCTCGATGAGCGTGATGGCGCGGGCGAGCATGGCGCGCTCATTCGCGCGGACGCCCTCGACGTACGCCTCGACCGGCAGAGCCTTCAAGCATCCCCCAGCGCGGCGTCGAGCTTGTCGAGCAGCTCGATGGCCGCCTTCGCGATAACCGTGCCCGGGCCGAAGATCGCCGCGGCACCGGCCTCCCGCAGGGCGTCGTAGTCCTGAGCCGGAATCACGCCGCCCACCACCACCATGATGTCCTCGCGGCCCAGGTCCCCGAGCGCCTTCTTGAGCTGGGGAACGAGCGTCAGGTGGCCCGCGGCGAGTGAGCTCGCACCCACGATGTGCACGTCGTTCTCGACGGCCTGCCGGGCGGACTCCTCGGGCGTCTGGAAGAGCGGACCGATGTCCACGTCGAAGCCGAGATCCGCGAACGCCGTCGCGATGACCTTCTGCCCGCGGTCATGCCCGTCCTGGCCCATCTTCGCGATGAGGATGCGCGGACGCCGCCCGTGCTTCGCCAGGAAGGCATCCGCCGTCTCGCGAGCCTTCACGATGCCCTGCGCGTCCTTGCCCGCCTCACTGGAATACACACCCGAAATGCTTCGCACGGTGGCCTCGTAGCGCCCGAAGACCTTCTCCAGCGACTCGCTGATCTCTCCCACGGTGGCCTTGGCACGCGCCGCGTCGATTGCCAGCGCGAGCAGGTTGCCCTCGTTGCGCTGAGCCGCCTGGGTGAGCGCATCGAGCTTCTGCTTCACGTCGCTCGCGTTGCGCTCGGCGCGCAGCTCGCGCAGCCGGGCGATCTGCGCCTCGCGCACCGCGGTGTTGTCCACCTTGAGGATCTCCAGGGACTCCTCGCGCTCGAGCGGGTACTTGTTCACGCCGATGATCGCCTGCCGGCCCGAGTCGATGCGCGCCTGCGTGCGCGCGGCGGCCTCCTCGATGCGCAGCTTGGGCAGGCCCTTCTCGATGGCCTTGGTCATGCCTCCGAGCGCCTCGACCTCCTGGATGTGCGCCCACGCCTTCTGGGCGAGCTCATGGGTGAGCCGCTCGACGTAGTAGCTGCCACCCCACGGGTCGATCACCCGCGTGGTGCCGCTCTCCATCTGGAGATAGAGCTGCGTATTCCGGGCGATGCGCGCGCTGAAGTCCGTGGGCAACGCGATGGCCTCGTCGAGCGAGTTGGTGTGGAGGCTCTGGGTGTGACCCTGGGTGGCCGCCATCGCCTCGATGCACGTGCGGACCACGTTGTTGAACACGTCCTGCGCGGTGAGACTCCAGCCGGACGTCTGGCTGTGGGTGCGCAGCGCCATGCTCTTGGTGCTCTTCGGCTTGAAGTCCTTGATGAGCCTGGCCCAGATCATCCGGGCCGCGCGCATCTTCGCCACCTCCATGAAGAAGTTCATGCCGATGGCCCAGAAGAACGACAGGCGCGGCGCGAAGGCATCCACATCCAGCCCGGCCGCCAGTCCCGCGCGCACGTACTCGACGCCATCCGCGAGCGTGTACCCGAGCTCCAGGTCCTGCGTCGCCCCGGCCTCCTGCATGTGGTAGCCGCTGATGCTGATGCTGTTGAAGCGCGGCATCTTCTCCGCCGTGAAGCGGAAGATGTCCCCGATGATCCGCATCGAGGGCCCCGGCGGGTAGATGTACGTGTTGCGGACCATGAACTCCTTGAGGATGTCGTTCTGGATGGTTCCGCTGAGCTGCTCGGGACGGACACCCTGCTCCTCGGCCGCGACCACGTAGAGCGCCAGGATGGGCAGCACCGCGCCGTTCATCGTCATCGACACGCTCATCTGATCGAGCGGGATGCGATCGAACAGGATGCGCATGTCCTTGATGGAGTCGATGGCCACGCCCGCCATGCCCACGTCACCCGTCACGCGGGGATGGTCACTGTCGTAACCCCGGTGCGTGGCGAGATCGAAGGCGATGGAGAGGCCCTTCTGACCGGCCGCGAGGTTGCGGCGGTAGAAGGCATTGGAGGCCTCGGCCGTGGAGAAGCCCGCGTACTGCCGGACGGTCCACGGCTGCTGCACGTACATCGTCGAGTACGGGCCCCGGACGAAGGGCGGCAGACCCGGCATCGTCCCGAGGTGCTCGACGCCCTGGAGATCCTCGGCGGAGAACACGGGCTTGACGGGAATGCCCTCGGGCGTGACCCAGGGGTCGGCGCGCCGGGTGCTCTCGTGAGCCTGCTGCCGCAGCGAGTCGCGAGCAGACGCGGGCGAGAGCGTCTCGGGGGCGTCGAAGTCGATCTCCGCGAAGTTCGGCACGTTGCTGCGCATCAGGACACTCCGAGCTGCTTGTGCAGCGAAGACAAGGTCTCGAACAGGTCGCCACCCGCGAAGATGAACAGGTCGACCCCCGCCGCCCGGAACGCCGCCTCGTGCTCACCCGGACGGCCCGCGACGGCCACGATTCGTCCGCTCTGCTGCTTCAGGGCAGCGGTCAGGGCCGGCACCCACTCGGGGTACATCGCATCCGGACCGGAGAGCACCACGAGCTGGGCTCCGGAGGCGGCGATGAGCGAAGCGGCCTGGGCCACATCCGCGAAGCCATGGTGCTGCAACGGATCGATTCCTCCCGCGGCCAGCGCGTTGGCGACCCACGTCGCACGGGCCGTGTGCTCCGCCACCGTGCCGAGGTTGGCCATGAACGCCCGGGGACGATGCCCGTGCGCCGCGAGGTAGCGGTCACTCGCATCCCGCAGCGACTCGAAGGCATCGGCCAGACGCACCGGACGCAGCGGCGTCATCCGCAGCTCGGCGGGTCCGCTCGAAGCAGGGCTCGCGGTCTCGGGCGCGCGGGGCTTTCTGCTCACGGCCTGCTCGTCTAGGTTGGGGAACTCGCTCACACCCACGATGGGCAGGCGGCGCGTGCGGATGGCCTTGTTCCGGGCCGCCACCGTCTCCGCGAGCACCCGGGCGATGTCGCCCTTCACGAGCGCCGCCGTCATGCCACCGAGCCCCTCGATGCGCCGCAGCTCCGTCCAGGCGGCGCGGGCCATGTCGCGGGTGAGCTGCTCGATGTAGTAGCTGCCGCCCGCGGGATCCGCGACGCGGTTCAGGCTCGACTCATCGCGCAGGATGAGCTGCGTGTTGCGGGCGACACGGCGGGAGAACTCGTCGGGCAGCCCGATGGCTTCGTCGAAGGGCGACGTGGTGATGCTGTCGGCCCCACCGACGACGGCCGCGAAGGACTCGGAGGTCGACCGCAGCATGTTCACCCAGGGGTCCCGCCGCGACTTGGTGGCGGCCGCGGTGCGGGCGTGGAGCGCCATGGCCTGCGCCTCGGGAGAGCCACCCGACGCCGCGACGGCCTTGGACCACAGCAGCCGCGCCGCACGCAGTTTGGCGATCTCGGGGAAGAACTGGCTGCCCACCGAGAACGAGAACTGGAGGGAGCGGGCCGCGTCCTCGGGCGGAACTCCGGCGCGCTCGAGTCCCCGCAGGTACTCCACGCCGGTGGCGATCGCCCAGGCCAGCTCGTGCACGGACGTGGCGCCCGCATCGGCGTAGGCCCGCGTCGAGACGAGCATCACGCGCAGCCCCGGAGAGTCCTTGCGCGAGGACGCGACGAGCGGCGCGGCTTCCACGAAGCTCCCCTCGAGCCCGATTCGCAGAGCGCCCGTGCGAGCCAGGACGCCAAGCGGATCCAATCCGAGGCAACCCTGGAGGGACTCGCGCGAAGTCCGGGTGCGTTCGGCGGCCTGGAGCAGGAAGGTCGCCGAGAGCGTCGGGTCCTCCTCGGACTCGAGGTAGACGGGCGTCCTGGAGAGCGGGACCGGGGCGAGGAGGCGCTCCATGTCCTCGGTATTCCGCACGCGGATGCCCTGGGGCTCACCCAGGCGGAGCCACACGCCCAGGACACCCCGCTCGAGATCGACCCGGATGGCCTCGGCGGCGGTGGCCACGTCGGGCTCGCTGTACTCCTGGCAGACGAGCCAGCCGCCCTCCGTCAGGCCGAGCGCGTTCGTCCCTCGAACGAAGGGAGCGACGCCCGGAGGCTCGGGCGGAGCAGCCGGGCCCGCGTCCTCCCGCGTGTAGAGCGGCTGGAGCGAGAGGCCCCCTTCGAGCGCGGACTGGAGCGACGTGAAGGGCTTTCCCTTCAGATCCTTGTCCACGAGGCGACGCCACTCCTCGACCGAGGTGGCAGGAAAGTCCTGGGCGATGTGCAGAGGGGTTTGCGACATGCAGCGTCCTCGAATCAGTGGCGGGGGGCCGGACTCACGAGCGGGGCCCTTTGCCTCTTAGGTCCAAATCCGCCCAGGGGGCAACGGGGCCCCGTGAGCCACCCTATCCTTCTTATACGCGCCATTTTTCCACGTTCTTCGACGGAGGGGTGTGCTGACCCTCCCGGTTGCCCCTCCTGGCGCTTGCATCTCTCCAGGCCGGGTCATAATAGTGAATGGCCTATTCACTGATGGCGGAGGCAGGTGATGGCGCAGTACCTCAAGGACGAGGTCCACGAGGCCATCCTGGCGGCCGCGCTCGAGGTGTTCGCCCGCAAGGGTTTCCGGAGCGCCAGCATGGCGGAGATCGCCTCGGCCGCCCGGGTGTCCACCGGTAACATCTATCGCTACTTCGAGAACAAGAACGCCCTCTACGAGGCCGCCGTCCCCGATTCGTTCGTCACCACCTTCCAGCGGCTCCTGCGGCAGCGCGTGGAGGCCGCCCGGGGAGTGAAGGACCTCCGGAAGCTGGAGCCTGGCGCGCCCTATCGTCTCATCTCAGAGGAGGCGCTCGCCTTCAGCCTGGACAACCGGCTGCGCGTCGTCGTGCTGCTCTCCAGTCCCGAGGGCACTCCGCATGAGCACTTCGCGGAGAAGCTGGTGCAGTTCCTGCTCGAGTCGGCCACCGCCCACTTCCACGCCCGGCCCGCCCCGCCCACGCGCTTCGCGCTCGAGGAGCTCTACCGGAACTACGTCACAACGCTGGGGCGCATCCTCCGTCACTTCGAGGAGGAGCAGGCCATCCGCGAGGCGGTGGAGGCTCTCTCCCGATACCACCTGACCGGACTCGCGGCGCTCTTCGAGTCCTGAGCTGGCGAGCAGCCGGGCCCACCCGCCCGTCCTCGCGCCCATCAAAAATGAATCACCTGTTCACTCATGAAGGAGAGGCACTCGTGACGAACCCGCTGAGCCGGGGTGTGGACACCCGATCTCTGCTGTACCGAATCCTGGAGAGCCCGGAGCAGGTCTCGGCCCTCCAGCAACTGCCAGCCCCCGCCCTGACCCGCCTCATCCACCACGTGGGGCTGGAGGACGCGGGAGAGCTGGTGGCACTCGCCACGACGCAACAACTGGCTCGCATCTTCGACGAGGATCTCTGGCGGAGCACCCGCCCGGGTCAGGAGGAACGTTTCGACCCGGAGCGCTTCGGCCTCTGGTTGGAGGTGATGCTCGAGATGGGGGCGGACCGCGCGGCGGCCCGGCTCGCGGAGATGGACGAGGACTTCGTCACCTTCGCGCTGTCCGCTCAGCTCCTCGTGCTGGACCTGGACGCACTGACGCTCGACCGGATGCGCTCGAACGAAGCACAGGACGACGAGGCCCTCGTGGACAAGGCGCTGGAGAGCAGCCTCAGTCATGAGCTGGACCGGTTCCTGATCATCGCCCGGCAGCCGGAGTCGTGGGACGCGGTGCTCTCGGTGCTCGTGGCGCTCGACGAGTCACACCATGAGCTTCTCGTGCGTCTGCTCGAGCGCTGCTGTCATCAGGCCTCCGAATTCATCGAGGACAACGGCGGGCTGTACGCGGTCCTCACCACGGCGGAGCAGCTCGAAGCGGATGTATCGCAGGCGCGGGAGGAACGGCGCGAGCGTGAGGGCTTCGTCGCCACCACGGACGCGGCGGCCTTCCTCGGCCTCGCGAGGGCCGGGCGCGTGGGAGACGACCCCATCACCCGTGGCTACGTCCAGGCTCAACGCGAGGCCACACGGACTCCGCCCGCCCGTGTGGATGGTGCACAGCCCGAGCAGGCCGCATCCTCCATGCCCCTGCTCCACCTCCTCCAGGAGGCGGAGGTGCTGACCACGCAGCCTCCCGTGGCCCTGCTCGGCGAGGGCGGCGGTTCCGGGACGTACGCCTCGGCCAGGGTCCTCCGGGAGGCGCTGGCCTGGCTCCAGGGTGAGGCGCCCGAGGCCCTCTCCCGGTGCATGCAGGACCTGGGATACCTCGCGAACGTGCTGCTCTCTGGCTGCGGCCACGCGGGCCGTCCCCTGCGCGCACTGGAAGCAGCGCAGGTGGCCATGGCCACGTGCAACCTCGGACTGGAAGCCAGCCTGGAAGCCGGCACGGCGCCCTCGCGGGCTGGAGCCCTCCTCCGGGAGGGACTCGTTCCCGCGTTCGGTCAGGGGTGGCGGGTGCTCCACGAGGAGGTGGTGATGCGAAGCGCCCGCGCTTTCGACGCCGCTCTCGCACTCAAGGTGCCCCCTGGACGCGGAGAGGCCGCGAAGGCCCGGGCCGAGTTCGCTCGGGACATCGCGGCCGGCAGGCCCTGGGCCTCTCGCAAACGGTGGATGCACCTCGCCCCGTTCCTCTCGAAGGCAGCGTTCGCCGCGATGCGGGAGCTCGTGGACGAATGCCCCACGTTCAACGGGGCATTCCTCGCCACGAGGGAGCAGGTGGAGGAGGCGGCGCGGCGAGTGGGAGAGCTGCTCGCGCCGCCCTCCCGGTGAAGCGCCGCGGCTACGGCATGGGCCGCGAGGTGATGGACGGCGCCTCGGGCATCGAGGGCCAGCCGTTGCTCCAGATGATGGGGTCCATGAGCATCACGCGCGCCGTGTGGGCACTGTTCCACGCGTGGTAGACCATGATCGACGTACCCGCGGGCGAGTTGACGACCGAGCCATGCCCCGGGCCCTCCCACGCGCTCGTGCTCTTGAGGATTGGCGCGCCGAGCTTCGTGTACGGCCCCAGCGGGCTCGTCGCGCGGGCCACGCCGATGGCGTACGTGCCGTTGTAGTACGCGTTGCCGCTGTAGAAGAGGTAGTAGTAGCCGTCACGCGCGACGACCCACGGGGCCTCGACGACGCCGCCCTCCCAGGCGAGGTTGTTGGAGATCAGCGTCCGGCGCGTGCCGACGAGCGCCTTGCCATCCGCCGAGAGCTGCTGACCGTAGATGGGCGTCGGCTGGCCCACCGCGTTGCCGTCCGCCTTCCACACCAGGTACCGCACTCCGGCGGTGTCCGCGAACACGGTGGCGTCGATCATCCCCATGGCCGTGTCGTGCACGAGCGGCGCCCCGATGTCGGTGAAGGGTCCGAGCGCGCTCGTGGCGGTGGCGGCGCCGATGGACAGCTTTCCGTTCGAGTGACGCGCGGTGTAGTACGCGATGTAGCCCGTACCAATGCGGTGGATCTCCGGCGCCCAGAAGTCACCCCGGGCCCACGTGGGCTTGCTGGCCGACGGGAAGATGAAGCCCGCGCTCGTCCAGGTCAGCAGATCCTTCGAGGTGCGGAGCGGGAACGCGTTGGCCGCACCGCCCGACGTGCAGGTGGCCACGTACTGGGTCCCGTCATGCACGACGCCCGGATCCGCGCAATCCACGGGGAGCACCGGGTTCTTGTAGAGGCCGCCACAGTTCGTGTACCGGAACGACATGGCGCACGCGTTCGAGCCGGTGAAGTACGGCGCCCACCCGTTCGACAGCCCCGCGTAGGAGTTGGTGCCCGAGTTGACGCACGCGCGGTCCCAGAACACGCGTCCGGAGACATCATCGAACCGGTTCGTGTGCCCCGCGGGCGGGATCCACGACGAGCCATAGGACACACGCGTCGAGCACGTGGCCGTGGTGCAATCCGAGTCGAGCGCAATCACGCAGGAGTTGAGGCCCAGGAAGTACGGCTTCCATCCGTTGGACAGCACCACATAGGAATTGATGCCGTCGTTGTGACAGACGCCGTCCCACGTCACGGAACCACTCGCGATGTCGTACTGGGCCGTGTGCCCCGACGGCTTCATCCACGCGTCGCCGTAGGTGATCTTCGTGGTACAGGCGAGACCGGCCTCGGTGCTCGCAACGGCCGCGGGCTCGGCCAGGGTCTCGGTCTGGGGGGCCTCGCCGCCACATCCGGACAGCAACGCCGGGACGGCGCTCACGGCGACGAGGGTTGAAATGAACGGGTGCTTCTTCATGAGGAACAACCTCCGGGGGGAATCTCCCCAATAGAGACCCTGAAACCGGGCTCATCCAAGAAAAGTGGGAAAAGTTTCAATTCAGGATGGATTGCCCGCCCGCTTCGGCGAACGCACGGGCGCGGGCTCAATACTTTCGAGGGGTTGCGAACCACTGGTAAGGTCGCCGCCCCCGTGAACCGGGCAGGAGAAACGGATGGAGATGCTCTGTACCCTGCGCAGCCTGACGGACCACCAGCGCCAGAAACTGCTCGAGCACCCTGACAAGCTCGAGGAGTTCATCGACGACGAGGAGGACTTCACGGACGCGGAGGGCGCGCGCTTCCTGGACCTCGACATCGGTGAGACCTGGCACGGCCTGCAGTACCTGATGACGGGCACGGCCTGGGAGGGCAAGGCGCCGCTGGACTTCCTCGTGCGAGGAGGCCAGGACGTGGGCGACATCCCCTCCGACGAGGGCACCGCGCGCGTCTTCACTCCGGACCAGGTGAAGGCCCTCTCCAAGGCCCTCGGCGCACTCTCCGAGGACACGCTGCGCGAGCGCTACGATCCCGCGCGCCTTCAGGAGGAGGACATCTACCCGGGCTTCTGGGAGGAGCCGCCTCCCGACCTGGATCCGGAGGAGGAGCTCTTCTCCTACTTCGAGGAGCTGAAGAAGTTCACAGCCGCCGTGGCGAAGCGCGGCCATGGGCTGCTCGTGTTCATCGGCTGAACGGGCTCACCCGACGAGCACGTCCCGGCCCAGTTTGAGGACGAGCGCCACCACCACCAGCAGCACCACCTTGCGCACCAGCTTGTCGCCCCCCCGCACGGCGAGGTGCGCGCCAATCCACCCGCCGGTGAACTGGGCCGCGGCCATGGGCAGCGCCACGTACCAGAGCACCAGGCCCCGGTACGCGAAGAGGCTCACCGCCGCGAGGTTGGAGGCGAAGTTCACCACCTTCGCGTCCGCCGAGGCCCTCATCAGCCCGTGCCCCAGCAGCCCCGAGAAGGCGATGATGAGGAACGTCCCCGTCCCCGGCCCGAAGAAGCCGTCATAGGTGCCAATGAGCAGCGCGATGACCGCGCCCAGCGACAGCAGGCGCTGGCGGGGCGGCTCGGGCCGCTCTCCTGGCGGCGGTCCCCGGCGGAAGGCCAGGAAGGCCGCGACGATCACCAGCAGCACCAGCACCACGGGCTTGAGGACCTCGGGACGCACCAACAGCACCAGCCCCGCGCCCATGAACGAGCCCACCAGCCCCAGGGGAAAGGTGACGGCCGCGAGCTGCTTGTTCAGCAGCCCCGCCCGGTAGAAGCGCACCAGCGCCGCGAACGAGCCGAACACGGACTGCCCCTTGTTGGTCCCCAGCACCACGTGCGGCGGCAGGCCGGTCGCCAGCAGGGCGGGCAGCGTCACGAGCCCTCCTCCGCCAGCGATGGCATCCACCACACCCGCCGTGAGGGCCGCGATGCACAACAGGACGATTTCGAGCGCGCTGACTTCCACGCGCGGCCACCTACCACGTCCAAAGCTTGCGTGCGCGCCGACTCTGGGCGTCAATTCGGGGGAACCCCCCGCCGAGGACCCTCCGTGCTCACGTCCTTCATCTCCGTGATGACCCTCGTGCTGCTGTCCGCCCCGCCCGCGCCCGTGGACCCCAAGGGGCCCACCTGCCGCTCCATCGACGGGCACGTGGCGTGCGGCTACCAGTGCAAGTCGGACGGCAGGCGCGTCCAGTGCGCGCAGACGCCCCAGGGCACCTGCCAGGTCCTCGACGGACAGGCCGTCTGCTTCGACCCCCCGCCCCACGTCATCCGCATCTACGGCAGCGCGCTGCCCACGCCCGAGTGCAAGGCCATCGACGGACAGGTGGCCTGCGGCTACCAGTGCGCCACGCAGTTCGGCAAGGTGAAGTGCGCGCGCACTCCCGCTGGAGTCTGCTCCGGACGCAATGACGAGATCGTCTGCTTCGATCCGCCTCCCGAGGTGTACGCCGTCCATGGCAAGGACACGCCTCGCGCCGAGTGCAGCAGCAACAGCGCGGAGATGGCGTGCGGATACAAGTGCACCTCCGCGGCCGGGAAGGTGGCCTGCAGCAAGACGCCCGTGGGCATCTGCAAGAGCGATGGGCTCCGGCTCACCTGCTTCGACCCTCCCGCCGAGGTGCTCTGCGCCTATGGCAAGAGCCTGCCGCCCCTGCAGTGCCAGTCGAGCGACGGCCAGCCGGTGTGCGGCTACGGCTGTACCAAGGCCTATGCCAAGGTGGCCTGCGCGGCCACCCCCAAGGGCCTGTGCAAGGTGTTCGATACCGAGGTCCACTGCTTCGACCCGCCCAGCACCCAGGACGCGGACCCGGCCTGCCTGAGCCTCATCGGGCTGGCTTCGTTGGAGGCTCCGTAGCGGAGCCGTTGGGTCCGGGTTAGGTTGCCCCCAGGCACACAAGGAGCGACATCCGAGATGGCGGAGGGAGAAGTCCGGCAATACTTCGTGCGGAACGAACAGGGGACCATCTGGGGTCCGCTCGCCCTGCCGACCATCGAGTTGCTGATCGATAACGGCGTCATCCAGGGCCAGCTCCAGGTGTCCGAGGACGGCATCAACTTCGCCTTCCCCGGGCGTTACCCGCACCTGCGTGATTCGTTCCCCCGCGAGACGTGGGGCGACGTCGTTCCGCCCGGTCCGAGCGCACCCGCGCCCGCCCCCGGTGCGCCCGCGGCGGTGCCTCGTGCCGTCACCCGGCCTCCCGTCGCTGGCGCCGGTGTGCCCGTCGCGGGCCCCGCCGTCACCCGGCCTCCCGTCGCTGGCGCCGGTGTGCCCATCGCGGGTCCCGGCATCACCCGGCCTCCCGTCTCCGTGCCCGCCGCGGGCCCCGGTGCCGTCGCCCGTCCTCCCGCTCCCGGTGCCGTCGCCCGTCCTCCCGCTCCCGGTGCGCCTGGGGCGGGCCCCGCCGTCACCCGGGCTCCCGTCCCCGGGGCCGGTCTGCCCACCGCGGGCCCCGGTGCCGTCGCCCGTCCTCCCGCGCCCGGTGTGCCCGGGGCGGGCCCCGCCGTCACCCGGGCTCCCGTCCCCGGGGCCGGTCTGCCCGTCGCCAATCCCGGTGCCGCCCGCCCGACTGCTCCCGTGGCACCCGGTGCACCCGCCCAGCCCTCGGCCCAGGCTCCGGGCGCGCCTCCTCCCGCGGCCGCCGCTCCCGCTCCGGCCGTCGTGCGCCCCTCGGGCACCTTCACCTCGGTCGCCCCTGTCTCCGAGGAGCCACCTCCCGCCAACGGGACGCTCGAGACGCACTCGCCCGTGCGCCTCTACGGCCTCATCGCCGCCGGCAACCACACGGGGCTGCTCACGCTCACCCTCCCCGACTGCGCCGTCAGCATCCACTTCCGCAAGGGCAACCCCGAGTTCATCGACTCCTCCCACCCCGAGGACGCGCTGGGCACCTGGCTCCTCCAGGCGAAGCTCGCCACCGCCGAGCAGCTCCAGCAGGCCGAGGCCGCCCGCGGACGCTTCGGCGGAGAGCTGCTCGCGGCCCTCTTCGGGCTGGGGCTCCTCCAGCCCGCCTCCGCCTTCACCCAGCTCGCCCACCGCGCCCAGTCCATCCTCCTCAAGGGCCTGCGCGCCGAGTCCGGCTCCTTCACCTTCGAGCCCAAGGAGCTGCCCGCCGCCAAGGCCATGCCCCTGGGCAACAAGTGGGCCGTGCTCAGCGACCTCGTGCGCCGCATCCCCAGCACGGACCTCCGCCGCCGGCTCCAGCCCGTGCTGAACCTGCCGGTGATGAAGTCCAGCGGCCGCGTGGCCACCGGTGACCTGCGCCTCACCCCTCACGAGGTGCGCGTGCTCGCCCTCATCGACGGGGTGCGCTCGGCCGGCCAGCTCCTCAACGACATCCCCCAGGACGCCGACCACCTGCTGCGCCTCGTGTTCCTCCTCAGGGAGCTCGAGGGGGTGTCCTTCGCGGCCGTGGCCTCGCGCGCGCCGGCTGCCCAGGCGGGTGCCCCGGCGGCCCAGCCCGCCGCCAAGACGGCTCCTCCGGTGGCCCCCGCCGCCAAGACGGTGCCTCCCGTGGCTCCCGCCGCCAAGACGGCTCCTCCCGTGGCTCCCGCCGCCAAGACGGTGCCTCCCGTGGCTCCCGCCGCCAAACCGGCCGCGCCTCCCGCCGCCGCGCCCCAGGCCGCCCGCGCGGCCACGGCTCCAGGAGTTCCCCAGGCCGGCGCCACGCCCCAGGCCACCGCGCCCCGCCCGGCGGCACCTGCCTCCGCCGCCGCACCCCAGGCCCCCGCGGCCAAGCCCGCTTCGCCTCCTCCCGCCGCCAAACCAGCCGCGCCCGCGGCCGCCGCTCCGCCCGCGGCGAAACCAGCCGCCCCGGCTCCGGCCCCGGCTTCCGCTCCCGCCGCGGCCCCCGGCTCCGCACCCGGCGCCAGCGAGCTTCCCGCGCTCCGGGAGCTCGCCGCGAAGATGAAGGACCAGAACCACTTCGAGCGGCTGGGCCTGGGCGCGGACACCAATGGCCCGGCGGTGAAGATCGCCTACTTCAAGCTGGCCAAGCAGTACCACCCGGACACGCTGCCTCCCGGCGCGCCTCCCGAGCTGGAGAAGCTCAAGGCCGACATCTTCGCCTACATCGGCGATGCCTACCGAGCGCTCTCGGACGACAAGAGCCGCGCCGCGTACATCGAGGAGCTCAAGACGGGCGGCAGCAAGCCGGCCCAGGTGGACGTGGAGGCCATCCTCAAGAGCGAGGAGCTCTTCCGCAAGGCCGGCCTCTACATCAAGGCCCGCAAGTTCGCCGACGCCGCCAAGCTGCTCGACGAGGCCATCCAGCTCAACCCCGAGGAGCCCGAGTTCTTCGCCTGGCGCGGCTACGCCCGATTCTTCACCTTCGAGGACAAGAAGACGGGCTACAACGAGGCCTACAAGGACATCCAGCAGTGTCTCAAGCAGAACGACAAGGTGGCCTCGGGGCACTATTTCCTGGGGGTCATCGCCAAGCTATGCGGTGACACCAGCGGCGCGCTGAAGCACTTCCAGAAGACGGTGGAAGTTCAGCCAAATCACATCGACGCGCAGCGGGAGATCCGCATGGCGGCGCAAAAGAAGTAGGGTGCGCCACCCCGGGAGCGCCGCCGAGCGCTCCCCTACACGAGGAGAAGCATCTTGCCGTTGACCGGAAAACAGCGCCGCCACCTCCGCGGGCTGGGACACCACCTGGAGCCGGTGGTCATCGTGGGCCAGTCGGGCGTCACCGAGGGCGTCATCGCCGCCGTCGAGCAGGCGCTGCAAGACCACGAGCTCATCAAGGTGAAGATCAACGAGGGCCCGGAGGACCGCCACGAGGCCGCCAAGAAGCTCGCCGAGGGCACGGGCTCCGAATTGGCCCAGCTCCTGGGCCGCACCGCCCTGCTCTTCAAGAAGCGGGACGAGGACTCGAAGTTCGAGAAGCTCGAGAAGATCTGAGCGCTCCGCTCAGCGAGTGAAGCCCGCAGCCCGGGCGGCCTCATCCGCCCCCGTGGCCAGGCGCTCCAGCAGCGCGGGACCGAAGTACTGGCGGCGCGACTCACCCTCGCCCGCCTCCACCCGCTCCGGCGTCTCCACGTAGCCCACGTAGCCGTCCGCCAGCCCCAGCACGCCCGTGGCCCCCGTGCGCCGCACCAGTGCCTCGCCCGCCCCCACCGTGGGCTCGCCCGGCAGCATCAGCAGCTCCAGTGGACCCAGCGTCAGCGCCCCCACCTCCGCTGTCCGCGAGGACGATGCGCACAGGAAGTTGTCCCCCGCCGCTCGCGAGTAGGACGGAACCAGCCGCGAGGCATCCGGCCTCGGCAGCGCCACCTCCACCCGCGCGAAGGCCAGCCTCTGGCTCCCGGCCACCACCGGCTCCGCGCGCTCGGCCAACCCCGCCACCGCCCGCGCATACCCCTGCGCCTTCTCCACGCCCTCGCCTTCGTTGAAGTCCACCGACACGTTGCCCGCGGCCCCCTGCATCACCAGCGACACCCCACTGAGCTCCTCGCGCAGCTGGCTCAGCCGACCCGGCCAGTCCGGGTCCACGAAAGCCTGTTTCCGCGGAACCACCGTGGGGTGCGCGGCGAACACCAGCAGCTCCGCCACCGGGCCCTGCGCGCCCCGAAGCACCGCCCGGGTGAGCGCTCCATCCGGAGCCTCGCCCCCCGAGCGCGAGCGCACCAGGCCCGGCTCCTTCGCCTCACCCACCTCCAGCGTGACGTCCGCGAGCCGCTCCACGGACTGACGCAGCGCCTCGGTGGCCCCGGCCACCACCGCCTCCATCGCCGCCTTCCGGAAGCGTCCAGTCCCCACCAGTTGCGACACCAGCCGCGGGTCGTATCCCCCGAAGGACGAGTGCGCGTGCGTGGCCACCACCACCACGTGCTGGAGCCCCAGGCCCGCGGCCCGCTCGCGTACCGCCGCCACGAGCTCATCGGGCACCAGCAGCAGCTCCAGCGACACCAGCCCCACCTTCATGTCCCCCGTGGCCAGCACCACGGCACGGGCCTGGGGCGGGGTGTCCGCCTGGCTGGCCTCGGGGCGAGGAGGCCCATAGCCGGCCACCACCACGGGATACGGCGGAGCCAACGGCACCTTCGCCGCCCCGGCCCTCAGAGGGCCCTCGGCCCTCGCCTGCTCCCGCACCACTGGCGTCCGCTCACTCCACCGCCCGCACCAGTTCCAGGACGCGAGCGCGTACGCCGAGCCCACGGTCAGGAGCATCAAGGGAAACAGGTGGCGCAGCCAGCGCCGGAAGCGCGAGGACATCAAGGAAAGGAAGCCTACCTCCAGATGGTGAATTCCAGGTGAATCTCCACCTGCCTGCCCGTTCCCCACATTCAATCCCGGAATACCCCCACAGGAGGCGGCCGTTCTCCAGTTCCGTTCGGCACCCGAAGGGGGTAAGGCTCGCGCCATGTGTGGGATCTTCGGAATCGTTGGTAACCCAGAGGCGTCCAACCTGACGTACCTCGGCCTGCATGCCCTGCAGCACCGTGGGCAGGAGTCCGCCGGCATCGTCGCCTCGGATGGCCATGGCCTCCGGGCCCATCGCGAGATGGGGCTCGTGGCGGACATCTTCACCGCGCCGACGCTCGAGAAACTGCCGGGCAGCGCGGCCATCGGCCACGTGCGCTACTCCACGGCGGGCGTCAGCCAGCTCAAGAACGCCCAGCCCCTCACGGTGGAGTACGTGGGCGGCCAGCTGGCCGTGGCCCACAACGGCAACCTCGTCAACGCGCAGGAGCTGCGCACCCAGCTCGAGGCCGACGGCGCCATCTTCCAGTCGGACTCGGACACCGAGGTGGTCATCCACCTCATCGCCCGCTCCAAGCAGCCCACCTTCGAGCAGAAGATCGTCGAGGCCCTCTCCAAGGTGAAGGGCGCCTACAGCATCCTCTTCCTCACCGACAAGAAGCTGGTGGCGGTGAGAGATCCCAACGGCTTCCGTCCGCTGGTGCTCGGCATGCTGAAGAACAGCTGGGTGCTGGCCAGCGAGACGACGGCCCTGGACCTCATCGAGGCGGAGTTCCTGCGCGAGCTCGAGGCCGGGGAGATGGTGGTCATCGACGAGACGGGCCTGCACGCCAGCACCCCCTTCCCGCCCACGAAGCTGGGCCGGTGCATCTTCGAGCACGTGTACTTCGCCAAGCCGGACTCGGTGCTGTTCGGCTCGAGCGTGTACGAGACGCGCAAGGAGATGGGGCGGCAGCTGGCCAAGGAGCAGCCGGTGCCCGGAGCGGACCTGGTCATCGCGGTGCCGGACTCGGGCGTGCCGGCGGCCATCGGCTACGCGCAGGCCAGCGGCATTCCGTACGACGTGGGCCTCATCCGCAGCCACTACGTGGGCCGCACCTTCATCGAGCCCCAGCAGTCCATCCGCCACTTCGGCGTGAAGCTGAAGCTGTCCGCGGTGCGCCAGGTGCTCAAGGGCAAGCGCGTGGTGGTGGTGGACGACTCCATCGTGCGCGGCACCACCAGCCGGAAAATCGTGAAGATGCTCAAGGCGGCCGGCGCGCTGGAGGTGCACCTGCGCATCTCCTCTCCGCCCACGCAGTGGCCCTGCTACTACGGCATCGACACGCCGAGCCGGCAGGAGCTGATCGCCTCCAGCCACAGCGTGGAGGAGATCGCCCGCTACGTGACGGCGGACACGCTGGGCTACATCTCCATGGAGGGCCTGGGCAGCGCGGTGGGAGACAAGGAGCGCACCACCTTCTGCACGGCCTGCTTCTCCGGCAAGTACCTGACGGGCGACATCAACCCGGGCGCCACCTCGGCGTCCGAGTCCACCCCGAAGCTCGCCATCGCCTGAGCCGTACCCGCTTCCGGAGATGGCGGCCCCTTCCCATCCCGAGACCTTCCGCGCGGAGCGGCAGTTCACCCGCTCCGTGTTCGCCGGCCTCGTGCTGCTGGGCCTGGTGGCCGTGGCCGGGCCGCTGCTCTCCTACCGGGGTGACGTGCACGAGGTGCGCGGCCAGTTCCGCACCCGCACCGCCCGCGAGGCCCGGGTCTATGCCCAGGCCCTCAGCCTGCACCTGAAGCTGCTGAAGTCCGAGCTGTCGCGCGTTTCCGCCGGCGTGGGCCCCGGGCTGCAGCAGGAGAAGGCCGCCGAGGACATGCAGGACCTCACCACCCCGGACGCCGGCCTCTTCCGCCAGGGCATCCTCCTGCTGGACGCCACGGGCCGCCCCGTCTGGAGCGAGCCTCCCGGGCTGCCCATGGCCCCCTCGCTGCACGAGCGCCCCTGGTTCCAGCGCGTCCTCGCCCAGCAGGCCCCCACCGTGGACGCACTCGCCCCGGGCTCCTCCACCTTCGTCGTCGCCGTCCCCGTGGTGCGCCAGAACCGCACGGCGGGGCTGCTCGCCGGCCTGCTCGACAGCGGCGAGGATCTGCCCGGAGGCCAGCCCACCGGAGAGAACCTCACCCTGTTGGTGCTCAATCGCCATGGGGACCTCTTCGTCCCCGACACGCCTCCCGCCTGGGCCACCGCGCCGGACTTCGCCGCGAAGGTGGAGGCCCTGCTGAACGGCGGGGGCCAGGAGTGGGAGCTGGGCTCCGGCAAGGTGTTCGCCTGGGCCACGCCCGTGCCGGGCACGGAACTGCGGCTGGTGCTCGCCGCGGACGAGACCACCACCCTCGAGCCCATCCGGGACCGGCTGCTGCTGCAGTTGCTCATGCTCGCCGTGCTCCAGGTGGGCACACTGCTCCTCTTCAGCCTGCACTGGCGCCGCGTCTACCGGCTCTTCCTGGGCATGGAGCGCCGCGCGGCGGAGAAGGAGACGATGGCCGCGCTCGGCTCCGCCGCCAGCCTCATCGCCCACGAGGTGAAGAACTCGCTCAACGGCCTCAAGGCCGCCATCGGCATGCTCTCGCCCTCGGAGGAGCAGGGCTTCGCGGTGCGCACGCTGCGCGGGCAGATCGACCGGCTGGCCCACCTGGCCACCTCGCTGCTGCACTTCGGCAAGCCGCCGCGCGTGCAGCGCATTCCCGTGGACCTGCCACGCCTGGTGCGCGAGGTGCTCGACGGGCTGCGCGTGCTGCCCGAGGCCGAGGAGGTGCACGTGGAGGCCCACCTGGAGGCGGAGCTGCTCCTGCCGGGAGATCCGCTGCTGCTGGCCACCGCGCTGGACAACCTGGTGCGCAACGCCATGGAAGCAGCCGTGGCGGCCAAGGATCTGGGACGCGTGGCCTCGCCCGAGGTGCGGGTGCGGCTGCGCCAACAGGACGGCGAGGCGGTGGTGGAGGTGGAGGACAACGCGGGCGGGCCGCCACCGGACTTCGAGGCCCGGCTCTTCGAGCCCTTCGTCACCAGCAAGCCCAAGGGCGTGGGCCTGGGGCTGTCCATGACCCGGCGCGCGGTGGAGCAGCAGGGCGGACGGCTGACGTTCTCCCGCATTCCCGGCGGCAGCCGCTTCTCCCTGCACCTGCCCGTGCAACCGCCCCCCGATGACTTCCCGGACGTCCAGGAACAGACAGCATGAGCACCCCCCTCCTCTTCATCGATGATGACCGGGCCTTCTCGTCGATGGGCGCGGCGGCCCTGCAGCGGGAGGGCTACACCGTGACCCTGGCGCGCTCGCTGCACGAGGCCCGCGCGGCCCTCGGACGCCTCACCCCCGCCCTGGTGGTGCTGGACCGGCGGCTGCTGGACGGGGACGGGCTCTCCTTCCTGCCCGAGCTGAAGGCCCAGGCGCCTGGTGCGGCGGTGGTGATGGTGACGGCGCACGGAGACATCGCCAGCGCGGTGGACGCGATGCGCGCGGGAGCGGTGGACTACGTGGCCAAGCCCGTGGAGCTGGCCGACCTGGTGCTGCGCGTGCGCCGGGCGCTGGACACGGGACGCCTGAAGGAACGGCTGGCCGCCGCCGAGGCCGAGCTCTCCGGACGGCGCCGGCTCGTGCCTCCCGCCTCGGCCGCGATGCAGCGGGTGCTGGGTGCACTGGAGCGCATCGCCTCCTCGCCCCGCAGCGCCGTGCTGCTGCTGGGAGAGACGGGCGTGGGCAAGGAGATGCTCGCCCGTCACCTGCATGGTTTCTCCTCGGGAGGCGAGGGCGCGCCCTTCGTCCACGTCAACTGCGCGGCCCTGCCCGAGCAGACGGTGGAGAGCGAGCTGTTCGGCCACGAAAAGGGCGCCTTTACCGACGCGCGCACCGCCCGCCGGGGACTCGTGGAAGTGGCGCACGGGGGCACCCTCTTCCTCGACGAGGTGGGCGAGCTGCCCCTGAGCCTCCAGGCCAAGCTGCTCACCTTCCTGGACTCGGGACGCTTCCGGCGCCTGGGCGGCACCACCGAGCACTCCAGCAGCGCGCGCATCGTCGCCGCCACCAACCGGGACCTGCCCGCCCTCATGACTCGGGGCGAGTTCCGCGAGGACCTGTGGTTCCGCCTGAGCGTCTTCCGCATCGACATTCCGCCGCTGCGCGAGCGGCGCGAGGACATCCTCCCCCTGGCCGAGGGCCTGCTGGCCGCGCTGCGCCGGGAGCTCGGACGGCGCGAGGAGGTGGTGCTCGGCGGGCAGGCACGGGCCCGGCTCCAGGCCTACGCCTTCCCCGGCAACGTGCGCGAGCTGCGCAATCTCCTCGAGCGCGCGCTGGTGATGGAGCCCGGCCCGGAGCTGCAACTGGACGTGCTGGCGGGCGTGAAGCCCGCGGCCCCGGCGACCATGGCCATGGCCCATGTGGAGCAGGCTCCCACGGACAACCCGGAGGCCTTCACGCTCCCCGCCCCACCCCGCCCCATGGAGGAGGTGGAGCGCGCCTACGCCCGCTGGACGCTGGAGCGCATGGGCGGCCGGCGTGTCGAGGCGGCCAAGGCGCTTGGTCTCGCCTACGCCACCTTCCTCAAGCGGCTCGGCGACGACTGAGCGTCTCGTGCATGGGACAGAGGGAGCTCGAGGCGGACGTAACGGACGCCGGCTCCCAGTGCGAAGCCCTGGCCCACTCCGTGCTTGGGGCCTCGTCCAGCATGTCCGGCCCCCATGACCTCTTCGTCCGCTACACCTTCGGCCACCCCGAGCGGGCCGAGGCGGAACTGCGCGCCGTGTTGCCTGCGTACGTCGTCTCGGAAGTGGACTGGTCGAGTCTGCGCCAGGAGTCCGGCTCCGTGGTGGACCCCGAGCTGCGGGAGACCGAGAGCGATCTGCTCTTCACGGCGCGGCTGCGGACGGGCCGCTCGTTGTTGCTGTACGTGCTGCTCGAACACCAGTCGTCGGTGGAGCCGTGGATGGCACTGCGCATGCTGCGCTACGTGGTGCGTCAGTTGGAGCGCTGGCGCCAGGCACACCCGGACAGCAAGCTGCTGCCTCTCATCATCCCACTCGTCATGTACCACGGGCCGGAGGAAGCCTGGACGGCGCCGCGCCGGGTGGAAGACCTCTTCGAACTGCCAGACGAAGAGGCGGAGCGGGAGCGATGGCGAGCCCTGGTGCCACGCTTCGAATACCTGCTCGACGACCTGACGGCCGAGCGTGAGGAAGCACTCCGGATGCGCCCGGGTCCACCGCTGGCCCGATTGGCCTGGCTGGTGCTCCGCTACGGACGCACCGGGGAACTGGACCAGAAACTGCCGGACTGGACGGCGCTCTTCGCCCAGGTGCAAGCAGGCCCTGAGGGCGCGGAGCATCTGGTGGTGGTCATTCGTTACCTGCTGTGGGTGGGAGGGAAGGCCGTCCACAAAGCGGCGAGGCAGGTGTTACATTCGGTGATGAATGAGGAAGGAGCGGAGGAGCTGATGCGCAGCTACGCCGAGCAACTCATCGAGCGGGGCGTCAAACGGGGTCTGCTCAGGGGCCGGGAAGAGGGATTGAAACAAGGATTGGAACAGGGACGGTTGCACGGTCGTGCCGAGGCCATGCTGCGGATCCTCACCACGCGAGGCTTTGCCATCGACTCCGCATCCCGCCAGCGCATCCTCTCCTGCTCGGACGAGGCCACCTTCGACCAGTGGATCGACCGCGCCCTCCGCGCCACCTCCCTCGCCGAAGTGCTGGACGACGTGGCTCAGTAGACCTGGCGGGCCCCGATTGCAGAATCTGCAATGTCAGGATTTGAAACTCCGGCCCGCCATGTCAGCCGCTGCAACCGGCCCGAAGTCGTAAGTCCTCGGAACCACTCGAACTGAAGCGGGCACGCGGATTGCCCAGGGGACTCCCGAACCTCACCGGGAGCCACCTCCTTGCGCCGCGTTCCACCGCTGCTCCTCTCCTGCCTGCTACTCGGGGCCACCACCACCCCCGCCCAGGCCCCGTCCTCCACCACCCCTTCGTCCACCGACTCGTCCGGCCCGCTCGCCCTGGCCTCGCTGCCGGATGAGGATGGCCTGGCCTCGCTGCTGTGGGCGCGCTCGCCCGAGTTCTCCACCGCCCGTGCCCGTGTGGCCTCGGCGCGCTCGGACCTGGTGCGCGCCGGACTGCTGCCCAACCCCGAGCTGGAGCTCGGCGCCAACACGCTGCCGCTGGGGCCCACCAACCCGCCCGGCCTCAATCGCCTCACCGAGGTACCCAACTTCGGCGTGGGCCTCTCCCAGCTCATTGAGCTGGGCAAGCGTGGCCCCCGCCAGAACGCGGCCCGCGCGGCCCTCGCGTCCACCGCCCTCGAGGTGCAGGCCCAGTTGCGCGAGCGCACCCGGGACGTGCTGGAGCGGGCGGCGGAGGTGGCCACCGTCGAAGTGCGCCTCGCCGAGCTGGAGCGGCTGGCCGGAGATGCCGCGCGGCTCACGGAGCTTCAGCGCGCCCGGGCGCAGCGAGGAGACACCTCGGGACTGGACGCGGACCGCGCCATGCTGGAGGAGGCCCAGCTCCAGGAACAGCTCGCCGGAGAGCGCGGCCGCCTGAGCGAAGCGCTCCTGGAGTGCTCGCGCACGGTGGGCCTTGCCTGCGAGCCCTTCGGTGCTTCGGAGCCAGCCACCGCGTTCCTCTCCACGCGCCTGTCAGCACCACCCGCCACCGACGCCCTGGAGCAGCGGCCCGACCTGCGAGCCCTGGAGGCCCAGCAACGGAGCGCCCAGGCCGCCCTTACGCTCGCGCGGCGGCGCTGGATTCCAGACCCCACCGTGCAGGCCGACTACCTGTATGACCAGTTCCTCATCTCCGGCAATCAGCTCCACTCGGTGGGCATCAACCTCACCATTCCCCTGCCCGTCTTCGATCGGGGCCAGGCGGACGTGCTGGCCGCGAGTGCCTCCGCCGAGGCCGCCGCGAGCACCCGCGCGCAGCTCACCGCCCAGGCCCAACGGGAGCTGACGTCCCTGTCCGCCCAGCGCGACGCCTTGGAGACCCGGCGCTCGCGAGTGCGCACCCAGACCCTGCCCCAGGCCGCGCAGCTCGTGCAGCGGCTGGAGGCCGCGGTGAAGGCCGGTGGCGCCTCGATGCTGGAGCTGCTCCTGGCCCGCCGCACCTACGGCCAGCTCCTGCTGGATGCCACGGAGCTGGACCTCTCCTCCTTCCGCCTCGCGGTGGCCCAGGAGCGCGTGCGGGCCGGAGGCCCCCGGGCTCCCGCCGAGCTGAGCGAGCACTTCTGAACCCCTCTTCCCTCCTTGGAGACACTTCCATGACCGCGTCTTCCTCCCGTCCTCCCCGCCGTCCCTTCATTCTGGCCGCCACGGGCCTCGGCATGGGCACCGCCCTCGTCGCGGGCCTGCTGTTCGGCCGCGCCACTCCGGCCGAGGCCGAGCCCTCGCCTCCCGCCGGTCCCATCGTGCGGGGCGAGAGCGTGCACCTGCCTCTCGAGGGGCCGCAGTGGCAGTACATCGAGCTCGCGGTGGCCTCCGAGGCACCCATGCTCGCGCCGCTGCCGGCCCCGGGCCGGGTGGACCTGGACGAGCGCCGGACCGCCTCGATGGGCGCGCCCCTGGCCGGACGGGTGGACCAGGTGCGCGTACGCATGGGAGACCGGGTGAAGGCCGGCGAGCGCCTCTTCTCCGTGCGCTCCGGCGCCTGGGCGGACCTCGAGCGCGAGCTGAAGGGCGCCGAGACGGAAGTGGCCAACCAACAGCGCATCGCGGACCGGGTGCGCGAGCTGGTGGGCCTGCAGGCCGCGCCGGAGAAGGAACTGGTGGCCGCCGAGGCCGAGCTGCACCAGGCCCAGCTCGCCCTGAAGGCCGCGCGGGCCAAGAAGGCCAGCCTCGCGGTGTCCGCCGAGGGCGACAACCTCTTCTGGGTGACGGCGCCACGCGCGGGCACGGTGGTGGACGTGGACGTGGTGGCCAACCAGGAGGTGACGCCGGAGCGGGACGGGCCGCTCGTGCGGCTGTCGGACCTGGGCGAGGTGCTCGTCATCGCGGACGTGCAGGAAACGGACGCCGCGGATCTGCGCGAGGGCCAGCCGGCGCTCGTGCGCACACAGTCTGGCGCGGTGGAGCGGCGCGGCACGGTGGAGCGCATCTCCGAGGTGGTGGATCCGCGCCGGCGCACCGTGGAGGTCCGCCTCCGGGTGGCCAATGAAGACCGGGCCCTGCGGCCCAATGCCTTCGTGGAGGTGACGCCCGAGGCCGCCAGCGCGGTGAAGCGCGTGCGCGTGCCGGCCAGCGCGGTGGTGACGGACGGAGCGCGCTCGGTGGTCTTCGTGGCGCGCGAGGCGGGCCGATTGGAGCGCGTGGCGGTGATGACCGGCCGCCGCCGCGACGGGGAAGTCGAGGTGCGCCAGGGCCTGGAGCCCGGCAGCCACTACGTCGCTCGCGGCGCGCTGCTGCTGGAGAACACCATCGAGCTGGCCAACTAGGCCCGCGGGGAAACGTCCATGTTCGAGAAGCTCGTTGAATTCAGTCTGAAGAACCGCGCGGCCGTCCTCTTCCTCACGGTGCTGGTGGCGATCTGGGGATGGATGTCCTTCACCGATTTGACGGTGGAGGCCTTCCCGGACTCCACGGACACGCAGGTGAACGTCATCACGCTCTACCCCGGCCAGCCCTCCGAGGAGGTGGAGCGGCAGATCGGCATTCCGCTGGAGCGCGCGCTGAACGGAACCCCGGGATTGGGCCGCCTGCGCAACCTGTCGCTCTTCGGCCTGTCCTTCGTCACGCTCACCTTCAATGACGGGGTGGACGCGCTCTTCGCCCGCCAGCAGGTGCTGGAGCGGCTGCGCGACGCGGAGCTGCCCGAGGGCGTGGTACCGGAGCTCGGCCCCCTGGCCACGCCCATTGGTGAAATCTACCGGTACACCCTCCAGGGCGCGAAGGGAGACCCGATGAAGCTGCGCACCCTGCAGGACTGGGTGGTGCGGCCGGGCCTGCTGCGCGTGGATGGCGTGGCGGACGTGGTGAGCTACGGCGGCCTGCTCAAGGAGATCCACGTCCAGCCGGACCCCACGCACCTGGCGGCCTTCGGCCTGACGCTCCAGGACGTGGAGGACGCGCTGCGGGAGGGTTCGCTCAACGCGAGTGGCGGCACGCTGGAGCGCGGCAGCGAGCAGTTCGTCATCCGCAGCGAGGGTCTGTTCCGCACCCTGGAGGACATCCGCCAGGTGCGCGTGGCCACGCACGAGGGCACGCCCGTCTTCATCAAGGACGTGGCGGACGTGACGGAGGGCTGGGCACCGCGCCAGGGCGTGGTGAGCCGTGAGGGCGACACCGACGTGGTGGAGGGCATCGTACTGATGCGCCGCGGGGAGAACCCCTCGGTGGTGCTGAGCCGGGTGCGCGACGCCGTCACGGGCCTCAACGCGCGGCTGCAGCCGGACGGGGCGGAAGTCTCCCCCTTCTACGACCGCACGGAGCTGGTGAACACCACGCTGCGCACGGTGGGCCGCAACATGTTGGAGGGAGCCCTGCTGGTGACGCTGGTGCTCTTCGTCTTCCTGTTGGACCTGAAGGCGGCGCTGGTGGTGGGCACGCTCATTCCGCTGTCGCTGCTCACCTCGTTCATCTACCTGAAGCTGAGGGGCATGTCGGCCAACCTGCTGTCCATGGGCGCGGTGGACTTCGGCGTCATCGTGGACGGCGGCGTGGTCATCATCGAGAGCATCCTCCTGCGGCTGTCCCACCACGGCAAACCGGGCGAGACACCGGAGACGCCGATGGAGCGCATCCAGGCGGCCACGCGGGCGGTGGTGAGGCCCACGGTGTTCGCGCTGCTCATCATCATCGCGGCCTACCTGCCCATCTTCATGCTGCAGCGGGTGGAGGGGCGCATCTTCGCGCCCATGGCCAACACGGTGGTGGCCGCGCTGGTGGGGGCGCTCATCTTCTCGGTGACGCTGATTCCCGTGCTGGCCTCGCTGGTGTACCGCAAGCCGGTGGAGCACAAGGAATCGCCGGTGCTTCGCGCGGCGGCCAGGGCGTACGCCCCCACGCTGCGCTTCGCACTGAGGAAGCCCTGGCTCGTCATCGCGCTGGCCTCGCTGGGACTGGCCATCTCCGGGTGGATGCTGCCGCGCATGGGCAGCGAGTTCCTGCCGGATCTCAACGAGGGCGGCCTCTACATGACGTTCACCCTGCCCTCCAACGTCTCCATCTCCGAGGGCCGCAAGCTGGTGCCGCGTCTCACGCAGCTCATCCGCCAGGCGCCGCAGGTGGACGGGGTGCTCAGCCAGCTCGGCCGGCCCGAGGACGGCACGGACGCCACGCTCACCAGCAACCTCGAGTTCTTCGTGAAGCTCAAGCCCCCCGAGCAGTGGCCCAAGGAGACACCGGACCTGGCCTCGGTCATCGCCGTGCTGCAGAAGTCCATCGACGAGGTGCCGGGCCTGGAGGTGAATTTCAGCCAGCCCATCCGCGACAACGTCAACGAGAGCATCAGCGGCCAGTTCGGCCAGGTGGCGGTGAAGCTCTACGGGGATGACCTGAAGGTGCTGCAGGAGCAGGCGGAGAAGGTGAAGAACGTCATCGCCAACGTGCAGGGCGTGGCGGACCTGGGCATCGTGAAGAGCGGCGAGGTGCCGGACATCAAGGTGATACCGGACCGGGTGGCGCTGGCGCGGCACGGTATGTCCCTGGGCGAGTTCCAGCACGTCTTCCAGACGGCGGTGGGAGGCCGTCCGGTGAGTGAATTCTGGGAGGGCGAGCGGCGCTTCGACGTGGTGATGCGCCTGCCGCTGTCCAGCCGTGACGACGTGGAGAAGCTGGCGCGGCTGCGGGTGCCGGTGGAGGGAGGCGCCACGGTGCCACTGGAGACGCTGGCACGGGTGGAGACGGGCTTCGGCCGGGCGTCCATCAACCGGGAGAACGGCCGGCGCTACATTGGCATCCGCATGAACGTGCGCGGGAGGGACCTGGGCTCGTTCGTCAACGAGGCGCGCGAGCAGGTGCGGCAGCAGGCGCCCAACCCCGCCGGCATCACCCTCGAGTGGGGCGGCGAGTTCGAGAACAAGGAGCGGGCGATGCACCGGCTGATGACGGTGGTGCCGGTGGCGCTGCTGCTGACGCTGCTGCTGCTGTTCAAGGCGTTCAACTCGTTCGGGCGAGCGGTCATCACGCTGATGAACGTACCGTTCGCGCTGATGGGCGGGGTGTTCGGCCTGTACCTGGCGGGCATGCCACTGTCGGTGGCGGCGGCGGTGGGCTTCATCGCGCTCATCGGCCAGGCGGCGCTCAACGGGGTGCTGGTGATGTCGGCCATCGCCGAGCGGCGCGCGGCGGGAGAAGCGCTAGACGAGGCCATCCTCAACGGAGCACAGGAGCGGTTGAGGCCGGTGCTGATGACAGCGGCGCTGGCGGCGCTGGGCCTGATACCGGCCTGCCTGAGCCGGGGCATCGGCTCGGAGACACAGAAGCCGCTGGCGGTGGTCATCGTGGCGGGCACGATCTCCGCCTGCGCGCTGACCCTGGTGCTGCTGCCGGTGATGTACCGACTGTTCACGAAGTACACGGAGCAGCTCGTGGACAAGATGCCCGTGAGGCTGCTGAGGGTCATGCCGGCCGCGGAGGATCTGCGCAAGACCGGCTCGTGAACGGGGGGAGTAAGCAATCCCCCTCTGCCCCTCCCCGGGGCGGAGGGATGGGGAGGCGGTGTCAGGCGAGAGAGTGGTCGCACGCACCGCCCCTCATGGGAGAGGGCCGGGGTGGGGTTCTCCCCCTCATCCGCCCCGGCCCTCACCTGGTATCGGGCGTGAGCCCGCCACGCTCAACGACCGAGCTGGATGTTCTCCAGGACTCCGAGCGCGTCGGGGATGAGCACGGCCGCGGAGTAGTAGGTGCTGACGAGATAGGACGAGACCGCCTTCTCGTTCACACCCATGTGCTTCACGGACAGGCCCGGCTCGACCTCATCCGGGATGCCCGTCTGCCGCAGGCCAACAACACCCTGATCTTCCTTCCCCGTGCGAAGCACGAGGATGGAGGTCGTGCCGTGCTCGGAGATGGGGATCTTGTCGCAAGGCAGCAGCGGCACGTTGCGCCAGCCGATGAACTTCCGGCCCTCCACCTCGACGGTGGGCGGGTAGAGCCCACGCTTCGTGCACTCCTGACCGAACGCCGCGATGGCGCGAGGATGGGCCAGGAAGAACCGGGACTTCTTGCGCCGGCTGAGCAGATCGTCCAGGTCGTCGGGCGTCGGCGGCCCGCTGCGCGCGTGGACGCGCTGCTTGAGGTCCGCGTTGTGCAGCAGCCCGAAGTCCCGGTTGTTGATCATCTCGCTCTCCTGCGCCTCACGCAGGGCCTCGATGGTCAACCGGATCTGCTCCTTCACCTGGTCCATCGGACCGTTGAAGATGTCCGCGACGCGGTTGTGCACCCGGAGCAGGGTCTGAGCCAGGCTCAGCTCATACTCACGAGGGTTGAGGTCGTAGTCGACGAACGTTCCCGGCAGTTCCTGCTCGCCGTGGTGTCCCGCCGCGAGCTGGATGGCCGCCTGCCCCGCCTTGTCCTGGGGCTTGCTCAACCGCTCCTTGATCCGATCCACATGTGCCGACAGCACCGGGGACTGTTTGATCAGATCCTCGAACACCCGCTGCGGCAGCATCATCACGATGCACGGGGTGAGCGCCTTGACCGTGAACTTCCACTGGTCGTTCGACTGCAGCACCGACGTGTCACCGAAGTGATCGCCGTCGGCGAGCGTCTCGAGCAGGACCTCGTCGCCATACTGGCCACGGCCCACCTTCTGGGCCATGCCATGGGCGAGCAGGATCACATGCTCGGCGGGCTGACCCGCCTCGACGATCCGCTCGCCCGGCTTGAACTCCCGCTGCACGAACCGGGAGGCCAGGGCGGACAACACCCCGGTGTCCTCCACATCGCGCAGCAACGGCAGCTCCCGCAGCTCCTGGGGGATGACTTCCACCCGGGCGCCGACGTTCGCGAAGCTGAGGCGCCCATCACCCACGGAGTACGTCAGACGCCGGTTGACGCGGTACACGCCACCCGGCACCTCGACCCAGGGCAGCATGCGCAGCAGCCACCGGGGGGAGATTCCCGACATCTGCGGCCGCGACTTGGTCGTCGTCGCCAACTGACGGGCCGCGTCCGTCCCCAGGCTCATCTGCTGCTTTTCCGCTTCACCACCACTGCCCGTGTTCATCGTATTCGCCATGAGCTGTGCCTCAGCTGTGTCTGGACTGACTCAGGACCGCCCGCACCCTAGGTGCGGCCGATCTCCACGCTCTCGAGGATGCCGAGCGCGTCGGGGATGAGCACCGCCGAGGAGAAGTAGGTGCTGACGAGGTACGACATGACGGCCTTCTCGTTGATGCCCATGAACCGCACGTTCAGGCTGGGCTCGATCTCGTCGGGGATCCCGGCCTGGTGCAGGCCGATGACGCCCTGGTTCTCCGCACCCGTGCGCATCAGCATGATGGAGCTGGTCCGCGACTCGCTGATGGGGATCTTGTTGCAGGGGAAGATGGGGATGCCACGCCAGGCGGTGACGGCGCGGCCGCCCACGTCGATGCTGCCCGGGTAGACGCCCCGGCGGTTGCACTCCTGGCCGAACGCGGCGATGGCGCGCGGGTGGGCCAGGAAGAAGGACGGATCCTTCCACACGGTGGCCAGCAGCTCGTCCATGTCATCCGGCGTCGGCGGACCGCTGCGGGTGTGGATGCGCTGCTTGAGGTCGGCGTTGTGCAGCAGGCCGTACTCACGGTTGTTGATGAGCTCGTGCTCCTTGCGCTCCTTCAGCGCCTCGACGGTCAGACGCAGCTGCTCCTCGACCTGGTTCATCGGATCGTTGAACAGGTCGGCGACGCGCGTGTGGACCTGCAGCACCGTCTGCGCCACGCTCAGCTCGTACTCGCGGGGCGACGTCTCGTAGTCCACGTAGGTGCCCGGCAGCACGGGCTCGCCGTGGTGACCGGCCGCCAGCTCGATGTCCGCCTGGCCCGACGCGTCCTTCTTCTTCTTGGCCAGCGCCTTGAAGTCATCGATGTGCTTCTGCAGCGTCGGAGACTGGGCGAGCACCGCCTCGAAAGCGGACTGCTGGAGCACCAGCGCGGTGACCGGGGTGACGGCCTTGGCCGTGAACTTCCACTGGTCGTTCGACTCCAGCAGCACCTCGTAGCTGTAGTGGTCGCCATCGGCCAGCACCGCGAGCACCGTCTGCTCGCCGTACTTGCTGGTGCCGATCTTGTTCACCTTGCCGTGGGCGATGAGGACGATGGAGTCGGCCTCCTGGCCGGCCTGGGTGATGACCTCACCGGCCTTGTACTCCTTCTGCTCGAAGCGGTTGGCCAGGGCGAGCAGCACCTCGGGGTCCTCGAAGCCGCGCAGCAGCGGCAGCTCGCGGAGCTCCTGGGGGATGACCTGCACCCGCGCGCCGGTGCTGGTGAAGGTCACGCGGCCATCGCCCACGTTGTAGCTCAGGCGCCGGTTGAGCCGGAACACGCCGCCGTTGACCTGCACCCAGGGCAGCAGCTTGAGCAGCCACCGGGTGGAGATACCCTGCATCTGCGGGGTGGACTTGGTCGTCGTCGCCAGCTGGCGCGCCGCCTCCGTCCCAAGGCTCATCTGCTGCTTCCGGGCTTCCTCAATCAGCTTCTCGATATTGGCCATGACCTACCTCTTTCCTTCCGTCTGAAGAACACGATCCTTTTCGTTGCCGGTCTGCCCGGCCCGATTTCCACTCAGCAGGGACACGATGCGTGCCGCCGAAGTCCCCAGCCCGGAGGGGCCCCCCCGGAGCTGGTGGATGTACCGCCCGGGCGTCCGGCTGCGGCGCAGCTCGAACTCCTTGTAGCGGTCCACCGTCTGGTGCCAGATGAGCACGCCGGCCATCCACTGCTGGAGCTGCTCCACGTACGCGTACAGCCGCTCCTGCGCCTTCCCGTCCAACCCGTAGTGGGTGATGAGGGTGGGCAGCTCGGTCTTGATGATGTGCTCGAACTGGCGCATCCGCGCGGTCATCAGGTCGTTGACGACCTCGACGCTCCGCGCCTTGTCCAGGTCGAGGTAGCGCTGCACCACCAGCACGCCGTTGTGGATCTCCCCCTCGAATTCGATCTCCTTCTGGTAGGAGAAGACGTCGTTGGTGAGGCAGGCGTAGTCGGCGGCGGAATTCTCCAGCGCGCGCATCGTCCGGGTCCGGAAGAGCCCGGCCGGAAGCCCGTGCCCCTGGGCCAGCCGGCACAGGCTCATCGTGAGATCAGAGCCGAACGTCTTGCGGCGCATCTCCACGTAGTCCACCGGATCCGGCACCCGGTTCTGCATCTGGTTGGCCAGCTCCCACAACCAGCTCTCCGTCATGTCCTGGACGGCCTTGCGGAAGTGATTGCGCGCCTCGGCGGACATGGTGACGACGGTGCGGGCCCACAAATCCGCCAGGCCCTTCTCCACCGGGTTGGTGGGCACGGTGGTCTGGGCGGCGGGGTCATCCGGCATGAACGCGGACAGCCGCGCGTTGAACACCTTCGCGCCCGCCATGTCGCCCCTGTAGCCGTAGAGCGCCGGGAAGTAGTCGTCCGCGTAGGTGCCCCAGACGAGCCAGCAGGCCGTGATGTCCAACTGCTCGCCCGTCGCCGCCGGGTGGATCAACGCCCCACACAGGGCCACGTCGGCGACATCGAAGATGTGGTCATTCCAGATGCACGCGCCCGGGAGGCCCGGCAGGGATTCCAGCATTCCCATCCGGCGCGCCCACGCCTTGGAGCTGCGCCGCGCGGCATCCAGGTGCGGGCTCTGCCGCGTCGAGTACGGCATGTAGAACTGCGGCAGCTTGACCGGGCCCACGGCCGTGAAGGGAGCGTGGGTGTAGTTCTTGAACCGTTGCAGTCCCAGGGCTCCGGGAGACAGGTGGAGCCGCGCCCCCGAGGAGCCCAGACCCGTGGGGCCCAGGGGAAGACCGCCCAGCGAGATCCCCGCGTTGCCGCCGCCCTTGTTCATGTAGCGGCTCGAGCGCATGTGCCACTCGTGTCCGCCGGACTGCCAGTCCTGGAGTCCCCGGATATAGGAGAGGACGTGTGTCCGCTCGACCGGGTTGAGTGCGAACTCCTCGAAGAGCGGAGGCAGCTCGGTCAGGGCGGTGTTCTCGAACTGATGGAGCCGCGACGTGAGGATGTCGTTGGTCAGGTCCGCGGCGCGCTGCGTCTCCACGTTCAGGAAGCGCTCGAGCACCAGGACGCAGTTGGAGAGCTCGCCCTCCTCCAGGATTTCCCGCTCGTAGGAGAACAGATCGTTGCGCAGGTGCACCGCATCGGAGAACGTGTCCTTGAGGACGCGCATCGGACGGGATTCGGCGATGCGGGCCGGCACCTCGGCGAAGACGGCGTGCTCCACGAGATCCGCCGACCAGGGCGCCCCACCCACCTTGCGGCGCATCTCGATGTACTCGATGGGGTTGGAGACGCGCTTCTCGCTGATATTGGCCAGCTCCCACATCGACTCGTCGAGCAGGTTCTTGGTGCTCTCGAAGAACCGGCGCCGCCACTCCACGGACTTGGTGGGCACCGTGCGCGTCCACAGGTCCGCCAGGCCCCGCTCCACCGGATTGGTGGGCTCCGGCGTCGCCGAGAGGTCCACCGGCATGAACGCTGGCAGCCTGTCGAGATAGGCCTTCGCGCCCGTCAAATCCTTGGAACGCTTGTAGATCTCGAGGAAATGGTCATCGAAATAGAAAACCCAGACATACCAGTCCGTGACCAGATCGAGCTCGGGGCCGGGACACTCGGGGTGGGTGTACGCGCAGAGCAGCGCGTAATCCATGGCATCGAACTTCGCCTCATCCCAGACATCGGGAGTCCCGTCCTTGGGCTCCAGGATGCCCATCTCGCGCGCCCACGCCTTCGAGTGCACCCGGGCACCCTCGAGATGAGGATTCAGGCGCGCCGGCCAGGGCACGTAGAAGTCTGGCAATTGAAAGGGTTGTTTGGCTTGCGACGCAGTCATGGTTGTACCTCATCGAACGCCGGGCGTTTGTAGTGCCAGACGGTCGACACTCCAGTTTTTCTCTGTCAGGGGATGCGGATTTCACGTACCGGGAACATTCGCGCCGGATTCTCATGACACGAGACGCGCCCGGTGGATGGAAGTCTTTGCAATTCGCGGAAAGCTACGGTGAGGCGCTCGTGCCCTCCCCCTGGTGCGGCGAGGTCTGGAGGGACCGCAGCAGCCCACCCAGGATCTCATCGAGCGTGGTCCAGCCGCGCACCACGTGGAGGGGATGCTCGAGGGTAAGCCGGCCGTGGAGGATGGCGTTGTCGAGCTCCGCCAGGAGGTGGGCCATCTCGGCCGAGAAACCCATCCCCATGCGCATCGGTACCTCGGCCGCGGGCATGTGCTCCTCCAGGCGGATGGGCCGGCCCAGCAGCCGCGCCAGCGTGTCCGCGACCTCAACAGGGCTGTAGTCCACCGGCCCCGTCAGCTCCACCACGCGCCGGCCCAACGTGGGCTCGCGCAGCAACCGCGCCGCCACCTCGCCCACGTCACGCGCCGCCACCATGTGGATCCTCCGGTCCGCGGGGCCGAGGAAGACCCGCATCACGCCCGAGTCCACCACCGCGGGCAGCCCCTCCCCCCAGTTCTCCATGAAGTACGCCGCGCGGAGGACCGTCATCGGCGTGCCCCGCGAGCCCAGCTCCCGCTCCGCGAGGTACAGCGTCTTCACGAGGCCCGTCTCCACCGGGTACTGCGCGCCCAGGGAGGAGAGCAACACGAAGTGCGGCAGCCCGCTCTCCGCCACCGCCCGCCCCATCGCATCCACCACCGTCCAGCAGGCCTCCATCACCCCGGTGCTCGCGGGCATGGGCGGCGGCACCATCAGGTAGGCACCCCGAGCCCCCACCATCGCCAGCGCCAACGCGGAGACGTCACGCAGATCCGCCAGCACGACCTCGGCCCCCAACCGCCGCCACGGCTCGGCCTTCGTCTCATCCCGCAGGATGACCCGGACCCGCTGTCCCTGCCTCAGCAGCGCTCGCGCCACCACGGACCCCGTGTGCCCCGATGCTCCCGTCACCACGAACATGACCGCCTCCTCACCTCTCGACCGGGGCCATACCCGGACCCCTCGCTTCCGCCCTTTCGCTTCAGCCGTAATGTGCGTCTCGCCTCGCCGTCACCGGGGAGCGCCCGCTGGAGAGCAGGTGGAGGGCCCGCCGCCCCCCGGCTTGACAGGGCCACGAGGCTTCGCGAGCGTCCCGTCATCGGGCGCCCTGCCGGCGCCCTCCGCACCGAGGGGGAATCCATGAAGGAAGCCGAAGACCAGAGCCAGGGGCGCAAGCTCCTCACCGCCGTCGAGCGCATCCTCTCGGACACGGACAGCCTCATCGCCCTCGCCGAGCAGCACCTGCGCCGGGCCAAGGAGGACCCACGCGAAGCCTCCGAGGAGGTGGTGCGGTATTTCTCCAACCGCGCCGCCGTCGCCGGAGGTCTCGCCGCCGCGCCCGCGCTGATTCCCGGAGCCGGCACCCTGGTGGCGGCGTTGGGGGGAGCGCTCGCGGACATGGGCTTCCTCCTCAAGTACGAGGTGGAGATGGCGCTCGTGCTCAGCTGGCTGCATGGCTTCGACATCCGGAAGGACGAGGAGCGGCAGCTGGCCTTCCTGCTCGCCTCGGTGAGCACGTACGACGCCAAGAGCGGCGAGAACGTCCTGGTGGACGTGGCCAAGGCCGAGGGCGTCGCCATCTGGAAGTACGCGCCGCGCGAGGTCTCCAAGCACCTGGTGGGCGTGATGACGAAGATCGCCCTGCTCCAGCTCTCCAGGGGCCTGGTGCGGGCCCTGCCGCTGGTGGGCATCGCGGTGGGCTCGTCGATGAACAAGGTCCTCACCACCCGGGTGGGCGAGCGCTGCATCAAAGACCTGCAGAAGCGCCGCGAGTTCCTCACCACCGAGCCCACCCGGCGGGAGCAGGAGGAAGACGTCGTGGAGGCGCGGGTACGTCCGCCCGCGAAGAAGAAGAGCGCTGCCAGGAAGAAGAGCGCGGGTACACCGGCCCGCCGCACCTCCGGGAGGAAGTCGTGAAGAACGAGTCCCACGCCGAACTGGCCCGGGCCCTCTGGCCGGACGCGAAGCAGGCCCCCGTGAAGCTGCTGGAGTGCCGCCACTGTGGCCGGCGCAATCGCGTCCAGGTGCCCCGCGCCATCCTCGAGCCCCATCACTGCGAGTGCGGTGCGTGCGGTGAGGCCCTGTTCCTCGCCCCCGGCGAGCCGCTCACCGGCATCGCCTCCAACGCCTACGAGCACCCGCTGGATCGCACGACGCTGGCGGCCCTCAAGGGCATTCCCGGCTTCCCCGCGCTCATCCGCTGGCTGATGACGCAGCTGGGCGAGCGCAGCCTGCGGCTGCTCAACCTGTCCAGCGCCGTGCTCTGCGGAGACGACCAGTTCCCCGAGCTGGTGGCGCTGCTGGAGCGCTCCCGCCAGAGCCTGGACCTGAGCCACCGCCCCACGCTGTTCCTCTCCGAGTCTCCGCACATCAACGCGGCCACCTATGGCAGCGAGGAGCCCTCGGTGATGGTCTACGCGGGCCTGCTCGACCAGCTCGATGACACGGAGGTGGTGTCGGTGATGGGGCACGAGCTGGGCCACATGCACGCGGAGCATGGGCTCTACCGGCAGGTGGCCCTGGTGATGGCCAGCGGCACCCACCTGCTGGGCACCGTGGGACAGGTGCTGAGCTTCCCGCTCCAGAAGGCGCTCTACAAATGGATGCGCTGCTCCGAGCTGACGGCGGACCGCGCGGGCCTGCTGGCGTGCAGGGACCTGGGTGCTTCGCTCCACGTGCTGATGAAGCTGGCTGGCGGGAACCGGCCGGGCACCGCACGGCGCACCAGGATGCAGCTCGCTCCCTTCATCCGGCAGGCGCGCACGCTCGCGAAGATGGAGGAGGACAACTGGTTCGACGGGCTGCTCGCGACACTGATGACAATGGACAGCAGCCACCCATTCGTCGCATGGCGGGTGATGCACCTGCTGGAATGGGTGGAGCATGGCAATTACCTGGAGATCCTCGCCGGGCACTACGAGCGCGCGAAGCGCCCGGCGGCGGCGTGAGTCCCTGGAGCAATGCCCATGCCGGGCCCGGAGCGGAGCGTCTCCAGAGGAAGAGCGTCACGCACGAGCAGGAGGACGGGGCCCGCTGACGCGTCAATGACATGTCAATGACGCGTCAGCGACGGGCTCAGAGCATCTCGGCCCCGAGCGCACGCACCACGACGCGCTCCTGCCGGAAACGGCGCTCCAGTTCCTCGCGGTAGCCGCTCCACCACGCCCGGTCGAGCCGCTCCACCATCACCTCGAAGAGCAGCATCTCGTCCCGCACCGTCCCGCCCTCCTCTTCCTCCTTCCAGGCCCCCAACGCAGGAGATTGCAAGAAGGCGGTGACGCCCCCGAAGCGTTCGGTGAGCTCGGAGCGGACCCTCTCGAAGTCCGCCCGGGGGAACGCGCGCCGCTCGTTGTCACGCAGCGGCAGCAGGAATTGGACGACGTGCATGTCCTAGGAATGCATGGGCTAGTAGCGCGAGGGAGTGTTCGGATCGAAGCCGATGGGAGGAGTCACCTCCGCGTCCTTCTCGCGCTCGGTACGCAGGTCGTACTGGCCGTGGTCCTGGAACTTCGCGCTGTCCATGCGGGCCTCGGACAGCGAGTCCGTCCCCATGTCCAGCCGATCGGACGCCTGCAGCACCTCGCCCAGACTGGCCTTCCGCAACTGGTCCTTGTCCAGGGAGAGGAGGATGTCATCCCCCTCGATGGTCTCCACGGAGCGGAAGGGGACCCGGTAGTCCCTGGCGTAGAAGATGCCCTTCTCCACCACGAAGGCGTCATCCGCCAGGCCGATCACCTTGCCCAACCGGTGGCCGTCCCTGCTCTTCACATCCATGCCGACCCGAACATCCATCCGCTGCGCCATCGCTCGCTCCTGCCGCGGTGAGGAAATGGAGGCGGCCGGGTCCTCCCCGGTCGCCCCTCCGGGCGGAAGATGCGAATCGTGACGGCTTCGGACAGCGGGGCCTCGCCCCCTCGCCTACCGGGCGGAAACAGGGGCGAAGCCGAGCCAGCCCTCCCGCCCACCCGGAGGCCCACGAGAGGCGCCCGGGCAGGTTCCCGTGGAGGGGTTACGAATCCGAGCGGCGGCGGCGCGCCAGCATCGGGGCGAGCGTCCCCAGCAGCAGCCAGGCCGCGTCCGGCGTGAGGCCCGAGGTGCAGCCGCAGCCGCCCCCCGCATTCGCCGCGGCGACCTTCACGGTGAAGGAGCAGCTGGCCCGGTTGCCCGAGGCGTCGGCCGCCGAGACCTCCACGCGGGTGTTGCCCACGGGGAAGGTGGCACCCGCCGCCGTGCTGTAGGTGAGGGTGACGTCCGAGACGTTGTCCGTCGCCTGCGCGGCCGGGTAGTTGACCACCGCGCCCGCGTCGCTGGTGGCCGCCGTCTCCACATCGGCCGGGCACAGCAACGAAGGGGGCGCGGAGTCCTTCACCGTCACCGTGAAGGAGCAGGTGTTGGTGTTGCCCGTGGCGTCCGTGGCCGTGGCGGTCACCACGCTCTCCTTCACGGGGAAGTCCGTCCCGGGCTCCTGGCTGTAACTCACCGTGGGGGCCGCCGCACTGTCATCCGTCGCCGTCGCGGGGGTGTAATTCACCGTGGCGCCCGAGCGGCCCGTGGCCTCCACCGTCACGTTCGCCGGACAGGTGATGGCCGGCGGCGTGCAGTCGACGGGAATCGAGGGGTCCACCGCGTACGGCTCCCGCCCGGACGTGGCGTCCTCGGCGGAGAGGTAGAGGGTGCCGCCGGTAAACGTCAGGTTCATCGGATTGCTGGCGGTCAGGGTCTGCGCCACCCGGGTCCCCGCATCCGTCCCATCGCTCAGCCACAGCCTGGTGCTGGTGCCGTCATCCACCACGAAGAAGAGCACCGAGCCCGCCGCCGTCAGCTGCTTGAAGAGGGTGCTCGCCCCCCCCTCGCTGATGTCCTTCACGCGCACCGTGCCCGCCGCCGTCCCATCGCTCTTCCACAGTTCCACCCCACCGCCGCCGTCATTCGCGGTGAAGTAGAGCGTCCCGCCCACGTCGGTGAAGTTCTCCGGGAAGGAGCCCTCGGGCCCGCTCTGGATGTCCTTCAGGCGCACCGTGCCCGCATCCGTCCCGTCGCTCACCCACAGCTCGGAGCCCGTGTCCGCGGTGTCCAGCCGGAAGAAGAGCTTGCCGCCCGCCGCCACCAGGGCCTCGGGGGAGGCGCTCGAGGTCACTGCGTTGATGTCCTTCACGCGCACCGTGCCGGCCGCCGTTCCGTCGCTCTTCCACAGATCGTTGACCAGACCGCCGGTGGTATAGGCCGTGAAGTAGAGGGTGCTGCCCACCACCGTCAGCTCACCGATGCTGGAACCGCCGGAGCCCGTCTCCACGTCCTTGACGAGCTGCGTGCCCGCTTCCGTCCCGTCGCTCTTCCACAGCTCGGCGCCATGGGTGCCGTCATTGGCGACGAAGTAGAGGGTGCTGCCCATCACCCGCAGCGTTCCAGGGGTGATGGAGCCCGGGAGACCGGGGTTGATGTCCTTGACGAGCCGGGTGCCGCCGAACGTCCCATCCGACGTCCACAGCTCGCGGCCCTCGACATGGTTGGCGCCGGTGAGCCAGGCCTTCCCGCCCATCAGCACCATGTCGGTGGTGCCGCCAGACTCCGCCCCCTCGCCAATCTCCCGCACCATCACCGTGCCGTCCGCCGTCCCGTCGCTCTTCCACAGCTCGACGCCGTGCGTGCCATCATCCGCCTTGAACAGGAGCGTCCCGTTCAAATCCATCAGCGTCTCGGGGAGCGAATCTCCCAGCGGGTTGATGTTCTTGACCATCACCGTGCCGGCCGCCGTCCCGTCGCTCTTCCACAGCTCGACGTTGCTCGCATCACCGAAGCCAGTGGCGGAGAAGTAGAGCGTGGGGCCGATCCGCTGGAAGGCCTGGTAGAAGGGCGGCGACGAGCCCTCCACCCCCGGGTACACGTCCTTGATGAGCGTCGCGGGACGGCACCCCGGGACTGGAGTGGCCTGCGCATGGGCCGGCAAGTAACTCCCCCCCACCAGCGCGCACGCCAGCAGCCACGACCACTCCGTGAAACGATGAGCCATCTGCAGTCTTCCTTCCGATGCGGCGCGCGCCCTCCGGCAGGACACACGCCCAAAAAAAAACAGGGGACGCGGGCCCGAGAGCCTCGCGTCCCCTGCATGAAACCCTGTTACGCCTCGGATTGCATCACCGGGAGGGCCAGCGGCACCCTCCCGGTCCCTCGGCGGACGAGCCGTGATTACAGCTCGGCCAGGTCGTAGTACTCAGCCGACGCCTGGTCGTGGTTGCTCACACCACCCACCGCGAGCACCGTGCCGTTGTTGAGCAGGGTGGCGGTGTGCTTGTAGCGGTCCACGTTCATGGCGGCCGTCTTCGTCCACTTGCCCGTGGCGGGGTCGTAGAGGTCAGAGGCCGTCTGGATACCGGTCAGCTGGTGGTAACCACCGGCCACCAGCACGCGGCCATCCGGCAGCAGGTTGGCGGTGTGGAACCGGCGCGGCGAGAGCATGCTGCCCGTGGCCGCCCAGGTGTTCGTGGCCGGGTCATACAGCTCGGCCGAGGCGCTCAGCGCCACGTCGATGCCCGAGCCACCGGCGACCAGCACCTTGCCGTTGGGCAGCAGGGTGGCGGTGTGCGAGGCGCGGCCCGTGCCCAGGGAGGCAACGGTGGTCCACTTGCCCGTGGCCGGGTCGTAGATCTCCGCGGAGGAGATCAGGCCCTCGGCGGCGTCGCTGCCACCCGTCACCAGCACCTTGCCGTCGGGCAGCAGGGTGATGGTGTGGTAGGCGCGGGCCGTGTTCAGGCTGCCCGTGTAGGACCAGCTGTTGGTGGCCGGGTCATACAGCTCGGCCGAGGCCAGCGTGGCGCTGTCGTACTCACCCGTGCGGCCACCGGCCACGAGGACCTTGCCGTTGGGCAGCAGGACCGCGGCGTGGTGGAAGCGCTGGGTGTTGAGGGCAGCCGCGGGCCTCCACTTGCCCAGGGCCGGGACGTACAGCTCGGCGGTGGTGCTGGTGATGGGGCACGAGCCGCCGCCCGCGATGAGCACGCGGCCGTCCGTCAGCTTGGTGGCCGTGTGGCCACGGTGCGAGCCCAGGTTGTTGCCCGTGGCGGACCAGGTCTTGGTCACCGGGTTGTACAGCTCCGAGGTGGTGTTGAAGCCACCGGCCACCAGCACCTTGCCGTCGTCCAGCAGGGTCGCGGTGTGGAGCAGGCGCGGCAGGGCCATGCTGCCCGTGAGGATCCAGCCGCCGCCACGGTCATCGCAGGTGCCGGAGGCGCCCGGGACGACGGTGACGCTGCGGTAGGCCGTGGCCTCGTTGCCGGACGCGTCCTTCACCGTGTAGGTCAGGACGTAGGTGCCCGGAACCTTGGTGTTGACGGTGCCAGAGACAGTCACCGCGGCCGTCAGGTCGCCGTAGCACTGGTCCGTGGCCGAGGCGCCCGCCTCGACGTAGGTCGTGCGGCACTCGAGCGTCACGTCGGAGTAGCCCGCCAGGGAGATCTCGGGGGCCTGGGTGTCGACCACCGTCACCGTGTTGGTGCAGGTGGAGACGTTGCCGAAGTAGTCCGTCGCCTTGTGCGTCACGGTGGTGGTGCCCAGCCCGTAGTAGCCCTCGCCCGGGCCACGGATGGTCGGCACGCCGCAGTTGTCGAAGCCGCTCGCCTCGCCGGGATCCACGAGCGCCCTGTAGCCCGTGCACTCGGCCTCCAGGTTGTCCGGGCACGAGATGCTCGGAGCGCTGTCATCGACCACGGTCACCATCGCCGAGCACGAGGAGGACAGGCCGGCCCGGTCGGTGCAGGTCAGCGTCACGGGCGTGCTGCCCGGGCTGAAGATGGTCGCGGACTGCGTGCAGCCCACCAGGTCACCGTCCGGATCGGACGAGCCGTTGTCCACGGAGCCAGTGGCGCCGCAGGTGGCATTGGCCGACAGCGTCAGGGGCTTGCACCTGGCCACGGGGGGACGGTTGACGACGGTGATGGTGCAGGAGGCGCTGCAGGAACCGGTGCCGTTGCCAGCGCCGTTGTCGCACTGCTCGCCGGAGTCCACCTTGCCGTCACCGCACCAGTTCAGGCGGCACGTGGCGGAGCAGGGGGTGCCGGGCTTGCCGTTGTTGGCGCCGGTGTCGCACTGCTCGGGGTACTGAATGACGCTGTCACCGCACCGCACGGGCGCCGCGCCACGCACCAGGATGTAGGGCACGCCGTGCGAGCCGTCCGCGAAGTCCCTGGAGCCGGGGAAGCGCGAGCCGTAGACCGGGTCACGCGCGATGGCCAGCGGGGTGAAGTTGGCCTCGGGGTAGGTGTCGAAGGCCTCGTGAACCGAGCAGCTCCAGTTGGAGAGGATGGCGTCCGTCAGGCCCGTCAGGGCCGAGTGGCTGGCCACGATGTGGGCGTCGTTGTAGCAGCCCACGCCCGTCACGGTGAAGGTACCGAACGGATCCATGATGGGCAGCGGCGTCTTGGCCGCGACGCCGTCGTAGTAGCAGCTCAGGTTGATGTACATACCCGTCTTGCCTTCCTGAGCGGCGGCGAACTTGACGGAGTTGGTGGTGAGCACACCACCGTCCCGGTTCTTGTGGAACACGGGGTCGGTACCGACGAGGATGACGTTACCGTCAACCACGGGGCCCCAGACGTGGCGGTTGGCCACGGCGGCGGCGATCAGGCTCAGGCCGCTGCACGTGTTGTCGCCCAGGATCAGGGCGCGGTAGGTGGCGAAGTCCGCGGAGGTCTTCGCGGCCCAGGCGGCGTCGGTGGCGAGCTCCACCGTGTAGCCCTGAGCCCGGGCGGCGGCGGCCTCGAGGCTGCTGGTGCCACCGGTCACCGTGTTGGCCAGGATGAGCACCTTGTTGGTGCTGCCCACGCCCTGAGCGCGCACGCTCACCGCGGACGGGGCCACCTCGGACTTCTCACTGCCCTCTTCCGACGGCATCTCCGTGCCGCAGGCGGCGATGAGCAGCGCGCTCATCACCATCAGCATCCGTGCCCGGATGCCACTACAAGTCCTCGTGAAGGTTTCAGTTTGCATCCGGCCCCCCTCTTCTTTCGTTCAGGCGCATCGCGTTCTCCGTTGGAGACTCGGCCTGCGACCAGGAACGGTGAAGCCACCCTCACCGCTGCGCATTCGGCAGTGCGCCCCTGGCTTCGTACTGACTGATGCAGACCGCCATTGCACTTTTACACCAGATCCACTCCAGAAATGAATCACTCTTTTAAGTGAATCAACCCGCAAAGCCCGTCCGGCGCGGGCAATGCTGAGATCATGACCTTTGACGCATGTGGCATGGAAACATTCATGTCAGGCTTTGATTTCCATGGAGACTACCCAGCACGCAGGGGGCCCGTGATGGACCCGGCACGTCGTAGGTCCCGCTCCAGTTCTGCCACACGGGACTGACGCTGAGAGTCGGAGGAGAAGGGCACGCGCGCCAGGTCCTCCTGAGCGGCCCGGGCGACGCGGGCCACTCCGTCCCGGGCGATCACCCCCACCTCGAAGGCCTCCACCGCCGCACCTATATAGGTGTCGAAGAAGAAGACGCGCTTGCCGCGCCACGTCATCCGGACGGACTCGGGGGTATCCACCACATCGTGGATGAACACGGCCCGCACCGCGTCCGGGTGCTCTGTGAGCATTCTCTCACCAAAGGCCACATCACCCTGGCCGCTGTCGCCCGTGAAGACAAAGCCATACTCGGGGTAGAGCTGGAGATAGCGGCCGAAGTTCTCGAACTTCATGGCGGCGATGCGCGCATTGCCCAGCAGGTGGGTGAAGGCCCCCGAAAGCATCACCGCCGACGACACACCGTGCTCGCGCAGCGTGGCCAGCGTCCGGTCCTCGATGAGGCCGAGTGGATCCTGCGGCCGCGCGCTGATGAAGGTGAGGTCCCCCTCGCGCCCGGGGATGATTCCCGGCCCGCGGTCCAGCTCTCGGTAGAACTGGAGCACCCCCGGGTACACCGTCTTCGGCGGGTAGCGCGTGTCCTTCCAGTTGGCCAGGAAGGTGTCGTCGATGTCGCTCAACACCTTGTTCTCGCCGCTGGGGGCTGCCGCGGCCTCCCGCTGGAGGTGTGTGAGGATGTCCTGCCGGATGCTCGCGTCATCCACATCGTGGAAGAGCAACTGCTGGAGGTCGTGGGAGTTGCCCCGGCCATCGAGCAGGTTCTTGAACTCGGACAGCTCGCGGCCCCGCAGCCCGAGGAAGAGGGCGCGCACCATGCGCTCGGCCAGGCCGGGGGTCTTCCCCTTCTGGAGCGAGGTGATGAGCGCGGCGCGAAGGGGGAGACCCAGCTCGGGAGCGCGCTTCACGCACAGCAGCTCCAGCAGGGCGGTGAGGTTGTCCGGACCCACCACCCGGTCATCCACGTCCCCGAGCAACGCGTCCAGGTCCACGTTGAGGAGCAGGTAGTTGAGCTCGGCGGCGGTCGCGCCGGCGAACACCTCGAGGATGCGCCGCTCCTCGGTCCGATCGGTGTGACCGGTCATCAAGGAGCGGAGCGACTGGAGCTTCCGGACAGCGGCGGTCAGGTCCACGGACCCAGCCTACCGCGAGCCCCCCTCACCACCGCCAGGGGTCCCCCCCGGCGCTCCCGGCCCCTGTATCGCGGTGGCGGTGGCGGTGGTACTACCGGGTCCCCCAGGACCCTGGGGTGCCACGGCGGCGGCCTGCGCGTCGGCGACGAAGAGCTGCGCGGCCTGGGTTCCCGGCCCGCCGGGTGCTCCGGGTCCGGTGGGCGTCGAGTACGCCCCGGGGCCTCCGGGCGCTCCGGGTCCGGTGAGCGTCGCATACCCTCCGGGGCCTCCGGGGGCGCCAGGGCCGACGAGACCCGGGCCCGCGCCAGGGCCCACCGGTGAGGCGACGCTCACGACCTGCAGCGAGGCCATGGGCGCGTACATATAAAGGTACGCCGGCATGAGGACGGGGACCATCGCCGGCATCTGCGGCATGGCCATGGGCATCATCCCCCCTCCGGCCCCGGGTGCCGCCCCCGGTGCGCCCATGGGCACCAGTGAGAGTGTGCTCAAGGGCACCTCGGTCAGGTCTCCCGCCTCCCCCAGGCGCTCCAGCTTCACCGCCGCCCCCGTCGCCGAATCCACCGTCAGCAGGTACCTCGTCTGCTTCGACATCTCCCCTCCCTTCGTTGTCAGTGGGCCCTCACGAGCCGTTCCGTCCGCAGTCCATCCGGAAGCATCGCCAGCGTCACCAGCAGCGAGCCCAGACTGGCGATGATGCCCCGCTCGAGCAATCTGGAAAGCTCCCGTTCCAGGGCTCCGGCATCCTCGGAACCCGTGGCCTCCGCCGCCGTCCGCAGCGCCTGCTCGCGCGAGACAGGTGCATCACACGCCAGGAGCAGTGCCACCGTGGCCTCGGCCAGACGCTCGCTGGCGGGCGTGAGGTTGAAGCGGCTGTCCACGAGCACGAAGCCTCCCCGCCAGTGCGGCCTCACGGCGAGCTCTCCGTTCTCCCGCCGCCGGTGGCGCTCCTGCCACTGGAGGATGAAGGCCTGGAGCTCCGCGCCCCGCGCGAGCACCTCGTCGAAGCGGGGGTGCTCATAGTCGAAGTAGTAGGCCAGTTCGTGGAGCGTCTCCTCCGGCAGCGAGAAGACGTGCCGGTAGGCCGGCATGGGCCGGATGCGGGTGAAGCCCTGCTCCCGCCAGCCCGCGTGGTTGGGGCTGAAGCGATCCATGCGGATGGGCGAGCAGATGTCCGGAGGCCGCAGGTGCCCCATCTTCTGGAGGAGCGAGAGCGTGCGCGCGTAGTCGTCCACGTCCTCGCGGGGGAAGCCGTAGATGACGTTCCAGAGCGAGTCCACGCCCAATTCCTGGCACCAGCGCAGCAGCGCCACGTTCTGCGCGCCCGACACGCCCTTGCGCATCACCTTGAGCGTCCCATCCGCCAGCGTCTCCACGCCCGCCTGCACCCGGGTGATGCCCGCGTCCTTCAGCAACCGCACCTGGCGGCGCTTGAGGTTGGATTTGATCTCGAAGAACTTCTCCGTGCGCACCGGCTGGCCCGCCCAGTGGGGCAGCAGGTCCTTGAAGTAGTCCATCGCCAGGATGTTGTCGGCGTACTGCACGGGCGTGGCGCCATGGCGCCGGCCTACCTCCTCCAGCTCGTCCACCACGCGCCGCCAGCTCTTGCGGCGGAAGGTCATCGCCTCGCCGTTGAGGCCGCAGAAGGTGCAGTGCGAGTGCTCTCCCCACCAGCAGCCCCGCGAGGCCTCCAGCGGCAGCCACATCCCGGCCCCCAGCTCCGGCGCGCTCGTGCGCACCAGCTGGAAGAAATCCTCGTAGTCGGGCGTCGGCAACACGTCCAGGTTGGCGTAGCCCGGCTCCTTGCGCCGGGGCGACTCACGCACCTCGCCGCCCTCCCGGTAGAGGAAGCCCGGAGGCACCTCGCCGCGGCCCTCGCGCAGGTTCTCGCAGAGCCGGGGAAAGGAGACATCCGCCTCGCCCGTGGCCACGTAGTCGAGGAAGCCGTACTGCTCCATGTATTGCCGGCCCATCCCCGCCTCGAAGTTGGCGCCGCCCGCCACCAGCTTCACCTTCGGGTAGCGCTCGCGAATCATCCGCGCCAGGCACAGCGAGGGCATCGTCTGCTCGAAGGTGCTGGTGAAGCCCACCAGGCCGTACTGGCCCCAGTCGCAGGACTCGAAGGCGATGCGCAGGAACGACGGCGCCACCGCCTCCAATGCCCAGACATGCCCGCGCAGTGCGGTTGGCATGCCCCACACCGGATGGTCCAACACCTCGCGCGCGTAGGCCTCCCGCGCCCCCTCGCGCCGCCCATGGAAGGCCTGCGCGAAGGCCCACTCCCCGGCCAGCGCCGTCATGGGCGCCTCATGGCAGAAGAAACGGTAGGGCTCCGCGCCCAACATCTTCCAGAGGGTGACGTTGAAGTATTTCGTCTGGCATTCGATGCCGCGGGCCTTCAGCGCGGCCTGGAGCAGACCCGCGGCGAGACTCGGGCGGTAGACCGCCGCCAGCGGCATCACGACCAGCGCGACCTTCATCGGCCGGGCAGCATAGGGGAGCCCTCCCCGTACGCCAATGCGGGACCACACGTATGGCAGAATCCCTGTCATGTCCGCGCCAACCTCCCCAGCACTCGAATCCCTGCGCCGCCAGCTCGAGGGCCGCTGGGAGCGCATCGAGCAGGCCCGGGAGCGCTACACCCGGCTCACCCAGCAGCTCTCCTCCTTCCGATGGCGGAGCGTCCTGCGCACCCAACCCGAGCTGCTGAAGGAGACGCGGGAGCACGAGGCGGAGCTCACCGAGGTGCTCGCCTACGTGGAGCACCGCGCCCGCCAGGAGCAGTGGCCCCGGGAGCACGCCGGGCTCCATGTCCTCCAGGCGCTGCGCACCCAGCGCGTGAAGCTGGAGGCCCTGGCCCACAAACGGCTCGCACAGGCCACCCTCCAGAACGGAGCCTCCCTCGCGGAGGCACTGAGCGGGCTGGAAGCCCTGACGCTCGCACTCCCGCCACGGCCGCCCGACGCGGAAGACCCCGTGCTCTTCGAGGACTGGATGCTCTCCTGGACCTCGCCCGGGCGCGTCTGGCTCACACCGAAACGGCTGCTCTGGCGGCCCTGGCTCGGAGAGCCGGTCCAGCTGCCCCTCGCCGCGCTCCAGCCCGAGGCCATCACCCTGCTGCCCGGGTGGATGGGTCTCCATGTGAAGAGGATGGGGCTCACCCTCTTCTCCCTCTCCTACGCCGAGACATTGACGTCCCTGCTCCGGCTCTGCCTGCGGACCGTGAACATGCCGCACGGGCAGCCCCAGGCGAACGGCGTGGCCACCAGCCCGGCGTATTGCCACCGCGTGAACTACCTGCACCCCGAGCGGTGGGGGCTGGGCGTCTTCGGGCCCCATGGAGCCGCCCTCCTCCCCGCGCGCCACCGCACCTTTCTCGACTCGTGCCTGAAACTCGTGGGCTTCCCTGCCCGGAAGCTCCAACCCGCGGAGTTGCGGCAGTTGGAGTCCCTGGTCGAGCACCTGCGGCAACTTCCTCCCAGCGAGCTCGAGCACGCCCTGCGGGAGCTCACCCGCGCCCGGGATGGGCGGTTCTGGCCGCTCACCGGACTCCATCGTGGACAGAGCACCGGACAGGAACTCATCTTCCAGTCAGGGAAGCAGTACCTCGTGGTGCCCCAACCACCGGCCACCCTCCACGACGTCCTCCAGCAGCCTCGCCCCGCGGGTGACGGCCACTCGCCCGAGCGCCATCCCCTCGTGCATCCCTACCCACCCGGGAACAGCTGGTTCCAGGAGAACAAGTTCCGGGTGGGCATCGCCGGCGGAGCGGCCCTCTTCTATGCGTCCGCCCTCTTCGGGCCATTTCCAGACGATCCCCTCTCGTACGTCTCGGGCAATCCCGTCTTGTACGCCGGGCACGCGCTCCTGGCCTGGAGCAGCATGAGCTACACGAAGAACAGGGGCCTCACCGTGCTGCCCGGCCTGCTGTTCTCCCTCGTGTTCTACCCGCTGCTCACGTGCTTTCCCCTGATACTCGTCTTCATGTGGGGCAGCTTGAAGCCGAAACAGCAGTAGCTCGGGGAGGGCCTCCGCCCGTTCATCGAAGGTGGAATTCCACCCACAACGTTCCCCTTCAGTCATCTGGCCGTAATGACTTGCGCATCGCGCCAACCGGAGATCGCCTCCCCGGGGGCGTGTGGCACAATCCGCAACGGCTCCCCCCCCGGCGTCCGGAATGGCTCCGATGACCTCATCTGGTAGCGAGCGGCTCATCGTCGGCCGCTACAAGCTGCTGCGGTCCATCACCCCGACGGGACGGGACGAGACGTACGAAGCGCTCGACGTGGAGCGCCAGCAACACGTCACGGTGCGGCTGGTCCGCACGGGTTCCGGAGACCCGGAGTCATTGGAGCGCCTGGAGCACGAGCTGCACCGGGCCCGGGACGTGGTGAGTCCCCACGTGCAGCGCATCCTGGAGGTCGGCCGCCACCACGACGAGGCGTCCGGCGCGGAGCTCCCCTTCCTCGCCACGGAGCTGCTCGAGGGAGAGAGCCTGGAGGAACGGCTGCGCCAACGCGGCCCGCTGACTCCCCAGGAAGCCCTGCCCCTGGCGCGCCAGCTCTGCGAGGGCCTGGCCACGCTGCACGACGCGGGCCTCGTCCACGGAGACCTCCGCAGCGCCCGGGTGATGCTCATCTCCGCGCCGGAGGGGACGCGCGCCGTGCTCGCCGCGCCCGCGTGGGCCTGGGAGTCCGCGAACCCTCCCGCCACCGCGCCCCACCTCGCTCCCGAGCGGCAGACGGGCTCCGCTCCCACGAGCGCCTCGGATCTCTATTCGCTGGGGCTCGTGCTGCTCGAGCTGCTCGCGGGGGCGCTGTCCTCGCCGGACTCCGAGACGCTGGCCCTGCTCGAGCGGGTGCGCCGCGGCTCGGTGTCCTCGGAGGGACTGGGCCTGCCTCATCGCTGGGTGGTGGTCATCCGCCGCTGCATGGACCCGTTGCCGCGAAAGCGCTTCACCAGCGCCCGAGAGGTGGTCCGCACACTCGTGCAGCCCAGCGGCGTGCCCCGTCCGCTCGACGAGCCGAGCGTCGCCATCCGCACCGTGCTGCTGTTGGACCTCACCGACAGCACCCGGCTCGTCGAGTCCCTGGGAGATGCCCGCGCCGCCGAGCTCTTCGCCCGGCATGATCAACTGGCCCGCGAGCTGCTGCACGTGCACGGCGGGCAGGAGATCGACAAGACCGATGGCTTCCTGCTGCTCTTCGAGCGGCCGGTGGACGCCACCCGCTACGCGCTCGCCTACCATGAACGGCTCGCCCTGCTGGAGCAGGAGCAGGGGGTGCGGCTCCAGGCGCGCGCGGGCATCCACCTGGGCGAGGTGGTGCTGCGCGAGAACCCACCCCACCTGGTGGCCCAGGGCGCCAAGCCCGTGGACGTGGAGGGGCTCACCAAGCTGATCGCCGCGCGCATCATGCCGCTGGCCCATGGCGGACAGACGTTGATGACGCGCGCCGCCTTCGACATCGCCCGCCGGGCCGTCGTGGGCACCAGTGGAACGGGACCCGGGCTGGCCTGGCGCTCCCACGGCTTCTACCTGCTGGCCGGGGTGGAGGAGCCGGTGGAGGTGTGCGAGGTGGGCGAGGTCGGAAAGGCGCCGCTGGTGGCGCCCCAGGACACGGCCAAGGCCCGGCGCATCACCCTCTCGAGCCCCTCGCTGCCCTCCATTCCCACGCTGCCCGGACGGCCCGGGCGCGGCCGCCGGGTGCCCGCGGTGCTGCTCGTGCTGTGCGCGCTCGTGCTCGCCGCGCTGGGCGGCTACACGGCACGGACGTGGCCCCTCCCGCCGTCCCCTTCCGGCATGGAGGCCCCCCAGGTGAAGCCGCGCCGCTCGGTGGCGGTGCTCGGCTTCAAGAACCTCTCCGGACGCGCCGACGTCGCCTGGCTGTCCACGGCCTTCTCCGAGATGCTCACCGCCGAGCTCGCCGCGCGGGGAGACCTCCGCCTGGTCTCGGGCGAGACCGTGGGGCGGATGAAGCGCGAGCTGTCCCTCGCCGAGAACGAGAGCCTCGCGAAGGACACGCTCGACCGCATCCGCACGCACCTCGGCGTGAACCTGGTGGTGCTCGGCTCCTACCTGGCGATGCCGGAGGAGATGGGCGGCAGGCTCAGCCTCGTCGTCCGGCTGCAGGACGCCTCCACCGGCGAGGAGGTGGCCATGCTCCGGGAGAACGGGACGCAGGCGGAGACCATCGAGCTCGTCACGCGCATGGGCGACCAGCTCCGGGAAAGGCTCGGCCCGGCGGAGGACGCCGGCCACACCACGGGCGCGCTGCCCGCCAACGCCACCGCGCTGCGCCACTACGCCGAGGGCCTCGCCCGGCTGCGCGCCTACGAGCCGCAGAAGGCCCGGGACTTCTTCACCCAGGCCATCGCCGCGGACCCCCGCTTCGCCCTGGCCCACTCCGCCCTCGCTGAGACCTGGGCGGTGCTCGGCTACGACGCGCGCGCGCTCGAGGCCGCCAGCCGCGCGCTCGCGCTCGCCAAGGGCCTGTCCCGCGAGGAGCAACTGCTGGTGGAGGGCCGCCTCCACGAGATGGAGAAGGACTGGGCCAAGGCGGTGGACAGCTACCGCACCCTCTCCACCCTCTTCCCGGATGACCTCGACCATGGCCTGCGGCTCGCCAGCGCCCAGTCCTCGGGCGGCCAGGGACATGACGCGCTCGCCACCCTCGCGGCGCTGCGCCAGATGGCCCCGCCCGCCTGCGAGGACGAGCGCATCGACCTCGCCGAGGCCCAGGTGCGCCACAGCCTCTCCGAGTACAAGAAGGTGCTGCCCCTGGCCGCGCGCGCGGTGCGCAAGGGCACCGAGCGGGGCTCGCGCCTGCTCGTGGGCCGCGCCCGGCTGACCCAGTGCAACGCGCTGCTGCGGCTGGGCAACCACACGGAGGCCACCGCCGCCTGCCAGCAGGCCCTGCGCATCTTCGTCGACGCCGGAGACCCGCGCTCCGAGGGCGAGACGCACAACCGCCTGGCCAACGTCGCCTACGAGGAGGGCGACTACGAGGAGGCCAAGCGCGTCTTCTCCGAGGCGCTGCGCATCTGGAAGGACATCGACCACCGGAGCGGCGTGGCCCTGGCGCTGCAGAACATCGCCGACACCCTCCTCATGCAGGGCGAGCTGGCCCAGGCCGAGCCCCTCTTCGAGGAGGCATTGGCCATCGAGCGGGACATCAACGACCGGCGCAACGAGGGGCTGACGCTCAGCAACCTGGCGCAGCTGCGGTTGATGCGCGGAGACGTGGCCGGGGCGCGCAAGCCCGCGGAGGAGGGCGTGCTCCGGAGCCGGGAGACGGGCTACCGCTATGCCCTGATGGTGGGGCTGTGGACACAGGGCAACCTCGCGATGGAGGAGGGCCACCTGGACGAGGCCCGGCGGCACTACGCGGAGGGGCTCACCCTGTCGAGGCACACGCAGGACGACCGCTACACCGCCTACCTCCTCCAGGGCTCCGGAATGGTGGCGCTGCTGGAGGGAGACCTGGTGCACGCGCGCGCCGGGTACGAGGAGGCGCTGGGCCTGCGCCGCAAGCTGGAGGGCCACAGCGAGGTGGCGGAGACCCAGGTGTCGCTCGGACTGCTGGCGGTGGAGGAAGGCAGGCCAGAGGCCGCGCTGGAGCCGCTGACCACGGCGGTGGAGACGCTGCGCGGCCTGAAGCTGCCGGATGGAGAGGCCCAGGCCCACACCGTGCTTGCCCTGATGCACCTGGCGCGCAACCAGCCCGCCCTGGCCCGCGAGGCGAGCGCCCGGGCTCAAGCCCTCGCGGCCCGGAGCCAGCATGTCCAGACGCGGCTCGGCTCGGCGCTGGTGGCGGCGCGGGTGCTCACCGCGGAGGGCAGGCCCGGCGAGGCGGTGAAGCGGCTGGAGGCGGTGCTCGCCGAGACCCGGAGCACCGGGCTCGTCCCGCTGGAGTACGAGACCCGGCTGGCGCTCGCCGAGGCGGAGCGGGCCTGGGGCCGGACTCCCCTGGCCTGGCAGCGGCTGAAGATGCTGGAGGAGGACGCCCGGACGCGTGGGCTCTCGGGCTTCGTCCGCAAGGCCGAGGCCCTCGGCACCGCCCTCAGGGGCGGGGCCCCCCGCGAGGCAGCTCCACGGTGAAGGTGGAGCCCTCGCCCGGGCTGCTGTCCACGCTCACCCGTCCGCCGAGCGCCTCGATGATCTGCCGGCTGATGTAGAGCCCCAGGCCCAGGCCCCCGTAGTGCCGGACGCTCACCGCGCGCTCGAAGCGCCCGAAGAGCCGTGGCAGGGCCTCGGCGGCGATGCCGATGCCCTCGTCCCGCACGGTGAGCCGGGCCTGCTCCCGGTCCGCCTCCACGGTGACGGTGATGGGATGGCCCTGCCCGTACTTGGCCGCGTTGGTGAGCAGATTGACGATGACCTGATCCAACCGGAGCGCGTCCCACCGCCCCACCACCGGCCCCCACGACTGGAACGTCACGTCGCAGCCGGCCTGGGCGAACACCTCGCGCAACCGCTCCAGGGCCTCGCGCACGGCGAGGGTGAGGTCCACCTCGGACAGCTCCAGGCTGATGCGCCGGGTGGCGATGCGGCTCACGTCCAGCAACGTGGAGACGAGGCTGGAGAGCCGGTCCACCTGGCGGTGCGCCCCGTCCAGCTTGCCGCCCACCCGCTCCATCGCCTCCGGGCCCATGAGCCGCGCGAGCAGGGAGAGCTGCAGCCGCAGCGAGGTGAGGGGGGTCTTCAGCTCGTGGCTGGCGATGGAGAGGAACTCGTCGCGCAGGCGGATGGCTTCCTGGGCCTCCCGGTACAGCCGCGCGTTGTCCACGTTGAAGGCGGCCCGGTGCGCCAGCTCCTCGGCCAGCCGCAGGTCCGCCTCGGCGTAGTGCCGGTTGCTCACCGTCTGGAGCAGGGAGAGACAGCCGAGCACCCGGCCCCGTGCCACCAGCGGCACGCAGATGAACGAGCGGATGCCGAGCTCCCGCAGCATCGTCATCACCCGGGAAGGCCTGTCGAGGGTGGTGAGCGCCGCGTCGGAGACGTCCGGGTACCACTCCGGCTGGCCCGTGCGCAGCACCCTGCCCGCGCCGTGCTCGGAGCTCAGGTCGATGGGATTGGTACGGACGACTTCCCGCGCCAGCTCCAACCGTTCGGGGACCGCATGCGCCAGCGCCAGGTGCTCCACGCGGCCCTCCTCGGTGAGCATGTCCACCGCGCACAGGTCCGCGAGCTCGGGCACCACCAGCCGCGCCAGGCTCTCCATCGTGGTGGTGTAGTCGAGCGAGCCGGCCAGCAGCGTGCTGGCCTCGGAGAGGAAGCGCTGCCGCCACGCCACGGCCTCCAGCTCCCGCCGCGCGCGCACCTGGGCCATCAGGTGGGACTCGGCCTCGGCGCGCGCCGCCTGCTCGCGATCGAAGAGCCGGGCCCGGTCGAACGCGAGCGCGCCCTGATGCGCCAGCGCCAGCATGAAGCCACGGTCCGCCTCGTCGAAGACGCGGGGCTCGAGGAAGGCGAGCGTGATGGCACCCAGGGACGTGTCCTTGGCGCGCATGGGCACATAGGCGCCCGCCTTGCTGGGAGAGGCGCGTACGAACTCCACCAGGTGCGGATAGCGGGCCTCGAAGTCCGCGAGCGAGCCCAGCCACTCGGACTCCCCGCTGACGAAGGCCCGGGTGAGGGGCAGCTGCGCATCGAGCGGGAGACGCGCGTACTGGCGCATCAGCTCGCTGGGGACACCCTCGCTGGCCACCATCCGCAGCGCCTGCCCCTCGGGCTCCACCAGGCCCACCCAGCCCAGTGTGGCCCCCGTTGCCTCCTTGGCGCCGCGCACGAGGACGGCGCCCACTTCCTCGGTGGAGACCGCCGCGGACAGCTTCGCCGTCATCTCCTGCAACAGCGAGAGCCGGGAAGCGCTCTTCTCCTGGGCCGCCTCCGCCAGATGGCGCGCCGTCACGTCCCGGAGCAGCACCACCAGGTGGTGGCCGTGCGGCACCATGCTCGCCTCGAGCCAGACGTCCTGGGGGGCATAGAAGGCCTCGACGGTGATGGAGACACGCTCGATGAGGGCGCGCTGGGCCGCCGAGCCCAGGGGCGTCTCCCGGAAGTCGGGGAACACTTCGCCCACGCGCCGGCCGAGCAACTGCTCACGCGAGGCCCCGAGCACCCGCTCCGCCACGGTGTTGAGGTAGGTGAAGCGCCCGTCCGCATCGAAGACCGTCACGCCCTCGGTGATGACATCCAGGAGGGCCTCGGGGAGCAGGACGTCCATCGTGCTGGAATCGGCGGAAGGCATCCGGGCCCTGTTCATGGAGAAGCCCTCATGCCGCGTCCGAGCCTGACGGAGGCTCCGCGGAGATGGGCCCGCCGGCGATGAAGTCCTGGAGATCTCCGGGCAGGGGCGAGTCGAAGGTGACGGCCGCTCCGGTCTCCGGGTGGGGGAAGGAGATGCGCGCGGCGTGCAGGGCGTGGCGCGGCAGGCGCAGGCGGGCCCAGGCCTCGGGCTCCAGACAGCGCTTGCTGAAGCGGTCGAAGTAGCCAGGGTCCGGGCCGTACATCTTGTCGCCCACGAGGGGGAAGCCGGCCTCGCGCAGGTGGATGCGGATTTGATGCTGGCGCCCCGTTTCCGGGTAGCAGCGCAGCAGGGAGAAGGGCTCGCCCTCGCGGGAGAAGCGCTGGAGCACCTGGAAGCGGGTACGGCTCTCCTTGCCCGTGACGGCGTCGATGCGCACGGCGATGCGGATGAGCTCGGTGCCCTCGGCGATGGGCGCGTCCACGTGGAAGGTGTCCTCCAGAGGGTGGCCCTCGCACACGGCGAGGTACTCCTTGTGGACGTCGCGGGAGACGAAGAGGCGGCCGAGGACGCGGCAGGCCTCGGTGGTGCGTCCGCAGACGACGAGGCCGCTCGTCTCCCGGTCCAGCCGGTGGGCGGGTTCAGCGAAGGCCTCGCCGAAGCGCTCGCGCAGCAGGGAGACGAGGGTGCCCTTGTGGTAGCGCGCCGTGGGGTGGATGGGGAGACCCGCGGGCTTGTCGAGCACGAGCAGCCAGTCGTCCTGGAAGACGGTGGTCAGCTCGGTGGGTGTCTCCGGCTCGGCGCTGGCGGGCCGGCGGATGCGGAAGGAGAGACCGGGGTAGACGGGGGTGGAGGGCTTGAGACGGCGGCCCTCGCAGAGGACGCCGCGTTGGATGATGCCGTGGAGGCGCTCGCGCGTCAGGCGGCGGAGCTTCTCGGAGAGGTAGCGGTCGAGCCGCCAGCCGGCGTAATTCGGCTCGACGACGAACGGGATGTCGACGTAGCCCTCGGGGGCCTGGCCGGACGGTGGAGGGATGGGCTCGTTCTGCGCTCTCATGCGGCAGTGCCGGCTTAACACAGCGCGCCGCGCGCTTCCTCCCCGGGTCTGTCCATGTTCACTGGCAGCACATCCCTGCTTGCCTCCGCCTACTTGCCGAGCGAGGGGTGGACGTGGAATCACCCGGCGCCACGCCCGCCATGACCGGAGATGAGAAGCACATGAAGGACTTGACCGCCCTGCCCCACTCGCCGCCGCACGGCTCCGAGGAGGAATTGCGCGGGCTGTTGTCCGCGCTCCCGGAGAAGGCCGCGGTGCGTGGGATGCTCCTCAACGCGGTGCTGGAGGTGGTGCGGCAGCGGGGAGGGGAAGCCGCGGTCCAGCAGTGCCTGGCGACGCTCGGGGAGAAGCAGTTCCTGGACTTCTTCAGCTATTCCTCCGGCAAGTACCTCGAGGTGCTCTACGCCGCGGCCCGGCTGGGAGGCGGGGACAAGGAGGACTTCGAGACGGCGCTGCGGCACCTGGGGCAGCAGGCGGCGGAGAACTTCCTGGTGTCGGCGGCGGGCAGGACGCTGCTGGTGCTGGTGCAGGGAGATCCGCACCGGCTGCTCAACAGACTGCCGTGGGCCATCCTGGTGGGGGTGAGTGGCGTGGAGGTGGACGTGAGGACGACGGGCCCGTGGAGCGGCGTGCTCACCGTCAAGGGAGACTTCAGTCCCCGGCCGTTCGTCGAGGGCGGCTTCCTGGCGACGTTCGAGGCCGCGAAGGTGAATGGCGCGAAGGTGCGCTCGTGGCAGGTGGAGCCTGGCGTCAACGCGTACGAGCTCTCCTGGGCATAGGAGCCACATGTCCACCCGTCTTGTCGGCACAGGCCCCTGGGTACATCACCATCGCGCCTGACAAGCTGGTGACGTAACTCGGGCTCCGTGAGGTTAGGACGGTTGCATGGCGCAGAGGTACTTTGAGCTGATCGACGAAATGAGCAGCCCGGATCGCTGGTTGCTGGGCGACCCTGTTGATGAGCAGGGAAACGAAGTGCGCACGCGGCAGTTCATGAGCGGAGAGCCCAGTCGTTTTGACGGCCGCCTTCGAGTCCCCATCTATCATCCCGGCGCTTCGCTCGACTTCTCGCGTGCCGACACGAGCGGCATTCCCGTGGTCAGCCAGAAGGTGGCCGATGTCCTGCTCACACTGGCTCCTGGTGACATCCAACTCATCCCCGTGGAGATGGACTCACGGCCAGCGCCCTACTTTCTGGTCAATGTCTCGCGCCTGGTGAAGTGCATCGATGACGAGGCGTGCGAGGAAGTTCTCTACTGGAAGCCGGAGGATGGGAGACCCGACAAGGTTGGGCAGTATCGGGATGTGTACGGCCTGCGCATCGACCCAGCCAAGGCAGGCGATGCCAAGGTGTTCCGCCCCTGGGGATACAAAGGGTCCCTCATCGTTTCCGAGGACATCAAAGAAGCCCTCGAGCGCACCGGCGCAACGGGCACTGAGTTCAGGGAAGTCACAGGACCCCGGCGCGCACGGGATGAGCAACAACCGCCGGCTGGGTCGCACAAGGAGTGGCTGCGGCAGATGGACGCCGCACGTGAAGCAGCCTGGCGCGCCCTGGGCACATTGGAGGAAGAAGCCATCGTCCCCATCGTCCCGAGTGGTCCAGCGTGGCCGGGCCAGCGGCAGGCGTGGCGCGTCATCCACCGGACGGGAAAGCGGCTCCTGCTGGTAACGGACGGTCTCTCCGATCCCTCCCCCGACCAGACAGTGCCTTCCGCAGGCTTCGGACTGGAGCTCGCCATCGAAACGGACGAGCCCGTCAAGGACGTCCAGGGCAGTTGGATCCTGCAAGTGCTCCAGCGCGTAGCCAATGAGCTCGCGGAGCATGAGCGGGTGCGAGAGGCCGCACTGAAGGGTCAGTTGACCATGGAGGTATCGGGGAAGGGAGTTCCCAAATCACTCGTCACCCGGGATGGCCGGGTGGGTGTGCTGTTGGGAGTGGAGTCGAACACCCTGCCCCAGCACATCACCACTCCGGCGGGAGACGTGCGGCTGGTGACCGTCAAGGCACTGCTTCCCACCGAATTGGACTACCGCGTACAGCATGGCAAGCAAGGGCGGGAAGAGCTGGTACGGCGCTTCGCGGAGAACGGCGAGGAGCACCTGTCTCGCACCAGGCGTCGCGCCGTGGTGTAGCCGACACGCGGCGTGGAACCTGGATTCAGTGGTGCATGGGCTCCTCCCCGCGCGTCACCATGTCCACCAGGAACTGGTAGTCCAACTTCAACACCAGACATATCCGCTGGAGCGTTGCCTCGGTGGGCATCAGCGCCGCGCGCTCGATGCGGCCGTACATCCCGATATAGATGCCACTGGCCTCGGCGACGTACTGCTGGGTGAGCCCCGCTCTCATCCGGGTGGTGCGCAGCCACAGCGCAAGGCTCCAGATACATCGCATGGGAACAGGAGACGAAGACATGGGCGGTTCTCCAATTAAGAGACCCCCTGAGGTTAGCACGCGAGAGAAGACCTCGTGAGTCTTCCCTCACGGAAAAGTCACCCCGGAGAAAGTGACCGTTCTGGTAGTGCCCTCCTCCCACAGCTTGAGCAGGTAGGGACCGGAGCCCGCGAGCCCGGGCCGCTCCACCTCCATCAACACCTGGGCCGTCTCGCCCGGAGACAGGGGCTGCGACGGCCACACCTCCGCCTCCCACCGCACGCCCTCACCCACGAGCAGCGCATGCGTGGGCGTCCACGGCGTGGACCCCAGGTTCCGCAGAAGCAGCTCCACCGCCAGCCGCGTCACCTCGGCACCTTCCTCTCTCACTGTGGCGCGGTAGCTCACGGCATCCTGCAAGGTGAAGGCTTCTCCGGGACGCAGGACGACCTCCAGGTTGATGCGCTTGGCGCGAATACCTTCCTTGCCCATCAGCTTCGAGACGAGCAGACCGATGAGTCCCCGGGGCACGCCCCGCTCCGCGCGCTCCCGGGCCAGCAGTGTCTGGTAGTACCGAGCCCTCGCATCCGACTCCTCGGCCTGCTGACGGTACGAGTCGCACGGGCGCGGCTCGCGGTAGACCTCCACCTGCGGCTCGGCCTGGGGGGACACCACCAGCGTGAAATCCAGACTCGTGGGCGTGGCTTCATCCGCGAAACGCACCGTCAGCCCCAGACGCCTGCCCGGCTTCAGCTCGTCGGAAGGCAGCAGGTTGAGCATGAGCCCGTCCTCCGACAGCGCCACCTGACGGAAACGCGCACGCTCCTCCACCACGACGCCCCCTTTCAGGACGGGTGTATCGAAGACGAACGAGAGGGTGCGATTCGGACTGATGGGCACCTCCCGTGTCTCGCCGGCCGTGTCCGCGGTCACCGTGAAGCGGGGCGCTCCCGACAGGTCCCAGCCAGGAGTGAGGGGCTGTGCGAGTACGGGGGCGCTCGAATCCAGGAGGAACAACAAGGCGGCGATGCGGAATGGCATGAGCATGGCGACACGACCTCCAAAGTGGCCATGCTAACAGGGACTTCCCACGTTGGCTCCGCCCTTCTTCCCTTCTTGTTGCACCCGGCGTCTTCTATTCGAAGCGCTTCACGGGACTGATCTCCCACGTGGAACCGATGATCGCGGCATCCGGCTGACTCCCGGGCTCCATCAACACACCACGCTCTCCGTCCCTCGCGGAGTCGTAGAGATCAAAGCAGACGGAATACGTCTGTCCATCGGGGGTGCGCGCCTGGGTGAAGCGCCCATAGACACGCCCCTCCCCGAAGAGGAGCTGCCCGACATAGACGGTTCTGGCGGGAAGCTGCCGGATCTTCTTGTAAGCCTCGACCGTGACCGCCTGGCCCGGGCGCACGGTGATGAGTTTGTTGATGATCTCCTTTCCGTCGATGAGGAAGTTAACGCCGAGCCTTCCACCGAAGCTCTGGATCCCCAGCACCTGCGTCATCGTCTCCACGGAACCGGCGGGGCACGCGGCGGGCGGAGGCACGCGCGGGGCAGGCGATGTGGGGCGCAGCTGAGGCTCGGGGCTGGCGCAGGCGAGCTGGCCCGCGGCCCACACCAGGACGCATGTCTTCGCCGTGGCGTCGAGCAGCGTGTCTTGCTTTCGCGGCTGTTCCGGCTGAGAGGTGGAAGTCTTCTGGGGAGTCCTCACGCGCGTGCTGTCCTTCCGAGGCGTCGCTGGGGCGACGGGCGCGGGGGTTGCGGCCTTCTCGGGCGCCGCGCCGTCCCCAACTTCCGGCGGCCTGACGCCTCCCGCCACTTCCTGGCCGGTTTTTGTCACCTGTCGCATGCTGTCGCTGGACGTTACCTCTGAAGTGGGAGCCGGCCACAACCAGAGCAGCCCCATCACCAACACCAACGCGGCTCCACCCCAGGCCAGCGCGCGCCAGGGCACACGCCGTGCTCGCGGCGATGACGAGGAGACCTCCGCCTTCGGGACACCACTCGCTCCGGGCGGTGGCTCCTCCGGGGAGCGCGAGAACGTGGACGCCTCGGCCACGGGCTCGGGCCGTCCCCGCCGGGGGAAGCGCCGCGCGTACTCCAGCAGCCGCCGCGCCTTGTCCCTCATGTCTCCCCAATCCAGCCATGCCTCCTGGGGCGTGGTGGCATCCTCCGGGCCCCACTGCTCGCACAGCGGCACGTCCCAATCGCCTTGCGCCTCCGTCAGTACCGCCTCCAGCGCCGCCTCCACGGCCCCGGCCTCCGGGAAGCGAGCCTGGGGTGACTTCTCCAGCATGCGCAGGCACAGCTCGCTCAGCGCCCGGGGCACGCGCGGGTTGAGCACATGCGGCGGCGTGGGCTCGTGCTTCAGGATGAGGTCCGCCAGCGCTCCCTCGTCCGCCACTTCCGTGTCGAAGGGGTAGCTGCCCGTGAGCAGCCAGTAGAGGACGACGCCCAGCGCCCACAGGTCATCCGTGGTCCTCGCCGGGGAGTGCTCACCGGCCCGCTCGCGCCGGAAGCGCAGGGCCTCGGGGCTGCGGTAGTGCCGGGTGCCCGGCAATCCCATCGGGTGGGTGATTTCCGGCGCGCCCACGTACGTGCCCACCCCGAAGTCCACCAGCACCGGCCGCCCGTCCTGCTTGCCCACCAGCACGTTGCCGCCCTTGACGTCCCGGTGCACCACACCGGCCGCGTGCACCTGCGCGAGCTGCCGCGCCACCCACCGCACCACCCACGCCACCTCCCGCGCGGTGGGGTTCTTCCTCCGGGCCCAGGCATACAGCGGGCGCCCTCGCACATACGGGGTGACGAGGTAGAGGTAGCGCGGAGCCTCGTGCGGCCACAACCCGTGGCACTCCACCGCCAGGCCGCCCACGCGCCGCAGCCGCAGCCGCACCTCCAGCTCCCGCCACGCCCAGTCCGGGGAGTCCAGCGACAGGAACTTGAGGGCATACAGCCGCCCGCCGCGGCTCGCCCGGTACACCGTGCCCTGACCGCCCGCCCCCAGCCGCCGCTCCAGCCGGTAGCCGTCCACCTCCGTCCCGAGAGCAGGCGGCCCCGCCTCCTCCCACTCCCGCTCGGCCCACCGCGGCCACTTCGCCCGCCATGGCCGCTCCGCCGCCGACCGCCCCTCCACGGCTTCGCTCATGCACGCTACCTCCCGAGTGGGGTAGCTTAGCATGACCGCTGACAACCGGTGGCTCAGCCGCAGGAACCGGCCACGACGGCCAGCAGTTCCTCGAGCTCGAAGGGTTTGCGCAGGAGCCCCTGGGCACCGGGAGGGACGTCCCGCCCGCTCGCGGTGCAGAGGATGACCTTCACCGAGTCGTAGAGCGGGTTCTCGCGCAGCAGGTGGAGGAACTGGGCGCCATCCATCACGGGCATCATCCAGTCCAGCAGGACGAGGCATGGCCGGCCCATCGTCTCCAGCATCTCCAGCGCCATCTGGCCGTGGAAGGCGAGGGCGACGCTGTAGCCCGCGTCGTCGAGGATGTCTCGAAGGGCCTCGCGGATGTCCGGGTCGTCGTCGACCACCAGGATGGGGGTGGAAGTGGAGGTGGAGGGGAGGGGCTCGGTCATGGGGGCAGCCAGGAGCGCGGGTCAGGAGCCGGAGGATGAAGGCCGCCGGGGCGGGTCCACGGTGAAGGGGAGTCCCTCGGCGAAAGTGGAGCGTACGCCGACGCCGCCCTCCTGTCCGAGGAGGATCGACCGGATGATGAAGAGGCCCGGCCCGAGGCGCCTTCCGGCCGCGCGGCATGCCGACTTGTCCAACAATCGGATCAGTTGCGCCCTATCGCGGCCGGAACCTTCCCCCCTGAACGGACTTCCTTCGGCGAGCCTGGCCGGAGGAAGACGTCCAGGGGATGACGGGAGGAGCACGGCGCCCCAATCCCCCCGGTGCAGCGGCTCGACGGCGCCTTCCTGGCGAAGACGCCGTGCGCCCGCACGCATGACTTCGGGCTGCTGAACCTCACGGAGGCCGCGTACCCGCGCCTGGCGGCCCGCCACCCCGGTTGCGTCAGGCCGTCTCCGCGCGAAGCCCCGCTCAAACGGGGTGGTGTTCCGCCGCCGAGGAGGAGGGAACGACGATGCGGTTGCCGGCCGCGTGGCGAGGCGCCATGCCCACCCCAAGGAATTCCTCGTACAGGCGGGCGATGCGTTCGCCGGTGCGCCCATCCCAGAGGTCCGGGACGCGGCCCTTCTTCTCGTGGCCATCGAGGATGCGGTCCGCGGCCTGACGGATGCGGGCCGGGTCGGTGCCCACCACGAGGTTGGTGCCGATGTCCACGGTGATGGGACGCTCGGTGTTCTCGCGCACGGTGAGGCAGGGAATGCCGAGCACGGTGGTCTCCTCCTGGAGGCCGCCGGAGTCGGTGAAGACGAGCCGGGCCTGGGAGGTGAGCGCGAGGAACTCCAGGTAGCCCATGGGCTCCACCAGGCGCAGGCCCGGGGTGCGCGCCAGCGAGGCGTCCAGGCCCAGTTCCGCGATGCGCTTGCGGGTGCGCGGGTGGACGGGGAACACCACGGGCAGCCGGCTGGCCACGTGGCCCAGCGCGGAGAGCAGCCCGGTGAGCACCTGGGCGTCATCCACGTTGGAGGCGCGGTGCAGGGTGCACACGGCGTAGCCGCGCGGGTGGAGCCCCAGGTCCTTCAGCGTGGACAGCCGCAGGGCCTTCTCGCGGGCCGCCAGCAGCGAGTCGATCATCACGTTGCCCACCAACCGGATGCGCTCGGGCTCCAGACCCTCGCGGATGAGGTTGGCGTCGGCGTCGGCCGAGGGCGTCAGCAGCAGGTCGGAGATGCGGTCGGTGAGGACGCGGTTGATCTCCTCGGGCATGGCGGGGTCGAAGCTGCGCAGACCCGCCTCCACGTGGGCGATGGGGATGCCCATCTTCACGGCCACGAGCGAGGCGGCCAGGGTGCTGTTGACGTCGCCCACCACGGAGACGAGGCCGGGCTTCTCACTGGCGAACACCTTCTCCAGTTCGAGCATGACCTTGGCCGTCTGCTCCGCATGGCTGCCCGAGCCGACGCCGAGGTGGATGTCCGGAGCGGGCATGCCCAGGTCGGTGAAGAAGACGTCACTCATCTTCACGTCGTAATGCTGCCCGGTGTGCACCAGTTTCTGTTCGAGTGCGCCGCGCTCGGAGATGGCCCGATGGATGGGGGCCACCTTCATGAAGTTGGGACGAGCGCCGACGATATGGAGGACCTTCTTCATGGTGGCGGGAAGGTAGGCACGAGCCCCTGGGTGCCTAGTGCCCACCACCCCCCGGTGCCGTGCAGCGTCGTGGATCTGATAGAGAGCGCCCCACCATGTCCTCGCCCCGTACCTTCGCCGTCATCCCCGCCCGCTATGCCAGCACGCGCTTCCCCGGCAAGCCGCTGGCCCTCATCGCCGGCCGGCCGATGATCGAACACGTCTGGCACCGCTGCCAGGAGGCGCGCGCCTTCGACGAGGTGGTGGTGGCCACGGACGACGTGCGCATCCAGGAGACGGTGCGGGGCTTCGGGGGCACGGTGGTGATGACGTCGCCCGAGTGCGCCACGGGGACGGACCGGGTGGCCGAGGTGGCGCGGGCGCACCTGGACGTGGACGTCTGGGTGAACGTGCAGGGCGACGAGCCGCTGGTGGACCCGGTTTCACTGAGGGTGTTGGCGGGCCTCTTCGTGCACCCGGAGGTGGAGATGGGCACGCTGGTGCGCCCGCTGGAGGCGGCCGAGGCGGACAGCCCGCACGTGGTGAAGGCGGTGCTGGCGCTCAACGGGGACGCGCTCTACTTCAGCCGGAGCACGGTGCCCTTCATCCGCGAGCCGGGCGAGGCGGGGGCGGTTCAGCGATGGGGGCACCTGGGGCTGTACGGCTACCGGCGCGAGACGTTGCTGCGGCTGGCGGAGTTGAGCGCCACCCCGCTGGAGCAGGCGGAGAAGTTGGAGCAGCTACGAGCGCTGGAGCACGGCATCCGCATCCGTTGCGGGAAGGTGACGGGGCGCTCGGTGGCGGTGGACGTGCCCGAGGACGTGGCCCGGGTGGAGGCGGCGATGCGGGGGAGCTGAGCCCGCCCGCCCCCCCGTCCAGCAAGGAGACATGCGGTACGGGGAATCCCGCGTTAGTCTGCGCGCGTGTCCGACGCCCCCCAGAAAACCGAAGCCCCCAAGAAGCCCCGAATCTCCCGCGTGACGGTGAGCCGCATCGTGAGCCTCGCCCGTCCCCAGGCGCGCAGGATTCTGGGTGGCATGTTCTTCCTACTGATCGCCAGCGCCCTGCTGTTGGTGTACCCGAGGGCCATTGGAGAGATCATCGACCAGCTCAGGGCCGGAGACCGCGCCCAGCTCGACCGCATCGCCCTGATCCTGGTGGGCGTCTTCCTGCTGCAGGGCGTGGCGATGGCGTTGCGCTTCTACCTCTTCACCACCGCGGGCGAGCGCGTGGTGACCCAACTGAGGCAGGACCTCTTCGCCAGCCTCATGTCCCAGGAGGTGGGCTTCTTCGACGAGCGCAGGACGGGCGAGCTCACCAACCGGCTGGCCTCGGACACCACGGTGCTCCAGAACGCGGTGAGCGTGAACATCTCCATGGGCCTGCGCAACGCGGCGCAGGCACTGGGCTGCATCGCCCTGCTCTTCTACACCTCGCCGGTGCTCACCGGGCTGATGCTGGCCATCGTCCCGGCGGTGGCGGTGGGAGCGGTGGTGTACGGCCGCAAGGTGCGCGGACTCTCCAAGCAGACCCAGGACGCGCTCGCCGCCGCCAACGAGGTGGCCGAGGAGGGACTCTCCGGCATCCGCACGGTCCGCTCCTTCGCCGCCGAGCGGCACGAGGTGGACCGCTACCGCTCGGCCACCGAGCATGCCTATGACGTCGCGCGCCGCCGGGTGGTGCAGTCTTCCTTCTTCATGGCCGGCGCCACCTCCGCCAGCTACCTCGCCTCGGTGGTGGTGCTCTGGTACGGCGGCCGGCTGGTGTTGGAGGAGAAGATGACGGCGGGCAGCCTCACCTCCTTCCTCATCTATTCGCTCATGGTGGCCGTCGCGCTGGGCGCCCTGACGGAGCTGTGGGCGGATTTCATGCGCGCCGTCGGTGCCGCCGAGCGCGTCTTCGAGCTCATCGACCGCAAGCCCGCCATCCCCTCCTCGGGCGGCGAGCGCCTGCCCTCCGTGCAGGGCCGCGTCGAGTTCCAGCAGGTGCGCTTCGCCTACCCCACGCGTCCGGACGTGCCGGTGTTGCAGGGCATCGACTTGAAGCTGGACGCGGGCGAGGTGGTGGCCATCGTGGGCCCCTCGGGCGCGGGCAAGTCCACCATCGCCGGATTGCTGGCCCGTATGTACGACCCGCAGGGCGGGCGCCTGCTGCTGGACGGCAAGGCGTTGGAGTCGTTGGATCCCGAGTGGCTGCGGCAGCAGATTGGCACGGTGGCCCAGGAGCCGATGCTCTTCGCCTCCTCCATCGAGGACAACATCCGCTACGGCCGCATGGATGCCACGGACGAGGAAATCCAGGCGGCCGCGCGCGCCGCCAACGCGCACGAGTTCATCTCCCGCTTCCCCGAGGGCTACCGCACGCTGGTGGGTGAGCGCGGCGTGCAGCTGTCCGGCGGCCAGAAGCAGCGCATCGCCATCGCGCGCGCCATGCTCAAGAACCCGCGCCTGCTGGTGCTGGACGAGGCCACCAGCGCGCTCGACGCGGAGAGCGAGCACCTGGTGCAGGAGGCCCTGGACCGGCTGATGAAGGGCCGCACCACGCTCATCATCGCCCACCGCCTGTCCACGGTGATTGGCGCGGACCGCGTGCTGGTGCTCGAGGGCGGCAAGGTGGTGCAGAGCGGCAACCACGCCGCGCTCATGGGCCAGGAGGGCCTCTACCGCCGGCTGGTGGAGCGCCAGTTCGTGGCGGCCTAGTTCATGGCCTCCTGACGGGCGCTCGCCCTCCCGCCTGCCCTGCTTCCAGGCGCGAAAATGCTCCAGGAGGAGTGGCGCGGGGGAAATCCCGCCATTACATGAGCCGCCGCAGAAAGGAGGTGATGCCTTGACCGATAGCAAGAGCAAGGCGTCCACCTCCGCTCGTCTGGCGCGCTGATAAAGCCACCAGCCGGCGGAAGTGTCGACGCCAGCAGTTCGGGCCCGCCCGTTTCGCGAACCCCACCACGTGTGGGGCCGCGGGACGGGCGGTCCTTTTTTGTGTCCTTTTTCGCCGGGTCCTCGGGAATGCGCGCGCGATAACCCTGTTGCACGCGCGAGGGGGGGAAGGCCCGTTCATCCGCCGGAGGCCCTGACCTTGTCCATCACACCGTGCCCGAGTCCCCTGCCGTCCGCCCTGCGTGACGAGACGGCGGTGGAAGTCCAGCGCAACCTCTTCTGCTTCAACTACGACGCCTGTCTTCATCTCGCGGTGAAACGCGGCTGGGACGGGTGGTCCTGCCGCCACTGCCCCCTGCGCGAGCAGCGCGACCTCGAGCCCAGGGCGCGCGACTACGCCGAATCCCGCCCGAGGACCCAGGGCCAGGAGTGAAATGCGCCGCTTGCCGGACTTCCGGGACCAGGCGAGCGTCCGGTGGCGTTGACAGAATCATTGACGCCCTCGGGGTCTCTTGGCAGGAAGGGTCATGCGCTCCAAGAAGACCAAGTTCATCTTCGTGACCGGCGGGGTCGTGAGTTCGCTGGGCAAGGGGCTCGCCTCTGCTTCCATTGGCGCCCTGCTCGAGAACCGCGGGCTCGACATCACGCTGCTCAAGCTGGACCCGTACATCAACATCGATCCGGGCACGATGAGCCCGTTCCAACATGGCGAAGTCTTCGTCACCGACGACGGTGGCGAGACCGACATGGATCTGGGCCACTACGAGCGCTTCACCAACGCGCGGATGTCCCGGCTCAACAACTTCACCTCCGGGCGCATCTACCACGCCGTCATCCAGAAGGAGCGGCGGGGCGAGTACCTGGGCAAGACGGTCCAGGTGATTCCGCACATCACCGATGAGATCAAGTCCTGCATCCGCCAGGCGGCGCAAGGCATGGACGCGGTCATCGTCGAGGTGGGCGGCACCGTGGGCGACATCGAGTCGCTGCCCTTCCTCGAGGCCATCCGCCAGATGCGCTACGACGTGGGCGCCGGCAACACCGTCTACATGCACCTCACGCTGCTGCCCTACATCGGCGCGGCCGGCGAGGTGAAGACCAAGCCCACGCAGCACTCGGTGATGAAGCTGCGGGAGATTGGTATCCAGCCGGACTTCCTCATCTGCCGCACCGACCGGGAAATCTCCCGCGAGATGAAGGACAAGATCGCCATGTTCTGCAACGTGGACCCGGGCAACGTGTTCACCTCGCCGGACGTGAAGAGCATCTACGAGCTGCCCCTGGAGCTGCACCGCCAGGGCATCGACGAGCGGCTGGCCGAGACGCTCAACATCTGGACGCGTGCCGCCCGGCTGGACCGCTGGGAGGACATCATCCGCAAGGTGTACTCGCCGGGCCGCGGCGAGGTGAAGGTGGGCATCGTCGGCAAGTACGTGGACCTCAAGGAGAGCTACAAGAGCCTCAACGAGGCACTGCTCCACGGCGGCATCGCCAACGACGTGAAGGTGGACCTGCAGTTCGTGGACTCGCAGGACGTGGAGGAGAAGGGCGCCGAGGCGCTGCTGTCCGGCGTGGACGCCATCCTGGTGCCCGGCGGCTTCGGGGTGCGCGGCACCGAGGGCAAGATTGCGGCGGTGCGCTACGCCCGGGAGAAGCGGGTGCCCTTCTTCGGCATCTGCCTGGGCCTGCAGATGGCCGTGGTGGAGTTCAGCCGCAACGTCCTGAGCCTGGCGGACTCCAACTCCTTGGAGTTCAACGAGCACACCCCGCACCCGGTGGTGACGCTCATGGAGAGCCAGGTGAAGGTGCAGGACAAGGGTGGTACCATGCGGTTGGGCAGCTACGCCTGCGCGCTGAAGCCCGGCTCGCTGGCGCACAAGCTGTATGGGGAGGACGTCATCCAGGAGCGCCACCGCCACCGCTACGAGGTGAACAACGCCTACCGCGGCCGGCTGCAGGAGGCGGGCCTCGTCGTGTCCGGCCACAACCCCGAGCTCAACCTGGTGGAGATGATTGAACTGCCGGACCACCCCTACTTCGTGGGCTGCCAGTTCCACCCGGAGTTCAAGAGCAAGCCCTTCGCGCCCCACCCGCTCTTCTCCGGTTTCATCCGCGCGGCCCTCGCGCAGCGTGACACCGGGAGGACGCAGGCATGAGCCCGTCCATCGAGCTCTGCGGCTACAAAGTCGGCCCGGGCCAGAAGCTCTTCGTCATCGCCGGCCCGGACAGCATCGAGTCCGAGGACATGGCGCTGCGCCACGCCAAGCTCCTCAAGGAGATGACGAGCCGGCTGGGCGTGCCCTACGCCTTCAAGTGCTCCTACGACAAGGCCAACCGCACCAGCGGCAAGTCCTTCCGGGGGCCCGGCCTGAAGGAGGGCCTGCGCATCCTCGACCGCGTCAAGCGCGAGGTGGGCGTGCCCATCCTCACGGACGTCCACGAGACGAGCCACGTGGGCCCCGCCGCCGAGGTGGTGGACATCATCCAGATTCCCGCCTTCCTCTGCCGCCAGACGGATCTGGTGGAGGCGGTGGCGCGCACGGGCAAGGGCGTCAACCTGAAGAAGGGCCAGTTCGTGGCCCCCAAGGACATCGTCCACTCGGCGCGCAAGGCCGTGGAGTCGGGCAACCCCAACGTGCTCGTCACCGAGCGCGGCGCCACCTTCGGCTACAACAACCTGGTGGTGGACATGCGCGGCTTCGCCCAGATGCGCGAGGCCGGGCTCGTCGTGTGCTTCGACGCCACCCACTCCGTGCAGCTGCCCTCCTCCGGCGACGGCCAGACGGGCGGGGAGCGGAAATTCGTGTCCCTGCTGGCCCGCTCCGCCGCGGCTGCTGGAATAGACGCGCTTTTCACGGAAGTGCATGAAGACCCGGACCGTGCCCTGTGCGACGGTCCCTGTTCGCTCAATCCCCAGATGTTCGAGGACGTGCTACGTCAGGTACTCGCCATCCGGCGCGCATTGGGTCACGAACCTGCGTAGTGGAAGAATTCGCGGTAAGTAGTGTGAACGAAGTTGTGGGGAGGGAGTCCAAGGGACGCGACATGACGGAGCTGCCGCCCAAACCGAGCAGGGACGAGCTGACAGAGCGCGCGGCACGCGTGCGTCTGCTCGCCTTCGACGTGGACGGCGTCCTCACGGATGGTGGCCTGTTCTACGGCGATGGCGGCGAGGTGATGAAGCGCTTCGACGTCAAGGACGGCCACGGTCTGGTGATGGCGAGGCTGGCGGGGTTGCGCACCGCCATCCTCACCGCACGTTCCTCCTCCATCGTGGAAGTGCGCGGCCGGGAGCTGGGCCTGGCCGCCGTGCTCCAGGGCCGCAAGAACAAGGCGGCGGGTTTCCGGGAGCTGCTGTCCCAGCTGGAGGTCTCCCCCGAGGAGTGCGCGTACATGGGGGATGACGTCAACGACCTGGGCCCATTGGGCATGGCGGGCCTGTCGGCCTGCCCGGCGGATGCCGCCGCCGAGGTCCGGCAGTCGGTGCATTACGTGGCGCGGTGCCGGGGAGGTCACGGGGCCGCGCGCGAGCTGGTGGAGTTGTGTCTGAGGGCATCGGGACGGTGGGAGGCCACCGTTCAACACATGAGGGACCCTGATGCCCTACAAGCTGTCAAGTTGTGAAATCGAAGAATTTTCGCTTCCCGCTTAGGTGTCTTATCCTATGAAGGCCGGAAGCCAGCAGTGCAGAGTGAGGGGAGTTCGATGACGGATCAGCTCTACACGACCCACGACATCAGCCGGTTGCTCCAGGTGGACCCGTCCACGGTGAGCAAGTGGATCGACCGCGGCATCCTCATGGCGTTCCGGACGCCGGGCGGTCACCGGCGCGTGCGCTCGGCGGACCTTCGCACCTTCCTCATCACCCACCAGATGCCGGTGCCCGAGGAGTTGGGTAGCAGCACCGTGCGCCTGCTGGTGGTGGATGACGAGCGGCAGGTGCTCGACGCCATCAAGCGTGCCTTCAAGCCCTACGCGAACCAGGTGGAGCTGCAGACGACCACCAGCGGCGTCGAGGCCCTCCTGCTCGTGAGCGAGCAGAAGCCGCACGGCATGCTCATCGACCTGAACATGCCGGACATCGACGGTATCGAGGTGTGCCGCCGCATCCGCGCCCGCAAGCAGATGGAGGGCGTGCGGCTCATCACCATGACGTCCGCCCACTCGCCCGAGGTGGTGGAGCAGTCCAAGCAGGCCGGCGCCGTGGCGTGCCTGCCCAAGCCGCTGGACGTGCAGCAGGTGCTCGACCTGTTCCGCGTGCCGCTGGCGCTCGGTGGCACCACCACCGCCGTCAAGCGCTAGTCCGCGCCAACGCCCGAGCGGCGAAGCGTGCCCCGGGGGCCCCTTGCAGGGTCCCCGTTGAGTGCGCATCGCCGCCCGTGTGTCCTGCGCCGCCAGAAAACGGACGGGACGAGCCTGCCCAGAGGCCCGTCCCGCCGGTACCGCCGTCACTCCCCCTTCAGCTCAGCCGTTGACCTTCACCTCGACCACGCGGGGGCGGGACTCCTCGCGCCGCGGCAGCGTCAGCGTGAGCACGCCATTCTCGTAGCGGGCTTCCACGCGGGACGCGTCCACGGTGCGCGGCACCACGAAGGAGCGGGCGTACACGCCGAAGCTGCGCTCCAGGCGCCGCGCGCTGTCCTTCTCCGGGCGCTCGGCCACCTTGCGCTCGGACTTGATGGTGAGGGTGTCGTTCTCCACCTTCACCTCGATGGACTTCGCATCATGCCCCGGCAGGTCCACCTGCAGGGTGATGCCCTCGGCCGTCTCGTAGATGTCCGCGGGCGGCACGAGCTCACGCGCGTTGCCCTGGCGCACGCTCAGCTCACGGAAGAGCTGGTCGAACTCCTTGGCCATGAGGGGGCCCAGCGCGACAGCACCATTGCTCATCTCGAACGGGTTCCAACGGTTCAGCATGGACGTCTCCTGTTCACGCTCCACTCCAAACGGAGCGGCGGCGCGCTTGTTGAGTTGAAACTGGGTGTTTGTTCGTTGGCGCCGGACCCGCTGTCTTCAGGGCCCGGCGTCGCTCACAACCTCAAGAGAACCATGCTTCGGAACGTGTCAAGGCGGCGCGCCGCGGGCCTCTTCGGGCCGGCTCAGTCGTCCTCGCGCCCGAGGAAGACGGACACGTCCTCCTCCTCCCGGGAGACGTGCACCACCCACGGCCGGCAGCACACCGGGCAGTCTTCCACGTACGTCTCCGACGAAGGGCCACCCGGGTCCACCGACACCTCCACCTCCTCACCGCAGTAGGGGCAGAGCAGCAGGGCATCGTCCGCGAAGGGTTGCATCAAGGGCCTCCTGCCTGGTGGTGGAGCAGCCGGGCGAGCAGGGGCCGGTCACAGGGGCTGCCCTCACGCCAGCCAGCTATCTGGGGACGCAGGCCGCCCACGTCCACGCCTTCACAGGCCGGGGGAAGGGCCTCGAGCCGCTCCAGGGCGCGGGAGAAGAGTGTCCAGGCCCCCCGGGCGTTGCCCGCGTCGCGCTTGAGCCAGCCCGCCGCCACGAGGATGAGGCCCTGGAGCAGCAACCGGCGGGGGCCGTGCTCGTGCTGCCAGGCTTCTTCCCAGACCTCGTGGGCCTCGAAGAAGCGCCCGGCGTCGAAGAGCGTCACCCCCTCCGCCAGGCAGGTATCGAATCCACGTGGCATCGAACGCGACTCCGGCCTCCTTCCTCCGTACACTGGAGGCCATGGCCGCACCTCGCAACCGTATCGGAGAGATTCTCGTCAAGGCCCGCGTCATCGACGAGATGCAGCTTCGCAGCGCGCTCGCTCAGCATGACCAGTGGGGCGGGCGCCTCTCGCGCATCATCACCGACATGGGCATCGCCAAGGAGGACACCCTCACCGAGGCCATTGCCCAGGGCCTGGGCATGCAGCGCGTCCAGCTGGGCACCGCCAAGGACATGGGGGCGCTCGCCAAGCTGGACGTGGGCCTGGCCGAGCAGAAGGGCGTCTTCCCCGTGTCCCTGCGCGACAACGGCAAGACGCTCGTGCTCGCCATGGCGGACCCCACGGACCTGCAGACCATTGATCAGGTGGCGGCCCGCAGCCGCACGCGTGTCATCCCCGTGGTTGCCGGTGACCGGGAAATCCAGAACGCCATCCTGCGCCACTACCGCAACCAGGAGCCGGGCGTCACCCACTCGACCCACGCAGCCCCGAGCCGGAGCAGCGGCGCGTCCTCCGGTGACGAGGACGAGTTCAAGGTCGTCGACATGAGTGGCAAGACGGTGGTGAAGGCCATCGCCGACATCGCGCCGAACATGGCGAAGGAGAACGCCCGGCCCGCCATGACGCCCGCTCCCGTGCGGTCCGCCGGTGGCATCGGGAGCGCCGCGGACCTGCTCGACGAGATTCTCAGCGGCTCGCCCGCCCCGGCCGAGGTGTTCTCCCCCGAGGAGATGCAGCGGCTGCAGGCGGTGCAGGCCAATCAGGAGAAGAGCTCCAAGATTCTGCGAGCCCTGCTCGAGCTGCTGCTGGAGAAGGGCATGGTGCAGCAGCGGGAGCTGGCGGCGCGCATGCGCCCCTCCTGAGGCGCCCTACCCCAGTACTTCCTATCCCAACACCTCCTGGAGCTCGCGGCCGGTGAGTCCCAGGAGGTAGAGGATGGTGTCCAGGCCACCGGCGGAGATGGAGGTATCGGCCGCCTGGCGCAGCTTGGGCTTGGCGCGGAAGGCGATGCCCAGTCCCGCGCGCTCCAGCATCAGCAGGTCATTGGCGCCATCGCCCACGGCGATGACCTGGTCGAGGAGGATGCCTTCCGCCTGGGCGATCTGCTCCAGCAGCTCGGCCTTGCGGCGCGCGTTGACGATGGGCCCCAGCGTGCGGCCGGTGAGCTTGCCGTCCACCTCCTCCAGCACGTTGGAGTGGGCCTGGTCGATGCCCAGCCGGGCCTTGAGCGCCTCGGCCGCCACGGAGAAGCCTCCGCTGAGGATGGCGGTGCGGTAGCCCAGCCGCTTGAGCACACGGATGAGCGTCTCGGCCCCCTCGGTGAGCGGGAGATTGGCGGCGAGGCCGTGCAGCACCTTGGCATCCAACCCCTTCAGCAGCGCCACGCGCTGGCGCAGGGACTCGTCGTAGTCCATCTCCCCGTGCATGGCGCGCTCGGTGATGCGCACCACCTGCTCGCCCACGCCGTAGGCCCGCGCCAGCTCGTCGATGACCTCGATGCGGATGAGCGTGGAGTCCATGTCCATCACCACCAGCCGCTTGCCGCGCCGGTAGAGACTCTCTCGCTGCAACGCCACGTCGAAGGCGTTGGTGGACATGGACAGCTCCAGCAACGAGCGTTTGAGCTCCTCGGGCTCGCGCTCCGGCGGCAGCGCGATGTGGATCTCCACCGAGCCGAGCTCCGCCTCGGACAGGCGGTTGACGCGCTCGATGTTGGCGGCGTGCCGGGCCAGACGCTCGGTCACGGCGTGCAGCTCACGCGCGCCCAGGGAGCGGCCCACCACGGTGACGACATGGCGGCTGGAAACCGGAGCGGCCGGAGTCTTCGGCGCGGCCACCGGCTGGAAGTCGAGCGACACGCCCAGCTCGCGGGCCACGAAGAGCAGCTCCTTGAGCACGTCGTGCGTCTCGGGCAGACGCACCAGCAGACACAGGGTGAGCTGCCCCTGCACCACCACCTGCTCGATGTCGAGCAGCGCGGCGCCCGCCCCGGCGAGGATGCCGGTCAGGCGGGCGGTGATACCGGGATGGTCCTTCCCGGTGACGGTGATGAGCACGGAGTCCTGGGCGTTCGGGCTGTCGCTCATGATGAAATGAGTCTGACAGCCCGGCCCGTCCGCCGCGAGCACTCGTCACACGGGAAGCGTTACCGCGGCTCCGAGGACAGGATGAGGTCGCCCTTGGCGAGGTACTGCGCATCCGGGAAGGACTTGTAGAAGTCCTCCAGCATGGCGTCGAGGTCCCGGTAGCGCTGGTCCACGCGGTCCTGGGTCATCTTGTCGAAGATGGCATCCAGGCCGGCGGGGACCTCGGCGTTGACCTCGGAGGGCAGCGGCGAGCGGCGGCCCGGAATCTGCCCGGTGAGCATCTCGTAGAGGAGGATGCCCAGCCCGTAGACGTCGGCGGCGGGGCCCGCGTCCTTGGCGCGCTGCGGATGGATGAGCTCGGGAGCCAGGTACACCATGCCGCTGGCGCCCACGAAGACCTGGGGCAGGCCCTTGGAGGCATCCTGCTCCACCACGCGCACCAGGCCGAAGTCGCCCAGCTTCGCGTTGCCGTAGACGTCGAAGAGCACGTTCTCCGGCTTGAGGTTGTGGTGGGTGAGGCCCGCGGCGTGCGCGGCGCGCAGCGCATAGGCGCACTGCAGGAAGCAGCGCAGGGCGAACGTCACCGGCACGCCCTTGCCCTCCCCCTCCTCCAGCTTGTCCTTGAGGCTGCCATGCAGCAGCTCGAGCACGAAGTAGGGCCGGGCCGTCTCCGTGTTCTGATCCAGCACCTGGACGACGCCCGGGTGGCGCACCTGGGCCTGCGCGCACAGCTCCTTCTTCAGCCGCTTGAGCACCTCACCACGCTGCAGGAAGGAGAAGTAGCCGAAGATGTCCTTCAGCTCCTTGACGCAGATGTCCAGCCCGAGCGCGTTGAGGCGGCCCTTGTACGCGGTGCCGAGCGGCCCGGTGCCGAGCGACTCGAGCTTCTGGTAGCGCTGATCCAACAGCTCCAGGGCCTTGCTCACGGGAGCGGCGGCGGGAGCTGGAGGTGCCACGGGGGCGGGAGGCGCCATGGGAGCAACGGGGGGCACGGGCACGGCGGGCGGCGGGGGCACGGCCTCGTTGCGCACGCTGGCCACCGGGGGCGGCACCGGCACGGGAGAGGCCACCGGCACCTCGAAGCCGAACGTCCCGGACGTGCGGGCCCTCGGCAGCGAGGGAATCGGAGGCTCCGCGGGCTTCGTCACCTCCGACTCATCGAAGAGGCCCTCCGGCGGGGGCGGCGGCATCGAGGAATGGGCCCCGTCCGCATCGCGGGCAATGGCCGGGTCCGTGCCGAGCTGCTCGGCGAAGAACTCCCCCACCTCCATGCTGAACTTGTCCTGCAGCTCGCCATCCACCACCCGCTCGCCCAGGTCGGTCAGGCGCAGCTGCGCCTCGCGGTGATCCAGGGCGATGTAGAGGTACTTGCGCAGGAAGAGGTAGTAGCTGTCGAACTCCAGCGAAACGGACGGCTCGAGCGCGGCCTTCACATCGGCCAGCTTGTTGGAGCGTCCCAGACGGCCGTTCTCTCGCAGGCTCTGGAGGATGAACAGCGCCTCGCCGCAGACGGTATCGCGGTGGATGGAGGGCTTGGGCATGTGGGCCGGACTCTACGCGTCCCGGCGTCCTGCCTCAAATCAGCCTCCCTGCTCGCCCGTCAGGGCCCGCCGTCACGGAATGTGAAGCAGCTGCTTCACCGTCTCCAGCACTTCCTGGAAACGCACCGGCTTGCGCAGGTAGATGTCCACGCCCAGCTGCATGGCGCGCTCGCGAGCCTCCGGGCCTCCCGCGGAGATGGCCACCACGGGAATGGACTTGAGCGGCTCCTCGGCGCGGATGCGCTCGATGAGCGCGAACCCGTCCATCACCGGCATGTACAGGTCCGTCATCACCAGGCTGAACTGGCTGGAGCGCAGGGCCTGCAGCGCGTGGTGCCCGTCCGGCGAGAAGTGGACCTCCAGCGGCACCTTCCCCGCCAGCTCGCCGCTCGCCAGCTTCTTGAGCACGTAGCTGTACATCTCGACGATGTGCGGGTTGTCCTCGACGATGAGCACACGGTAGCCCTCGGCGGGGAGAGCCGTCCGGTCCGACGCGCGGGTCTGTCCTGCCGAGCTCAAGAGTTCACCCAATCGCTGCCGGTCCTGATCGCGCACCACCCGGATCCCGACACCACCTGGAGCATCCTCGGATGCTGGCCGGACCCAGGCCACCGTCCCCACGACTTGTACCGGATTCATGAGCCCCGGGAAAGAAAGTGCCAGTCCCAGCTCCTGTCCGGGCGTGAAGGTGCGGTCGGTCTGCACGAAGATCCCCCCCTTGGAGAGGTTCTCCGTGACCGCCACCATCCGCTCCTGATTCGGGAACTGCACCCGCAGCACGAGTGGCACCCGGGGCTCGTCACGCTTGTCGTCTGATCCCCGGTTCATAACAAGGGCTTGAAATCGCTCGGCATTTCGCTGATGGGCCTGAGTGTAGCGCCGTGGGTTTATGTTGACAACGAAGCCTTTCGAGACTTACGAAGCGCCCGCCATGGCGGAGCCCCTGTTCACCCCCGAAGAGCAGAAGAAGTTCGATGCGGAGATCGCGGAGATCCTCTCGCACTACCCGGCCGATCGTAAAAGCGCCGCGATGCTTCCCGCGCTGCGGCTCCTTCAGGAGCTGAAAGGATGGCTGCCCCCCGAGGGACTCAAGCTGGTCGCCAGCCGGCTGGGCGTCACGCCCGAGCGCGCCTACGAGGTCGCCAGCTTCTACGTGATGTACCACCTGAAGAAGCCCGGCAAGTACGTGGTGGACGTGTGCACCAACCTCTCCTGTGCCCTGTGGGGCGCGGAGAAGATGCTCGCGTACCTGGAGCAGAAGCTCGGGCTGAAGGCCGGGGAGGCCAACGAGCGCTTCACCCTGCGCGAAACCGAGTGCCTCGCCTCGTGCGGAACGGCCCCGTGCCTGCAAATCAATGAGGACCACCACGAGAGCCTCACGAAGGCCAAGGTCGACGCGATCTTCGACAAGCTCTCCTGACCTCCTCCATCAAGGAACCTGATTCCATGGCGACAACGGCATTCGAACCGCTCATCTCGGCGGCCTGGGGGAAGAGCAACTCCTGGAAGCTCGACGAGTACAAGAAGCGCGGCGGCTACAAGGGTCTGGAGAAGGCCCTGGAGATGGCGCCGGCGCAGATCATCGACGAGGTGAAGAAGTCGAACCTCCGCGGCCGCGGCGGCGCCGGCTTCCCCACGGGCCTCAAGTGGAGCTTCGTCCCCAAGGACAGCCCCAAGCCCAAGTACCTGGCCGTCAACGGCGACGAGTCCGAGCCGGGCACCTTCAAGGACCGCTACATCCTCGAGCATGATCCGCACATGATGCTGGAGGGCATCGCCATCGCGTCGTACGCGCTGGGCGTGCACACCTGCTACGTGTACCTGCGCGGTGAGTTCAAGTTCCAGGCGGAGCGCACCAACGCGGCCATCCGCGAGGCGTACGCCGCCGGTATCTTCGGCAAGAAGATGCTGGGCAAGGACTACCAGCTGGACTGCTACGTGGTGCGCGGCGCGGGCGCCTACATCTGCGGTGAGGAGACGGCGCTGCTGGAGAGCCTCGAGGGCAAGAAGGGCTGGCCCCGGCTCAAGCCGCCGTTCCCCGCGGTGGTGGGCCTGTTCGGCAGCCCCACGGTGGTGAACAACGTGGAGACGCTCGCCAGCGTGCCCCACGTCTTCACCCGCGGCCCAGCCTGGTACGCCGGCCTGGGCACCGACAAGTCGGGCGGCACGCGTCTGGTGTGCCTCTCCGGCACGGTGAACCGCCCGGGCGTGTACGAGGTGCCGCTCGAGGCCACCTTCAGCCAGCTCATCTTCGACGACAAGTACGGCCGCGGCCTGCCCGCGGGCCGCAAGGTGAAGGCCGTGATTCCCGGTGGCTCCTCGGCGCCCATCCTCAGCCCGGACGAGCTGGACGTGGCCATGGAGTTCGAGGCCGTCAAGGTGAAGCAGACCATGGCGGGCTCCGGCGGCGTGATCGTCATGGACGACACCACCTGCATGGTGCGCAGCCTGTGGCGCGTGGCGCGCTTCTACGCCGAGGAGTCCTGCGGCCAGTGCACCCCGTGCCGCGAGGGCACGCCCTGGCAGACCCGCCTGCTCCGCAAGATCGAAGAGGGCCGGGGCGAGCCGGGCGACGTGGAGATCCTCTCCAACGTGGCGTCCTCCATCGCGCCCTACCCGCCGATCGGCCTGGGCAACACCATCTGCGCGCTGGGCGATGCCGCGGCGCTGCCGACCCATTCCTTCCTCATGCGCTTCCGTGACGAGTTCGAAGCGCACATCCGCGAGCACCGCTGCCCGTTCGGCGACAAGCCCTGGGGCGCGTTCGGAGACTGGTCGTGAACATCGAGCTGGTTCTCTTCGGAGCCTTCGCGCTCCTGACGCTGCTGTCCGCCGGACTGGTGATCTTCGCCAAGAGCGCCATCAGCTCGGCGATGTCGCTGGTGGCCACGTTCTTCTTCCTGGCCGGCATCTACGTGCTCTTGTGGGCCCACACCGTGGCGGTGCTGCAGGTGCTGGTCTACGCGGGCGCCATCATGGTGCTCTTCCTCTTCGTCATCATGCTGCTCAACCTGGGCGAGGAAACCTCGGCCGGGCCGCGGCTGACGGTCTCGAGGATTGCCGGCGGGGCCGCGGCGGCGGGACTGCTGGTGGTGCTGGTGATGGCCATCTGGCGGATGCCGGCGCCCACGACGACGTTCACCGGGGCGCAGGCCGTCGCGAGCGGCTTCGGCACGCTGCCGGCCATCGGCCAGGTCATCTACACCCAGTGGCTGCTGCCCTTCGAGGCCGTCAGCCTCCTGCTGCTGGTGGCCATGGTGGGCGCGGTCGTGGTGGCCAAGTCGCGGATTTGAGCCCGTCCTCTTCAACCCTCTGCTAGAAGGCGGGCGGCGCTCGCCCTTCACACGGCCATGGTCCCGATCTCCTACTACCTCATCCTCGCCGCCGCCCTGTTCTGCATGGGCATGTTCGGCGTGCTGATCCGCCGCAACGCGCTGGTGGTCTTCATGTGCGTGGAGCTCATGCTCAACGCGGCGAACCTGACGTTCCTCGCCTTCGCCAAGCAGAACGGCCACCTGGTGGGTCACGTCTCCGCGTTCTTCGTGATCGCGGTCGCGGCGGCCGAGGCCTCCATCGGTCTGGCCATCGTCATCGCCGTGTTCCGCAGCCGCGGCACCGTCAGCATCGAAGAAATCCGGACGATGAAACACTGACGTCCCGGCACCTCATTCCGCCAAGCGAGCTCTCCGCCCATGGATCTCAAGCAATTCCTCCTTCAGTTGCGGCTGGATCCCTCAGCCCTGTGGCTGATCATCGCCCTGCCCCTGTTGGGCGCGTTCCTCTGCGGCGTGTTTGGCCGGATGCTCGGCCGCGCCAACGTGTACCTGGTGGCCTGCGCCGCGGTGGCGGGTTCCTTCCTGCTGTCGCTCTCGGCCTTCCTGTCGGTGAGCCCGCTGGAGGCCGCGCAGGCGGTGGCGATGGAGAACGCCTTCTCCTCGGGCACCATCCGCTACGCCTTCGGGTATGACTTCGGCACGTGGTTCTCGGCCGGCACCTTCCGGGTGAACTTCGGCCTGATGGTGGACCACCTGTCGGGGACGCTCCTGCTGGTCATCACCGGCGTGGGCTTCCTCATCCACCTGTACTCCACCAGCTACATGTCCCACGACGATGGGTACTGGAGGTACTTCGCGTACCTCAACCTGTTCGTCGCGGCGATGCTGACGCTGGTGCTGGCCGACAACCTCGTCCTGCTCTTCGTGGGCTGGGAGGGCGTCGGTATGGCCAGCTACCTGCTCATCGGCTTCTGGTACTCGGACACGGCCAAGGCGTGGGCGGGCCGCAAGGCGTTCGTCACCAACCGCATCGGTGACTTCGCGTTCCTGATCGCCACCTTCCTCATCGTCATGCTGGTCAGCGCCTTCAACACCCAGGCGACCGCCGCCAACTTCAGCATGGTGGGTGGCAACCCGGAGGCGGCGCAGGTGCGCTACCGCGAGGGTCTGCAGCTGAAGGGCCCCGTGGCCTTCCAGGGTCTGGAGACCATGGCCAACGCGCTGCACGTGACGCCGGAGAAGGCCCAGGGCGGTGTCAACCTGCAGACGCCCATCTCCGAGGGCCCGCTCAAGGGCCGCACCTTCGGTGGCGTGCTCACGGTGGCGCTGCTGCTGTTCCTGCTCGGCGCGGCGGGCAAGAGCGCCCAGTTCCCGCTGTACGTCTGGCTGCCGGACGCCATGGCCGGCCCGACGCCCGTCTCCGCCCTCATCCACGCGGCGACGATGGTGACCGCGGGCGTCTACCTCTTCAGCCGCATGAGCTACCTGCTGGTGCTCAGCCCCACCGCCATGGTGACGGTGGCCATCATCGGCACCATCACCTCGCTGCTGGCCGCGCTCATCGCCTTCGCGCAGGACGACATCAAGAAGGTGCTCGCCTACTCCACCGTGTCCCAGCTGGGCATCATGTTCATGGGCGTGGGCATGGGCATCTTCTGGGCGGCCGTGCTGCACCTGGTCACCCACGCCTTCTTCAAGGCCTGCCTCTTCCTCGGCGCCGGCAGCGTCATGCACGGCAACGCGGACGAGACGGACATCAAGAAGCTGGGCGGCGTGCGCAGCGAGATGAAGCAGACGTGGTTCACCTTCCTGGTGGCCACGCTCGCCATCACCGGCATCTTCCCGCTCTCCGGATTCTTCTCCAAGGACGCCATCTTCCACGGCATCCACCACAACCACCTGCACGGGTATGAGTGGGCCTCGAGCGCCATCTACTACGTGGGCCTGCTCATCGCCGCCTGCACCGCCTTCTACATGTCGCGCGTGTACCTGCTCACCTTCGAGGGCAAGCGCTCGCCGGAGGCGAAGATTCCCCACGCGCACGAGAGCGACTGGCGGATGACCACGCCGCTCTGGATTCTGGCGTTCCTCAGTGTCGTCGCGCTCTTCCAGGCGCTGCCGCTGATGCCGGGCCGCGGTGGTGTCTACCAGCCGGTGATGGAGAACTTCCTCGGCCCCGTGTTCTCCAGCGCCGAGCGCATCGCCGCCCGCGGCGGTGAGGTGGCGCTGGACCACAGCGTCCCGAGCCTCGTCGACTACCTCAAGGCGTGGCTGGTGGCGCTGGCGGGCGGCGCGGCGGCCGGCTTCATGTACCTGAAGTTCTTCCCCTCGCGGGCGGGCCAGCCGGCTCCGGCCTTCGCCCGTTCGGTGCGGCGCTTCACGCAGAACAAGTTCTATGTGGATGAGGCCTACGAGTTCCTGGTCATCCGGCCGGTGAAGAACGTGAGCGCCATCCTCTACAAGCTGGTGGATACCCTCCTCATCGACACGGTGGCGGTGCGCGGTACCGCGTGGGTCACGGCCCGCCTGGGTAGCGCCCTCCGTTACGTGCAGACGGGAGACGCACAGGCCTATGCCGCGGTGATGGCCCTGGCCCTGCTCGGCGGCGCGGTGTACGCGCTCATCCTGGTGATGAAATGAGCTTCTTCGATACCCATCTGCTCAACCTCGTCGTCTACCTGCCGCTGCTCTTCGCGGCGCTCGTGTGGATGCTGCCGGGCGCAGAGCGCGGGCAGATCCGCACCATCACGTTCATCGGCATGATGGTGGACGCGGTGTTCGGCGTCTGGGCCTACCTGCGCTTCGACCCGGCCGGCCCCGAGTTCCAGCTCGAGTACCGCACCCGGTGGCTCGAGCAGCTCGGCGTCAGCTACCACATCGGAGCGGACGGCCTGGCCATCAGCCTGCTGCTGCTCACCGTCTTCCTGGGGCCCCTGGTCGTCATGGCCTCGCAGACGTACATCACCGAGCGCGTGAAGGAGTTCCACCTCGCGCTGCTGGTGCTGCAGACGGTGATGCTCGGCGCGCTGGTGTCGCTGGACGTGCTGCTCTTCTACATCTTCTGGGAAGCGATGCTCATCCCCATGTACCTGCTGGTGGGCGTGTGGGGCGCCGAGGATCGCCAGATGGCCGCGGTGAAGTTCTTCCTCTACACCCTGGCCGGCTCGCTGCTCATGCTGGTGGCCATCGTCGCCATCTACTTCATCAGCAGCACCCCGGGTAACCGCTCCTTCGACTACGCCACCATCTTCAACAACCTGTCGACGGCCCACTCGCAGATCGCCGCGTGCACGGGCAGCGGTGGCGACTGCTCGACGCTCCCGGGCATGGCCGGCATCCTGTACCGCTGGGGCCCCTGGCTGTTCGCCGCCTTCGCCATCGCGTTCGCCATCAAGGTTCCGATGTGGCCGGTGCACACCTGGTTGCCCGACGCCCACGTGCAGGCGCCCGTGGCCGGCTCCATGATCCTGGCCGGCGTCATGCTGAAGATGGGAACGTTCGGCTTCTGGCGCTTCGCCATCCCGTTCTTCCCGTCCGCCGCACACCAAGCCCGGCCGCTGCTGGCCACGCTGGCGGTGATTGGCATCGTCTACGGCGCGCTCATGTGCCTGGCGCAGCGGGACATCAAGAAGCTCATCGCCTACTCGTCCGTGAGCCACCTGGGCTACTGCATGCTGGGCATCCTGGCCCTCACGGCCGAGGGCGCCACCGGTAGCGCCTACCAGATGCTCAACCACGGCGTGTCCACGGGCGCGCTGTTCCTCCTGTTCGGCTTCCTGTACGAGCGGCGCCACACCCGCCTGATGTCCGACTACGGCGGCATCGCCAAAGTGGTGCCGGTGTACACGGCGTCCTTCCTCATCATCACCTTCTCGTCCGTGGCGGTGCCGGGCACCAACGGCTTCGTGGGCGAGTTCCTCGTGCTGCTGGGCACCTTCAAGAGCAGCCTGGGCCTGGGCTTCGGCGCTTTCGCCACCCTGGGCGTCATCCTCGGCGCGGCGTACATGCTGTGGATGGTGCAGAAGGTGTTCTTCGGCCCGCTCACCCACCGCGAGAACCAGGGCCTCACGGACCTGAACCTGCGCGAGTTCGCCACCGTGGCTCCCTTCCTCGTGCTGGTGCTGGTGATGGGCCTGATGCCGCAGCCCTTCCTGGACCGCATCAATCCCTCCACCGAGCGCTTCCTCCAGCGCGCCGAGCTGGGCATCCCCGGCAGCCAGGTGCGGCCGAGCGACGTGCAGATCTCGGTGATGGGCCTGCCCCCGGCCGGTCTGGCCGCTGCTCCCAACGCCCCGACGCCGGGCCCGCTCGCCGATCGGCGCTAGTCGAGAGTCTCCACCATGAACCTGCCCAACCTGACGTCGGCAGACTTCCTTCCGCTGCTGCCCGCCATCATCCTGGTGGTGGGAGCGTGCATCCTGCTCCTGTCGGAGGTGTTCCTCTCCGCCCACTCGTCGCGCGGCTACCAGGCGGTGCTCTCCACCGCCACGTCCGTCATCGCCGGCGCCGTGTCGCTGACGCTGCTCACCGAGCCGGCCCGCGCGGTGTTCCTCGGCTTCGGGGCGATGGACCCCTTCTCCAGCTTCCTGACGTTCACCGTCTGCGTGTCGCTGGCGCTGGCCTCGCTCACCGCGGCCGGCTTCCTGCGCAAGCGCGGCGCCGAGCGCGGTGAGTTCTACGCCCTCATGCTCTTCGCGGGCGCGGGCATGAGCCTGCTGGGTCTGTCCAACGAGCTCATCACCATCTTCGTCAACGTCGAGGTGCTCTCCATCGCCACCTACGCGCTGACGTCGTACCTGCGGCGCGGCACGCGGCCCAGCGAGGCGGGCTTCAAGTACTTCATCCTCGGCGCCTTCTCCTCGGCGGTGCTCCTGTACGGCTCGGCGCTGCTCTACGGCGCCACCGGCACCACCCATCTGTCGGACATGTCGGGACCGCTGCGCGCGGCCATGGCCAACAACAACGGAGCGCTCGTCTACGCGGGCGCGGTGCTCGTGGCCGCCGGCTTCTCCTTCAAGGTCGCCGCGGTGCCCTTCCACATGTGGACGCCGGACGTGTACGAGGGCGCTCCCACCCCCGTCACCGCGCTCATGAGCGCCGGCGTGAAGGCCGCCGCCTTCGTGGCCCTGGTCCGCGTCTTCATCAGCGTGGGCAGCGGCATCGACGCGCAGCTGCCCTTCGCCATCTTCTCCACCCTGGCGCTGCTCACCATGGTGGCGGGCAACCTGCTGGCCATCCCGCAGCGCAACGTGAAGCGCATGCTGGCCTACTCCTCCATCGCCCACGCCGGCTACCTGCTGCTGGGCGTGGCGGCCCTCTTCGTCTCCGCCCCGGGCCAGGAGTTCAAGCTGCTGGGCCCCACCGCCCTCGTCGGCGCCAGCCCCGAGGACGTGGCCCGGGTCGACGCCCTGCGCGGCATCCTCTACTACCTGCTCGCCTACACCTTCACCGCGGTGGGCGCCTTCGGCGTCGTCTCCCTGCTGGAGCGCCGCGAGGACGAGGAGAAGGGCACCGCCTGGGACCTGGAGCGCTTCAGCGGCCTCGCGCAGCGCCGCCCGGGTTGGGCCTTCGCCATGGCGGCCTTCATGCTGTCGCTCGCCGGCATCCCGCCCACCATCGGCTTCATCGGAAAGCTCATCCTCTTCCGCGCCGCCGTGGACGCGGGCCTCGTGGGCCTCACCATCATCGCGGTGCTCTCCAGCGCGGCCGGCGCCTATTACTACCTGCGCGTGGTCGTCTACATGTACATGCGGCCCGTTCCCGAGGGCGCTCACACCCTCGAGCGCAGCTGGATGACCGAGCTGGCCCTGGTGGTCTCCACCGTCGCCGTGGTGCTGCTCGGCATCCTGCCCGGCCCCCTCACCGAGTGGATCGCCCAGGCCGGGACGCTGTTCACCCGCTGAGCCTCCGCTGCTCCTGATTCACCCACGCCCGGGCGGCTTCCGCCCGGGCGTTTTCATTGCGGGTCCGGCAGCGGCCCCCGCATCATCAGCGTCCGCAGCACGGCCCGCGCTCCCGCCTCCCGCAGCAGGGACCCGAGCTCCACGTCCCCCGTCACCATGCGCAGCTCCTCCGCGCTCCCGAGCTCGAGGAAGGCCGCTTCCAGGAGCGCTCGCGCGTGCGCCGGAGTCGCCGAGTAGAAGGGCACCAGCACGCGCGCCTGGGGCCTCACATCCATCAGCCCCAGCCCGGCCACCTCCGGGTGCTCCGGGTCCATCAGGCGCCGCAACCGGTGCGTGCTCAGCGTGGCGAAGCGGGCCAGCTTGCCCGGCACCAGCCCGAAGGCCTGGGTGAGCGGGGCGAAATCCGGCTCGACCATGGGCAACACCTCGAGCGCCTCGGGCGCCAATGGAAGGGCCTCCAGGTGCTCCCTCGTCAGGCGCCACGTGGTCTCCAGCCGCCCCGCCTTCATCCCCACCGAGCCGTACAACGCCAGCGCCGGCTCGTTGTCCGGCTTCACGTACAGCATCCACTCGCGGCAGCCCCTCGCCCGGAACCAGGCCGCGAGCTCCCTCATCACCTTCCGCCCCAACCCCTTCCCCCGCTGCTCCGGCGCCACCACCAGGTTCACCACGTAGCCGGTCTCTCCCAGGACATCGACGAGGGCGTACGCGGCCACCCCCTCCGGCCCGTCCAGGAAGAAGGCGCGCTTCACGAGGTCCGACACCCAGACGTCCAACAGCGGCGGTGACTCCTCCACCCCCAGCTCCCCGAAGAGCCGGACGAAGCCGGCATGGTCCTCCACCCGCCCCGGCCGCAGCCCCGGCACATCACCGTTCGCATCGCGCATGTCGGAAGGCCCCTCCTCCGCGCCGATCGCCCGGGCGCGAATCCTGGAGCGTATAAAAAGAAGGCGGCCCGGCACCCTCAGGAAGGGAACCGGGCCGCAGGTCTTCTTAAAAAGCTCACCGGAAGGTGCTGAAGCGGTGGGGGGGAACCTCTTCAGCCTCACTTCGACGTGCTCTGTCTCTACCCTTTAGCACCCGCCGTGCCAGCCCTTCCACGCCTCGAATCTCCAGTGATTCCGGGTACCTGGCTCCTGGGGTCGCCCTCAGCGCCGCCCGCCTCATTTCAGCCTTGCATTGCAGCCCTGAAATGCCCTTGCAGATCTGAAAAGGCCTCGGGCACGCGGTGGAAGCAGCTCCCAGGGCCCGAAAAGAAGGCGGCCCGGCACCCTCAGGAAGGGAACCGGGCCGCAGGTCTTCTTAAAAGCTCACCGGAAGGTGCTGAAGCGGTGGGGGGGAACCTCTTCAGCCTCACTTCGACGTGCTCTGTCTCTACCCTTTAGCACCCGCCGTGCCAGCCCTTCCACGCCTCGAATCTCCAGTGATTCCAGGCACCTGGCTCCTGGGGCCGCCCTCAGCGCCACCCTCCTCATTGCAGCCCTGCATTGCAGCCCTGAAATGCCCTTGCAAATCTGAAAAGGCCTCGGGTGCGCGGTGCTCGGGTGCGCGGTGGAAGCAACTCCCAGGGCCCGAAAAGAAGGCGGCCCGGCACCCTCAGGAAGGGAACCGGGCCGCAGGTCTTCTCAAGAAGCTCACCTGAAGGTGCTGAAGCGGTGGGGGGGAACCTCTTCAGCCTCGCTTCGATGTGCTCTGTCTCTACCCTTTAGCACCCGCCGTGCCAGTCCTTCTTCGCCTCGAATCTCCAGTGATTCCAGGCACCTGGCTTCTCGGGTTGCCCCCAGCGCCGCCCGCCTCATTGCAGCCATGCATTGCAGACCTGAAATGCAGTTGCAGATGTGAAAAGGCTCCAGCGCTGGATCTCGAGGCCAGAAAAGAAGGCGGCCCGGCACCCTCAGAAAGGGGACCGGGCCGCGGGTTCTTCTCGGAAGCTCACCTGAAGGTGCTGAAGCGGTGGGGGGGAACCTCTTCAGCCTCACTTCGACGTGCTCTGTCTCTACCCTTAGCACCCGCCGTGCCAGCCCTTCCGGCACTCGAATCCCCAGTGATTCCAGGTGTCTGGCGTTTCGAGCCCGCCCTCTGCGCCGGGGCGGCTTGCAGCCATGCATTGCAGACCTGAAATGCAGTTGCAGATCTGAAAAGGCTCCAGAGCTGGAGCTCGAGGCCAGAAAAGAAGGCGGCCCGGCACCCTCAAGAAGGGGACCGGGCCGCGGGTTCTTCTAAATTAAGCTCATCGGAGACACTGAAGTGGTGGGGGGGAACCTCTTCAGCGCTACATCGACGTGCTCCGGGTCTGTTCCTTAGCACTCATCATGCCAGCGCTTCTGGAATCTCAGAGTCCAGTAACTTCAGGCACTTAGCAATCCAAGTGGCGACCGAGGCCCCGCTCCGCCCATTGCATTCCTGCAATCCGTTTGCAGAAGTGAAAAACCGCAATCATCTCAAGCACTTCTGTTTTTCAGGATTGAATGGGCATTTCATTCCTGGCGGGGTGTGCCCTTCCAGACATCCCCCGTGCGGATTCAGTCCCGATGATCCGCCCCGGACGGACGCAGGTTGAAGCGCTTCATCTTCCGCCACAGCGTGGTGGAGGAGACGGAAAGCTCCTCGGCCACGCGGCCCAGGTCCATCCCATGCCTTTCCAGGGCCTGGGCAATGGCCCGCCGCTCGGCTTCCTCCACCGCCTCGGCCAGCGTGGGCATCCGCATGCTGGTGTCCAGGGAGGACACCTGAGGGCTCCCCACCGGTCCACTGACCTCCACGCGAGTATTGGGGCTCAGCGGAAAGTCCTCGGGCAGCAGTTCCTCCCCCTCGGCCAGCGCCGCCGCCTGCTCCACCAGGTTCTCCAGCTCGCGCACGTTGCCCGGGAAGCTGTAGCCCGTCAGGTGTCCCACCGCGGCCTCCGACAGCCGCTTCGGCTTGGGGCTGCGCGCATTGGCCCGCTTGAGGAAGTGCTCGGCCAGCTCGCGCACGTCATCCAGGCGCTCGCGCAGGGGCGGCACCCGCAGCGTCACCACGTTGAGCCGGTAGTAGAGGTCCTGCCGGAAGCGCTTCTCGCGCACCTCCAGCTCGATGTCCCGGTTGGTGGCGGCGACAATCCGCACGTCCACCTTCGTGGAGGTGGACTCGCCCACGCGCCGCACCTCGCCCTCCTGCAGCGTGCGCAGCAGCTTGGACTGGAAGGCCGGCGTCGTCTCCGTCACCTCGTCGATGAAGAGGGTGCCGCCGTTCGCCTCCTCCACGAGGCCACGCCGTGCCCGCACCGCGCCGGTGAAGGCCCCCTTGGCGTGGCCGAACAGCTCGCTCTCCAGCAGCGTTTCGGAGATGGCGGCGCAGTTGACGGGGACGAAGGGCTTGTCCTTGCGCCGGCTGTGCGCGTGCACCGCGCGGGCAACGAGCTCCTTGCCCGTCCCGCTCTCGCCCTGCACCAGCACCGTGGCGTCGCTCTGCGCCACACGCGTCACGCGCGACGACAGATCGCTCATCGCCCGGCTGCGGCCCACCAACGCGCTCAGGCCGTGGCGCTCGTTGAACTCGCCGGTGAGCAGGGCCACCGTCGCCTGCAGCTGGGCCCGCTCCAGCGCGCGCTCCACCCGGTAGCGCAGCTCGCCATCCTTGAAGGGCTTGGTGATGTAGTCGAACGCCCCCTCGCGCATGGCCTGCACCGCGGTCTCGATGGAGCCGAAGGCCGTCATCATGATGACCTGCAGGCGCGGGGCCACCTCCAGCGCCTTCTTCAGCAGGGTGAGCCCGTCCATGGGCTCCATCTTCAGGTCCGTCAGCATCAGCTCCACGCCATCCTTCGAGAGCGTCGTGAGCGCATCCTCTCCGGTGGCGGCCTCGAGGACGGTGTAGCCCTCGGAACGCAGGAGCAGCGCGGTGGTGGCGCGCATGTTCCGCTGGTCGTCCACGACCAGGATGCAACCACGAGACGGGGGCTTGGATGCGTCGTTCACGGCGGGCTCGTCGGCTGGGTGAGGGGAAGACGGAAGGTGAAGGTGGTACCACGGCCCGGCGTGCTCTCCAGGGCCAGCTCGCCGTGGTGCACCTCGACGTTGCGCTTGACCACGGCGAGCCCCAGGCCCGTGCCCTGGGCCTTGGTGGTGAAGAAGGGCTCGAAGACGCGGTGCACCAGCTCGGTGGGGATGCCACAGCCCTGGTCCGCCACGTCGATGCGCAGCACGTCCTTGTGGCCATGGGCCTCGCGGCGGGCGCGCACCTGCACCACCCCGCCCTGCGGCATGGCCTGGATGGCGTTGACCAGCACGTTGATGAGCGCCTGGCGGATGAGCCGGCGATCCATCGGCACCCGGGGCACGTCCTCCGCCACGTCCACGGCGAGGGTGACACGGCTGGAGGAGCCCTGTTGCTGGGCGCGCGCGGAGTCCAGCGCGTCCTGGAGCACCCGGGGCACGTCCTCGGGCTGGAGAATGGTATCGCGCGGGCGGGTGTAGTCCAACAGGTCCCCCACCATGCGGTTGAGCCGGTCGCTCTCCTCCGAGAGGATGTCCAGCAACATGGCGGCGTCGCCCTCGGCCTTGAGCAGGCGGCGCAGCGAGGCCACGGCGTTGAAGATGACGCCCAGCGGGTTGCGCACCTCGTGGGCCACGATGGCGGACAGCTCGCCGAGCGCGGAGAAGCGCTCGCGCTGCACCATCTCCGCGCGCGCCGCGGCCAGCTCCGCGTACGAAGCCCAGAGCGACTCGTAGAGCCGGGCGTTGGCGATGGCCAGGGCGATCTGCCCGCACGTGGCCTCGGCCAGCTCGACGAAGGCGGTGTCGAAGTTGCGAGGCTGGCGCGTGTCGTCCAGCAGCACCACGCCGATGAGCTCCTCGCGCGAGGTGAGCGGCAGGGCCAGCAGGGCCTTCTCCTCGAAGCGGCGGACGAGCTCGCGCTTCTCCATGCCCTCGACCTTCGACAGGTCCGGAATGGAGACCGGCCGGCGCTCGCGGGCCACGCGCGCGGCGACGCTGCCAGGGTCATCCACCGAAATCACCACGGAGCGGAAGAAGTCGCGGTGGGTGGCGGAGGCGGCGGCGCCCCGCAGCATCCCGGCCTGCTCGTCATGCAGGAGGATGAAGCAGTTGGAGACGTCCAGCAGCTTCACGAGGGAGTCCGACGCCACGTCCAGGATGCTGGCCACCTCCAGGGTGGCGGTGGTGGTCCGCGCCAGGTCCAGCAGCAGGCGCGTGTCCGCGAGCTGCCGGGCGGACTCGGTGCGCAGGCGGCGCTGATCCAACAGCGTCATCAACAGCTCGGACAACGTGCCCAGCAGCCGCAGGTCCGCGCCGACGAAGGGGCGCCCGGGCGGACGCAGCACCTGGAGGAGCCCCCGCGCGTGGCCGCCATGCGCCAGACGCACCGCCGCGCCACAGCCCAGACGGCCGCCCGTGGCCTCCAGCAACGCGCGCTCCTCGGCCTCGTTGGAGAGCACCGCGCCCCGCGCCACCACCGTGGACGGTGACAGGCCGCCCAGCGGCACGGCGAACCTCACCTGCAGCTCCCCATCCAGCCCCACCTGCGCCGCGAGGAAGAGCGCGCCCTCGGGCATCCGAGGCGCGTACAGCAGCACGGCCTCGGCGCCGAGCAGCGAGGCCAGGCGCGAGAGGAATTCCTCGGGCGAGGGCGGCTCGGGCTGGGCGACGAAGCGCGCCGCCTCGGCCACCGCCACCATCTCCCACCGGCCCCGCTCCACGTCCGTCAGCAGCCGCGCGTCGGTGAGGGCCGCGCCCACCACCTTGGCGAAGAGCGCCAGCACCGAGCCGTAGGACGGGGACAACCCCACCTTGGACACCCACAACACCTCCGACAGCGTGGTGCCCAGCGGAAGGTAGACGGGAGTGGAGCCATCCCGCGCGGGCCCGAACACGGGCCGCCCCTCGGACAGCGCCTGCCGCCCCAGCGCCCCGTCCTCCGGAGGCAGGGCTCCGTCCCGGGCGAGGAAACGCTCCCCGTCGCGCACCAGGAAGCTCGCGGTGAAGCCCGCGTGGGTGAGGCCCGCCAGGGCCACCCGCCGCACCGCATCCTCCGAACGGGCCGCGACGAGCTCCGCGCTCGTCTCCACCAGGCGCTCGGCCACCACCAGCTCCGCCGGCCGCTGCCCCAGCACCAGGCAGTTGATGAGCATCGCCGGGCCCACCTCCTCCACCTCCACGTACCGCACGTGGGACGCCACCTCCCACGTCCCCCCGTCCGGCCTCGGCATGAGGTAGCGCGGGGGGTCCCGTTCCGTCAGCGTTCCCTCCTCCCGCTGCCGCTGGCGCACCTCCAGCCGCGCCCGATCCTCCGGACGCACGAACTCCAGGAAGAGCTGGCCCTCCACCTGCTCCCGGCTCCGCCCCAGCATCTCCAGGTAGGCCTCGTTGGCCACCAACACCCGGCCCCCGTGCGCCACGTACATGGGGTTGCCAAAGGACTCGAGGAGGTCTCGCAGTCCCGCCTCGCTGTAACGCTTCGTCCTCATGCGCGCCGCAGCACCCGTTTCTCTCCGACCCGCAGCGTCACCTTCTCGCGGTCGAAGTACTCCGAGAGGGGAATCACGAACTTCCGGCTCTGGCCCACCAGCTCCTTGAAGGCCTGGGTGGAAATCTCCTTCTTCTCGCGCAGGTGGGCAACCAGCCGCTCCTTCAGCCCCGCCAGCGCCCCCGTGTCGAAGAACAGTTCCTCGCTGACCCGCACCACCCGGCCCTCGGCCATCGCCACCTTGAGCAGTTCCTGTACCCGGGCCGCCGGCAGCCGCAGCCGCTCGGCCAGCTCGTTGAGCGTGGGCGGCGCCAGGCCCGCCGCGGAGAGGTCCGCCACCAGCCGCGTGCGCGCCGCGTCCTCGTCCAGCGACAGCGTGCGGCCACGCCCCTTGAGGCGCACCACCTCCTTGTCCACCTCCACCTTCCCCGCGTCCGTCAGCGCCTGCACCACCCGCGTGAAGAGCCGCGCGTCCAGCTCGCCCGACAGCCGCTGGCGCAGCTCCTCTCGCGACAGGCCCTCGCGCAGCGGCTCGCGCTCGTGGAAGGCCGCGAGCAGCGCCAGGGCACGCGCCTGCAGGCCCTCGAACACCTCGCCCGAGACGTACAGCCGCTTCTCCCGGTCCACCAGCAACGCCGTGCCCCGCGCGCCCACCAGCTCCAGCGTCCTCGAGAGCACCTTGGGCGCGAGCGCCGAGCGGGCGAAGAGCTCCTGCTGCGTGAGGCCCCGGTAGCCCGACTGGCGCAGCAACCACGCCACCTGGCCTCCCGCGTCCGCCTCCAGCAGCGGCGCCACCACCTCGGAGCCTCCCTTGCGGCGGCGCGGCGGCACGATGGACAGCACGCGTCCACCCGCCAGCGTGGCGCCCCGGCCCGGCAGCACGCGCGAGCCCCGGAGGATGAAGCGCTGGCCCGGCAACGCCGCCAACGGCTCGGACAGCCGCAACTGCGCGAGCGCCGTCTCTCCCGGCTCCAGCTTCTCCAGATCCAACAATGCCACCGTGGCCTCCACCTGCGCGGTGCCCAGGTGCAGCAACAGCTTGCGGCGCTTGGGGAGTCCCTCCTCCGCCGCGGGCAGCAGACTCAGCTCCACGTCCAGCATGCGCGTCTCGGGCACCTCGGCGGCCTTCACCAGCACCATGCCGCGAGCAATCGCCTCGGGCTCCACGCCCGTCAGGTTCACCGCGGTGCGCTGGCCCGCCGCCACCTTCTGCACCGCCTCGCCGTGCATCTGCAGCCCGCGCACGCGCAACGGGCCCGGCAGGCCCGGCAGCAGGGACACGGCGTCCTCCACCGCGAAGGTGCCCGACAGCAGCGTGCCCGTCACCACCGTGCCAAAACCCTTGATGGAGAAGGCCCGGTCCACCGGCAGGAAGGCGGGGCCCTCCGAGGGACGCGAGGACAGTCCCCTCGCCACCCGGGTGAGCGCGGCCCGCAGCGCGTCCATCCCCTCCCCCGTCCTCGAGGACACGGGCACCACCGGCGCGCCCTCCAGGAAGGTGCTCGCCACCAGCGTGGCCAGGTCCGCCTCCACCAGCGCGCGCCACTCGGCGCCCAGCTCCACCAGCAGGTCCGACTTGGTGAGCGCGATGACCCCGGCCTTCACGCCGAGCAGCCGGCAGATGTCCAGGTGCTCGCGCGTCTGGGGCATGACGCCCTCGTCCGCCGCCACCACCAGCACCGCCAGGTCCACCCCGCCGGCACCCGCCGCCATCGCCTTGACGAAGCGCTCGTGCCCGGGCACGTCCACCACGCCCGCCACCGTGCCATCGTCGAGCTTCAGGTGCGCGAAGCCCAGCTCAAGGGTAATCCCCCGGCGCTTCTCCTCCTTGAGCCTGTCGGTATCGATACCGGTGAGCGCCTTGACCAGTGACGTCTTGCCGTGATCGATGTGCCCCGCGGTGCCGATGATCATCTCGCCCCTGGTTCTCCCTCCAGGCTAGGCGCCCGCCTTGTCCGGGTCCACGTCGAAGCGCCCGTCCTCGGTGACGGACTCGTAGTCCCACGGGAACACGACGAGCGAGTCGGTGGGCAGCGCGCAGAAGTTCGGGGTGAAGCCCCCGGGCCGCGCCACCAGCGAGGCGGTGTTCACCTCCCGGGCCCCCACCTTCTGGGCCAGCGCGATGGCCAGCTCCAGCGTGTCGCCACTGGAGACGACGTCGTCCACGATGAGCACGCGCTTGCCCTTGAGCTCGCGAGGCATCTCCCCGCTCAGCTTCGGCTTGACCGCGCCCTTGTCGCGGCTGCGGCGGCTGATGCGCACCGGGTAGAATTCACAGCCGAGCGCGCTCGACAGCGCTCCGCCCACGAACACCCCGCCGTGCGCCACGCCCACCACCGCCTGGGGCTTGAAGGACTGGCTGATGGTGCGCGCGAGCGACTGCACCGCGCGGTCGAACTCCGCCCAGGACAACTCCTGGACGCTCCGGTTGGAGCGGGATTGGTCCCTCCCCGTCAGCTGGCGCGGCGCCTCCACCTGGGGCGCGAGAACCATGTCCGACGGGATGGAGACGAGCTTCTCCACCTGCTTCTTCTGGGAAGGCTTGCCCTTCGTGCCCTTGGTGGGCGTTACCCGCTTGGTCGCCACGGGGAGGACTCCGGTCTGGGGTGCGGGCCGCGTCATACCCCGGGCCGCGCGGTGCCGCCACTCCCACCGGAGCCCGCCTGCCTGCCCCAGGACCGGCTCAGCTCGTCGCCTGGGCCATCGCCGCCAAAATCTCGCGAATCTCCTCCCCGGTGACGACGTAGTGCGTCGTACAGAAGTGGCAGTCCGCCTTGGCCTCGCCCTCGTTGGCGAGGATGTCCTCCAACTCCGCCCTGCCCATGGTCACCAGGGCCCGCTTCACCCGCTCCTTGCTGCAACTGCACGTGAAGGACAGGGGGTAGCGGGACATCACCTCCAGGTCTGGTTGGGGCACCAACGCCTTGAGGAGCGCCGCCGCCCCCTGGGCCGCGTGCGCCTTCACGGCGGACTCGAAGTCCCGGGCGAGCCGGTCACCCAGCTCCTGGAAGGCCTCCTGGTCCCCGTCCGGCAGCGGCTGGAGGAACATGCCGGCCACGGTGCCCAGCGGCTCGGGGGCCCCGTCGACGACGCCCGGCAGCACGGTGAGGTAGACGCGCGTGGGCAGCTGATCCGAGGTGGTGAAGTAGTGCTGCAGATCCTTGGCCAGGTCGAAGGCCTCGAGCTCCACCGCCGAGCGGTAGTACTCCCCCCCGCCCAGGTCGCGCAGCACCGACAGGAAACCCTTGTTCCCCAGCGCGGGACGCCAGTGGTACTCGCCCTCGGCGCCCAGGTGCGACACGAGGGGATTCTTGGCGTAGCCGCGCAGCACGCCCGTGGTGTCCGCGTCCACGAAGAGGCCCCGCAGGGGCCCGTCGCACTCCAGCTGCAGGTTGATGCGCGAGTCGCTCTTCTGCAGCGAGCCCAGCAGGGCGCCGGCGGTGAGCGCCTCCGCCATCAACGAAGCCGAGGCCGGCGCGGAACGGTGCAGCTCGCGCGCCCTCCGGGCGAGCTCGCTGGTGGTGACGAGCACCACGCGCAGGTCGGTTTCCTTCAACAATCCACTGACGAGTTCATCAGCCATAGCGTCTGGAAGGTAGCGTGCCCAGCCGCGGGTCGCTCGCCAATGACATTCAGCCCCAGGGCTTCCCCGGCCGGGCGCCAGCCAGCGGGGCCTCCTGGCACGCATCACCCCGGCTGATACCTTCGTGCGCCCCGGCTGGCCTCTCTGATGGCAGAAAGTCCTACCCGCGCGCGGGACCGGCTATAACCCCCTGTCCGTCCGACTGTCTCTCCTGCGGCCCCCAACCGCGCGATGTCCGGAGTATCGATGAGCACGCACGCCGCCACCGCTACCGACCTTTCCCAGAAGACACCGCTCCTCCAGTCCCGCCTGGGCTCGTTCCTCGCCGTGGTGCCGCTGAGCATCTGGGTGGTGAACCACCTGTGGGACAACCTCGCCGCCTTCTACGGGGGCGCGGCCTGGCAGAGCGCGGTGACGGAGTACAAGCACCCGTACGCGCAGGCCTTCACGTTCCTCATCGTGATGCTGCCGCTGCTCTTCCACACCGGCTGGGGCCTGGTGCGCATGTTCAGCTTCAAGCCGAACAACCTCGCCTACCCCTACTACGGCAACGTCAAGTACATCGTTCAGCGCGTGGCCGGCATGGGCGTGCTCGCCTTCCTGGGCGCCCACATCTGGCTGGCCTTCCTCCAGCCCCGCCTCATCTACGGCGGCGCGGAGCCCTTCGCCGCCATCGCCTACGAGATGCACTGGCACCCGCCCACCATCATGGTCTACACGCTGGGCGTGCTGGGCACGGCGTACCACCTGGCCAACGGCATCCAGGGCTTCGCCATGGGCTGGGGCCTGCTGGCCTCCGAGCGCTCCATGCGCCGCTTCGAGCCCTGGTCCATCGTCATCTTCCTCGTGCTGCTCGGCATGGGCTGGGGCGCCCTCTTCGCGCTCTACAAGGCCGGTGGCACCGAGCAGGTCATGCAGGAGCGCGCGCGCATCATGCAGGCGCGTGGTGTGGTGTCGGACCACTAGACGCCCACTCCTGGCGCTCACGAGGAGCCCGCGCGCCGGGCTCCGGAAAGACGAACGGCCGCCCCGGTCTCCCGGGAGCGGCCGTTTCACTTCCATGCGCCGGGGCGTACCGCCCTAGAACGGGATGTCGTCGTCCCCGCCGTTGCCGCCGCCACCGCCACCGCCACCCTCGTCCATGCCCATGGGAGGCGGACCGTAGTCGTCGTAACCGCCCTGCTGCTGGCCACCGCCACGCTGCGAGTAACCCCCGCCGCGGCCACCACCACCGCCACCACCGCCCGAGCCCGCTCCAGCGCCGTCACGGCCGCCGAGGAAGGTCACCGCGTTGGCCACCACCTCGGTGGTGTAGTTCTTCCGATTCTCCTTGTCGGTCCACTCCCGCGTCTGCAGGCGGCCCTCGACGTAGCACTGGCGGCCCTTCTTCAGGTACTCGCCGCAGAGCTCCGCGAGCTTCCCCCACACGACGATGCGGTGCCACTCCGTGCGCTCCTGCTTCTGGCCGTTCTTGTCCGTCCAGGTGTCGCTGGTCGCGATGCGGAAGTTGGCGACCGCCTGGCCACCCGGGGTGAAACGCACCTCCGGATCCGCGCCGAGGTTGCCGATGAGGATGACCTTGTTGACTCCTCCAGCCATGATGCCTTGCCTTTCCACGAGGACCGGTCCACCACGGACCGGACACATTGCGTCGGGTGGGGGCCCAACACCCACCACCGGACTCGCCCTATAGCATACCGGGCGAGTCCCCACCTGAACAGGGATTCACCCGGTCATCTCTCCAGTGCTGGGACGAGGGGCGGCCGAGCGGCCAGCGCCTCCATCACCCGCCCGGACGGGTATCGGCGGTGTGCTCGACGGCCCCTGGGCCCACCGGGACGACGGAGGCCGGAGCCACCACCTGCGTGGGCACCAAGGGCTTGGGCGCCTTCTCCTCGGCCACCTTGCGCGACAGCGCCCCATCCAGCCCGCGGGCGAACTCCGCCAGCTTCGCGTCGGTGGAGCCCAGGCTCTTCTTCAGCGCCTTCCAGAAGGGATGATCCGCCTCGCCAGCCAGCACCAGCCCGCGCGCCAGCAGCGTGGTGGCCAGCTCGCGATCCTTCACCGCGGCCCCCTTGAGCGCCAGCACCAGCTCCTCGGGCGCCGTGCGCGCCACCGCGCCCAGGCCCTCGGCCATTTCCGTCTCGGAGGTGGTGTCACCCGACGCGGCCGAGGCCAGCTCGATGACGCGCGAGAGCGCCTCCGCGTTGCCGTTGGCCGCCAGCTCCACCATGCTGCCCAGGCCCGGCACGTCCACCGACAGCTCCCGCGCCACCGAGCGCAGCCGGCCATACACGTCCGTGCCCGCCGAGTAGCTGTCCAGCAGCGTGCGCACCCCGAGGTAGTCCTGCGGGTTGGACTGGTAGAGGCTCTCGGCCACCACCGCCCGCACCGCGGGATCCCTCTCGCTGCGCCACGCCGTGCGCAGGAAGCCGATGTTGCGCGAATCCCGCTGGCTGCCCAGCGCCAGGTACGTCTTCACGCGGCTGACCACCTCCGCCTGGGGGCTGCTGGACTGCTCGCCGCCGGCCAGCTCCGCCACCGCGCGCCCGGGGCCCATCGTGGAGCCCACCGAGGCCAGGCCCGCGCCCAGCGCGTCCAGCCCGCGCACCACGGGGCCCGAGCGGCCCGGGTAGTCATTCACCATCATGGAGAAGATGAACTTCTCCCCACCGGCCGCCTGCACGTAGCCGCTCAGCGCCGACACGTTCTCCAGCGTGCCCGTCTTCGCGCGCAGCCGGCCCACCGCCTCCGTGCCGTCGAAACGGTACTTCAGCGTGCCGTCCTTGCCGGCGATGCCCAGCGAGGACAGGTACTCGGGCGCCAGCGGAAAGCGCTCGTACATGTGGCGGAGGATCCGGTCGAACTGCGCGGCGGAGAAGCGGTTGGCGTCGTTGAGGCCGCTGCCGTTCTTCATCACATAGGTGCCGCGGGGGATGCCCACCTCGCGCGAGAGGAAGTCCTCCACCACGTCGATGCCCTTGGCGAAGCTGCCCGGCGCACCCCGCGCCTCGGCGCCCATCGTCTTGAGGAGCGTCTCGGCCACGAAGTTGCTGGAGAGCTTGTTGAGCCGCTTGAGGATGAGGTCGAACGTCTCCGACTGGGCCACGTACACCAGCTTCGCCTTGGACGGCGTGAGGCCCGGCTTCACCTTGCCCTTCACCTTCACGCCCCGCGCGTTCAGCATCTGCTTGAGCGTCTGGCCGAAGTACATGGGCGGGTTGTCGATCTTCTTGTACACGCTCATGTAGGCGCCGCCGAGCGGCACCTGGCCCCGCACGACAATCTTCTGCTGCGCCCCCGCGGCGTCCGAGGCCACCGAGAAGCGGCGCGCCCGGGCGTTGCCGGTGGTCAGCGCGTTCTCCACCACGAAGAAGTCGCTCTGCGGCTCGACCTCCACCACGCCCTTGGCGCCGATGGCGTCACCGGGACGCAGGTACACGCCCACCGCGTTCCAGTTGAGGCTCAGCGCCCCCGTGGGCGCCATGTAGGCCCGGTCCGAGTCCTCCTGATCGAAGCCCGGCGGCGTGCGCTCGGCGTCGAACCACGAGTCATCCACGATGACCTCCTGCACCTCGCGCAGGCCGGTGTGGAAGAGCTCGTTCACGATGCCGTAGAGGCGCTCGGTGGTGACGGAGGGGTCCCCCTTGCCACGCACGTAGAGCGTCCTGGCCTTGATGCCATCGGACTCGGCCTCCACGAGGAACTCGGTCTCGTAGCGGTACTCGGGCCCCAGCGTGGTGAGGGCCGCCGCCGAGGTGACGAGCTTCACGTTGGAGGCGGGGTTGAGCAGCTCGTCGGCGTTGTGGCTGAACACCACGCTGCCGTCATCGAGGCTCATCATGTGGACGGCCACGCGGCTGGCGTTGAGGGGCTCGCGCTGCAGCACCTGGATCAACGAGGCCTTGAGCGCCTCGCGCTCCGCGCGCTTCTTGTCGTCCGGCGCGGCGGCACCCGCGCGCGGAAGCGTGACGAAAATGGCGACCGTCACGGCCAAGAGGGTTCTGGCTCGGTGGACCTGCACGTGCTCTCCGGGAAAGGTGAGGGCCATTATGGGAGGCGGACTGGGGAGCGGCAAGGGAGACACTTCACCGGAAGTGCCCTCGTGGGTGCCCGGCCTTCCACCAGGCGGCAAAGCGTTACCCCATCTGTGGACCAGTGTTCTCTTCTCACGAGAGAAAACGAGCAGGCGGCCAGGCGGGTTCCCCGACGGAGGAGCCTACCCACCCGTGCCGACATGGCGGCGGCGTTCCGGGGGAGTAAGAGGGCCTCCGACAGGCCTGTCCAGGGACGGAGACGCTCGAGTGCTTCTGACTACCAGGGGACAGATCGACGGTTGCGGAAGAATCCGCCCGAGGGGCCATCCGGGGGAAGCGTTGCGGCCCATACGATTGTGTCCGCGCCCTCCTCCACCCCCTTGGGCGCGTGCTCGCCCCCCATGCGCGTCTTCACCCAGCCCGGGCAGACGGCGTTCACGAGGAGGTGACGCGGCTTCAGCTCCTCGGCGAGCAGGCGGGTCAGCGCGTTGACCCCCACCTTCGAGACGCGGTAGGCCGAGCCCGGCCAGCCCTTCTGCACATACTGGCCGCCGCGCACGTCCTCGACGAAGGACTGCACCAGCGAGACCAGTTCCGCTTTCGGCGGGGGCGGGTCGAAGCGCTGGCGGAGCGCGGGGGACAGGCCCTCCAGCTCGCCCACCCCGCTGGACACCATGACGATGCGGGCGTGCTCCTCCAGGAGGGGCAAGAGGCGCTCGGTGACGTGCAGCGGGCCGAGGAAGTTCACGGCGACGGTCCGCTCGGCGACATTCGCGTCGAAGCCCTCCATGGCGATGCCCGCGTTGTTGACGAGCGCCGCGAGCCGGGTGCCCTGGCGCTCGAGCCGGTCCACCAGCTTGTCGAGGCTCTCCGGGGAGGAGACGTTGAGCGGCTCGAAGACGACATCGAGCCCCTCGGCATGCAGGGCCGCGGTGGCCTTCGCACCCTCGGCGATGTCCCGGGCCGTGAGCAACACCCGCATGCCGAGCCGCCCCAGTTGCCGGCAGACCTCGAGTCCGATTCCCCGGTTGCCACCCGTCACGAGCGCCGTGCCCGTCACCTTCTCCATGTGCCTGCCTCCTCCGCGCCGGAGGAGGTTAATGCCCACGGCCGCCCGCCCGGTGACGAACCGTATGAACTTGTCCAACAGTTGGACAAGTCCGTGAAGAGCGTGCCCGGGAGGCAGCCCTCGTCAGGCGCGAGGCCTCCGGCGGGAGACGAGCAGCGCCAGACCCACGAGCACGCCGAGCGCGAGGGCGTTCCATCCCCCCCCTGTGACACTGGCACCGCAGGACCAGCCCAGCGCGGACAGGGGGTCCTGTTGCTCACCCGGGTTCTCCCCCGATCCGGGCCCGGGTCCTGGCCTGGCCGGCGTGGCACTCGTGTCCACGGCCAACAGGAACATGCTGCTTGCGCCCGCCCCTACCCCATTCACGGTCGGGTCCAAGCCAGCGTCGGAATATTGAAGGTCGGACGAAGCCGTGGCACCGCCGATGTAGAGGCGGTCCGGATTCTGGTGGTCCACCAGCAACGCGAGGACTTCATCCCTTCCGTTCCCGCCAACATAGGAGGCCCACTCGAACTCGGGCTTCGACTCGAGCCGCACCCTCGCTACGAAACCATCGGAGGTGAAGGTGTCCATGTTCAGGGAGGTGTCGAAGCCGCCGTCCGCATTCAGGTCCGACGACGTGGTGAGTCCGCCCAGATAGACGCGTCCAGCGGAATCGGTTGTCAGGGCACGGAGCTCGTCCCTCCCCCAGCCTCCGAGAAGTGTCGTGCCCTCCAGGGCCAGGCTGCTCCCTTCATCCCTGACCACGGAAACGAAGATGTCGCTGTCCCCCTTGAGCGCATTGAACTCCGGGAAGTTGGTCGAGTTGGTGTTCCCCCACACCAGCACCCGGTTTCCGGTTCCCCCATCGAGCCGGGTCAACTCGAGCGCAGTCTCGGACTTGTCCCCCGCCATGATGACGTTTGGACCTTCCGAGGGGCTATTGCTGTTGACGCCGGAGACCAGGGTGACCAGAGCATTCGTGACGTACCCTGTGAAAGAGCTGTAGTACCCGACGGCATAGACGGAGCTGTCGTCCCTGGGAGCAAGGCGCATCACGCCTTCATCCGCCATTCCAGTCTCGGGCCCCTTGAGGCGCAGGGTCCAGTCCACCGTACCCAGGAGCGGATCGAGCCGGGAGATGAGGGCCTCGTGCTGCCCGTAGCCCAAGTCTCCATCCCCGAGCTCCACCCAATTGGCCGTGTATCCGGCGACCAACAGCCGTCCGTCCGGACCCCAGTGCAGGTCGGCGATGTTGTCGTCCTCATGGCCCCAGTCCACCCGTCTGACCCAGTCGAGCTTCTTTCCAGAAGGATCGAGCCGGGCCACGAAGCCATCGGCGAAGCTGTTGAGGCCCACTCCCCCATCATGAGCGCTGACCGCTATACCGCCGTCGGACAGCCCCCACTTGAACTCCGATGACGTCGTCATGCCCGCGACGTACAGCTCGCCCGATCCACCGAGCAGCAATTCGGTGGCGAGCTCATTGCCCGATTCGCCCATCACCGTCCACCAGTCGATCCCGCCATCCGCCTGGAACCTGGCGACGAGCAGATCATTCCGCCCGCCCCGATGCCCGATGGCAGTCCCCCCTGACGGGATGGGCGACGGGAATTCGCTGAGCGTGGCCGCGATGAAGATGTGCCCCGCGTCGCTCTGCTGGATGGACTCGACGGCATCCGAGCTACCCGGTCCCCCGAAATAGGTGTTCCAGAGCACGAGCGGATCCACCACCACCGGGCGCTCCGGGTCCGCCACGTCCACCTCGATGGCGTAGGCCCACCGCTCCGGCCCCACCGGGCGCGCATCCGTGAACCGGCAACCCACCGGCTTCAAACTCCCGTCCACCCACTCCTGCGCGCAGTGCAGCCCCTGCTCACGCAGCACGCCCTCGCCCAGGTCCACCTCCAGCGCACGCCCCTGCTCCACCACCCGCACTTCCCGGGCTCCGGCGTACTCCAACTCCACCCGCCGCAGGTCCGCCCCGCGCTCGGCCCGGAAGCCGTACTCCACGCCCTCGGCACGCTCCTCGAACCACAGGTCCACGCCAGGCAGCACACCCGGGTAGCGCAACCCCTCGTAGGTGGGAACCTCCCGCTCCCAGGATTTCCTCGGCCCCGTCAGCCGATGGAGCTTCGCCTCCCGCGGCTTCTCCGCCCGGGGCGACACCGCGCGCCCACCCGCCACACTCCAGCCCAGGGTACGGGACTGCTGGGTCCGCGACGGCAGGCTCAGCTCCACGCCCCTGTCGGTGAAAAGAGCCCGGGAGCGCAGGTGCCGCAGCTCGAACTTCCCCGCCGATCCCTTGGGCGCCGGAGCGATGCCCGGCCGGAAGACGGGCGCCATCCGATTGGCCGGCTTGTCCACGGCCGGCGCACTGGAAGACCTGGGCTGGCTCACCGCCACCCACGACACGAGGATGATTCCGGCCGCAGCCACCGCACCGAATAGACGACGAGACACGACAGCCCCCTCTTCAGAGAAAGCGAACCAGATTATCCACCGCGCGAGACTCCACCCCTGAACCGGACCCCTCACCCATGAAGGGCCTCCCGCTTCCGGCGACGAGCAAGCAACGCCAGACTGGCGAGCGTTCCGAGCACGAGTGCCCCCGGCCCACCGCTGCTTCCACTGGAGCCACAGGACCAACCCAGGGGAGACATGGGCGCGTCCACACCCGCATCCGTCCCCGCGCCCACGCCCGCATCCGTCCCCGCGTCCACACCCGCGTCCACACCGGCATCCACGCCCGCATCCACACCAGCATCCGTCCCCGCGTCCACGCCCGCATCCGTCCCCGCGTCCACGCCCGCGTCCACACCGGCATCCGTCACCGGGCCCGGAGTGGAGGCATCCTGCTCCACGGACATGAGGAACAGATCCGTCCCTCCTTTCGGCGTCTTGGAGTAGCCAGGAGTCCCCGAGGGAACCAGATCATCGGAGCTGGTGGTGCCACCCAGGAAGAGGCGCCCCGGGCGATCACTGTTCAAGGCGAGCACCACGTCCTCTCCCCCACCCCCCACCAACGAGGACCACGACAGCGGAGCGCCCGCATCGACTTCCAACCGGGCCACGAACCCCTCGGTGGACCCACTGTCGCCGTAGCTCCTGTCGAAGGGCTGCTCGAGCGGGAAATCACCCGGAGCGGCGGTCTTCCCGCCCAGGTAGACGATGTCCCTTCCGGCGGCCGCGGGGCTTCGATCAACAGCCAGGGCCAGGCCCTCGTCATCGGCCGTGGGGCCGCCGACGGCACGCACCGCCTTCAGCGCGAAGGATTCCCTGTCGAGCGTCACCACGAAGGCATCGGACACGGCGGCGGAGCCCGTCTGCAGCGGGAAGCCCGCCGAGCGGGTCGTGCCGGCCACGAAGAGGTTGGCATCGCCGGCCCCCTTGAGCGCGAGCGCGCGTCCCTCGTCGTTGCCCAACCCACCCAGGTAGAGACTCCTATCGACCCCGCCCGTCGCCGGGTTCAACCTCGCGAGGAGGACGTCATCCGTGCCCGCGGGCCCCGCATGGGTCCGAAGGGGACCGGCGAGCATGCCGGGCGAGGCCGACCTGCCCGTGACGTAGACCCTGCCCCCTTCATCCACCGTGACCGCGTAGAGGACGTCGTCGTGGGTCCCGCGCCCCATGGTGGACCACTCCAGGATGGTCGCGACGGAGCCATCCGGGGCGGTCGCGGGGTGGAGCCGGGTCACGAAGGCGTCCTTGCCCCCAGCCGTGGAGGCATCGGGCGCTCCGGGGAAGTCCAGGGAGGTGGTCTCGCCCACGACGAAGAGGCCGCCATCGGCCCCGGTGGAAATGGCGTGAATGGCCTCATTCCCGCTCGGCGAGCCCACGAGGTAGATCCACCGGAACCGCCAGGCCGCCGGATTCGAGACATCCAACTGGGCAACGAACCCGTCTTCCAGCCCCGCGCCCTTGTTGCTGGGGAACGTCCCGAAGGACTTCGACGTGGTCTCACCCGCGACGTACACCATGCCATCCTTGCCCAGCGTGATGGACCGGCCGACGTCCACCCCCGAGCCATTCAGGATGCGCCAGCCCGCGAACCCACCCCCCTCGTGGAACCCGGCGACGATCACGCCCTTGCCATCGATCGCCAACCCATCGATGCAATTGCAGGCCAGCAGGCTCGAATCGATCTCGACGGTACCGGCGACGAGGACCATCCCCGCGTCGGTGACGGCCATGCCACCGAAGTCATCGGCCAGGGAGGCACCGAGATAGGTGTTCCATTGGATGAGCGGATCCACCACCACCGGGCGCTCCGGATCCTCCACGTCCACCTCGATGACATAGGCCCAGCGCTCCCGCCCCACCTGGCGCACGTCCGTGAAGCGGCACTCCACCTCGCGCGAGGCGCCACCCGGCGCTTCCTGGGCACACCACAAGCCCTCCTCGCGCAGCACCCCCTCCTCCAGGTCCACCTCCAGCGCCCGCCCTTCGTCCACCACCCGCACCGCGCGCGCGCCCTCGTACTCCAGCTCCACCCGCCGCAAGTCCGCCCCGCGCCCGGCGCGGAAGCCGTACTCCACACCCTCGGCGCGCTCCTCGAACCACAGGTCCACGCCCGGCCGGATCCCCGGGTAGCGCAGGCCGCCATAGGAGGACACCGCGCGCACTCCCCGCTGGAAGAACGGCGCCTCACGCGGCTTCTCCGCCTGGGGCCGCACCGCACGCGCGCCGGCCACACGCCACTCCAGCTCCCGCACCGGCCGGGTCTGGGAGGGCAGGCGCAGCGCCACGCCCGTTTCGCGAAAGAGGGCACTGACACGCCCCCGCTGGAGCAGGTAGGGCCCCGGGGCTCCCTCGGGCGCCGGGATGATGCCCGGCCGGAGGGCATTGCTCAGCAATCGGGCGGGCCCGAGTGGTGCCGGGGCTGGAACCGCATGGGAAACGGGCTGGCTCACCGCCACCCACGACACGAGGATGGCTCCGGCCAGGGCCACCGCACCAAACAGTCGACGAGACACACGGCCCCCTCTCCAGAAAACGATGAACCAGCTGACGGACCGCTTCGACTCCCGTCCATCCAGCGCCTGAAACCCACGGCGCATCTATGAGCGCTTCGGCCAGACATGCGTTCCGCGTCGCGAGGCGAACAGCCACAGCCCGGCGAGCGTGCCGAGCGCGAAGGTCACCGGCTCCCCTCCCGTGCCCGTGGAGCCACAGGACCAGCCCAGCGCGGACTTCACAGGCTCCGTGTCCGGCTGCTCCGGCTCCTTGTCTGGTAGCTGCACTCCGCCGTCCTCCGGCACTCCGCCATCCTGCGGTACTCCGCCATCCGCTGGCACTCCGGCGTCCTCTGGCACTCCGGCATCTTGAATAGCCGGGTCCACGTGCATCACGAACAGGTCGTTCCCCCCGATGTGGTTCTTGAGCGGGGCCACCTCGGTATTGAGCACGAGGTCGTTCGAGCTGGTGGTGCCTCCGATGAAGAGGCGCCCCTGGGGATCACCCTGCAGCGCGAGGACCGCATCCTCTTTGTTGCCGCCCACCCACGACGACCACCGCGGAACATCCTCCCCGAGGACGACCCTGGCCACGAACCCCTCCGTCCCTCCGTCGCCGAACACCGTGTCGAAACCACCATCCACGGGGAAGTCACGCGAGCGCGTCACTCCGCCCAGATAGATGGCGTCGTTGACGAGCGTGATGGCCCGCGCCTCGTCATCGCCGCTGGTGTTCCATAGAACGCTCGAGCGCATCAGGCCAAATGTGTTCCGATCGAGGCCCATGACGAAGGCCTCGGCCGTCGCGCTGGGAGTGGTGACGGAGCCTCCCGGGAACGCCACCGACCCGTACGTCCCCGCGACGAGCAGGGAGTTGGAGGACGGCTGGAAGACGAGCGCACGCCCCTCCTCGTTGCCCTGCCCACCGATGTACATGGAGGACTCCCCCTTCCCGTCCGGTTTCAGCTTCACGATGAAGGCGTCCGCCCCGCCATCGGGTCCACTGTGGGGCCGCAAGGGTGACCCGAGCAGATCCAGCGACTCCGACCTGCCCGTCACATACACATGGTCGCGTTCATCCACGGTGACCGCGTAGGCGATGTCCCGATTGCTTCCGCGAAACACGATGGACCAATCCTCGCTGGCGGCGTTGGGGCCCGCATCGGTACCGGGCGTGAGCCGCATGATGAAGGCATCCCAACCCCGGGCGGTGGCCGGGGGCGTCTCCTTGGGGAAATTGGATGAGTTGGTGGTTCCAACGATGAAGAGGCCTCCATCGGGGCCCACGGCGAGATCGTGAACGAACTCATCTCCCGCATTCGTTCCCACGAGGTAGATCCACTCGAGGTCCAGCGACGAGGGCTCGAGTTGGGCCACGAATCCATCCTGTGTCCCCTCCGCACCATGGTTGGCGGGAATGCCGAAGGCGGTCGAGTTGGTAACACCCGCGACGTACAGCTTCTTGTCTCCGAGCGCGATGGCACTGCCCATGTCGTCATCCGCGCCCCCGAAGATCGTCCACTTGTCCAGGCCACCATCCGCCTGGAGCCGGGCGACGACCGCGCCCTTTCCGCCCGGCAGGCCCTGGAGGCGAGCACCGGACAGCCCATTGGCGAGAGTCCCGGTGACGAAGAGTTCCCCCCCGTCACCGCGGACCATGTCCCCGAAGGAGTCGTCCTCCTCGACTCCCAAGTAGTCGTTCCAGAGGATGACCGGGTCCACCACCACGGGGCTCGAGGGCTCCTCCACGTCCACCTCGATGGCGTACTCCCAGCGATCCCCTCCCACCCGCCGCGCATCCGCGAACCGGCAGCCCACCTCGTACTGGACGCCGTCCGCGGTCTCCTGGGCGCACTTCAGGCCCCGCTCATGCAGCACCCCCCCGCCCAGCTCCACCTCCAGCCCGCGTCCCTCCTCCACCACCCGCACCGCCTCCACTCCGGCGTACTCCAGCCGCACCCGGCGCAGCAGCTCCCCGCGCTCGGCGCGGAAGCCGTACTCCAGCCCCGCGGTGTGCTCCTCCACCCACAGGTCCACCCCCGGCAACACGCCCGGGTAGCGCAGGCCTCCATAGGTGGGCACGTCCCGGGCCCAGGACTCCCGTGGCCCCTCGAAGCGGTTGAGCTTCGCCTCACGGGGCTTCTCGGCCTGGGGCGCCACCGGGCGCGCGCCGGCCACTCCCCAGCCCAGCTCGCGCAACCGCTGCTCGCGCGAAGACAGGCTCAGCGTCAGGCCCGTGTCGGTGAAGAGGGCATGGGCGCTCCGGTGCCGCAGCACGAAGTGCCCTCTGGAGCCGGCCGGAGCCGGGGTGATGCCCCACCGGAAGGAGGAGGGCGACAGGACGCTGCCGGCCGGCCTGGAACTGGCAGGAGACCCGGAGAAGCCGGGCTGGCTCAACGCCACCCAGGACACGAGGACGGCAGCAGCCGCGGCCAGTGCCCCCGATACACGACGTGACATCGAAGCCCTCCTGAAAAGGTGCATGGAGGCCCGTGAGGGCCCTTTGTTCTCACGGCCGCGGGCGACATGCTCCCGCCACCAGCCCAGGGCCACCCTTCGGCTTCCAGGGAGCGGGCGGCGGCGAACAGCAGACGCCTAGAACAGGTTGTAGCCCACGCCAGCGGAGATCACGATCAGGGTGGCATTGTACGGCTCGGGCGCGTTGAGGAGGACCTCGCCCCCCACGTCCATCAGCAGGGAGAGCTGGCGGGAGAGCGCCAGCCGCCCACCCACCGCCGCGCCGATTCCAAAGCGAGCGCCGCCGCCATTGGGATTCTCCGCGGTTACCTTTCCGACATCGGGGAACAGGGTCCCCCTCAAGGCCACTCGCGGCTGGAAGGCTCCGGTGCCGAAGAGATAGCCCGCCTCCAACTCCCAGGCCCAACGCTCCCCGCCCGCCAGCGTCCGCACCGTGGCCTCCAGCGGCCCGCCTCCGATGGTGAGGCCCAACGCGCCCCCCATGGCGAGCTGGCCACCGGACAGGGCCGCCCCCACGTCGCCGTAACCGGTGATCTCCGGACGCAGCCGGAAGGTGGATACGGGCCCGGCGGGCGCCGGGACCTGGGGCTCGTCCACGGTCCCCACCTGCGCCTGCTGGTTCCGGGCCGCCTCCTCCTGCTCCCGCTTGCGCCGCTCGGCCTCCTCGGCGGCGGCGATCCGGTTGAGCTCGGCCTGCTCGGCTTCCTGGCGCAGCCGCTCGGCATTCAGCCGTTCGCGCACCTTCAGCTCCAGCTCCACCAGCCGAGGAGGAAAGAGGGCGGGATCTACCCGCTGCTCCGGATAGGTGCGGGCCAGCTCCTCGAGCTGCTCGTACGCCTCGTCCTCCTTCTCCAACGCCATCAACGAGGCGGCGAGGTAGACACGCGCCAGGGCCTTCTGCTCGTCGTTACGCTTCGGGTTGTTGAGATCCTGCTTCAGCGCGCGGCTCGCCTTGGCGTACTCACCTCGCTCGTAGAACCGGATGCCCGGGAGCCGCGCCGCCCAGGAAGACAGGGGGAGAAGCACCAGCAGCAGCAAGAGCAAACGCGGAAACATAAGGAATGACAGCTCCTGGAAGGGAGAGCGTCTCTCTCCCTCTTCTTATTTAGCGGGCTCACATGGCGGGGCTTCGTATTCGAACGTCTGCCCCGCCTTGATGACGATCTCCGCGCGATGCTTCCACCCACTATTTCCGAGCAGCGTGATGGCATGCCGCCCAGCGGACAGGGCACGGGGTGGCATCGGCGCTTCGCCCCTGAGCTTGCCGTCGATGTACACCTCCGCCCAGCACTTCGACACGATCCGGAGCGTGCCCTCGCCACCAGGAGAAGAACGAGGCTTCGTGCCAGAAGTCGCATTTTGCTGCGCGGAATTCGGTTCCGTCTTCTGGGACCCCTGCTCCGGAGCCATGGCCACGGCCTGCGCGGTGGGCAGGGTCTCCGGCTGAGCGGGCGCCTCGACCTTGGTCTCCTCGACCTTGGGTTGGGGCTGAGCCTCCAATGGCGTGGGCGGGGGCTGCGGCGGCGGGTCCGTCACTGCCACCGGAGCCTTCGCGACGGACGTCGCAGGCACCTCTGGGACGGCCGGGTCGCCGTTCCCCTTCTGCATGACCACCCCCGCCCCCACCCCGATGAGGACCGCCGCCAGGCCCACGCCCAGCAGCGGCTTCAGGATGGACCTGGAGCCAACAGGCGCAATCTCCGCTGTATCGGGGGCCGCCTGGACCGGAATCACATCGGTGGTGGGCGGAGGAGGGCGGGGGGCCGCGGCCTGCGGACGCGCCTGGGGACGTGCCGCCTGCGGGCGAGCGACGGGCGCGGGGCGGATACCGGGCCGCTCCACCGCCGTTGCCTCGGCCTCGGGCGGAGGTACGGCCGGGCGGGAATTTGTGATGACCCTCGGGGCCTCCACTGTCTCGCCAGCCGGCGGGGCCGGCGTGCGCGCGGCTCGCGGAGGCGCCACGGGGGCCTCCTGCCGGGGCGCGGGACGCGGGGCGGGAGCTGGAGCCGGCTCGGGCTCCGGAACCGCCCGGGCGAAGCCGGACAGCTGCGTCATGTCCACCGCCAGCGTCCGGGCGATCGTCTTCAGCTCGCGCGCCACCACCTCGGCCGAGGCGGGCCGCTGTTCGGGCTCCTTGGCCAGCAACCGCAGGACGAGCGCATCCAGTTCCGGAGGCAACCCGTCCACCAGCGAGGCCGGCGCGGGCGGCTGGGCCTGCACCTGCTGGATGGCCACATGCATGGGCGAGTCGCCCCGGAAGGGCAGCCGCCCGGTGAGCATCTCGAACAGGATGATGCCCACCGCGTACAGGTCCGTGCGCGGGCTCACCGGCTGGCCACACGCCTGCTCCGGCGCCATGTACTCCGGGGTGCCGACGATCATGCTCGCGCGCGTCTGCGGCGTGGGGCCGTTGGGCGTGGCCCCCTGCTTGGCGAGCCCGAAGTCGAGCACCTTCACGTACTCCGTGCCGTTGGACTCCAGCACCACGAAGATGTTGCCCGGCTTGAGGTCGCGGTGGATGACGCCCACGGCGTGCGCGGCCGAGAGCGCGCCGAGCACCTCGATGATGAGCCGGATGGCCTCGGAGGGCCGCATGGGCGCCCGCTCATGGATGACCTCATCGAGCGGCCGGCCGTTGAGGTACTCCATCACCAGGTACTGGCCGATGCCCGGCAGCGTGCCGAAGCCGAAGATGTCGATGATGCCCCGGTGGCGGATGGCGCTCACCGCGCGGGCCTCGCCGACCAGGTCTCTCGAGCGAATGCCCTCGGAGGAGTCCGGGCGGATGATCTTGATGGCGACCTTGCGGCCGATGACCGGGTGCTCGCCCTCGTAGACGACCCCCATGCCACCGGCACCGATACGCCGGCGCACCACGTACTCGCCAATCTGCTGGCCCACCATGATGTCCTTGCGGACGGTGGACTCCCAGGCCGCCTCCGGCTCGTCCGAGGAGGGAAAACGTTCGTCCAGGGGCGCGGTGGGCGCGGCGCGCATCACGGTCTTCTCGTCCGGATGGGACTCGATGGACACGGGTGTTCCGTCACGAGGGCATTGCGTCGCACCTTCCGGAAGGGCCCCCCCACAGGTGCGACAGGGTCGCTGAACAGTCATCGGCCGTGCATCTTATGTCACCCCCTCTGGCGAGGCCATCAGGGTGCGCATGGAATGTCCGCACCGGGGGCAGGCGGATTTGCCTGGGGGGTCCACCGTGGGTACGTTCGCGGCGGTCCGATCGTTCCCCCGCCAGCCAGGCAGCCAGCCTCGCCCCCCTCCCGTGAGCACGACATGAAGGCAGTGGTCCAGCGCGTCCTCGAGGCCTCCGTCACCGTCAACGGCGAGCGCGTCAGTCAGGTGGGCCCCGGGCTGCTCGTGCTGCTCGGGGTGGGCAAGGGCGACACCGAGGCGGACGTGGCGTGGATGGCGGAGAAGCTCGCCACGCTGCGCATCTTCGAGGACGCCGCGGGCAAGATGAACCTGTCCCTGGAGGACACCTCCCGGCAGCTCATCGTCGTCAGCCAGTTCACCCTCTACGGGGATGCGCGCAAGGGCCGGCGGCCCAGCTTCATCGACGCCATGGAGCCGGCGGGCGCCAAGGCCCTCTACGAGCGCGTCTGCGAGGTGCTGCGCGCCCGCGGCCTCACGGTGGGCACGGGCATCTTCGCGGCGGACATGAAGGTGGCGCTCGTCAACGACGGCCCCGTCACCATCCTCCTGGAGAGCCCGGGAAGCGCGGCGGCGCCAGGCCCGCGCTGAGCGGTCCGGAGACCCGGCTTCAGGGCCGGGCGTCCTCCTGGACGATCAGCGCGTGGATGTCCGCGGCCGAGGTGGCCTCGAGGATGGAGGCGCGGAAGCGGGGATTCTTGAAGAGGCGCGAGATGCGCGCCAGTGCCTTGAGGTGGACACCGGCACTGTTCTCCGGAGCCACCAGGGCGAAGAAGAGGTGGGTGGGCTTGCCGTCGATGGCCTCGAAGTCCACGCCCTGGCGCGACACCCCGAAGGCGGCCACCAGGTTGGTGAGCCCGGGCAACTTGCCGTGGGGGATGGCCACGCCCTCACCGATGCCGGTGGAGCCCAGCTTCTCGCGCTCGCGCAACACCTCCACGAGGCGATCCTCCTTCAAGGAGGGATGGGCCCGGGCGAGCACCGCGCTCATTTCGCGCAGCACCGCCTGCTTGTCGCTGGCCTGGAGGTCCGCGATCAGGGCTTCTGGGCTGAGGAACTCGGAGATTCGCAAGCTTGCGCTCCCACGGTGGCGCTGCCTACGCGGGCAATTACTCCTGAGCCTCGATTCGCGCAAGGGTCGCCTGCCTGCCTTGTCCTCATCCGGGTGGATTCCTCCGCCATCTGCCCGGTAGGCGAATCGTCCGGGGGCCCTGTCCTCCCGCGTCCGAATGGCGAAGGAGATGCAACAGGTCATGCTAGCCTCCGAACCCCGGAGGTCGAGTCTCCCTGTGCGAATACCCCTCAACAGGCTCCCAGTCCCCGGTGACAGCGTTGGTCCCTACCTCGTGCAGGAGCAGGTGGGCCAGGGCGGCCAGGGCCATGTCTTCAAGGCCGGATGCGCCGGACGCTGGTTCGCCTTGAAGTTCTTCCAGGCCCGCCCGGCCGCCCCCTGGGGCGAGCACGAGCTCGATGTCCTGCGGCGGCTGGAGCACCCCAACGTGGTGCGCATCCTGGGTTACGGCCGCTGGCCGGACCCGGAGCAGGGCTTCCTCTACCTCGTCATGGAGTGGGTGGACGGACTCACGCTGGAGGACCATGCCCAGGTGCACGGACTGTCGGCGCGGCAGGCCGCCACGCACACCTTGAAGGTGGCACGCGCGCTCGGGGCGGTGCACGCGGCCGGAGTGAGGCACCGGGACGTGAAGCCCGACAACCTCCTCATGCGCGGGTTGGACGAAGAACCCATCCTGGTGGACTTCGGCGTGGCGCACCTGGAGGGGTTGAGCTCGGTGGAAGGGCGAGGGCAGATGGTGGGGACACGGGAGTTCTTCAGCCCGGAGGCGTGCGATTTCATCTGGGAGCACTACGGCGATGGAGTGCTCTACCGGGCGGACGTCTCCGATGAGGTGTGGGCGCTGGGCGTCTCGCTGTACTGGATGCTGACGGGCGCGCTGCCCTTCGGCTCGCGCTTCACCAACCCGAACATGATCAAGGACATCCGCGACGGGATGACCGTGGCGCCGCACGAGCGCAACGGCCGGGTGCCGGCGGCGCTGAGCGGGGTGTGCATGCGCCTGCTGGAGAAGGACCCGGGAGCACGCTTCGCGGACATGGAGGCCGTGGGCTCGGCCCTGGAGGCGGTCCTCGCCGGAGCCGAGGGGGATTCGCACTGGGACGTGCCCCTGGTGAAGACAGCACCCCGGCCGCTGCCCGAGCCCCCCTCGCCCCCCGCCGTCCCGACACCACCGCCCTCCCCCATGGCGAAGCGGAACGTGTGGCGGCGTGCGCTGTCACACCTGTTGCCCACGGGGGTGGGGGTGCTCCCCGTGCGGACCCTCGCACTGGAGGCCCTGCGGCGGGCGGTGCCTGTCCTGGTGCTGATGCTGTTGGCCACCGTGGGGACGTGGCTCCTCGCCCCACGACCGCACGCCCCCGAGTCCGCTCCACCCTCCAGGTCCGTGACGGGAAACCCAACCCCTGATGCCGGTGTTTTCCAGGCAGTGGCGACGGGCGGGAAGTCTGCCGAATCTTCCGGGGCGGGCGCGGCCCCCTCCTTGTCCTCTCTCCCCGCGTCCGAATCCGCCAACACCATGAGCCCCAAGCAGCAGTCCCAGCTGAAGCCCGACGCCACTTCCTCCCTCCGTTCGCAGCGCAAGACGCGGCGCTGCGTTCCCGACCTCAAGGAGGTGTGCCTGGCCGGTGTCTGTACCGTCATGCTCACCGGCTGCCCGGGAGCACCCGTACAGCATGTGGTGCGGCCCACTCCCAAGCTTGAGGAGTGCCCCCCCGGATCCATCGAGACCATGAGGAAGACACTGAGCATCAGTGTCGGGGATGGAGTGGTCACCCAATTTCCCGGGTACGAATACGACGAGCCCGTCACCGTGCACGAGGGTCCCACCCAGGTTCGAATGGAACAGCCGTTGGGGAAACTGCCCGTCGGCACCATGCTGACGGGAAGGCTGCTCTTCGGAGAGAAACGGCTCTACGGCCGCTTCACCCAGGCCCATCGCGCGGACGGTGAGAGCTTTCCTGTTTGCATCGAGTTCTATCAGGAGGGTAACCCCGGAATGAAACTCATCTCGGGTGCCGGGACCGACACATTCAAAGTCGGGCCCCGCCCGACGGTGAGGACCTTCATCGAATTCGGCGTGAGGCAGGACGACTGAGTCCTCCGGTTCGCATCCCCCACATCTCCCCGGAATCCGACTCCCGTGCTACCCACGTCCCGTACTGGCTTGCTGCTCCTGGCGCTCGTCGCTGGAAACGCTGGTGCCGCTGAACCCCCCCCTGCCTCTTGCGAGATGGGAGACCTGCGCATCGAATTGACAGCGGACCCGCCCAGCAAGACTCCCGTCTTGTGCACCAGTCCAGGGCTAACCACCACGCTGCTGTTCGATACGACATTGCTCCGTGTGGAGTTGGAGGGACGTGAGCGCTTCCACCGCGTCATGGAGGACACGCATGGACTCACCCTCGTGCCCTCCGGGGCCATGCTCGGCGAGGAGCCACTGCGCTTGACGGTCTACTTCGCTGACGGAGCGGGCCCCGCGAGTGCCAGCTTCCTCGTCATGGTCCATCCGGCTCTCGCCGCACGACAGGTAGACGTCCTCCGCCACACACGCCCGGTGGCGCTCTACGAGTTGGCGGAACGAAAAGCACAGGCCACGGCTCAGCAATGTGAGGAGGAGAAAACGCAACTGCGGGCCGAGCTCGATGGGCCCGGAGGGCTCCGGGGATTGCGCTTCTCGGGCCTGATGGACCAGAACCAGGGAGTCAAGGTTCATGACATCAGCACCGCCATCCACCGAAAGCCTGGTAACGCGCTGCACACCTCGAGCATCTGGGCCTACCGCGCCCACCACCGCATCGCCGTGGAAATGCTGCTGCACAATCAGGGCACCAGGCCCTGGATGTTCAAGGACGCATTGCTGAGGTGTGAGAAGGGTGAGGAGTTGAGACCACTTCCCATGTTACGGCCAGACACCATCTCCCCAGGACAGATGAACGTCCTCATCATGGTGGAGATGGATGCGAAGACCGAGAGCGCCAAGGGCTCGTGCACGCTCACACTCTGGGGAACCGACGGGCGTTTCATCACGCTCGGCAACGTGACCTTCCCGTAGGGCTGCTCCGGAGCGACAGGCACGGCCGTCCGTGTGGCTCCGGGCCCGTGTCACTCACTGGCGGGCTTGGGTTGAGGACGCTGGATGAGACCGGCCCTGTCGAGCAGCTCGCGCACGCGAGCCGTGAGGGCCACGTGCTCGGGGTTGCTGGCCGTCATGGGCTCGGGGGAGAGGACCAGGAGCCAGCCCAACGTCCCCACCGGCTCGATGCGTACAGGAGCGGGCAGCGGCGGCAACCTGCCCAGACGGCGCGACAGATACGTCAGCCAGCCCATCCGCACCTCGGGTCCCTCCTTCTCCACGAGGTCCACCATCTCCGAGGAGCTGGCCATGGCGAAGTCAGGGTCCCACGCGGTGACCGTGCACGTGAGCACCTCGGTCAGCACGGGCGAGCGGACCAATCGCTCCCAGACTGCGCTCGGCCAGATTGGGTTGAGCAGGCACAAATTGGGCCCTCCCCACGGCGAGTATCCGCCACAATGCAGGTGAACGTGGATGGGGTCCTTCTTGGCATTCCACAGCATCCGGCTGAAGCCCATGTCATCGAGGACCGTCTTGCTGGCGCCGCGGTGCCTGCTCTTCAGGAAGAGTTCTTCCAATTCCTTGAGCTCTGGACGAACCGGCCAGCCCGGCAGCTCTCGGGGAAAACCACGGCCCGCCCGGAACCATTGGGCGAACGCCGGGTCACACCGCGCCAGCATGTGGAAGAAGAGTTCCGCACGCCGCGCACACTCCAGCGCCGTCTCCTTGCGCGGACCCCAGTACGCCCCAACGTAGTACTTGTCCTGCATGCGTGCGCCCATCCTACTGTGTTGGCCGTGTGTGGCGGACGGTGATGTTCTTCAATTCTCTGTCCTTGAAGATTGCGCGAAGGAACTCCGCTACCTTGGCATCGGCGACATGCCAGGTCACCGGCATCCCTACTTGCTGGGCCATCTTTGACTGATCCGCAGCCTGGTTCAGCATCTCGTCGAACTTGCCGGAGTTCATGTACCAGTACTTGGGCGTGCCATCCGCGTTGAAGAAGGAGCAGTAACCCGGGCCCTTGGCCTCCAGCAGTTCCCCCAGCTTGATGCCGTCGAACTCCAGTTTCCCAATCATGTACACCCACCACGCGGGCCGCCCCGTCACCTGCTCCTGGTAGTCCAGGGAGCGCTTGGACTCGGTCGTGGGCTTCTTGTACGTCCACCTGCCGGGACTCCGCGCCGGAGCCGTCTTGGAGTTCTTCTTCGTCTTGTCGCTCGTGTCACCGCCTTCTCCCCGGCCTCTGCCCGCCATGTGGAGGATGGAGAAGGCGCCCAGGTCCACTCCCGCCGTGCCCACCGCCACGGATTCACCGAACACCAGTTCGCCCCTGGCCGTGAGTGACAACACCGGCACTTCCGCCCCAAGCCCGCCCATGCGTCCCACCGTGGCCCGCGCGCCTCCGAGCAACATGAGCAGGTGCGTGGACAGGCGCGCCGCCTCGCGTATCTGGTCCTCCCGTGACATTGCCCCGTAACGCGCGAAGTACTCGGGCGAGGTGGCAATCAAGTGCGCCACCGTGGTGGGCAGCTGACCCAGGTCCTCCAACGTGCGGATGGGATGGAGCACGGAGTGCGCCAGCGCCAGCGTCATCTCCGCCAGGGCGTCCTGGGCTCCATCGAGCGCGGCGTTGAGCGGGTCCCTCCCCAGGCCCAACTCCGCCAGGGGCGCGCTGTCCGCGCGCCGCAGGGCCTCGGTGACTGGATAGAAGACGCCACCGTGTGAGAAGTAGAAACCGCCCACCACGAGGCGGCCCACCCACCACTCGCCCTCCACCAGTTGCAGGGGCCCCCGACGTTGAAGCGGCGTGCCATCGAGCGCGACCACCAGGTAGCCATCCGGACGCACCAGCACCAGCCGCTCGAAGCGCTCGGCGCGCCACTTCAAGTCGGCGTAGTCCACGCGCTCGCCGCCCTCGAGCACCTCGCGCAGCAGCCAGGACAGCGCCCGGCGCGGGGCGAGGCTCCGCTGCGTCACGGGCGTCTTCGCCAGTTGGCCCAGCAGCTGGCGCGCCTGCTCCAGGTAGAGCGCAGCGCCCACCGGGTGCCGGGCCTCCTCCCCGAGGCCACTGGCCTCCTGCACCACTTGGAAGGAGTCCTCCGTCTGATCGGGAAAGCCGCCCGCGGACCCCTCTGTCTCTTCCGGCACAACAGGGACAGTGGGCCACCGGGATCCGGCACCGTCACGGAACGCAGCGGGCCGCGAGTGGAGACCGAAGCCGCTCGTCAGGCTCGCGCGTGGAGGGCCCGTGGCGCACCCGCCGAGGAGAACGGCCAGGGCCAGAAGCAGCCGCACGCCCGCGGGGAGCTCGCCGACAACACGCGTGGACAAGTCGCACCGCCTTCCGCCGCATGGGCTCTGGACAACCAACCCCCGGGACTTCAGGGAACCCCATCTTGCCCCCCTTCGCTGGATGAGCAGCGGCAGACGCCTCCCCGTCACACCCCACCCCCACCCACACGACTGATGGACGTCTACCCACCGCGTGGGCACCACCGCCCCACCGGACGGAGCGCTCGCGGCGGGTATCTCCGACTTCTCTGGCCAGAAAATGGAGGGCGCGAAGGGCTCGTCTAGGCTCCAGGCCCACCGTGTTCCCCCGGCCCCTCCGCGCGCTCCTCCTCCCGATCGTCCTCTGCTTCGGGGCCTGTGCCACCACCTCCGGCCCGCCCGAGGCGGCCGCGCCCCAGGCCCCCGTCCAGGCCGAGCAGGCCCCTCCACCCACCCCGCCCTCGGCGGACGAGCTGCTCCGGGCCCGCGCCGAGCACCTCCTGGCGGGCCTGTCCCTCGAGGACAAGGTGGGCCAGTTGATGATGGTGGGCTTTGGCGGCACCACGGTGGACGAGTCCGTGGAGGCGCTGGTGCGCGGCCGCCGGGTGGGCGGGGTGTGCCTCTTCCGGCGCAACATCTCCAGCGGCGAGCAGGTGGCCCGCCTCAACGACGGCCTGCGCCGGCTGCTCGCCGACGGCATCCCCCCCTTCCTCGCGCTGGACCAGGAGGGGGGCAACGTGGTGCGGGTGAAGGACGACGTGGTGGTGCTGCCGGGCAACATGGCGCTCGGAGCCACCCGCTCGGCCGAGCTTGCCTACGCCGCGGGGCTCGCCCAGGGGGAGGATCTCAAGCGCCTGGGCTTCAACATGAACCTGGCGCCCGTGCTGGACGTCAACCTCAACCCGCGCAACCCCGTCATCGGCATCCGCTCCTATGGCGACTCGGTGCCGCTCGTCTCCGAGCTGGGGCGGGCCTTCGTGCGCGGCCAGCAGGACGCGGGGCTCGTCACCGTGGCCAAACACTTCCCCGGCCACGGCTCCACCGACGCGGACAGCCACACCGCCCTGCCCATCATGCGCGAGACCCGCGAGGAGGTGCTCGCCCAGATGGAGCCCTTCCGCGCCGTCATCCAGGACGGGCTGGACGGGTTGATGACGGCCCACGTGGCCGTGCCCGGCCTCACCGGCGACGACATGCCGGCCACCGTGCACCCCCAGGTGCTGGACGGGCTGCTGCGCCAGCGGCTCGGCTTCGACGGGCTGGTGCTCACCGACGAGCTGGAGATGGACGCCATCGCCCGGCGCTACGGCGTGGGCCACGCCGCGGTGATGGCGGTGAAGGCCGGCGCGGACATGGTGCTCGTCCCCTGGCGCGCGGAGAAGAAGACGGAGGTGTACGAGGCCCTCATGACGGCGGCCTGGAGCGGCGAGCTTCCCCGGGCCCGGCTGGACGACGCCGTGCGCCGCATCCTCACCTCCAAGCTGCGCCGCGGCCTCTTCGAGCCGCCGCCCCTGCTGGAGGAGCGCCTGGCCACCCCACCCGCTCCGGAGAACGCCGAGGTGGCCCACCGCATCGCCCGCGCCGCCGTCACCCTGCTGCGCACCGACGGCAAGCACTTCCCGCTCTCCCCCGGCACGCGCCTGGGCCTCATCACCCCGGAGCACTCGCTGGGCGAGTCCATCCTCGAGCGCGTCCCGGGTGCCCAGGTGCTCAACGTCCCCACGTGGCCCTCGCCCGCACGCCGGGCCGTGCTGAGGCGGCAGGCCCGCCGCCTGGCGCTCGGCTCGGACGTGGTGGTGGTGGGCGTCATCAACTCCCGCCAGCTCGAGCTCGTCACCATGGCCGCCGCCACGGGACGCCCGGTGCTGGTGGTGTCCATGGGCCTGCCCTACCTCGCCGAGCAAGCCGACGAGGCCCGGGCCGTGCTGGCCATCTACTCGTACCAGCCCGCCGCCACCGAGGCCGCCGCCGCCGCCCTCTTCGGGGAGATCGGCACACCGGGCCGGCTCCCCGTGGGGCTGGGCCGGCTCGCCTTCGGTCACGGACTGGACGCACCGCGCCCCGGGCGGGCGGCCCGCTCGGAGCGCGGCAAACGCCAGGACTCAGCCCGCGGTGGGCGCTGAGCCGTGCACGCCGATGAGGCCGTACTGCCCGTCCTCCTTGCGCCGGTACACCACGCAGACCTCGTGCGTGGTGGCGTGCTGGAAGACGTAGAAGTCCTGGTTCATCAGGTTCATCTGCATCACCGCCTCGTCCACCGCCATGGGCTTCACGGTGATCTCCGCGGTGCGCACGATGCGCGTGGTGGACTGCGCGAGCTGCTCGGTGGCCGGCGCGCTCGGAGCGGGCTGCGCGGCGGGAGCGGGCGGCGCGAACTCCTCCTGCAGCTCCTCGGGCAGCTCGAACACCTTGTGGCGCACCTTGAGCTGGTTCACCAGCCCCTGGCGGTGGTGCACGCGCTCGCGCCCGTGGTGGTTCTTGATCTTCTCCTTGTACTTGCGCAGCTGCGCTTCGATCTTGTCCATCGCGAGATCGATGGACGCGTACATGTCCTCGCTCTTCTCCCTGCCGCGCAGCACCCAGGAGCCGGAGTGGATGGTGATCTCCGCGTGGTGCAGGTGCCGCTCGAGCGACAGCACCACGTGGGCCTCACCGGCCCTGTCCAGGTACTTGTTCACCCGCTCGACCTTCTCCTTCGCGTACTCCTTGAGGGCATCGGACGAGCCGAACTGGCGGAAGGTGATGTTGAGCTGCATGCGTTGATTGCCTCCGTTGGGGGCTTGGAGTGAGACGACCGGAGCTCCGGTACAGATCAGAAACGTTCTGAAGGGCCGAAAGCAACCCGCCCACTCGAAAGGACGGCTGATCGCACTCCACTCAACAGGCAGTGTCGTCTTGACTTTCCAGCGCGGCTGAACTCCTGACACACCCAGTGTGAGCGGCGGAGCGACGGGGAATGCCTGGACGAGAAGCCGGGTTGCAGTTGTTACAGCGGAATCTCGACCACGAAGGCCGCGCCGCGCCCGCCGGGCCCCGCCTCCACGTGCACGTGGCCGCGGTGGCCCTCGACGATCTGCTGCACGATGAAGAGGCCGAGTCCCAGGCCGCCGGCGCGAGCCACGCCACGCACCTGCTCGAAGCGCGCGAAGATGCGCTCGCGATCGGCCTCGGGGATGCCGGGCCCCTCGTCCCGCACCACCAGCCGCGCGCCCTCCGGGGTCCGCTCCAGCCGCACCTCCATGGGCTGTCCCCCGCCGTGGCGCAGGGCGTTGGCCAGCAGGTTGAGCACCACCTGCTCGAGCCGCAGCCGATCGAAGCGTCCCACCAGCGCCGGGGTGATGTCCGCGGTGAGGGACACGCCCGCCAGCCGGGCCTCCTCGCGGGTGCGCTCCACCAGCTCGGACACCAGCACGGACAGGTCCCCCGTGGAGAAGAGGAAGTCCAGCTTGCCCTGGCGCATGCGGCCCACGTCCAACAGGTTGTCCACCAGCAGGCTCGAGCGCCGCAGCAGCCGCTCGATGGCCTCCAGACGCGTCCGCACCTTCTGGGAGTCCAGCGGCGTGGAGCCCGCCTCCGCCTCCAGCCGCCGCATCATCTGCATCTGCAGCAACAGGCCGGTGAGCGGCGTCTTGAGCTCATGACTGGCGAGCGACAGGAAGTCCTCGCGCACGCGCACCGCCTCCTGCAGCGCCAGCTCCGTCTGCTTCAGGGTGGTGATGTCGAGCATGGCGCCGCGCACCACCATGGGCCGGCCCTGGGCGTCCCGCATCACGGTGGCGCGGCTGGTGAGCCAGTGCCAGGCGCCATCCGGCCACCGGGTGCGGAAGGTGGACGTATAGGACTTCACGTCATTGTGGAAGATACCGGTGACCTGGGCCTCCACCTCCGGCCGGTCCTCCGGGTGGAGCGAGGCGAGGAACTTCTCGTGGGTCCACTCCTTGAGCGGCTCGGGGTAGCCATAGAGCCGGTCATGCCCCTCCGAGCGGAACACCTGGCCGGTGGCGAGGTTCGTCTCCCAGACGGCCATCTGCGCGGAGTCGAGCGCCACCTGGAAGCGCTCGCCCAACAGCCGGAAACGCTTCTCCGTCTCCTCCACCAGGGCCTGGGCCTCCTCGCGCTGGGTGATGTCCGAGGCGAGCACCCACAGCTCGTCGCGCACGGGGACGACGGACACCTCCACCCAGGAGCGCGGCGGCAGCGAGGCGAGGAAACGCGCGGGCTGGCGCGTCTCGAGCGCCGTCAACAACCGCCCGTGTAACGTCCTGCCCGCGAGCGAGGGCACCGCCACCCACGGCTCCTGGCCGAGCAGCCGCCCGGCGGCCACTCCGAACAGCGCCACCGCCCGCGCGTTGCAATCGAGCACCCGCCCCCGTCCATCCAGCGACAGGAAGGACTCGGACATGTGCTCGAGCAATAGCCGCAGCCGCTCGTCGGCCGGCAACCCGGAGCCGTCGGAGTTGGAAGAAGGCGCCTGGCCGGAACCGGGCGCGCTCGGAACGGAGGGCGCGCTCACCCTGCCACGGTCGCTGGCACGGGCCGCCCCGTCAAGAACGCAGCACCAGGAGTGAAGCGGAATGGACGCCAGGAGGAAGGGGACGTCCGCGCAACGCTGTTGTATGAGGATCCCCGCCCCCCCGGGAGGGGCCCGCCGAATGGAAAAGACCCCATCCTCCCAGCCCCCCTCGCCCGTCGTGCTCATCGTCGAGGACGATGACGCCAAGCGCTACATGCTCGCGCGGACGCTGGAGCTGGCGGGATTCAGGACGCGGCAGGCCGCCACCGCGAGTGAGGCCTTCCAGCTCGCCCGGGAGGGGCCGGATGTCCTGCTGCTGGACGTGCGCCTGCCAGACCTGACGGGTTTCGAGGTGAGCCGCCGGTTGAAGGCGGACCCGGCCACGGCCTCCCTCCCCATCATCCAGATGTCCGCCAACTTCACCACCATCCAGGACAAGACCCAGGGGCTGCTCGGAGGCGCGGACGGCTACCTCGTGGCCCCGGTGGAACCCGAGGAGCTGGTGGCCACGCTGCGCACCGTGCTGCGCACCCACGAGGTGGCCCGGGAGCGCGCGCAGCTGCTGGAGTCCGAGCGCGCGGCCCGTGCCGAGCTGGAGGCCCTCAACGCCCAGCTGCGCACGCAGGTGGACATCCTCGCGAACGTGCAGGACAGCATCATCGTGTCGGATCTGTCCGGCCTCATCACCTACTGGAACGAGGGAGCCACCCAGCTCTTCGGCTACAGCGCCGGGGAGATGATGGGCCAGTCCGTGGCGAAGCTCTACCCGAGCCAATCCGCCGAGGAGCTCGCGGCGGGCCTCGCCCGCATCCTCACCATTGGCGAGCGCAGGGGCGAGTGGCTGGGAAGGCGCAAGGACGGGAGCGAGGTGTGGGTCGGCATCCGCACCGTTCCCATCCGCTCGGCCGGGGGAGAGCCCACCGGCTTCATCGGGGTGGGCCGGGACGTCACCGAGCTGCGCGAGCTGCGCGCCGAGGCGCTGCGCCGGGCCGAGCTGTCGCAACAGCTCATCGGCATCGTCAGCCATGATCTGCGCAACCCGCTCACCGCCATCACCCTGGCGGCGGAGTCGGGCCTGCGCAAGCAGGGCCGGGACGAGGCCGTCCAGGTGCGCCTGCTCACCCGCATCCGCAGCAGCGCCGAGCGGATGACGCGCATGGTGAGGGAGTTGCTGGACTTCACCCAGGCCAGCATGGGCAGCGGCATCGTCCTCCACCCGCAGCCGGTGGACCTGCACGAGCTGGCGCGGCAGGCGGTGGAGGAAGTGCAGTTCGCCCACCCCGGGCGCACGCTCCGGCTGGAGTGCACGGGCGATGGCAAGGGAACACTGGACGCGGACCGCGTCGCGCAGGTGCTGACGAACCTGCTGACCAACGCCCTCCAGTACAGCCCGCCCGATACGCCCGTGACCGTGAGCAGCACGAGCGAGGACGATACGCTGCAACTGCGCGTGCACAATCTGGGGACGCCCATCCCGCCCGAGGACCAACGGCACATCTTCGAGCTCCTGCGGCGCGGGAAGGACAGGACGGACAACTCCCAGCGCAGCATCGGCCTGGGGCTGTTCATCGTAAAGCACGTCGTGCGCGCCCATCACGGCGACATCCAGGTGCGCTCCAACCGCGAGGAGGGCACCACCTTCCAGGTGCGCCTCCCTCGCGACGCGCGGGACGCCGGGTCCTCGAGGGAGTGACCCGGCCGTCCCCACGTCTCACGGACAGAAGCGGGTGTCCGAGTGCCGGCACGCGTGCAGGTTGCGCGGCACCTCCAGCCAGGAGATGTCCGGCGTGGTGTTCTTGCGCTCACGCAGCGTCTCGCTGACGGGAGCCTGTCCCACGCCCGGCATCACCACCTCGTAGCGGATGCCACCCGTCGAGGACACGGAGACGACCGCCGCCGGCTCCGGAGGCGGCGCCCACGCATCCAGCGTCTTGGCGGGCATGTACCCGAGCAGCTTGCCGTCCGCGTCCGTCACCCGGAAGCCCTCCGCCTGGTCCGGCATGCCGGTGATGACGTCCGCCTGCCACGAGCGGCTGATGTCTCCGCCGCCCGACAGCTTGCAGGCGGAGACGGTGGCCGCCGCGGGAGGCGAGAAGCTCGGCCAGAACACGATGCCGCCCAACACGGCCGAGCCCGCCGCCGTCTTCTCCTGCAGGCCGCCATACCGGAGGAACCAGCCCGGCCCCTCCATCGTGCCCCGCGGGAGCGACGCCAGCGTGCTCGTGGGCACGTAGCGCTGCGGGCCCAACTCCGGGTGTACATACGTCGCGTAGGCGCTGTCCGGAATGGTGACGTCCACCAGCGAGCAGTCGACTCCCGCGCCGCAAGCGAAGGCGGTGTCCGTCACACGCTTGTGGTCGAACGCGAGGGCCTCGGTGGCGCTCTCGAAGTGGCGCTGCCATCCACCATACGCGTGGAAGCCGAAGTAGCGGTTGTGCGGCACCTTGTTCGCGTCCGCGCCCAGGTTCAGGTCCCCGTGCGAGTCCGTGGGAAGCGTGGCCAGCGTGCACGACCACTCACCGCCCGCCACCGCGCACTCGGCATCCGAGCTGGCGGGCGCCGGCGCACCCGCCGCGGGGAAGTAGTAGGAGCCGCTGCCCAGTGCCGTGCCGTTGTCACACCGGATGCGCAGGCGGGTGAGTTCCATGCGCGCGGACGAGCACGCCGGCGCCACCGAGCCCGAGAGCGCTCCCGTGTTCTTCACCAGCACGCCGTTGTCGTACTCGATGACGGACGTGCGCAGCAGACCGTTGATGCCGGCGGTGAGCTCCGCCTCCACGTCGCACTTCATCCGCACGCACGCCAGCAGATCGTCCGGACCGCAGTTCGTCCCCTCCTTGGAGCGCAGGTGCTGCCGGTCTCCCGTGCCCAGGAAGGCACGCAGCCAGCCCGTCTCCGGCTGACGCACGGTGGAGGCCATGTGGAAGAAAGGCTGCTTCTCGAAGTCCTTGCCACGCGCCATCTCCAGCGAGCGCGCGCCGAACCAGTTGTTCACCCGGCCATCGCTCCCGAGCACGCCCGGCGTGTGGAAGCGGAACGTCCACACCTGGCCGCCCAGGTCACCGGCGACGAGCGTGTCGAAGAAACCATCCAGGTCCATCTGCAAGCTCTCCGCGTCGCCAATGTCCACCAGCGCCGGCGCCGCCGCGATGGGCAGCATCCGGTTGAGCACCGCCGTGTACGCATCCGGCGAGGCCGCACCGGGCCGCGCCTCCACGGACCACAGCGTGTCACCCGTCCACGCATCCAGCATGTACACACCGCGGCCACGCGACAGGTCCGCGCTGTACCCGCCGTTGAGCACCGCCACCCAGCGCTCCTCCCAGCCGCGCGCATTGCTCGCCGCGAGCCGCACCGGACCGATGGGCGGCGGCTTGGGCGCGAAGTTCGTCCACGACTGGCCCACCATGGCCGACTCCGGCTCGCACGCGTTGGGGAACATCCAGCGGAAGGGCTTGCCGTCCGGCTTCAACATCTCGCGCGGGTTCGTCACGTCCAGCGCGGCGAAACGCTGGCCCCCCGAGCGCTCGGTGAGGATCGCGAGCGAGTGGAACTCGCCCGCCTCCTTCACGCCGTTGCCCGTGCTCGTGCCGCTCGCGGAACCGTCCGCCCAGACGTCACGCACCATGGCCGTGCCGTCCACGAAGTACTCGTGGCCGTTCAGCATCAGGCCCAGCTTGGGCAGCAGGTCCGGCGGGATGAAGCCCCACAGCTCCTGGCCCGTGCCCAGGTCGTGCACGTCATCAACGGCGCTCGTCTTGTCCCGCGCGAGCGCCGTGCCCGCGTGCACGGCGTGCAACATGCCTCCGTTGGAGCCCACCAGCACGATGCGCTCGCGCTTCGCGTTCGCCTTGCGGAACACGTCATAGGAACCGAACCGGTTCGCGCTGGAGCCACGTGGCGGATCCATCGGCGTGGCCGCGTAGCAGGGCTTGCCCGCGGACGGCGTGGAGCACGACGTCTCGGACGACACCGAGGCGGTGAAGTCGTCGTAGAGCGTGGACAGGCACTGGCCGCTCAGCCCCAGTGTGCACAGGAAGGGCTCGATGGGCGGCTCCACCGTCACCGGCGTGGAGTGGAAGATGTCCGCGAGCTTGCACGAGCGCGACGGATTGCCCGAGCACGGCCGGTCCTCGTCCGTGAGCAGGTCTCCGTCGTAGTCGAACACGTCCACACCGCGCACGAAGCGGATGAGCGTGTCCACGCACTCGGCGCGCTGCGCGGGCGTGCCCGTCCAGGCCTTCTTCAACTTCGCGAAGGCCACGGCGCAGAAACCATCTCCCGCCGCCAGCAGGTACTCCTCCAGCTCGGCGCGGTGGGCCACGTCGAAGGGCATGGGCGGGTTGTCCGCCTGCGTGAAGCGGCCATCCTTGTCACGGTCCACGAGCGTGAAGAGGCAGCGGCCTCCCGTGGGGTTGAGCGGATCCGCCGGGTTGCACGGCGCGCTCGCGCTGCGCTGGCCGAGCGTCTCCGCCAGGTCCCAGAAGGGCTGTGCCGGCGTGCCGCCCACCAGACGGCCATCGCTGGAGAGGGTGGCCGTCTGCACCTTCACCCAGACGCCCTCGGTGTTCTCCTGGACGATGTTGGCGCGCGTGAAGCTGGAGGGGTCCACCACCGCGCCCGGCGCCGGCGTGAAGCCCGCCGGCTTGTCGAGGAAGAAGGAGTCGTCGCAGTCCTTGTCTCCGTTGAGGTCGCGCGGGTCCCCCAGCGGGCTCCGGGCCACCGGCAGCTGGCAGCCCTGCGAGAACTCGCTGAAGAAGAAGAAACGGTAGAGGTGGCCCTCGTAGGGCCGGCCCCGGCGCGGCGTGAAGCGCGGCACGTAGGAGGACTGCGAGCCTCCCGACTGCACGCTCGCGACACTCGCGGACGAGAACGCCGTGGAGACCTCCTTCACGTCCCCGAGCGCGGCCATGAGCGCATCGCGCAGCTCTCCCGCGTTGTTGGCGCGGAAGAACCGGCCCTTGCCCGCCTTCGCGATGCTCTGGAGCATCGGGCTGTTGTCGCCGTAGCCGATGGTGTACGTGCGCACGGACTGGTCCCCCGCGAGGTCATCGCGCAGGTCCGCGTTGGCCAGGAAGAAGGCCACGTCGTCCATGAAGTTCTTGTTCGTCTTCGCCAGACCCGTGGGCCAGTTGGCGTAGTCGCAGTCCTCCTTCGTCGCGCCGAACTCGTCGCAGTAGTTCACCCCACCCGGCGCCGGGTTCGTCTCCGGGCTGCTCGGGTCGAACGTAAGCGGCGTACCGTCCGCGTGCTTCGCGCCCCGCGCCTTCAGCACCTCCATCATCTTCGTGATGGGCACCGTGTTGTCGTACCGGGGCGAGCCATCCGCCAGCACGATGACGGAGCTGGCCTGGCAGGCCGAGCACACGGAACGGTCCGTGCCCATGCCCTCCCACGGCTGCGTGTCCTTGAGCCACTCATCCGGAGACTGCGCGCCCCACGGCTCGCCATCCTTGCCCGTGAGCACATCATCCACCGTGCCGCCGTTGCAGCACCCCGGCCAGCCCCAGCCCGGGCTGATGGGGTTGGTGAACCAGTTGGCCCACCGCCCATCCACCTTCTGCGAGGAGAAGTACCCACCCAATCCGAAGAGCGCCTCGCCGATGGAGCGCTCGTCGTTGCGGAAGGAGATGGAGTTGATGGCCTTGCGCAGCTCCGCCCGCCCCAACGCCGTCTCGTCCAGCACGGGAAGCGACTTGTCACACGAGGGCTTCAGCGGCCGCAGCAGCACCGGCGGATCGAACCAGCCACGGTCCGGGCCGAACGTGGCCACGCCCATGCGCAGGTCCACCGCCGTGGAGACCACGTCCTTGAGCACCTTGCGCGCCACCACGAACTTCGGCGGGCGCACGTTGAGCACGCGGCCGCTCAGCACCCACTTGCGCCGCGCCTCCACCGGCAACGTCTCGCCCGCGGGCGCCGTGGGCGTGCTCGCCAGCGGACCCCGCCACCAGCCCTTGTCCGTCAGGCACTTCTGGCACTCCGTGTACACGGGCGAGCCCCACGGCTCGCTCCAGTCCATGGCGTTGCCGCACACCTGCATCAGGTCCGTGAAGCCCAGCGTGCTCCGCATGTCCACCGGGAGGGAGTACGGGCCCTCCTCCACCTGCCACGCCAGGCGCCGCCCGCGCGAGTGGTAGTACTTGTCCGGATCGAAGAAGTGCGGCTCCGTCGTGGAGAAGTCCGGGTCCGCGTCGAACGGAATGGAGCCGTTGAGCGCCGGATCCGCGCTCCCACGGTCGAACCACTTCATCGCGTCCACCAGCGCCGGGTCCGAGCAGCCCGGCTTCGAGGTGTCACCCACCTCGGGCAGGTACTGCGCGTACTCCTGCATGGACGCGTTGTTGCCCAGCAGGAAGATGGCTCCCGGCGGGCTCGAGGGCACCTCGAAGAACTCCTTGTCGCCTCCACCCGAGGCGTGAATCATCGTGTCACCCAGCGCGGCCGCGCCCGTGCAGCACGCGGCCTTCCCGGGCACAGGCACACTGCCCGTGCGGGCCGGCAGGGCCAGCAGCCCCGCGGCTCCAGCGGCCAACAGCCCCGCCGCCAGTCCCACGCGGCGGTTGAACCACCGCTTTCCCGCACGTCCCACTGCGTCGAAATCGATGCGCATATCCAGGCTCCCTGAAGCCGGCCCACCCCCCACCGACTCCCTTCGCCCTCGCACCCGGACAGAGTGGACCGCACCCTCCAGCAGAGTCCGGAGCCCTGACACCCCGCACGCACCACCAGGGGAAATGTGCCGTGACATCAAATCGCCACGATTTGAGGTCATAATGAGCCCGGCTCGGTGAGGACTTTCCTCGGCCCGGGGGATTGACGTGGGCGGCCGAGCCCTTCAGGAGATTCTGTTCATGCTCGCTCTGGCGCTCCCCACACGTGACACCCTGCGCGTCCGTGCACTCCTGGCGGATACGCACCGGCTCGTCTGGGTGGTGGACGAGGCGGGACGGATGCAGGAACCCTCGCCCTCCTGGGCGGCCTTCACCGGCCAGGCCCCCGGACAGATGATGGGCTGGCACTGGCAGCACGCCATCCACCCCGAGGATCGCGGCCCGCTGGACCCGGAGGGCGAGCTGCTCGGGCCCGGCGGGTCCAGTGAAGGGGAGCTCACCTTCCGCGTGCGCCGCGAGGATGACGTCTGGCGCGACATCCAGGCACGGGCGCTGCCGGTGAAGGACGACGCGGGGCGGCTCGTGGAGTGGCTCTTCCTCGGCGAGGACGTCACCGGGTGCTCCAGTGCCGTGCACACCGCGGAGGCACTGAACGAGAGCGAGGAGCGGTTCCGCTCGCTGGTGCAGACCTCGGCGTCGGCCATCTGGACCACCAACGCCCAGGGCCGTCCCGTGGAGGACGCGCCCACCTGGCGGGCCTTCACGGGCCTCACGCTCGAGCAATGGCTGGATGGAACCTCCTGGCTGGAGGCCATCCACCCCGAGGATTCACCGGCGGCCCGCGGGGCCTGGAAGAACGCCGTCACCACGAAGACGCCGTTCGCCCACGAGTTCCGCCTGAAGCACGCCAACGAGAGCTGGCGCTGGGTCATGTCGCGCGCCGTGCCCGTGTTCAACCTGGATGGCGGCGTGCGCGAGTGGGTGGGCACCAACACGGACATCTCCGAGCGGAAGAACGCCGAGGCCGAGCGCGACCGGCTGCTGGCGGAGCTGGAGACGAATGAGCGGCTGCTGTCGGCCATCCTCGAGCAGATGCCCTCGGGCTTCCTGCTGGCGGGGCCCCAAGGGGAGCTGACGTACGCCAACGCCCAGGCGGAGGCCATCTGGGGCCACCCGCTCATCCAGGCCTCGGACGTGAAGGGCTACACGGCCTACCATCAGCACCGCCTGGATGGCACCCCGTACCCGGCCGAGGAGCTGCCGCTGGCGCGCAGCGTGCTGCACGGCGAGGTGGTGCGCGGCGAGGTGCTGTGGCTGCGCCGGCCGGACAAGGACAACCGTTTCATCAAGGTCAACTGCGCCCCCATCCGCGACGAGCGCAGCCGGACGATCGCCGCGGTGATGGTCTTCGACAACATCACCGAGGCCCGTCAGGCCGAGGAGCACGCCGCGCGCCTGCAGGTGGTCACCTCCGCCCTGTCCCAGGCCCTCACCCAGGCCGACGTGGCCCGGACGGTGCTGTCCGTGGCGGTGGGGGGCATGGGCGCCGAGGCGGGGGCCGTCTACCGCCAGCGCGCGGACGGCTCGCTCGAAAGCCTCCATGACGTGGGGTACCCGGAGCGCTTCGTCCGCCATGTGCGGGACCTGATGCCCTCCGCGCACAACCCCGTCGTCGACGCGGTGCGCACGGGCAGGGAAATCTGGCTGCGCTCCACCGCGGACATGCAGGCGAGGTACCCGGAGATCGTCACCCTGCGTGCCTCGGAGCGGGACCACGCGGTGGCGGTGTTTCCCATGTGGGTGCATGGACAGTCCGTGGGCGCGCTCGTGCTGAGCTACCCCGACCCGCGCATCTGCGTCCCCGAGGAGTTGCAGTTCCTGCAGATGCTCGCGCAGCAGTGTGGCCAGGCCCTGGAGCGCGCGCGCCTGTACGAGGCGGCCGAGGCGGAGCGCCAGCGCGCCGAGCAGGCCAGCCGCCTCAAGGACGAGTTCCTCGGAGTGCTCTCGCACGAGCTGCGCACGCCGTTGACCGCCATCCTCGGCTGGGTGCAGATCCTCCGCACGCGGGAGCTGCCGCAGGACAAGCGCGAGCGCGCCCTGGAGACCATCGAGCGCAACGCACGGGCGCAGACGCAGCTCGTGGAGGATCTGCTGGACGTCAACCGGATCGTCAGCGGCCGGCTGCGGCTGGACGTGCGCCCCACGAACCTGGAGAAGGTCATCGAGAGCGCGGTGGACGTGGTGCGCCCGGCGGCCGAGGCGCGAGGCATCCAATTCCAGGTATCCCTGGAGCCGCAGACGGTTCCCGTGCAGGGAGACCCGGACCGGTTGCAGCAGGTGGTGTGGAACCTGCTGTCCAACGCGGTGAAGTTCACGCCCCAGGAAGGAAGCGTGACGGTGTCGCTCTCGTGGCGCCCCGCGCACGTGGAGATCCATGTGCGCGACACCGGGGATGGAATCTCCCCGGGCTTCCTGCCCCACCTCTTCGAGCGCTTCACCCAGGCGGATGCCTCCTCCACGCGCCGCCATGGCGGACTGGGGCTGGGACTGGCCATCGTGCGCCACCTGGTGGAGCTGCACGGCGGCACGGTCGAGGCGCAGAGCCCGGGCAAGGGACAGGGCGCCACCTTCACCGTCCTGCTGCCCCTGGTGGCCCCCCGCGCGGACGCGGCCGAGCCGGCCCGTACACTTCCCCAGCACCCGCCCCAGCTCCCCGCCGACTACCCGAAGGCGCTCCACGGCCGCCACATCCTGGTGGTCGATGACGAGAAGGACACGCGCGAGCTGGTGGCCACGCTGCTCCAGGAAGGAAAGGTCCGGGTCTCCATCGCGGAGAGCGCGGCCCAGGCGCTCGAGCTGATGAACCGGGAGCCGCCGGAGCTGCTCATCTCGGACATCGGCATGCCGGGGATGGATGGCTACGCGCTCATCCAGGAGATACGCACGCGGGCCCCCGAGCAGGGTGGACGGGTGCCGGCCGTGGCGCTCACCGCGTATGCCCGTCAGGAGGACCAGGCCGCCGCGCTGCGGGCGGGCTTCGACTCCCACGTGGCCAAGCCGCTCGAGCCCGCGGAGCTGCTGTGGGTGCTCGCCACGCTGCTGAAGCGTTCCTGAAGGTCCAGGTTGAGCCCCCTCCCGCGGCTGGCAGGGGAGCGAACGGCGTCAGGCACGAAACGGTTGCATTCATGACCGGGTGGCGGTTGTTCACCGCCCGCTCTGGAGTTTCATATGCAGGGCCTCGAAGCTGGCCCTCCAGGTTTCATGAGCGCCATCGGGCAGGCCGCCGTATGGAGACACGTGGGGATGAAAATGAGCGGGCAGGTCCGGAAGCTCCTGGTCATCGCCCGTCATGCCGGGCTGCGCGCCGGGTTTCGTCAGATGCTGGAGCATGACGCCGGGGGCCAGTACGACGTCACCGAGCTCGAGACGGGCACGGCCGCTGTGCGCGCACTGAGCACGGGAGAGGTGGCGCCCGACTGCCTGCTCCTCGCTCATGAGCCGCCAGACCTGGATGCGCTGGAGGTGCTGGCCGCGCTCCGGGCGGAGCATCCTGTTCCCTCCTGCCCCGTCGTCCTCATCCCGGCCGGCCCGGTGGATGAAGACGAGACGCGACGAGCCGCACTGCGGTCCGGCGCCATGGAGTTCCTCGAGCGGAGCGCGCTGAACACGCAAGCCCTGACCCGAGCCATCGAGAACGCAATCGATCGCTTCACGCCCTGGCGGACGGTCCAGAGCCCCACTGGACGCGGGGGCCCCCCCGGGAACAGCCTGGCGCAGCTCGAGGCCGTGCTCAACGCGATGGCCGACGGAGTCGCCGTCTTCGACATGGACGGGAACGTGGTCCTCCTCAACGACGCGCAGGCCCGCATCAACGGCTTCGCGAATGCCGAGGAGATGAAGCGCGACCTCCCGTTCTTCGCGCGGCTCTACGAGCTCAGCTCCGAGGATGGACGGCTCATCCCCATCGAGGAGTGGCCGGTCTCGCGGGTGCTGCGAGGAGAGAACATCCCCCACTGGCAGCTCCGGACCCGCCGGCGGGATATCGGCCGGGAGTGGCACATCCACTTCAGCGGCACCCCCGTTCGAGACGAGACGGGACGGCAGGTGTTCGCCATCGTCGTCACCCGCGACCTCACGGACCACGTCCGGGCCGAGCACGCCCTGAGTGCCTCGCAACGGCGCTACCGCACGCTCTTCGAGTCCATCGACGAGGGGTTCTGCATCGTGCAGATGCTCTTCGACGAGCACGGCCAGCCCATCGACTACCGGTTCCTCGAGACGAACGCCGCCTTCGCGCATCAGACGGGCCTGGAGAACGCCGTCGGCAGGACGGCCCGTGAGCTCGTTCCGGAGCTCGACGCGTCCTGGTTCAAGCGCTACGGCCACGTGGCGCTCACCGGCGAGACCGTCCGCTTCGAGAACCACGCCCCGGCGATGAACCGCTGGTTCGAGGTGTTCGCCACCCGCACGGGCGAGCCGGAAGACCGGCAGGTGGCGATCGTCTTCAAGAACATCACCGAGCGGAAGCTCGCCGAGCAGGCCCTCCGCGAGAGCGAGGCCCGCGCGCACCAGGCCGCCATCAACGCCGAGGCCGAGAGCCGCCTGCTCGACGCCGTGCTGGAAGCGGCGCCCGCCGGCATCGTCCTCGCGGATGCCAACGGCAAGCTCGTCCGGATGAATCCCGCCAATGCGCGCCTGTGGGGACCCGCGCCCTATAGCAGCAGCGTGGAGGAGTACCGGGAGTGGAAGGGCTGGTGGGCCGACGGCTCGGAGCGGCACGGGCGCCGCGTGGAGACGGGCGAGTGGGCCATGGCCCGGGCCCTGGGCGGGGAGACCGTCTCGGGCGACCTCGTGGAAATCGAGCCTTTCGATGCCCCCGGAGTCCGCCGCACCATGCTCAACTCCGCCGCGCCCGTGCGGGATACGGCGGGAAGGATCCTCGGGGCCGTGGTGGCGCAAATGGACATCACCGCCCGCGTCCGGGCCGAGGAGGCCGTCCGGAGGAGCGCGGAGCGGCAGCGGCTCGTCAGCCGCGCCACCAACGACGTCATCTGGGACTGGGACCTCACGACGAACGGTGTCGAATGGAACGAGGCGGTGCGGGTGCATTTCGGCTGCACGCGAGAGGAGCTCGGCTCCACCGCCGAGGGCTGGTACAGCCGCATCCATCCCGAGGACCGCGAACGGGTGGTCTCCGGCATCCACGCGGCCATCGACGGCGGCCAGGAGTCCTGGACCGACGAGTACCGCTTCCGCAGGAGCGACGGCTCCTACGCCACCTTCCTGGATCGCGGACACATCGGCCGCGACGCCTCCGGCAAGGCCCTCCGCATGATCGGCTCGATGCTGGACCTGACCGAGCGTCACCGCGCCGAAGCCGCCCTGCGTGAGAGCAAGGAGCGCTTCGAGACACTCGCCGACAACATCCCGCAGCTCGCCTGGATGACGGACGAGACGGGCGCCATCTTCTGGTACAACCAGCGCTGGTTGGACTACACGGGCACGACGCTCGACGAGATGAAGGGCTGGGGCTGGCAGAAGGTCCACCACCCGGACCACGTGCAGCGCGTCACCGAGCGATTCAAGCGGAACATCGCCTCGGGAGAGGTGTGGGAAGACACCTTTCCGCTGCGCGGCAGGACGGGGGAGTACCGCTGGTTCCTCTCGCGCGCCCATCCCATCCGTGACAGCTCGGGCCGGGTGCGCCGCTGGTTCGGCACGAACACGGACGTCACCGAACAGCTCGAGGCCGAGGAGCAGCTCAAGGAGGCCCTGCGCTCACGCGACGAGTTCCTCTCCATCGCGAGCCATGAGCTGAAAACACCCCTCACGTCGCTCAAGCTGCAGATGCAGATGATGCAGCGCCGCCTCGAGCGGGGAGATCCGGCCGCCTTCGAGCCGGAGCGGGTGGGCAGGCTCGTGGCCCAGTCGAACCAGCAGCTCGCGCGGCTCTCGCGGCTGGTCGGTGACATGCTCGACATCTCGCGCATCCGGACGGGACGCCTCGGCCTCGAGCCGGGCCCGGTGGACGCCGTCGGGCTCATCCGCGAGGTGCTGGAGCGCTTGAGCCCCCATCTGGCCGAGGCACGCACTCCCACCACGCTGGAGGCCCCGGAGCGGCTCGAAGCCGAGTGGGATCGTTTCCGCATCGAGCAGGTGGTGACCAACCTGCTCACCAACGCCATGCGCTATGGCGACCACAAGCCGGTGACCGTGAAGCTGCGGTCACACGAAGGGCGCATCCTGCTGAGCGTGGAGGATCATGGACTCGGCATCGCGAAGGAGAGCCAGGAGCGCATCTTCAACCGCTTCGAGCGGGCCATCTCCGCGAGCGACATCTCGGGGCTGGGCCTGGGACTCTTCATCAGCCGGCAGATCGTGGAGGCCCACGGCGGCCGCATCTGGGTGGAGAGCGAGGGCCCGGGCCGGGGCGCGACGTTCTTCGTCGAGCTGCCGGTGTTCGCCCACGTCAACCCGCTGAAGCTCGGAGGCACGGAGCCGGGCGCGGCCTCGCGCCGCCCGAGCATCAGGGCGTGAGCGGCGTGAGAGGGAGCCCACCCGTGGCAGGCTCCCTCTCACGAAGGACGCGAATCAGGTGGCGCGGTATCGCGTGCGGTGGAGCGCCCTTAGCAGCAGGAGCAGGACACATGCTCCCACGAAGGCGACGATGATGGTGGACACGATGCCGCTGCCGGGTGCACCGATACCAAGTGCCCGGAAGAGCCAGCCGCCGATGAACGCGCCAACGATGCCGACGACGATGTCTCCCACGATGCCGTAACCGCCGCCCACTACCGCCGAGGCCAACCAGCCCGCGATGAGGCCGACGACAAGCCAGATGACGAGTGTTTCGATGGTCATGAGAAGTGCCCTCGAATGCGAGTCACCCATCAGGTAAGCACCCGAGCCCGTGGAGCCGAGGGAACAGGCAGGCAGGAGAGCGCCGCGCCGTCCGTCCGCTCCGGCTCGCCTCATGAGGGCCGGCGGAACTCCACCCCCGAGGGACCGGCCACCACCAGCTCGGAGGTCAGGCCGATGAACAGGCCATGCGCCACGATGCCGGCCCGGGCCTCCAACCGCGAGGCCAGTTGCTCCGGCCGCTCGATGGGACCGAACGCACAGTCGAGGATGAAGTTGCCCTGGTCCGTCCGGTAGAGCGCCCCGTCAGGCCCCTGTCGCGGGGTGATGCGCGCGCCGAGGCCCTCCAGGAAGAGCGCCTGCGAGCGCCAGCCGAAGGGCAGCACCTCCACCGGCACCGGCCAGCGCGTCCCCAACCGGGGTGACAGCTTGCCCGCGTCCACCACGATGAGCACCCGCCGGCTCGCCTGGGCGACGATCTTCTCGCGCAGCAGCGCCCCTCCCCCACCCTTGATGAGCCGCAGCGCCGAGTCCACCTCGTCCGCCCCGTCGAGGGTGAGGTCCACCACCGGGTGCTCCTCCAGCGTGGTGAGGGGCACTCCCGACGCACGCGCCAGCGCCTCCGTCCCCACCGACGTGGGCACGCCCACCACGTCCATCAGCATCCCCTCGGCGCGCAGGGCGGCCAGCCGGTGCACCACGAAGGCCGCGGTGCTGCCCGAGCCGAGCCCCACCACCATTCCCGGTTGGATGGCCTCCACCGCGCGCTCGGCGGCCTGGCGCTTGAAGCGGGCGACGTCCCCCTCACCGGTTGTGGACATGACGGGCTCTCCCTCGTGGAAGGTGCACACCCGGGCCCTCGCGCACAGTCCCGGGCCCGCCTTCCTCCTCCACGAGCATTCGACGGCTCACGGAGTGAAGCGCACGGAGGACGGCAGCGTCACGCTCCCCGACGCGCCACCGATGACCTGCACCGCGCCCGTATCCAGCAGCGTGGCGGTGTGGCCGGTGCGCGGCACGGGCATGTAGTCGATCGTGAACCACCGGTTGGACTGCGGGTCGTACACCTCGGTGCTGGTCTCCAGCGAGGTGCCGTTGGTGCCGCCCGTCACCAGCAGCGCGCCCGAGTAGAGCAGGACGGCGGTGTGGTCCCGGCGCGGCCGGTTCATCGGCGGCGCGGAGAACCACCGGTCGTTGTACGGGTCATACACGTCCACCGAGCCCAGCACGGGATTGCCGCTGGTGCTCGGGTCGAAGCCGCCCGCGACCAACACGTAGCCCGAGTAGAGCCGCGTCGCGGTGTGGCCCGCGCGGGTCACCGGCATGGGCTGCACCTGCCTCCACGTGTTCGTGGCCGGGCTGAACAGCTCCGCCTTGTTCGTCACCGCGCTCAGCCCGCCCAGCACCAGCACCTCGCCCGAGTAGAGCGGCGTCGCGGTATGGGAGAAGCGGGCGGTGGACAGGGAGCCCACGAGGCTCCACGTGCCCGTGGCCGGGTCATACAGCTCCGCGCTGGTGGACAGGCTGCCCGCGGGCGTCATGCCGCCCGAGGCCAGCACCTTGCCCGACTCGAGCCGCGTCAAGGTGAAGAAGGCGCGCGGCACCACCATGGCCCCCGTGAGGCTCCACGTGCCCGTGGCCGGATCATACAGCTCCGCGATGCTGGAGTAGGGCGAGCCACTGCCGTCCTGCCCTCCCGCCACCAGCACCTTGCCCGACTCGAGCCGGACGCCCGCGAAGTTCTGGTGCGGCACGTTCAGCGAGCCCGTGCTGCTCCACGTGTCCGAGTACGGGTTGTACAGCTCCGCGCTCCGCGTGAGGCCGATCGTTCCGCCGCCCGTCGTGCCACCCGCCACCAGCACCAGCCCCGAGTCCAGCAGCGTCGCCGTGTGCAGGCCGCGCCCGGTCTTCATGAGCGCGCTCGTGCTCCACCGCGAGGAGGTGAGCGCCCTTCCGTCGATGGTGCGCGCCACCCCCTCCTCCGGCGCCTCCGCGCTCCCGCACCCGCCCACCACCCCCGCCGCCACTCCCGCCAACACCACCGACAGCCGAATCGTCTTGAACATGGAACCCCGTCCCCAGATGAACCCCGCTCCAGCCCGGCCGCTGGAGGCGCGCGCATATTGCACATTCAACGGATAGGTCCAAGCATTTCGGAAATCCGTTTCTGCGGGGTTTGACGGGGTAGTGGGTTATTTCGCGAAACGGCGAAAGAAGCTGGTGTCGTTCCAGCGAGGGCGCTCGGGGGCGTTCGCCACGGTGCGGGCGAGGTCGGCGAGCATCCGGACGAACTTCGCCGCGCCCTCCTTGTTCACCGGCTGGGCCAGGTCATCCGACGGGGCGTGGTAGCGCTCACGGTACCAGCCGCGCAGCATCTGCTCCTCCTTGGAGCCCGGCTCGGCGCCGAACTTGAAGGCCAGCGCCGGCACGCCCTCGCGGATGAAGGCGTACTGGTCGCTGCGAACGAAGCCCATGCGGTTGGGCTGCGGGTCCGGCTGCACCTTCACGCCGTGGGCCGCCGCCACCTGCACGAGTGAGGCGCCGAGCGTGGACTCCTCCTGGCCGTAGGCCACCACGTGGGTGAAGGGGACGAGCGGCAGGAACATGTCCATGTTGAAGTCCGCCAGCAGCCCCGCCGCCGGCACGGTGGGCCGGGCCGCGAAGTACTTCGCGCCCAGCAGGCCCTTCTCCTCGCCCATCACCAGCGCGAAGAGCACCGAGCGCTTGGGCTTCTCCGCCGAGGCCTGGAGCGTCCGCGCCACCTCGAGCACCGCCGCCACGCCCGAGGCGTTGTCCATGGCACCGTTGTAGATGCGGTCTCCCTTCACCGGCTCGCCCACGCCCACGTGGTCCAGGTGCGCGGAGATGACCACGTACTCCCCCGCGAGCTTCGGATCGCTCCCGGGCAGCACGCCCACCACGTTGGCGGCCTTGAGCGGCGCGGTCTCGAAGGCGACCTGGGCCTTCAGGCGCGAGGGCAATTCGAATTTCGGCATCGGCTTGTCCGCGTTCGCCAGCGCGACCAGCGACTCGAAGGTGTGCGGCGCGCCCGCGAACAGCTTCTGCGCGTGGGCGTGGTTGAAGACGACGCTCAGCTTCATCCCCTGGTCCTCATTGAGGGCCGCGTCGGCGAACATCATCGCGGGCTTCTTGCGCGCCCCCGCGGCCCGCTCCCAGGGGACCTCCACGAGCTTGGGGTTCTGCAGCATGACGAACCCCACCGCTCCCGCCTGCTTCAGTGCCTTCGCGCGCTCGCTCGAGGAGCCGTGGTGGGCACGCAGCGCGCCGGAGACCTTCTCGGGGCCTCCCTGGAGGATGACGGCGATCTTCCCCTGGAGGTCCACGCCCGCGAAGTCGTCGTGGCCGGCCTCGGGGATGGAGAGGCCGTAGCCGATGAACACCAGGGGGGCGTCGACGGAGCCCGCCTCCCCCGCGCGGGAGGAGATGATGGCGTCCTTGCCGAGCGTCATCCGCGTCTCCTTGCCCTCGCGCACCAGGGACAGGCGCGAGCGCTCCTCCACCAACCGGCGCGACACCAGATCCACCTCCTGGAGGTAGCTGTCACCGGCCCCGGGCTTCACGCCGGCGGCCGAGAGCTGCTCGGTGACATAGGCCGCGGCCTTGCGGTAGCCCTCGCTGCCCGTGTCCCGGCCTTGCAGCGCATCGCTGGCGAGGTACTCCACGTGCTTCCACCAGCTCGCCCCATTCGGAGCGGGTGCTTCGGCACGGGCGGCGGAGGCGCTCAGCAGGGCGAGCGCGGCGAGGAGCGGGGTACGAGGAGAACGGCGCATGATGGACTCGCTTTCGGCCCGGAGGTGCCGGGCGCGGAAAAACAGCGCGGCCCCCAACACCCGGCGGTCCGGATCATTTCCGGCGAGTCGCGAGAAGGAGCACCCAGGGAATATGCGCTGACAATCGCGCCCATTTCCCCTCGCCCTCCGGGAGAGGGGTGGTTGCTCAGAGCGCCCAACGCACGGACACGTGGAGCTGGCCCGAGGGCCGGAGCTCCGCCGTGCCATCGTGCCTCGGCGCCAGGGCGAGGCCCGCCGCCCCCTCCAGGCCCAACAAGAACCGCTCGGCCAACGGATACGTCACGGCAGCGTAGGGCCCCAGGCCCCAGATGAGCCCCCAGCGCGGAGGCTCCTTGATGCCGTAGATGCGCCCGGCCTGCTCCGCGTCCACCCGCCGGATGGTCTGCCTCACCCAGGTCCCCTGCCCCTCGGCCCCGAGCGTGAATTCCACCGGCCCCGCGTGCAGCAACACCCCCCCACCCAGCGACAGCCTCAGCTCCGTCTGCGACAGGGAGAACAACTCGCGCTCCATATAAGCGCGCGTGAAGCCAAACCGTGTGTGCGCCGAGGCCCGTGACCACCGGTGACGCAGCCCCACTTCACCAAAGTGCTCCGCCCCCATTCCGCGCACCGAGCCCGTGGACAAACCATAGCCCGCGCTCACATCCCAGGGGCGCAGCACCAGCGGTCCGCTCCCGCGCAACCGGGCCCGCTGAAGCGGCACCCGGATGAAGTCCGCGCGCGTCAGCACCCGCTCCGCGCTCCAGCCGACCCGCACGTCCGTGGCCTCCGCGAACGTGCCTTCCGGGCGAACCACCCGGTAGAGCCCGGGCCGCACCGCCAGACGCGTGGACTCGCCCCGGTACTTGCGGATCTCCGCCACCAGCTCCTGCCGGTGGTCCGCCACCCAGAGGCTCCCCTCCAGATCCTCACCGAGCACCAGGCTGGCCCCGAGACGCGCCGGGCGCGCCATCACCCACTCGCCCCAGCCACTCAGGCGGATGTCGAAGCCCGGGTGCTGCGTCCCCGCGCCACTGCGCGTGGAAGCCGCGAGCGTCTGGCGCCAGGCGTAGCCGTAGAGCTCGGAGAGGGAGATGGCGCCATCTCCATTCCCATCCGCCAGGCCGTGCAGCGCCGCGAGCACATGGTGCGTGAAGAGCGAGCCACGCAGCGAGGGCCACTCCTGAGCGGGCTCGCCCTCCGCCGCCGCCATCAACAGCACCATGCCCTCCACCCGCGAGGGCACCTCCAGGCGGACCGGCGCCTCCTCGGAGACGGGCACGCCGCCCTTGGCGCGGGAAACCACGGGCGTCCGGCACGCATCCAGGATGGCGAGCCGCAAGGAGGACGGAGCCGCCGCGAGCACCTGCCGCAGCACGGCCAGGGGCAACCGGGTGCCCTCCAGGTGCAGCGCCTCCGCGTCGGCGTGGGCCGAGACGTAGAACACCAGCGTGGCCGGCCCACGGGACCGCGAGCGCGCCAGCAACCCGTGCGCCTCGGCCAGCGCGCGCCGCACCGCCGCCGCGTCCCCTCCCGTCACCAGGAAGGCGTGCTGGGGAGAGACGCCCCCCACCTCCAACAGCAACTGGTGGAAGCGCCGGGCATCCGCCTCGGCGTACTCCAGCGGTGCGTCCCCGCTGACTCCGGTGTTGCTGCCCACCACCACCGCCACCCGCAGCTCCTCCGCCACTCCGGCGGCCCACGCCCCGGAGCACAGCAGCAGCGCGGCCAGCACGCCCCACCTCACCGCGTCCCCTTCCGATGGAAGTGCGCCACCGACTGGCCCGGCAATCCCGTGTCCTCGAAATGCAACCCACCGGCCCGCTCGAAGGCGCGGCGCAGCGCCGCCTCGACGTCCCGCTCCTCCAGTGGCTCCGGACTGAAGAGGACGGTGATGCGCTCCTCGCCCCGCCAGCCGTCCAGCACGACGCCGCCCGGCAACAGGTGCTCTCCCGGCTCGAGCGGCACGCTCCGCGAGCCACTGGCGGGGAAGTAGCGGGTGAACCGGCCCTCTCCATCCTGGTTGGCGATGAAGACGGAGCCCCGCTCCGGCACGGCCACCCGGAAGCGCAGCGTGTCCCCAGGCAGCAGGGGCGCTCCTTCCGGGAACGGAACGGCGGGCTGTCCCTCGCGGCTGACGAGCACCTCCAGCCGCACCCCGGACGCGCCCTTGAGCTTCACGGGGAACCCGTCTCCCGTCTCCCCGCCCCGAGGCACCACACGCGGCACCACCACGAGCAGGACGAGGGCCACGGCCACCGCGGCCGGGAGCGCGCCGAACGCCCACACGGGCCGCCGCCACCAGGGGACACGGCGGGCCCGCTCCTCGATGCGCGCCGCGAAGGCTCGCGCGGGCCGGGCCTGGAGGAATCGCGCCCGCTCCTCGCGCAGGGCCGCCACGCGCGCCTGACAGCCGGCACACGCCCGCACGTGCGCCTCCACGTCCGCGGGCCGGGGTGTCCCCTCGGGCGCGAAGGCCAGCGTCTCGAGCACCCGCGCCGCCGGGTGGCCCGCCTCTCGGGACTCCCGGAGGGACTCGAAGTCGTTCATCCCGTACCTCGCTTCGCCCGGCCGCCCGTCAGCAACCGGCTGGCCACGGCCTTGAACTGGGCGAGCCGCTCCTTCACCGTCTTGCGCGAGCAGCCGAGGCTCTCGGCCACCTCGTCCTGCGTGAGCTCGTCCAGGTAGTAGAGCACCGCGGTGTCCCGCACGCGCTCCTTGCACGCCGAGAGCACCTGGCCGAACAGGTGCATCTGCTCGGACGTGTCCGGGGCCGAGGCCTCCTCGGGCAGGGGCCCCTTCACGTCCTCGCTGGGAACGTGGCGCGCGCGGCGGCGCAGCAGGTCCACGCAGTGCCGGTCCGCGATGCGGTAGAGCCACGGCAGCGGCTCCTCGCCCTCGAGCGTGTGCGCGTAGCGCCAGGCGCGCAGAAACACTTCGTGCAAGGCATCATCCGCCTCGGCCTCGGATTGCAGGAGGCGGACGCAGCGGCGATGCACGGCGTAACCGTACAGCGCGTACCATTGCTCGAGCGTCGCCGCTTCCATCCCCGCTCACGGGCACACGTGCCGCGCGGCCTCCAGCGACAACGAGGTGGAGGCCGGGAGCGCGGTGAAGGATGGAGGCTCGCTCCCGGCGCTCCGCACGCCGAGCAGGCTGAAGCCCCGAGGCACCTCGCCGGGCCACTCCGTCCACGTCCCCGAGCGTTCGCGTGGGAGGGCGCCATCCAGGAAGAGCACCGCCAGTCCCGAGTCGAGAGACGTGGCCACCACGCGCTCTCCGCCCGGGCCCAGGTCCAGCACTCCGTTGCGGTTGTCATCCTGGAAGAAGACGACCCACCCGAGCGCCAGGCGGCCCTGCCCACCGAGCGGCTCCAGCGCGAGCTGCGCGGCGGGCATGGGAGTCGTGGACAGCGGCAGCACGAAGCTCGAGGGGAAATACGGCTGGAAGGACATGGGCTGCAACAGCGCTCCCTGCTCCGCTCCGCACGAGGAGCCCCCGGCCAACAGCAGCGCGGCGAACCGCTCCGTGGCGGCGAGGTCCGGCGCCCACGCCAAGGTCATCGCCGTGGGGCCCCGCCCATTGCCAACACCCGCGTGGAGCTCTCCCTCGAGAACCTCCACCGGCTCGACGGGATACGTCTCGTCCGCCAGCCCGTATTCGCCGCAGCCGGCCACGCTCAATGCGAGTGTGGCCAGCCACGAGGTCAGCCTCGGGACTCGTGCGAGTGGATGGGTCATCCGACGTTCTCCCTCTTCCTGCGCCGCGACGCCAGCAGTGCCACCAGCCCGGACAGCAGGAACGTCCCTCCCCCGCTGGCCGTGCTGCAACCCCAGTTCCCGGGCGGTGGCTCATCGGGCTCTGGCGCCACACATTGTACAGCGGGAGCTCCGCGCGGGTAGATGGTGCACATGGCCAGCCGCGAGCCCTCGTCGATGAGCCGCTGGTACGGAGTGGACGTGGGATACATCGTCGAGCGCGCATCCGGCGAGTGGTCCAGGCCCAGCGCGTGTCCCAGCTCGTGCGTCACCGTGCCCTGGAGGTCCCTCACCTCGGAGGGAGAGGCGAAGGCCACGGCGTTGAGTTCCACGTCCGCGTCGAGGATCTCTCCCGAGCGCATCTGGAAGGTGACCGTCGTGAGGCCCAGCGTCTCCGCCGCGTACCGCCAGCAGTCCTCGCTCTCCGAGGAATCCTGCTGGGTACAGGCCCGATCCCTCAGCACGAGAATGTTCTCGTTCTCGCCGTTCAACACGTAGCCCACCTGCCGCGAGGCCGTGGCGGGTCCCTCGGAGATACGAAGGCTCGCGCACTCCGTGAGGACATCATCCCAGCTCCGCAGCGCCAGGCGCACCGCCTCCTGGCGCGCCGAGCAGTCCGCCTCTCCGGGCATGCACTGCTGTTGCCGGAAGGTGAGCGTGCTGCCCTCCTTCCACCACAGGCAACGGCCATCGGGGGCGCCCTCGGTGACCGGGGCGCGCGAGCGGTTGTAGGGAGGAATGGACGTCTGGGTCTCGCGCACCCGCGGGGACGTGGAGCGGGGAACGGGGGGCGCCGCGTCACGCGCCGCCGCGAGCACCTGGACCCGGAGCTCCTCGAGGTCCATCGTCCGCGACATCCCCGGCACGGGCTGGAGCGACAGCGGATCCACCAGGCGCAGGTCCTCGGGGAGTTCCGCGGTGGCGGTCACCTTCTGGCCCGCCTCCGAGCGCTGGATGCGGAACGCGCCCTGGGCCAGGCCCACCACGCGCAGGCCCTCCGTCCCATGCGCGAGGAAGAGCACCACCTCCTCACCCGGCACGAACACGGGCGCACCGCTCACGTACTGGCGGAGCCCTCCCGCGATCCCTCCCGGCACGGTGACCTGGACGGACGGAGACGACACCGCTCCAGCAAGCACCTCGTCCACCGAGACCTCCACGCCGGTGACGATGCGCCCGGTTCCCGGCAGCGGATGGCTGGAGACCTGGAGCACCCGGCCGCGAATCACCCACTCGGAGCCGCGGGTGAGGGACGGCACATCGAGTGCCATCACGGTGGAGGCCCGGGCAGCAGCGGGCGCGAGCAGGCACAGGGCCAGTGCCCAGAGCAGGTGCAGCGGAATTCTACGGCTCATCGTGTTCCTCCTGGGGTGGTTCGCGTCACATCGACCCCAGGACCGAGGCAGCGGGAAAAACTGGCACCCTCTTTTTTCGCCGTGACGCTCGCTCCCTCCCCAGGGGTGTGATCCAAAGCACAGCGGCCGAGCGCTCGTGGAGGTAAGAGGGTGGATTACCATGCCCACCCGGCATGGCCTTGCGGCGGCTGGACAGCCGCGGACCCTCGAAGGAGCAGCCGTGGCACACCGGGCGGGGTACACCCTTCACGAGCAACTCCATTCGAGCCATCGCTCCACCCTCTTCCGCGCCACGCGGCTCAGGGACCATCGCCCGGTCATCCTCAAGCTCACCACCAGCGACTATCTCGACCGGCGCCGCACCCTGGAGCTGCGCCGCGAGTACGCCATCGCCCGCCGCGTCGAGGGCAACGGCATCCTCCGCGTCCTCGGCCTGGAGGAGTTCCCCGACCGGGCCGCCCTCGTCCTGGAGGACTTTGGCGGCATCTCCCTGCGCCACCTGCTGGACGAGCGCGGGCCCCTGGACGTGGGCACCTTCCTGGACTTCGCCGTGCGCCTCGGCGCGGCGCTGGGACACATCCACCAGCGCGGCGTCATCCACAAGGACATCAAGCCCCACAACATCATCGTCAACCCCACCACCGGCGAGCTGAAGATCACCGACTTCTCCCTCTCGGTGGGGCTGTCGCTGGAGTCCGTTCCGCCCGAGCTGCCCACGCACCTGACGGGCACGCTGGCCTACATGGCGCCCGAGCAGACCGGACGCATGAACCGGGGAGTGGACTCCCGTGCGGACTTCTACGCCCTGGGCGCCACCTTCTTCGAGCTGCTCACCGACCGCCGCCTCTTCATCACGAGCTCGCCCCTGGAGTTGCTGCACGCGCACGTGGCCCGGGTGCCGCCCTCGCCGCGCGAGCTCAACCCCGAGGTGCCCGAGCGCCTCGCGGCCATCATCCTCAAGCTGCTGGCCAAGGCCCCCGAGGAGCGCTACCAGAGCACCTGGGGCCTCATCGCCGACCTCGAGCAGTGCCAGCGCCAGTGGCGCGAGGGCAGCACGCTGCCGCCCTTCCCCCTGGGCCTCGCGGACCAGCCCCACCAGTACCGCCAGCCGCAGGGACTGCATGGACGCGACGCGGACGTGGCGCTGCTGACCCGGACGTATGCGCGCGCCGCCGCCGGCCAGGGCCAGCTCCTGCTCATCTCCGGCCCGGCGGGCATCGGCAAGTCCTCGCTCGTCAACGAGCTGTACCGCGTCACGGCCGCCAGCCGCGGACGCGTGGCCATGGGCAAGTGTGACCAGTTGCTGAACAGCGAGCCCTTCGATGCCATCCACCAGGCCCTCCAGGCCCTGGTGCGGCAGACACTCGGGGAGGGCGAGGCGGAGACAGCCCTCATCCGCGAGCGCCTCCAGGAAGTGCTCGGCTCGAACCTCGCCGCCCTCGCCGAGGCCGTTCCCGACACCCGCGCGCTGGTGGGAGAGCAGCCTCCGCCCCTCCCGCTCTCCTCCTCCGAGTCCAGGAATCGCCTCAACCTCGTGCTCACGCGCACGCTCCAGGCCTTCGCCACGCCCGAGCGTCCGCTCGCGCTCTTCCTGGATGACCTCCAGTGGGCCGACAACGCCACGCTCACCCTGCTGCAGAGCCTCGCCCGGGATGTGTCCTCCCGGCACCTGCTGCTCATCGGCACCTACCGCGATACCGAGCTCTCCCCGGAACATCCGCTCACCCACGCGCGCGACGCGCTGCGCGCCACCGGCACCACCTGGGAGCGGATCCACCTGGCGCCGCTCGGCATCAAGGATGTCGCCCGGATGGTATGCGAGAGCACCGCCGTGGAAGCCGGGCACGCGCTGGAGCTGGCACGCCTCATCCATTCCCGGACGGGCGGCAACCCCTTCTCCGTCAAGACGTTCCTCCGCTTCCTGCATGAGCGGGAGCTGCTGCGCTTCGACCCGCGAAGCCGCCGCTGGGAGTGGGACGTCGCCCGTATCGAGTCCCAGGGGCTCCCGGAAGACATCGCCACGCTGATGGTGGCCGAGAGCCAGCGGCTGCCCGAGGAGATCCGCGCCCTGCTCCAATCCGCGGCCTTCCTGGGCGTGACGTTCGGCTTCCAGGATCTCCTGGCCGCCCACGGGGCCTCGGCCGCGGAGACGGCACGTGCCCTCTGGACGGCCATCGAGCGCAGGCTGGTGCTCCCGCTCGGCAAGGACTACGTGCTGTTGGACCCGCAGGGCGGCGCGGTGGAGCCCCTGGACCTGGACGTCTCCTTCCGCTTCGCGCACGACCGCATCCGTCAGGCCGCCTACTCACTCATTCCCGAGGAGGAACGCGCCGCGCGGCATACGGAGGTGGGACTGCGCCTGTACGAGGATGCCCGTGCCACGAAGACGCTCGACGAGCGGATGTTCACCATCCTGCCGCACCTGGGCCACGAGCCCGAGCGCATCGGTCCGGACACCCTGCGGCTGGAGCTGGCCGATCTCCACCTGTCGGCGGGACGCCGGGCGAAGAGCTCGGGCGCCTACCGCACCGCCTGTGAGCTCTTCCGGACCGGCGCCGGGCTCATCCCCGCCGCCCGCGAGCAGGAGCACGAGCGGACCTTCGCGCTCCACAAGGAGCTCGCCGAGTCCTTCTATCTCACGGGAGACATCGAGGCGGCGGCCTCCAGCTTCTCCGCCCTGCTTTCCCAGGCACGCACCCCGGCGCAACGCGCCAGTGTCCTTTGCCTGCAGGCCATCCTGAGCAGCCTCAATGACCGGCACGCGGAGTCCCTGGAGCTCGGCCTCGAGGGCCTGCGCCTGCTCGGAATCGACCTTCCCTCCGCGCCCGACGAGGCCACCGTGGCCGCGGAACTGCGAAGGGTGGAGACCGCGCTGGAAGGCCGTCACATCGAAGCGCTGCTCGACCTGCCCCCCATGAGCGAGCCCACCGCGCAGCTCGCCGCCGAGCTGCTGAGCGCCACGGTCACCGCCTCCTACTTCATCTCCCAGCAGCTGCTCGTCCTGCTGACGCTCCGGCAGGTGCGGTTGAGCCTGGAGCACGGCAACAGCCGCTTCTCTCCCTATGGCTACGCCGCTTATGGCTTCGTCGTCTCGACCCTCCGCGACGACCCCGCCACCGGCCGGCGCTTCAGCCTTCTCGCCTTCGAGCTCGCCACGCGCCTGAAGGATCCGATGCAGCAGGCGCGCGCCCTCTACATCCACGTGGCCTACCTCGAGCAATGGACGCGGAGCGCGAGGGCCGGCATCCCCCAGCTCGCCAAGGCCTACAAGGGCCTCCTGGAGAGTGGGGACTGGCTGCACGCGGGACATTGCTCCACCTTCCTGTCCTGGCAACGCCTCGCCCTGGGAGAGTCGCTCCCGGACGTGCTGGCGGAGAACCAGCGGTTCCTCGAGCAGTTCGCGGCCCAGAAGGACGTCACCAACCTCCAGATGCACCGGGCCTTCCGGCGGGCATTGCTGCAGCTGACCGGTGCTCCGGAGGAGGAGTCCTCGCGAGAGTCCCATCCCCCCCACTTCGGGGCGGACGCCATGGCCCACATCACGCAGGTGCGGCTCGAGCAGCGCTACCTGTTCCGCCAGTTCGAGGAGGCGCTCGCCCTGGCGCGGGAGGGGAGCGTCTACATGCCCTTCACGCTCGACGCCTTCCTGCGGACCACGCATGCCTTCTATTACGCGCTGAGCGCGGCCGCGGTGTACCCGCGTGCCAGCGTGGAACAGCGGCAGGAGCTGCTGGCGGCCATGGAGCAGCAGCGGGCCTGGCTGGAGAAGTGCGCCCAACGCGCGCCGGAAAACTTCTCGCCCTACCACGTGCTCTTCCTCGCGGAGCTCGCCCGCGTGAAGGGGCAGCACGTCGAGGCCCACACCCGCTACGAGGAAGCCATCGCCGCCGCGCGCTCCAGCGGCTTCACCAGCGTGGAGGCCATCGCCTGTGAACAGGCCTGCCGCTTCCAGGCGGAGCGCAACCGTCTTCCCCTCGCCTCCGCCTACCTGGTGGAAGCCCTCAACGCCTACGAGCGCTGGGGCGCGGCGGGCAAGGTCCATCTCCTCGCCACCGAGCAGTCCCACCTCCTTCGCGCCTACGGCGCCAGCCTCCGGGCGTGGGACCACAAGCTCCAGCAGGCCGGCCTCCCGGCACTCCCGCCCACCGCGGACCTGACCAGCACGGATTCACTCGCCGAGGTGCTCGACATCTCCTCGGTGATGAAGGCCTCCCAGGCCATCTCCAGCGAGCTGCACTTCCCCCAGCTCGCCGCCAACCTCATCGACATCCTCATGGAGAGCACCGGCGCCCAGCGCGGCGTCCTCGTCCTCCAGCGAGAGGAGGACTTCTTCGTCGAGGCCTCCGGCGAAATGGGCCACGGCAGCGCCCCGCTGCTTCCCGTGGAGCGCATGGCCCACAGCGACGCGCTCTGCCACACCATCGCCGAGCTGGTGCTCAGCACCGGCACCCACCTGCTGCTCGACGATGCCTCCTCCCAGGAGCCCTTCCGCGCGGAGCCCTACGTCTCCCGCCACCACGTCCGCTCCGTCCTCTGCGTCCCCATCCTCCATCGCAAGCAACTGCTCGGCCTCGTCTACCTGGAGAACAACCTCACCCCGGGCGCCTTCAACTCCAACCGCCTCAAGGCCGTGGGCATGCTCCTGGCCCAGGCCGCCATCTCCCTGGAGAACGCCGGCCTCTACCGCAAGCTCGAGAAGTCCCACCGCACCCTCGAGCACCGCGTCCAGGAGCGCACCGAGCAACTCCATTCCAAGAACGCCGAGCTGGAAGGCGCCCTGGAGCGCCTGCGCACCATGCAGGCTCAAATCATCACCCAGGAGAAGCTCGCCTCCCTCGGCTCGCTCACCGCCGGCATCGCCCACGAGCTGAAGAATCCGCTCAACTTCGTGAAGAACTTCTCCGAGCTCTCCCTCGAGCTGATGCAGGAGCTGCGCGAGTCCGTGGACAAACGCGAGGACACCGGCTCCCTGCTCCAGGAGCTGGAGCGCAACCTCGCCAAGGTGTGTGAGCACGAGCAGCGCGCCAGCGGCATCATCAACGGCATGCTGCGCCACGCGCGCAACACCCGCGGCGCGCCCCGGGCCACCTCCATCAACCAGCTCGTCGAGGACGCCGTGCGGCTCGTCGACCATGGGCAGAGGGCCCGGCGTCCTCCGCGCCACGTGGCCTTCGACGTGGCCTTCGACACCTCCGTGCCCCCCTGCCACCTGGTGCCCGAGGACCTCAGCCGCGTCATCCTCAACCTGTTGGACAACGGCTGCTACGCCGCCCAGCAGAAGGCAGGGCGCGAGACGGATGGGCAGCCCCGCTTGAAGGTCTCCACCCGCTGGACGGGCAGCGAGGTGGAAATCCGCGTGCGCGACAACGGCAACGGCGTACCCGCCTCGGTGCGCGACAAGCTCTTCACGCCCTTCTTCACCACCAAGCCCACCGGCGAGGGCACCGGGCTGGGCCTGTCCCTCAGCCATGAAATCGTCGTCGTGGCGCTCGGCGGCAAGCTGCGGGTGGAGTCCGAGGAAGGGCAGTACGCGGAGTTCACCGTCGTGCTGCCCGGTGAGCTCGCCCGTCCCCGGACCCGGAGCTGACGTCCCCTCGCCTCAGAGGTACGTCACCGTTCCATCCTCGCGCGTGCAGGAGCCATCCTGCGCGGGACTGCCCACGGAGCGGAGGATGTCCGTCCCCGAGGCCGGCAGCCGCCGTCCCGCCAGCTCGGAGCCGATGGCGCGCACGAGCAGGTGCTTGAGGAGCTGCACCTGGTAGCAGGGGATGTGCGGCTCCGCGTGCGCGTTGCCGATGCCCGAGTCATCCGTGAGGAAGATGTAGCGGCCCAGGGTGAGCTGGGCGGCGGCGCGCATCAGGTACTCGGCCTGGTCGGCCACACCGCTCGCCGCGACCGGGTACACCTTGATGCCGGAGAGGCGGGCGCGGTTGGCCTCGCGCAGGAAGGCCTGGTAGTTCCGCGCGTGCGGCGGCGCATCCGCCACCAGGAAGGTGAGGCGCGCGGTGTTGCCGGTGCGCCACGAGAGCTGGTGGATGGCGCCCAGTCCGCGCTCCATGGCCTCGGGATAGTCGCCTCCGCCATTCGCGGACTGCTGCGCCAGCCACTCCCGGAAGGTGGACTCGGACGAGACGAAGTCGAAGGGCCGCACCACGTACTCGTCGCCATCGTCGCGGTACATCACCAGCGCGAAGCGCGCCGAGACGTCCGGGTAGGTGGCGCGCACCGAGTCGACGATGTTCTGGATCTCCGCCTTCAGGTAGTTGATCTCATCCCCCATGCTGCCGGTGGCATCCACCACGAAGGCCACGTCCAGCTCGGTGGGCAGCACGCCGCGCGCGCCCGGCAGGGTGAGGTTCCACGCGGTGCCCTCCACCGGGGTGGTCACCGGCGTGCCCGGCTGGCCGGGCGGAGGCGACACCGTCACCGAGAAGCTCCCGGTGCCCTGCGCTCCATCATGCGTGGGCAGGAAGAGCAGCCGGCCGTCGCTGGCCGTGGGCGCCTCGAGCCGCTTGCCCGCGGCATCCCCCACGGTGACGCGGGCATTGGGCACGGGGATGCCGTCCTCGTCGCGCACGGTGATGATCACGCGATCCGTGCTGGGGTGCGCGGGCATGCCCTGGGGCGCCTCGGTGAGGTACTTCTGGAAGAAGGAGAAGTTGAGGTTGTCGTCCCAGTCTCCGGCGGTGAGCTGCCCGGGAGACGGGGTGGAACCACCCTGGCCCGGCTCCGGGGAGCCCGGGCCGGCCGGCGGCCCCGGCACGTCTCCAGAAGCGCCACCACTCCGGGGCGGCTCGCTCGGGCTCTCGAGACCACCGCCCGCGCCAAAGTCGCCTGCCGCACCGCAGGCCGAGAGCAGGGCCAGGGCCGCGACCAGCGCGCCGAGAACGAACGGCTTGTGTCTCATGTCTGTCTCCGGGTGAGAAATGAGGGAATCGGGGCGGCGCGACTGCAAGCGCCTTGCCTCGCGATTCACCACCCATAAGAGAGCAAGAGCCAGGAGGCGCCGGGAACGCTCACGGTTTTCCACCACGGAAAACCGAGCGGGTAGGGCGTACGTGCCCGGAAAAAAGATCGGGGAGGAGCCACCCCCGTAGCTCCTCCCCGACCCACTTCCCCGTTACTGCCCCCGAAGGACTTCCGTGCCGCTCCCCAACAACACCCTACCCGTCAAACTCTTCCCGACCCCGTCCACCCCACCCCAACCAACCCGCCGCCCCCGACCGTCCCCAACCCCGTCCTGCCCGTCCCCAACCCCGTCCTGCCCGTCCCCAACCCCGTCCTGCCCGTCCCCAACCCCGTCCCGCTCTGCTCGACTCCAACCGACCCGCCGCCCCCGACCATCCCGCCCGTCGTACGCTTCCCAGCCCCACCCGTCCTGCCCCGCCCTACCCGACCACCCCACCCGCCCTGCCCCGCTGACTTCTTGCTCAGGGAATTAGCATCACGCGTGCCAGCGGGTCTCCAGGGTCAGAGTCCTGTGATTTCAAAGACTTGCCCGCCAATGGTGAGCGGAAGCTGTACCGGAGTCGGTAAGACTTACAGGAGAAAATTTCCGTGAAGCAGGAGCGGCGCCCGGGGCGCGATATGGGTGCCACGCCAGCGCGTTCCTGGGGGATTCCGCTTCATCCAAGCATCGGGAGAACTGGATGCACCGCGCACATCGGCAGTCAGGGGGGATGATTCTCGGGCTGTTGCTGCTGGCCGTGACGGGCTGTGCCACCTCCGAGCGGCGGGAGCTGCTCGAGCGCAGTGCCGCCCAGGTCGCCTACCGGCTCCCCGCCGAGCAACTCCTGGAGGCGAGCCGCGAGCTGCTCAAGGAGCGGGGCTATCTCATCCTGGAGAGCCGGGACCCGAACTACGTGCGGACCTCCTGGAAGGCGAAGTTCGACGAGAGCCTCGACATCGGCGGAGTCCGGGAGCGGCACTTCGTCATCAGCAAGGAGCTCCCGGACGGCCGCGTCGTGCTGAACGCGTACCGCGCCGTCTACACCACCATCGGGCGGACCGCGCCCCACCCGGCCTCCACCCAGACGGATGCGAAAACGGGCTATCAGCCGATGTACGAGGGAGACCCCCTCTCCTATGTCCGTCCGGAGGTCGTCCGGGACCTGGAGCTGGAGTGGCAGATCCTCTCCCGGGTCTCTCCCTCCACTGCCCGCGAGCTGGAAGACCAGGTGGACGAGTACCTCGCCCCTCCACCGAAATAGCCTCCACGGAGGCGGAGGGGCTACGCCAGGAAGTCGTGGCCCACCGCGAGACGAAGCTGCTGGAGCGCCACGGAAGGTGGCAGGACCCGCATCAACAGATCCCTCCCCCACACCGCCACCGGGTTGCGCAGGTAGCGGATGGAGCCCGACCGCAAGCTCAGCTCGGCCATGTGCGCCGTGCGAGGCCGGCGTTTCGCCTCGTAGCTCCGCAACGCGCGGACCCGGTCCGTGTCCTCGCGCAGCAGCTTCGCCAGGACCACGGCATCCTCGATGGCCTGGCACGCCCCCTGGCCCATGTCGGTCACCATCGCGTGCGCCGAGTCTCCCAGCAGCGTGACCGGACCCTCGCCCCAGCGCGGCAGCGGCGCCAGGTGGTGGATGTCGGTGCGAAGGATGTCGGATTCCCGCGTGGCACGGACCAGCGCCTCGACGGGCTCCATCCAGCCCCGGACATGGCTCAGCACCGCCTCCTGGTGGCCTCCCGGCGCGTCCTGTCCGCCCTCGGGCGCGGGGATCATCAGGAACCAGTACATCCGCCACGTGCCCTCCGGGTTCCGGCCGAGGTGACAGATGCCGAAGCGGACGCCGCGGCCGTAGATCTCGAACTGGCTCCCGTCTGGAATCACCTCGGAGGCGACGTCCACCACGCCGCGCCAGGACGTCCGGCCGCCGTAACGGAGCCGGACCTCCGGGAACAACCGCTGGCGGACCACCGAGTGCAGTCCGTCCGCGCCGATGAGACAGTCCCCCGTCACCTCCCGGCCATCGGCGAAGGTGACGCGGACGCCCTCGCCCTCGACGTGGAAGCCCGTACAGGCGGCGCCCAGGTGCACCACGCCGGGCCCGAGCTCCCGCAGCAGCACCTGCTGGAGCTCCGAGCGGAGCAACCCCACCGTGGGCTGGCCCACCTCCCGGCACAACACGTCCACGGACAGACGGGAGAGCACCTTGCCATCCCACCGGTTCATCACCGTCTCACGCCACGAGGCTCCCGCGCCGGCCACCTTCCCGGCCAGCCCCAGGGCATCGAAGGCCCGCATCGCGTTGGACCAGAGCGACAGCCCGGCGCCGACGGGCCGCCAGGCCTCGGCCCGTTCGTACACCGCGGCCTCGAGACCGGCCTGACGCAGGGCGATGGCGGCACACAACCCACCAATCCCCCCGCCGATGATGACGGCTCCGCGTGACGACATGAGGCCCTCCCCATTGAATCGAGGACGGGCCCCGGATGAAGACCCGTTGCCGCGTTAATAGTTCCGGTAATCGTAGAATACCTCTGACGGAGTGCTTCAACGCTCAGAGGTTGATGTCATAGGGATTGCAATATTGGCGGACCCGGTTGCGCTCCACCGAGGGGACCCGCCCCCACTGCGCGCGGGCATTCGCGAGGTCTCCCTTGCGGCAGTAGGCCCGGGTGAGGAGCGAGAACGAAGACCCGGTAATCTTCGTCCGCTGGCTGCGACGGGCGAGCCGGAGCGCCTCCATGGTATCGCCCGCGGCGAGGGCCCGCTCCGCCTCCTCCAGGTCCTTGCGCACCACCTCGGGCACCTCCTCGGGCGAACCCTGGCGCGAGCGAACATTGGCGGTGGTCCGCGACTCGGCAGGAGAAGTGTCGATGGTGGCCGCGGTCCGTGCCTGGACGGCACGCGCGGGCTCCTCCGGTTTGACCTCTGGAGGAGTTTCGACCGAAGGCGTTTCGGACACCGGCGGCGCCGGAGGAGGCGTCTCCTTCGCCATGCGCGCCAGCTCACCGGCGGGAGCGGTGCTCACGGCGGGAGCGGGCGGGGAGCGCCACCACCACCCGGCGGCCGCGGCGCTCGAGAGCAACACCACCGCCCCCACGGCCACGAGCACCTTTGACTTCAGCGGGGCCCCGGAGCGCGGCGAGGCCATGTGAGCGGGAACCTCCGCCTGGACTGGCTCGGGCGCGGGCCCTGACGACGTCTGAGGGCGCAACGACACCGTGCGCCCCGGAGCCTCCACCTGGGGAGCCTCGGCCGCGGCGGGAGAACCCGCTGACGTGGTCGCGACCTGGGGACGGACCTCCGGACGCAACTGTTGCCGCGGCTTGGGGAGGGTCTGGAGCGGCGTCCCGGTCAGCTCGGCGATGAACGACGCGACATCCGGGAAACGATCCTGCGGCTTCTTCTCGAGCGCCCGTTCCACCGCCGCGATCACCGTTGCGGGGAGGTCCGGACGGAGCGAGCCCAACGGCTCGGCGGGCTCACGCACGATGCGGAAGATGAGCTCCGCCACGGAATCCGAGGAGAAGGGCGGCCGCCCGGCCAGCATCTCGTAGATGATGCACCCGAGGGCGAACTGATCCGAGCGGGCATCCACCTCGCTGTTGCGTCCCATCGCCTGCTCGGGCGCCATGTACTGCGGTGTGCCGATGAGCACGTCCTGCTCGACCTGGAGGGTCTGCGCGGTGACGAGCTTCGAGATGCCGAAGTCGAGCAGCTTCACCTGCTCGCCCACCACGCCCCCGGACTCGGTGGGGACGAGGAACACGTTGCCCGGCTTCAGGTCCCGGTGGACCACGCCCGCTTGATGGGCCGTGTGGAGGGCCGAGCCGATCTGCCTCGCGATGAAGAGCGCCTCCTGGAGCGGAAGGGGGCCTCGACGGATCCGCCGCGAAAGGCTCATGCCGCGCAGGTACTCCATCACCAGGTAGGGAGTGCCATCCTCCATGCTGTGGTAGTCGAACACCTCGACGATGTTCGGGTGTCCGAGCCGGGAGGTGACCTCCGCTTCACGCTGGAAGCGCGCGTACAGTTCGGGCCGCATCCCCTCCGCGATGTGGAGGACCTTCACCGCCACCTGCTTGCCGGGAAGCCGGAGGTGCTGGGCCAGGAAGACCGCGCCCATGCCTCCCTTCCCCAGCTCCGAGATGAGCTCGTAGGTCTCTCGCAGGATGGTTCCGATGCGAATGGGAGCCGGGACTGGATGGGTCATGAGAGTCGCTTTTTTCCCATCAGGGTCTGACGTGGAAAAGGATAATCGGCCCTGTCGCGTGTGGTGCGTTTCACCCGACTTCTTGGGATGTGAGGATTCTGTTTGGGAATGTGAGGATGATGAAAAACGGAGGTAACCCATGACCCGCAGGACACCCACCCGAAGCTCCTCGAGCAGGCTCACCCCGGCCGCATTGGTGCTGATGCTCGTGGGCTGCCAACACACACCGGCGCCCCAGACCCCTCCATCTCCGACAGCGACTCCCGCCGCGGCGCCCGTGAACCCGGGGCCCGGCATCTGGACCTATGTCTGCGGGAACGGCGAGACGCTCCGGGCGGACTACCCGGACACCGGCACCGCGGTGGTGGAGCGCGGCGGCCGGCTCCATCCACTGAAGGCCGCGCGAGCCGCGAGCGGTGCGCGCTACACGGGCCCGGGCCTGCAATGGTGGCTCCAGGGCTCCGAGGCCATCCTGAGCCAACTGAAGCCCGATGGGGAGCTCGCCGGCGACCCGGGCGTGGCGTGCCGGCTCTCCGTCGATGCGCCCGTGTCACCGCCACCGCCCGGGGCGCCTGGCGGGCTGCCCGACGACCGCACCCCGATATCGGAAGCGCCCCAGGGGCCGAAGAGCCCCCAGGCCGCGGGCGATGTCGTGCAGACCTATTTCGCGCTGCTCGAGGCCGGGAAGTACGGCGACGCCTGGCGGCTCTGGTCGGATGGCGGCAAGGCCAGCCAGCGCACGGAAGCCCAGTTCGCGGCCGGCTTCGGCCGTTACGCCAGCTACCACGCCCTGGTCGGCGCACCCGGCCGGCCCGAGGGCGCGGCGGGCTCGGTCTATGTCGAGGTCCCGGTGGTCATCTATGGGCGGTTCAAGACCGGGAACGAGCTCCACCAGTCGGGAACGGTCACGCTCCGGCGCGTCAACGACGTCCCCGGTTCGACGGAAGAGCAACGCCGCTGGCACATCTTCCGGATCGAGCTCTCGCCCGAGGAGAGAGGGCTGGGCACGTCCGATGCCCGGGGGCCGGCCTGACGGAGCAGGCGGACCCTGCCCGCCCCGGGTATTGCCGCGCTGAAGCCGCCGGGGTCAGATAACGGGCATGTCCGCTCCGCTCTCGCCCGACGTGCTCAATACCCCCGAGGGAATCGCCAACCCCTACCCGGCCTACCGGGCCTTCCAGGGCCCCAACCCGGTGCGCTACCTGCGGCTGCCCGCGGGCCCCCTCACGGGCCGGACCGAGCCGCTCTATGCCTGGGCGCTGCTCCGTCACGCCGATGTCCTCGCCGCCATCCGCGACCCCGCCACGTTCTCCTCGCAGACGCCGGCGGTGTTCAAGACGATGCCCAAGTTCGCGCTCCTGCACGATGACCCGCCGTACCACACGCGGATGCGGCGGCTCGTGAGCAAGGCGTTCAGCCCCCAGCGCATCGCCTCGCTGTCGGAGTGGATTGGCCGCCTCGCCAACGAGCTGCTCGACACCACGGGCAAGGGCCCCGTGGAGCTCATGTCCGCGTATGCCGTCCCCCTGCCGATGCGGGTCATCGCCGCGATGCTCGGGGTCCCCGACCAGGACTATCCGTCGTTCAAGCTCTGGTCCGAGGCCGTGGTCGCCTACGTCGGCATGTCCAGGGAAGAGCGCATGCGCAAGATGCAGGAGATGGCCGCCTACCTGGACCAGGCCATCGCCGCGCGCCGCACCCAGCCCGCCGAGGATCTGCTCTCCGCGCTCGTGGAGGCCAAGGTCGAGGGCGAGGCCCTCACCGACGTGGAGATCCGCAGCTTCGCCGCCGTGTTGCTCGTCGCGGGCAACGAGACGACCACCAACCTGATCGGCAACATGCTGGCGCTGCTCGCGGATCGCCCGGAGCTCTGGCGCCGGGCCCGCGAGGATCGCTCGCTGGTGGAGCCCATCATCGAGGAGGTGCTGCGCTACGAGAGCCCGGTGCAGCGCTTCCCCCGCGTGACGACCCGGCCGGTGAAGATCGGCGACGTGGAGATCCCCGAGGGGGAGATCGTCGACATCGCCTATGGGGCGGCCAACCGGGACCCCGCCGTCTTCGAGGATCCGGATACGTTCCGGCCCGAGCGCCCGACGAACCAGCAGCACCTGGGCTTCGGGCTGGGGACCCACTTCTGCCTGGGTGCGCCGCTGGCCCGGCTCGAGGCCCGCATCACGCTCAACGCGTTCCTGGACAGGTTCCCGTCGCTCGGCCGGGGAGAGGGAGCCGCGGTGCGGCAGGGGTTCGCTCCCGTGAGCTTCGGCTACAAGTCGCTGCCGCTCGTGCTCGGCTGAGCGGAGGGCCTACACCAGCGGCAACTCGAGCGTGGCCGTGGCACCCTTGCCCGGCCCGTCGCTCTCCAGCGTGAGGCGCCCGCCCAGCTTCTGGGCCGCCAGCGCGCTGGAGTGCAGGCCCAGGCCATGCCCGTCCTCGCGCGTGGTGAAGCCCTGGCGGAAGAGCCGCTCGCGCACCTCGGGCGCGATGCCCATGCCGTTGTCCACCACCTGGATGCGCGCCATGTCCTCCCGCGCGTCCAGCCGCACGTACAGGTGGCGCTGGCCCGGGGGCAGCACGGCCATGGCGTTCTTGGCGTTGGTGATGAGGTTGATGAGGATCTGCAGCACCTTGTGCTTGTCCAACCGCGTCCGGGAGAGCGTGGAGAGCTCCCGGACGACGTTGACGCCGTGGCTCTTGAGCGCCGGCATCTGGATGCTCAGCGCTTCCTCGACGACCAGGGGTAGATCGCACTCCTCGGTGACGAGCGTGTCTCCGGCGTAGGTCTGCTGCACCTTGACGATGGCCCGGATGTGCTCGACGTGCTGGGTTGTCGCCGCCAGGCCCTCCTTCAACACCGCCTGCTCATCGAGCAGCTCGTCGGAGAGCTCGGCGAGGTAGTCCGGCAGCAGGGAGCCGCGCGGATCCCGGGCGAGGAAGTCCGCCAGTTCCCTCCGGTGCTCCTTGAGCATGCTGGCCACCTGCTTCAAGCGCTCCAGGCGCGAGGTGCCCACCGTCTGGTTCATCATCTGCACGTTGACGATGGCGCTGGTCAGCACGTTGCCCACGTTGTGGAGCACGTTGGTGGCCACCTCGGCCATTCCCGCCGCGCGCGCCGTATCCACCAGTTGGGCCTGGGCCTGCCGCAGCTCCCGCGTCCGCTCATCCACCCGGCGCTCCAGCTCGTCGTTGGCGCGGCGCAGGGCGGACTCCGCGCGCTGCACGTCGGCGTACAGCCGCGCGTTCTCGATGGAGATGGCGGCCTGCGAGGCGAGCTGTCCCAACAGGGAGAGGCGCGCGGGCGTGAAGGCGTTGGTGGTGAGGCTGTTCTCCAGGTAGAGCATCCCGCGGAACTCCTCCTGGCGCAGCAGGGGCAGACAGAGCAGGGAGCGGGCCTTCCCGCGCTCGAGCCAGGCATCCGACGAGAAGGGATGGGGCTGGGAGGCATCGCCGATGAGCACGGTCTCGCGCGTGCGCTTGACGTAGGAGAGGACGGTCCACGGCAGGGGCGTCCCGTCCGGGCCGTCCGGAGCGCCGTCGGGCAACGCCCCCGAGTGGGCCACTACCGAGAGCGTGTTGCCCTGGGGCAGCAACAGGGCGCCGCGCTGGGCGCCCGCGTTCTCGATGGCCACCCGCAGCAACGTGGCCGCCAGCCGCTCGAGGACGATCTCCCCGGAGATGGCCTGCTGGGCCTTCACCACCGTGAGCGCGTCCAGGAGCTGCGTCGAGCTCGTGTCCGTGGAGGTCACCACGGTGGACACGGAGGAGGCCACGGACGGCCATTCGGCGTCCAGGTGCCGCACCTTCCCGTGGGCGCCCCAGCGCAGGTACGCCTCCCGGGCCTTGAGTGCATAGGCCTCGGCGATGGTGGGCACCTGCCGCTCGCGCCAGTAGCGGGCCGCGAGCTCGTTGGCCAGGGCGGCGTTCTGGACGAAGCCATGCTCGCGGGCGGACTGGACGGCCTCCTCGTAGGCGTGCAGGGCTTCCTTGTCGCGGCCCGTGAGGCGGGCGAGCTCCGCGAAGACCATGCGCTCGGGCGCGCGGAAGGTCGAGGGGGCATTGCTGGCCCACTCGGCCAGTTGCCGTTGCGCCTCGTGCAGGGTCTCCAGGGCCCGCTCCCGCGCCCCGGGGCTCAGCTCGCCGAAGCAGGCGGCCAGGGACAGGGCGCGGTAGAGGTGGAGGTCCAGGAGCTGGATTTGAACGAGCGCGGCCCAGGAGAGCGCGGCCGCCCTTTCACCCGCCTCGCGCGCCTCCGCGTACGCCCCGCTCAGGTAGCGCGAGCGCATCTTGAGGATCCAATAGAAGCACCGCATGGTGCTCATGCGCTCGGGTGACAGCCCGGCCTCGAAGGCGTCCTCGTCGAAGTCCTCTCCGCTCAGCGAGCCGAACGCGTTCGAGAACCCGCGCAGCTGCTGCACGTAGCGCTGGAGGTGGTGGAGGATGTGTTGCGCGTCCGGGAAGCCCGCCTTGCGGACGAAGGCGAGCCGCGCGACGGACTCCTGGTAGACATCGTCCAGCGGGTGCCCCACGGCGAGGCGGTCCGTGACGATGTTGATGCAGCAGTAGCAGGCCACCTGGAACTCACTGACCTGCAGCGCGAGCTGGAAACCCCTGCGCAGGGGCTCCAGCGTCCCGGAGAGGGGCTGGGTCCAGTAGGTGATCATCGCCATGAGGTAGATGATCCGGCTGCGGAAAGCGGTCAGGTCGTAGCGCTCGACGAGCGCGCAGGCCAACAGGCCGAAGGCATGGCCCTCCTGGTACCGATGGAAGGCGGAGCCCAGCACCGCGCCGTACCAGCCCAGGCCATAGGCGGCCGCATCGGTCATCCCGTGGCGGAGGATGAGGGAGACCATCCGGCACAGGTGGAGGACGAACAGGTTGCGGTCGAGGAAGGACGAGGGCGCGGAGAGCGCGGAGAGCACGCTGATGACGGCCGCCATGTCCGGGTCCGTCATCCGGGGCAGGTCGATGAGGCTCGGGATGGGGCGGTCCCCCAGCAGGGCCTGGACCTCCTCGTTGGCGGCCACCACCTCCTCCCAGGAGGGATGGGGTGACATGGGCAGGCCCATCCGGGCCAGACACTCCAGGAGGCAGGTGGCGGACGCCTGGACTTCACCCGCGGCGAGGTGGATGCCGCTCTTCAAGCGGTAGACGACCGCCATGTCCGCGCGGGTGCGCGCCCGGGGCAGGAGATCCTCCAGCAGGCGGCGGGCCTCGGCGGCGTTGCCGCTCATCAGCTCGCAGTTCGCCTGGTCTCGCCGCAGCTGGAAGGCCAGCGTGGGGGCGGTCTCCCAGGGGTCTCCGGGGAGGAGGCGGAAGGCCGTGGCCAGATAGACGACGGCCGAGCGGAAGGCGGTCGAGGCCTTGGCCCTTCCGCCGGCCTCGGCGTTGAGGCGTGCCACGCGGTGGCGCTCCTCGGGCTCGGTGATCAGCTCCGCGCCGGAGTTGAGCTGGCCCACCACGTCGAAGAGCTTCTCGTGCACCTCCTCGGGAGACAGGCTCGCCAGCAGCAGGCGGCCGATGTGCAGGTGGACGGCCTTGCGCTGGTCCTCGGGGATGAGGGCATGGGCGGCCTGCTGGATGCGGTCATGCAGGAAGCGGTACTGCTCGGGGCCGGCGCACATCAGCAGGCCCTCCTGGAGCGCGGGCTCCAGCCCCTTCTCCACCTCGGTGGTCTCCGTCATGTGGGAGATGACGAGCAGGATGCGCGGGGAGAAGGTGTTGCCCACGCAGGCGGCCAGCCGCAGCAGGTGCTGGGTGCCATGGGGGAGCTGGCGCAGCTTGCCCACCATGAAGTCCACGACGTTGTCGGAGTAACCCCTCGCCCGGACCCCGCCGGCGTCCCAACGCCAGGTGCCCTCGGCCGTGCGCACCAACAGGCCGTCCTGGTTGAGCGTGAGCAGGAACTGCAGCAGGAAGAAGGGGTTGCCGCCCGTCTTCTCCCGGGCCAGTGCCGCGAGCGGTTCGACGAGGTCCGCTCCCGCACCGGGGAGCGTGTCGGCCACCAGCCGATGGACATCCTCCAGCGCGAGCGGCTCGAGCGGGAGGTCGGTCACCCACGCGTTGGCCTTGCGCACCGCCTCCAGCGCCAACGAGAGCGGATGGGTGGGGCCTACCTCGTTGTCCCGGTAGGCCCCCAGCAGAAGCACGGGAGGTGCCTCCGGGTGGGTGAGCAGGTGCTGGAGCAGCTGAAGGCTGGCGAGATCGGCCCACTGGAGGTCATCCAGGAACAGGACGAGCGGATGCTCGGGCGTGGCGAACACACCCAGGAGCCTGCGGAACACGCGGTTGAAACGGTGCTGCGCCTCGAGGGGCGGCAGCTCCTGGACGGGTGGCTGCTTGCCGAGGATGAGCTCCCACTGCGGCACCACGTTCACGAGGACCTGGCCATGGCCTTCCAGGGTCTCGTGCAACTGCCCGCGCCAGCGCGCCAGCTCCTCGTCCGTCTCCGAGAGGAGTTGCTGCGTCAGCGCGCGGAGGGCCTGGGCCAGCGTGGAGTAGGGAATGTCCTGCTGGAACTGGTCGAACTTGCCGCTGAGGAAGAAGCCCCGCTGACGCACCACCGGCTTGTGCAGCTCGTGCACCACCGAGGACTTGCCGATGCCGGAGTAGCCGTGCACCAGGATGAGCTCCGGCCGGGCATACCGGGCAACGCGCTCGAAGCTCTGGAGCAGGGCGGCGGCCTGCGTGTCGCGCCCGTAGAGCCGCTGCGGGAGCTGGAAGCGGGTGGGCACATCGTGGACGCCGAGCGGGAAGTCCTCCTGCTCGCCCCGCAGCAGGCCGTCGCGGCACCGCTCCAGATCGGCCCTCAGCCCCTCCGCGCTCTGGTAGCGCTCCTCGGCCACCTTGGCCAGCAGCTTCAGGACGATGGCGGACAGGACGGGCGGCAGCTCCTCCACCCGCTCGTGCGGGGGCTGCGGCGCGAGCGCCATGTGGGCATGGAACCACTCGAGCGCGTCGCGCCCCTGGAAGGGCCGGCTGCCCGTCAGGAGCTCGTAGAGGGTGACGCCCAGGGAGTAGAGGTCGGTGCGGTAGTCCACCGAGCGGTTCATGCGCCCGGTCTGCTCCGGGGACATGTACGCCAGCGTCCCTTCGATCAACGACGCCTGCGCCGCGTCCACGTGCTCGACGAGCTGGAGGCTGGCGATGCCGAAGTCGATGAGGTGCGTCTCGCCCGAGGGCGTGAGGATGATGTTGGAGGGCTTGATGTCCTTGTGGATGATGCCCCGGCGGTGGATCTCCGTGAGGGTCGAGGCCAGGGAGATGGCCTGCTCCACGACCCGGAGCGCGTTGAACGGCTCGCCGGTGAGTTCGGACAGGGGGATGCCCTCGATCTCCTCCATCAGCAGCACCGGACGATCCTGGAGCTGCTCGCAGGCGATGGCCCGGGAGACCCCGCGCACGTCCCGGAGCCGCTGGAGGATGCCGAACTCGCGCTGGTAGCGCTCGCGCTCACGGGGGGCGGGCGAGGGAGCCACCGGCGTCTTGAGGATGAGCGGAAGCCCGTCCTCGTCGCGCACGGCGTGGAACAACAGGTTCATGCCAGTGGACTTGACGACTCCTCGCGGCGTGTAACCTGGGATGTTCAGCATCTCGGGCGTCCGGGGCTGGGAGCTGCCCGCCCGGCGTCTCCACCATCATGGGGGAAGCACAGATGGGAACAGACCCGGGGGTGATCTGCAACGCGGGAGTGCGCACCTGAAGTACGCCCCCTCCCCCGCGAGGCGGCCGCATTCGAGCAGGCCAGCGGCTCGGCAGGCCCGCCTGATGATCGAGGAAGCGGTCCCGCCACCCTCCGGCGAACGGAGAGACGGTGAGCGCGTGATCGCCGCACTCGGGGTACGGCCCGGGCAGCTCAGGAAGAGGAAGGCTCCTTCGCCGGGGACTTCCCACCCACCGACTCTCCTGAGAACGGGCGGAAGCGCTCCGCGGACAGGCCGTAACCCTCGAGCCAGCGGTAGAGCTGCTGCCGCGAGCACCCCAGGTGGCGCGCCGCCTGGGTGACCTTCCCCTGGAAGCGCTCCAGCACCGCCTCCAGCTCCGCGGCACCCGGCACACGAAGCGTGGACGGCGCCTCCGCCTCGCGTTCGGGCACAGGTGATGGCACTGGCCCCTCGCCCAGCGCGCGCTCCGAGGCCAGTGATTGCTCCAGCCGGGGGCTCAGCTCCAGCGGCGCTCCCGGCTCCGCCCCTACCACCGCCATCGACAGGAAGTTGTACAACCCCCGGACGTTGAGCGGCCACGGGTGCAGCAACAACGCCTCGAGCAGCGCCACGTCGAGCACCCGTCCCGCCTCGCCGAGCCGCCCGAGCAGGTGGTGGATGAGCAGCGGCAGATCCTCCCTCCGCTCGCGCAGGGGCGGCAGGACGAGGCTCCACTGCGCCAGCCGTGCGTAGAGATCGGCCCGGAAGCGCCCCTCGCGCACGGCCGCCACCAGGTCCCGGTGCGTGGCCGCCACCAGCCGCACGTCGATGGGCACCTCGTGCGCCGCGCCAATCGGCCTCATCGTGCGCGTCTCGAGCACGCGCAGCAGCTTCACCTGCAACCCGGGCGGCATCTCGCCAATCTCATCCAGGAAGAGCGTTCCCTGCTCCGCCACCCGGAACAGCCCGTCGCGGCTCGTCACCGCCCCGGTGAAGGCGCCTCGCACGTGGCCGAACAGCTCGCTCTCGATGATGCCCTCCGCCAGACCGCCGCAGTTGAGCGCCACCAGCGTCCCCGGGCGGCCGCTCCCCCGGTGCAGCGCGCGCGCGGCGAGCTCCTTGCCCGTCCCCGTCTCCCCGGTGATGAGCACCGAGTTGCCCCGCGGCGCCACCGCCGCGAGCGCCTGATGCACGGCCCGCATCGCCGGGCCCTCACCGAGCAGCTCGGGCTCCGCCTCCGCCGGGACCGGGCCGGCCAGGCTCTCGGAGAACAGCAGCAGCGTGCCGCCCAGCCGGATGACGTCCCCCGGCCGCAGCGCCACGGGGCCGCTCACCACCTCGCCATTGAGGCGGATGCGGTTGCGGCCGCCCAGCTCCTCCAACCTCCATCCCCCCTCCCCGGGAGAGATCCGGCCATGCTCGCGGGACACCCGTGGATCCACACGGCCATCGTCCGCCGCGAGCGTGAAGCGCCCGAGCAGCATCCCGCCCGGCGCCAGCTCCCAGCACGTCCGCCCGTCGAGCACGCCGCACGAAGCCATCAGGCACAGCCTCCACCCCGTGCCGCGCCCCTCCCTGGAGCCGGCATGCGGGCCAGTGGGTTGGGTGCTGGTCCGCTGCGTCTCGGCCTGATCCGGAAGTGAGGTGCCCAAGCGCGGGAAAGCATGCCACAGGGCCCCGGCCCCCGTTGACCGTGGACGTCCGCGAACGTCCGCGAATGTCCGCGAATGTCCGCGGACACCGTCTCCACGGGCTCCGGGCAAGGGGCCCTCTGGTTCTTCCCTCTGGAGAGCCCCTGGTACGGCGATTGCTCTGGCCCCATGCCACGGGACGCTCCAGGCGGAGCCCGTCCTGCATCTTCAGGGAGACATCAATGACGACAACGACGGATGGGTGCTGGGTCCAGTTCTATGACGGTGAGAAGGAGTCGGGCGGAACGCTCCGTTTCGATGGACCGGTCAACGTCGCGGACATGAATGATTACATCTTCTCCACGGGCGAGAAGGGCGGCGACGAGCCGGACTCCCTGGTGATGGGCTCCCGGGCGTGGATCCAGGTCTTCACGAATGACGACTACGGCGGCAGCGACGCCTTCTTCTACCCCAACCAGAAGATCGACTCGTTGGACGACTTCGGCGTGGGCGGGAAGATCGACAGCTTCAAGCTGTTCGACTCCCAGCCGTCGTGGTTCCCGCCGCCCAGCACCGTCAACTGGGCCGTGGAGAGCAGCAACGGCATCGTCTCATCTCTGTCCATCAACAACTTCTTCCGCACCGCGCTGGGCACCGCGCTGATGCTCGTTCCCAAGGTGGGCAGCGCGCTGAAGACGCTCGCCTACGGACTCTGGCCGGATCCGCGCAACAACAAGGAGCAGGCCTGGGCCTGCTTCCAGAACTACATCAGCCAGGTGGTGGGCACCATCTACCAGCAGATCATCACCACCGGCCTGAGCGACAAGCTCTCGGGCCTGTACAACCTGACCGTCGCCTATGCGGACGCGCCTCCCGAGCGGCGCCAGTCGACCTTCGCCGCGCTGCTGTCGGATCTGCAGGTGCAGGAACCCTTCTTCGTGAACCTGAGCTCGGCACGAAACACCCTGAGCTTCTTCCTGCCCTTCGGCTCGCTGATGCTCATCACGCTGCGCGAGCAGATCCTCTTCTACCAGGACATCTATGGCACTCCGCTCGATCCGCAGGAGCGGCAGAAGCTGGTGGATGCGCTGCAGGCGAAGATCGACGCCTACCAATCGGCCGTGAACACCGCGCGGAGCCAGCTCCTGAGCCAGCGCGCCGCCATGGTGACCATCCTGGACGAGAGCTCCATCACCTCCGATATGTGGGTGCCCATCGACACCTACAGCGGATGGCGGGGGACCCAGGAGTTCGGTGGCGGCTCCAAGGACAGGGCCCAGCAGGCCGCCAACCAGCACGCGGAGGACGAGACCAACGCCCTGGCCTATAGCCTGGACCAGAACATCGCCCAGACGCAGCTCTGGAGCTGGATGAACCCCGACAACACCACGCCCATCCAGGCGCCGTCGCTCATCTATCTCGACGGGCCCTACGGCAGCTACCAGAGCAGCACCGCCTTCAGCGCCGTGGCCGGAACCGGCAGCTCCATCACCCGCGTGGTGGTGATGGCGGGCTCGCTGATCGACAGTCTGGAGGTATTCATCGACGGCGTCTCCACCGGCCGCAATGGCGGCAGCGGCGGTGCGCCCACCACGCTCAACCTGGCCTCGGGCGAGTCCATCGTCCGGGCGAACGGCTACTCCTCGGGGTTGATCAACGAGCTCGGCTTCACCTCGAGCACCGGCCAGTCATTCCTGGTGGGCAGCCTCAACGGGACGAACGGCACCACGGGGAACTTCACGTCGGAGGCCCCCTCGGGCACGGCCAATGGGCGGCTGGTGGGCATGTCGGGCTACAGCGTCAACGGCACGAGCGCGTCGTCCAACCTGAAGGTGCTGACCTTCCACTGGTACTGCACGCTGCCCCTGCCGGAGAACCCCGAGCAGGCACTCGGCACGCTCGAGGGCGGAGGCCAGCCCGTGCGGACGAAGGTGGCGTAACGGGCCGGGCCGGGAGCCCTCCGGGGACAGGGGCGCGAGGCGGGCGCTATAGTCGGCCCGCGGATGACGCACCTTGTCCTCGGGCCCTACCGGATTCTGGGAACGCTGGGCCGGGGAGGAATGGGGCAGGTGTTCCGGGGCCAGCACCGGGAGAGCGGACAGCTCGTCGCGCTCAAGACGGTGCGGGCCCCTTCCGCCCTCCACCTCTCCAGCCTGCGGCGTGAGGTGCGGGCACTGGGCCAGGCGCGGCACCCGGGCCTGGTGCGCATCCTCGACCAGGGCGTCGAGGAGGGCCGCCCCTGGTACGCCATGGAGCTGCTCCACGGGCGCACGCTGCGCGACGTGATGGCCGGTGGCGGGCACGCCCCCGCGGACGGTGAGCCCACCCTGCCCACCGGAGAAACACCTCCTCCCGTGCGGCCCCGGGCCCACGGCCCGCCGGAGTTCGCGCGCCTCGCCCCGCTGCTCGCGCTCCTGCGCGATGTGTGCGCACCGCTGGCGGCCCTCCACGGTGCCGGGCTCGTCCACCGGGACCTCAAACCGGAGAACATCTTCGTCACCGAGCGCGGCGCCCCCGTGCTGGTGGACCTGGGAATCGCCGCCCGCTTCAGCGGCGCCTCGGGCCGCGAGTCCTTCACCTCCGGCGATGAGCTGCAAGCCATCGGCACGCGCCCCTACATGGCGCCCGAGCAGCTCGGGGGCGAGCTGGTGGATGCGCGCGCCGACCTCTACGCGCTGGGCGTCATCCTCTACGAGTGCCTCACCGGACAGCGCCCCTTCTCCGCCCCGGGCCCTGGAGGCGTGCTCGCGCGGCACTCCGGACAGCGGGCACTCGCGCCGTCCCTGCTCGTGCCCGGCCTGCCTCCCGAGCTGGACGGCCTCGTGCTGCGCCTGCTGGAGCCGCGGCCCCGCGCCCGGCCCGGTTACGCCGAGGATGTGGCCGGGCTCCTCGAGCAGTGGCTGGGTGAAGGGGGGCATGCCTCGCCGCGCGAGGACGCGGGCCGCGCTTCCGCCCCTCACGCCCGGCCCTGGCTGTACCGCCCGGAGCTCACCGGCCGCGAGCACGTCCTCGGTGGGCTCGAGGTGGCGTTGGAGCAGCTCCAGCACGAGGGGCGCGGCGGGCGCATCTATCTCGGTGGCGCGAGCGGCGTGGGCAAGACGCGGCTGGTGATGGAGCTCGCCCGGCGCGCGATGGGGCGGGGCCTGACGGTGGTGAGCTGCCCCTGCCGGCCGGGGGACGCGCTCTCTCCTTCGCCCCTCTCCCCCGCCCCGCTCCAACCCTTCCGGCCGCTCCTGCTGGCGCTCGCGGATCGCTGCCGGGCGGGCGGGGCCGCGGTGACCGAGACGCTGCTCGGTCCCGCGGGACGGGTGCTCGCCGCCCATGAGCCGGCCCTGGGAGCACTGCCGGGCCTGGAGCGCTACCCCGAGCCCCCGCCGCTGGACGCCACCAGCACGCGCCTGCGTCTCTTCGACGCGCTGGGCTCGACGCTCGTGGCGCTCGCGGCCCAGGCGCCGCTCGTGCTGGTGATGGATGACCTCCAGTGGGCGGATGAGCTGTCGCTGGGCTTCCTGCGCGGCGCCGGCCTGGGTCCGCTGGCCGAGGCCCCCGTCCTCCTCCTCGGCACCTACCGGAACGGAGCGCCCGGCGGGCGGCTCTCGTCCATCATCGAGGCGGCGGGAAGCACGCACGTGGAGCTGGACAGGCTGGACGACGGCAGCGTCCGCGCCATGGCCGCCAGCATGCTCGCCCTGCCGGAGGTGCCCGCGGACATCGGCGGATTCCTCACCAGCGCCGCCGAGGGCAACCCCTTCTTCGTCGCCGAGTGCCTGCGCGCGGCGATCGACCGGGGCGCCCTGGCGCGGGAGCGGGATGGGCGATGGCGCTTCCTCCCTGGAGCCCCGGGCGATGCGCGGCCTTCGCTGCCACGCTCGCTCTCCGAGCTCCTCTCCGGACGCATGGACGCGCTCGACGCACCGGCGCGGGAGGCCCTCGAGGCGGCCGCGGTGCTCGGCCATGCCTGCGAGGCGGAGTTGCTCATCCGGCTCGCCGGGCTGGAGGAGCCGGTGGCCTCCGATGCGCTCCGCTCGCTGTGCCTCCGGGCCCTGCTCGAGGAGGAAGAGGGCCAGCTCCACTTCATCCACGAGCGGCTGCGCGAGACCGTGACCACGAGCCTGCCCCCCTCCCGGCGCGAGGCACTCCACCGGCGCGCCGCCCTGCTGCTGGAGGGCGAGGGCCCGGTGCACGACGGCCTCCACGCGGCCCTGGCCGTCCACCACGCCGGGGCCGGGGCCCACGACCGCGCCCATGCCAGCTTCGTGCGCGCGGCCGAGCACGCCCGGCGGACCTACGCCCACGAACAGGCGGCCGCCTTGTACGAGGCCGCGCTCCGGGAAGCGGAGGCGCACCCCGGCCCCCTGCCCACCGGCACCCGTGCGCCGCGCGCGCTGCGGGAGCACCTCGGCGAGCTGCTCGGCGTGCTGGGGCGCCAGGAGGAGGCACGAACCGCCTACGGCCAGGTGCTGCGCGAGCTGCCCGCCACGGAGGCCCTCGCGCGGGCCCGGCTCCACCGCAAGCTGGGCAAGACCTGGGAGCCCCACCACCGGCACGAGGAAGCGCTGGCGGCCTTCGACCGGGCGGAGCACTGCCTCGGTGAGGCGCCTCAGGCCCCGGAGGAAACGGCCGCGTGGTGGCAGGAGTGGGTGCAGCTCCAGATCGAGCGCATCTCGACGTACTACTGGACCGCCAACACGCCCGCGCTGGAGGCGCTGGTCCAACGCGCCGGGCCCGGGGTGCGGGCCCGGGGAACGCCCTTGCAGCGAGCACGATTCTTCCAGTCGCTCGTCCAGCGCGACCTGCGGGCCGAGCGTTACGCGGCCTCGCCGGAGACGGTGGAGAACGCCCGGCGCAGCGTGCTGGCGCTCGAGGAGAGCGGGGAGCGCGTCGAGCTGGCCACCGCGCGCTTCACGCTGGGCGCCGTGCTCCTCTGGCATGGAGCGCTCGACGAGGCCGAGACCGTCATGAGGGCGGCGCTCGACGAGGCGGAGCGGCTCGCGCACGTGCCCCTGCAGGCGCGGTGCGCGAGCTACCTCACCCAGCTGCACCGGCAGCGCGGGCGGACGGGCACCGTGCAACGGCTCGCGCCGAAGGCGGCGAAGGTGGCCCGGGCCTGCCAGATGGCCGACTACGTCGCCGCCGCCGAGGCGAACCTCGGCTGGGTGGCCTGGCGCGAGGGCCGTCACACCGAGGCGGAAACGCTCTGCCAGGCGGCCCTGGCCCGCTGGGCGCCCCTCTCGCTCGTCTTTCCCTTCCAGTGGATGGCCCGCTGGCCCCTGCTCGCCCTGGCCCACGCACGAGGCGATTCCAACGCCGCCGTGGACCACGCCCGCGCGCTCCTCGAGCCCCAGCAGCAGCGGCTCCCGCCCACCACCCGCGCGCGGCTCGAGGAGGCCGTGGCACGGCATGACCAGGCCCACCCAGCGGCGTCCGTGGCGCGGCTCGCCGAGGCACTCGAGCTGGCCCGCGGCCAGGGCCAGCTATGAGAGGATGTGCGCTGGCAAGCAATCCCTCACACGAGCCCCGCACGAAGGAAGGCCCATGTCGCCCAGGTTCAGCTGCACACCAACGGTCAACGTCGACGTGAACGGAGAGACCGTCTGGACGATCACCGACACGAACACCAACGCCTGGAGCTGGTCGTGTGCGCAGGAGGGCGCGCCGATCGTCGGGCTGCGCCCCCAGCCCGGTGGCATGAGCTGCGCCATCACGGGACTGCGGCCGGGGCAGGCCACCATCACCGCGACCCGGAGCGACGGCTACACGCTGACGCAGGCGATTGGCGTGGGACTGATGTTCGTCTACGCCCCCGACGGCAAGCTGTACGCGGTCTCGACGGCGAGCTTCATGGAGGTGGACCAGACGAGGATGAGTGGCCAGCCCATCCCCACGTTGGAGGAGATGAGCGGGCAGGAGGCCTACTACGTCCCGCCCGGGACCGAGGGCGCGGCGGCCATCAACGTCACCTGCTACGTCATCAACCTCGGCTACGTGCAGCAGACGGACGTGTGGACACCGCCTCCCGCCCCTCCAAAGAAAGACACGTAGCGCTACAAGAGGTTCACGCCGCCGCCGGGCCGGACTCCCGCGCCACCGGAACCCGCAGGACGAAGCGGGCGCCTCCCTCGGAACGGTTCTCCGCATGCAGCGAACCGCCGCACCTCGAGGCGTACTCGCGGCACAGGGCCAGCCCCAACCCGGTCCCCTTCCCGGGCGGCCTGGTGGTGAAGAAGGGCTCGAAGAGCCGCGGTAGCACCTCCTGGGGAATCCCCGGCCCGTTGTCCTCCACTTCCAACCACACCTCCTCCCCCACCCACCGTGCCCTCACCAGGATGGCGGCCCGGCGCGCGGGCTTCGTGTCCTCCACCGCGTCCGCCGCGTTCAGCAACAGGTTCAACAGCACCTGCACCAGGTGCCGCTGCCCCAGCCGGACCGGCGGCAACCCCGGGCCCACGTCCAGCGAGACATCCCCCAGGCCGCGCAGCCGCACCGAGGCCAACCGCTTCGCCTCGTCCATGGCGTCCTCCACCCGCCCCTCCTCGCCGTCGTCCAGCTCACGCGCGAAGCGCCGCAGGTCCATGACGATCTGCTGGATGCGCAACACGCCCTGCTGAGTCTCGGTGAGCACTTCACGCAGCTCCGTGAGGTCTCCCGGCCCACCCTCGTTGCGCAGCTCCCGCTCCAGGAAGCCGAGGTTGGACTTCACGAAGGCCAACGGGTTGTTCACCTCGTGGGCCACCCCGGTGGCGAGCTGCCCCACCAGCACCAGCCGCTCCACCTCCGCGCGCTCGCGCTCGGCGTGCACCCGGCGGCGCTCGCTCTCGGCGAGCTGCTCCAGCACCGCCAGCCGCTCCTGCTGTGCCACCAACCGCTCCTGCTGCGCCACCTTCTCCGCGTCGCTGATGCGCCGGTACGTCTGCCCTCCGGCGATGGCCGCCGCGCCCAGCAGGCCGAAGCTCGACACATGCAGCAGCATCTCCCGCGACGGCAGGCCGGCCATCACGTCCAGCACCACGGTGCTGGCCAGCACCCACACGCTGGCCGCCACCGTGGACAGACGTGAGTCCGGGCTGAAGATGGCGATGGCGAAGGGCAGGGAGCCGAGCATCGGGAAGCAGGGGCTGTCTGGCCCTCCTGTACGGTGGATGAGCGCGGTCACCGCCAGGAGCGTGGCCGGCCCGGTCCACATCCCCGTCGATTTCGCGGAAACCCACCCCCTCCCCACCGCCACCGAGATCGCCACGAAGCTCGCGCTCCACCCCCCATACGTGAGCGCGAGCGCCAGGCTGAAGTCGCCCGACGCCAGGCCGTGGACAGGGAAGGCCCCCAGGAGCACGGCAGCGCAGACGAACAGGTTCTTCCGCTTCACCCGGCGCAGCGCCTGCAACTCGGAGGGGTCAGCCGTCATGGACGGTCAATTGTAACATTCCGGCCAACGGGGATGCGCCAGCCCGCTATGTTGTATTTGCAACACCGCTCGGCTGGAAAGGAAGCGAGAGATGGCGGCGCAATACGATCAGATCGGCAACAAGGTCGCGGACTGGGACGTACTGCCGGTGCGCTCGGAGTACATCGAGGGACACACCTTCTTCAAGGCGCTCGGCCCCATCGAGGGAAGGAACGTTCTCGACCTGGCCTGTGGTGACGGGCTGTACACACGGCAGTTCAAGACGCGAGGCGCCGCGCGGGTGGTGGGGGTGGACATCTCTGTTGCACTACGCGAGCTCGCCCGAGCACCTGCTTCGGATGTGCCGGAACATCCATGCGCACGTGAAGCCGGGGGGCTGCTTCGTGACCTATGCCTTCAACCCCGAGTTCAGCGCGAAGGGCCCCAACAGCACGCGCTATGGAATCACGATGTTGGAATACCCGGAGGCCCCTCGGGAGGGACAGGAGATCTCCGCGGTGCTGCACACGAAGAGCCCCTTCACCATCCACTTCTCCCACTGGAGCCGGGACACGTACGAGCGGCTGCTGCGCGAGGCGGGCTTCCGCACGCTCACCTGGATGCGCCCCGAGTGCTCTCCCGAGGGGATTTCGAGGTTCGGCCGGGAGTTCTGGCAGGACTACATCGACAACCCCCACGCGGTGGCGCTGCGCTGCGAGCGGTGAGCCGCTCAGTCGAGGCGGAAGCCCGAGGGGGCGCGCGGCTCCTGGCGCCGGTACATGTCGAGGTAGAGCAGCACCGGCTTCTGCAGTCCCTCGTACGTCACCTCGTACACGTCGAGCAGGCCGCCGCCAAAAGGAAGAGAGGCGTCCTCGAAGCCACAGCAGCTGCCCTGCCGGTTGTAGCTCAACGGTTGCCCCTCGGGACCGCGCAGGTGCTGGAGGTATTCGTGCTCGCCGTCAGGCCCTCCGCCAACCTTGATCGGATCCTCCGGCGTGTAGCCGTAGCCCGAGGGCTCCTGCGCCGGCGTCTCCACGGGAGCGGCGGGCGCCTGCACAGCGGCTTCGGTCGAGGACCCACTCGCTTCCGCCCCCGGCGCGTCCTTGCGCATCGTGGCGGATGAGCCAGCACAACCGGAGGACAGCAACCACAGGACACCGCAGCAGAGCACGGTACGGGGGATGAACATCCCCCATTCTAAACACGGTGCCCCCACAGCCTGCGCGCGGCTGGGAAAATACAGACATTTCTCTACGGCGGATTCCTACGGTATAGGTGCCTACACATTGAGTAGTTGAAGGAAGAGGAGAATCCATGAGGAACGGCGGAGTGATGTTGTTTGGGGTCCTGTTGGCGGCGTGTGAGCCGAGCCCGCAGGTGGATGATGCCGGGGCGCAATCTTCTACGCTTTCGAACATGCCCGCGGCGGCGGTGAAGGCGATGAAGGACGCGGAGAGGGTCGGCATGACGCCGCTCTTCTTCGCATGTCCGCGCTACCTGACCTACGAACCGCAAGGAATTGACAGCAACGCCAACTCGACGCCTGACTGGTACGGCCCGGTCGCGGATCTCCTCGACGTCGACAAGCCGACGACGAATTTCATCGGGGGAACGTTTCAGGTCATCTGCGGCTCGACGCAGAGCAATCGCAGCTTGCTCAGCGTGCGCAAGAGCCTCCCCGCCGGATACTCGTCGTGCACGACGAGCCCCGTCGGTCAGGTGGACGCCTGGTTCGTCTGCACCTGACGGAACGCCTTGAGTTCCTCGGCGAGGAGTTCGGCGACCAACCGGACCCGGCGGCTCGTGCGCACGTCCTGATGCGTGACGAGCCACATGGGGAACGTGAGGGGAGGAAGGTCCTTCAGCACGCGGCGGACGGAGGGGTCGGCATCACCCACCTCGGAGACCATGACGCCGATGCCCGCGCCTTCGCGAACGAGCGCCCACTGCACATGCTGGCTCTGGCTGAGGAGAGGAAAGTTCTTCTCGGTCAGCGGCAGGCCGAGCGCCACGAGGCCCTTACGGTAGGTGTCCGCGCGGTCGAAGCCGATGAAGCTCGCGCGCGCGAGGTCGTCCCGGGTGAGCTTCGTACCGAGCGTTCGCAGGTACTTCGGCGCCGCGTACAGGTATGCCTCGTTGTCGCGGAGCTTCCGCGCGATCAGCTCGGGATCTGTCGGGCGAAAGCTACGGATGGCGATGTCGGCCTCGCGGCGGCGGAGGTCCAGGGCGGCGTTCGAGGCGATGATCTCCACCTCGATGCCCGGATGCCGGGTGCGCAGTTTCGTGATGACCGGAGGCAGGAGATAGGTCGCGATGACCTCGCTGGCGGTGATGCAGACGGGACCGTCGAGCGACAGCGTCTGACCGGCCGCCACGCGTGAGACGCGGAAGGCCGCGTCGCACATGGTGCGGACGTGCTCGATGAGCTCGAGCCCGGTGGGCGTGAGGGCCAGCCCGCGCCCCACTCGCTCGAAGAGCGTCACGCCCAGCTCGGCCTCGAGCGCCGCCACCTGACGGCCCACCGTCGGCTGCGCGATGCCGAGCGCACGCGCCGCGGCGGAGAAGGACCCTTCGTCGGCGGTCACGAGGAACGCGCGGACGTGGTTCCAGTCGAATTCCACATGGCTCCAATCCATGCACTTCTGCATACCACGTCAGCGGTTCTGGCCGAGGACAGGTGCAATCCTGCATGGGAGAAAGACTCCACGACTCACACGGGTGCTTCCGGGCGCCCATTTGAAGGAGACCGTGGATGAAGGCACTCGTGTACGAGGACTACGGCCCGCCGGAGGTCCTGAAGCTCCAGGACGTCGTGAAGCCCATACCCGGGGATGGCGAGCTCCTCGTCCGGGTCCGAGCGGCGGCGGTGACCACGGCGGACAGTGCCTTCCGCAAGGGCGATCGCTTCAGCACGCGGCTGGCGTCTGGCCTCAGGAGGCCGCGCAAGCGCGTCCTGGGCACCGAGTTCGCCGGAGACGTCGAGGCGGTGGGCAACGGTGTCACGCACTTCCGTCCGGGCGACGCGGTCTTCGCCGCGACGGGAGTCGCCTTCGGCGCCCATGGCGAATTCGTGTGCCTGCGTGAGGATGGAGCGGTCGCGCGCATGCCGTCGAACATGACCCATGACGAGGCCGCGGCGCTCTGTGACGGAGCCATGACGGCGCTGCCCTTCCTCCGCGACCACGGGCACGTGCAGCGAGGGCAAACCGTCCTCATCAATGGCGCTTCCGGGAGTGTGGGTTCCGCCGCGGTGCAACTGGCCAGGTACTACGGCGCGCACGTCATCGCGGTTTGCAGCACAGGGAACGTCGACAGGGTGCGTGCGCTCGGAGCGGACGAGGTCATCGACTACACGCGGGAGGATTTCACCCGGCGCCGAGGCGCCTACCACGTGGTGTTCGATGCCGTGGGAAAGAGCTCCTTCTCGCGCTGCGAGGACGCACTGACGGACGGGGGCATCTACCTCTCCACCGTTCCCACCCTGGGGATGTTCGCGGACATGCTCTGGACGCGCTTCTTCGGGAGCAGGAGAGCGATCCTGGCGCTGACCGGCCTGCGGCCGCCGGGAGAGAAGAGGAAGGACCTGTGCTTTCTCAGGGAACTCGCCGAGACGGGGCGGATCCGCGCGATCATCGACGGCCGTTATCGCTGGGAAGCCAGTGCCCAGGCCCACCGCCGCGTCGACTCGGGACACAAGCAGGGCACCGTGGTCCTCCAGATGGGAGCGTAAGTATCGGCTCCTGACGCCACGCCGCAGAAGAGCCGGAGCTCCCCACGAGGCCGCGCCACCAACCCCAGGTGCTCCACAATCGCGCGCCCCCCCCTGCTGCTCCCTTCAGGCCCGCCAACACCCGACGCCTGCCTCCACACCTCACACAGGCGAACACTTCCACCGCGAATGTCCTGCGTAGCAACTCTGCCTGGTCCACTCACGGTGTCCTCTCCCTCCTCGGTTCTTTCCTGGTCACTGACTCAAGCGTCACGCTCGCCTTCTCACTTGCCTGGAAAGAACCGCTCTCGCTTGACCATGCCTGTGTGTTCCTTTTTTCATCTACAGAATCATAAACGTGATAGTCGTGGTTACGGCGCATTCGTCGCCAGGACTGTCAACCCAGCTCATCATCTCGCTCCCCATGAATAAAACCTTTCTTGCCGCATCACTCGTGCTGCTCCCCTTGGCGTTTGCCTGCCAGCCGGAACTCGATGCCTCCAGTGAGCAGGAGTCCACCGCTCAGAGCGCGGATGAGACCCTCACGCTGGAGAAGAAGAGCAGCCCCTCCGTCGACGCCCTGAGCGTCATGGGTTTGACCGGGATTCCCTTCGCCAGCATGGAGGCGGTCGAAACCTCGCGGTACGAATCCACCTGGCAAGTCTCCGTGGCGACGGACTACTACGTCACCTTCTGGGCCGATCGCGCCCGCACCAGCCCCATCAATCTGGGCAGCGCCATCCAGCTGAACTACACCTCCACGTACTACAACTACATGTACAACCACTCGATGAGGAGCAATCTCAGCACCAGCCTCTCGCCTGGCAGTCACAGCTATTACATCGGAAGTGGCAGCTATGAATGCTACTACGGTGCGAATGGCAATATGGAGAACCGTTGCGATGAGACCTGGTTGTCCCTCAGGACCGGCGTCGGCTATGACGCGAGTTATTGAGCGCTAACGTCTCATGAAGCGATGGGGCCCCCTGAGGACTCTCTCGGGGGCCCCTGACTCCAGCAATCGCTTTCATCTACGCGAGCGGGAGTTCCAGCGTGGCCGTGGCGCCCTGGCTCGGCCCTTCGCTCTCGAGCGTGAGCCGGTCTCCCAGCGACTTCGCCGCCAGCGCGCTCGAATGGAGCCCCAGGCCCTGCCCATCATGAGCAGGAGCCGGTGCTTGTCCAATCGCGCCCGGGGTTGCGCGCGGAACTCCCGGGTCACGGGGATGCCGTGGCGCTGGAGCGCCGGGAACTGGGAGGGATGGGGCCCTGTTGAAGGTGCCCACCTCAGCCGCGGTCCACGCACCTTTCCGGATGTGTCCAGCGGGTTGCCATAACATTACAGCGCACGGTCGTTTGCTTCTCGCCAAAACGAATTACCGTGGAATCGCCGGATCCGAAGGCGCAGGTCGTTCGGTCGTCACGGTCATGCAACTCGACCGTTTCGTTGCGCGAGGTGCGACCCGGGAGCCGGTGGCGGAGTCGAGGACGTTCGACGACGTCGAGTCAGCCACGACGTGTGCAGTCTGGAAACCCCACCAGGAACCCCATGTTCACTCACCCCATGCACTTCAAGATGCGCAAGACCTTGTCACTCTCCGTCGCACTGTGCGGCCTGACCGCCGGTGGCATTGCCTTCGCCGACGAGCTTCCCCGGATGGACAACGCGCCCTCGCTGTTCAACCAGGGTCAGATCTCGAACTACCATCCGGTGTTCGACTTCGACTCGGACGGCTGCTATCCGGCCACTCCGTTCAATCGCAACAACAACCTGAGCCAGAACCCCGGTCTCAATGCGACGGGCACGCCGCAGGGGAGCTGCCGCGACGGAGGCTTCGAGGCCTTCGCCAACGTCATCCACCGGCAGCTGTGCAACGAGCGGGACGAGGCGCAGGGCCGCGTGAGGCGCTGCGCGCACTTCTACGAGCTCTACTTCGAGAAGGATCAGGCCCTCGGCGGCTCGTTCCTGGGCGGGCATCGCCACGATGTCGAGACGGTCATCGTGTGGACCGGGCGCATCGCCTACACGGGTGGTGGCAGCTCCGAGTTCGTGAGCCACATCTCCGCGAGCGCTCACGGCAACTTCGACACCCGGCACATCAACGACACGATCCACAACCAGGGTCACGCGTACATCGTGTACCACAAGGACGGTGTGGGGACGCACGCGTTCCGCTTCGCCAATCAGGGCGACCGGGATCGCGTCGAGTACATCGGAAACAAGGGTGACTTCTATCTGCCGTACGTCCTGAGCCACTACCGTGCCTACAAGTCCTGGAACAACGACGAGTGGGAGCGCTACTGGCAGAACCGTGATTACCGGTCGCGGCTCGAGTCCTCGAACTTCGGTTCCGCGAGCTTCAAGACCCGCAACGACGGCGAGATCATGTGGCAGGCCAACAACGCCGTTCCCAGGTCGGACAGCTTCTGGACCAACTTCAGCTTCACCTGGGATGACGTGTGGTTCACGCGGACACAGGAGCTGAAGGCGAACTATCCGTCGATCTATAGCAGCCTCCCGGAGCAGTGAGCCCGCGGTAGCGGTTGACCGGCTCGAGTTTTCGGACGTCCCTCCTCTCGCCGTGGAGGAGGGATCGCTCGGTCCCCATGGACATGGCGTGGAGTCCTACTTTCCTCGGGCTGACTTCGCGTCGTAGGACCTGCGGGCCGCCGACACACGGTGCTGGTTGCGCAGGGCCCAGGTCGCCAGGGCGTTGAGCGGCACCATCACCTCCCGGCCCAGGTCGGTCATGGTGTAGTCGACGCGCGCGGGCACGGTGGGCGTCACCGTGCGGGTCACGAAGCCGTCCCGCTCCAGGGCCCGCAGCGTCGCCGTCAGCATCTTCTGGGACACGCCGCTGATGCTGCGGCGCAGCTCGCTGAAACGCAGGCTGCCGCCGTCCAGGGTGCGCATCACCAGGATGGTCCACTTGTCCCCGATGCACTCGAGCACGCTGCCCACCTCGCGGCAGACCTCGGGGGGCAGATAGCGATCTTGTGGTTTCAAAAAAGTGCCTCCTTGTGGGTGTCTTCTGGTCACCTTTAGGGTGTTGGTCTCCATTGGATACCAAGGACTGGGAGGCCCGCAATGCAAGGGATGAATGTCGTGGTAACGGGTGCCAACTCGGGCGTTGGGTTCGAGCTGACCCGGAAGCTGCTGGAGGGTGGCGCACGGGTGGCCGCGCTGGTGCGGTCCGGGTTCGCCCCGGGGAACGCGTTGATCGACGCGGCGCTCGGTGACGGACGGCTGCGCGTGTACCGCGCGGATTTCAGTGATGTCGCCAGCCTGTCCGCGGCGCTGGCGCTCCTCCTCCAGCAGGAGGCGAGCGTCGATGTCCTCTTCAACAACGCCGGGGTGTCGGCCGGTGGGGGCGCCCGCTCCAAGCAGGGCAGGGAGCTGCACTTCGAGGTCAACACCGTCGCGCCCTACTTGATCACCCTGGCACTCGAGCCGCTGCTGCGGCTGGGAGCGGCGAAGACGGTGATCAACACGTCCTCGAACGCACTGCTGACGGTGAAGCGCTTCGACAGCAGGACGCTGGAGAACCCCACGGATCTCCGGAAGTTGTTCGGCCCCTATGCCACCTCGAAGCTCGCGCTGTCGCTGTGGACCCGGGAGCTCGCCCCCCGGTTGGCGGAGGAGGGCATCCAGATCCGCAGCGTCTGCCCTGGTCCCAACAAGACCCCGATGAGCGCGGGCGATGGCATGCCGGGTTGGCTGCGGCCCCTGACGCACCTGTTCTTCTCGCCCCCCAGTCGTGGCGCGGCGCGTCTGTACGATGCCGCCTTCGGCGCCTACCCGGGCACGCCGGGGGGGTTCATCAACAAGGGCAAGGACACCCCGTTGCGGTTCACCGACCAGGCCGGCGATGTGCTCGCCCAGGTCGATGCCATCTACCAGAGGGAACTGACGGACGGCATCGCTGGTCCTCGTTGAAGGCCCCCGTCGGATGTTCCAGCGCGCGTGGGCCATCCGGCCGATCTCCTGAGCCACCGCAAAATCGGGGCAGGCTCGGGTATCTTGGAGCCGCCGTCATGAACATGCGAGCAGGAGCGCAGCCATGAAGCACTTTCAATCTCCATCCGCCACACCCCAGCGCAACGTCACCCGGGCCGATTGTGCCGAGGACCCGATCGCCTCGATCAAGCAGATGTTCGTCGATCAGGTCCAGGCCGGCCGCATCGAGGCGGGCCAGTGTCCGGCCATGCGTCCCGTGTTCCTCAAGCCACACGGCGTCGCCAGGGGGGAATTCGTGATCCGTCCAGACCTGCCGGAGGCCCTGAGGGTCGGCCTGTTCGCCGGGACGGCATACCCGGCCTGGGTGCGCTTCTCCTCCGACACGCTGCCCACGCGCAACGACTGGGAGACCACCTGCGGCATCGGCATCAAACTCTTCGACACGCCGATCCCGAAGATCTTCGGCCAGCCGGACGAGACCACCTTCGATTTCATCCTGCAGAACATCGACGTCTTCTTCGTCGACACGGCTCGTGAGTTCTGCGAGTTCACGCAGGCGAGCCTGGACAAGTCGAACCCAAACGCCCTGAACGAGTGGCTGAAGGCGCACCCGCGGACCCAGGAGATCCTCGACCAGATGGAGCGGCCCGTGGCCTCCTGCCTGGGGACCCCCTACTGGAGCTGCCTGCCCTTCGCCTTCGGCCCGGAGCGATACGTCAAGTACAAGCTCGAGCCTGCCCGAAAGATGGCTCCCCTGTCCGTGCAGCCGGCAGATCCGACCTACCTCGCTCGTGATCTCGAGCGTCAGCTCTCCGAGTCCGAGCAGCGCTTCACCTTCATGATCCAGTTGCGCACCAATCCGGAGACCATGCCCCTCGACGCCGCCACCGTGGCATGGCCGGAGAGCGAGAGCCCCTACGTGCCGGTCGCGGATCTGATCTTGCCAAAGCAAGACATCACCCGCCGGGGCCAGCCCGAGTACGGCGAGAACATGGCTTGGAACATCTGGCGGGTGACGCGGGAGCACGAGCCCCAGGGCTCCATCGCCGCCGCTCGCAAGGTGGTCTACGCCGCCTCCGCCGCGCTGCGCCGCAATACCAATGGCATCCCCGATGGCGAGCCGGCCAACCCCAAGCCACTCATGGACGATCCCCCCTGCAAGGACACCCGGATCGCCTACGCCAAGGTCCACCCGGGGATCGGGATATGCCGCGTCGGCGACGCCGAGACCGCCTTCTTCCTGTCGCCGGAGACCGACCAGATTCAGCGGCGGCCCGGTGATTTCTACCGAGACGAGACCGGTGCGCTGAAGCGCGAGGCGCAACGCTTCAGGCTCTACGGCTACAACGCCGCGGGCGAGGTGGTCTCCGAGCTCAACAGCGACAACGCGGACATCACCTGGACCGTCCACCTCGTCAACAGCAAGGCGGATTGGTTTCAGTTCGTCACCGCCATGGACATTCCCGAGACCAAGGACCTGGTGGTCAGTCGTCGCAATCCGAAGGTCCAGGATCGGTCGATCCTCATCATCGATCCGGGACCGCGCTCGATCTCCGGCGCCAGCGTCTCCGGCGGGGCCGGGCAGTCCTTCGACACCGGCGAATTCACCGGCGTGAAGGTTCCGCTCGGCTCGCTGCGGACCGACGAGAAGGGGCGGCTCATCGTACTCGGGGGGCATGGCAAGTCGGCCTCGCCCACCGGGAAGAGTCTGGTCAACCCCGGGGATCCCAACTGGTTCAACAACTCCAACGACTGGTATGACGACACCAGCGACGGGCCGGTGACCGCGGAGGTCAGGATCAACGGCGAGCGGATCCCGGTGACCGGCGGCTGGTGCGTCGTGACCCCGCCGAACTACTCCCCGGACACGGTCGGTTGGCGGACCATGTACGATCTGATGACCGACACGGCGATCGAGGCAGGGATGATGAAGGTCCCGCCAAGGACCAGCTTCCAGCGCGATGTCCTGCCGCAGCTCGCGCGCATGTCCAACCTGCAGTGGGTCAACAAGGGCTTCGCGGCCTTCTTCGGCGCGGGCGGCGCGATGGATTTCCAGACCGACACAGCGCTGCTCGGCAAACTGGCCATGGCCCCGCGGCCGGATCCGGCCGATCCCTCCAAGCAGCTCGATCCCTATCGAGAGCTGCGCCAGAACCTCTACAACAGCTTCCGGCCCTACACGCTCACCGTCAATGATCCGCGCGTCTGGCCGTGGATCTACGGAGATGCCTTCGACGGTGAGCTCGAGACCGATATTTCACCGCGGACCATGCTGGCGGTCCCACCGGTGCAGCTCCTCCACCTTCAGCGCTGGGTCGCGGGCAACTTCGAGGGGGGCTATGACCCCAGCGCGGCCACACCCGCGTCGCTCGACGACCTGCCGCTGGCGGAACAGCCGGCGATGTTGGACAAGGCCGCGATCTTCTTTTGCCTCGCCGATGCCTTTCATCCGGGCTGCGAGATGACGTGGCCGATGCGCCACGCGACCCTGTACTGCGAGCCCTATCGTCTCCGCGTGGCGAGCCCTGAGGATCCAACCCTCACGTTCGGGTCGACGCTGAACCAGGCGCAGGCGCTGGCTCCGAATGGACCGTTGACCCAGCAGTCGCCAGGAGACATCACCCGCTGGATGGGGCTGCCCTGGCAGGGCGACACGGCCTACTGCCGGGCGGGATACTCCCCGAGCTACGACGAGTTTCTCCCCACCTTCTGGCCGGCACGGGTCCCGAACAACGTGCTCACCGAGGCGGACTACGAGATCGTCATGGACCCGAACAAGTCGCGAGAGGAGCGGCTCACCGCCTTCAACCGGCGAGTGAGCTGGAACCGCTTCATGGACGAGGCACGTCGTCCCGGTGAAGGCCCCGAGGTGGTCATGCAGGAGATGGTGAAGACCTTTGGCGCGCAAGGGCTGGTCGCCCGCGTGCCTGGGCCGAAGGACGATCCGGACTTCCCCGAGGTGATGTACGTCGAAACCCTGCCCCAGCATCAGGTGAAGGTCGCGCGACTGATGATGGCGAAGGCGACGGCTCCAGGGGCGGCGCCGCAGCAGGAGGCCAACTTCCGCGCCGGCGACCACGAGTTCCGCCGGGCGGTGATCAACCTCCGCTCCCGAAGGGGTGACAAGAACCAGGAATAGCCCGGTGTTCCTCGCGCCATGAGCCCTCTGCGATGACGACACTCATCATTGGTGCGGGGACCGCTGGGGCGGCCCTGGCCGTACTGCTCGCGCGGGACGGCCACGAGGTGGCGCTCATCGGGCCGCCTCCCGAGCGCGAAGCGCAGCGGATCGGAGAGAGCCTGCCTGGCTTCGCGGCCCACTGGCTGCGGCGCCACGCGCTGCCCGGTCCGCTCGATCCAGACAGCCCCCATTGGACCATTCCCGGCAGCATCACCGCCTGGAATGGGCCGCCGCTGGCGAAGTCCTATCTCGGCGATCCCTGGGGTGCTCACTTCCGCCTCGACCGCCAGGCCTTCGATCAGCGGCTCTACGAGGCGGCACTCTCCGCCGGCGCGAAGGCCCACCCCGGACTCTCGGTGGCACGGGAGAGGACCGCCCAGGGGTGGACGGTCACCCTGGAGAGCGGCGAGAGACTCACGGGCGGCCTGCTGGTGGATGCCACCGGCCGCCGCGCTTGGGCCACTCGCGAGTGGAGATCCGGAGAAGAACAACAGCCCCCCCTCATCGGCGTCTGGGCGGTTGGACGCAAGACCCAGCTCAAGGATCGCCGCACGGTGACGGAGACGGGCTCCGCGGGCTGGTGGTATGGCTGTCTCCTGCCGGAGGGGCGCGCCCTCGCTTGCCTCCATTGTGACAAGGAGACCGCCGCCGCGCTGATACGCGAGCCGCGGCGGTGGTGGGCGCTCTTGGCAGAGACCAGGGTCCTGCCGAGGATCGCCGCGCCCGATGACTTCGTGGACGCGAGGCCCAGGGGTACCGATGCCCGCGGAGTGATGCGTCGTCCGCTCGTTGGCGAGCAGTGGATCGCCATCGGCGACGCGGCCCTCGCCTTTGATCCCATTGCATCCCACGGCATCAGCTTCGCCCTGTTCAGCGCACAGGCGGCGCACCGCTGGATCGCGAGCCAAGACGCCGAGGCCTATGCGGCGTTTTGCGAGGAGCAGTGGCGCGCCTACAGCGATCGCCGGGCCGAATTCTACGCCGAGCCATCCTGAGGCAGCGGTCAGGAAAGAGCCGAAGAAGGAGCGGATTTCACGAGGGGACTGGGCGAAGCAGCTGCGCAGGGCGTTCGCCTTCGACGTGTTCGCCTGCGTGGGGGCTGCGCGGCCTCTCCACCAGCCTGACGCACTGTTCGACTGGCCTCTGTCCGCGGCCCTCCTCGGCCCCTCCGCTCTCCTCCTCGCCTTCAACAAGCCTTCCATCCTTCTTATACGTCAGGCCTCGCCGTTGATTTGCAACCCGGAGAAGGTGGCGGAAGCGGGCTCGTAGAACACGTGGAAGAAGCAATCGCCGCCGTCGTCGACGGACACCAGACGGGTCCTCCAGTCGAAGAAGTCGTCGAAGGTATGGCAGAAGAAGTTGGCGAAAATCACCCTGCGACCATTCCTCGTGAGGCCTACGTACTGACGCTTGTAGCTCGCGATACTCGACCACAGGTCGCCCTGCTCCCTTTCTCTCAGATACGCTTCGATTCGCTCTTCCAGGTCGAGCACGTCCTTTCTCGTGGGTGTCCAGGCCGGTTCGTCCGTGCTCGTCAACCAGGAGGGGGCCGTCTCTCGAGGGAAGATGACGCCTTCGAACTCATCGGTCTTGACCATTTCGAAGGGCGCATCCGCCTTCTTGGGGTCAGGCGTGGCGGTGACACAGCCCACTCCCAGCGGGAGGAGGAGCAGACCCGTGACGAACAACTTCAGCAACGATCCCTGTCGGCGCATCGTGGGTTCCTTTCGCGAAGCCCCGATGATTCACCACTCCCGAGGGATTGAGAACGGCTACCCGCGGCGCCTACGCAGGGCCCACGCGCTGAAGAGGATGCCACACGCCTCGCGGCATCTCTTTGAATGTCTCCCCGTGGAGCCCGTCTGCACGGACGCGGATTTCCTCCGCCCCCATTTCCTGGGTTCCCCCCAGTGTCCTGGGAAGCAATTTTCTCCGAATCCGATAATCCAACAGGGAGTCAAAACATGACGAAGATGAATGCAGTGCTGGGGTGTGCCGTGGCGGCCGTACTCGCGGGGTCGGCGGCGTGGGCGGGTAGCAGGTATGGCTATCCGGTCTTCGTCGACCTGACCCAGAGGAAGGCATACGGCACGCTCGGGGCCGCTCGGAACAGCACCGACGCGACCCAGTTCATCTCGTGTGACGTGCACGCCCACAAGGATGGCAGCAAGGAAATGAGCTGCTCCGCGAGGAACACGTCTGGCACCTACGTGTACTGCACGTCGACGGTTGCGGGCCTGGTGGACTCGGCACGAGGCATCTCCGGCGATTCGTTCGTCTTCTTCGAGTGGGATTCGAGCGGCGCGTGCACGTACCTGGGCATCGGACACAGCTCGGAGTACGCGCCGAAGCAGCTGTAATCCCATACACGAGGGAGCGCGGTCCCAGGGGCCGCGTCCCTCCCCTGACGTGCGAGGTATGGCCCATGCAATCGCATATCAAGCTGCTGCTCCTGATCACAGGGGGGCTGGGCTGCGCCCTGAGCTTCCTCGCGGGAAGAGCCACGGCCCCCGAGTCCTCTCATGATGAACTGCTGCGCCTGCTCGCGCGGCAGGGAGAGCAACTCAAGGCCTTGGAAGCCCGCCTCGGTCCGGCCTCGCAACAGATGCGCTGTGCCGTGGCCGCACCGGCCGGAGCACCCGGGCTCGATGCCGCATGGCTCCAGGCGGAGCTGGCTCGCATCCTCCATGAGGAGCTGGGCTCACAGCGCGCGGAGGCGAAGGAGGCGCGGACTCCCGCCCCGGAGCCCTCGACGGAGAGTCTGATGGGGCTCCAGGAAGGCCACCGCCTCCTCGACGAGGCCAGCCGCTCCCAGCGGTGGCGGGAGGAGGATGCACAGGCGATGCGTCGCGCCATGCGCGAGCTGAACGGTGCCCAGCGGGAGGAACTCAAGCGGCGCTTCGCCGTCTTCGTCAACGCGGGCGGCGTCGACGTGCAGGTGAACGGTCCTCCCTTCTGAACCCCCGCACGAGGGCCTGATCAACGAGTTCGAGCAGCAATACGGCCCGCGGCGCGTGGCGCTCTTGATGCCGTGCCGCGGGCCCGTGGCTCAGCTGCAGGTGTTGGTACAGGTGGTGGACTGCGCCATCCAGTTGCAGTTCTTCCACGTCCCCATGTGCGTCACCCGGCGGCCGTACTGGTACCAGTCGCGCGCGTAGTCGCGGTAGGCGTACAGCGGAGTCTTGAGCTGGCCCGTCCCGTTCGAGCAGCCGTAGGGATCATCCGTGTAGGGTCCCGTGGTGCAGGTGTCCGAGGACCGATAGGGGCCACAAGCGGCCTGCGCCGCGACATCCAGCGCCTCGTCCTCCTCCACGCGCTCGTTGGTGTAGACGCGCGCCGAGCCATCCGCGCGGACCTCGAAGGCCAGCTGGGAAACCTCCTCGCTCGGCAGCGCGAAGGTGAGGCGGGTGGCGCCCTCCCTGTGCTCCAGGACTCCCCCCTGGGACAGATCCACGGGGATGCCCTTCTTTCCCTCCAGCCACCGGACCGTGGCCTGGAAGCTCACGTCCGCGTAGGCCTGCTCCTTGAGCTGGTCGGCCTCCGCATCCACCGGCTGCTCGACACCACAGCCAGACGCAAGCATCGACAGAGCGGCCACCACCCACATTGCCTGCTTCTTCATTTCATACCCTTTCGAGAACATTCGCGTGTCACTGTCGCTGAGTGGCTCAGCGGCTCGGCTCGACGAGCCCTCGCCATCCCCACTCGTGCGGATAGGCACCCGTGCTCGCGGATGTGAAAAAGCGAGCGATGAATCTCGCGGCAACCCGCGCTCCAAGAACCTGAGAATGGCCCAGGAAGAAGCGATTCCTTCCCAAAAGCCGCGGCCTCTGGCTGTCTGAGGGAGCCAAGGGGATAGGTATGCGGGCGCGTGGTGGGCTCGTGCAGGAGACGAGGTCGGAGCATGCCTGGTGAGGAACGAGAGGAGCTGGAGCGGGAGATTCATCATCTTCTCGCGAGGGGGGACCATGAGGGAGCCGCGACGCTGGCGCTCCGCGGTTATGGCGCGGAGCTCTTCGGTTTCCTGCACGCGTTCCACCGCGACGAGGAGGACGCGGCGGAGGTCTTCTCGTGCTTCAGCGAGCGTCTCTGGCGTGCGCTGCCGGCCTTCCAGGGGGACAGCTCGTTCCGCACCTGGGCCTATACGCTCGCGCGCCACGCCTCGCTCAACTACCGCCGGGACGTCCGGCGCCGCGAGCTGCGACAGCAGCCACTTCCGGAGGACTCGGCCCGGTCCGCGCTCGTCGCGCGGATTCGCAGCGAGACGGTGTCCTATCTACGCTCGGAGCGGCGGGCGCGCTTCGCCGGCCTGCGGGAGTCCCTCCCTTCCGAGGATCAGGCGCTGCTCATCCTGCGTGTCGACCGGGGACTGGCGTGGAATGAGCTCGCCCGCGTCCTGAATGACAGCGGCCAGCCACTGAGCGAGCCCGAGCTCAAGCGCGAGGCGGCGCGGCTGCGCAAACGGTTTCAGCTCCTCAAGGAGCGGCTGCTGGAGCTGGGACGCCGCGCGGGGATCGTCAGTGACGAGGGAGGAGGGGCGTAGCCCATATGACGCACAAGGGGGGCGAGCAGCATGACGCGAACACGAACGGCGACACGGACGCGAGCTCGTCCGTGGGAGACTTCCTGCGCGAGGTGGCCTTCGTTCCACACCGCGAGCCGCCCGCTCCGGAGAGAGAGCGCACGGGCGAGGTGCTCGGCCATTTCCAACTCATGGGGGTGCTCGGGCGAGGCGGCATGGGAGTGGTCCACGCGGCCTTCGACCTGAGGTTGCGGCGCAAGGTGGCCCTCAAGCTGCTGCGGGGAGTGGCGGCCCAGAGTGAGGAGCGGCGGCAGCGCTTCATGCAGGAGGCCCGGGCGGCGGCGGCGGTGAGCCACCCTCACGTCGTCACGGTGTTCGAGGTCGGCGAGGTGAAGGGTGAGGTCTTCATCGCGATGGAGTGGGTCGACGGGGCAGATGCGCGAGCATGGTTGGCGGCGCGGCCGAGGTCCCCGCGGGAAATCATCGAGCTCTTCATCATGGTGGGCCAGGGCCTGGCCGCCGCGCACCGGAGCGGGCTCGTCCACCGCGACTTCAAACCCGACAATGTGCTGATTGATACGACGGGGCGGGCCCGGGTCGCCGACTTCGGGCTCGCCGCGGGGCTCGAGCATCCCGTCGAGCCGGCCGCACCGTCAGAGCGGACACGCCCAGGTCCCCCGCTGACCCGCTCCGGGAGCGTGGTGGGAACGCCCGGGTACATCGCTCCGGAGTGCCTCGCGGGCCGAGGCGCGGATGCTCGCGCCGACCAGTTCGCGTTCTGCGTGGCGCTCTTCGAGGCACTCGAGGGACACCGGCCCTACGACGAACCGGCGCTCCTGGCGCTGGCTCGGGGAGAGCCGAGCGCCTCCCCTCCACGGCAGCGAAGGACGCCTCGCTGGTTGCGCGGCATCGTGACGCGAGGACTTTCGCCGGACCCCGCCGGCCGATTCCCCAGCATGGAGGCGCTCCTGGCCCGGATGGAGCGAGGCAGGGCCTGGCCTCGACGTTCGCTCGCCGCGCTCTGCGTGGGGGCGGCGGCGGCCGTGTCGTGGGCGGGTGTGCATCGAGCGCGGACGCCTGCCTGCGAGACGGTGGCGGTCGAGGTTCCGGCGATGTGGCTCTCCGCGCGAGGGGCCATCCGCGAGGCCTTCGCCCACGCCGCGGTCCCCTACGCGGCGGATGCCAATGACCGCGTGAGGCTGAGACTGGACGACTGGACGGGCCGCTGGTCCGAGGCCCAACGCGCCGCATGCCTGTGGCCGAAGTCCGTGGCGACCGAGTGCCTCGCGCGACAGCAGGCCCACTTCAGCGCGGTACTCACCGTGCTCCAACATGCGGATGCCCAGGTCGTCGCCCGGGCCACGACCCTCGTGGACGGGCTCGACGACCCCGAGCGGTGCATTCGAGGCCCGGAGGCACGGACGCCCGCGGTGGCTCCCGCGGCCCAGGACATAAGCCGGCGAATCGCCAAGGCGCGCGCGCTGCTGTCCGCGGGCAAGTACAAGGAGGGAGCCGCGCTGGGGCAATCACTCCGAGCCGATGCCCAGGGAGTGCCCGCGGTCGAGGCGGATGCATTCGCCGTGGCGGCCATGCTGAGCTGGAAGGCGGGCAGCCCCGACGCACTGCAAGCGCTGGCGGATGCGCGCTGGGCAGCCGAGCGGGCCCGCCGCGATGCCCTCTCCACCGAGCTCGCCCTGGCGCTGAGTGATGCCTACCGCCAGAGAGACGACCTCGTGCGCGCGGAAGAGTGGCTCGGTCATGCCGAGGCAACGCGCGCCCGGGTCGGAGAGGACCTGAGACTGGAGTCCATGGTGCTCGCGGCCCGAGCGAAGTGCGAAGGGCGGAGGGACCGCCGGCTCGTCGCCAGGGAGCTCGCGCTCCGCTCGTTGGCCCTCCGAGAGCGGGCGCTGGGAAGCACCCACCTGGAGGTGGCCGACTCGCTCAGCCTGGCGGCATCCCTCTCCCCCTATGACTCGCGGGCGCTCACGTCGGGAGTCACTCTCGCCAGGCGCGCGCTCGACATCCGCATCGCCGCGCTCGGAGGTGAGCACCCGGACGTGGCCAACGCCTGGGCGCTCCTCGGACAGATGTATCGCGACCAGTATGATCATCGGCGGGAGCTCGAAGCACAGGAGAATGCCCTGCGCATTCACGTGGCCACACTGGGCACCGACCATCCCGACCTCGCTCGCTCCCACTGGAACCTGGGGACGGCGTTGACCTGGATGGGGCAGGACCCGGCCGCCCTCGAGCACTTCCAGGCGGCCCGGCAGCTCTATGTCCGCGCCCATGGACCGGAGAGCGTCAGGGCCGCCGTCGCCGAGCTGGTGCTCGCGAACCGCGAGGCTCAGCTCGGAGCTGTCGGAGAGGCCGTCACACGCGCCAGGACGGCGGTCGAGCAGCTCGATCGCGAGCTGGGCCCCGATAGCCCTTTCACGGTGCTCGAGCTCACCATGGCGGCCAGGATCCTCGCCTGGCATGGCGAGCTGGCCGAGGCCGAGCGCCTCCATGCGCGCGCGCTGAGCAACGGCGAGCGACAGGATGCCGAGGGCTCCAAGCTTGCCATCCCCTTGCTGGGAATCTCCGAGCTCGCGCATGCGAGGGGGCAGTTTCGCGTGGCGAGGGAAGCCGCCGAGCGCGCGCTCAGGGTTCGGTCCACGCTCTATGCGAGCGACTACCCCGAGATGCTGGCCGTCCACCAGGCGCTCTTCGAGGTGTCCCTGGCGGAGGGGAACCTCGCGCGGGCGAAGCAGGAGGCCGGCCAGAGCCAGAGGATCGCCGACACCTGGTTCGCCGTGGATGATCCGGGCCACATCGACATTCAACTGATGCAGGCGCGTCTGGCGGCGGCGGCAGGAGATCGTCTGAAGGCAATAGCGCTCGCGAGAGAGGCGCTCCGCGCGCAGCTGGAGCGGCCCTGGCAGACCCTTCGCCTCGCGGAGGCCCGAGCGGTGCTGGCTTGCATCCTCGGCCCTCGCGACGCGGAAGCCGTCCAGCTCCGCGGGACCGCGGTCAAGGAGCTGCGCGCCGCGAAGGCCATGGGTCTCGCGGACGCGGTGCTCGCGCGGTGTCACGCCCCCTAGAACAGAAAAGGCTACTTCCAGTGGAGGCGGCGGGAGTCGAACCCGCCGCTTGGTACGACCAGAGCGGGCCTGACGGAGTTTCGTGGGAGCCTGGCGGTAGCGTGTGCCCTGGCGAGGTGTGGCCGGGGAGGGGCAGGTGGGGGAGCGCGGGTGGGAGTACCGGCGGAGACGGCCGGAGGGGACAGTGTTGTATGCGGCGGTGAGGGACAACCTCGCCACGCTGCTGTCGGAGGCGAGCGAGCTGGAGCGCGGCATGCCCCGGTACGTGGAGCGGGACTTCGCCAGGTACCTGGAGTGCGGAGTGCTGGCGCACGGTTTCGCGCGGGTGCGCTGCGAGAGTTGCAAGGACGAGCTTCTCGTCGCCTTCTCGTGCAAGGGGCGAGGGGTGTGCCCATCCTGCAACGCGAAGCGCGCGCATGTAACAGCCGTGCACCTGGTGGAGCGTGTGCTGCCGCACGTGCCCTACCTGCGTCAGGTGTGGAGGCAGGCGGCGGGTGCTGGCGTACGTGAAGCAAGCCAGAGGGGTGCGCGCGATTTTGGAGCACCTGGGACTGCCCACKGCAGGTGCGAGCCTGACCCCGGCGCGAGCGCCACCCCAGGGCGCYTGGTGTTGAGGCTTACGCCGCCACAGCCAAGAGACCTGATGCCCCTGCCGCGCCCCTCATSGGAGGGCKGCCTGGGCAGGCATGCCCAAGGAGGCKGCGGGGCCTCTCCACCGGCCCGGCTCACTGCTCGGCCGGCACCCGTCMGCGGCCCTCCTCGGCCCCTCTGCACCTGCCCTCCCCCTCAACACCGCCTCTCTCCTGCCTATACGCCGACGGGAAGCGCGGGCTGGAGATCTTCAAGGAAGCCCAACGCCAGTACGGGCAGAAGTTCCACAACAGGGAGGCCCTCAATGACCTCGGCGCCGCCGCCATCATCACGCGGCTGGTCGACTGGACCGTGCGCACTTCCGGCACCGTCGTACGCGTGGGAACCGCCCTGGGCTCGCGGGTGAGTGGCGCCGCGATCATCTTCTTCAGCCCCGACCTGTTTATCCAGGACGCCGAGCCGGACCCGAGCAAGGTGTACTGACATGCGCTCCCTGGTCCTCGCGGCCCTGGTGGTGACGGGGTGCTCGTCCCTGGGGCAGGCGCGTCGGCGCACCGTGGATGACTGCGTGGCGCTCGACAGGGCCCGGCAGCGCTGGGCCGTCGTGGAGCTCGCGGCCCTCGGCCTGGGGGCGGGCAGTGGTGTGGCCACCCTGACGCCGCTGATGGACGATCCGAATGCCCGACTTTCGCTCGGGGTGACGGCGGTGGGCGCGGGCGGCCTGGCGGCCTTCGCGGCGTAAGCCTCCGGTCCAGCCCATGGTGTCGGCCACCGAGGAGCGTGGCACGGTGGCCGCGTGATGGACGGCACATCGACAAGCCTATCGCTGCTGAGCCTGCTGCTGGGCCCACGCCTCGGGGAGGAGCTCCGCGAGGCGGGAGGCGGGGAATCGGGTATCGCCGAGCTTGGGCAGCACGTCGCGGAAGTAGGCCCACGGGTCCATGCCCAGCCGGTAGCAGCTGAGGACGAGGGAGTAGACGTTGGCGGCCCGGTGTCCGGCCGCGTCGCTGCCCAGGAAGAGCCAGTTCTTGCGCCCGAGGACAATGAGCTTGATGAGGCGCTCCACCTCCCCGTTGTCCACCGGCAGACGCCCGTCCTCGAGGAAGCGGCCGAGGGGGACAGAGCGGTTGCACGCGTAGGCAATGGCCTTGCCCAGAGGCGTCTTGGGGGGCACGTGCGGGGCCCACTGCGTAAGCAAGCCGAAGAGTTCCTCGTATACAGGCAGACTGTGCGCGAGGCGCAGGGTAAGGCGCGCCTCGGGAGAGAGCCCCTCCTCCTGAGCCTGCCGCTCCACGGCGTACAGCTTCTGGACGAGCGTGAGCACCGTGCCGCCGCGAGCGTCGCCGGCCACGTAGGCGCGCTCGAAGCCACGCCGGGCGTGCATCCAACAGCCCACCTCAATGCGTGGGGAGGTGGGGCCGAAGAGGGCCTCGTAGCCTTTGTAGCCGTCCACCACCAGGTAGCCCCGGAAGTCGGCCAGCACCCCTTGGGGGCCCTTGCCACTCCAGTCGGGGGTGTACTCCACGAAGACGTTGCCGCCCTGGCCCACGTACGGCCAGAGGTGTCCGCGCTTGACGCCGCGGGCATCCTCCCTGTCCAGCACGCGCACTCCGGTGTCATCGGTGTGCAGCAAGGCGTCCGCCAGCGTGCGCTGCTTGAGCTGCGCCACCACGGGCGACAGCAAGTCACTGGCCCCGGCCACCCAGTCGCCCAGAGTGGAGGCGGGCAGCCTCACACCGTGGCGTTTGTCGAAAATGGCCTGCTGGCGGTGCAGGGGCAGCCCGTCGCGGTACTTGCCCACCAGCAGCTGCGCCAGCAGCCCCGGGCCGGGCAGCGCTCCCGGCAGTGGCGTCTCACCAGCGGGCGCGGCGGCCACCCCCTCCTTGCAGCGCTGGCACGTAAGCTTCGGGCGCTTCTCCACTCGCACGAAGAAGCGCGCCGGCTCCAACTCCAGCCGTTGGCTTATCTCCTCGCCCATAGGCGTGCGCTGTTGGCCGCAACCCGGGCAGACGCACTCCTCGGCCGTTGGCTGCACCAGCACCTCTCGCCTCTCCAGGTGCGCGGGCAGGGCCTGGGCGCCGCGTAGGGGCGGACGCTTGGGTGGCTTCCTCGGTGCGTCAGYCGGCGGGGCCGCCGGGGCGGCTGCCTGTGCGCCGTCGGCGGTGGCGGGCACGGCCTCTGGCTCGGCGGACTGCTGCTGCGTGAGGAATGAGAGCAGGAGTTGGAGCTGATTGGCGGCAGTCTTCTCACTGCGCCGCCCGTACAGCTGCCGCAGTGCCTCCTTGAGTCGCACCACCGTGGAGCTGTGCTCCTCGCGTAGCCGGCCCAACAGGCCCAACAACATCTCAATGGCCTGCTCGCCGCGGTCCTCCGTCAGCAGCTGCAGCATGTAGGCGCGCACCGCCTCCATGTCATCCCCCTCGAAGGCGGGCGGCTGGGCTTCTTCCCGCTGGCCCCTCTCTTCTTCGCTCCTGACGGCGGAAGTCATGCGCGCCTTGCCTATGCACGAAGTCATGCCCGGCGCGCAAGCGCGGACTCAGTGCACCTCGCCTCTCCGTACCGCGCTGCTGGCCTCCACCAGCGACAGCAGCTCCGAGAGCTGCCGTACCTCCAGGTGCACCGCGGCCTGGCCCTCCACGGGCGAAGGCACCCGGAAGCGCCCCGCCTCCAGCCTCTTGCTGACGGTGCAGTACCCGTTGGCGTCCCAGAAGAGAATGCGCACGAAGTCCCTTCTCCTGGAGAAGAAGACGAACAGGTGGCCCGACTTCGGCTGCTGCCCCAGGCTGCCCTCCACCAGCGCGCTCAGCCCGTCGGCCTGCTTGCGCATGTCGCACGGCTGCGTCGCCACCCAGATTCTCACTCCCTCCGGTAGCTTCAGCACCCCTGCAC
>NZ_MPOI01000007.1:0-627340 GCF_001896145.1 Archangium sp. Cb G35
CCCTCGCGCCAGTCGTCTCCGCGCTGATTGAGGAAGGCGCGCACGAACAGCCGTCGCGAGAAACTCAGCACCGCCACCAGCAGGAACACCTTCACCAACTGCCCGCCCAGCAGCACCTTCTTCTCACCGAAGTCCACCTGCATCTGCTGTCCCGGCTTCGTCTCGAAGCGCACCGTGGCCACCTGTGCCGCGTGCACCTGCCGCCGTCTCTCCTCCACCGCTCGTTGCACGGTGCGCACGCTGGCCTCCACGCCCTCCTGGGCCAGCAGCGCCTTGACGACGACGGCGTTGCCCTCCGCCGCTCCATTCCACAGCTCCACCGCGCGCTGCTGCTCTTCCCCGGTGAGCCGCCGCGCCTTGGGCCGCACCTGCTTGTCGGCCGCGCTGCCCGCGCGCAGGTAGCGCCTCACCGTGTTGCGCGCCACGCCCACCTCGCGCGCTATCCGCTTGTGGCCCCAGCCCGCCTCCGCCAGCACGCGGATGCGTCGCACCACTTCCTGCTCGACCATCGGCACCTCCGCCGCGCGGGGTGCCACAACTACTGCCGTCTCTCCCATCGAGGTTACCTCCTTGGTGTGGAGGCCCCGGGAGGGGGTCAGTTTTAGTGTCGCCAGGGGGTCAATTTTGCTGTCGCTCTACAGCAGGCTGAAGAAGCGGCCCGGGATGCAGGGCAGTTGCACGCGCCTAACCAGCCAGGAGTGGCCCCAGCTCGTCACCGCCACCCTTCGGCTGCTGGCCAGAGGGTCAGGTGCATGCCGGTCCCGAACACCTTCCAAGCGTATCTCCTGAAGTGACCACGGACGGTAGAGTCTCCCGATCAACGCGCGGGCGCATCACAGCGGGACGCTCGACGCGTGATTCCAGCGAACGCAGGAGCCGGATGGCGCATGATGGGCCACACGCACGAAGAAGGGACGTTCCGTCCATCCTGAGTTCTGGTCCCGGAGCCGCAGGCTGAGCGCACGCTCGAGCTCCAGGCGCACCACGCAGATAATGATGGGCGTACTGGTAGCAGTCGGACCAGGTGCGTTGACGTGCGGCCCCCATGCGGCGATGCGATCCACATGCTCGATGAGTCGCTGAATGGTTTCCTCCGCTTTGGTGTTCCCCGCAATCGTGGTGAGCACCTCAGCTCGCGCAGAGTGTCCGTCGTGGTGTCGAGCAGTGACTGGCATCGCTCGGCTGCTTCGAACCCATCCGACCAATGCCCGCTCCCTCCACCTGTTCAAGCATTCGCTGCTCGCACGGCATTGGATCGCGTGCGTCGCGCGCGTGCTCGGGTTTCTCAGCACCGGGTTCAACCACGTCGACGAGCATGTCCTCCTCGAACGAGGCCGGCGCGGCACGATCGGCACGGAGATAGAGCCCGAAGCAGAGGTCGACCGTCTTCAGATTGAGGGTGCTCTGGTCGCGGGCATGTGCAGCGATAAGCCGACTGGGGTCGGAGGCGATCATGAACGTCTGAGGCGAAATGGGTCTCGAGCCTGCATGACGTGTGGAACAACCAGCGGCGGTGATTGACCGTATTGGCGCCACACCAGCCGACCCCACCAAGCAGGGCTTCGCACACCATGCCCGCCAAAGCCGATGGGCAGCGCAAAGGGAGGGCTAACACTACTGCGTTAGTAGCGTGAGGAGCCCTACCGGAGCAGCCAGGAAGCGGCTGGCCGGTCGCTTGGTGTCAAAGGTCGACTCGTGCGTACTACTTGGGAGGTGGAGCACGATTCAGTGAGTCAGGCGATGGACACCTTCATGGACGCTGGCGGGGTTCAACGGCTCGAGGAGTACTTCCGAAGGATTGGCGACATCCTGGGAGAGGAGAGCCGCCGGAGTTCCTTTGCTGTTTACGCCATGGGGCTGCTCGGAGATGGGGAGCGCAAGAGCATCGAACCCATTGCGGCTCGTGCCTGCCCTGACCCCACGAAGACGGATGCGATGCACCAGCGACTGCTGCATTTCGCCGTCGACTCGCGCTGGAGCGACCGGGATGTACGCCGGGAGGCTGCCCGCTATGCCCTTTCCGCCATGACGCGACGCGAGCCCGTGGAAGCCTGGATTGTCGACGACACCGGCTTCCTCAAACAGGGCAAGCATTCGGTGGGAGTGCAGCGGCAATACACCGGCTCGGCGGGAAAAATCACCAACTGCCAGATTGGCGTCAGCCTCAGCGTCGCCACCCGTACCGAGCACCTCCCCATCGACTTTGAACTGTACCTGCCCGAGTCCTGGGCCAATGACTCGACTCGCCGCCAAGAGGCCCGAATCCCTCCAGGGATTGGCTTCAAGACCAAACCCCAGCTGGCTGTGCAAATGATTGAGAGGGCCGTGGCGGACGGCGTTTCCAAGGGAGTCGTCCTGGCGGACTCCGCGTACGGAACCTCCAGTGACTTCCGCGCGCAGGTGCGCTCCTTGGGGTTGCACTATGCGGTGGGGGTAGAGCCGCAGACAACCATTTGCCTCCTCGACAACGAGGGGCGCCCTCACGGCCAGGCGGTGAGCGTCAAAGAGATGGCTTTGAGCATCCACGAGCGTGGGGGCTTTCGACGCTGCATCTGGCGTAGCGGCACCCGCGAGGAACTCTCGGCGCGCTTTGCCCTGCGTCGCGTTTTCGCCGCGGGAGTGCCCAAGGGCCAACAAGAGCCCCTCTGGCTTCTCATCGAGTGGCGCGAGGGCGAGCCCGAGCCGGCCAACTACTTCCTCATCTCCGTGCCGGACCGCATCACCAAGAAGCAACTCATCCGCCTCGTCATGCAGCGCTGGAGAACCGAGCGCGTCTACGAGGACTTGAAGGGAGAGCTCGGACTCGACCACTACGAGGGCCGTCGCTTTCCCGGTTGGCACCACCACGTCTCCGTGGCCCTTTGCTGCTACGCGTTCATCATTGCTGAACGCGTGCGGCATTTCCCCCCCTCGGCCAGAGGGGCGGATGAAGCCTACGCGCAGCCGCTCCAGGCCTGAGCGCCACTTCCACGACAGCGTCATCACCGCACGGCTCGCCATCGCCCGGGTGATTGCCTCCTGGCTGCCCCGCTGCCCCACATGCCATCGGAGGTGCCCGAACTCATCTCGCGGGCCCCTGGGCTCTTCCGTTCATCCGTCCGGGCCCTGACGCAGTAGTGCTAAAACCTGTCCCCATGGTTTCTTCACCGCCCGGGTACACATACGTGGTTCGCAATATCGCGGTGTGTCCCTCAACCCCCTCTGAAGAATCCGCAGCAGCGAGCTGAGCTCCAGACCAGAAGCTAATCAACTTCCAGTCCGGGTTCCGCACGGGGACCTGACACCCATCAAAACGGCTCGGTACTGAAGGGCTCGCCGCCTCTACTCGCCCGCCTCCTTTTGTTCCCTCCTCCTCCGAATTGCATGGAGTCTCTCCACAACGGAGAAGGGGAAAAGGGCGCGGTGCTGGATGTTCGCGTAGAACGCCGCCAGAAAGCGTTCGCTCCCAATCTGGATGACGGCCTGAGCAAGATGCTCGGCCTGAGCACCCCACCAAGCCTCCGCCTCGTCACGCGTGTTGAACGTGGCCACCACAGGAGGGAGACCGTTTCGCGTCATCTCTTCGATATGAATCGCGATCGCCAGATCTGGAACAAGCCCACGGCGTTCTCCGTCGCGAGACGAAAGGACGACGTGGTAATCGTCCGCGATCAACAAGAGGGCCAGATCGGGCGACAGGGGCCTTTCCCTGATCCAGACTTCTGCTTCGTCGCGGGTGTTGAAGGACGCGATGACCCACGGGGGCGTCTTGGATTCAACATCACTGCGGTAACGTTCGACCTCATACGCCTGACCATTCTGCCAGACGAACCAGAGCGCATCGATGGCGAGGAGAAACAACTCCTTCTCCTCGGGAGACTGGGCATGTTCCCGGCTCTTGCCGAGCAACTCCTGTGCTTCGAGGATGCGGTCGAAGATCGTCACTGCGCCACCGCCGTGAATCGAAGCTCGCCATCAGACTCCGAGGACGCCAATGCAGCCGCCGGAATCAACGCGATGAGCACTCCAGGGGGGAAGGCCACGATGAAGGCAACTCCTGCAACGACGACCATACTTCCCACCAACAATCCGTTGCGGTTGCGCTTCAACCAGTCAACCGCTTGATTCGTGGCCGAGAACTCTTGAGGGCGGCGCCTCTGCAGCTCTTCGCAATCGAGGTACGGCTGCCAGCAGCCCTTCCTGCAACCTGAATTGCGAAAGGTCGAATTCCACAACGGGGCGCCAGCTGTGTGTGAGGTGACCGCTAGGGGACTCCTGGAGGACGAGCACGTACTGGTCGAGCTCTCCGACGGCTGGGGACAAGCTGTCTCCAGCCATCTCCACGGGCCCACGGGTGCTCGCATCATGAGCCGGCCCCGGACCTGCCGGTCCGGATGCACAGCCCGATACGAGCACTCCCAGGAGGGCCAGTACCCCCAACTGCAACTTCCCGCTTCTCATCCGGCCGAAGCTATGCGGGCGATATGGGCGGCACAAGCGTCTCAGCGCGTGGAGCCCACGAACTCGCGGAAGCGCTCCAGGCCCTTGCGCAGCTGCTCGCGCGAGGTCGCGAAGCTCATCCGGAGGTAGCCCTCCATGCCGAACGGAGCTCCCGGCATCGCGCCCATCCGGAAGTCGTTGAGCAGGATCTCCGAGATCTGCATCGAGCCCGTCAGCGGCTCGCCCTTGTACGTGCGCCCCAGCAGGCTGCTCACGTTGGGCAGCACGTAGAAGGCGCCCTCGGGACGCCGACAACGCACGCCCTCCACCGAGTTGAGCGCATCCACCACCATGTCCCGCCGCCCCCGGTACTCCTCCACCATGGGCACGAAGATGTCCTGTGGGCCCTTCAGCGCCGCCAGCGCCGCCTTCTGCACGAAGGACGCCGCGTTCGACGTGGACTGGTCCTGCACCATCTGCATGCCCGCGATGAGCCACTTGGGCCCCGCCGCGTAACCCATGCGCCAGCCCGTCATCGAGAAGGCCTTGCTCATCCCGTTGATCACCACCAGCCGCGGCACGAGATCCGGCGCCACGTTGCCGATGTTCAGGAACTCGCCCTGGTAGAGCAGCTTCTCGTAGATGTCATCGCTGATCACCAGGCACTCGTGCCCGCGCACCGCCTCCGCGATTCCCTCCAGCGCGGCCCGCGAGAACACCGCTCCGGACGGATTGCTCGGGCTGTTGAGGATGATCGCCTTCGTGCGCGGAGAGAGCGCCCGGCGGATGGCGTCCGGATCCGGCGCGAAACCGTCCTCCTCGCGCGTCTGCACGAAGACGGGCTTGCCACCCGCCAACTGCACCATCTCCGGGTAGCTCACCCAGTACGGCGCCAGGATGATGACCTCGTCGCCCTCGTTCAGCAGCGCCTGGAAGGCGTTGTAGATGGCCTGCTTGGCCCCCACCGACACCACCACCTGATCCGGCGCGAACTTGAGGCGGTTGTCCCGCTCCAGCTTGCCGCAGATGGCCTCGCGCAGCTCCGGGATGCCCGCCGTGGGCGTGTACTTCGTGAAGCCCTGCCGCAGGGCCTCGATGGCCGCCTGCTTGATGTGCTCCGGCGTGTCGAAGTCGGGCTCGCCCGCCACGAGCCCCACCACATCCACGCCCTGCGCCGCCAGCGCCTTCGCCTTCGCGTTGAGCGCGAGCGTGGGTGACGGCTTGATGGCCTTGAGCCGGTTCGCAAGATTCATGGCTGGTGACTAACAGCGCGCACCCCGGGTGGACAAGAAGCCCGGAGTCACCAGTGAACAGATCCACGCCCTGCCACGGTGCACCAGTGACTCTCGGCACACCGCGTCATCGCTCCACGCTTCTGGCGCCGCTCAGCCCTGCTTCGCGTACTTCGCGCGCAGCACCTTCAGCACGTTGGGCGGAACCAGTCCCTCCACGTTGCCGCCGAACGAGGCCACCTCGCGCACGAGCTGCGACGACACGTAGAAGTAGTCCTCGCCCGTCATCATGAAGACGGTCTCGATGCCGGGCGCCAGCTTGCGGTTCATGTTCGCCAGCTGGAATTCGTACTCGAAGTCCGAAACTGCCCGCAGTCCGCGCAGCAGCACGTTCACGTTGCGCTTCTTCGCGTACTCCACCAGCAGTCCGTGGAAGGCATCCACCTCGACCCGCGGATCCTGGCAGGCCTCGAGGATGAGCTGTTTGCGCTCTTCCTCGCTGAAGAGCGGGACCTTCTTCGGGTTCACCGCCACAGCGACGATCACCCGATCGAACATCTGGAGTGCGCGCTGGATGATGCTGAGGTGACCGTTGGTGAGCGGATCGAACGAGCCCGGATAGATGGCAGTGCGCATGCGCTCCCAGTCTCGACGCACCGTGACAACCGGTCAAGGAATGCGGAACAGACTGACCAATGTGTCACCGAAACGCCGCTGATCCACCCGCTCGAAGCCCTCGTGGGACTCGGGGGCCGCCTCCCGCTTGTCGTGCTCGACGACCACCGTGCCCCCGGGGGCCAGCACCTTGCTCCGGGCGATCCCCTCCAGCACCGTCTCCACCACCCGGGCCGCGTACGGAGGGTCCGCGAAGATGAGCTCGAACCTGTCCCCCTTCCGGCCGAGCACCTCGAGCGCCCGCTCCACCGGCTGCGCGAGGATCTCCACCCGGGCGCCAAAGCCCAGCGTCTCCGTGTTGGTCCGGCAGAGAGACAGCGCCTCGCGGTCCGAATCCACCAGCACGGCCCGGGTGGCCCCTCGCGAGACGGACTCGAGGCCCAGCGCCCCCGTCCCCGCATAGAGGTCCAGCACCTTCTGCTCCTCCAGCCACTGGCCGAGCACGTTGAAGATCGTCTCGCGCACCCGGTCCGCCGTGGGGCGGATGTGCTTCGACGTGGCCTTGGGGCCCGCCAGCGCCCTTCCCTTCGCACTGCCCGCAACAATCCGCATCAGTCTCCCCGCTCCGCCAGGAAGAGCATCGACTTCCACCCCGTCCGCGATGCGCCCAGCGCCGCCAGCACCTCGCAGGCCTCGGTGAAGGTCAGCGCCTCCAGCCGCGTCGCCTCCGTGCCCTCCAGCGCCGGAAGCTGTGCACCCATCACCCCGAGCAACTCCCCCGCTCCCAGTCCGGCCTTCTCCGCCTTCTGCTCCAGGCTCGTGCGCACCTGCTCCGGGAACGAGGCCAGCGCCAGCCGCTCGAAGGGCGCCGTGCACTCCACCTTCTTCACCCCCGCCGCCACGTACGTCGGCAGCACCCGCGCCGAACGCCGTCCCGCCTCCCCCACCGTCACCCCGACTCCGTATTGCCCCGCCAGCTCCACGAGGCTCCGCAGGAACTGCACGTCCTGATCCTCCTCACCCAACAGGGCGGCGGACACACGCAGGAACAGCACCGCCAGGCCCCGCCGCCGCAGGCCCTCCAATAGATCCCGGGCATCGTCCAGCTCACTGCCCTCGGCGCCCGCGGGCAGCGACACCTCCAGCGCCAGCTCCCGCTCCACCACCGGCCCGGCCAGCCGCCGCACCGCATCCGCCGCCGCGCCCGCGTCCAGCCGCGTCACGTCCAGCGACACCAGCGAGAAGCCCGCGTCCACCAGGCGGAAGAGGCCCTCCTCGAGTTGCCCCAATGTCTCCGGCTCCGCCCTCGGCACCCGCACCGGCCCCGCCTGCAGGAAGACGGGACGCGTGTGGCCATCCGCCTCCGCCACCTCCTGCACCGAGGCCATGAAGCGCTCGGCCGCGCCCCGGTCCGCCAACGGGTGCGGGCACATCAGCCCCAGCACCGCGTCCTCGCTCCGCGCCGCCGCCAGCAACCCCGGCAACATCGGCCGCACGGGCACGGGCGCACACGGCAGCGCCGCCGGTACCCCCTCTAGCGCCGCGAGCAGATCGCGCGGGTTGAGCGCGGGCAGCCGCGAGCGGGTCCCCAGCCGCGCCACCACGCTCGTCGGCCTCAGCGTCAGCACCTTGTCGAGCACGTTCATCCGGAGGACGAGAATCATCCGCTCCCGAGGGAGGCCGCAAGCGCGATATGGGGAATTTCGTTCAGCCCCTCACCTGACGCGCCCCAGGAGACGGTCGTCGGGAGTGCCAGGGCCGCGCGGAGGCCCGCTCGTGTTGGCGGCCTCACGGCGGCGGACGGCGGAAGCGGCTCAGTGCACCTCGCCCTGGTGGGCGTAGGTCTCGCTCTCGATCTGGATCGTGGTGTGGTCGATCCCGAACCGCTCGAAGAGCTCGTGCTTGGCCGCGGTGAGGATGTGGTCGTTGTTGCAGACCATCGGATCCTGCACCACCAGGTGCGCCGACAGCGCGTGCATCCCGCTGGCGATGGTCCACACGTGCAGATCATGCACGTCGCGCACGCCCTCCACCTTCAGCAGCAGGTCCTTCACCACCGACAGGTCCACGTGCGCCGGCACCGCCTCCAGCAGCACGTCCACCGCGTCGCGCACCAGCCGCACGGCGCCCACGACGATCACCACGGAGATGAGCACCGAGATGATCGGGTCCACCATGTACCAGCCCGTCAGGTACATCACCCCGGCGCCGATCAGCACCCCCACGCTGGAGAGCGCGTCCCCCAGCACGTGCAGGAACGCCCCGCGCACGTTCATCGAGTGCGAACGGTGCAGGAAGCCGAGCGCTCCCAGGTTCGCCACCAGGCCCACCGTGGCCACGATCGCCATGGGGCCCAGCTTCACCTCGGCCGGGGCGCGCATCCGCTCCCAGGCCTCCAGCAGGATGATGACGGTGATGCCCAGCAGCAGCACGCCGTTGAGCAGCGCGCTGAGGATCTCCATGCGGTAGTAGCCGTACGTCTTCTTCAGATCCGCCGGCTTGCCCGAGAACCACAGCGCCAACAGGCTCAGCGCCAGCGCGCTCACATCCGTGAGCATGTGGCCCGCGTCGGACATCAACGCCAGCGAGTTGGTGAGGTAACCTCCCACCGCCTCCGCCACTGCGATCGTCCCCGTCAGCACCAGGGCGAACAGGAGCCGCGACCGGTCCTTCCGCCGCTCCTCCTTCATGGAAGGATGCAGCCGCTTCGCGGGTTGACCGTGACCGTGCCCCTCACACGCCTCGCCGTGGGCGTGATCATGGTCATGTCCCGATGCGCCATGGATGTGGGTAGAGGTAGTCACGAGCGGATGATGTGCGAACGCAGATCCACGGAGAAGCACCAAACGGCTAGAGTCCCAAAACATCGCGGGTTCAAGGTTTTTCCCTGTTGAACCTCCCCAAGGCACGGCAGATGGACTTCGAGAGGCACCAGAACCTGCACACCATCATCATGCTGCGGGAAATCATTCGCAAGTGGTGGAGAGCGGAGCTCCACTTCGCGGACCGCAACGGGCTGGTGATGGATTGGCAGAAGGGAGGAGATATTCCCCCGACGCCCAACGGGTGCTGCCGCTTGTCGCTCAGCTCGCGGGAAGGACTGCGGCGTTGCAACCAGTCCGTGCGCCAGCTGCACGAGCAGTTCCGGACCAACCGGCGCCTGCGCCGCGCCACCGTGCAGCCGTGCCACCTGCAATTCAGCCTCGTGGGCGCGCCCATCTACGTGCAGGACGAGTACGAGGGCTGCCTCTTCGTGGAGGGCTTCCTGCGCGAACGGCCCTCGAGCCGGGAAGTGGACGTGCTCAAGACGCGCCTGCGCGAGCTGGGCGCGGTGAGCTCGGATGTGGAGCGCGTGGTGGAGCGCCTGCCGGTGCTCGGCGACGAGGGCATGGAGCGGCTGGCGGATCTGCTCGAGTACGGCTCCAGCGAGATCGCCGCCTTCGAGGCCGACAAGGCCCGCCGCGAGGAGAGTGGTCCGCCGGGAGTCACCCCGGGCAGCGGCGAGCACTACCGCTTCGAGGACATCATCGGCCGCTCCGGGCCCATGCAGGAGATCTTCAAGCTGCTGCAGAAGGTTTCCAACTCGGAGGCCACCATCCTCATCAATGGGGAGTCGGGCACGGGCAAGGAGCTGGTGGCGCGCGCCATCCACTCCAACGGCCCGCGGCGGCACGGCCCCTTCGTGGTGCAGAACTGCTCGGCCTTCAACGACAACCTGCTGGAGAGCGCGCTCTTTGGCCACATGCGCGGCTCCTTCACCGGCGCCATGCGCGACAAGAAGGGCCTCTTCGAGGTGGCCGACACGGGCACCTTCTTCCTGGACGAGGTGGGCGACATGTCCCCCGCCCTGCAGGTGAAGCTGCTGCGCGTGCTCCAGGAGGGCACCTTCCTGCCCGTGGGTGGCACCGAGCCGCGCGAGGTGGACGTGCGCGTCATCGCCGCCACGCACAAGGATCTGGGGGAGATGGTGAAGCGGGGCGAGTTCCGCGAGGACCTCTACTACCGCATCAACGTCATCCGGGTGCACCTGCCCCCGCTGCGCGAGCGCCGGGACGATCTGCCCCTGTTGGTGGACCACTTCCTGCGCAAGCACCACCGCGAGGGCCAGCGCGCCCGGGGCCTGTCTCCCGAGGCCATGGCCCTGCTCGCCTCCTACGCCTGGCCCGGCAACGTGCGCGAGCTGGAGAACGAGATGGAGCGCCTGCTGGTGCTCGGTGGAGACCTGGATCTGCTGCCCGCCGAGCTCATCTCCAGCCGCATCCGGGATGCGGTGACGCCCGGGAGCCTCTCCATGCTCACCGCCCGCGCCGCCGGCAAGCTGCACGAGGCCGTGGAGACGTTGGAACGCGACATGATCCACCAGGGACTGTTGCGCACTGGCAACAACAAGAGCCGGCTGGCGAGGGAGCTTGGCATCAGCCGCTCCAACCTTATCTTGAAGATCGCCAAGTACGGCCTCGACAAGGGTCTCCCACCCGACGCCGGGGCAGACGCGTGATCCGATAACCCATGAGCCACTATTTCCGGCAGGACTTCCTCACGGTGCCCGATGGGGCATCGCTGTACTACCAGGTGCAGGGTGAGGGCGAGCCGGGGATGGTGATGTGCGACGGCCTGGGCTGCGACGGCTTCGTCTGGAAGTACCTCGCGCCCTACCTGGAGCAGCGCTACCGGGTGCTGCGCTGGCACTACCGGGGCCATGGGCGCTCGGGACTGCCCCGCGACCGTCAGCGGATTGGAATGCTCTACACCTGCGATGACCTCAACCGGGTCATGGACGCGGCGGGCATCGACCAGGCCGTGCTCTTCGCCCACTCCATGGGAGTGCAGGTGGCGCTTGAGTTCCACCGCCGCTACGCCCACCGGGTGAAGGGGCTCGTCCTCCTCTGCGGCAGCTATGGCAGCCTGCTGGACACCTTCCACGACGGCGACTGGCTCAAGCGGCTCTTCCCCTTCATCCGCTTCACCGTGGAGCGCTTCCCCGAGCCCGCCGCCCGGCTGACGCGCACCCTGCTGAGCACCGATCTGGCCATGCAGGTGGCCCTCTCCGTGGAGCTCAACCGATCGCTGCTGGCCAAGAGCGACCTGGTCCCCTACTTCACCCACCTGGCCAACATGGATCCGGTGGTCTTCGTGAGGACCCTGGAGTCCGCCGCCCACCACAGCGCGTGGGATCACCTGCCCCACGTGGACGTGCCCACCCTCATCGTCGCGGGCGAGCACGACAAATTCACCCCGGCGTGGCTGTCGAGGCGCATGGCCGCCCACATCCCGGACGCCGAGTTCATGATGGTGCCCCAGGGCACCCATGCCGCCCCCCTGGAGCACCGCGATCTGGTGGAGCTCCGGGTGGAGCGCTTCCTGCGAGAGCATCTGCCCGCCTCGCCGCCCGCTCCCCTCCCCGCACACCGGGAGAGCGGGCGGGATTTGCTGCTGGATGTGGCCGCGTCGCCTACCTGACCGCCCTTCTTTCTTGCAGCCACGTTGCACAGTGGACACCCCCGGCATATAAGCGCCCGCCCTCCGCGTTCCTGTGAAGTTCACACAGGGTCCCCCGCGCGGGGCCTGGGCGCTTTGCCCATCCACGATCTTCTCAGCCGGAGGACGCAGCTCCGGCTCACCTCGACATGATTGCCCGAGAGAACATCCGTAACGTCGCCATCGTCGCCCACGTCGACCATGGCAAGACCACCCTCGTCGACCACATGCTCCGCCAGGCGGGCATCTTCCGCAGCAATGAAGCCGTGACCGAGCGGGTCATGGACTCGAACGACCTCGAGCGCGAGAAGGGCATCACCATTCTCGCGAAGAACACGGCCGTCACCTACCAGGGCAAGCAGATCAACATCATCGACACCCCGGGCCACGCGGACTTCGGCGGTGAGGTGGAGCGCGGCCTGCGCCTGGTGGATGGCGTGATCCTCCTGGTGGACGCGGCCGAAGGCCCCCTGCCCCAGACGCGCTTCGTGCTCAGCAAGGCGCTGGGCATGGGCCTGAAGACGGTGCTCGTCATCAACAAGATCGACCGCCAGGACGCCCGTCCCAAGGAGATCCTGGATCAGGTCTACTCGCTCTACATCGACCTGGGCGCGGACGACACCCAGCTCGAGTTCCCGGTGTTGTACACGGTCGCCCGCCAGGGCCAGAGTTCGACCTCGCTGGAGCAGCCGGGCAAGACCCTGGAGCCGCTGTTCCAGGCCATCCTGTCGCACATCTCGCCCCCGCCGGCCCCGACGCAGGATCCGCTGCAGCTGCTGGTGGCCAACCTGGACTATGACGACTACGTGGGCCGCCTCGCGGTGGGCCGCGTCCAGTCCGGCCGGCTCGCGCCCAACATGCCCGTGGCCGTCATGCGGGACGGTGGCAAGATCGAGCAGGGCAAGATCGTGAAGCTCTACGGCTTCCAGGGTCTCAAGCGCACGGAGATCGCGGACGCGGGCCCCGGAGAGATCGTCTCCATCGCGGGCATCGAGTCCATCTCCATCGGCGACACCATCGCCGATGCGGAGAAGCCGGTGGCCCTGCCGCGCATCACCGTGGACGAGCCCACGATGATGATGATCTTCAAGGTCAACGACGGGCCGCTGGCGGGCAAGGAGGGCAAGTATGTCACCAGCCGCAACCTGCGCGAGCGCCTGTACCGTGAGGCCTACCGTAACGTGTCCATCCGCGTGGAGGACACGGAGACGCCGGACGCCTTCCGCGTGGTGGGCCGTGGCGAGCTCCAGCTGGCGGTCATCATCGAGACGATGCGCCGCGAGGGCTACGAGCTGACGGCCTCCAACCCGGAGCCGGTGACGAAGACGATCGACGGCGTGCTGAACGAGCCGATGGAGCTGATGTTCTGCGACGTGCCCGAGGGCAGCGTGGGCGCGGTGACGGAGCGCCTGGGGCCTCGCAAGGGCCGCATGTCGGACATGACGCAGCTGGGTGGCGGGCGTACGCGCCTGGTGTTCCGCATCCCGGCGCGTGGCCTCATCGGCTTCCGGTCCGAGTTCCTCACGATTACCCGTGGTGAGGGCATCATGAGCAGCCAGTTCGATGGGTACGAGCCGTGGTTCGGCTACATCCCGAAGCGGGCGAACGGCGCGATCGTGTCGGACCGCCTGGGCGAGACGGTGCCCTACGCGCTCTTCAGCATCCAGGAGCGTGGCCACCTGTTCGTGGGTGCTGGCGTGACGATCTACGAGGGGATGATCATCGGCGAGCACGTGCACCCGTCGGAGCTGAACGTGAACGCGTGCCGCGAGAAGAAGCTGACGAACATCCGCGCGGCTGGCCGCGACGAGAACGTGATTCTCACCCCGCCGCGCGAGATGGGGCTGGAGAAGGCGCTCGAGTGGATCGCCGACGACGAGCTGGTGGAGGTGACGCCGAAGTCGGTGCGCATGCGCAAGAAGGCGCTGAGCTCGGGCGAGCGTTACCGTGCCGAGCGTGATCGCAAGCGCGAGGAGCGCGGCGAGGCGTAGAGCCCAGGAATCACTGGGACGGGGTGAGGGTATCGAGCCCAATCGGGTTCCGATCACCCTCTCCCTCTGGGAGAGGGCTGGGGTGAGGGTCTACGAGGCCCCCACCGTGGCCCTTTGCCATTTGAAGCCGAAGCGGAGCCTCCGCGGGCCGGTTACACATCCAGTCCGATGTCCAGCCGAGCCCGACTCCAAAACCGCTTCCACCTGATCGCGGTCGCCCTCACCACCCTGGTTCAGCTCCCGGCGGTGTTATGGCTCTGCTGGCTCACGCGGACGCCGTTGCCGATGCTCGTGGCGGCGCTGCTCTCCTGGCCGTACCTGCGGCAGCTCCAGAGCCCCTGGCAGACCACGGAGCGAAACCTCTCCACCTACCTGGCGTTGGGCTGGTGGTCGGCCTGCCTGGTGTTTGGCCTGCTGATGGTGCCCACCGCGCTGGCCATCGGGGCGGGAGTTCCCTTCGGACCGGCCTGGGGTCTGGCGGGAGCCCTCTCGCTGGGACTGGGGGCTGATTCGGTCCTCGGGCGTCCGAGGCTGCGGCGGAGGGTGGTGCGAGTGGAGGGGCTGCCTCCAGCGCTGGACGGCTACCGCATCGGGCAGATCTCCGACGTCCACTGTGGCCCGCACGTGCCCGAGAAGCGGGTGGCCACCTGGGTCGCCCGGCTCAACGCGCTCGAGCTGGACCTGGTAACCGTCACCGGGGACCTCATCACCCACGGTTCGTCACACGTCGAGGCCGTGGCGAGGGCGCTCGGCGGCCTGCGAGCGAAGGACGGCGCCTTCGCGTGCATGGGCAACCACGACTACTTCACCGACGGCGAGGACCTGGTGCGGCAACTGGAGCGCCACGGCCTCACCGTGCTTCGCAACGAGGGGACGGTCATCCAGCGGAACGGGGCCTCCCTCTACGTCGCGGGCGTGGACGACACCTGGACCTCACGCGACGACCTGCCACGGGCCCTCCGGGCGAGACCGGAGGGGGCCCCGGCAGTGTTGCTCGCGCACGACCCCGACCTGTTCCCGGAGGCCCAGGCCCGCTCGGTCGAACTGACGCTCTCGGGCCACACCCATGGGGGCCAGCTTGGCGTCCCTGGGGTACCCCGGCTCTCGCTGGCGCGGTTCATGACCGTCTGGACGGCGGGGCTGTACCGGCGGGGCCGCTCGTGGCTGTACGTGAACCGGGGCGTGGGCACCACGGGGCCACCGGCGCGGCTGGGGGCTCCGCCAGAGCTGGCGGTCATCACCCTTCGCCGGGCGTGAAGCGCGCGCCCAGGCCGGATGGGCACCTGCCCACGGAGTGACAGGGAGCACCGATAGCCTTGAAGAAGGCCTGGGGGCTCGGCCATTCTCCGGCCCATGGGACGCATTTTCGAAACCCGCAAGACCACGATGTTCGCCCGCTGGAACAAGATGGCGAAGATCTTCACGCGGATCAGCAAGGACATCGCCATCGCGGTGAAGGCTGGAGGCCCGAGCCCGGACAACAACCCGGCCCTCCGCCGGGCGTTTCAGAACGCCCGCGCCGCGAACATGCCCAAGGACAAGGTCGAGGCCGCCATCAAGCGCGCCAGCGGCCAGGACGCGAAGGACTACGAGGTCGTCCTCTACGAGGGCTTCGCGCCGCACGGCATCGCCGTCCTGGTGGAGACCGCGACCGACAACGTGGTGCGCACCGTCGCCAACGTCCGCATGCACTTCAAGGATTGGGGCGGCAACATGGGTAACAGCGGCAGCGTTGCCTACATGTTCCAGCGCATGGGCGTCTTCCGGCTCGCCCCCGAGGGGCTGGATCTGGAGGCGCTCGAGCTGGAGCTGATCGACCACGGGTTGCAGGAGATGGGCGAAGGCACCGGCGAGAAGGGTGAGAAGCAGATCATCATCCGCTGTGCCTTCAACGACTTCGGACAGCTCCAGGCCGCCATCGAAGCGAAGGGCATCCATCCCATCTCCTCGGAGTCCGAGTACATCGCCCAGACCCCGATCGAGCTGCCCGAGGACAAGGCGAAGGAAGTGCTGGAGCTGATGGACGCACTCGAGCAGGACGAGGACGTCCAGCGCGTGTTCCACAACCTGGCGTGATGGAACTGACGCTCACCACGCCCGGGCTGCTCTTTCCCACGGTGTCGTTGCTGTTGCTGGCCTACACCAACCGGTTCCTCGCCCTCGCCGCGCTGATCCGGAACATGTACGCGCAGTACCAGGCCAACCCGGATCCCCTGCTCCTGCCGCAGATCGAGAACCTGAAGATCCGGGTCCGGCTCATCCGCGACATGCAGGTCCTGGGGGTCTCCAGCCTGTTCCTCTGCGTGGTGTGCATGATGCTGCTCTTCGCGGGACTGCTTCGGCCCGCGGAGTACGTCTTCACCGGGAGCCTGCTGCTGATGCTCGGCTCCCTGGCGCTGTCCATCTGGGAGATTCAGATCTCCATCCGGGCGCTCCAGATCCAGCTGGGAGATCTGGAGCCCAGGAAGTAGGGCCGCTCAGCGGCGAACGGACCTCTTCTGGAGTTCCGAGGCCCAGCTCCCGGCGCTCCATCCATCCCGCTCCATGCGCGCGCGACGCTCGACGGGGATGTCCTTCCAGGCGAGACCCTGCTCCAGCTCGGGCAGCGGTCCGAAGATCGTACCGGGCGTCATCGAGGCGACGTCCTGTGCGCGCTCGAGCCGCGAGCCCTGCATGGTGACGCCGTACTCCCTCTTGACCTTGGAGTCCTTCGAGACCTCCTTCTCGACGCTCACGCCGCCTCCGAACGTCCCCTTCTCGTGATTGAACTCGGAGTAGGCGCCGTAATCGGTACCGGGGATGGGCAGCTCCATGCGGACAGTGCCCTCTGAATCGATGCTCGCTTTGCCCACCCCGAAGTCGATCCCCTTCGACGTCTTGGCCGCGCCCGAGGACTCGATCTCAGCGGCCATCTTCTGGTGCCCCAGAGACGCCTCCGCTCCGGCCTTCGAGGAGCTGTCCATCTTCCCGTACTGGGTGACACTCGTCTCCCGGGACACTTTCAGCGTCATGCCCTCGCTCTCCACGCTGAGCTCCGTCTCCTGCTTGAGCTTGAGCGTTCCAGCCCGCTGCGCATCGGCCAGATCCCGGGAACGGTGCGACACAGCTGTGTAGGCCTGACCGCGGGTGTCCGGCACCCGGGCCCAGCTCGAACGGAAGGATGAGTAATCCGGGTGCGAGGAGATCACCCCGGGCTCGCTCAGCGTGAACGGAGCCACCGGATATCCCAGGTCGCGGATGGCCGGCAGTTCCTTCGCCTGCATGACCTGCTCGGAGTACCGCCGCACATAGGCCTGGTGCGCGTCGTAATAGGCCTTTCTGGCCTCGCTGTTCTTCTCATGAACGAGCTGCCGGACACTGTCGGGCAGGTTCGCGTCGTTCTTGTCGAGGGCCGGTCCATCGGGCGGATTGCACGGCGCCGGCTCGGCCTTCTTCCCGGGCTCGCGGGTCACGTAGCCCTTGCTCACGGCCTGGGACAGGAACGCCTCGCCCGCCTCGGGGCTCATCTGCTTCAGGTACTTCCCGAGCAGCCCGCCCTGCTCCATCCGCTCCATCATCCGGCGGTAGTCGGCTGGCGGCAGCTTCTCCAACTGCTCGTGCACCCGGCGCACGTCCGCGTCCGTGACGGCCCAGTCCTTCCAATCCGTGTGCAGGGTGGCCTGGATGTCCGCATAGGCAGCATCCGCCCGGGCCGCGTCTGCCGCCCTTCCGCCCAGCGCGAGCTGGCCCGCCGTCAGCCCTCCCCCACCCTCCGTCCCCGTGGAAGCACCACCCGGCCCCTGAGCGCGTGGCCTCTCCACGGGACCCCGGTACGTCTCCACCTGATTGCCCGGGACCGCACCGGCCGGGGTCTCCTGCTTCCCGGTGCTCCTGCCCGTCCGTGCTGGCCCGCTCGCCGACACCCGGGATGCAATGCCGTGAGACTCCGCGTCCGGGACCCGCGGGTCCGTGGATGCCAGGTTGTGGGACTCGCGCCGCGATACCGTACTCATGTTTCCGCCTCCGAGAGCGATGGGTGCGGACGCCCCACTGCAAGGGCGGCTCCAGCCCCGCTTCCCTCGGAAACCATGCCGGCGGCGCTCGTCCGCCCGTCCCCGGCCGGGACGAACGTCTCCCGTGGCGGACATCCGCGCACAGGTCGTCGGGGGACCACCTATCACCCGGTAGTCCCACTCTGTTAGAAGACAAGCGTCGGAAGGGGATACCGTGGACGACAGTAACTGGATCAACTGCCCCCACTGCGGACTCAAGCACCGGCCGAGGGCCCAGAGCCTCTGTCCCCGTTGTGGCCGGGGCTCGACGGGCTCGCGCCCCTCCACCACGGCCATCCCGAGCGTCGCCGCCCTCCCCCGGCCTTCCGTGGCCATGCCGGGCGTCGCGGACCGCACCGTCACACCCGTGGCCAGCGTTCCCGTTGCCCGGGCCGCTCCCGCCAGCGTCCCCGTGGCCCCCGTGCCCGCCCGTGCGGCGGAACACGTCCCCACCGTGGAGTACATCCCGTCCCTGGACTCCATCCCCACCCGGGAGAGAGCCCCCACCTCCGAGCCGATGCCGGCTCCCCCGGCGGAAGCCGCATCCAACGTGAACGCCGCGCTCCCCGTGGGCGGCGTCATCCTGCTGGTGAACGCGGTCCTCCACCTCTTCGAGTTCCTGTTCCTGCCCTCGGTGTCCACGGATCCCTCGCTCCGGGCGGCCCAGCTCGCGGGCACGCTCGTCGGCGTGGGGCTCGACGTGCTGCTCGGCTTCAGCTTCCTGCGCGGAAAGACCCAGCTGCTCACCCTCGGCTTCATCCGGCTCGTGGTCGGCATGTTCCTGTTCGGAGGCATGAGCCTCTACCAGGCGCAGTACCTCTTCACCCTCGTCGTGTTCGCCTTCTCCTGCGGCACGCTGGTGCTCATCTGGGGCAAGCCCTCGGCCTTCCTGGCCGGTGTCGGCCTCACCGCCGTGCTGCTCTCCCTGGGCGTGGAGCTCATCGGCTTCCAGAAGCTGGCCGCCGTGCAGCCCCTGAGCGACCGGGCCCGCATCGCCCTGCGGCCGGACCTCGAGGGCCGCCAGCTCGGCGAGGGCGAATCCATCGTCGGCGAGCGCCACCCCTACAAGCTGCGCCTCCCGTCGGATGGGTGGTACCGCCGCAAGAGCGAGGTGTCCCGGAGCGCGGACGCCAGCATCGACGTGTGGATGACCCACCCGGAGTACGCCGGCAGCCTGGTGGTGTCCGTGCGCGACTGGAATGACGCGGAGGCGGAGAACCTGCGCGAGGCGCGGGACGTGGCGCTGCGCGACCTGAAGGTGCAGTACCCCGACTTCGAGCTGGCGGAGACCTCCGACAACGGCACGCCCCTCCAGGACCCGAGCATCGCCACCCTCACCGGCAGCGCGGTGCGCAACGGCAAGCCGTTCCTGTTCGAGGTCTCCCTCTACAGGACGAACGACAGGGTGCTGCTGGTGAAGGCCTTCGCGCCCACGGCGGCCTTCGCGCCCCTGCGCCTGGAGGGCGCGAGCACGACGCTGCGGCCGGACTGAGTCCCATCACCCTCTGGCGGGTGTCAGCTCTGGGGCTCGCCCTCGGGCTGGGCGGCGACCTGGGACAGCCCGTCCTGCAGCTTGTCCAGCAGGCGCTTCAGCTCCACCAGCTCCACTTCCGTCAGACACCGGGCCGCTTCCTCATCAATCGACAGCGTCGCCTCTTCCAACGCCTCCATCGCCACCCGGCCCGCGTCGGTCGCCTGGAGCTTCACGCACCGGCGATCCTCCCCGGCACAGCGCTTCACCAGCCCGTCCTCTTCCAGGCGATCCACCAGCCGGCTCACCGCGGGCGCATCCACCAGCAACCGCTCGGCCAGCTCGGCCTGGGTCCGCACACCGCGCACGGCGATGAACTTCACTGCCAGTAGCTGCGTGAGGGGACGGCGCGACCTCACGCTCAGCCGCCGGGTAAGCAGCCGGTACAGGGTGCGCCGAAGGGCGCCTATTTGCTCCGCGAGGGTCATTTAACCTAAGAATACAATGATTGTTGTATACAACATTTGTCAATGACATCGAACGAACCGGCCGTTATAGGGGCAGCCGGACAGCACGCGACACCCGATTTTCCCTGGTTCCCCCCTGGCATGAGCTCTCGTATCGCCCTCCTCCTCCTGGCGCTCACCGCGGCCCCCGCCCTGGCCGGCCAGGATCCGCTCCTACCCGCCCCGCCCCCCTTCCAGCCGCAGGTGGACGATCCCATGCTCACCCCGGCCCAGCCCGCCTCCAGGCAGGTGGGCACCTGGGAAGAGGCGCTCGGGCTGGTGCGTGAGCGCTCCACGGATCTCCGGACCGCGGAGGCCAACGTGCAGCGCGCCGAGGGCCGATGGCGCCAGGCCCTGGCCACGCTCCTGCCCAATGGCCGCGTGTCGGCGGGTGTGGCCATGGATCTGCTCAACCCCGGCCTCGCCGTGGGCATCACGGGCATTCCGATCGCCGCACAGACGGGGGGGTCGTCGACCCTCCGGCCCACCGTGCCGCTCGCGAGTGGCTCCGTGTCGTTGACGCAGTCGGTCGTGGACATCGGTGCCTGGCGCGGGCTGTCGTCGGCCTCGGCGGCCGAGGACGGTGCCCAGGCGAACCTCCAGGACGTGCAGCGCCGCCTCACCCTGGGGCTGTCGCGCGCCCTGGTGGCCACCGTGGCCGCCGAGCGTGCCGCGGAGATCAACCGCGTGGGCCTGCGCCGGGCCCTGGAGCGTGCCGCGCTCGCCCAGCGTTCGCTGGAGCTGGGCGCGGGTACCCAGCTGGACGTGGTGCGCGTGCGCCAGGACGTGGAGGTGGCCCGGCAGTCGCTCATCTCCGGTGACGAGCAGCTGCGCCGCGCCCGCGAGGCGCTCGGCCTGTCCCTGGGCCTGCCCCAGGAGGTGGGAGTGAACCCGTCCTTCCAACTGCAGGGCCTGGTGGAGCAGACCCGGGCCACCTGTACGCCGCTGAAGGCCCTGGGTGATCGGCCGGATCTCGAGGCCGCGCGCGCGCAGGTGGATTCGGCCCGCGAGAGCACGCGTCAGGCGTCCGCCGGCTACCTGCCCACGCTCGGCATCAACAGCAACATCAACGCCTTCACCACGGAGCCCGGCCCCGGACGGGTGGCCACCTGGAGCATCGCCGCCGTCCTGTCGGTGCCCATCTGGGAAGGTGGCGGACGGGCGGGAATCGTCCGCGAGCGCGCGGGTTTGGAGCAGCAGGCGGCCGAGACGCTCGAGCGGACCCGGCGCGACGTGGAGGTGGAGGTGGCGCGCGCCCGGCGGAGCGTGGAGGTGGCCGAGTCGCTGGTGAAGACGGCGACCGAGGCGCGCGAGCTGTCCGCGAAGACGGATCAGCTCACCAGGCGAGCGTTCGAGGTCGGCCGCGGCAGCAGCCTGGAACTGGTACAGAGCGGGGCGGCCCTGCGTCAGGCGGAGCTGGCGTTGGCCCTGCGTGAATTCGAGCTTGTCCAGGCGCGCCTGGACGCATTTCTGACGGAGGCCCGGTGCGACTGGTGAGAAGGGTACGCCCCCTGAAGGCGCTGGCAGTGGGAGTGTGGGGTGCCGCCCTCGCGGCCGGAGTGGTGGGCTGCGGTGGCAAGCCGGCGGCCAAGGCCGCTCCCCCACCCCGTGAAGTCGAGGTGGTGCAGCTGGCCCCCAGCGAGGTGCGTGACACGAGCGAGTACCTCGGGAGCCTGCTGTCGCGGCAGAGCGTCAACGTGCTGCCGCAGGTGGCCGGCTACGTGCGCCGCATCCACGTGCGTCCGGGACAGAAGGTGGAGGCGGGAGCCCCGCTCATCGACGTGGACGCCCGTGAGGAAACGGCGGCGCTCGAGACGGCCCGCGCCCAGCGCACCTCCTCCGAGGTGAACCTGGAGCAGTCCCGCCGCACGCGCGCCCGCATCGAGTCCCTCTATAAGGAGGGGCTGGCGAGCGCCCAGGAGCTGGAGCAGGCCCGGGCCCAGGTGGAGGCGCTGGAGGCCAACACGCGCGCCGCCGCCGCCACGGAGGCCCAGCGCGAGGTGCAGCTTCAGTTCAACACCGTGCGCGCCCCCTTCGCCGGCACCGTGGGCGACGTGCTCGCCCGCGTGGGCGACTTCGTGAGCGCCACCACGCCCCTGACGAGCGTGGCCCAGGCGGATGTGCTCGAAGTGAGCGTGGCCGTGCCATCCGAGCGCGCCCGCTCGCTGCGGCCCGAGACGCCGCTCGAGGTGCTCGACTCCCAGGGCAAGGTGCTCATCTCCAGCCCCATCTTCTTCGTGGCCCCGCAGGCGGATCCGCGCACCCAGCTGGTGGAGGTGAAGGCGGCCTTCCGCAACACCGTGGGTCTGCGCCCCAGCGAGCTGGTGCGCGCGCGGCTCGTCTACTCCACCCGCCAGGCGCTGCAGTTGCCCGCGCTCGCGGTGGTGCGCCAGAGCGGCCAGCCGTTCGCCCTCGTGGTGGCGGAGAAGGAAGGCCAGATGGTGGTGGAGCGCCGCCCGGTGACGCTCGGGGCGCTCGGGGAAATGGCCTACGTGGTGGAGGGTGGACTGAAGGAGGGTGAGCAGGTGGCCGTCACCTCATTGCAGGCGCTGCGTCACGGCGCGCCGGTGAAGGTGAAGCCCCCGCCCGCCCGGGCCGTCACGCGGGGTACGGAGGGCGGTGGAGGAGCCGCCGGGGGCAGCCGCTAACCATGTTCGTCGATTTCTTCATCCGCAGGCCCGTCTTCGCCGCGGTCTGCTCCATCCTGCTGACGCTGGTGGGGTTGATCGCCATCCCCACCCTGCCCATCGCTCAGTACCCGGATCTCGCCCCGCCCCAGGTGACTGTTACCAGCACCTACGTGGGTGCGAGCGCCGAGGTCGTGGAGAGCGCCGTCACCATTCCGATCGAGCAGGAGCTCAACGGCGTGGAGGGCATGCGCTACATCACCTCCACCAGCAGCAACGACGGCACCAGCCAGATCACCGTCACCTTCGAGCCCACGCGCGACATCGAGGTGGCAGCCGTGGACGTGCAGAACCGCGTGAGCCGCGCCGCCTCGCGTCTGCCCGCCCAGGTGAATCAGACGGGCATCGTCGTCAACAAGGCCTCCAGCCAGATGTTGCTGACGCTCGGCCTGTCCAGCCCGGACAACCGCTACGACGCCAAGTTCCTCAGTAACTACGCCGACGTGAACCTCAAGGACGCCATCAAGCGCGTGCGCGGCGTGGGCGAGGTGCGCATCTTCGGCGAGCGCAAGTTCTCCATGCGCCTGTGGTTGGATCCCACCGAGCTGGCGCGCCGCCAACTCACCCCCCAGGACGTGGTGCGCGCCCTGCAGGAGCAGAACCTCCAGGTGGCCGCCGGCCAGGTGGGCCAGCCGCCCTCCGCCGACGAGCAGCCCTATCAGATCGCCGTGCGCGCGCGCGGCCGGCTCGTCGAGCCCGAGGAGTTCGGGGAGATCGTCCTTCAGCGCAACACCACCGACGGCAAGCTCGTGCGCGTCAAGGACGTGGCCCGCGTGGAGCTCGGCGCGGAAAGCTACGGCACGCTGCTGCGCTTCAACGGGCGCACGGGCGTGGGCCTCGCCATCTTCCAGCTCCCCACCGCCAACGCGCTCGACGTGCGTGATGGCGTCATCAAGGAGATGGACCGGCTCGCCCAGCAGTTCCCCCCGGGGCTCGAGTACAAGCCGGGCAACGACACCACGCTCGCGGTGCGCGCCTCCGTCAACGAGGTGGTGCGCACGCTGGTGGAAGCCATCGCGCTCGTCATCCTCGTCATCTTCCTCTTCCTGCACGGCTGGCGCAGCGTGCTCATCACCGCCCTCACCCTCCCCGTCTCGCTGGTGGGCACCTTCGCCTTCGTCTACCTGATGGGCTTCTCCATCAACACGCTCACCCTGTTCGGCCTGACATTGGCCACGGGCCTCGTGGTGGATGACGCCATCGTCGTCATCGAGAACATCGAGCGGTTGATGGTGGAGAAGCACCTGTCCGCCATGCAGGCGGCGCGCGAGGGCATGAAGGAGGTGTCCGGCGCGGTGGTGGCCATCTCCATCGTGCTGGTGGCGGTGTTCATCCCCGTGGCCCTCTTCCCCGGCACCACGGGCGCCATCTACCGCCAGTTCGCGCTCACCATCGCCGCGTCGGTGGCCCTGTCCACCTTCTGCGCCCTCACCCTGACGCCCGCCCTGAGCGCCCGCTTGCTCAAGCACCACCACGGGGAGAAGTGGATCTTCTTCCGCTGGATGGACAAGGCGCTCGACTGGACGAAGGCCGTCTATGGCCGGAGCCTGCGCTCGCTGCTCAAGCACCCCCTCATCATCCTCGTGGCGTTCCTCCTGTGCATCGCGGGAACGGTGGTGCTGTTCCGCTCGGCGCCCACCGGCTTCATCCCCGACGAGGACCAGGGCTACCTCATCATCTCCGTGCAGGGCCCCGAGGGAATGTCGCTCGCGCAGACGGAGAAGGTGCTGGCCGAGGCGGAGCAGATCCTCAAGGCCCAGCCCGAGGTGGTCACCATCTTCGCCATCGGCGGGTTCTCCTTCCAGGGCACCGGCCCCAACTACGCCACCATCTTCATTCCCCTGCTGCCCTGGGAGAAGCGGCCCAACCCGAACCAGTCCGTGGCCGCGCTCGTGGAGCGGCTGCGCGGGCCGCTCGCCGCCATCGGTGGAGCCCGGGTGATGCCCCTGCAGCCCCCCGCCATCCGCGGCGTGGGCAGCGTGGGCGGCTTCCAGTTCATCATCGAGGACGTTGGAGGCAGCATCTCGTTGGATCAGCTGGCCTCGACCGCCCAGGAGCTGGTGGCCAACGGCAACCAGAACAGCAACCTGCGCGGCGTCTTCACCTCCTTCAACGCGGACACGCCGCTGCTGGACGTGGAGGTGGATCGCCAGAAGGCCAAGGCGCTCGGTGTGCCCATCGAGCAGATCTTCGGCACCATGCAGCTGTACATGGGCAGCCAGTACGTCAACGACTTCAACTACGCGAACCGCACCTACCGCGTCTACGTCCAGGCCGAGCAGCAGTTCCGCGACAACCCGTCGGACATCGGGGCCTTCTACACGCGCACCGACACCGGCGCGATGATTCCCCTGGAGTCGCTGGTGAAGGTGACGCCCACGGCCTCCGCCCAGGTCATCCGGCACTACAACCTCTTCCGCGCCGTGGAGATCAACGGGCAGAACGCCCCGGGCGTCTCCTCCGGCCAGGCACTGGAGGCCATGGAGCAGCTGGCGTCGCAGGTGCTGCCCCAGGGCATGAGCTCGGAGTGGACGGGCATCAGCCTCGAGCAGAAGGAGAGCGGCGGTCAGACGCTGATCATCTTCGCCCTGGGCCTGCTGTTCGTCTTCCTGGTGCTCGCGGCCCAATACGAGAGCTTCACCCTGCCCTTCGTCATCATCCTCTCGGTGCCTCTGGCCGTCATGGGCGCGCTGGGACTGCAGCTGGCGCGTGGCTACGCCAATGACGTCTTCTGCCAGGTCGGACTGGTGATGCTGGTGGGCCTGGCCAGCAAGAACGCCATCCTCATCGTGGAGTTCGCCGAGCAGCTGCGCGAGGGCGGCAAGAGCGCCATCGACGCGGTGGTCGAGGCCGCCGAGGTGCGTCTGCGCCCCATCCTCATGACGTCCATCGCCTTCCTGCTGGGCGTGGTGCCTCTGATGACGGCTTCGGGCGCCGGTGCCGCCGCGCGCAACTCGCTGGGCACGGCCGTCTTCGGCGGAATGCTCGTGTCCACCATCGTCAACTTCGTCTTCATCCCCGGCCTGTACGTGCTGATGCAGCAGCTCCGGGGTGCGGCGAAGAGGAGCAGCGCGGAGCCCGAGACCATCGCTCCCGCGCCCGCGCCGTGACGTAGAAGACTGGAGCTCTCCGGAAGTACGAAGGGGCACCGTGGAAACACGGTGCCCCTTTTCATTGCGGGCCCAACCCGAGTTCAGTGAGGCGCCGCCACGTCGGTGGAGGAGACCGCCACGCCCTCGCCGCGCTTCACCTTGGGGAAGAAGAGCCCCGCGGCGAAGGCGGCCACGGTGGCGGCGCAGATGATCCAGAAGTTGATCGTCAGCCCCGTGCCGAGCGCTCCGCTCAGCGTCTGGAACAAGGCCGGAGACAAGCCACGGCCGTGCTCGGGGCCGAGCAGCTCGTTGGCGGCTTCCAGGGGGACGGTCGGATCCTTCATGAGCTGGGAGACCACCACGCCGCCCATCAACCCCACTCCGAGCGCCCCGCCGATGGTGCGGAAGAACATGTGGCTCGCCGTCGCCACCCCGCGCAGCTCCCAGCCCACGCTGGTCTGCACCGCGATGAGCAGCGAGGTGGCCGTGAAGCCCAGGCCGATGCCGAACAGCGCCATGGCCAGCTCCGGAATCAGCAGCGAGGACTCCGGCTTGAGCAGCAGCGCCATCGCCCCCGTGCCAATCACCGACAGCCCCAGCCCTCCGACGATGAGCGGACGGAAGCCCGTCTTGAGCAACAACCGCCCCGCGAAGAGACTCGCCACGGGCCAGCCGACGATCATCGGGGTGATCATCCCGCCGGCCATCGTGGCCGAGCCGCCCAGCACGCCCTGCACATACAGCGGCACGTAGGTGGTGGCCCCGAACATCGCCGCCGAGAAGAGTCCCCCCGCGACCGCGGAGATGGTGATGGCCGGGTTCTTGAAGATGGTCATGGGAATGACGGGCTCGGCCACCCTGCGCTCCACCCACACGAAGGCGGCGAGCAGCACGGCCCCCAACAGCAGCTCCGGCAGGTTGCGGCCGATTCCCTGCACGCCAAAGAGCAGCGCCACCACTCCGGCCGAGAGCAGCACCGCCCCCGCGTAGTCCAGCTTCTGCGGCTTGTGCTGCACCTGCTCGTGGAAGAAGAACACCAGCAGCGCGAAGGCGCCCAGCCCCACCGGCACGTTGATGAAGAAGACCCAGTGCCAGGTGAGGTACTTCACGATGAGGCCACCAGTGAGCGGGCCCACCAGCCCCGCCAGGCCCCACACCCCACTGAAGACGCCCTGCACCTTCGCCCGCTGCTCCAGCGTGTAGAGGTCTCCCACGATGGTGAGTGCCACGGGCTGCATCGAGCCCGCCCCCAGCCCCTGCAACGTGCGGAAGGCGATCAGCATGTTCATCGACGTGGCCAGCCCACTGAGGACGGAGCCGACGAGGAACAGACCGATGCCGAAGAGCAGCACGGGCTTGCGCCCATAGAGGTCCGCCAGCTTCCCGTAGATGGGCACCGTCACGGTGGAGGCGAGCATGTACGCGGTGAAGACCCAGGCGTAGCTCTGCAGCCCGCCCAGCTCACCGACCACCGTGGGCATGGCGGTGGAGACGACGGTCATCTCCAGCGCCGCCATGAAGAGACTCAAGGCCAGGGCAACGGTGGTCAGGGGACGGTGGGTGGTTCTCATGCTGTCGGATCGGGATTGCCGGACGGAAAAGTGGCGTCCTGCTTAACGGGTGCGGGCCAGGGCCGCCATCGTCAAGTATTCCCGCTCCCTCCGAGTGTCCCGAAGCCCGCTCGCCCGGTGTCAGCGCGCGTGGACTCCGGGGCCGCACGCCCCTCCTGCTATGGTGGAGGCCCATGTGCTGCTTCTCGCGCCCCATCCTGCATGTGTCCGGCACCCGCATCTTCGCTCGCGCCACCTCGCCGGGGCGGCAACTGCTCGTGTATGCGATGGAACTCGCGGCGAACGAGGACGTCGCCATGGTGCTGCCGTTGCCCGTCCCTCGTGGCACGCCCGAGGACGGGGTGCGCTTCATCGACCTGTCCGGCTACCCCACGCTGCTCGATGACCTGGGCATGGCGTTCGCGGCCTACGAGGATTCGCGCGAGGACTACGATCTGCTCGGCGACGAGGTCCCCACCGCGCAGCTGGCCGTGTACGACGTGGGCGAGTTCGAGGCGTCCTTCGTCCCCCGCGTGCAGGACTTCGAACGGCTCGACCCACGCTTCCGGCTCCCACCGGCCGCATGGAAGGCCCTGCCGAGCTATTCCGATTGGGGCTTCGCGGTGTTCAAACTGCGCGGTTTCGGCACCGGGCTCTGGAACCGGATGTGGCGGCGAGGCAGCCACCCCACCCGAAGCGTGCACCCCATGGCGTTCGAGTTTCCCCTGCGTGACGCGCGCTCGCTCTTCTTCCCCACGCTGCACGTGCACGATGGCGCGGTGCACCGCACGGCGGCCTTCGACCACACGCTCTACTGGCAGGCCCCCGCGGGCGCGGCGGACAGGTATGTCAGCGCACGGGTTCTCTCCAGCGTGGTGATCGCGGAGGAATCACAGGGGATCATCGACCCGGCGCTCGGCTGTTACCGGCGCGAGCTCCACGGTGTCCTTCCGAACCAGGACACCTATGTCACTTCGCTCCACGCGCCCCCTGGGTCTCAGGCCTCCAGCCGGTAGGGGTTGGGACCGACTCCGGTGGCCGTGAAGACATCGTGTCCGGGCTCATAGCCCCCGCGCTCGCGCTCCGCCGCGTTTGGAACAGCTGGGCGAGGAACATGCCGGCGAACATGGCGGGCACGAAGACGAGCACCTGGGGCGCGCCACTGGAGAGCGCGGTAAGCGCGGGGCCGGGGCAATAGCCGCCGAGTCCCCAGCCCACGCCGAAGAGGCCCGCGCCCACGAGGAGCTTCGAGTCCACCCGGCTGACGGGAAAGGAAGGGAACTTCGCGGCGAACAGGGGCCGCTGCCGCTTGTAGATGAGGGGCCGAAGCACCGCGTGCACGGCGATGGCACCGCCCATCACGAACGCGAGCCGGAAGTCCCAGTCGCCCGCGAGGTCGAGGAAGCCGATGACGTTGGCCGGGTCCGTCATGCCGCTGAGCCCCAGGCCGAATGCGAAGAGGAGGCCACTGAGAAACGCGCTGAGAAGAGGACGCATGGGGAGTTCCGCTCAGAAGACGTGCCGGGCCAGGAAGACGGTGAGGACGCCGGTGGCCATGAAGGTGAGCGTTGCCACGATGGAACGGGCGGAGCCTCGGCTGATGCCGCAGACGCCATGCCCGCTGGTGCAGCCGTTGCCCAGCCGCGCGCCGAAGCCCACCAGCAGCCCGGCCACCACCAGCAGCAAGGCCCCGCCCGAACTCAGGTCCGCCGGAACCGCGAAGGACCCGGGGCGCAACCACGCCAGCAGCAGGCCGCCGGTGAGCAGGCCCCCGAAGAAGAGGACGCGCCAGGCGATGTCACCGCGAACGGGAGCCAGCAGCGAGCCCACCACGCCGCTGATGCCCGCCACGCGGCCGTTGGCCAGGAGGAGGAGCGAGGCGCTCAATCCGATGAGTGCCCCACCCAGGAGAGGAAGCAGGAAGGAAGAAGTCATGATCCGTGAGAGCCAGCCTCCCCGGAAAAGGATTCACCGGGAAATTCCGGCCGTGTCCCAACGGGGGCTTCAGCCACCACGATAGACGGCCTCCATGTTGTTGCCGTCGGGATCGAGCACGAAGGCGGCGTAGTAGCCCGGCGGGTAGCCCTTGGCCGTGTCGCGCAGCCCGGGCGAACCGTTGTCCGTGCCACCAGCCTTCACGGCGGCGGCGTGGAAGGCGTCGACCTCGGCCCTGCTCCTGGCCGCGAAGGCGGTGTGCTGCTTGACGGAGTGCGGATGGAAGCGGTCGATCCAGAAGACGGGGAAGCCGACGCCGTAGCCGATGCCATCGGACCCGTTGCCTTCGGGAAGCTCCATGACCCTGCGCAGGCCGAGGGCTCCAAGAGCAGCATCGTAGAAGACAGCGGAGCGGGCGACGTCGGCGACGCCAATGCCAGTGTGGTCGATCATCCCCGAGGGTGTACTTCACCCGCGGGACTTTGTCCCATGGGTGGAACAGTCCTTCCAGGATTCACGCCTGGTGCGGCAACAGTCTCGCGGGCATCTTGTAGGTGTCTTCAACGAGAGAAGGAGCACCCCATCATGATGATCGTTCGACCCTCTGAATCGCGCGGACATGCCAACCACGGCTGGCTGGACTCCCACCATACGTTCTCGTTCGGTGGCTACTACGACCCGGACTTCATGGGCTTCCGCGCCCTGCGCGTCATCAACGAGGACCGCGTCACGGCGGGCGACGGCTTCGACACGCACGCGCACCGGGACATGGAGATCATCACCTACCCGCTCAGCGGTGCCATCGCGCACCGGGACAGCACGGGCGGCGAGGGACTGCTGCGCGCCGGCGAGGTGCAGCGCATGACGGCGGGCACCGGCGTGCAGCACAGCGAGATGAACGGCGCCAACGAGGAGCTGCACTTCCTGCAGATCTGGATCCTCCCCAAGCAGCGTGGACTGAAGCCTGGCTATGAGCAGAAGCTCTTCTCCGAGTCCGAGCGCAAGGGCCACTGGCGCGTGGTGGCCAGCCCCGACGCCCGCGACGGAAGCCTCACCGTGCACCAGGACGTGCTGCTGCACAGCACGCTGCTGGGCAAGGGCGAGCAGGCCGAGTACACGCTGGCTCCGGGCCGCCACGCCTGGGTTCAGCTCGCACGGGGCAAGGGCACGCTCAACGGCGTGGAGCTGAAGGCCGGAGACGGCGTGGCCGTGTCCGAGGAGTCGCGGCTGGTACTCACGGCCTCCGAGCCGGTCGAAGCCCTGCTCTTCGACCTGGCCTGACAGCGTGAATGGCTCATTGGAAGCGCCAGACGTGGACCTGGGTCTCGCCCTCGTCTCCCCCCCCCCCACTTCCACTGGGGATGGGGTTGCGGGTGTATTCGATCCAGGCCACCACGGGCAGCCCTCTCGGGTCCACGGCGAGCGCCCACTCGCCCAGCTTCGTCGCACCCGGTAGCGCTTGGAGCCGTCCACCCACGGGGCGCCACGCCTGTCCATCCCAGGTGTGGACCTCGAGCTGCTCCTCCCGCGCGAAGAGCACGAAGACCCGGGACCCGAGCGCCGCGAGCACCGGCTCACTCCTGGGACCAGGCGCGAGGCTGCCCGCCCACTGATCCCCCGAGAAGCGCCGGACCTGATTCACCACTTGCGCCCCCTCCCCCCTGCTGTCCCACTGGGTCCACGTGAGATAGGGCACATCCGCGCCATCGAGCACGAGCGAGGGCAAATAGGAGTTGCCCTTCGAGGGCAGGTCCTCGCTGGCAACGCCCCCGCCCACGGGCAGCCACTGGCCGCCGTCCCACTGACGGACGTGGACACGGTCGATGAACTCGCGCATGGCCGACTCGTCCCAGGCCACGATGGGGAAGCCCCGCGAGTCCACGGCGAGACTGGGACGATCCGCATTGGAGCCATCCCCGAGCACGCCATCCGGATACGCGCCGAGCCGCTCCCCCATCCGCTGCCAGGAGGTTCCATTCCACTGGCTCACATGGATACCCACGGAGGGCTCGCCCGGGCCGCTCTCGCCCCACGCCACCACGGGCTCTCCGGAACAGTTGAAGGCGAGGGCCGCGCTGGTGACTCTCGTCAGCCGATTGTGGGCCGCCTGGAGACCGAGTCCCAGGATCTCCCAGGACTGGCCATCCCAGCGGCGGACCCGGATCGTGCCCGTGTAGAGACCGGTCGCCTCGGACAGGACCATCACCGGACGGCCCTGTGAATCGACAGTGAAGGCAGGGCGGGTGGGCATGCTGAACGTGGCCGCGGGCAGGGGGAACACGGAAGCCGCCGCCTGGGACCAGGCGTTGCCCTCCGCACGCCGGAAGAAGTAGCCCCACACCGCGCCGTTGTATTCGCCCCACGAGACGACGGGTGCCCCCGTGGGCTCCACCGCCAGCCCCAGGCGGGATTGCGGCGTGTTGCGCTCGGGGTTCGCGTCCAGAGCGGGGCCCACGGGCACCCAGGAGCGCGGTTGCCCCCGCTCATTCGTGAACAGGGGCGCGGGCTCCGCCGGCCGTGGCATGCAGCGAGCAGCGGGGAGCGGCGGGGAGACGACGGGAGGGGGCTCCTGCTGGGACGATGGCGTGTCATCCACCGAGGGGGGAGCGGGCGCTTCCACTCGCGCCGGAGGCAGCTCCGTTCCTCCGTCACAGGCCGCCAGAATGAACAGAGCCGCCCACCCACCTCGTAAGCCGATGCACCGCATCCCGCACCTCCAGTGCTTGGAGCACCGAAGGTGGGGATGACCCCGCTACCGTCAAGCCAGATATTCCGGATTGCTCTCGACCATCAGAAAGCCTTATCCTCTAACGTCCACTCGCGAAAGGACCGCCATGACGAAGAAGGTCGAGAAGAAGTTTCCGCGTACGCAGGTCATCGAGCGTCAGAACGAGCGCGCTCTCCAGGTGCTGGAGCTGGATGAGAAGGCGCTCGAGCAGATCCGCGGAGGCAGCGCCGACTACGGCCTGCCGCCCCCGGATGAAGACACCATCATCAAGAATCCCAAGTTCCAGCTTCCCTAGCTGATCCCTCGCCGTCCCCGCCCCCGTCTCATGCCTCAGCCCACCGTCCAGACCCGCACGGCCTATGCCGTGTGGGAGCTCACCCTCAAGTGCAACCTCGCCTGCGGCCACTGCGGTTCGCGGGCGGGAGACAGCCGCAAGAACGAGCTCTCCCGCGAGGAGGCGCTCGACCTGGTGCGCCAGCTCGCCGAGGTGGGCATCCAGGAAGTCACCATCGAGGGCGGCGAGGCGTTCCTGCGTCCCGACTGGCTCGACATCGCGCGGGCCATCTCGGACCACGGAATGCTCTGCACCATGACGACGGGAGGCTATGGCCTCTCGCGCGAAACGGCGCGGCGGATGAAGGAGGCGGGCATCGCGCACGTCTCCGTCTCCGTGGACGGCCTGGAGGCCACGCACGATCGCATCCGTGGCCGCAAGGGCTCGTTCCGCTTCTGCTTCGAAACGCTGGGCCACTTGAGCGCGGCGGGTATCCCCATCAGCTCGAACACGCAGGTCAACCGCCTGTCCGCCCCCGAGCTGCCCGCGCTGTACGAGCGCCTGAGGGACGCCGGCATCCGCGCCTGGCAGGTCCAGCTCACCGGCCCCATGGGCAACGGGACGGACAACGCGTGGATGCTGCTGCAGCCCGCGGAGCTGCCGGACCTCTACCGGATGCTCGCCCGCGTCGCCCTGCGAGTCCGCGAGGAGTCCCGGTTGTCGTTGGTCCCCGGCAACGACGTGGGCTACTTCGGCCCGTACGACGACATCCTCTTCGCCTCCAGCGGGGCCAAGGTGTGGGCGGGCTGCAAGGCGGGCCTGTCCGTGCTGGGCATCCACGCGGATGGCGGCATCAAGGCGTGCCCTACCCTGCCGTCCGAGTTCGTTGGCGGCAACATCCGCCAGCAGCCCCTGGCCGACATCCTGGAGACGCGCGAGCTCACCTTCAACGCCTCGGCCGGTACGCCCGAGGGTTTCGCGCACCTGTGGGGCCACTGCGCGAGCTGCCGCTACGCCGAGGCCTGCCGGGGTGGGTGCTCACAACGGGCGCATGTGCTCTTCAACAAGCGGGGGAACAACCCCTACTGCCACCACCGCTCGCTCCGGCTGGCCGAGAGCGGTGTGCGAGAGCGCGTCATCCGCGCCGCGCCCGGCACGGGGTTGCCCTTCGACCACGGCGTCTTCGAGCTGGTGGAGGAGCCGCTCGAGTCGCCCTGGCCGTCGGACGATCCGCATCACTTCACGTATGAGCGCGTGGAGTGGCCTCCGGGTTGGGAGGCCTACCCACTGCCCGAGGCCAGCGGAACCCGCTAGCGGTAGTCCCACTTCTGGTTCGAACCGCCGTGGCAGTCGTAGATGCTCAGCTTCGCGCCGTCGTTCGCGTTGTAGCCCTCGATGTCCACGCACTTGTTGGCCAGGTAGCTCACCAGGTCACCCGCTCCGCTCAGCACGAAGTCCTGGGCGGGGCTGGTGTTGCAGTTGGCGATCTGGATGCGCGTTCCGTTGGCCGTCGACGCGCCGGAGACGTCCAGGCACTTGTCGGCGATCCGCACCTTGCGTCCGTCGAAGGTGAACTTCTGGGCGTTGGTGCCATTGCACGTCCACATCTGCACCTGGACACCATCGGAGAAGTTCGAGTTGGGCACGTCGATGCACTTGCCGTTCATGCGCGAGACGAACGACCTGCCGCCGCTGCTGCCGCCGCTCGTGACGAGCGTGAGGCGGTAGGCGTTGAGAATGGGGAGGAGGGGCTGGAAGAACGTCTGGGGAGGATTGCCATTGGAGCAGCCACCCGCGATGCCCGAGGTCACGCCCTGCGCCTGATTGCCGGAGAGGACCGAGCCACCCGAGTCACCGGGATCGGCGCACGCGCTGGTCGTGGACAGGCCATAAACGGGACCATTGGAGTAGTTGACGGTGACGTTCGTGGCCAGGAGCGTTCCACACCGCCAGCCGGTCGTGGTGCCGGAGCGGCAGATGGACGCGCCGATGCCGGCCACGTTGGAGCCCTGAACGAGGACGTGCGCGTTGTTGTAGTTGTACACCCAGGGCTGCGGCGTCCACGAGCCATTGGTCGCCACCCACCCGTAGTCACCGCCGGGGAAGACCGACCCCTGGATGGTGCCCATGGCCTGCCAGTTGCTGCCCAGAGTGGGGGTGCCCGCCCCGCCGCAGTGTCCCGCGGTGACGAAGCCGCCGTGCACCGAGAAGCCCACCGAGCAGACACCATAGCCGCCACCGGCCCCCGTGCCGAAGTAGTAGATCTCTCCGCCGCGCAGGTCGTAGGCCGGGCGCGGGGCCTGGGTGGAGTGCTCCACGCGAATCACCCCGTCCCGCGCGCCGCTGCTCAGGGCGGCGAACGACTGGGCGCGTGAAGCCATCAGGCTCGAGCCGCTCTCCGCCTGCACGACGACACTGTTGGTGGCGACATCCACGTACCAGGAGTGGACCGAGGCGGGGGCGTTGTGGGCGTTGCGGTCCAGTTCCGCCTGGATCTGCTCCAGCCTCGCCTTGCTGTGCTTGACGAGCCGCGGCTCGGCTCCGGCGCGGCGGACACGAGCGGCGCTGGCCTCATCGGTGACACCGACGATGAGCTGGGTGCCATCCTCGTTCAGCCAGGCTCCGCCAAAGCGCTCTCCCAGCTGCGTGCTCAGGCTCTTCTCGAGGGACGGAGCCTTCGCCTCGAATACCAACCGGCGCCGCAGCTGCTCCTCGTCGATATTCAGGTCCCGGCGCATCGCGGTGAGCAGCTCCGGGGACACCTCCGGCGCGGACTCGGCTTCAGCGGCGGCAGCGGGCAAGCCGTGGAGGGTCGCCAGGCCAGCGAACAACGCCGTCACGGTGGAGAGCGCGTTGAGCTTGCGATTCTTCATTGATGGTTTCTCGTGGAGATGGGGGTTTGCGGGGTTTTACGGTCCGCATGTGTAATTTTCACGAGCAATCCTGTCAATTGACAGGGCTGGTTCCGTTTGACAGAGCGTTCCGCCGGGCGGTGCGAAACCTCTAGCGTCGGAGGCGCTTGTGCACATGAAGGCTCGATTGAAGCCGGGTCGCGACATCCGTGTCGCGGATCCCCGCTCCCGGAGTGCACAACGCGCCTCGTTCTCTCGCCTATAGGCGTCGGCGCAACAGTTGCATAAAGTCGTCGACCACATGACACGCCGTGCTGTGAAATTCGGGCGCAGGGTGAGGAACGCGGGCTGGGTACTGCTGTGCGGTGCGCTGCTGTCCGGCTGCGTCACCACCACCGTGTACCAGCCGCTCAGCGCATTGCAGCGCCCGGCGATCGTCGATCCGCAGCTCGCGAACTTCGAGGGCATGCGCCTGCTCGTGCGCTGCGTCCCGGGGGACTACCTCCAGGCGGGCGCCGCCGACCTCCTCTGCCGCAAGGTCGGCGCGCTGTTCCGGAACCAGGGCGCGAGGGTCGAAACCGACGTGCCCCGCAATGGCAGATCATCGCGGAACCTCCAGGAAGGCACCCCGCCCGACCTGGTCGTCAATCTGTCGTCGCGGCTCCTCCACAAGGAGAGCAGCGGCCCGCTGTGGGCCCTCACGGTCCTCACGCTCACGATCGTGCCGGCCTACACGGAGTACAGCGTCGCGCAGGACGTGACCATTCGCGACTCGAGCGGATTCGTGCTCGCCTCCGACAGCCTGAAGGCGCGCTTCATCGAGTACTTCGGCGCCGGAGTATGGGGCGTGAACTGGGTGCTCGACGCCGTCGTGCGCCCGCCGGAGGAGGAGATCACGGGCGATGCGGCGGCAAAGGACTTTTCGCGCGACTTCTACGCACAGTTGAGCCAGCTCGCCTTCAACGCGCGGGTCCGCGCCGACGTGCTGCGCTCATTCGAGCCCCTTCCCCAGAGCGGGAGCAACCCACGCCAGACGGGGGCGGTGCCGTAATGGAAACCCTGCTGGTCTTCCTCCTGGTGCAACTCGCGGTGTCCGAGGGGCGCCCGTACGACCCCGCGCCTGGCATCTGGCACGACAAGTCAGAGGCACGGAACCTCGATTGCTCGCGCATGAGCCAGCAGCGGGCGCATGAGCTCCGCCCGGGCGAGATCCCCGCGCCGCTCGCGCGCCTGGCGAACCAGGAATCCGAGGCGCTCGTCTGCACGCGGCGCATCATGCGCAATGGAGAGCGGCCGGAGCGCGACGAGCTCATCCTCGCTTCGCTGCGCGAGTCGGTGGGAGAGATCGCCGAGGTCGCCAGCGCGCTGGGGCAAGGCAAGCTCACCTGGCACGTGGATGCCTTCTATCCCCAGCCCGAGGTGGCGGCGAAGATCTCCGTGGCGGCGCGCACCGAGCTCGCCGAGCAGGGACGCCGGGTCTCCGACAAGGTGCCGGTCCTCGCCGCTGGCGACATCGTGGTGCTCGGCCGGATGGCGCCGAAGGATGCCTATCCGCTGGCGTGCAAGCGCTACTTCGCTCAACGCGCGCTCGGCGAGAACGACGCGTTCCTGGGGATCATGCTGATCGACGAACGGGAGACGCAGCTCCACGCCGGACTGTGTCTGAATGGAGAGTGGAGGTGGCTGCGATGAGGCCGGCGCTTCTCGCACTCACGCTCGCGCTGGTCTCCTCGTCGTCGTGGGCGGAGGTGGCCCCGGAGATCGCCGAGGCGCAACGGGCGCAGATGGAGAAGCTCCGCGGGGAGGTGGCGGGGCAGATCCAGCTCCAGGCGTACGATCTGCTCGACGAGCTCGTCTACGGCTGGACGCGGCAGCCGGTCTTCGAGCTGGAAACGCCGGTGGTGCTCGCCGACGTCACGGTGCCGGTGGGCTTCGGCAGCGGACTGGCGGCCCTGATCGAGAACCACTTCGCCGAGCTGGTGGTGAAGAACCCGCGCACCCGGCTGACCCTGGCGCACTGTCCGCAGTGCACCGCGGTGGTGGTGCACTCGGGCGCGAAGGGAACGATCGTCTCCCGCGGCGTGGATCAGCCGGAAGCGCTGGCCACCGCGGGCGCGCTCTCCGGTGCGCGCCATGCGATCTTCCTCGACTTCGAGGCGGAAGGCAGCGCGCTGGTGCTGCGCGCCCGTATCACCTCGCTGGAGCCGGCGCTTCCGATCATCCACGCGAAGACCCTCACGACCTCCACGTCGTCGCCGGCGCTGCTGCGCTCGGGAGACCACCTCAAGAGCGCGGCCGAGGCGCGGAAGGAGTACCTCGACGCCCTCCAGGGCCGCGGCTTGCTCACCGTGCCGGTGCGCGTCGCGGTGCGGAGCTACGCCCAATCCTCCACCGGAGGACCCATCGCGGCGATGCCCTTCATCTGGCTCCAGGCTGGAGCCGAGGTGGCGCTCACCCAGGCGCGGGCCTGGACCGGCACCTTCTCGGTGGGCGTCACCTGGATGCCCCAGCTGCACACGGGCTTCATGGGGCAGGCGCGCATTTCCCGCCTGCTCACCGGCTCGGTCGCCTCGCTCACCCAGCCGGATCTCTACGTCTTCCTGGGCGGCTCCGTGATGTCCATCCACGGGCAGGGGGCGCGGGTGTTCCGGAGCGAGGTGCTGAACCTGGAGGATGTCCTCTCCGACATCCCGTCGCTGCTCGTCGAGCCCCACGCCACCTTCGCCGCGTTTCCGATCGGGCTCGAGCTGCGCGTCGGGAATCGCATCGCGGCTTCGGTCTTCCTCGAGTCCGCGCCAGCGCTCGACAACGCGCCCTCGATCGGTACCCACCTGAACCTGCTCAACATCCTGAAGTTCCACACGGTGGGCGCGGAGGTGACGTTTTGCTTCTGAGGCAACTCGCACTTCTCGCCGCGCTGCTGCCGGCCGTGGCCCTCGCCCAGCGTGACACCTCGCGCGAGGCGCTCGCCCGGATGGAGGAGACCCTCACCCTGCGCCTGGAGGAGGGAGGAATCACGTTGAAGGACGTGACTCCCGCCATGGTGGTGAGCGTCTCGCCGGCTTTCGAGGAATCGAAAGCCTGGTTCCCGGCCGCTGCGTTGCAGACCCTGGTTCGCGTGTTCGGCTCCGCCGCGCTCCGCTCCTGCGAGGCGTGCATGGCCTCGCGCCTGTACGTGGAGGAGGGCCGGCTCGAGCAGTTCACGACCGCGCTGGGCTCGGCGGAGATCATCCGGCTGGACGAGAACGCGCGTGGAAAGGCCCCGCCGGCCCGGGCGGCGATCTGGCTCGACGAGACGCCGGAGGGCGTTTCGTTGCGCATCATCGATCTGCACAACAGCCGCATCGTGTTCGTGCAGAACTTCGACCCGGGGCTCACCGAGATGGCCCGCACCCGCCGCAACTTCACCCTCACCGAGGAGCTGGAGCGGCGCGCGCGGGGAGACAGCCTCACCCACACGTTCCTCGACGTGACGATGTACCCCGGCCAGCACGTCTCCCTGGATTGGACGGAGCAGTGGGGCGACTCCAACGCGAACCTCGCCGGCTTGTCCGTCTCCATCTATGACCCGCTGGTGGGAGTGGGCGGCTCCTACTACCGCGTCATCCCCAACGCGATGAACCTCATGGTCGGCGGGAAGATCCTGCTGAGCGTGCCCACGGCCATCGCCAGCGGCATCAGCGGCACACCGACCCAGGTTCTCGATCCGCTGCTGACTGGCGTCTTCGTGCTGCGGGTGCCGATCGCCAGCTCGAACTACGGCGTCACGTTCACCGCGTCCACCAACGGGAGAATCGGCATCGGGATCTCCCTCCTGAACATCACCGCCCTGCCCTTCCTGCCATGAATCGATTCCTGCTCATCCTGCTGCCGATCCTGGCCTCCGCTTGCGCGACGCGGAACTACACCTATTACCTGGTCGAGCCGCCTCCGAAGAAGCCCGAGGCGCTCAAGGAGGAAGGGACGCTGGTGCGGCCCTTCGGCTTCGGCTCGACCACGGTGATGAAGGTCCGTTGGAACGACGGCAACCTGATGACCGAGGTGGACGTGCCCATGCTGGGCACGGGTCAGCGCATCGTCATCGAACACGGCGCGGGCAACGGCGACGTGAAGACCCTCCCCGCCAGCCGGGTGGTGCCACCGCCGCCCTCCAGTGCGGACAAGGCGCTCATCGAGGCATACCGGGCGCGCGGCCTGCGCATCGACGAGGCGGCGGCGGAAGTGAGCATCACCCGCGCGCGCACCTTGATGGAGCAGGCCACCCGCGAGGGCAACTACCACCTGGCCCTCGAGTGGTGTGAGACCGTGTTGGCACGCTACAAGTCGCACCCCGAGTTCCTTCGGGCCAAGGGCTCGCTCCTCCTGATGATGGGAGAGCGCGAGAAGGCCATCGAAATCTACGAGCAGGTCGAAGCCATCGAGAGTGAGCCGGGCGTTCGCAAGAAGCTCGAAGAGCTCCAGCGCCAGCAGTAACAGGAGAAGCACGTCGTGCAGATCATCGGGTTCATACTGTTGGGCTTCATCATCTGGTACGGGTTCAAGGATCGCAGCGATGCGGTCATCTCCGCGTTCGACGCCCACGCGATGGTGATGGTGTTGGTCGGGTCGTGCTCGGCGGTGCTGGTGAGCTCCAGCCACACCACCGTGTGGCGCACCCTCCTGTGCCTGCGTGAGCTGGTCCCCGGCCTGGCGCTGTTCGGCCGGACCACCCGGGCGATGGAGGCCGAGCGCGAGCAACTGTCCGCGCTGTGGCGTGACGGCAAGCGCAGCCAGGCGGTCGATCTGGCCGGGAACAGCCGCTTCCCCGCGGTGAAGCAGATGCTGGAGTTGATCCTGAACCGGGCGACCGACGCCTCCAGCAGCAAGACCTTCACCGAGCTGCGGCACGAGGAGATCAGCCGGTGGCAGCCGGCGATCCACAATTGGGAGATGCTCGCCAAGCTGGGGCCGGCGTTCGGCATGGTCGGCACCATCACCGGCATGATCCAGCTCTTCCGCAACATGAGCTCGGAGAACCTCAACATCGGCGCGGCGATGTCACTGGCCCTGCTCGCGACCCTGTACGGCGTGGCGTTCGGCGCCGGCGTGGCCGGTCCGATCGGCACCTACCTCAACGGGCTGCTCGACGACCGCCTGGGGTTGCTCGAGCGGTGCGAGAAGAGCGTCAACGAGATCGTCTCCCGCGGCGAGCGGTGAAGGTGAGCCATGCAAAGACGGAAAGCGGGGCAGGAGGAGAGCTGGCTACTCAGCTATGCCGATCTGATCACCAACCTGCTGCTGTTCTTCGTGGTGCTGCTGACCGCGGCGAACCTCAACAAGATGAAGATGCAGCAGATCGCCCAGAGCATCTCCGGCAGGCAGAGCCCGGCGAGTCTGGAGTCGATCCGCAAGGAGCTCGAGGAGCAGATCGCCGCCAAGAACCTGCAGAACCTCGTGACCACCACGGTGACCGAGGCGGGGTTGGAGGTGTCCCTCAACTCCGGGCTCGTGTTCGACTCGGGGAAGGCGAGGATCCGGCCGGAGTTCGATGAGACCGTGGCGTCGATGTTGAAGGAGCTCACGCCGTACTCGTCGCAGTACAACTTCGCCGTCGAGGGGCACACCGACTCGACACCGATCGTGAGCGGTGGACTGTTCGCGAGCAACTGGGAGCTCTCCAGCGCGCGCGCCATCGTGGTGCGGCAGCGGCTGGAGGAAGTGGGGATCAACCGCTCGCGCATCCGCGTCGAGGGCTACGCCGAGACGAAGCCGCTCCCCGAGCAACTGCTGAAGGGCCTGAGTGACGACGAGCGCCTGGCCCGGCACCGCCGTGTCGTCGTGAGGATCTACTGATGAGACGCTTGGCCGTCCTCGTCGCCTGGGTCGCGTTGAGCGCCGTGGCGGAGGCCCAGACCCCACCCCCTGCGGGCACCAGCCTCCCTGAAGCGCCGACACCGGTGCCGCAGGGCCATGTCCCCGCGCCCGTGCTCCTGGAGCTGCGCACGCTCGAGAGCCAGTTCGATCTCGCGCTGGCCCAGGACTGCGCCCCCGAGCGCTGCTTCTCCAAGGGCTGTGTCTACCGCGACCACGTCACCGTCGACATGCCGCGCAGCAGCTCGTTGCCCGGGCTCGGCCAGACCGAAGGCCCCGGCAGCGTGCCGCCGCAGGAGTACCTGACGCAGGCGCAGTGCGAGTTCACCCACGAGAAATCGGTCCCCACCCAGGACGTCCAGGCCCTGGTCCGGCGCCTCGAGCAGCGGCTGTCGAAGGGCTGGCTCAAGGTGAAGGTCGGCCGGCAGATCCTCCAGCCGATCTCTCCGGGACTGCGCGAGTCTCCGCTTCCCCCCGAGCCCCCGAAGCCGGCAGCGCCGGAGCCGGCGCCGGTGGCCGAGGAGAAGCCGGTGGAGCCGCCGGCGCCGGTGACGTGGCAAGCCGACGTCGCGCTGCGGGAGCTCTGGGTCAGCCTGCTTCCGCACTTCTCGTGGATGATCGCGGTGATCATGCTGACGATGGCGGCGCTGACCATCATCTGGGGCCTGCGCCGCCTTGGGCGCGAGACGCTCGAGGAGAAGGCCCTGGCGGCGCAGCTCGCGGCGGGTTCGCTCGACAAGGCGCCGGAGGCTGGGACGCCCCCGAATGCCCAGGAGCCGTCTCCAGACGGAGCGGACCCGGCACTGGCCAGGGGGGACGCGGAGCTCGCGTTCGTCACGGCCCAGCAGCAGCAGTGGAACGAGCGGATCGCCCAGGCCGAGCTGGCCAAGGACGAGGGCATGGTGGTGGAGATGCTGCGCGACTGGCTGAAGGCCGGCGAGTTCGAGCTGCTGGCCAAGGCCATCTTCGTCTTCGGCGATCGGCTGTCCCTGGCCTTCACCTCGGACGGTGAGCTCGCCGTGCGCAAGGTGGAGTTCGCCGGGTATCTGAAGACGGTGGACGAGAAGGCGCTGATCTCGGACGCGGAGTTCTTCCGCTTGCTGAACCAGCACGCCATCTCCTCCACGCTGATGGCCCAGGCGGACGCCGAGGTGTACCGCAGCCTGCGCGAGGAGTTCGGCTCCAACGGCGTGGCGCACCTGATCGAGAGCCTGTCGCCCCGTCATGGGGCACTGCTGTTCGGGCACGTACCCACCGACTGCCAGCAGGACGTGGTGCGGATCATGCCGCCCGAGCTGCGGGTGCGGATCGCCAACGAGCTGCTCACGTCCAACCGCATCTCGAAGGAGGAGACGGTCCACCTGTTCGAGGTGCTCGACGCCGCGCGCGCGGGCAAGCCGCTTCCCCCGGCGCCTCCGGCCCAGGGCATCCTGGACCGGGGCCGCCAGTTCGACGCGGCCGGCGCGCTCTCGGTGCTGTTGCCGCTGATCGAATCCTCCGAGCGCGGCGCGCTGTTCGCGCGGGCGCAGGGCCGCTCCGGCGGGACGTTGCCGCTCTGGTACCAGGACATTCTCTACGGCGACATGCTGCTCAAGCTGCCCGACGAGCTCCAGAGGGACCTGCTGCTCGACGTCGACGTCCGGGGGCTCGCCGGCTGGTCCTCGGTACAGCAGCCCGCGTGGCAGGAGAGCTTCATCACGCGGCTCGCGCCGACGATGCAGAACGCCATCCGCGCCAACATGTCGTTCGTCTCGCGCGATGAGCAGCTCCGGGCCGCGCGGCGCGGCCAGAACGAGTTGATCTCTGCCGTGAAGAAGCAGGTCGCGCGAGGGAAGGTCTCCTTCGCGGAGATCATCGCCTAGGTGGGGTGGACGGGATGGACCGCGCGCGCCTGCTGCTCATCGGGGTCACAGCCATCGCGGTCGCCGCCTGCGAAAAGGTGCCGATCGTCGACATCAACGCGGGCTTCTCGCTCGCGGACGTGGCCTGGTTCGAGGAGGAGGACACGCTCTTCGTCTTCTACCAGGCCAACGCCGAGCAGGGGCTGGGGCCCGATACCCAGCTCGAGCTCACGGTCCGCACCGATCACTTCGAGCTGCCCTGGACGCCGCTGTCACAGCTCAGCACGGTCCACACCCACGTTCCGGCCGACTGCGGCCCCAAGAGCGTGTGCGGCAGCACCAGCCTGGCACTGAGCGAGCAGCCGCGCGACGTGAGGTTGCGGCTGCGCTACCACCGTGCCGGCGAGATGACGATGAACGCGCCCGTGGCCCTCAACATCATCGGCAGGGGGGCCGCGCACACGAACCGGAGCCTCCTGGTGTACGGCGTGTTCGACGAAACCAACACGCACGTGCAATGGCGTGCCCGGCACCAGTTCCCGACGCTGCGGAATCACGAGGTGCAGAAGTACGGGCTGCGGCGCCACTTCTCCATCGCCGGCCGGCGGCACGGCGCCATCGCCGCGGACTTCGGCGCCAACCCGTACGGCTACGGCTCGGTTCCTGGCTGTCCGGGAGCACTGCCGCCGCTGGACTTCGGGCCGGTGGAGACCACCGCTCGGGCCGTGTTCGACGTGGGCACGCTTCCGCTGTCGGCATCCGAGTCCCCGGCCGTCTGTGCGCGCTCGATCGTCACCGAGGCGAAGCGGGGCACCTTCGAGGCGGTGGCTCTGGCGCGAAAGAACCCGCAGGTCCGCCCGGCCTTCCCGGTGCTGCGCAGCCCGATCACCGAGAACACCCCGATCAAGTTCATGTTGAGCCCGTGCCGGCGGACGATCTCCTCGCCGCATTACAAGATGCAGGAGCAGCGCCTCTTCCTCGAGGACGCTCCGGAGATCTGCATCGACGACTGGAACGCTCGCGGGTTCGCCGACGAGCTCTCCGTCCGGCTCCGCACGAAGATCGATGAGGTGCGGATGCAGGGGCGGGACATGGTCCTCGTGCTGGGTCTGCATCACGACGATACGACGGGCCGGCTGGGTAACGTCCTCGAGGAGGCGCTCCAGAAAGTGCTGCCCTTCGAGCGGGACAAGAGCTCGCCGCGGGTCACCGGCGCCTTCGTCTACGACAGCATGGCGCACACCGTCGGGCGCCCGGAGCTCCGGCGGCTGGTGTTGTGGTGCCCACCCAACCTCCTGTTCGACGACCTCGACGACGTCCCAGCAGCGGCGTCGAGCACTTGCCCCGCGGTGTCGCAGATCCCCGACATCGAGCTCGGGCCGTTCCGCTTCAATCAGCTTCCGATCCTGACGACCCGTACGCAGTACCTCCGGTTCATCGAGAAGTACTCGGAGGGACAGGCGGGGAGGATGACCGCGATGTCGTTCCGGGCTCCCGAGCACACGCCCCTCTCCGAGAACGTCCCGGTCGGAGAGTTCGGGACCGCGACCTTCTACAACAACGAGATCATCACGGCGGAGCCGGGCGATGCGTTCTCCTATTGCCCGGACGCGGACCAGAGGAAGATCGTGTTCCGCACCCCGAGCACTCCAGCTCCGGCAGGGCTCGAGGTGCTTCCCGCGCTGCACCAGACGGCCCCGCAGCCCGCTTATGCGCTCGGGCTGTTCTGGGACTTCCCATTCCTGTTGAAGGCGAACTACGAGAGCTCTCTCGCCGGAGCCGTGACGGCCTACGGTTTCAGCGTGCCATTCGGAATCGTCAACTCCAACGAGGAGACCTGGGCGAGCCAGCTGTGGACGACGGGCGAGTTCCCCGTGGGCAACATCCTGGCGCAATGCACGCGCTTCTGCGATCACCCGACGTTCGATACGAGCGTCACCTACAACGTCCATGCGCCGTTCCGGGACGCCTACCGCATGCAGTGCTATCGCCCGCTGTTCCCGCGGCCGGGTGACGGAGGCTTCCCGAATGATCCGTAGCCTTCTCGTCCTCTTCGTCCTCCTGTCGCCGCGCGCCGTGCTGGCCGCGGAAGAGCAGGCCCCGAAACCGTCCCCGGAATCATCCCCGGAATCGTCCCCCGCCGGCCCCGAGAAGGCCGACGACACGCTGGAGGGCTTCCGCACGCCGCTCGACGCGCTCACCGAGCGGATGATCGGCACGGCCTCGAAGTCGGTGCGTTTCGACTGGCGGAAGTCCACCCTCGGGATCGGGCTGATCGGCAGCGAACTCCTCGAGCGGAACAACTTCGGCAGCACCCGCCTTGGGCTCCTGGCGCGCAGGCCGTTCGGGAAATTCATGGGGGAGCTGGCGATTTCCCGCGCGTTCACGTGGGGAACCGACAGCACCGAGAAGCTGGCGCTCACGCCGTACCGCCAATACGGCCGCCCCAGCCGCATCGAGCTCGACGTCAACCTCGGGTACCCGTTGGCGGAGGGCGTGGTGACCGCCCTGCCCGGCTTCTTCCCCGCGACCGAGCTGGTGTTCTCGGCCAACGCGGGCTTCCGCTACCTCTTTTACCCGGGAGCGATGGGCGGCATGAAGTTCCAGGACGTCGCCACCTCGCTCCTCGCGCCGCGCCTCTCCGACCACGAGCTGGGGCAGCTCGAGTCCTCGCGGCCAGGCGGCATGCAGATCGACCCTGCCCGGTATGGCCTCCTCGCGGGGATCTCCGTGGACGTGTACTTCGGGTCCGGAGGTTTCCTGTCGCCGCGGGCGATGATGGCCGTGCCACTGGTGGGCATCGTCACCGGAACAGGCCTGGGGCTCTGGTGGGAGCTCTCGCTCGCCGCGGGCTGGACATTCTGATGCGCTGGGCCGCCGCCATCATCGCTGGCCTGTTGTCGAGCGCCGCGGCCGCGGAGGAGACGGCGTCCAGGCAGACCGTGGTCTTCTACAACGCGCGCCTCGCGCTCCGGGACGGCCGTCCGGAGGACGCGCTCAAGCTGTGGCTGCTTCGCAACAGCCTTCTCCAGCGGGGCGAGCGCCCGCGAGAGGATCCTGAATTCCGCTCCGTGGTGTGGGCGGCGCTCGGGAGCATCGGGCTGTGCCAGGACGGATTCGAGGATGACGAGCGAGGGGGCGCGGGCCTCTGGCCGCTGGGGCTGCACAACACGATCGTCCATTCGCTCAGCAAGGGCCCACCGCCCTCGATGCCCGCGCCGTGGGACGTCTTCCAGGTCGGGCGCCAGCAACGGTTCATCTCGCTGCAGGACGTGCTCTCGGCGGAGGAGCTGCGTTCCGTGACCTTCTTCCGGACCGACTGCCTGCAGCCGGCCACCACCGCGCTGCGGTTCGGATGGACCCCGTTCATCGAGCTCGAGGATCGACAAGACACGGGCTGGCGCCTACGCAATCTGCTGGCGAGGTCGCGCGCCACCCTCGTGCGGGAGAAGGTCCGGAACCTGTCGGTCGTGGAAGCGCGCATCTTCGATCTCGACCTGATGCTCGCGGGCGAGGAGGCACGCAAGGCACGTCAGAACGCCCGGAGTGTCGCGCAGCAGGCCCGGGTGGCCGGTGTCTCCGCGGCCGGCGCGGCGGAGCTCCGGAGCAGTCTGGAGACATTCCCCGAGAACTCGCCGCAAGCGGCGTTCCTTCGACGAAGCCTGACCTGGACCTCGCGGGAGTGGCTGGCGCTGAACCGGGAACGGCGGCTGTACCTGTTCGCCCATGCGCAACCGTTGTCGAAGGATCCGGCCGCGCTCCAGAAGCTCATGCTCGAGATCATCGACGAGCTGATCCGCCGCAAGGACGGCAAGGAGCTCGAGGCCTGGATCGGTTTCGTGGGAGCGAGCGACTCGGCGGAGTTGCGCGGCGCGCTGACCTCGGGCGAGCGAGGCAAGAGCCTCCTCGAACTCGATGAGAACACCGGGTTCCGCGAGCGGGCAGTCATCGCGCTGCACCGGGGCGTGGGCTTCCTGGAGGCGGGAGAGCTGCAGGAGTCCCTGCGAGCCTTCGCGTATTCCTTGCAGCAGGCCGAGACCTCGCGCGAGGCGGCCGTCACCCAGGGGCTCGCACGGCGGTGGCTGTCGTATGTGCTCTCCCGCTACGAGACCAACGACGAGGTCGTCGCCACGCTGAAGGCGCTGGTTCCTCGGCAGGAGTACAACCAGGTCATCGAGGATCTGGTCTGGCGCGCGGCGCTTCGCGCCGATGATCGATCCTTCGAGCGGATCACCCAGACTGCCCGGCGCGGTGGCTCCTTCGACACGGCGATCGAGCGGCTCCGGCCGCTGTCGCAGGGCAAGCCGGGTGAGATGGCGACGCGGTTGCGCGATGCGATCCGCGAAGAGCCCTCGTCGGTGCTGAGGTTCGTGAGACAGCTCCTCGAGAACATCGAAGCGGAAGATGCGGACGTCCGGCGGGCCAACGTTCCAACGCTCAAGCACCTGCTCGAGGTGCTCCGTCCCCTGAACGCAGAATCCACGACGGTGAAGTCGCAGAGCCGGACGGCTGGCGAGCTCATGGATCGGGCCCAGTCGATCCTCGACGGCCTGAGCCACCTCGATGACTCGGTGAGCGGAAACGCGCGGGCGCTGTCACCCACGCGCTCGACCTTCGCCGGGAACATCCGCCTCGCGCCGGCCGATCCGCTGCCATGGCCCTTCAGGCCGCCCGAGCCCCAGGCGCCGTCCGTCTTTACGCCCATCGTGCTCGAGCCGGTGGAGTGGCGGGACGCGAAGGGCGCACTCGTTTTCGGGTGGAGGCTCTCCGAATGAATCCCAGGGAGCTTCGGCGCGAGCTGCGCCAGCGCAAGAAGGAGCTGCGCCGCTCGGTGGAGCTCATGAAGCGGGCGGCACGCGAGCGGGTGGAGCAGCTCCCATCCGTCCAACGCGAGAAGAGGCGGAAACGGATTCGCCGAGCGGTGACGATCGCCGCGCTGCTGCTCCTGGCGATGTTGGTGCGCTGTGAGTGCCAGCCGCCGCCCGTGCCGCCTCCGGAGCCAGTGGTGGAACCCGCGCCAGCGGAGGTGAAGCCGAAGAAGCCCGAGCCGCCCGCGAGCAAGCCGAAGGCATTCAGCGAGCGGATGAAGCGCCAGCGGAGGGGGAACTACCAGAACGAGGCGCAGACCTCGCCGAGCTGGCTGGACGACTTCCGCATTCAGGTCGCGGCGCGCAGCCCGCGCCTGGCGCAGTGCTTCAGTGGGACCGAGCGGCCCGGGGCCCTGCGCTGGACGGCCGCGGTGAACGCCGCGAGCGGCTCCGTCTCCGACCATGCGCTCGAGCCCGTGGGAACGGGAGGCGAGCTGAGCGGGAAGCAACGCGACTGCGTCCAGGGCGTCCTCTCCAGCCCGAGCTACCGGCTGAAGCCCGAGCAGAAGCAGGACCTTCCCGGCCGCGTCAGCATCGTCATCGAGTTCTGACGAGGCGCTCGAATCAGCACTTCCCAACCGGCACGGCACCGGACTGCCCACCGCGCAGACTCCGCCGCCGTGCCCTCCGCCGCTGCGATGCGGAAACCGCGCGCGGGAAGCATGACTCATTGCGTTACAGCTTCATCCTCTCCTCCGAGAACTGTGAAGCATTGCGTCAGAGCCAGCTCAACTGTTGACATCCCGCCAACAGCCTATTGACCCTCTGTCAATAGGGATCTACCTTGACTCTCGCGGCTGCCAGGAATTCCCGCTTTAGCTCTCTTCTGCTTTGGCCTGCGCGGTATCAACCTCGAAGCGGGCTCCGCCTGGTCTCTGCCGCACATCGTTGCCAGCGAAGTGGGAACACGCAGCGCACGAGGAGACCCCATGAGTCCAGACAGGATGTCAGCAGGAGCGAGCACGACCGTTGTCCCCTTCATTCGAACATTGCTTGCAGCGGGGGCCCTGGTGTTCCCCGGCCTCGCGAGCGCGAGTGATTTGCTCGGCAGCAGTCGAGGAGGCTCGGCACAGTGGGACTTCTGCTACGGCAAGCCGGATAGCGCCGTCTTGCCGGCGGACCCACGAACCCTGGTGCAGCCCGGCATCAGCGACAGCCGGGCGGTGCACTTCAATGCCTACTGGAAGGACTGCCACGTCGACCCGGTGGCGGTGAAGGAGGAAGGCGCGGCACAGACCTGTGGCCAACTGCGCCGGCGCTTCAACCTCGGCGAGGCGTTGCTGACGAACGGCCACCCGGGCGCGGGCGCGCTGTTCACCGGCACCGACCCCACACGCCTCGAGGCCGGGTTCGGCATCGCCACCTTCACCTCGTTGCAGTACAACGAGCTGTGGCGGATCTGGGGCTTCCCCTTCCGTCCCGACAACTTCGATGCGTTGGTGTCCCAGCGCTACGGCTCGGGGATGAGCACGGAACGTAATCCCTATCCGATGCCTTGGGAGAACCCGAACTTCACCAACGGCGGGAGCGGTCAGCTCCCGCAGATGCTGACGCAACTGCGCAATCCGGACGGCACCTGGAGCGGACGCATTGGAGTCACCTGTCATGCCTGCCACAGCGGCGTGGTGGGCACGCCCACGGATGGTCCAGGCCTTGGGGTGACCACGGGCGGCGGCAGCAGCCTGGCGGATCTGGACCTGTTCCTGTCCGATCTGCTGCCCCTGGGTTATCCGGCGTCGCTGGCCACGTTCCTGAACCTCAACCGCACCCGCGGCACCAACAACGCCAGCGACATCAACCTCGCCTTCCTGTTCCCGGACGAGGAGCCGCTGACGCCCTCCGAGGTGTTGGGCGTCATCAACTCGGGCTCGACCGCCGGAATGGATACGCCTGCCTGGTGGAACATGGGGCACCGGCCGGTGAAGTTCGTCGACGGTGTGTTCCCGATGGATGCGCCACGCGTGGACATGGTGTTCTACACGCCGTTCTTCGGCCTGTTCGGCGGGATCGGCGGGCCGGTGAGCGAAGCGGGGCAGGACTGGATGCGCGCCAACGGTCCGAGCCTCAACACCTGGGTTGACTCGCTCAAGTCACCGCCCTATCCGCTTCCGATCAACCAGGCGCTGGCCGAGCAGGGGGCGGTGCTGTTCCACACGCTCGACATGTGGGCGCCGGGGCGCAACAACTCCGTGCCGCGGCCCCAGGGCAACGGCTCCTGCGCGAGCTGCCACGGTGCCTACTCGCCTCGCTACGTCAATGACCCCGCGTTCCTCGCGACCCCGGCGCTGGAGGGCATGGCGAGCTACATCGTCCCCCTGAGCATCATCGGCACCGACCCTGTCCGGGTGAACACCAACAACGCAGCGGTGCAGGCCGCCGGCGCCAAGAACTTCTTCGGCTATCCGACGACGGCGGGCACCGCCCAGGACTGCGGCCCGCAGAACCAGCCGCACATTCGCGGCAACCGGGAGCTCGGCTACCTCGCGCCGCCGCTCTACGGCGTCTGGGCCACCGCGCCGTACTTTCACAACGGCTCGGTCCCCAATGTCTGGGAGGTGCTCAAGCCCTCTGACCGCAAGCCCATCTGGCGCCGCGTCTCCTCTCCTCCGCGCTGGGATCAGCCGCTCACCATCATGGGCTTCGACACGAACCTGCAACGCGCCTTCGACTCCACGAAACTCGGCTGGAAGTACGACACCATCGCCTGCCAGTGGCGCTCGATCTTCAACCCGGCGGTGTCGCCGTACATCAACTGCGACCCGGGCGACGAGTTCCGTACGCCCCTCGCGCAGGAAATCCAGAACGTGCTCTTCAGCAACCTGGTCGCCACGTGGAACATCCTCTATCCGCCGACGCGCACGCGGCAGCAGCTCGAGGATCGGAAGATCTACAACACCCACGCGTTCGGCCAGGACAACGGCGGACATGAGTTCAACTCCGTGCTCACCGACACGGAGCGTCGGGCGCTGATCGAGTACCTCAAGACGCTGTAGAGCCAGAGCCTGTTCCGCCAGGTCTCGGCGGAATGGGGGCCCTCGTAGATGTAAGCGCCTGCCTCGACGGGCTCCCGGCCGTGGCGCCGGAGCCCCGCGGGCGGGCGTTGCGCCCGGGCGATACGAGGGGGCAGAGGTCGTCGACTATCCACCCGTCCTTCCCATGCCTTCTACGCATCGTCCTATGCAGCGCTAGGATTGATGAACAGAATGGATGACGCCCGCCGCGTCATTCTCGAGCTCGGCTTCAATGAAGAATGGTTCTCCGACAGCATCTGTGTCTGCGCGGAGCGCGGCGACACGGCAATCGGCATTACGCAGTTCGAGAAACAGGGAATGGGCGTCTCGATAGGTTCTCGAGATGCCAGTGAGATCGCGCGGATTGGAGATGTATTGAAGAAGCAGCTTGGACTCTCTCTCCAGAAGCCGCGCTGATCACTCCGCACGCTACTGCCAGGCCCATTCTGGGAGTGCCAGGCGGCGGGTTCGATTCCCGCCGCTTCCAATCGAGGTTGCCCGCCGCCTTGAGTCGAGCCCACTCCTAACCGGGTTCGCTCACATCCCCCCTCTCCGGGCACTAGCCACGTCTCACGGGTTCTTCATATGGTGCGCGCACCCGGCTTGGCCGGAATCCAAACGAGAACACCGATGCTCACCGCTGCTGCTGCCCTCCTGACCAGTTCCCTCCTCTTCGCCTCCGGCGCCCCTGGCGCGAGCGAAGACGCGGAGCCCTCCTCCAACCGCGAGTCCGCCTTCCGCCGGCAGGGCGGGCTGCTAGACCGGAGCCCTCAGACGCGGGACCATATGCTCTCGGTCTTCGCGTTCCCGAGTTGGTACTACGGCTTCGGCATGGGCGCAGCCGCGCGCTATACGCTCCCCATCGCCCATGACGGCTTCATCCCCGCCCTCAACGACTCCGTCGAGCTGGAGTTCGGCGGTGACGTCTGGTTCGGCGGGACCGGCGGCTTCACCTACACGGCCATCGGCATCCCCGCCGAGGGGCGCTGGACGTTCCACCTCACCGACCGGTTCGACGCCTACGCCAAGGTCGGCCTCGGCTGGGTGCTCGCGTTCACGAGCGCCGCGGACCTCGGCGTGTACAACGTCGGTGGCCTCTACGTCACGGCGGGCCCGGGTGTCTCCTACCGGGTGGCCGACACGGTGGCCCTGCGCGCGGAGATCGGCAACTTCGGCCTGCGCGCCGGCGTCGGCTTCGCGTTCTGACGGACGCGGGAGCGCTCAGTCCGGCACCCCGTCGCCGCAGTGCGAGCGGACGGCGGGGTGCTCGAGGAACCGCGCGAGGAGCACCTTCCAGGGTGCCCAGTCGTGGCCACCGGGGACCGTCCTCACGTTCTCCGGCGGGAGCGCCTCCGCGAGCAGCCTGTCGGTGGGGGCGAGGCGGTCCTCGCTCCCGTAGCCGAGCAGGATGACCGGCCCCGGCCGCGCGCCACCGGTCCGCTCCTTCAGCCAGCGCCAGACCTGCTGGGTGTAGTTGTCCCTGTTCAGCGGTGCGGCGGCGGGGCTTGCCACGAGGCGAGCCCGCCCGCGCGCTGAATCTCCTCCACCTCGCTCTTGCTCAACACCCTCTTAGCGGCTTCGATTCCCACCGCTTCCAATAGCGGTGGAGAGAGCTGGAGCCGAGGGGTCGAGGAGGGCTGCTGACGGCACACGCCGCTTCCGGTTGTCAGGGCATCCCCTCTTCCGGATGTATCTCCGGAGGGCAGACACCCGTCAGCGCGCTCCGGTCGCGGAGCCCGGCGCGTCCACCTTCTGGTGTCCGGTCACCGTCACCTCCGTACGAAAGCGCACCTTGTAGAGGAGGACTCCGCCCGAGGCGGCGATGTTCATCCGCGTGGGCTGCCGCTCGCACGGGGTCTCCGTGTAGGCCAGGAAGTCCATCTGGAGCTCATCCAACATGGGGGGCATGTCGGAGGGGGAAATGCGCAGGCTCATCACCTTCCCGGCCCGCGCCTCCACCACCGCCTGTCCCTTCATCCGCTTCTTGTCCGGCTTCAAGGGGGCGAACTTCACGGTCACGAGCCCCTCGCTCGGACCCGGTGTGGAGTCGAAGCGGTAATCCGCCCTGGCCCGCGGATGGAACGGGGACAGCCTCGCCTTGTCGTCCTCGTTCTTCGGCGGGTCCTTCGGCTCCTCCTTGAGCTGGCGGCTCAGGTCCCCCTCTTCCTTCTGGGAGAGAAGCTTGCGTGCAACCACCGTGGTTCCGGAGCGGGTGACCTCGTAGCTGCGGGTCAGCCGTCCCTTCACCTTGCCCTCCGCGTCCAGTTCCTCCGTGACCGAACTCTCCACGGTGCGGCAGCCGGGGATGGCCAGCTTCCGCTCCTCCGCCTCGCCTAGACGTTGGAGGAGATCATCTTGTGGCGCTTCCGCTCGAGCGGAGACACCGAGGAGCAAGGAAAGAAGGGCAAGCACGCGCATGCCGTGGAGCTTAATCTCCACCCGCCTTCGAGCCGCAATCGAATCGGCTCAACGCGCTACCCGCCGGAATCTTGCCCTTCTCCCTTCCCTTCAAGCCTCCGCCGGGAGCGGCCCAGACTACTTGAGCCCCGCCACGGCGGACTTGATGTTGCGAATCTTGTCGAGCTGGTCGTGCCAGTAGGAGCTACCCGCCGCGGCTGCCATGCCACCCACGAGCACGTTGAGCCAATCCGACTGCAAGCCATTCAAGGTGCTCAGCCAGTCCTTCGCCTCGGGAGACGAGGCGAGAATCTGGAAGACGTAGAAGTTGACCCTCCAGGCGAGCAGACATCCCACGACGGCCGCGAGCGCGCGCAGGATGAAGATGCGCTGGCGCTCGCTCTGCTCCAACTGGAGCTTGATGGAGGCCGCCACCCCATTGAGCTCGCCCGCGATGGCGTTCACCCCCGCCGCGTCGACCGCGGTGAGCTTCTGCTCGAGCGTGGCCAGCCGGGTCATCTCGGCCGGGACCTTGTCCTTGATCTGCTCGGCGGCGGAGCGGACGGCCTGGAGCCGGGTGTTGAGCTCGGTGTTGTTCGGGGCGAACTCGGAGGCGAGCTTGAGCGAGTCGTCGAGCGACACCTTCCCCTTGGCCCAGGTAATCCCGAACCGTTCCAGGGTCCCCCGGAACAGATCCAGGATGACCTCCACCGCTGCGGCCAGGATGAGGAACATGAAGAACAACGTTCCGAGGACCCCGAGTAGCGAATTCATCTGTCTCCCCCTTCTCTGCTGATAGAGGGAGTGGCTCCAGGCTGGATTTGTGACGCCAGGCCGTCACGCCAGCTTGACGGGCAGGGACTGATGGCACCCCGCTTATTACTGAAAAGCGCGAATGATTCACCCTTGCCGGCTCACTTCCGGGGGAGAGAGGATGGCTCTCCGTCATGAGCTCGCCGGCTTCCCGCAACAGGTTCCTCCCTCCCCTCCTCCTGTCGGTGCTCCTGCACCTGCTGATCGGAGTCTGGCTGTGGTCGACAGAACCGTCCTCGACGCCGGTGCGGCCCATGTCGACGACGTCACACGCCGTGGAAGTGGAGTTCCGCGAGGCACCGTCCTCCGTGCCCACGACTCCGCCGACGACTCCCGGAAGCAGGCCCCCGCCCATCCCTCGCACCAAGCGCCAGCAGAAGAAGGCGGGCCCCTCCGTCGCCAAGAGCCCACCTCCCCCTCCAGAGCCCATGACGAAGCCGCCGGAGCCTCCCGCCGCGGGAACAGAGAACCCGGTGGATGTGGCGGAGGTACGCCGTGCACCCAGCCTCTTGCCCTCATGGATGCAAGCGCCTGCCTCGACGGGCTCCCTGGCCGTGACGCCGGAGTCCCGCGGGCGGACGTTGCGCCCGGGCGATCCCGAGCTGCGGCCGGAGTCCAACGAGGAGGCCTCTGAACGGCTCACCGCCCGGTTGCAGGACTGGGCCGATGACGACACGGCCGGGGTGCGCGCCCAGGGCTCCGGAGGCCATCCCTATCTGGGCGGAATGCGGGACTCGCTCGCGGAGGCCCTCGGGCACACTCCCGGTGGCAAGCCCAAGGATCTCGGCGTCAACAATCCCATCGCGGGCCTGCTGAAGAACTACACGGAGGCCGCCGAGCAGTACGGCAAGACCGGCGGCCCGGGCATCACGCCCCCATCCACGACGCCGCTGCACAGCGAGCAACTCGCGGCGCGCTTCCGGGACGAGGCCGACGCCAAGGGGATGATCGCCTCCGCACAGGCGCTCGAGACACTCGATGCGCTGGAGAAACGCGGCGCGCTCCTCACGGTCCAACTGGAGCTGCGCCACTCCCGCACGGGCGCCCTTCTCGGGTCGCGGCTCGCGGAGAGCTCCGGCAACCGCCTCTTCGATGCCTTCGTGCTCAAGGTGGTGCCCGCCTCCCTGGGAGCGCTGGAACCGCCCCCGCCCGAGGTGATGCGGAACAAGGAGGAGCTCAAGACCCGGTGGCTGGTCGAGGGCTGGCATCACCCGCCCAAGGGGTTGTCTCGCTCACTGGCGTCTTCCCTCGTTTCGGGCCAGCTCATGCTCCTCCCCGTGGAGTTGCTCACCGAATCCCCGAAAGAGGAAGCCGAGTTCGAGTACCGGGTGCGCTTGAACAAGCTCTACTGACTCCCGACCGTGCCCTCTCCCCGTCCGTTGCTCAGCGCCGGGGAACGCCGACTGCGTCCAGGCGCTCCCGGACGTCGCGCAGGCAGAGGTCCTCGCCCGCCCCCGGCCGCCGGTGTTCGGGTGACTGGCAGCGGACGTGCACCGTGAGCGCTACCTCGTCCTCGTTCCGGTCTTCCGCGGACTCGTACAGCGTCGGCGTCGCGGGAACTATCTCCGTGCGGCTCGCCACCTCGCTCGTGCGGACAAGCCGTTCCACGAACGACTGCAGCTCGCGGAGCAGCTCGATGCACTTCGGGCACATCGGCGTCCCCGGCCCCGGCTTACCGTGCGCGGCGAAGAGCCGGACCCGGAATCCGACGACCTCGGGATGCTCGCCTTCGACCACCTCGCGCTCGACGTCGTAGTGCACGTGACGCTCTCGTGCGAACTGCCCCAGTACCGCGCGGTCGGGTATCTCCATGGCTAGAATCTAAGCAGCTGGCGCTTGCGAACCTGCTCGGGAGGAGGCCGTCGGTCGAGCGAGCCCTCGTAGGGAAGGGCGTAACCCGCTGTGGCTCTGGGAAGCGCACGCAGGCTCCGAAGGACTCGGTGCACCCGCACCATGACGCCGTGCTGGAGCGCGCCTTCCGCCGCCTGTCCATCTCCACCGGTGGCACCTACCAGCAAGCGCGCGGCGCGCATGCCGCCATGTCCGTGGTGGAGGCGTTGGTCAAGCGCACCTCCGTCGAGCTCGCGTTCGATCGTCAGGTGTTCGCCGCGCTCCAGGCCCGGAGCCTGGAGGAGCGCGCGAATCCGCTGTTGCGAGCCTCGCTGGCCCAGCAACTGCGGGGCACGGAGTCCTCGGTATCGGGCGCATTGATGCGGCTGCGCCAGCGTGGGCTCCTGCCCGCGGGTGTCAGCTCCGGCTGATGCGAGCCATTGGTTGCAACATCCATGCACCCGTCTCTACGATGGCAGCCCCCCGCTGAGCAGACTCGTGCTGCCTGGCGCTCCCCGGACCGAACGATGAACCAGGCACAGAGCCGTCGTCTCCGCACGAACTGTCTGCTGCTGCTGCTTCCATTGCTGGTGGCCGGCACGCCCCTGCTCTCCGTGGCGGCGGCCAGCCTCCCCTCCACCGCCACGGCCTCCTTCGCGATCGAGGGTCTGACCACAGGCTCCTCCGTGTCGGCGGGTGTGGCACTCAGGGTGACGGTGACAGCGATGACCGCCTCGGGTGCCGTCGATCCGGGCTACGCCGGCACCATCCGGTTCTCCTCCACGGCCCCTCGCGCGCTGCTGCCCGGCAATTACACCTTCAACCCCTCCGTGGACCGCGGCACGAAGGAGTTCGTCGTCACGTTCCAGTCGTTCGGCCTGTGGGAGTTGCTGGTCCAGGACATCCACATCGCCAACATCAAATCCCACGTCCCGAGCATCACCGTGATGCCCGGTCCGCCCGTGCGCTTCATCGTCGAGCTCGACCCGGCGACGGTCGCCGGAACCCCCTACTCCCTCCAGGTGATCCCGGTGGACGAGTCCGGCAACCGCACCAGCTACACCGGCCGGGTGCACTTCGAGACGACCGTTCTCCGGGCGCTGCTCCCACCTGACACGGACTTCTACTTCAGTCCCGGAGAGACACCGCTTCCGGAGTTCTCCGTCACCTTCTCGAGCGCCGCTCCGGACCCCAAGACCCTCACCGTCACGGATGTGACGGGCCAGAACCTCACGGGGAGCGCCTCCACCGTGGTCAGCGCCGGCCCGTTCGCTCGTGTGAAGCTGTCCACCACCGCCCCGGACCCGGCGCCGACCTGCGCCAAGACGACGCTCGTGCTCACGGCCGAGGACGCCTGGGACAATCCCGTGACGGAAATACCCGCCACCCCGGTGACGCTCTGCACGGCACCGGGCAGCTCGGCCACCTTCGTCAGCAGCACCCTCGAGCGGCCGGCATACGCCGCCCCATGTGTCAGGGGCACCCTTGCGGGCACCGCGGAGGTGGTCTGGAAGAACACGAAGCAAGAGGACGTGGAATTCACCCTCTCCGGCGTCGCCGCCAGGTCACCGCTCACCCTCCACTTCAAGGCGGGGATTCCCAGCCCCCTGACTTCGAATTTCTCGTTCAGCGAGAGCAGCGAGGAGCCCGCTCCGCTGCTCGTCCGCAGTGGACAGCTCACCGCCCAGCTCACCCTGCGTGACCAGTGTGGAGACCCGGCGACGCTGCCCACGGACAAGGTCCTCTCCTTCGCGGCCACTCCGCCCCTGACCGTCACCTCGCCCGTCGAGGACGCTCCGGGCAAGTGGAAGACCTCCGTCAGCCTGCCCGAGTGCCCCGCCGATGCAACGAAGACCCTGGCAGTCTGGCCGCTCATCAACGATGAGGTGCTGAAGAAGCCGGACGGCGTGCAGGTCAAGCGGCACGTCCTGCCTCAGTGCCCGACCCTCGCGACGCTCTCGGTGCTGACCCCGGCGGACAGCCTGGTGGCCGAGCCCGGCGAGGTGGTCGAGTTCGAGGTGCAGGTGTCGACCGAGGGTGACCTGACCGTGACGGGCAGTGTGCTGATGCAGGAACCGCAGGGACTGACAGTGATGGGGGCGAGCACCAGCGGCCAGGCCCTACCGGCCAAGGGAGGCGGATTCGAGCTCCCGGAGTTGCGCAAGGGCTCGCCGCTGACGGTCAAGGTCACCGCCCAGACGACGACCCAGCTCGACCAGACGGTGAAGACGGAGGTCTGGGTCGTGGGTCCGGAGGGAACCCTGCTCACCCGGAAGGAGCGCGTGGACTTCAAACAAAAGGACCTGGGTGTAGACGTCGGGTGCGGTTGCCAGACCGGCGGCATCCCGGGTCAGCTCGTCACCTGGCTGGCCCTGCTCGCGGTGGCATCGCGCCCCCGGGGTGGATTGCGTAGACTGCGCCGAGGCGAAAGGAACGACCCCTAGGCGTCATGGCGGCAGCGACTCTCACTCTTCTGGTTCTGACCATGACGGGTCAGGCTGTCGCGCTGCGTTCCGACAAGCCTTTCGTCACCTCCGAGGACACCGCGCGGCTCGAGCTCAGCGTGCTCGATGAGGCGGGCCAGCCGCTGAGTGACGCGCAGGTCTCACTGAGCGTCAACACCGGCTCCGTCACCGAGCCCACTCCCGCGCGGGACGGCACCTTCCACGCCACCTACCGGCCGCCCTCGCGGCAAGGCCCCCTGGTGGCCCTGTTCCATGCGACGGTGAAGCGGGGAACCCGTAGTTCCAGGGCGTGGCTCGCCCTGCCCGTCCACGGTCCCTACTCGCTCCGGGTCAAGGCGCCGCCCCGGTCGCGGGTGCAGGTCTCGATCGGGGCCGCCTCCTACGGGCCCGTGGCCGCGGCCGCCAGCGGAGAGGCCGTGGTGCCGGTCCTGCTTCCGCCCGGAGTCACGAGCGCTCAGGTGACCATCATCGAGCGCTCGCGCAAGAGCCGCACGCAGACCGTGCCGCTCCCCGAGCCCAGGTTCCCCCGCGTCCAACTCGTGGCGATGGAGGCTCCGATCCAGGGGCAGCCCGTCCGGCTGCAGGGATTCGTCGTGGATGACAGCGGCAACCCCGCCGTCGCGCTCCCGCCCCTCGCCGTGAGCGCCGAGCAGGGCACGCTCGGCCCCATCGAAGCGAAGGAGGGCGGCGTCTTCGAGCTCCCCTTCACCGCCTCCACCACGAGCACGGCTCCGGTGAACATCTCCGCTTCACCGCTCGACGAGACCGAGCGCTCGTTCACGCTCCAGGTCGAGCCTCGTCCGGCGCCACCCGGCGGGCCGGCGCGGCCGGATTCCCCCGCGCTGGTTGCATCCACCGGGCAGTCCCCGCATTCCCCGTGGCCGTCCTGGCAGCCCACGCTGGGCGCCTTCCTGTTCGTGCACAGCAACGCCGCTCAGTCCAATGGCCCGGGACTCCAGCTCGAGGGCGCGCTCCGGCTCGCCACGCTGCCCGTGGAGGCGCTGGTGCAGGTCGAATTGCGCGGCAACAACACGGTGAGCACGGCCCTCGCGGCGGACGGACCGAACCCGGTCACCAAGACGTTCACCCTCGGCGGTGGAGCCCTCCGGCTCGGGGCCCGCTGGAGCCACCCGGTCCTGTCACGGGGCCTGCTCTTCGCGGACGCGAGCGCGGGCGTCCTGCACATGCGGGGCGGCCTGGAGCTGAAGAGCCACGAAGACACCGTCACCCAGGAGCTCCGCTCGACGGGCCTCGACGTGACGGTGGGAGCCGGGTTCGCCTGGAGGCTGGGCCCGGGCCGCGTGGCCGGACAGGTGCAGTGGGGCTACGCGCCGGGAAGCCAGCAGGTGAGCGGCAACCTGGGTGGGTTGTCTCTCGGAGTGGGCTACCAGCTCACGCTCGGAGGGGGGCCGCGCCCATGAGACCGTGCGTGATGACACTCGTACTCGCGCTGCTGAGCACCGGCGCCCTGGCCGCCGCGCCCTCGCCGGAGACGTCCGGGACGGTGTGGATCACCCTGCGGCCCCACCCTTCCCTGCCGCTGAAGAGCCCGCGCATCCAGGCCGGTGGCAAGGAAGCCATCGCCGCGGGGGAGGCCTTCCGCGTGGAGGGGCTCGCCTCGGGCCAGGTGGCCATCACCGCCTCGGCCGAGGGCTATCAACCCGTGGAGCGCAAGGTGCTCGTGCCCCCGGGAGGCCAGGCCAGTGTGTTCCTGCCGCTCGAGCGCATCCCGGGTCCCGGCACCGTGAAGGGCCGGCTCCTGTGGGAACAGGGCAATGAGGGCACGAAGGTGCCCGTGGCCAATATCGAGGTGCAGCTCGGCGGTCAGGTGGTCGCCCGGAGCGATGCGGACGGCTACTTCGTGGTGTCCGAGGCGGGCCCGGGCCCCGTCACCTTGAAGCTCGCTGGCACCGGAGTCCGGCCGCAGGAGGAGGTGGTGGTCGTGCCCTCCCATGGCGAGGCCTCGGTGGAGGTCATCCTGCAGAAGGGCTCGGAGGTACGGGCCTGGATGCGCGGGCGTGTGCGCTCCACCCAGGGGCGCCCCGTCCTGGCCACCCTGCGTGTCGAGGAGGCCGGTCTCCGCACTCGCACCCGCGCGACGGGAGACTTCGAGTTCCGCCTGCCCGCGGGCCGCTATCACGTCACCTTCGAGGCACGCGGCTATGTGCCGCAGACGAAGGTGGTGGACGTGGGCGCTGGAGACCAGGCGCTGTTCTACGTGGATCTGTCACCCCTGGAGAATTGAGCCGTGCGCGTCCTCTCCCTCATGCTCCCGCTGCTCCTGCTCCTCCTGGGGGGATGCGGGGGGTGTGACAAGAAGTCCCCCGCGGGAACCGGCGCGCCGGAACTGGCGAAGCTCATCCAGCTCCAGGGCCAGGTCATGGTGCAGCAGGATGCGGCCTCCCGCCCCGGCCGCGTGGACGAGCCGATCTACCCGGGCGAGACCGTGGTGACCGGTCCCGGGAGCACCGCGCGCGTGCGCTACATCAACGGCGTCGAGGTGGAGGTGGCCGAGAACAGCCGCTTCCGGGTGAACGGCGCGCCGGGAGCGCTCACCCTGGAGCTGGAGGAAGGAAGGATCGTCTCGACCTCGCCGAAGGCCGGCGGCAACGGGCTCACCGTCACGGGCCGCTTCGGCCGGGCGGAGCTGGTCACCGCGTCGGAGATGGTGTTCGACCTGCGCGAGGAGGATCCCAAGCTGACGCTCCAGTACGGCGACATCCGCGTGCTCGATCCGCAGGGCCAGCCCATACAGGTCGTGGCGGGCGAGGAGCTCGCGCTCTCGCTCAGCAAGCCCAGGCAAGCCCCGCAGGCCGTGGTCGCGGAGGAGATCGTCTTCACCCTCAAGCCCCAGGGCGGCAAGGCCCGCGTGCGTGGTGCCCAGGACAGCGCCTTCGCCGACGTGACCCCTGATCAGAACCGGGAGCTCGGTCGCGGCGCGGCGTTCGAGATCCCCGCGAACTCCAGCGCCCGCCTGTCCTCCAGGTCGCTGCAGGTGAGCCTCGCCGGGGACACCGCCGGGACGCTCCAGGAGGCCTCCCAGCGGGGAGACCAGAGCTCCTACACGCTGCAGCTCAGCCGCGGAAAGGCGCGGCTCCTGTTCGGCACGGGCAAGCAGTCGCTGAAGCTGACGGACGCTCGCGGTGAGATCGAGCTCAAGGTCTCCGAGCAGAGCACGCTCTCCATCAGCAATCCCGAGGCAGGCGCCACCGTCACCGTCCTCGCCGGGCAGGCCGAGCTGGTGGCCGATGGAAAGACCACCCTCCTCAAGGCGGGCGAAGGAGTACGCCGCGCCTCGGAGTCTCCACGGGCCGAGCAGGCCTCGGCGCCCCTGCTCGTGCTGCCCCCGGATGCGAAGGGCGCACGCGTGTTCACCGACGGGCCCGGCGAGGCGGGGATCCAGGTTCCCTCCGCGTCCGGAGCGCCCCTCCGGGTGGAGGTGGCGGAGGAGTCCTCCTTCCGGGAGCCGCTGCTCGCGGGGCGCGCGGGCGCGGACCCGGTGCGATTCGAATCGCCGGCCCGAGGCGAGCTGCACTGGCGCTTCCTCGGTGAGGACGGAAACGTGCTCGTACAAGGCTCGGCCCGGTTCCAGCCGGATCGCGGCCGCTCCGCGCTGGCGGACTCGAACCCGAAGGCCGAGGTACTCGAGACCGGGCTCAAGGCCACGATCTACTTCCAGAGCGCGGTGCCCTCGCTGCACTTCAGCTTCGAGCCCCGGCCGGGGGCGCGCTCGTATCAGCTGCGCATCTACCGCGCCGCCGACGTCCAGAAGCCGCTCCTGCAGCGGGTGACGAACCAGAACCAGTACAGCCTGGAGCCCGGCGCGCTCGGCGAGGGGCGCTACCTCTGGTACGTGGCGGCGCTCGGCCCTGGGGGAGACGAGCTGGCGGGCGGCCGGATGAACAAGCTGGAGCTGGTGTATGACAACGAGCGCAAGGGGCTGGCGCTCAGCCGTCCCCGCCCGGGTGAACGCGTCGGACGCGAGGGGGTTCCGGTGGAGGGCGTGGTCCCCCGCGGCTCCCGGCTCTTCCTCAACGGGCAGGCGATGAAGCTCGACGCCAAGGGCCGCTTCTCCCAGCGCCTGCCTCCCACGGAGGCTCTGGTGTTCCGCCTCGTCTCGGGTCAAGACGAGGCATACTGGATCCGAACTCTTCGGAAAGCCCGGCCATGACAGCTCCCCAACCCGTGATTCCCCTGTCCTGGCCGGCCATGTCACCGCGCCGCTTCGGCCAGTACGTGCTCGTCCGCAAGCTCGCCGAGGGCGGCATGGCGGAGATCTTTCTCGCCAAGCATCTCGGCGCCGAGGGCTTCGAGCGGGACGTGGTGATCAAGTGCATGCACGAGCACCTCACCCAGCATCGGGAGTTCGTCTCGATGTTCCTGGACGAGGCGCGGCTGGCGGCGCGGCTGCACCATCCGAACATCGTCCAGATCACCGATCTGGGCATGGCGGACAACCGGTACTTCATCTGCATGGAGTACCTGGCGGGCGAGGACCTGGAGGCGGTGTTCGGCGCCACCCAATACCAGGGCCAGGGCGTGCCGATCCCGATCGCCGCCCGCATCATCCTCTCCGCGCTCGAGGGCCTGGAGTTCGCCCACGGCTATCAGGAGCAGGGGCGGCCCCTGGAGCTCGTCCACCGGGACATCTCGCCCTCGAACATCTTCGTCACGTACCAGGGCACGGTGAAGGTGCTCGACTTCGGGATCGCCAAGGCCTCCTCGCGGATGACGCAGACGCAGCCCGGGTTCCTGAAGGGCAAGTGGGGCTACATGTCCCCCGAGCAGGCGCGGGGCGATCAGCAGCTCGATGGACGCAGCGATCTGTTCTCGCTGGGCGTCACCTTCCATGAGCTGCTCACCACGCGCCGCGTCTTCGAGCGGGACACGGAGCTCGGCGTGCTGCTGGCGCTGATGGATCAACCCATCCCCCCGCCGAGCACCCACCGGCCCGACGTTCCTCCCGCCCTGGATCGCATCGTGATGAAGGCGCTGGAGCGCCGCCGGGAGGATCGCTACGCGAGCGCGGCCGAGATGCGCGTGGACCTGGAGGAGTTCCTGCGCGGGACGGCGTCGATCCCGGGCGTGTCGCAGCTCGCCCAATACATGCAGGGCATGTTCGGCGCGGCCGGCGTCGAGCGAAAGACGAAGATTCCCCCGCTCTCCGAGCTGGGTGCGCACACACTGGTCCAGCAGCATGATGAGCCGCTCGGCACCGCGAGGACCCTGGTCCGTCCGTCGGCTCGGCTTACCGCCGTCGAGGCCCAGGAGCCTCCCGCCCAAGAACCCCCACGGCGCCCCACAGCTCCCACGCTCCCCGCCGTCAACGTCCCCGTCCCCGCCAGTCCGCCTCCCGCGCTCGCCGCCGTCACCGTCCCCGTCAGTCCTCCTCCCGCGCGGAGCACGGGGCTGTCCGTGGCGATGGGCGCCATCGGGGCCGTGGCCCTGTTGGCGTTGGGTGGAGGCGCGGTCTGGTACCTGGTGCCTCGAGCGGCGCCTCCCACTCCCGTCACCGTGGTGGCCGCGCCGGTCCCGAGCCCGGCACCCAAGGTGGAGCCCGCTCCCACGCCAACGTTCCCCACGCCCACTCCCCCCGTGGAGCAGAAGACCGAGCCTCCACCGGTGACGCCAAAGCCGGCCCCCCTGCCCTCTCCGCTCACCGCCGGGGACGTGAGCCGCGTCATGAAGAAGAACTCGCGGAAGATCCTCGAGTGCGGAGAGCAGTTCCGCGCCGAGCTTCCCGCGGACCGCCGGGTCATGCTCCTGATCACGATTGCTCGCTCGGGCGACGTGAGCGCCGCCAAGGTGACCGAGCCCGCCACCGTATCGCCGGGCCTGGCGAAATGCCTGGAGGGCCAGATGAAGCGCGTTGCCTTCCCGCGCAATACCAACCAACCCGAGCTCACGATCCAGCTCCCGTTGCGCTTCAACGAGCAGTAGCTGCGCGTTCCAACCCATTCCGCAGGCTCATGCGACCTACGCGCAACATGGCGGGGGGCGCTGCCTGCCACGCGGGGAGTAGGATGAGGCATGCACTCTCCAAAATGGCTCCTCCTGGCCGCCCTGGCATTCGCTTGCGTCGCCTCCGCGGCCAGCCCCGTGCCCACCTACCAGACCCAAACCATCGAGGGCTGGACGGTTCGCATCGATGACCGTCTGCTGGCAGCGGCGAACAAGCCCGCGACGGACAAGGCTCTGGTGCTCCTGGCGGCGCAGCTCAAGGAGGTCGTCCGGATCGTCCCCGCGGGCCCTGTGGCTCAGCTCCGCAAGGTGACGCTGTGGCTGTCGCCGCCCTATCCCAACGAGCCGGAGGCGGCTCGGTACCATGCTGGCGAGACCTGGATGCTCCAGAATGGTCGCCACCCGGCGATGGTGAAGAGCATCGAGTTCTCGAACGTCTTCATCTTCGAGAAGGAAACCAGGCGGATGCCCGTGTTCGTGCTCCACGAGCTCAGCCACGCCTATCACGACCAGGTGCTCGGCTGGGAGCACGCCGGCCTCGCGGCTGTCTATGCGCGCGCAATGGCAAGCAAGAGCTACGACTGCGTGGAGCGCTGGCGTGGGCCCGAGGTGCCCAAAACGTTCGAGCGTGCCTATGCCATGCTCGACGTGGGGGAGTACTTCGCGGAGAACTCGGAGGCGCTCTTCGGCCGCAACGACTTCTATCCCTTCACACGTGAAGAGCTGGGCAAGCACGACCCGGGCATGCTCGCGCTGCTCCAGCAGCTGTGGCAGCTGCCCACGACCACGACACCCACCCCGCCCACGACACCCACCCCGCCGGTGCCCGCAGCCTTCGATGCCCGCTGCTACTACCGGTTGACGACCCTGTGGCAGGGCGATGGCATGTCGCTGGACATTCTCAATGACGGCAAGGACAACAACGTGCCCATCCTCGCCAGGACGGACAACCCCGCGGGGCAGATGTGGAAGCTGACTCCGGAGGCCAACGGCTTCTACCGGCTGACGACCAAGTGGCGTGGGACCAGCCTGTCCCTGGCCAACGGCGCCGGCAATCGCCCCCTCCTCGTCAAATCGGCGGCTGTTCCGGAGCAGCGATGGAAGCTGATTCCGGAGCCCAACGGCATCTACCGGCTGACGACCCAGGCGCAGGGCGACGCACTGTCACTGGACATCGTCAATGACAGCAGGGCCAACAACATCCCCATCCTCTCCAAGACAGGCTGCAATGACTCGGGGCAGCTGTGGAAGGTGACCCCCGTCCCCACGCTCCATGAGCCCTAGAGTGGAGGATTCGCCGTGAGCCAGGAGCGGCAGGAGGTTCGTAACCGCCCGGAATGCTTGAGAGTCGGTATCCCGCCGCGTCCCGTCCTGTCCCGCCCCATTCCAGGCTATTCCGCAGTCTCCTGCGACATACGTGCAACATGGCGGACGTGGTTCGAGCCGTGATTCAGCCCGCTGTGTGCTTAGACTGGCCGCATGGGACTCTTGACCTTCAGCATCAACGTCACCCTGGACGGCTGCGTCGACCACCAGGAGGGAATCGCCGACGACGAGACACACGCCCTCTTCACCCGCCTCATGGACGAGAGCGGGGCGATGCTGTGGGGCCGCGTCACCTACGAGATGATGGAGAGCTATTGGCCGGCGGTCGCCCGGGGCGATGAGCCGGCGCCGCCAGCGCTGCGCGAGTGGGCGATCAAGCTGGAGGACAAGCCAAAGTACGTGGTGTCGTCGACGCGAAAGGACTTCCCGTGGACCAATAGCCACCACATCGCCGGCGACTTACGCACGGCTGTGCAGAAGCTCAAGGATGCAACCCCGTCCGGCGTGCTCCTCGGTAGCGGCAAGCTCGCGACCGAGCTGGACCGGCTGGATCTGATCGACGAGTACAAGTTCCTCGTCCACCCCAGGATCGCCGGCCACGGCCCGACCCTGTACCAGAGCGGGCTGCCCAGCACACGACGGCTCGAGCTGGTCTCGGCGAAGCCGCTCCGCTGCGGCGCGGTCGCCATGCACTACCGGCGCGGCTGACCCCAGCACAAGCTTGAGCACGTGGTGCGGAGGCGAGCGAGCTGGGGCGCGGCCTGCCCCGGTACTGTGAGAGTTGTAAGGACGACCAGTCTCCGAGGTGAAGCGTCAGTCCAAAGCGTGGCACAGCAAGGGACTGCCCTCCATCGGGGTTTCACAGTACAGGTCGGGTCCCTGGCGACTCGGAGGGCGCGCGCCCGGAAGGGTCGCCGGGTGCTCGACACACCGCAAGTCGTCCGAGCGCGAAACGCTCGTGCAGAGGACCTCCTGCAGGTCCGGGCTCGGAGGACTGTCCGCCCCCGCCCTCCCCGCCAGCAGCAAGGCACCCAGAACGAGCCCCGTGCTCCACCCTCGTGACGACATGTGTGTGCTCCCGTTCAGAACGGCGGGTGAGACAACGCGGGCCGGATTCAGTTCCCAGCGCGGCAGAACAGGCGTCCGCTCCTCAGGGCCTCACAGCGCATCCAGACAGGAAATGACCCGCTCCCGTGGACGTAGGGAGGAGGAAGCATCGATCTCGGAAGGAAAGAGCGCATGGATTGGAAGGTGTTGTTCGTCGCCGGAGTGTTGGGCCTCATGGGGTGCAGGACGCCAGCCAGCTCTGGGAGGGTCACGGACCCGGGACTACCCACCCTGGCACTCGTTGGGGGCACGGTCTACCCGTCCCCGGACGCAACTCCCATCCCAGAAGGAGTCGTGCTGATCTCCTCGGGGCGGATCTCCGCGGTGGGGCCCCGGTCGGAGGTGGAGATTCCAGCGGGGGCGACCGTCCTCGACACCTCGGGCCAGACACTGTTGGCCGGATTCTGGAACAGCCATGTTCACTTCACCGAGCCGTGGGGGCAGGACGCGGCGGCTCTCCCCACGTCCGAGCTCGAGCAGCACCTGCGGGACATGCTGCTGCGCCACGGCTTCGTCCATGTCGTCGATACCGGCTCGTTCCCGGAGGCCACGCTGGCCCTGAGGCGGCGCATCGAGGCCGGCGAGCTGGCCGGCCCCAGCATCATCACCGCGGGAGCCCCACTGGTCACGGTGGAGGGCACGCCTTGGTACGTTCCGGTGAAGCTGCCGGAGCTCCGGACGCCGGAGCAGGCCAGGGTGCTCGTGAGGGAGCAGCTCGCGGGAGGCACGGATGCCATCAAGCTCTTCACCTGCTCCCTCACGGAACGCAAACCCTTTCCGGTGATGCCGCTCGCCATCGTCCAGGCGGTGACCGAGGAAGCGCATGCGCACGGCAAGCCCGTCTTCGCGCACCCGACGAACGCGGCGGGACTGAGCGCGGCCGTGGAGGGAGGCGTGGACGTGGTGGTGCACACGGCGCCGATGGCCGGCCCGCTGCCGGACGCTCTCCACGAGGCCATGGTGCGCCGGAAGGTGGCGCTCGTGCCGACGCTCTCCCTGTTCGAGTGGGAGCTGAAGCGCGCCAACGAGGCGCCCGCCCTGCTCGAGCGCTTCACCCAGGTGGGGGCCGAGCAGGTCCGCCGCCACGCCCGGCTCGGAGGCCGCATCCTCTTCGGCACGGACGTGGGCTACATGACCGACTACGAGCCACGGCGAGAGTACGTCCTGCTGAGGGGGGCGGGGCTCGAGCTGCGCGACATCCTGGCGAGCCTGACGACGAACCCCGCGAACCAGTTCGGCCGGGAAGCGCGGACCGGCCGGCTCGCGCCGGGACTGGATGCGGATGTGGTGGTCATCGACGGAGACCCGTCCCGGGACATCGAGGCGCTCGGCAACGTGCGCCTGGTGTTGAGGCAGGGGAAGATCGTCTACCCACTGTCTCCGATGCCGAGCTCCCTGGCCAGGCCGGGCCCTCCGTGAGGCGTCAGGCGCAGTTTTAGTGGAGGCGGCGGGAATCGAACCTGCCGCCTCCACTCCCAGAGCGGGCCTGGAGGAGTCTCGTGGGAGCCTGGCGGTAGCGTGTGCCCTGGCGAGGTGTGGCCGGGGAGGGGCAGGTGGGGGAGCGCGGGTGGGAGTACCGGCGGAGACGGCCGGAGGGGACGGTGTTGTATGCGGCGGTGAGGGACAACCTCACCACGCTGCTGGCGGAGGCGAGCGAGCTGGGGCGCGGCCTGCCCCGGTACGTGGAGCGGGACTTCGCCAGGTACCTGGAGTGTGGAGTGTTGGCACACGGCTTCGCGCGGGTGCGCTGCGAGAGTTGCAAGGACGAGCTTCTCGTCGCCTTCTCGTGCAAGGGGCGAGGGGTCTGTCCCTCCTGCAATGCGAAGCGCGCGCATGTGACGGCGGTGCACCTGGTGGAGCGGGTGCTGCCGCACGTGCCCTACCGGCAGTGAACGCTGTCCTTTCCGCACCGGGTGCGGTGGGTGCTGCTCAATGACGTGGGACTGCTCTCGGACGTCCTCACCGTCTTCTTGCGCGCGGTGTTCGCCCTGCAGCGCCGGAGGGCACGGCGGCAGGGCCTGTGGGGTGGGCAGGCCGGGGCTGTGTCGTTCATCCAGTTCTTCGGCTCGGCGTTGCAAGTGACGCCTCACTTCCACTCGCTGGTGCCGGACGGCGTCTTCTGAAGCGCCCGCTGCCGGACGGCACCACGCACCTGCTTCCGGCTCACCTACTCGTGGACGGGCGCCACCCCCGCCGAGGTGGCCCTGTCGTTCGAGATCGCCCCACCGAACGCGCCCGACACGTTCAAGCCATACATCACCTCGAAGGTCCGCCGGGACGGCTCCGCGCCGAAGTAGCTCAGGGCCCGGAGCCGCCCGTCACTCCTCCGGACTACGGAGCGTGCGACCCGAACGACGACGGGCCCACGGCCCAATCACTGGCCAGGTCGTGGTCCTTCGCGAGCACGCGGCGGACCGAGGTGCCCTTGTCGGCCGGCAACCCCGTCCAGTCGGCGGAGACCTGCGCGGCCGTGGGGACGGTGGTGTCGGTACAGGGCACTCCGCCGCAGTTGGCCGGCAACCACTGGCGCCCGTCCTGGAGCCATTGCAGCTGCTGGAGGAAGTCCGCGGGCGGCATCGGGCTCGTGCGGTAGAAGGCCGCGCCATCCTGGATGGCCCCCGTGGCGTCGCGCACGCGCAGCACGCGCTGGGAGTAGCCAATCTCGTTGTCGTTGCCGAGGAAGTCCCAGGCGCTGTTGTAGTTGGCGGTGTAGGTGCTCTCGGGGAACTCGGTCTTGCTGGTGGTCTCGGAGGCCGGCGCGTCGGCGGGCGCCGTGGTGGGCCGGAGGTGGACGACGATGACGTCACCCGTGGCCACCACGGCATCCGGGAAGGTGGCCAGGATGAGCGCGCCCTGCATCAGGACGAAGTTGTTCACGCTGCCTCCCTTCACCACGAACAACTCCACCAGGTCCTTCCCGCCGTTGAGGCCGGGGGCGACCTCGGTGAGCGTCAGCCAGGCGGGAGCGGTGTACGTGAAGCTGGCGGTGTTGGCCGTCGGCGGGACGCCGCTGCCCCGGAGGTCCTTCACGCTCGAGGCCACCGTCACCTTGTAGGTCTGGCCCGACACCATCGGGGAGGTGACGAGCAGGGCCTCCTGGGGGCCCCTGACCTTGGCGGACGAGACCACCAGGCCGTTGTCGAAGGTGAACTGGCTGCCATCGGAATTCACGCTGGACGGGTCGATCTCCCGGTCGAAGGTCACCGTCACGTACGTGTCGGTGTAGTAGGCCGAGGCCCCCACCACCTGGGGCACCGGGCACGACAGGACCTCGAGATCGCCGAGCGCCCAGGCGGAGGGCTGGGCCTGGGCGTTGAACCGCCACAGCGGCGCGTCCGCGGTGACGACGCAGCCCTGCACCAGGTCGAGGATGCCCACCACGGCGGTGGTCAGGCGCAGCTTGAGGTTGGGGTCGGGGTCGTGATTGCCGAGCGTCACGAAGCTCGCCGCGGCGTGGCCCGAGCCGGCCGAGGCGAAGGGACTGGCCACGGTGCCGGTGATGGAGATGAGCTCGCTGTCGTAGTCGTTCAGCTTCGCCACGAGGTCCACGGTGCTCACGTCGGTGCGGAAGGGCTCCACCGACTCCCCTGTCCTGGACACGGAGAGGGCGCGGTAATTGGAGATCCGCACCACTCCGTTCAGCGTCGTCTTCTCGGAAGCGACCAGGTTCACGCGGTTGCCCACGTCGATGCGCAAGCCGCTCGTGGCGCTATCGAACATGACGAAGATCGCCGGACCGTTCTTCTCCGCCTGGAGGAAGAAGCCCGCCGGATCCGAGCTCCCCGTGGTCGGCTTCGAGTAGGTGACGAGCCCCCAGTCGATGCGCTCGTTGATGGGCCCGTCCGCCTTGGCGCGGATGTTGGCGATCTGCGCCGAGGTGCTGGCGGGGGTGGGGACGGCGTACGTCTCGGTGTGTGGGGTCTCCGCGTTGCCGGCCTTGTCCACGGAGAAGAACTTCAGCGTGGTGTCCGAGGAGAGGGAGATGGGGCCGGTGAAGCGCGTCGAGCCCGTGGTGGGCGTGCTGCCGTCGAGCGTGTAGTACGTGCCCGCGCACCCGCTGCCGACATCATCGCAGTGAAAGGTGACGAGGACCCCGTTGGGGTACACCCCGCCCGCCGGGTCGACGGTGGTGGTGGGCGCCGTCGTGTCATCGGGATGGATGACGTACGTCTCGATCCGCGCGGCCTCCGCGTTGCCGGCCTTGTCCACGGAGAAGAACGTCAGCGTGGTGTCCGAGGAGAGGGAGATGGGGCCGCTGTAGCGCGTCGAGTCCGTGGTGGGCGTGCTGCCATCGAGCGTGTAGTACGTGCCCGCGCACCCGCTGCCGTCGGTGTCGGCGCAGGTCAGGGTGATGTCCTGACGGGCGTAGTACGTGCCGCCAGCGGGGTTGACCGAGGTGGTGGGCGCGTCCGGGTCGCCGATGGTGTACACCTCCCTCTGGACGGCGCTCGCGTTGCCCACCGAGTCCACCGCGAAGAACTGGAGGGTGGTGTCGGCGGTCACGGAGAGGGGCGTGGTGTACGTGGCCGAGTCCGCGGTGGGCGTGCTGCCATCGAGCGTGTAGTGGATGGAGCCGCAGGTGACGTCAGCGGCGCCGGGGACACAGCTCAAGGTGACGCTCTGGGGCGTGCGGTAGGTGCCGCCCGCGGGCGAGGCGGACACCACCGGTGGCGACGTGTTGATGACGTAGGCCGCCGTCTGCACGGCCTCGGCGTTACCCGCCGTGTCCACGGAGAAGAACTTCAGCGTGGTGCTGGCGGAGAGGACCAGCGGGGCCGAGTAGCTCGGCGAGCTCGCGGAGGGCGTGGAGCCGTCGGTGGTGTAGTGCGTGGCCGCGCAGCCGCTGCCCGTGCCGTCCTCGCAGAGCAGCGACACGGAGACGCTCTCCTTGAAGGCCCCTCCATTCGGAGTGACCCGGGTCGACGGAGGCGTCGTGTCCGAGGGGGACGGCGGCGGCGGCGGAGAATCAGGGTTACACGCGCTCGCGAGCTGGAGCGCGAGCAGGGCCAGGACGAGCCGGCCCGACCAGGAAGTGAAGGAAGACATCGGGACTCCGGATGCGGCGGATGAAGGCATGCGCGGCCTTTTTTCACGGGCCGCCGCCGCCTCGCAAATTACAGACATGGACGCGTGGACCCGGCCCCGGGGAATCTCGGACGTCACCGGAAGCGGGGTCCGTGTAACCCCTTACGGGGGGGAGGCGGCAGCCGGACCCGGAAGGTCGAGCCGGCTCCCACCTGGCTCTCCACCTCGATGTCTCCGCCGTGGGCGCGCACGATGCGGCGCGAGACGGAGAGCCCCAGTCCGATGCCGGGGATCTCCGCGCTCGAGCCCTTGCTGCGTCTGAAGGGCTCGAAGATGCGCTCGTACTCGTCGGGGGGGATGCCCACGCCCTCGTCGGAGACGGAGAGCATCACCCCTTCCGGGCTCGCCCTCGACGGCCCGCATCGACCGGACGCGCAAACTCCCCATCTACCACCGGGAGGGCGTGGCGCACGCCTGGATGGTGGAGCCGCGCACGCAGACGCTGGAGGTGTTCCGGCGCGAGCCCGTGGGCTGGCTCCTCACCGCGACGCATGGCAACGGGGAAGTCGTGCGCGCCGAGCCCTTCGACGCGGTGCCACTCGGGTTGGGCTCGCTCTGGTTGGGACGCGGTGAGGCTCAGGCCCGGGCATGAGTGGCCCCAGTGGTCTACTCCGCCCGCCTCCGGGACCGGCGCTGGAGCACCCCCGTGGCAGCGAGCATCACCACCGCCACGGCGCTCGTGAGGGCGCCCGCCAGGAGCCCCGGCGTCCGGTACTCGAAGCGCACCACGTGCCGCCCCTTGGACAGGGGCACCGCGCGCACTGCGTGGTTCGCCGGATACATCGGCAGACGCCGGCCCTCCTCGCTCGCCTCCACGCCCGCGAAGTACGACTCGTTGAGCACCAGCATGCCCGGTGAGGAGAGCGTGACCTCGACCTCGACCACATCTCCCTCCCGGCGGATTCGCTCCGCCGGCCGGGCCGGACCCGTGGGCTCGTGCTTCAGGCTCGCGTCCACCCCTTCCGCCTCGGCCTCCAACACCACCTCCCCACCGGGACGGAAACGCGAGGAGCCCAGGTAGTCCACCACCTGGGCACGCGGCAGCACAGTCACGCCCCCGGTGACATACGCGCGCGGCAGGAAGCGCCGCAACGGCACCGCCATGGCATCGGCGCGCTCGTCATGGCCCAACGCCTGCTCGCGCTGCTCCGGCCTCAACTCGGACGGCGAGGCGATGAAGAGCCGCGAGCCGAGCACGCCCGCGAGCTTCCCCACCCACTGCTCCTGGTTGCGCAGCACCAGCTCGTTGTACCGGGCGGAAAAGCCCTGCAGGTACACGTTGGCCGTGGGCAGCCCGTGCAGCGCGCCCCGCAGGGGGATGAGCCCCGCGTTCTGCACCGCGTCCAGTTCCGGGCCCGGCTCGTAGGACCGCGCCGGCTTCCACAGGAAGACGTAGTTGAAGCCCTCGCCCGATACGCCGTTGCGCTGGAGCACCTCCGCGAGCGGGGGCGGCGCGTAGAAGTCCACCGGGGCGGTGAGCACCAGACGGCCATTGGCGAGTCCCAGGTCCAGCGCCACTCCCGCGAGCGCCACGTACGACAGCACCGGCACGAGCGCCCGGCGCCATGCCGCCAGCGCCAGGGCCCCGGCGAGCAACAGGGCCCACGAGGCGGGCCCCCATACACCCATGAAGGCTCCGGCCCCCGCGGCCAGCGCGCACAACGCTCCCGGGAGGAAGCGCGAGCGATCCCGCCTCAGTACCTGTTGAGCGCCCCGCGCCGCCAGCAACGGAAGGACCAGCATGACGGGGCCAATGGCCTTGACGGGGAACTGGAACGACTTCCAGAACGGGACGACGGCCGAGAAGAGCGACCACAGGGGGGTGGCCGAGCCCGTGGCGAGCACCAGCAAGACCAGGGCGATGCCCACCAACTGAGGCCGCAGCCTTCCCCGCGCCAGGCTCCCCCCGAGCACGAGCGCCACCACACCGAGACCCAGGTAGGTCGTCTCGAACATGACGTCGCGGCCCGCGAGCGCCCCGGGGTCCACCAGGCCGGAGAGCTGGTGCAGATCGAACCGCCAATAGTCCGGGCTGACGATTCCCGCCCCGCTCGAGCGCGGGGACTCGCGGAAGAGCAGGAGCGAGGGCAGGAGCTGCACCGCGGACAGCGCCACCGCGAGCACCGTCCCGAGCGCGAGCGACAGGGCCGGGCGCACCCACCGCCGGGGCCGCGTGGGCCGCACCATCAGCACGGCGGCGCCCATCAGGCCCATGATGGACAGGTGCGGATCCCCCGCGAGCAACATCCACGCGAGCGACAGTGCGAGCACCACCGGGCGGAGCCGCCCACCCGTCCGGCACCGCAGCGCGCCCCACCACAACCACGGCAGTGCCGCGGCCGCCAGGGACGTCGCGGTGAACTCGGTGACGCCGAGGAAATAGGGGCCCAGCGTGTAGGCGGTGGCCGCCAGCGCCGCGAACACCGGACGCAGGCCGAGCGCGCGGCCCAGACGCCAGGTGCCCAGCAGGGCGACGGGCACCGGCACCAGCATCTGGAGCACGAAGGCGGCGTGGAACGGCAGCACCGTGAAGAACACCGTGCTCGGGTGGAACGCGCTGATCACGGGCACGGCGATGAACGGCATGCCCAGACCATCCCACGGCCACCACTCCGGCAACGTGCCCGCGCGCAGCGACTCGCTCAACACGCGCTTGAGGGGTACGAACAACCGGCCCATGTCGCGCCGGAAGGGCAACTCGCCCAGGAAGAGGAGCCCTCGGAAGACGAAGAGCGCGACGGCCACCGGCACGAGCAGCGGCCCGAACGCCCGCAGCCGGCGCCCGCTCATAGGGGCTTGCGGCCCTCGACGAGGAACTCCGCCGTCAGCGGAGAGTCCCCTTGGAGCGACAGCAGCGTGCGCACGAGCGCGAAGACGGGAACCGCCTCCAGGCTGCGCAGGCGGGGGAGCAGCGTCCAGCGCCCGGTCAGCTTCTTCGTCATCAGCCCGAGCAGCGACGGCAGGAGGAACATCTCGAAGGTGACGGTGGAGGCGGTGGAGCCAACGGGGTCCACGCGAGGCACCTCGAAGCCCGCCTCCCGGAACCAGCGCGCCCAGCCCTCGGCGTCCTCGAGGTGCTCGTGCCGGAACTGCTGGTCGATGGCCTCGCACACCGTGCGCGAGAGCGACTCCAGCCCCAGCCGCTCCAGGGTCCGCGGCGTGGCCATGTGCGAGGCCCAGTCCCGGTTGGGCAGGAAGGCGTAGACGACCCCGCCCGGCTTGAGGGACTTGTAGATGGTGCGCAGCGCCGCGCCCAGATCGGGGACGTGCTCGAGCGAGCAGTTGGCGATGCAGCTCCCGAAGAACGACTCCGGCAGCCGCGCGCGGGTGATGTCGGCGAGCATCACGTGGGAGTAGGCCCGCGAGGCCTGGGCCCGCCGGCCCTCGTTGCCATCGATGTCGATGCCCCACACCTCGGCGTCCTGGAAGGCGAGCCGGGCGAACAGGCCATCTCCACAGCCGACGTCCAGGATGGGGCCCTCGCACGTGAGACCCCGCATCGAGTGAAGGCGCACGCACTCCTTGATGGCCAGCGCGGTGGGGGCGTAGGGGTAGTAGCTCTGGAAGTCGCGGAGCGTGATCTCGTCGCTCATGAGTCGTGTGGCCGGCGCGCCGTGGCGGCGAGCACCCAGCCGAAGGAGATGGTGTTGACCTGGATGCCGGTGGTCCCCGCCTCGCGCAGGGTGGACATCAGGGATGGCTTGTCGAAGGGCGTGGGATGGATACCGCGGCGCGTGAAGCCCTGCATCCGGGCAATGGCCTCGAGCACCTTCTTCTCGATCCACGGCAGGAGTGAGAAGGAGCCGTAGTTGGGCGTGGTGAGGAAGAGCGTTCCCCCGGGGCGCAGCACGCGCACCAGCTCGGCGAGCCAGGGTTCCGGCCGGGGCAGGTGCTCGATGACGTCCATCGACAGCACCAGGTCGAAGCGGCCATCCGCGTAGGGCAGCGGCTCGTCGGGCCGCAACACATCCGCCCCGGCCAGCCGCTCCCCATGGAGCGAGCGGGCGAGCGAGATGGCACGCGGCTCGATGTCGCAGATGGTGTAGCGGCGCCCCTCCTGGGGCAGCGAGGAGAACTCGAAGAAGGGGCCCGAGCCGACGTTCAGCACCTCGGCCGCGCTGGACTCACGCACCACCCGCGCCGCCGTGCTCACGAGGGGGCCATGGTACAGGCGCCACGGGAACCGGAGCTTGAGCTGGTGATTGGAGAAGTAGTCGACCGCTTCGGGCATGGGAAGGCGGAACTCCGAACGCCCGATGCTTCCCGAAGCGATGACGGTGAGTCAAGCACGGTGTACCGGGGGTCCGCCCTCCCCTCCTCGCCGAGCAGCCAGGAGCGGCGTGCGGCAGCGGGCCCGAGCTCTCCTCAGAACGTGTACTTCACCCGCGGGAAGAAGGCGAAGGTGGGGATGTTGGGCCCGATGATGTAACGGGCCAGGAAGTCCGCTCCCACCGAGAAGTGGTCCATCGGCGTCGCGTACTCGATACCGATGCCCAGCCCCGCGTTCGGCGCCGTCAGCGCCGCTCCCGGGTCTCCACTTCCCACCGGCGCCGGATCCAACCGCGACAGGCCCGCCGCCACCTTCGGCATCAAATACAGACGGTCCGCCAACGGCACCATGTATGCCGCCGTCACGTCCGCGAACATCACCGTGAAGTTGTCGGACATGCTGCACACGTTCGTGCCTGGCATGTACCCGGCGAAGCAGTTCGCCGCCGACGAGCCCAGCCCGAAGTGCACGCCCATCGAGACCTTGTCCGTCAGGTCGTACCCCACGCCCAACTGCAGGTACGACTGCGCGTTCGAGTAGATGTTCTCCCCGCCCAGCGTGAAGAACGCGCCGATATCGGCCTCGGTGAAGAAGCCGCGGCGGACCTCCAGCGGGACACCTTCCGGCGGCGTGGCCGCCAGAGCGGTAGTGGGCAGCATCGCGAGCACGGCGGCCAACAGCGGCTTCTTCATATCGGAACAACCCTCACAAAGAACCCTCTCCCCGTGCGGGGAGAGGGGTTTTCGTTACGGTTCGAGACGCGTGCGGCTACTCACCCGCCGGCGAGAACAGCCACGGGTACGTCACCGCCACCACACCGCCACCCTTCGGCTCGGGGAACTTCCAGCGGCGGATGCGCGAGAGCATGCAGTTCTCCGCCGCCGAGCTGTTCAGCGTGGTCTCCGTCACGTTCGCCTCCGACACCCCTCCCGCAGGATCGATCGTGAAGGCCACCGCCACCTTGCCCGCGAGGCTCGGGTTCTTGTTGAGCTCGGTCTCGTAGCAGTACTTGATCTCGTTCTGGTGGCTCCGGATGATCTTGGCGATCACGTCCTTGTCCAGACCGCCAATCACCGTGGTCTTGCCGGGGACGATCTTCGTCACCGTCTTGCCACGGCCCGCCAGGTCGATGCCGCCGCCGTCACCCGCGCCGCGGCCCTTGCCCTTGGTGCCCAGGCCGCCGAGCCCCAGCGCGGTACCACCACCGCCCGTGCCCGAGCCACGCGAGCCGAGTCCGCCCACGCCCTGCGCATCCCCAACACCCGCACCGCTCTTGAGGCCACCCAGCGCGTTGTTGATGCCCGTGCCCAGGCCACCCGGACCGAAGACGTCGGAGGCGCCACCCTTCAGGCCCTTCATCGCGCCCAGCAGGCCCACCCGGCCCACCACCTTGCGGTCCTGCTCGCGCTTGTTCTTGTTGACGATGTTGGTGCCCGGCTTGGAGGGATCGGCCTCGGCCTTCTTCGCCTCCTCCTTGCCGAACTTGCCTTCCTCGTCCTTGGCCTTGGCGCCTTCCTCCGCGCCCTTCTGCTCGAAGCGCTTGGTGTCGATCTGCTTCGCCGGCTGCACCAGGAATTTCGCCACCCGCTGCTGGCTCGCGAAGATGTCGTCGGTGGACGGAGCCTCGGAGCGAGGCGTGAGCAGCATGGCCGCCAGGAACGCACCGGCCGCCAGGAAGCTGATGCCGGCGATCTTGAACCAGGTGAAGTCCGCCGCTTCCAGCGTGTTCACCGCCACGGCCGGCGAGGGCTTCACGTAGCGCACCACGAAGGTGAGCGTGCCCAGCGACACCTCGGCCCGGTCATGCAGGCCCAGCGTGTACGCGTGCTCCTTGCCCGAGGCCGTCAGCTTGCCCTCGGCGCGCAGGCTGTCCTTGGTGCGCACGTCGCCGTTGTGGGTGACGATGACGCCAGAGGACTCGGGCACGTGCAGCTCGTACAGCTCGCCGCGCCCCACCGCCAGCACGTGACGCGTCCCCACCTCGGACTCGAAGACGTGGAAGAAGTTCTTCTTCGCCTCGCCGATGGTGACCGGCACTCCGTCCCGGAAGTGCTGGATGGACATCATCTGATCGCCCCAGAGCAGTTGCACCTGGAGGACCTTGGCGTCCTTGGTGGGCAGTGCCTCGGGCGGCAACGGCTCGCGGATGTGCGCCGCCACGAGCGAGCGAGCCGGCCGGGCCGCCGGAGCCTGCTTGCTCCGCACCACCTGCTCGGGAGCCGTCCGGTTGCGCAGGCCCGGAGGCACCATCCGGTTGCCCACCTCGGGAGCGCGCGGCTCCGGGGCTCGAGGGTGCAGCACGGAGCCCTGCAGCCCCACCCCACCCTCCACCTGCGCGCCCGTTGGAGGAGGCGGCGTCTCCGCGTTGCCGAAGAGCACCTCCACCCGCGAACTGCCCAGCATCAGCACGTCACCCGATTCGAGCGTCCTCGGTCCCACCACCCGCTGACCGCCGACCTGCGTGCCACTCTCGCTGCCCAGATCGATGGCCGTCACCGAGCCCGTGGACTCGACCTTCAACATCACGTGAAGGTTCGACACCCGAGGGTCCAGCAGCTTCACCGCCGCCTGGGCACCCGAACCCACGATGACGCTCTCGGCCTCGGACACGGCCTCGTGCACGGAGCCATCCGGTCCGGTGATCCTCAACCTCAATCCGTTCTTCTTCCCCGCCGCCATAGAGGATCCTTCCTCCTCCCTTCCACCCGCCATGCCCACGCCGCTCATTAGAGGTTGTCCACCGACTTCTGCAGCTCGGGATTGAAGTTGTCGCGAACCCGGATGAGGCTCTGGAAGTCCGTCTTCTTCCGGTTGAGCACGTACGAGCCCTCGGGCTTCGTGAGCTCGCCCTCCACCGCCATGTCGGTGAAGTCGATCGTCGTCTTCTTTCGGACGACGACCTTGTCCTCTTCCTGGATGACCTTCACCTGGGTCTTCGGCTCTTCCTCCGCGAGCGCCGGCCCCGCCCACAACGCCACCACCGTCACTGCCGCTGCCAGTCGTCTCATGTCAGGCCTCCTCGTCGGATGGGACAGCGGGTCCCGGATGAGGTTCCTTCCAGCTTCCTTGCACGCTCTGCACCAACGTCCCGGGTCGTGGAATGCCGCGAAATCCCTGTGAAGCGTTTCCACTCGCTCCCCGTGAGGACCCAGTAAGTGGAAAAATTTTCCCACCGGGTCCGGTAGGTTATTCGGCCCGCGGGGTCTCGGCCGGAGGCTCGGCCGCCGGCCCGCCCTGCTCCGGCGACGCCGCCGCACCATCGACAGGCGCGGCACCTTCCGCGGGCGTGGCGTCACCCGAAGGCGTCACGGCACCCTCGGTGGGAGCAGCACCCTCTGCGGGCGCGCCCTCCTGCGGCGCCGCCTCATCGGACACCTTGTCGAGCATCGAACCACTGCCTCCGACCGCGGCCGGATTGGGTGCGTTCTCCTCGGGCGCGGACTCGGGCTGGCCACTCTTGCGCATGGCCGCGATGCCCTGGAGCTTCGAGTCGATCATCTGCTTGTCCTGCGCGCTCGTGGAGCCCAGGTCCTTGCAGCGCTGGAGGAAGCCCTCGGCCTTGTCCCAGCCAGCGCGCTCGACGGCGTAGGCCCAGCCCGCGCCACAGAGGGCCTCGGGCTGCTCCGCGCGCAGCGAGAGCACCTTCTCGAAGGCCTCGCCCGCGGCGAGTCCCTTCTTGGCGTCAACGCCCTTCTGCCCGTCCAGCGCATAGGCGTAGTAGAGCCAGGCCTCGGACGAGCCGGGCTCCAGCTCCACGGCCTTGGAGAAGGAGCGCTCGGCGCCGGCGTAGTCGCGCCAGGCCAGCGCCATGGCGCCGAGGTTGAGGTAGCCGGGAGCGAAGCGCTCGTCGAGCGACACGGCCTTCTGGAACTGCGCGAGCGCGCGGGGCCGGTCCTCCAGCTTCAGGTAGATCATCCCCAGGTTGTTGTAGATGCCGGGGTCCTTCTCATCGAGCTTGCGCGCGTTGGCGAGCACCAGCTCCGCGAGCCGGTACTTCCCCTGGTCGTAGTAGACGAGCGCGAGGTTCTTGTACGCCTCGGCGTCGTCCGGGTGGCGCGCGAGCACGCGGCGGGCGGTGGCCTCGGCCAGCTCGTGCTTGCCGGCGAGCCGGTAGGCCACGGTGAGGTTGTTGAGCAGCGAGGCCTCGTGCTCGCGGCCCTTCACCTTCAGCCCGGCCTCGTAGAGGGCGATGGCGTCCTCGTACTTCTCCTGCACCCGGTACAGGCGGCCCAGGTTGAGCAGCGTGGGCACATGGCCGGGCTCGAGGAAGCGGACCTTCTCATAGGCGGCCTGCGCGTCGGCGATGCGGCCCTGGCGCTCGGCGATGACGCCCAGGTTGAACTGGGCATTGAGGCTCTGCGGCGCCTTCTCCACCACCTCGCGGAAGCCCTCCTCGGCCTTCGCGTAGTCGCCCGCGTCGAAGGCGGCGACGGCCTGGGCGAAGGTCTCCCGCATGTCGCGCTCCTTCTTCGTCTCGGCGACGGGAGCGGGAGCCGGAGCAACGGGCGCCGGGGCCTCGGTGGTGGCCACCGGCACGGGCTTCACCTGCGAGGTCGTGGCGCACGCGGCCGTGAGGGCCAGCGTGGCGGCGGCGAGGGTGCGGCGGAACGCCATGAACGTACTCCCTGCGGATGCCTGCGGATGCATGTGCGTCACCTTCACGGCTGGGCCTCCCCGGAAGCGGTGGGCGGAATGGGCGCCGCGTTGCCCGCGGGAGCCGGGGTCTCAGTGGACGAGGGAGCCGGAGCCGCGGGTGCGGCGGGCTCCTGGACGGCGGGAGTGGCCTGGCTGACCTCGGGGAGGCCGGACTCCTTGGCCACGTCCGAGGTGACGAAGAACTCGCTGCCGCGGAAGGGCACCTGGCGCACCTGGGCGTAGGCACCGGGGCGGTAGCGGTTCACCTGGTCCTGCGCGGCCAGGGTCCACTCGTTGTAGAGCGACAGCTCGTAGGCCTTGCCCAGCGCCTTCTCGAGCGCCTCGGTGGCCTTGTCCTCCAGCGGGAGCGCGAGGTTCTCCAGCTCGGCGCGGTACATGGCCGTCTGCTCCTCGTCGAGCCCCGCGGGATCCGGCGACTCGAGGATGTTGCGCGCGAAGTCCGCGTAGGCGAGGCCGATACGGGTGAGCGCGGCGATGCCCCACTCGCCCGAGCCGGTGCCGAGCACGTCCACGTAGGCCTTCTCCAGCTTCTGGATGGACTGCTGCTTGGCGCCGAGGTCGCGCCGGATGGTGGCCACACGCTTGAAGCGGATGTCCACGTAGCGCTCCCAATCGCCCTCCACCGCGAGGAAGCGCGCGTGGCCGTAGGCGTCCAGGAGGTCCGGCCGCTGCTTCTCCTGCTGGGACAGCTTCGCCCAGCCGCGGACGAGCTCGCCCTGGACGCGCTCGGCGTCGCGGGTGTTCTTCAGCTTGCGGTAGGCGATGAGCTGCCGGTAGCGGGCCAGGTAGAGCTGTGCGGCCGAGGTGCGCGAGTCACGCCCGTACGTCCCGGCGAAGGACTCGAAGGCGCGAGCGGCCTCGGCGGACTTGCCGTCCTTCTCGTGGACGAGCGCGATGTTGTAGGCGAGCTGCGGCACGTCCGGCCGGTCCTTGAAGCGGGCGATGTACGCGCGGTAGGCGGAGATGGCCTTGTCGGACTCGCCCACGCCCTCCCACCAGAGGCCGGCGTTGAAGAGCGCATCCGGCACCCAGGCGCTGGCCTCGGTGAGCAACTGGCGGCGTTCCTCGTCCTTGCTGGCGCGGGCCTCGCCGGCGCTCGGCGCGTCACCGGACATGGACTCCTTCTTCGCGTCCTTGCCCTTGGCGTCCTTGCCCTTGCTGGCCACGGGCTTCGCCTTGCGAGCCGCGCCAGCGCGGGTGGCGGCGTCATGGGCGTCCACGAAGGCGGCGTACATGGCGGCGGCCTTGCGGAACTCGGCGAGCTTCTCGTAGAGGCGTGCGAGCGTGTAGCGGATCTTCGGCTCGAAGGGGCTGCCCGCGTAGTCGGTGAGGACGCGCTCGCCGGCGGCCACGCCGCGGTCGAGCTGCCCGGCCTCCTGGAAGATGACCATGGCCGAGGTGAGCGCACGGTCCGCGTTCTCCGACCTGGGGAACTCCTTCACGTAGTCGAGGAAGAGCTCGGCGGCCTTCGCCGGGTTCTTCTCCTTCTGGTAGACGACCTCGTGGATCCACTTGTACTGCGAGCCCTGGACGACGCGGGCCACGCGGGCGGCGAACTCGGGGCTGGGCTTGAGCAGCTTCTCGTTGGCGAGGAACTGCCGCGAGAGCTTGTTGAGCTCGAGCCACTCCTCGCGGGACTCGAGCACGAACATGGTCAGGTCCGCCGCGTCACGCGAGCGCCGCTCGGCGGGGAACTTGTTGATGATCTCCCCGAAGCGCCGGGCCGCGTCCATGTAGTGGTGGCGGTCGTAGACGATGAGGGCGGACTGGTAGCGCAGGTCGATCTCATCCGGGTTGTCCGGGTAGAGCTCGTTGTAGATGTCGCACGCGGCGACCAGGCGCTCCTCGAAGCGCGTGAGCGGCTCCTCGGCCTGATCGGTGTCCTTCTTGGTGATGCGGCCCTTCTTCTCGACCTGGCCCTTGGACTTGTTCTCGTCGACCTTCTGGCCGTCCTTGAGATCGCTCTTCGCGAGCTGGCCGCGCTCGATCTTCACGAGCTTGTCGTAGGCCATGATGGCGGCGAAGGAGGCGTTCTTGCGGTAGGACTCGTTGGAGACCTCGCGGGCCGAGTCGCGATCCGGAACCTTGAAGGCGACCACGGCGTCGTACTGGGCGGCGGCGGCCTCCCACTCCTCGAGGGCCCAGAGGATCTCCGCGTAGAAGAACCGCATGTTGAAGGCGGAGTCGGAGATGAACTCGGGGTCCTCGCTGGTGGCGAAGGTGTCCACGTACTGCTTGTAGATGTCGCGGGCGAGCCGGTACGTCTCCACCTGGCGCGTCTTCTGCGCTTCCTGGTGGTAGTCGGTGACCATGACACGCATGGCCTCCTCGGTGACGCTGAAGGCATTGCGCAGCACGGACTTGTTGCTCGTGTTGGCCTGCCACCACTCGCTGCCGGGCCGGTACAGCTCCACCATGCGCTTCATCTCGGCGCGCACCTGGTTGCGCTGGCGCAGGCCCTCATGGGCGCGGACGATGGACTGCTGGTAGTCCGGCGCTCCGGAGCCCATGGGCCTGTCCTGGATCAGGACGCGGTACGTCTCGATGGCGCTGTCGTACAGACCCACGTCCATGAGCTGGGCGGCCATCTTGGAGATCAGCCGCTCCTGCCGCTTCTCGGGGGCCTTGGCCTTGAAATAGGCGATGCCCTCCTTCGCCTTGTCCAGCTTGACGTAGAAGACGATGACGTCGTTGAGCGACTCGGTCTTGAGGTCACCCAGCTCCTCGCCGCGATCGCCCGCGTAGTCCACCACCTCGTGGAGCTTCGCGAGACCCTCGTCGTAGGCGCCGCCGTTGTAGTCGCACCACGCCAGCTTGTAGACGGCGTAGGCGTAGACCTTGGGCACCTTCGAGGAGCGCGCCTGCTCGTAGTAGGAGCGGGCCTCCTTCAGCTTGTTGTTGTCGAAGTAGTGGTTGCCCAGCTGGACGTAGGTGTCCGGGACGAACTGAGACTGGGGGAACTCCTCGATGAGCTGCAGGTAGCGCTTCACCGCGTCATCGCGCCGGCCGAGCTCCTGGAGGTTGTAGCCGAGGTAGAAGAGGATCTCGTCACGCTGGGGCCAATCCACGTAGCCGCCCAGCAGCTCCTCGTAGATGCGCATCGTCTCGGCGCGGAAACGCTCGCTCTCGCCGTGCTCCTCCTTGGGCGCCTCCAGCTTCTCGCCGCGGGCAGTGGCCGCGTCGAAGGCCTTCTCCGCCTGGAGGTAGCGGCTCATCTCCTGCTGGTAGAGGTACTTGGACTTCTCCCAGTAGAGCTCGGCGAGGCGGTAGAGCATGTCCGCCCGGCGGTGCGAGCCTTCCTGAAGCTTGGGGATCAGGCGCTTGAAGCCCTCGATGGCCTCGTCACGCTTGCGGTCCGCCAGCCCGTCCTTCTTGGCATCAGCGATGCGCGGCGTGTTGTCCGATCCCGGACCCATGCGCGCGGGGCCCATACGGGCCGGACCCTGACGCTCGGGCTCCTTCTCCTGGGAGGTGGCCCCCTTGGCGGAGGCCTCCTTCTCCTTGGATGGGCCTTGCTTGGACGAGGCCTGTTTACGCGCGGCCCCCTTGCGCGACTCCGCCGCCGCCTGGGAGGACTTGCCCGAGGGCTGTGCTGCCTCCCCTGCTCCGCCCGCGGTGAGCGCCACGCCCACCGCCAGCGCACCGAAACGAAGGACCGCCTTCATGCGAGCTCCTGTGGAGGGTGCGAGGAAAAAAGAGCGCGCCCCTCCAGCTCCACGAGAAGCCGGGCCGCCCCCATCGCCTCCCTCACCACCTACCGAAAGGGACGAGGGAAAGTAGAAATGCGCTGTTGGAATGAGAAGTGCTCCACCTGGGAAGATCCGTGGGATCCGACCCGAGCGGGCCTGGCGAGGATTCAGGGCTGAACAAAGACGAAGGGGCGGAACCCATGCGCATGCGCACGAGCCCGCCCCTTCGGATCCTCCACCCCCGTAGAGGATCTATTGTTGCTGGAGCTTGGCCGGACAGCCGCGCTTCAGCGTGTACTGGTAGTAACCAATCTCGTCGCGCCAGAACTCGCCCTGGAACTTCCAGTAGTTCCACGCGGCCCCGGGCATCTTCGGCCGGTAGATGGACTGGGACTTCAGGACGGCTTTCTGATCCACGCCCGCCAGCAGCAGGTCCTTCTCGTCGAGCGCCGTCTGCACGCGGATGATCTCCGCCTGGTCCGCGAAGGTGCGCAGGTTCTGCGCGGCCTCCTGCAGGCGGCTCTTGGCGAAGCGTCCACCAATCTGCATCAGCGTGCCGCGCACCTCCTCCAGCGAGGAGGTGATCTCCGGCACCATGCCCGTGCCCGACCAGTTGCTCATGGCGGTCACCTCACGCTTCTCGGCGTCCACCTGTTCGATCATCCGCATCACGTCCTGGATGCGCTCGTTGCCGCGGATCCACAGGTAGATGGGGCGCGGCAGCCGGCGGTTCTCCGCGGCCACCAGGTTGTAGGCGCTCAGCAGGTCCACGTCCTCGCCGGAGAACGGCTCGAGCTGCTTCGCCATGGGCTCGTAGAGCTGCTCGTAGGCCGTCAGCGTGGTCTTCACCTCGTCGAAGAGGCAGCTGTAGTAGTAGACGGTCGCCTTGAGGATCCACGACTCGGGCTGGAAGGCGCCCTCGAACTGCGGGGCGTGCAGCGCCTGGAGGCTGCCGAGCGCCCCGCCGAAGTCCTCGTTCTGGAAGCGGGCGAAGCCGTTCTCGAAGAGGGCCTGATCCCAGAAACGGGCGTAGCGCGGCACGTCCTCGTAGGAGGCAACAGCCTGCGGGTACTCGTGGCGGCCGTAATGCAGACGGCCGATGCCCAGCAGGGCGAGCTGCTTCACCTCGTCATGGGCGATCTGCGGACCCTTGGCGTCCAGCGCGCCCTTGAAGGCGGCCAGGGCGGCGGCATCCAGCGAGTCCGCCTCTGCGGGACGGCCCGGGAAGTGCGGATCCGCCAGCACCACGCCCAGCAGGTAACGGGCACGGGCGTAGACGCGGCTGTCGGACGGCACGGCCTCGAGCAGCGCGCGGGCCTCCTCGAAGCGGCCGCGGCGCTGGCGGATGGTGGCCACCTGGTACTGCACGCGTGCCAGCACCTCGCGCGGCAACCTCACCCACTTGTCCTGCACCATGGGCGTGTAGGCCTTGTCGAGGATGTTGGCCACGAGGTTCTGCTCGTTGAGCTGCTGCTGCACGTCCACCAGCCCCTCGAGCGCCTGGAAATAGGACGGGTGCTGGGGGCCGGCGTTGACGATGGCCGCGTAGGTGACGAGCGCGCTGATGGGCAGCTTCTTCCGGGCGTACGTCTGCGCCAGGTAGTACTCGGACCGGGCGCGCAGGTCGGAGTCCCCCGCGTTGGCGGCCAGCTCGAAGAAGAGCGGGGCCGCGGCGTCCAGCTTGCCCGCGTTGAAGCTCGCGAGCGCCTGGTTGTATGCGTTCATGTCCTGCGCGGAGGCCAGCGGCGCGAGGACCAGGAAGGTGGCGAGAATCAGTCGGTGCATGGCGCGGGTCTCAGAAGAGGATGGAGAAGCCGCCGTAGAAGCTGAGGTTGTTGAGCACGTCCGAGGACGGGTTGCTGACCAGGTCCTTCCCCAGGACGATGTCCTCGCGGTAGTTCTTGCGCGTCTTCGGGTCCACCCCGTCGAACTTCTTGAACTGGCAGCTGCCCGTCAGGCCCAGCTGCGAAAAATCCTGACCAGTGCCGCGTGCGTCCTCCAGCTTCTGGAAGTCCTGGAGGTTGCAGCCGTCCACCCGGTCCACGCGGGCGGTGTAGATGAGATCCCTCACCTCCAGGCGCAGCGCCATGGAGTCGCCGAACTGCACGCGGAAGCCGCCGCCCACCGAGCCGAGGAACTTCGTGCCCGTGTCACCGAAGCGCGCCGGCACGGTGAAGGACTCGCCATCCACCTGATTGGAGACCTCGGGGCGGACGAGCACGCGCGTGGAGCCGATGCCGGCGCCGCCGTTGAGCACCAGGCTGAACTGCAGCAGGTGGTTGTCGTAGAAGGCGAACTTGCCGTAGAGCGGCGTCACCTCCACGCCCGCCTGCGCGCCCCACACCAGCAGCAGCGCCGAGGCCGCCTGCGCCTGCTCGCGCACCTTGTCGATGAGCTCCAGGTTGAAGAGGCTCTCGTTGGAGTACCAGTTGTACGTGCTGGACACCTGCAGGCCGAAGTTCTCCTGCAGGTGGTAGGTGTAGTGCAGCGCGCTGCCAGCGTGATCGGTGAAGCGGCCATTCACCTGCGCCACCACCGGGTAGAGCGTGAACTCGTGCCGGCCCTCGTCCGCGAAGCGCTTCTTCTGCACCACGTGCACGGCCACGTTCGGGTTGTGCAGCGGCGCCCCGTTCACCAGGCGCTGCGAATTCGGATCCGACACCGGCTGCAGCTCGGGATCCCCGGCCGTGGCCAGCGGCGCGTCAGCGGGAGCCACGGGCGCCTGGGTGTCCAGCGGCTCGGGCACGGCCGGCGCGGGAACGTCGGTCTCCGGGGGATCGAGCTGCGGCTTCACGGGGATGGGCGCCGTCTCCGAGGGCGGCGCCGGGGTCTCCTCCTGTGCGGTCGCCAGCGTGGCGGACAGGAGAACGGCGAGGAACGCGGTCGGTCGCATGCGGGACGTCAGCCTCAGAAGATGAAGGAGTAGCCGATATCGAACTGCACCAGATGCGTCAGGCCCGGGTTGGGCGCGGGCGTGCCACTCTCCTCGCCCCGCTCCCAGAGCTCGCGCTCCACGTTCACGCGGTACTCGTCCGTGAAGACCCAGTCGCGCAGCTCGAAGCGCAGCGCGTGCCCGTTGGACAGGAAGAAGCGGAAGCCCACCGCCCCGGTGGCCACCGGCGCCATGCGCGTGTCCACGCGCCAGAAGGACTGCGTCGCGGAGAGGTTGTTGTTCGGATCCGAGCGGTTGTCGCAGATGCCCAGATCGCGATTCACCACCTGGCTGCACTGGATGACGGACTGGCGCCGCAGCGAGGCCAGCCCGCCACCGGCCCAGAGGTAGGCCTGGAAGTGGGCCGTCTCATCCGCCAGCAGCGACAGCTTGCCGTAGATGGGTGCCCAGCGGGCCCCCACCACGCCGTGCAGATTCATCTCCCACATGTCCTCGAGCTCGTCCGTGATCTTCTTGTCCTCACGGGCGAGGAAGCTCTCGGAGATGGAGCGCGCCAGGCCCGTGTGGCGGCTGAGCGCGTAGCCAGCGCGGGCCTCGAGGGCGAGCGTGTTGAAGAAGTTGTAGGCCAGGCCGGCGTTCAGGTTGTAGTGCGCGGTGAGGTACTCGCGCGCGGGCAGGCCCACCGAGAAGGACGCCTCCAGCCGCTGCTCCGGAGAGAAGAGCCGGTGGCGCACGGCGGCCGGGTCCAGCACCTGCTCCTGGGCGGAGGCGGACAGCGCCGTCAGCACCAGGGCCAGCGAAACGAAACGGGGAAGGTTGCGTGCATTCATGACCGTGTGGCGCAGACATGTGGGCACGCGATCACCCAGGAGCAAGGGACCAGCCTCACTCGGGGTGTGCTTTCGTCTACACACGGCATGCCAGCGCACGCTGGCCAACGTTTCCGGGGTCCGGAAACACGAACGCCCCGCCCGGAGGGTAGCCGGTGCGGGGCGTCGATGAACCTGCGGCGGTGCCTGGAGTCTCGGTAGGACGATGGTCCGGCCCTCCCCCCTGATGAGGGAGGGGGCACACGCAGGGGAGACGGACTACTTGCCGCGAGCCGCCTTGTGCTGCTCGCGCATGGCCACCTTGATGCTCGGGCGCACGATGACGATGCCGTCGTTGTGGCCGGCGATGGTGCCCTTGATGAGCAGCAGGCCCTTCTCCACGTCCACGTCCACCACGGCCAGGTTCTGGGTGGTGACCTGCTCCACGCCGTAGTGACCGGGCAGCTTCTTGTTGGGGTACACGCGGCCGGGCGTCTTACGCTGACCGATGGCGCCCGGGTGACGGCGGTACTCGTGCGTGCCGCGCGTGGCCGTCTGCGAGCCCTTGAACTTCCAGCGCTTCATGACGCCCTGGAAGCCGCGGCCCTTGGTGATGCCCGTGACGTCGACCAGCTGGCCCTTGGTGAACAGGTCCGCCTTCACGGCGTCGCCCACGTTGAAGCCGGCGGCCTCCTCGGTGGAGACGCGGAACTCCTTCACGTGACGGCGCAGCTGCGCGCCGTTCTTCTTGAAGAAGCCCACCTCGGCCTTGCTCAGGTTCTTCTCGCGAACCTCGCCAAAGCCCAGCGTCACCGCCGAGTACTTGTCCTTCTCCGGCGTCCGCTTGCCCACGACCTGGCAGGTGTTGACGTCGACCACCGTCACCGGAACGAGGTTGCCCTCGTCGTTGAACACCTGGGTCATTCCAATCTTCTTGCCAATCAAACCCTTCACGTCGTCCTCACAACCCGCGCCAATTGCGCGGAAACATCAATGATTTCAGCAGCTTGCGTCCGACTTCAGTTCCCCGGACGCCAGGAAGCGGCGCAATGTAGCAGCTCGCCCCCTACCGTCAAGCACGGCGGGAGGGCGGGGCTTCACTCGGCGCGATCCAATCGCGGGTAGAACGGCGCGAGCTGCGCGTCCTGGATGCGCTGGGCGTACACGTCCTCGCCGAGCAGGAACAACGCCTGGTCCAGATAATCCTCCGCGGCCTGGACCTCGGTCTCCTTCTCGGCGATCGCCTGGTCGATCTCCGCCATCGCCTGGTCGACCTGCTCCTTGTGAGCGGTCATCTCGTCTTCCATGTCCAGCCTGCGCTTGTGCGCCAGGATGCCGGGCGCACCGGGCTGACCGGGCTTGGGAGTGAGCGCCAGCTCGACGTGCTTCTCCAGGTCTTCCACGTCGCGCGCCAGGCGCATCATCGTGATGCGGTTCTTCTTGATGTTGTCGCGCGAGCCACCCAGCTTGGACTCATCCTGGGTGGTGAGCTCCAGGTCCGCGTGCTTCTTCTCCAGCTTCTTGAGCGCGTCCTGGGCATAGCGGAGATCCGCGCGGCGGTTGGACAGCGTCTTGCGGAGGGTCTTCGTCTGCCCCTCCACGGCGTCCACCGCCTTCTTCCACTTCTTGACGATCTCGAACTCGGCCGCCCGCTTGTCCTCGTACTGGGCGAGGTAGTCCTGCCAGGCCGCGTCCTCCTCGTTCATCTGCTGCTCGAGCGCGGCGAGCTCGTCCCGGCGGGCCACCAGCGCCGCCTCGGCGCGGTAGACACGGTCCATGGTCCGCGGACAGTTGGGCTTACCCGCCAGGCGATCTCTCGCGAGGTCGCCGAGCTGGAACATCAGATCGTTGTAGCTCTCCACCTTGGCCATGGGCGTGTTTTACGCCCAAGGCCAGCGGAATGTCAGCTATCGGCCGGAGCGGCGGCGGCCGAGGAGAGGCTGGCCTCGGCGGCGGCCTGGGCGGCGCCCTCGGCCAGGGCGAAGAGCTCCCGGGCCCGGTCCTGCTCCTCGGTGCGGTTGAGCTCGCAGACCCAGGCGCTGGACAGGTCCGCGTGCTGGCGGGCCAGTTCGGCGGTGGACTCGTAGCGGGCGGCCGAGGCGCGGGCGAAGGCCCCCTCCCGGCGCAGCTCCATCACCGTGTCATCGTCGAGGGTGATCTCCTCGGGCGGGACCGGCAGGGGCCCTCGACCGAGCGCCGCCAGCCGGGCCAGCAGCCGCGAGGCGTGCGCCCTGCAAAAAGCGGCGAGAACCATCAGCCGCGCCCGCCCGCGGCTATCACCGAGTCGCTCGGCCAACATCGTCATACGACGCGCCGAAACAACCTCGGACTCCCATGCCGCGGCCAGTGCTGCAGCCAAGCGGGTATGCCTTGCGCCCATCGGCCCTCCCCAGGTGCTGCCCCCAATCCCGCGAGCAAACTAGGGATGGACTCGCGCGGATTCAACCGATCGGGCCCCAGGCGCGCTCCATGAACCAGTATCCGCCGGCCGCGAGGATGAGGAGCGACAGAGCACGCACTGTCCGCTGGTGCACCACGGGCCGGCGCTGAACGAGCCGGACGAGGGGAAACAGCAGGGCGACCACGGCGGCCTGCCCCAGCTCCACGCCGAGGTTGAAGCCGAACAGGCCCGTCACCACCGAGTCGCCCAGGCCGTAGCTCCCCAGCACGCTGGCGAAGCCGAAGCCGTGAATCAGTCCGAAGAGGAACGTCAACAGGGCCCGGTGGCGGTGCTCGCGCAGCACCAGGTTCTCCATGGCCACCCAGATGATGGAGAGGGCGATGGCGGCCTCGACCCAGCGCGTGCGCGCGTCGTCCAGGAGGATGAAGCCCAGCGCGGTGGCCCCCAGGGTGAGGGAATGGGCCAGGGTGAAGGCCGTCACCAGCAGCAGGATCCGCCGGAAACTGCCTCCCACCAGCAGCAGGGCCAGCAGGAAGGCCAGGTGATCGATTCCCCCGAAGATGTGGACCAGGCCCAGGCCCACCCAGTCGAGCAGCCCCGAGACACGTTCGCGCTCCGGCTGTCCGGACCCGGACACTCCGGATTCAGACACGACGAGTGTGGGCTCGGAGGCATCCGCGAAGCGCTGTCCCTGCTCGCCCTGGATGTAGCTGCCGAGCACCACCTTGTAGTTGGACGGCAGCACGGACAGCAGGGAGAAGCGCTGGCGGAGCTCGCCGGGCGCGCACTGGAAGGTGGCGTTCAGCTCCACGTAGGACGCGCGCAACCGGGCGGTGGTGGCGCCACGGGTGCAGGGCTGGCCCCCGGCGCTCAGCGGCATGGCGTCCCAGATGCCCACGGCCAGTGCGGGCGCCCGCGCGTCCAGGTCCGCCTGGGCGAGTACGCCGTCCCCGTCCGCGTCCGCGGGGATGAGCAGGGCGAGCGAGTCCGCCGTGAGGGTGATGCGCTCATGCACCTCCGGCCCCCCCGCCACGGGGCGCCAGAGCTGCGCATAGAGGATGTCCGCATCGTGGGCGCTCGCGCTCCCGGCCATCACCAGGAGAACGAGCGATAGCGCCAGCCGGGCCGTCCGCCTCATCGGCCCGGAGACTGCCCCCGGGGGCGGGCTTCCGTCTACTCCTGGATGAATTCCAGGTGGATCTGCTGCCGGCCACTCAAGCCCCCGTGCCGGGAGCCGCAGCGCGGACAGAAGAGCGGACCCTCCCAGTCCCAGAGGGCCTTCACCTCCTCACCGCAGCACACCAGGGGGATGATCCGCAGGTCATCCGTGTCCGGTGCCATGGGTCCGGGCAGGGCCTCGGGCTCCACGCTGACGAAGGTGGGCCGCGGGTTGAGCGACAGGGTGCGCGACACGTAGGCCAGCTGCTCGTAGCGCACGTGGTTGGCCCAGGCGCGCGCCACGGCCTCCACATGCGCCTGCTGGCTCGGGGTGAGCCACTCGTCCCCCGAGGCCCGGTGGCCACAATAGAGGCACCACCAGTCCGGCACCTCGTCGAAGCTCTCGTGAGCGTTCTCGAAGGGGAAGAGCGAGGCGAGCCGCCTCTGGAGGATGCTCGCGTCGTGGCGGCAGGGCCGCGTCTTGAAGTCCCGCTGGCACTGGGGACACTCGCGCCGCACGAAGCCGCTCGCGTCCCGCGGCAGCTCCAGATCGATGATGGATGGAGCCTGCCTCATGCCAGGGCTCCCCTGCCCCGCCGCGCCAGCGCGAGGATCAGCGTCACCATGGAGAAGATCAATAGAAGGTGAATCCACCTGCCCTCGGTCGAGCCGCTGATCAGCCCGAGCACCCACAGCACGAACAGGATCGCACTCATCGTCCAGTACACGCCGCCCACTCCTCTCCCGATGGTCTCGGAACCGAGCGCAAAGCTGGGACGCCTGGCCGGTTGCGGCAACCCCTCCTTTCGACAGTCTCACGGTGGGCAAAGGCGTTCCCAGATCGGACATTTTTTCCGGTCTCCCACTTCCCACCTCCCACGTCGTCCTCGTGATTCCAGGCGTTTGCCGGATGGCACGCGGGGTGCTTTGTGCCGCGTTCATCTGCCACACGGACGCGTGGCCCGTTCGGAGCGCGTGGGGAGGGTGTGAAATGCGAGGGTGGACGGTGGCGATGGTGACGGCGGGGATGCTGGTGGGCATGGAGGCGGGGGCCTTCCAGCCCTACTTCCCAGGGGAGAGCAGTCCGGAGGTGGCGGAGCTGCGCGCGAAGCTGGCGGCGCAGGAGGCCCACCTGGCGCGGCTCGAGGAGGAGGCGGCGCTCTATACGGAGGCGGAGGCTTTGGGGGTGGTGGCGGCGGTGGAGGCCTCACGGCTGCCCGAGCGCCAGCAGCGGCGGCTGGCCACGGCGATCGTCCGCGAGGCCAGGCGCAACAAGGTGGACCCCATGCTGGTGGTGGCGGTCATCCGCTGCGAGAGCTCCTTCAACAACTACGCGGTGTCGCACGTGGGGGCCATGGGCCTGATGCAGGTGATGCCCGACACGGGCGACTACCTGGCGGACCGGGCGGGCTTCAAGCTGCGGCGCCACACCAATCTGTTCGATTCAGAGCTGAACGTGGAGCTGGGCACGGCCTATCTGGCCGATCTCATCGAGCGCTTCGGCTCTCCGGAGCGGGCGCTGGTGGCGTACAACGCGGGGCCGGGGCTGGCGAAGAAGATCCTCGCCAAGAAGGACAAGCGCGAGCGCTTCATGGCGGGCTATCCGGCCAAGGTGATGAAGGAGTTCCGCCGCCTGAAGGCCCAGCAGGCGCGCCAAGTCTCCCTGCTGGAAGCCCAGAAGCAAACTTCTGGCGGACCGGGATGATGGGTGGAGAACAGTCAGCTCGACTGATCTCCGACAGTGTGGGGGTTTTTTCAGTGATGTGACTGCCTTTCCCAAGAGAACGGACGCACTGTACGCAGCCAGAGACGAGCGCCGGGGTGGATGGGTCCACTCCGGACCGGGTGCCTCAACACGCCCGGTTCCGAGTGGACGCACGCGGCATGACGGAGAGAGACGAACCATGGTAGCGGGGCTTGAGATTCAACGGGAAGAACTCGCGGGGCAGTTGACCCTGCGGCTCACGGGCACGCTGGATGGTCGCACTGCGATGGCGCTGCGCAGCTCCCTGGAGGAGTTGGAGGCGCGGGACGTGGTGGTGGACTTCACGCACCTGAAGGAGTTCCGTGACTCGGCGGTGGCGGTGCTGACCCGTCCGCTGGCCGAGCGCAAGGTGCGGTTCCGTGGGCTGGCGGGCCACCATGAGCGGATGTTCCGCTACTTCGGCCTGAGCACCGGGACGATCGCGCCGCCGCGGGCCTACTACACGCCGGAAGAAGTGCTCGCCTGAGGACTTCCCCCAGGGAAGGCAGTGCCCAGGGGTTCTGAATCGCCGCTCGCCCGACATGGGGTGGGCGGCGATTTCCTTTGCGGGAGGCGAATCCCACTCAAACCCGTTTTACCCAGAGTACGGGCTGGCGAGCACAGGTTCCCGCAACCCCAGGGGTTCAGCATTGGCACCGCTGGAGTAGAGTGCGGGCCGCGATGAACTCCCCTGCCAGAGCCATCAATCCCCTTCCCTCTCCCGCCACGGCGCGGGCCGCCCTGGAGCGTGTGGCCGCCAACCTCTCCCTGGCGGTCCAGGGCAAGGACAAGGAGGTCCGCCTCGCCGTCACCTGCGTGGCCGCCGGTGGTCACCTGCTCCTCGAAGACGTCCCCGGAGTCGGCAAGACGACGCTGGTGGAGGCCCTTGCCCGCTCCTTCGCCCTCTCCTTCTCCCGCGTCCAGTTCACCGCGGACCTCATGCCGGCCGACATCCTCGGCGCCCAGGTCTTCCACGCCCAGACGGCCACCTTCTCCTTCCGGCCCGGCCCCCTCTTCCGCCAGCTCGTCCTCGCCGACGAGCTCAACCGCGCCCCGCCTCGCACCCAGTCCGCCCTGCTCGAGGCCATGGCTCAGGGCCAGGTGTCACTCGACGGTGCCACCCACGCCCTGCCCCGCCCCTTCACCGTCGTGGCCACGCAGAACCCGGTGGACTTCTCCGGCACCTACCCGCTGCCGGACTCGCAGCTCGATCGTTTCCTCATGCGCCTGTCGCTGGGCCACCCCTCTCCCGAGGTGGAAGCACGCCTGCTCACCACGCGCGATGCCTCCTCGCCCGTGGAGGCACTGAAGGCGGTGACCTCGCCCGAGGAGCTGACGGAGCTGCGCGCCCAGGTGGCCGCCCAGCGTCTGGACGACACCGTGGCCGAGTACATCGTGCGGCTGGCCCAGGCCACGCGCTCCCACGGCGACATCGAGCGCGGCGCCTCCACCCGCGCGGTGCTCGCGCTGGGCATGGCCGCCCGTGCCCATGCCCTCTGGGAGTCGCGCGACTTCGTCACCCCAGGCGACGTGCGGGCGGTGCTCGCGCCGTGTCTGGCCCACCGGCTCCTGCTGCGCAGCGCCAACCAGGGCGCCTACACCCGTGACGAGGCGACCCACCTCATCGAAGAGGTCGCCCGGAAGGTCGTCGCGCCCCGGTGAGCCCCCCGCCTCCCTCCCTCTGGCGCCGCATCAAGGCCGCCCTCCGCCCGCCTCGCACCCTCAAGGTGACGAGCGTGGGACGCACCTACCTCGTGGTGACGTTCGGCGTGGGCCTGGGCGCCCTCAACACCGGCAACAACCTCCTCTACCTCGTGCTGGGGTTGTTGCTGAGCGTCATCATCCTCTCCGGCGTGCTGTCCGAGCGCTGCATCAAGGATCTGACGGTGCGTCGCGTCGGCACGGACGGAGCCTTCGCGGGAGAGCCCTTCGCCTTCCGCTGGGGCATCACCCGCCGCCAGGGGCACGCCTTCGCCCTCACCCTGTCCGAGGTGGACTCGCCCCTCGCGGGCGAGGGCGGCGTGGGCTACCTGCCAGCGGGCGCCGAGCACGTGGTGCGCGCCGATCTCACCGCACCCCGCCGGGGCCCGGTGAAGCTGACGGGCGTGCGCATCACCACCACGTGGCCCCTGGGCCTGTTCGCCAAGACGCGCGTCTTCGCGCTGGAGGGCACCCTGCTCGTCTACCCGCGGCGGGGCTTCGCCTGCGCGGATCCGGGCGAGGCGGCCGTGGGGCACGTGGGCGAGGCCAACAACCCCCACCGGCTGGACGGCACCGGAGACATCGCGGGCCTGCGCGAGCTGGGCGAGCACGAGGACGCCCGGCGCGTGCACTGGTTGAAGAGCGCCTCGGTGGGCAAGCTGCTCAAGGTGGAGCGCGAGCGCGAGGAGCGCCGCACGTACATCCTCGGCGTGCAGGCCGGGCTGACGGGTGACGCGCTGGAGCGGCGCTGCGAGGAGGTGGCGGAGCAGGCCCACCGGCTGCTCGAGGCCGGCCACGAGGTGGGGCTGGAGCTGCCCCAGCAGCGGCTGCGTCCGGGCGCGGGCAGCGGGCAGGAGCGCGCCATCCTCCGGGCCCTGGCATGGCTGGGCTTCGAGGAGCAACGGGAGGAAGCGGCATGACGACCCGGCCCAACCGGCTGCGCCTCATCCTGAGAGACCTGGGCACCGCGGCGGCCTTCGCCTCCATGGCCGTGTCCGGCCAGGTGCCCGTGTGGGCGCTCGGGCTGGTGATCGTGGCGGTGCTCGTGTCGCTGATGGGCTTTCATCCCTTCGCCCGAGCGCCCCGGCTGACGGCGATCCTCCTGGTGCCCCTGGCGGGCGCGCTCTACCTGGCCGTGGCCGCGGGGCAGATGGACCTCGTGGTGGCCGCCTGCTCCTTCGCGGGCCTCGTCGCCTCGCAACGGCTGCTGTCGGAGACGAGCCCCACCACGGACGGGCAGGTGCTGCTGGCCGGCCTGTTGATGATCGCCGGCGGCGCGGCGCTCTCCGGTGAATTGCTCTTCGCCGTGTTCCTGCTGGCCTTCGCCGTGCTGGCGAGCCTGTCGCTGGGACTCGCGGTGGTGGAAGCCGCGGTGCCCCCGGGCGAGCCGGTGCCCGTGCGCCACGTGCTGCGCCCGCTGTCCAAGGGGGTGATCGTCGCGATGGCCGGCGCGGTGGCCTTCTTCGTCCTCTTCCCGCGCCTCAACTGGAACGTGGGCGTGCGCCGGACGGCTCCCGGGCTCGGCCCGGCCACCAGCGGCTTCTCCGACACCGTGCGCCTGGGCGGCTCGGGCACCCTCAAGAGCAACCCCCGCGTGGTGCTTCGGGCGAAGCTGACGCCGGATCCGGGCTCCCAGCGGCTCGATGCCTACTGGCTGGGCCGCACCTATGACACCTTCAACGGCCAGGAGTGGTCGACGATCGGCGCGCCCAGCAAGCGCCGCCGCACGCGCGTGACGCTGCGCCCGGGCGCGGAGAAGCAGGTGTACCAGCGAATCGAATTGCTGCCCGCCTATGGCGCCCGCACGCTGATCGCCCTGGAGACTCCCTCCAAGCTGGGCAACGCCCTCATGCACACGCCCACCGGCGACCGGCGCACGCAGCTGCAGGAGCTGGGTGGCGACGAGCTGCGCTTCGTGGAGGAAGCGCTCGGGTACTCGTACGAGGTGTACAGCGTGCCACCGGGCACGGACACGGATCCGGGCAAGCTGGCGCAGAAGGAGCTGGATCAGCTCCTGGCCCTGCCCGAGAACATCGATCCGCGCATCGAGGAGCTGGCGCACCAGGTGGTGGGCAACGAGACGGATCCGCTGGCCGCGGCCCAGAAGCTCTCCAACTGGCTGCAGCGCGAGTACACGTACACGCTGGAGCTGGGCGGGGACGTGGCGGATCCGCTGATGGAGTTCCTCTTCGTGCGCAAGGCGGGCCACTGCGAGCACTTCGCCACGGCGCTCACGCTGATGCTGCGCACCCAGGGCTTCGAGGCCCGGCTCGCCACGGGCTTCTTCGGAGGCGAGCGCGTGGGAGACGAGTACCTCGTGCGCGCCGGAGATGCCCACGCGTGGACGCACGTGCTGGTGCCCGGGCGCGGCTTCGTCACGGTGGACGCCACGCCTCCCGCGTTCCGCGCCAACCAGTCGCTGGAGCTGCTGGAGTCGCTCATCTCGCTCTACGAGGCCATCGAGGGCATGTGGCGTTCGTCCGTCGTCGACTACTCGTTCCGCGACCAGATGAACTTCCTGCGGGACATGTCGCGTCCGCCGCGCAACGAGCCGGGCAAGGAGCGCACCCAGCTGCCACCGCTGCGCGCCTGGCTGACGGCGGCGATGGCCGGCGCGGCCGTGTACTGGACGTGGAGGTACCTGTCGCGGCGCAAGGCCAAGGCCCCGGTGCTCGAGGCCACGCGCTTCGTGGACTCGGTGGAGCGCCAGCTCGCGGTGGCGGGCGTGCGCGCGGGCGACGGCGAGACGCTCGAGGACGTGTCGGCGCGGCTCACCCGGGACGCGCACCCGCTGGCCCCGGCGGTGTCGCCGCTCACGCGCCGCTACCTGGAGGCCCGCTTCGGCCAGCGTCCGCTGCAACCCGGCGAGTCGGCCCGGCTCCTCAAGGAGCTGAAGCACAGCGTCGAGGTGCACAAGCAGCAGCAGCAGACCCCGCGCGCCCGGGCGTCCTGAGGCGGAGAGCGCCCGTCCCTCCGCTTGCTCTCCGGCGGGGCACGAGGACTTTTCCGGCCAGCGGCAAGGGGCCTCCTTATTACCCGTTGGGACGAAGGGGGCGATGACAGCCCCCCGTCTCCCCTGCCCCACAGTTCAATTGCGGACGGGGGACCTGGAGGCCATTTGAGAATCGAGGCGCATTCTTTTCAGCCCCCCTCGCCCGGTGGAAGCGGACCGGCGCTGTAACGCTTACGGACTTCCGTCCACCGTCGTGCGCTCGCATCGGCCAAGTATGCGTTGCGACTGGCGAATTCCCGCGTGAGGCCATGGCACACACGTTGCTCTAGCCACCCTGCATCGGGTTGTCACGCGGTTCCAAACTACTTCTCACCGGCCCCGGCACGGGGTCACTCGGGAGAAACCATGCAGCTCTCTACTGAGCAGTCGTCCAACTCGGGCTCGCTGGCCATGTACCTCTCGGAGATCAACCAGTACGCCCTGCTCTCGGTAGAAGAGGAGCAGGCCCTGGCCCGCCGCTTCATCAAGGGCGACCTCGCCGCGGGCCACCGGCTGGTGACCTCCAACCTGCGCTTCGTGGTGAAGGTGGCGTACGAGTACCGCTCCTACGGCATCAAGATGTCCGACCTCATCCAGGAGGGGAACATCGGCCTGATGAAGGCGGTGCAGAAGTTCGATCCGGACAAGGGCATCCGCCTCATCTCCTACGCGGTGTGGTGGATCCGCGCGTACATCCAGAACTACATCCTCAAGAGCTGGTCGCTGGTGAAGCTCGGGACCACGCAGGCGCAGCGCAAGCTGTTCTTCAGCCTGGCCCGCACGCGCCGCGAGCTGGAGAAGCTGGGCGACGCGGACGGCTCGGTGGTGAACGTGGATGAGATCGCCAAGAGGCTGCACGTGAAGCCCGGCGAGGTGCGCGAGATGGAGCAGCGCATGGGCGGGCGGGACTTGTCGCTGGACGCGCCGATGGGCGAGGACGGGGGCAACAGCCACGTGGACTTCGTGGTGAGCGCGAGCGCGCCGCAGGACGACGAGTTCGCGGACAAGGAGGAGGCGGGCCTCATCAACGCCCGGGTGCGCACGGCGCTGATGCGGCTGGATCCGCGCGAGCGCTTCATCATCGAGCAGCGCGTGATGAACGAGCGCCCCATGACGCTCAAGGAGCTGGGCGAGCACTTCGGCTTCTCGCGCGAGCGCGCCCGCCAGCTGGAGATCCGCGCCAAGGACAAGCTCAAGGCCGAGCTGGCCGCGCTGATGGCCGAGGTGGATCCGGACACCGCCGCCTCCATGCAGTAGTGCCAGCGGAGCCCCGAGGGGCAAGCACCCGAGGCGTCTCCACCGTTCGCGGTGGGGGCGCCTTCGTGTTTCCGGGGCCGCACATGCGAAGCGAGTGGCGATCCACGGGCTCGTCCGTCTGCTAGAAGGGCCGCTTCCCTCGCAGTGAGGAGCGCCCCCTTTGTCCCACGGCCAACCGCCGATCTCCGAGGATCGCGTCCCTGTCGCCCAGTCGGCCACGCCCCTGGCCCACACCCCCTACGTGCCGGCCAACGAGTCTCGGCCGGAGCTGACACTGCGCGGACTGGCGCTCGGCTCGGTGCTGGGCATCGTCTTCGGGGCCTCGTCGGTGTACCTGGCGGTGAAGGTGGGCCTGACGGTGTCCGCCTCCATTCCGATAGCGGTGCTGTCCATCGCCATCTTCCGGGCGTTCGGCCGCTCCAACATCCTGGAGAACACCATCGTCCAGACGGTGGGCTCGGCCGGCGAGTCGCTCGCCTTCGGAATCGCCGCGGCGCTGCCCGCGCTGCTCCTGCTGGGCTACGACATCGATCTCATGCACGCCTTCCTGGTGGCGGCGCTGGGCGGCGTGCTGGGCGTGCTGATGATGATTCCGCTGCGCGAGGGCCTCATCGTCCACGAGCACGGAAAGCTCACCTATCCCGAGGGCACCGCCGCGGCGGACGTGCTCGTGGTGGGCGAGGAGGGCGGGACGAATGCCCGCACGGTGGTGCTCGGCTTCGGGGTGGGAGGGCTCTACAAGTTCGCCTACGCGGGCCTGCACCTCTTCAAGGAGGTGGTGGGCACGGCGCTGAGCTGGGTGAAGACGACGGCGGCCGGGGTGGCGCAGCGGGTGGGCTACACGGGCGGCTCGGTGTCCATGGAGGTGAGCCCGGAGCTGCTCGGCGTGGGCTACATCATCGGCCCCCAGGTGGCGTCCATCACCTTCGCGGGCAGCGTGCTCAGCTACCTCATCCTGATTCCGCTCATCACCTTCTTCGGCGGCGGGCTCGAGCAGCCGCTGCTGCAACCGGATGGCACACTCATCCGGGACATGGATCCGGACACGGTGCGCGACGCGTACGTGCTGTACATCGGCGCGGGCGCGGTGGCCACCGGAGGGCTCATCAGCCTCATCCGCTCACTGCCCACCATCATCAATGCCTTCCGGCGCGGGTTGGACACCTTGCTGGCCTCACGGAGCAAGGAAGCGGCGCCCGTGATGCTGCGCACCGAGCAGGACCTGCCCATCACCGTGGTGCTGGCGGGCAGCGCGCTGCTCGTGCTGACCATCTGGCTGGCGCCGCCGCTGCACGTCAACCTCCTGTCCGCGCTGCTCATCGTGGTGTGCGGCTTCTTCTTCGTGACGGTGAGCGCGCGAATCACGGGAGAGATCGGCTCCTCGTCCAATCCCATCTCCGGCATGGTGGTGGCCACGCTGCTGCTCACGTGCCTCGTGTACCTGCTGCTGGGGTGGACGAGCGCCGAGGACCGCTTCATGGCGCTCACCACGGCGGCCATCGTGGGCATCGCGGCCTCCAACGGCGGCACCACGGCGCAGGACTTGAAGACGGCCTACCTGGTGGGCGGCACGCCACGGCGGCAGCAGATCGCCCTCTTCGTGGGCGTGCTCACCAGCTCGCTGCTCATCGGACTGGTGCTGGTGGTGCTCAACCGGGGCGCCACCACCGTCATCCCGGAGACGCACCCGGGCCAGACGGTGAGCGCGGTGGGTGACCAGACGCGCACGCAGCACACGTACCCGTGGGGCGTGTCGGAGCAGGCGCTGACGGCGAGGGGCGTGAAGCTGGCCGAGCTGAAGGGCCCCTTGTGGAAGCAGGGCCTCGAGGTGGCGCAGGGACAGGGCGGCGCTTTCGAGCTTCGGAGCTGGACCGCGCATCCGGTGGAGCGCGTGGCGGCCACGGAGGTACGGCTGGCATCGGGACAGACGGTGAAGGTGTCGGAGCTCGGCACGGTGACGCCGGGCCCCGAGCGCACCTGGCGCGTGGGCTACGTACGGGGGGCGGAGACGCCGGTGCCCACGGGCACGTACCTGGTGGATGGGGCGGGAGCCATCCACTACGTGGTGGACCCGGGCATCGGCGGCCGTATCACCAACTACGAGGGCGTTCCGCTCACCCGCTACCCCGCGCCCAAGGCGCAGCTCTTCGCGCTCATCATCGACGGCATCCTCACGCAGAAGCTGCCGTGGGACCTGGTGCTGGTGGGCGTCTTCATCGCGCTGATGCTGGAGCTGTGCGGCGTGTCCTCGCTGCCCTTCGCGGTGGGCGTATACCTGCCCATCTCCAGCACCGCGCCCATCTTCGTGGGCGGCATGGTGCGCTACGTGGTGGACAAGGTGCGCGGGGGCACCGCCGCCGAGGCCGAATTCTCCCCTGGCACCCTGCTCTCCTCGGGCTACATCGCTGGAGGCGCCATCGCGGGCGTGCTCATCGCCTTCCTGGAGATCGCCAGCGACGGAGCCTGGACACGCGCCATCGACATTCCGGGGATGCTCGGCGACACACCCTTCTCGCGCTTCCTGCAGGAGTCCAACCTGTGGGGCCTCGGCTTCTTCGCTGTCCTCACCGTCCTGCTGCTCTTCACGGGCCTCAAGGGCGAGAGCGGCGCGCAGGCCCGGCCCGCGAAGTAGCGCACACCGCATGAGGAGCACGGACCTTCATCCGTTTCCCTTGGACATGAATCAGGCCTTGCCCTACACGCGCGCGACATGAGCATCAGCGCATTCCTTCAGAAGCTCGCGGCGTCGAGCCTCGCCCTCCTCCTCGTCTCCTGCACGGCAACGAAGCCTGTAACGACGACCGCCCAGGGTCCCACCGGCCCGCACGACCTGGGCAGATTCGTGCTCGTTCTCCAGGAGACCCCAGACGGGCGGGTGACGCACGACTGGAGGCCGCTCGAGGACTTTGATCTGAAGCAGTATCAGTACCAGCCTGGCATGGCAGGCAGCGCAGGCGTCATCAAGCGGGCAAGCAATTCCACGAATGACGACCCGATTGGCAGTGCCTGCTTTGAAGTATGGGAGCAATGCGTGAAGAGGTGCAATGAAAGCCCTCTTCCACCTCATGCCGAGCACTACATTGCCAGCTACAAGAATGCTCGAGCCGCCCTTAAGGCGTATTGCACGGATGAGTGTCGCAAGGAGAGCGACAACTGCCGTAGAAGACTCGAGCGACAGGCGGCAGAAGTCCTGGAGTTTCGAGCTACTGGCGAAGCTGTCGATTGGCTGAAGCGCCACAAAGAAGAAATCGCAGTGGGTGCCACGGTCATCATCACGGGCGTGGTCTTCTACGTCGTCATGAGCAGCGGGGGAATCCTGATACTGGCACCCGCCTTTCTCCTGACGTCGCCCAATGCTCCCGCCGCTCCCCACCTCGCGGAGGTATTTCAGTGAGCTCCGACAACCCCCTTGGCGACGCAGTTCTCCTGCTCCTCGAATACCGGCGCAACAGCCGCTCCAACGAGGAAAGGAAGCTCCTGGAAATCGCTGGCGGCGCATCGTCGTTTCTCTCCACCAGTGGACAACTGTACCGGTTCGAGGATTTCCGAAAGAACCTGCAGCCAGGTCATGTGCGATCACTCTCCTTCGCCGACGTGGTTCATTACCTTGAGCAACTGCGGACCCAGGCGCAATCAGCCGAAGAGAAGGAAACACTGAGGGGCGCCAGTGACGCACTCATCTTCATCGAGGCTTCTGGCCAGCACGAGGGGCTCGAGGACTACCTGGCCTACTGGCGAAGCAGTACGCTTCCACCCGTCATCGCCGCGTTCGAGACACTTGAGGAGGCAGAGAGCTGGTTGGAGCAGCAGCCTGTTCCGCCCTACAAGGCCATGGTGTTGATTGGTGATGAATACCACGTGGTATTCGCGACTCGCGAAGACAGGGATTGGCCTTTCATTCCCCTTCCGCTCGTGGCCGAGTTCATCGAACTCCGCCTGGAAAAAGGTCTTCCTCCCGTAGTGGCCGCATTCGACACGCGCGAGCAGGCCGAGGCCTGGCTCGCGGCCCTCTCCGAACCGCCAAGGCATGCCTTCATCACCATCGGCGGGAAGCACCATGTGGCGGCCCACTGGAAGAACGTGAACCACCGGGCCATCTACCCGTTCACCCTGGCCGACGATCTGGCACGGGAAAGACAGGCGGGAGAAGAACGGCTCAGCCGTGGCAGGAAGCGCGAGGAGGAGTAACCCCCCACGGGCCTCCTTCTCGCGCTCGCTTCACGGCGCCTTCATGGGCCCCGACTCGACACCCGGCCAGGAGCAGATGAGCTCCCGATCCATGAAGACCTCGGCCCCCTCGATGAGGGGATCCAGTCCTCGCGGCGCGGACTCGTTCGGGTTGTCCACCGAGGCCATGATCTCGAAGTTGATGCGCGACGCGCCCAGCCACACGTCCTGGAACAGCCGCGCGGGGTTCGACTTCGGCACGTAGCGGCGCACGACGCGATCCGGCAGGCGCTGGAACGCCTCCGGCACGTCCACGAACTCCAGCTTGTCCCGGAACACCGCCGACTGCCGCTCGAGGTCCAGGTCTTCCGCGAAGCTGTCCCGCCACTGCTGGGGCGTGGCCGCCGACTCGCGCCACGCGACGTTGATGGTGAGCACCACCGTGCCCCGCTGCACCTGGGCCTCGCAGAACAGGGCCTCCCCCACGCTCGTGTCCGGCCTGCGCTCGCGCAGCAGCGTGACCCCCGGCAGCAGCAGGACCACATACTCCGAGGCATTCAGCTCCGCGGCCACTCCGATGAAACCGTCCCCCCACATCGAAACGACACGGTGGCCCTGCACGTTTCCCGAGGTGTAGCGCAGGCTCTCGCTGACCAGCAGAGCCTTGCTCCGCATGATGTTTCCGGCGGTCGTCATGGCTCTTCTCTCCTACGCCCCATCCGCGTGTTCCTCCAAGCCCCGTCCGAAAACCGCCGCCAGCACGCTCCCACAGTGTGGGCTCCCCCCAAGGCCTCCGCCATGGCCCACCCTCCTGGTCGAGGAGGGGTGCACAGACCCTACACCCGGAGTAACCCCTACTGGACACAGTGGCGGGCAAACCCTCCGGGTTCCTGACGTTTTCCGGGGAGGCGAATCGGGAAGAAACGGGGTAGACTGAACTTCCCCCACCCCCCCGCTCGCCCAGCCAAGGACGTCATGGCCCCCCAGGCACAGACCGCTAGTAAAGCCTCCCAGGCCCCCACGACGGACCCGGCCGTCGAGGAGAAGCTGGAGTCGGCGCGCAACTTCACCTTCCATCTGCTCAAGGGCATCAAGCAGATCGGCATGTACCGGCACAACGAGGCCCGCTTCCCCGAGTTCCTCTCCCGGGCCACCGAGGCGCTCGCCGCGTACACCGGCAAGCACGGCCCGCTGTCCCTCAAGGTGGAGCAGCAGAACTTCATGCTGCACGGCGAGCCCACCTTCTCCGAGGACACGCCGCTGCCCTACAAGTTCTTCCGGGACGGCATCCGCCAGCTCATCTTCCGGCCAGGCCTCACCGTCGCGGAGCTGGTGACGTTCACGCTCATCGCCCTGTCCGAGCCCGAGCGCGGCGCCGAGGACGTGCTCGCCCAGTTGTGGCGCTCCGGCCTGGAGCACGTCGAGTACGTCGTCGTCGAAGGCTTCAAGATGGACGAGGTCTCCGAGCAGGAGGTCGAGGTCGAGGTCGACAAGGTGGTCGGCTACCTCTACTCGCGCCTCAAGACGAACTCGGACGACTACCTGCGCTTCGCCCGCCTGAACGCGGAGGACCTGGACTCCAAGCTGGAGGGCGTGGAGCAGATGCGCGGCCTGGTGGTGGCCGGCAACTACGCCTCGGACGACCTCAAGGCCCGGCTCCAGCGGGAAATCACCGAGGAGGAGAACGCCCGGCTCTTCCCCAAGCTGATGAGCGCCATCTTCCAGGTGATCGAAGGAGGCGTGGACGACACGGCGCTGCTCGAGGAGGTCTTCGTGCAGCTGCTGGACGCCATGCTCATCCAGGATGACTACGGCACCATCAACCAGATCGTCCTGAAGATGCGCTCCATGGCGCAGCGCTCGCCCGGAAGCAGCATCGGCTCGCTGCTGGAGCACTTCGTCCTGAAGATGGGCGAGGAGCAGCGCGTGATGCGCGTGGCGGAGATGCTCAAGAGCACGCGCCCCAAGCAGCCGGTGGACATCACCCGCTACCTGCAGGCGCTGGATGCCTCCACCATCTTCACGATGCTCAACGCGCTGGAGACGATCGAAATCCCCGAGAACCGCCTGCTGGTGTGTGACGTGCTGGCGCGCTTCGCGCAGGAGAATCCGCAGCCCTTCGTGCAGCGGTTGGAGTCCGATCGGCCGCAGACCGTGCGCGACATGGTCTACATCCTGGAGAAGAGCAACCACCCGGAACGGGTGAAGATGTTCGGCCTGGTGATGCTCAACAAGAACCTCGCGGTGAAGCTGGAGGTGATGAACATCATCGCCCGGGGCCGCACCGCCGAGGCGCGCAAGCTCATCTTCGAGGCATTCAACGATCCCGCCGCCCAGGTGCGCATGCTGGCGGCCCGGCTGCTGCCCGAGTTCGACCGGGACAAGGCCTACGTGGACCTGGTGAAGCTGATGAAGCACCAGGACTTCGAGAAGAAGAGCATCGAGGAGCGCACGTCCGTCTACACGGCGCTGGGCTCCACGGGCCTGCCGGGGGCCATCTCGATGCTGCTGCAGCTCATCGCGGTGAAGCCCACGCTGCTCAACAAGAAGAAGGTGTTGGAGGACAAGCTGCTGGCCATCGCCGGGCTGGCGGGCGCGTGCTCCATCCCCTCGTACAAGGCCTTGCAGGGCGTGGTGGAGGACAAGAACCAGCCCGTCGAGGTGCTCAACGCCGCGCGCAAGGCCATGTACCAGACGAAGAAGACGCTGTTCGGCGAGACGTCCACCACCGAGGAGGCCTGAACGCCATGATGGACACCCCGTTGAAGGTCACGCAGGCCCAGGAAGAGAACCTCGGCGAGTTCGGCCGCGGCTACTCGGAGAAGCTGCAGACGCTGGCGCGCGGGCTCGTGTCGGGCCTGTACATGCTGATCCGCTCGGTGAAGATGTACGACCCGGAGAACTCGGTCTTCGAGAAGCCGCTGCTCCAGCTGCAGGACATCGTCAACCAGATCATCTCCAAGGAAGGCCGGCTGGAGCTGGTGGGCGTCAAGGACTCCTTCTACCTCAACAACATGCTGGTGAAGGTGGACCTGAACTCCATCGACAACCAGCGCTACCTGCTGGGGGAGATGCGGGCCAAGGACGTGGGCGGCATCTCGCTGAACAAGCTCGTCACGGTGCCGGACCTGAAGAACTTCATCTGGATCTTCAGCAAGGATCAGTCGGCGTCGGTGGACGAGGAGGGCCTGGCGGGCCGCAAGCTGCTCAACATGAAGGTCACCCGCTTCTCCAAGCTGAAGGAGAAGCTCAACCGGGACGAGCTGGCCAACCCGGATGATCAGAAGGTGGACCGCAAGAAGTACGCGATGACGGTGTACTCGCGCGCGGTGTTCTTCCTGACGAAGTACCTGGAGTCGGTGCAGGCCGGCAAGCCGATGAACACGGCGAAGGCGCTGCGGATCGTCCAGGACTTCGTGGACATCTCCTACGAGCAGAAGACGCACTTCCTGGGGATGACCACGCTGAAGAAGAGCGAGGTGGACTACCTCGTCTACCATCAGGTGAACGTGTGCCTGATGAGCGTCGTGTTCGGCATGGAGCTGGGGCTGACCAAGGCCCAGCTGCGGGACCTGGGTTACACGGCGCTCTTCCACGACGCGGGCATGGCGACGCTGCCCGAGGAGCTGTCCACCAAGAAGGGCGCGCTGAGCTCCGAGGAGAAGGCGCTCATCCAGAAGGCGCCGCTCATCTCCATCCGCAACATCCTGATGGAGAAGGGCTTCACGCGCTCCACGCTGCTGCGCGTGGTGACGACGTTCGAGCACAAGGCGGACTTCGGCACGGCGGTGCGCGACGGCCGGGGCAACATCGAGATGATCATCCCGAAGACGAACCTCGGGGTGTACGCGAAGATCCTCGCCATCTGCGATGCGTACGACGCGCTGACGTCGAGGCGGCCCTACCGCGACGCGTACGGCCCCGAGGTGGCACTGATGCTGATGTGGACGGAGATGCGCCACAAGTTCGACCCGGAGCTGCTCCAGGTCTTCATGCGCGTCATGGCCATCCAGCCGGTGAAGGTGCTGAGCCGGCGCCAGCAGTCGATGACGCTCGGCGGCGTGTAGACCCGCCCCTCAGTGCTCCCCGCCGCTCGTGACCTTCAGGCCGACGATGGACGTCAGCAGAAGGACGAGGAAGAAGGCACGCGCGGGGGTGATGGGCTCGTGGAACAGGAAGATGCCCAGCACCGCCGCGCCCAGCGCCCCGATGCCCACCCAGACGGCATAGGCGGTGCCAATCGGCAGGCTCTTCGCCGCCACCCCCAGCAACACCATGCTGGCGATGATGGCACCCACCGTCAGCACCGAAGGCACGAGCCGGGTGAAACCCTCGGTGTACTTGAGTCCAATGGCCCAGCACACCTCGAGCAACCCGGCCACCACGAGCAGGATCCACGCCATGACGCACACTCCTTCTCAGGCGTCGTCTTGTCGTGACCGGGTACGGCGCACCTCGTCCGGGCCCGGCGCGCTCCCCAATGAGCCCGCCAGACAGGGTGGGGAATAACCGCGCCCCACCCCTCGCGTCCAGGAGAACCCTTGGCCGGGCCTACTTCTTCCTGGCCCGGGCCTTGGGTGGAGCCGTGGGCGCACCACTCGCGCGCAGCACCTTCAGCGCGGCGGTGAAGTCCGCGGGCAGCGGCGCCTCCACGTGCAGCACCTTGCCCGTGCGCGGGTGCGGAAGGGACAGCTTCCACGCGTGCAGCGCCTGGCGGCCCAGCACCTCCTCCGCCTCCGCCGCCTTCCCCTTCGCCTTGCGGCTCGCGCCGTACACGCCGTCACACAGCAGCGGATGGCCCGCCTCCGACAGGTGCACGCGGATTTGATGCGTCCGGCCGGTGAGCAGATCCACCTCCACCAGCGCGGCGTCCTCGAAGGCCTCGAGCACGCGGTACTCGGTGATGGCGGGCTTGCCCTCCTTCACCTTGCCGGTGAAGCGCTGGCGGTGCACCGGGTGGCGGCCATACAGCGTCTCGATGCGCGCCTCGGCGGCCTTGGGCGTCCCGTGCACGAGCGCCAGATACGTCTTCTCCACCACCCGCGTCTTGAAGGACTTCTGCAGCGCCACCAGGGCCGACTCGTGCTTGGCCACCACCAGGCAGCCCGTGGTGTCCTTGTCCAGCCGGTGGACGATCCCCGGACGCAGCTCGCCACCCACCCCGGCCAGGTCCTTCACCCGGTGCAGCAGCGCGTTCACCAGCGTCCCCGAGGCATGGCCCGCTCCCGGGTGCACCACCATCCCCGCCGCCTTGTCCACCACGACGAGATCCCGATCCTCGTGCAGCACCGCGAGCGGCAGCTCCTCGGCCACCGGCACCGCCGCCACGGGAGCGGGAATCTGGAGGGTGAGCAACTCACCGCCGCGCAGCCGCTGGGCCACCTTGGCGGGCTTGCCGTCGACGCGCGCATGCCCGGCCTCGATGAGACCCTGGATGCGCGAGCGCGTCAGATCGGAAAAAGCTCGCGCGAGAACCTGATCCAGCCGCTCGCCACGGGACTCGGGCGGGGCACGGAGCTCTCGCGCCTCGGCGGTCACCAGATCTTCGACTTCACGTGCGCCTTGGAGCGCAACACGATGTCGTTGATGGCCCGCTCGAAGAAATTCATCTTCTGGAAGATCTCCGGGCTGACGCGGCTCTTGTAGAGCTCCCGGCCCTCCTCGAGCTCCTCCTTGAGGACCTCGAAGAGGTTGTCCTGCTCGATGCCCTTGATGATCTTCTGCTCGTTGTAGAGCGAGATATCCGAGGCAATCGCGCGGGCCAGCCGCATGGCCTTGATCTTTTCTTCTTCAGTCATCCTGGACCTTTCTAAGCAGGCCCCCCCAGGGTGTCAACTTCGCAGACAGCCCATGGGCACCTGGGGGACGCCCGAGAGTCCCGGAAAGGCTCAACGCGCCTTTTTCTCACCGGATGCGACGAGCCCCATGTAGCTCTTCGACACCCGGAGCGGATCCAGGCCCAGCTCGCGAGCGATGCTCATCAACATGCCGCGCAGATAGACGGAGGCGGGCAGGATGTCATAGCGGTCCGCCTCGATGTTCTCCACGTGGCGGGACGAGATGCGCGTGCGGTCCGCGAGCATCGGGAGCGACAGGTTGCGGCTCTCGCGCACCCGGCGCAGCAGCTCGCCGTTGAACTCGGCATCCGAGGGGATGTCCATCACCGTCTTGAGGCGGGTGCGCGAGTCGCGCGCCTTGGCCGAGACGAGGGCGAGCGCCGACTCGGCGTTGGCGATGGCCGAGGCCTCCGCCAGCACGGGGGCCTCGCCGAGCTGCTGGCCGTTGGGACGGGTGGCGGAAGGAGGCGGCGCGGGGCGGGCGGACTCGGCCTCCGGGCGCACGGGAGCCCGGAGCCCATTGCGCGGCGGCAACGGGGGCGGCACGGTCGAGCCGTGACGGGCCGTCGGAGCCATGGGCCGGGCATGGATGGCCGGCTTGAACCCCGAGACGGGCGCGGGCGTGAGCGACCGGGGCAGGTGGCCCGGCTTCGCGGCCAGGGGCACCAGCGGGAGGGTGGCCGGGGTGGGCTCGGCGGGCGGCGGGGTGCTCGCGGCCGGGGCGTCGGTGGACTCGGATGGATCCGCCGCGGGGACCTCGTCCTCCGGAACGGCGGAAGCGGCAACGGGCCCCGGCCCTGGCTTCGGCTCCGGCGGAGTGACCGCGACGGGCGGCTCGGCGGGCGGCTCGGAGGGCGGCTTCTGGATGGTGGGCTTCGCCTCGGCGGCCACCGGCTCGGACGCGGCCACCGGCTCCACCTCGGCCACCGGCTCCACCTCGGCCACCACCTCCCCGCTCACCACCTCCGCCTCGGGCAGCTCCTCTTCCTGGGTGGCGGGACGGGCCTGGACCTCCGGCTCCACCTCGGCCACGGGCTCCGCCGGGGCGGCGGCCTGCGTGACCGGCGCCTCCCCTGCCCCGTTGGCCGGTGCGGTGTCGGTAGAGTTCTCCGCCGCGCGCTTGAGGGACTCGGCGCGCAGACGGGCCAGTTCCTCGGGCGAACGCGTTACGCCGATCTTCCGGTCGTACTCGATGCGCTGATCCAGCGCGCAGAGCACTTCCATGGCCTGGGTGAGCCGTTCGCGCAGAGCCTCGAGCTGCTCCGGATCCGCCAGCGTGTACACGGCGATGGAGTCGGGTGAGTACGTCTCCATCGCGCGCGCGTAGGCGTCGAGGATCTGATCTTCCGAGGCGGTGACTGCCACCTCCAGGAGCTCGTAATAGGACTGTTGCTCGAAGTGCTTCATGGCGGACATCACTCCGTCACCCCGTCGAGCGCCAGCAGGCGATCGGCGATGCGCTGGATACCGATGGCGGCGGGAGACTCGGGCTTCTCCAGGACGATGGGCCGGCGCTTGCGCACCGCGCGCCAGGCCTCGTCGTCGTAGCGGATGGCCCCCAGGTCATCCATCTCCAGGCCGAAGAACTTCTTCCACGCGGAGACCACCGCGGCGCCCACGTTCAGGTCCCCGTCGGAGCGCGCCTGGTTGAGCACCAGCTTCACGCGGAAGGCGGCCAGTTCCTTCTCCAGCCGCTCGGCGAGCGCGGCGTTCTGCTGCCGCACGTGCTGGATGATCTGATGGGGCGTGCGCGCGGCGCCCTCGCGGGTGGACAGGGCCTTCTCCACCAGGCGCTCGATGCCGTACTGCGACTCCACCTGCTGGAGCCTCCGGTAGAAGGCGGCCTTGATGAAGCGGTAGGCGTTCTCCACCGAGGTGGGCTCGGGCAGCAGCACCAGCACGCCGTGGTCCGCGATGATGAAGAAGTCGAGCGTATTGAAGCTGGAGCCGGCGCCCAGGTCGATGATGAGGTAGTCCACCGACTGGGTCTGCAGGCTGCGCAGCAGCCGCTGCTTCTGGGCGTACTTGATGTTGGCGGCGTCCAGCACGTCCAGCGCGCCGGCGATCAGCGACAGGTTGGCCACACCGGTGGGCACGATGACGTCCTCCAGCCGGGCCTTGGGGCGCAGCATGAAGTCCGACAGGGTGGCCGTGGGTTGGGCCACGCCCAGACAGGTGTGGAGGTTGGCACCGCCCAGGTCCGCGTCCACCAGCAGCACGCGTTGGCCTCGCGAGGCCAGCGCGACACCGAGGTTGGCGGAGACGAGCGACTTGCCGATACCGCCCTTGCCGCCTCCCACCGCGATGATGCGGTGGGGGCGGTGGCGCGCGACGACCCCCGGAGACTCGGGGTCCGTGCGCGCGGCCGCGCCCGCGGGCTGGGCGGGCGGGGACGAACGAGCGGGCTGCGACGCGGAGGAGGGACTGGGGTGACTCAAAGCACCCGTATCAAAACCTGTCCCGCGCTCCGCGTCGACTCCCTGGCCAAGTTAGTTGATGACGATCTGGCAGACGCAGGCCGACGTCCCATCACACGACGCCCCGCCTGAGGTGCGGCAGGCCAGGCCAGCGCAGCACGAGCCGCTCCCCGAGCATGCCTGGCCGCTGGACGAGCAGGTGGCTCCCGGCTCGCAGGTGCCGGTGGTGGAGCCCAGCGGGACCTCGCAGCGCAGGCCGGAGCAGCAGTCCGAGCCGGAGGTACACGTCCCGCTCTGGGGCTGGCACGCCTCGGGTGCCGCGCACTTGCCCGCCGAGCAGATGCTCGAGCAGCACTGCGACCCGGAGGAGCACGTGGTGCCGTTGGCCTGGCACGTACCGCCCGTGCCCGCGTCCGTGGGAGGCGTTCCCCCGTCGTAGGGGGGCGGGGTGTAGCGCACCTGGCACGCCCGGGTCAGCTCGGAGGTCGCCAGACACTCGGTGCCCGCGCAGCACGTCACGCCGCCATCGCCGTCACAGGGCGTACCCACCGGGGCGCACGTCGGCTTCTGGCAGGACAGCCGGCCGGTTCCATCCCCCGCCGGGAGGCACAGGGCGCCATCGCAGCACTGCTCGGAGAACTGGCAGGTGTTGCTTTGCGCGATGCAGCAGGGCGCTTCGCCCGTGTAGCCGGTGGGGCAGGCGCCACTCGGACCGGTACCGCCGCCGAAGCACCGCGGCACGCCGGCGGAGTCCACCCGGCACACTTCCTTCCTGCCGTCGCAGCAGTTCTGGGACGCGTTGATGTCCACGGAGCCACCGTCCGGCAGCGTGCCGGCGCCGCAGATGTTGCCCACGCCGTTGCAGGACTGGCCGTTGTCGCAACGGCCGCCCACGCACTTCACGGTACCGTTGGGGTTGATCACTCCGCCATCGGGGAGCTTGCCACCGCCGCAGCAGTCGCTGTCCTGCTGGCAGTAATTTCCGGTGAGCTTGCAACCCCCCACCGGCTGGCAGACCGTGGCGCCGTAGCCCAGGTCCACGCAGGTGCGCGAGCAGCAGCCGGAGCCGCCACTGCACGGGTTGCCGTCCTGGATGCAGCCGCCACCGCCACCGCCGGTGATCATCTGGCAGCGGCCCACGCCCCCGGCGGTCGCCGAGCACGCGTTGCCGCAGCACTCCGCGTTGGAGGTGCAGATGTCGCCATACGCCTGGCAGGAGTAGGAACGGGCGCAGATGCCGGCCTGGCAATTCTTGGAGCAGCAATCACCATCCACACCGCAGCCCTGGCCCACCACCTTGCACGCGGAGGTGGTGTCACTCGGAATCGGGGCGCACGTGCCGTTGGTGCACGTCTTGGTGCAGCACTGCTCGTTGACGGAGCAGGAGCCACCGATGTCGAGGCACTGGGTGCTGCCGCACGTGCCGTTGCTCAGGCACACGTTGGTGCAGCAGTTGATGCCGGAGGTGCAGGCCTCGCCAGGGGTCCGGCAGAGCGTGTCGGGCTCCGCACAACGGCTATCCGCACCGCAGACGCCGCTACAACACAAGGTACCCGTCCCCGCGTCCTCGGCACGGCTGCAGGCAGCGCCCGTGGCCAGGCACGCCTGGGGCTCACCGCCATCCGGGAGCGTCCCATCGCCGCCGTCATCCGGGGTGACATCTCCACCGTCGTCATTGTTGTTTCCGCCGCCGTCGTCGGTGACGCCCGAGTCCGGCGGCCCATCGACGCCGCCACAGTTACAGCCCGTGATGCTCATGACGAGTGCGAGCGCGCCCAGCACCAGCCAGCGATTTCCCACCATGGATGTCTCCCTGAAAGTCCGAGCGCGGACAGAATCCGTGCTTCGTGGGAGACCCCGCAGGGCCTACAGCGGCCACAACGGCCCGGGCGCCATACAAGCGGCTTGGAAAACTCCAGCGCCGTGGCGGGCGGCCTAGTCGTCGAGCAACTCGACGTTCCAGTACGAGGCGTCGGCCAGGTTCAGGAAAGGCAGCCACTCGCGGTAGGTGATGCGGCGGGAAGCACCGCGGAAGAAGGGCGTCCATCGCGGCCGCGTGGGCACCTTGAGGAGCTTCATGCTCGCCTGCGCCGGTGTGCGTCCGCCCTTCTTGAGGTTGCAAGGCACGCACGAGCACACCACGTTCTCCCAGCTCGTCTTGCCACCCTGCGAGCGGGGGACGACATGGTCCAGGTTCAGGTCCGAGCGCGGCAGTTGCCGGGCGCAGTACTGGCAGGTGTCGTGGTCGCGCGCGTAGATGTTGAGGCGTGAGAAACGGACCCGGCCCTTGGGCAGGTACTCGTAGGCGGAGAGCACCACTACCCGGGGGACGCGGATGCGCCGGTTGATGGTGTTGACGCTGTCATGCGGTGCGCTGGCGCTCAGGGCCGCCCAGTCCTCGAACTCATAGAGGCGGTACTGGGCGTCGATGGCCTTGGCCACGCCCAGGTAGAGCAGCGAGAGGGCGCGCTTCACCGAGGTGACGTGCACCGGTTGATAATTACGGTTCAGGACGAGAACGGCGCTGTTCAACATGGGTGCCTTCCTGTGAGGCCGTACCGACGGCGTCAGCGACCGGCCCGAGGTCCTCCTCCGCCAGACACCGGACGTCCATAACCACCTCGCCGTCCGAGATCCGCCCAATCACCGGAACTCCCGCTCCTCGAAGACATTCCAGGAACGCTGCTGGCTCCCCAACGGTGAGGATGCACGCATAGGACGGCAACCTGGCCAGGGGCATCGCTCCCCCGCCTACCTGCCCCGAGATGGGCGCCACCCGGGCCTTGATTCCCTTCATCACCAGCAGGCCGAGCAGGCGCTCGGCACGCACGCGCAGCTCCTCGACCGGCCAGGTGAGCATCCGGTACGTGGGGATGGCCTCCGGCCGGCCGTCCCGGTACAGCTCCAGCGTGGCCTCCAGGGCCGCCACCGTCATCTTGTCGATACGCAACGCCCGCGTCAGCGGGTGCTTCTTGATGCGGGCGATCAGCTCCGCGCGCCCCACGATGATCCCCGCCTGTGGCCCTCCCAACAGCTTGTCGCCGGAGAAGGCCACCACGTCGGCTCCCGCGGCCACCGTGGCGGGCACGGTGGGCTCTCCCGTGAGACCCTCGCCGGTGAGCGGCACCAGGGCCCCCGAGCCCAGGTCCACGAACACGGGCACCCCGCGCGCGCGGCCGAGCGCGGCCAGGTCCTTCACCTCCACCTCCTCGGTGAAGCCCACCACCGCGAAGTTGGAGCGGTGCACCTTCATCAACACGCCCGTGTCCGGCGTGAGGGCCGACTCGTAGTCCGAGCGCCGCGTGCGGTTGGTGGTGCCCACCTCCACGAGGCGCGCCCCGGACTGCTTCATCACGTCCGGCACCCGGAAGCCGCCGCCGATCTCCACCAACTCGCCGCGCGAGACGATGGCCTCGTGGCCCACCGCCAGCGTGGCGAGCACCAGCAGCGCCGCGCCCGCGCAGTTGTTCACCACCAGGGCGTCCTCGGCGCCGGTGAGCTGGGTGAGCAGTTCCACCACGGGGGCATAGCGGCTGCCGCGCTCACCCTCGTCCAGGTCGTACTCGAGGTTGGAGTAGCCCCGGGCCACCTCGGCCACGCGGGCCACCGCCTCGGGGGCCAGCGGGGCCCGGCCCAGGTTGGTGTGCAACACCACCCCGGTGGCGTTGAGCACGGGCCGCAGGTTGGGCGTGGCCAGCACGCGCAGCGCCTCGTCCACGTCCGAGTCCTCGAAGGGACGGGCCTCGCCGCGCAACAGACGCTCGCGCACGCGGGCCACCGCCAGCCGCAACGCCGCCACGGCCCGGGGACGCGGAATCGCCGCCAGCTTCTCCTCCAGGGAGGGCCGACGCAGGAGCTGCTCAATGGAGGGGAGCGCTCGCAGCAGAGCGTTCTTCCCCCCGTTCTCGGTCGAGGGTGCACCCACGAACCGGATTGTAAGGGGACGGGGGCTCGCGCGCCACCCGGCTCCCCTGCCCTTCACACCGGGTTCACACTACCGGCTGGCCGCTTGCACTCCCGTCACCTTGGCCGGCCGCCCGTAGAGCAGCTGGTAGGTGTTGTAGGAGCGCAGCACCCGCTTGATGTAACCCCGCGTCTCCGCGATGGGCACTTCCTCCACCCACGCGTCCAGCGGCACGCCCGGACGATCCTCGCGCCACCGGTTGATGGCGTTGGGACCGGCGTTGTAGCTGCCCACCGCGTACGGGGTGTGCCCGGAGAAGCGCTTGATGAGCGAGCCCAGGTAGTGCGCACCCAGCCGGATGTTGAGCTCCGGCTCCAGGAGCGACTGGTTCGTCACCTTCTTGAGCTTGAGCTGACGCGCCACCGCCTGCGCCGTGGAGGGCATGAGCTGGGTGAGGCCCAGCGCGCCCGCCCAGGACAGTGCCTTCGGATCCAACGCGCTCTCCTCGCGCATCAGCGCCTGGAGCAGATCCGGCTCCACGCCGGCCGCGGCGGTGTGCTTCTCGATGAGCGGGCGGAAGGCGTTGGGATAGGCCACCTCCCACACCGGCCGCGTCTCCGGGGTGATGCGGCCGCTCAGATCGCGGCGCAGCGCCACGCGGGCCACCGCATGCGCGCCCCGCTCGTCCCCGGACAGGGACAGGAGCTGCACCAGCAGCCGGACATTCTCCGACGGCAGGTTCGTGCGGTTGACGGCGAGCAGCTCCGAGGAGACGGCCTCGGGGAAGCCCAGGCGCATCAGCTCCACGGCGGCGGTGAAGTGTGGATCCTTCTCCATCGCCCCCGCGTGCAGGGGCCACGGGCCACGGCGCTCCTGCTGGGTGAAGTCGATCTGCGGCGCCACGCGCTCCATGCGCGCCGGCTCCAGCTCGGCGAGCATCGTGCGGGCCATCAGTCCGTAATAGGTGGCCGGGTGCTCCACGGCGAGCGTCTCGAAGAGATCCGCCGCGGCCTTCTTGTCGCCCTTGTCTTGCAGGGTGCGCGCCCGCCAGTACTGCGCACGCTCCAGATCGTACGTCTCGTCCGCGTCGGCGAAACGCTTCTCGATCTCCAGGAGCATGGGGACCCCACCGTCCGCGGCCTTCAGCGTGCGGGAGATCCAGAAATCCTTGAAGAGCGCCTCGCCGAGGAAGTCACCCTGGGGGTAGAGCTTCACCAGCTCCTTGAGCCGCTGCGAGGCCAGCTCCAGGCGGCCCGTCTTCACGTAGAGATCCGCGGCGTAGAAGAGCGCGTCGTCGGCGAAGGAGTGGTCCGGGTAGTCGCGGGCGAGCCGCTCGTACGTCTGCGGGCCCTGCACCTGGTCCACGATGGAGCGCGACGAGCCGAGCACGTACATGGCGCGCGGCAGCAGATCGCGCTCCTGGCACTTGTCCACCACGGGGGTGAGCGTGGCGATGGCGCGGCTGTGCTGGCGCTCCTTGCGCAGGCCCTTGCCGAAGGCGAAGTGCGCACGGCAGGCGAGCGCGTCCGGCAGCTTGAGCTTGGGCAGCAGCGGCTCGAGCACGTCCAGGCCCTGCTTGTTGCGGTGCAGCTCGATGAGCTGCTCGGCGCGCGCCACCTTCATCTCGACGGGCGCCTGCTGCCCCTTGAGACGCTTCTCGGCCTGCTGGGCCAGGGCCGACAGGGGATGGTTGGCCCACAGGCGCCAGAGGAACTCACGCTCGCGCGTCTTGTCCTTCTTCTCGGCGGCGATGTCGGCACTGGCCATGAGGGCCTCGGCGGCGACGTTGCGGCCCCAGGACGGCGAGGTGCGGGAAGACAGGGGCGCGAGCGCGGCGAACGCGGCCTCGGAGTCCTTGGCCTTGCGCAGGACGCGGCCGAGCGCCAGACGGGCATCGGCGTACAGCCGGGAGCTCTCGGGCACCTGGGCGAGCAGCACGGCGGCATCCGCGAAGCGCCCGAGCGACTCGAGCGCCACGCCGGCATGGGTGAGGCAGCGATCGGCCAGCGCGGGGTAGTCCTTGGCGAGGGCGGACATCTCCTCGGCGGCGCGCTTGTCGTCCCCGGCGCGCACCGCGCTCAGGGCGCGCAGGTAGCGCACGGGCAGCGCGTTGCCCTCCTTCTCCAGCAGCTCTCGGGCGCGGACGTAGAAGCCCTTGTCGAAGGCCTGCTTGGCCTCCAGGAGCTTGCCCTTGGCGAAGTAGGGCGCCAGGTCGTCCAGGTTGTAGGCGCGGCCCTTGAAGATCTTCGGCGCGACGGGCGCGGGCGGAGGGGGATCCGGGAAGGCCGGGTTGAGCACCTCCACATACCCGGGAGGCACGAGGACCTTCTCGGCATCCGGAGGTGGGGAGAGCTGGGCCTCGGACGGGGCCTGGCCCGTGAGCGCCTGGGGAGCCGCCGAGGGCTCCTCGGTGAGGGGCGCCTGGGCGAAGGCCAGGGAGGTGGCCGCGGCGGCGGCGGCAAGCAGGGGAACGAAGGCTTTCATACGGGATGGGCCCTCAGGTGATGGGCCTGGGCAGCCACGGAGACAACTGGAAGCAGGGAAAAAATTTCCGCGAACGAACGGAGGTTAGACTGCGCACCACGCATGGACATCCGGACACAGAGCGCACTCCTCGCATCCATCATCGGGTTGGCGCTGGGCGTTTCCATGTTGTTGAGGGCGGGACGTCCACGGGTGCTCACGCTCTACTCCGTCTTCGCGTTGACAGTAGGCGGGTACTACCTCTCCAGCTTCTTCCACAGCCTCTTCTCACGCGCCGAGTACCCCTGGGTGTCGAGGGTGGCGGTGGGTGCCACCATTCTACTGGCTTCGCTGATTCCTGGCGCGGCCGTTGCCTTCTTCCTCGAATTCCTGGGGGTCAGCAAGGGAACACATCTGCTCGGCAGGCGGCTCGCCGTGCTCTCCGCCGTGTTCGGCCTGGGCGTGGCGGTGTCGCCCCTGGCCCACAATGGGTGGGCGAAGCTGGCCATGGGCGCCTGGGTGCTCGGTGCACTGCTGGGCTCGGTGTCGTTGCTGCTCCGACGAGTCAGCACCACCGAGTCGCGCATCGAGCGGTTGCGCCAGACGTACCTGGCCATCGGCGCGGGGGCGTCCATCCTCTTCACGGCGTTGGATCTGCTCGAGCGCTACGGCCTGCCCTTCCCCACCCTGGGGCCGGTCTTCACCACGCTCTATCTGTTCTTCCTGGCCCAGACGCTGCTGCGGCTGCGGCTGATGGACCTGCACGAGCTGCTGGGGAAGATCGCCTCGCAGACGGTGCTGGCCACCATCCTGGCCGCGGTGTTCACCGTGCTGACGGTGTGGGTGGACCAGAACAACACCTCGCTCTTCGTGTTCAACACGGTGGTGGCGGCCTTCGTGGTGCTCATCCTCCTGGAGCCCCTGAGGGTGAAGGTGGAGGAGCAGGTGGTGGCCATCTTCTTCCGCGAGCGCTTCGAGCTGCTGCGGGTGCTGGGCAACGCGCGGGCGAGGATGGCGGGCGTCATTGAAATCTCCGAGCTGGCGCGGATGGTGCTGGACGCGCTGCACGAGTCGGGGCGCATTACTCATGCCTCGCTGTACCTGTTGGCGGAGGACAGGCCGGGCTACCGGCTGCTGGACGCCCGGGGACCGGCGCCGGTGAGCTTCCTGGACACGGGCGCGGCGAGGGGCGTGCTGTTCGCGGTGGCGTCAGGACAGAAGGCGGTGCTGCTGGAGAACGTGGAGCGGCGCATCGCGGTGCTGCGGCAGCAGGCGGTGGAGGGCAAGCGCTTCCGGGACGAGCTCAAGCGGCTCAACGACACGCGGGCGGCGCTGTTGCAGATGAAGGGCGGCATCACGGTGCCGCTGCTGGGCAATGACCGCGTCATCGGCTTCCTGAACCTGTGGGACGAGCGGGTGCCTGAGGCGTACGCCTCGGACGAGATCGCCCTCATCCTGGAGGTGGCCGAGCGGCTGGCGACGGCACTGGAGAACTCGAAGCTGTACGAGAAGATCCGCGAGCGAGATCGCCTGGCGGCGCTGGGTGAGATGGCGGCGGGTCTGGCGCATGAGATCCGCAATCCGCTGGGCGCCATCAAGGGCGCGGCGCAGTGCCTGGATCCGAAGCGGCTGCCAGGGGAGGAAGGCGAGTTCCTGGAGGTGATCGTCGAGGAGGTGAACCGCCTGAACGGGGTGGTGTCGGCGTTCCTCGACTACGCGAGGCCGCTGAAGCAGACCTTCGGGCCCACGGATCTGAACGAGGTGGTGACGCGGACGGTGCGGCTCATCCAGAACGAGATGCCGCCGGGCATCGAGCTCAAGGTGGAGCAGGAAGAGTCCATGCCGAGGGTGGAGGCGGACGCGGAGCAGCTCAAGCAGGTGCTGATCAACCTGGTGCAGAACGCGATGCAGGCGATGGCCGACACCGGGGGCATCATCACGGTGAAGACGGTGAGGCCGGATCGCTTCACGGACTTCCGCCCGACCGGGGATTCGTTCGTGGAACTGCACGTGACGGACACGGGCCCGGGGATTCCGCAGGATCAGCAGCAGCACATCTTCGTGCCCTTCTACACGACGAAGCAGAAGGGCACGGGACTGGGACTGGCCATCTGCCAGCGCATCGTGAAGAACCACGGTGGAACGCTGTCGGTGCAGAGCAAGCCGGACGAGGGGGCCACGTTCATCATCCGCATGCCCGCGCCCCCGTCCGAACCGGTTCCGATTCCGGATCCGATCCTCATGGACGGAACGCCCTTCCCCACCACGAAACCCACCGAGGGGAAGGCATCAGATGGCGGCCTCCCGGACAGCAGCACGCCGCCGCCCAAACCCGAGCGCAAGCCGAAGCGCGACAAGAAGCGCCGCACGGGCTGAGGGAGCATTCGAGAAGACCGGGGCGCCAGCTACTCGACTGAGCGTCGGCCACGAGCCTTGGGCTTCTTGCGGCGTTTGGGTTCTTCCGGGGCCTGTTCGGAGCCAAGACCGATGAGACTCTTGGCCCGCTCAAGCGAGAACTCGATCTGCTCCCGCGCCGCAGGATGCGGCGGCTTGATGCGAGCCCGCCGCTCGAAGTCAGCGATGAGCGCGGCCGTCCTGCGCAACCCCACTTGAGACCCTCTGGCTGCCTGCGCCGCCCAGCCACAGACCAACAAGCGATCGTCCATTGAGGAGAAGCCGAGCCGTTCCATCCGCCGCAAATACGGCGAAAACCTTCTCCAAGGACCGGAACGCGTCTCCATGAGCAGGGTCTTGGTGATCCGCCTCTGCACTTGTCTTTTGCCGGTCGCGGTACGCATCTCCTTCAGAGATCGCTTTTCGAACCGTTTGATTGCCGGAATCTTCTCGGCGATGGGCGCGCGCAGAAGCGACAGGTAGAAGCGATCCCATTTCTGGGCGAACCGCCCCAACCCCTCCTCCTCTACCTTGGTCAGATGCCTGGACATGGCAGGCGTACTCCATTCCACGTGTAGATCGCTTCTGGCCAGAAACCATTGGATGTGCAGTAGGCCAGACACGAAGCACAGCGGCTATAGCCCGCAGCATGACCACTCATGCTGCCGCCGCCAGCCTCGGTACACCTGACGTAATAGTCTTCGCATCGATCCTTGGTACCCCGCTCCGGGTCAACCGTTTCACCCTTGACGAGTTCCTCGCCCGTACCGGGCGGCATGACCGGTCCGGGGCCTTTAGGTCTGGGCGCCTTGGGCGCCATCCCCAATTGTTCACAGGCTGCTGCCGATCCATTCTTGCACGCACAATCCAGCGTGCTCGCACAGTCTGGACCAGGTCCGGGTCCCACGGACTGATGCAACTGCCGCGGACCGACGCCAACACAGCCCACGAGACAGAAGCACGTCAGAGACAGCCAGACGAAGGAGTGCATTCCTTCATCCAAGCACCAACTTCTTTCTCGAATGCGCAGCCCACGCAGCCCAACGTCCAACACCCGACTTGGACGCCAATGCCCCGGCTCCGTGCTCGACAGACGCTCTACTGGAGGAACTTCCACGCCACGAGCGAGCAGAAGCCTCCGTAGTAGAGCACCGTGTTGGCGACCTCCACAAACCGCCGCACGCCCCCCGCCTGCCGCGGGGAGAACCACGCCCCCGCGAAGGCCACCAGCTCGGCCAGGACGCGCCAGATGCTCGCGAACAGCACCAGCAACGCGGTGAAGTAGGCCCAGTATGTGAAGAAGCTCTGCAGGTACGGCCACAGCCCGTACATGCGGTACTGTGCGAACGGCCCACCGAAGGTGATGCGCTGGTTGAGCTGGAACATGATGATGCCAGGCACCAGCGGGAACAGCACGAACTTGAGCGCCAGGTAGTACCAGCGCTGGCGCATGACCGTGGCCCGGGCGTGCGCGAAGGCCGTGAGGGGGTGATCCGCCTCCTTCCCCATCGTATCCAACACCGGCAGTGGATCCGCCACCTGCAACTCGTACTGGAAGCCTCGCCCCGACTTCATCCGCAGCGACAGTCCCGCCCCCGGCAACGGCAACCGCCAGACCCGGGCGGACTCCACCGACGCGACGGGAATCTCGAACCGATCGCCTCGGCGCTCCAACACGAACTGTGAGGGCTCGATGGAGAAGGTCGCGGCGGAGAGCCAGCGGATGAGCCAGTTGAGGCCAAACAGGCCCAGCGCGATCAACACGAGCCAACCCGCCAGGGCCGGCGGCTTGGGGTTCATCGCCCCCGTGAAGGTGCCGGCCACGACGAGCGCCGAGGCGCAGAGGAGATCGGCCCTCATCAGCACCTGGAGCAGGGAGCTGACGAGACGCAGGGCGAGCGGGTAGGCGTGGACCTGGAAGCGCGGGGCCACGGGCTGGCCGTGGGCGGAAGGCACTACGGGAGCATCGGCGGCTGGCATGGGGCTCATGGGGAACGATTGCCCGGGCGGCAGGGGGCCCGTAGCATACGAGTCCCGGAGAACAGGGGCGAGAATGGGTTCGCAGCATCCCGAGTACGAGCGGCACGTCGACAGCGACGGCGTGACCCGCATCCAGCGCAAGCGCACCAGCAGCGGCATGTGGATCGTCGGGCTGGGGCTCGGCTTCACCGTCGTGTGTCTGCTCTTGAGTGCCTGGCTCGTGTCCTCGCCGGCTCCCGTGCCCGCCACTCCCGAGACCGAACCCGTGAGGCTCGCGCAGGGAACACCCGCGCCCTCCCCCACTCCGTCCCGTTCCGCACCGAAAACCACCCCGCGGCCCCAGAACCTCCCGGCCCAGCCGTCCTCCGAGCCCGCCCCCCAGGAGGAGCCCGTGCCACAGGACGCGGCGCCCGCAGGACCCGCGGAGGGCATCAACCTGTACCGCCAGGGTACCAGCCCCCTCAAACAGGGCATCATCGTCCCCGAGAACTTCGAGCTGCCTCCCGGCTACGTGCGCCACTACCAGTCCACGGACAACGGAGAGGGCATCAAGCCGATCCTCATGTTCCATCCGGACTACAAGCCGGTGGACTCGAAGGGAGAGCCGGTCGAGCTGCCCTCCAACCGGGTCGTCCCGCCCGAGCTGGCGCCCTCGGGCATGCCCATCGAAATCCTGGAGCTGCCCGAAGGGCCAGAGGGAGTGGAGCCCATTCCATGAGCACGCTGGCGGTCCGCGCGAAGCGCCTGGCGCTCCAGCTGCTCGGCGCGGCGGGCACCGCGGGCCTCGTGTGGCTCTTCGGAAGCCTGGAGGCCCGCTGGGTGGCGGTGACCTGGGTGTGTCTCGTGCCCTGGTTGCTGGTGCTGGACCGCGTCGACAGCCGGCGCGAGGCCGTGCTCTCGGGCGTGGTGATGGGGCTGGTCTTCACGGCCGCCATCTTCGGATGGTTCCCCGGAGCCCTTCAGAGCTACTCCGGAGCGCCCCTGGCGCTGTGCTGGCTCGCCCTGCTGGCACTGGCGCCCTTCATGGAGCTGCAGTTCATCACCTTCGCGCTCACCCGCTATCACCTGCGGCGCACCACCCGGGAGGACCCCCGGGCCTTCTGGCGCGTCACGCTCACGGGCGCGCTCGTGTACGTGGGCACCGAGTGGGTGAGCCCCAAGCTCTTCGCCGAGACCCTCGGGCAGGGCTTCATCGCCTCCGAGTCCCTGCGCCAGGGCGCCGACATCGCCGGGGCGCATGGGCTCACGCTCGTGCTCGTCATCGTCAACACGTGCGTGCTCGAGGCTGGCAGGGTCTTCGTGGCCCACGGTGTACGTGAGGGCTCGCGGCGCGCATTGGCTCCGGTGGCCATGGGGGCGGCGCTCGTGCTGGCCTGCTTCGGGTACGGCCAGTTCCGCTACCGGCAGGTGGCCGCGCTCGAGTCCCCCGCGCAGCAGCTCACTGCCGGTGTCGTCCAGGCCAACATCACGAAGTACGAGAAGCTCGCGGCGGAGATGGGCACGTACGACGTGGTGCGGATGATCCTCGACACGCACTACCGGCTCTCGGCCGAGCTGCTCCAGAACCGGAAGCTGGATCTGCTCATCTGGCCCGAGACGGTGTACCCGACGACCTTCGGCACACCCAAGAGCGACGCGGGCGCCGAGTTCGACGCGGAGATCCGCGAGTTCGTCTCGCGCGCCGAGGTGCCCCTGCTCTTCGGCACGTACGACCTGGAGCAGGAGCGCGAGTACAACGCCGCCATGTTCCTGGGCCCGGGGCGAAACGGAACGCTGGAGCGCTCGGCCTACCGCAAGACGATGCTCTTCCCGCTGACGGAGTGGGTCCCCGAGCTGATCGACTCGCAGTGGCTGCGCGAGCGGCTGCCCTGGACGGGCTACTGGAAGCGAGGGCCCGGTCCCCAGACGATGGCACTCCAGCTCGGCGGAGGCCGGGCGATCACCGTGGCCCCCCTCATCTGCTACGAGTCCATCTTCCCCAGCTACGTCGCCGAGGAGGCGCGCCGGGGGGCCGAGCTCATCATCACGCTGTCCAATGACTCGTGGTTCTCCGGTACGCCCGCGCCGAAGCTGCATCTGATGCACGCGGCGTTTCGCAGCATCGAGACGCGGTTGCCGCAGGTGCGCGTCACCAACTCGGGCATCTCCGCCCTCATCAGTTCCACGGGCGAGGTGCTCGCCGAAGTGCCGGATGATCACCGCGCGAGTCTGGCCGTGACTGTGCCCCTCACTCCCCGCGTGTCCACGTTGATGGTGGCCTGGGGGGACTGGCTGGGTCCCACCGCCCTGGTGCTGAGCATGGTGCTGCTCCTCGCGCCCTCGCTCCTGGCGCGGCGCAAGGCACGGCAGGCCGCGTAGGCCGGTTGTTCAAGGCGTAACCCCGGCGCCCGTCCTCGATTCGTCACCCGAGCAGGCCCGGCCCTAGGCTAGGCTCCCGCCACGAATCCATCAGGGGAGCCCATGTCAGCACCCACGCGAGACACCGGTGAGGATGCACTCGAGGGACTCCCTCGGGCCGGCCCCAGGAAGTTCTCGACGACGCGCTGGAGTCTGGTCCTCGCCGCGGGCCAGGGCACCCCGTCCGAGGCGCACGAGGCCCTGTCCACGCTGTGCAGGCTCTACTGGTACCCGCTCTATGCCTTCACCCGGCGCCAGGGCCGCGGGCCCGAGGACGCGTGTGATCTCGTCCAGGGCTTCTTCACGCGGCTGCTGGAGAAGAACGATCTCGCCGGCGTGGATCGCCAGCGCGGCCGGTTCCGCACGTGGCTGCTCGCCTCGCTCAAGCACTACCTCATCAACGAGTGGGACAAGGAGCGAGCCCAGAAGCGCGGCGGCGGCCTGACGCCCCTGTCCATCGACGCCGAGACCGCCGAGGGCCTCTACCAGCACGAGCCCTCGCACGATCTGACGCCCGAGAAGCTCTACGAGCGCCGCTGGGCCCTGACGTTGCTGGAGCACGTGCTGTCCACGCTGGAGCAGGAGTGCGCCCGGCTCGGCAGGCAGCCGCTCTTCGAGAAGCTGCGCGGCACCCTGACGGGAGACGCGGGACAGCTCCGCTATACGGAGGTGGGCGAGGCCCTGGGCATGAGCGAGGGCGCGGTGAAGGTGGCGGCCCACCGGCTGCGTGGCCGGTATCGGGAGCTGCTCCGGGAGGAGATCGCCCAGACGGTCGAGCGCCCCGAGGACATCGAGGATGAGATCCGCCTGCTGCTGGTCTCCCTGGAATAGCACCGCGGCCCGAAGCACATGACGACCCCCGCGCCCACGCCCGTGTGCCCCCAGTGTGGCTCGAACCTGAGCGCGGCGGGCCTGTGCCCCCGCTGTCTGCTGCTCGGCGCGCTCGACGAGGAGCCCGAGCTCCACCCGGCTTCCGGCCTCCCCTCGCGCTTTGGTGACTACGAGCTGCTCGAGCTCCTGGGCCGGGGAGGCATGGGCCGGGTGTACCGCGCGCGGCACCTGCGCCTGGAGCGTGTGGTGGCCTTGAAGATGCTCGTGGGGGGCGGGCTGGCCAGCGAGGCCGAGCTGCACCGCTTCCGCGCCGAGACCGAGGCCGCGGCCCGGCTGGATCATCCGAACATCGTCCCCATCTACGAGGTGGGCGAGCACGATGGCTGCCCCTACTTCACGATGAAGTACGTGGAGGGAGGGAACCTCGCCGAGAACCTGGAGCGGTTCCGGGGCAATGGCCGGCGCGTGGCCGAGGTGCTCGCGGTGCTCGCGCGGGCGGTGCACCACGGACACCAGCGCGGCATCCTGCATCGCGATCTGAAGCCGGCGAACGTGCTCCTGGATGAGGGGGGACGGCCGCACGTGGCGGACTTCGGCGTGGCCCGGCACCTGGAGAAGGAGGCCGACCACACCCGCTCCGGCATCGTGGTGGGCACGCCGGGCTACATGTCACCGGAGCAGGCCGCTGGACGCTCCAGGAACCTGACCACCGCCACCGACGTCTACGGCCTGGGCGCCATCCTCTACGAGCTGCTCACGGGCCAGCCTCCCTTCACGGCGGACACGCCCACCCAGGTCCTCCGGCGGGTCCTCGAGACCGAGCCCACGCCGCCCCACCAGCTCGCGCCCGGCATCGATCGGGACCTGGAGACGCTGTGCCTCAAGTGCCTGGAGAAGGACCCGGCGCGGCGCTACGGCTCGGCGGAAGAGCTGGCCGAGGAGCTGGAGCGCCATCTCCGGGGCGAGCCCATCCTCGCCCGGCCCATGGGGAGGGCCGCGCGCGTGTGGCGGTGGTGCCGGCGGAACCCGGTCCCCGCGGGCCTGGTGGGAAGCATCGCCTGGCTGCTGCTCGTCATGGCGGGGGCAGCCCTCACCGTGGCGCGGGCACAGGTGGAAGATCGGCGCAGGGAGGAGCTGAGCACCAACATCTACGCCGCCCGCACGGTCGCGGGCACGGTGCTCTTCAGGCTCGAGGAGTACAGCGACGCCATCGAGCGGGCCGCCAGCTCGCCCGGGTTGCGCGAGCCGCTCCTGCGCCACGATCTTCCCGCCCTCCAGCGCTTCTGCCGGGAGATGTACGAGGCGCACGAGGATCCACGGCTCGGCCTGAAGTTCCCGGGTGGGGAGTCTCCGTTCGACAGTTGGTTCATCGTGGACGCCCAGGGGACGGTCCTGGCCCGCTGGCCCGAGCCATCCCGGGACTTCCTGGGCAAGAACTTCGCGTGGCGCGACTACTTCGAGGGCGCGAAACGCAACGCGCTCGCGCAACGGGCCCAGCCCTACATCTCACGCGCGTTCCTGTCGGAGGCGGATGATCGCCACCGCTTCGCCATCTCCATTCCGCTGCTCGGCGCGGAGGGAGAATGGCGGGGAGTGCTCGTGGGCATGGTGGGCACGGGCGCCACCCTGGGTTCCCTGCGTCTGAGCGATCCGGACGAGGCCCGCCACCGGACCGCTGTGCTCGTCGCGCCTCGGGACAGGAACCGGAGCGAGGCCGGGCAACCGGCGCCAGGGGGCTACATCATCCTGCTCCACGAGGCGCTCGGGCACGGAGAGTCACTCCCTCTGGATGGAGGCCTGGCCCGTGAGTTCGACGAGGTGCGGAGGTCCCTGGCCAGCGAGGAGGGCGAGCAACTCCGGATGCCCGAGCCCTGGCCCACCGTGACGCTCGCCGAGCACCGGGATCCACTCGCGACACGGGAGGGACCCTGGCTCGCGGCCTTCGCGCCAGTGGGCTACACGGGGTTCATCGTCATCGTGCAGACGCCCGCCGACGCGGCCTTCGAGATGGACAGAACGCTGGCCCGCCGCCTGGTGCTGTGGGGCGGCGTGCCCTTCCTGCTCGGAGAAGCGTTGCTCGGGCTGGTGTTGTGGTCGGCCTGGCGCGCGACGGTCCGGTGGCGCGAATCCCGGGAGACGTGAGGCCCAGAGGGCACTCAGCGGCCGGCGGCGTGGGACTCGACCTTCTGCCACACGCGGAAGACGTTGCCCGAGGCGATCTTCTCGATGTCCGCCTCGCTGTAGCCGCGCTCGAGCAGGACGCGGAAGAGGTTCGGGTACTGCGACACGTCCTTGAGCCCGGTGGGGAGCGTGGGGCCCACGCCATCGAAGTCGGAGCCGAGCCCCACGTGGTCGATGCCCACCAGCTTCACCACGTGGTCGATGTGGTCCGCCACGTCCTCCACTCGGGCGAGCGGGGCGGGATGCTCGCGCCAGTAGGTCTCCAGGAACGTCCGGATCTCGGGGGCGCCCGGAGACAGGCCGCGCGCCTTGCCAAAGGTCTCCACCGCATCGCGGACCTGCCGCTCGTAGTCGTTGAAGGCCTGGGTCAGGAAGGCGGAACCGAAGTTGATCATCACCACCCCACCCTTCGCGGCCAGGGCGCGGATGAGCTCGTCGCTGATGTTGCGCTCGAAGCCGGGCGTGAAGTGGCGGCACGAGGAGTGCGAGGCGATCACGGGCACCTGGCTCAACTCCACCGCCTGCCGGATGGCGTCATCCGAGAGGTGCGAGACATCCACCATGATGCCCACGCGGTTCATCTCGGCCACCACCTGCTTGCCGAAGGGGCTGAGGCCGTTCCAGGTGCGCTTGCCCGTGTTGAAGGAGGCATCGCTGATCTGGTTGTCCCGGGAGTGCGTGAGGGTGATGTAGCGCACGCCGCGCTGGTGGAAGTGCGTCACGTTCTGGAGCGAGTCCTCGATGGCCGAGCCGTTCTCGATGCCCAGCGCGAAGGACACCTTTCCCTCCTGGGTGTTGCGCCGGGCCTCCTCGACCGAGTGGGCCATGGCGAACTTCCCGGGCGACTGGCGGGCGATCTTCTCCACCATGTCGACCAGCGAGTCCGCGAGGGCCTTCGAGGCCCCGGGCTTCGTCTGGAGGTCAGCGGGGATGTAGATGGACATGAAGGCCACGTCGAACCCGCCCTCCACGGCGCGCGGATGGTCGAAGTCGCCCTCGGCGGTGCGCTGCGAGATGTCCTCGGTGGGCTCGCCATCCGGGCCCAGCTTCTCGTGGAGACGGTACGGCACGTCGATGTGGCCATCGGCGATGATGACGCGCTGGGCGAGCACGCGGCCGCGCTCGGCGGGGTCCATGGACGAGGGGCTCGCCGGAGTCTCCTGGCGGTTGGAGCCATGGGTGCAGGACGAGGCGGCGAGCAGGAATAGGCTGAGGAACGCGGTGGTCGGTCTCATGGGGCCACCCGATTAGCGCACTGGCAGGGGCGCGTCATCGGCATCAGGGTACAGACCCTCAAGGGCCGTGAATAAATCGGGGAGGGAAACGTCCTACCCACATGAAGCGGCAGTCAGGGAGAGACGACGTCATGACGCCTCGTTGGTTGGTTTGTTTGGTTCTCGGTCTTGCGGCTCCGGCCGTCCATGCGCAGACGGCCCCGGCCCCCGCTCCGGAGTTCGGGTACACCGAGGAACAGGATGTGGATCTGGAGCCCCTGGCTCCCTCCCCTCCTCCAGCGCTTCCCATGGAGAGGCCCACGCAGCGGCCCTTCCCCGATTCGGTGTGGACCTCCGGACACTGGTACTGGGATGGCGACGAGTGGCGCTTCAAGCCCGGCGCCTGGATCGCTCGGATGCCCGGCTACCAGTTCGTCAACGGTTACTGGCAACAGGATGGAAACGCCTGGCGCTGGATCTCCGGTGGCTGGGCGAGGCCCGGTACGACGGACGTGGAGATCCCCATCGACGTGAGCAGCGAGGAGGTCGCGACGACCCAGGCGCCTCCCCAGCTCCAGGCGGAGGCCCGGCCGCCGCCGCCCGCCCCGAATCTCACGTGGGCCCCCGGTTACTGGTACTGGTCCGGCACCCAGTACGTCTGGGTGGATGGAACCTGGGTCTCGCCTCCCCAGCCGGGCCTGGTCTTCGTCACGCCGAGATGGGCCCGTCGTGGCCACTCGTGGGTCTTCATCGACGGTGGCTGGGCTCCGCGCGGCTCGGTCCGGATCGTCGTTCCGGAGTACCGCCACGCGAGGGTCGCCGTGCGGTGGGGACACCCCAACTACTTCTTCCACACCTGGCGGCGCTACCCGGTGATGCGCGGTCACGAATGGAACCGGCCCTGGGGCTGGGGCCGTCGTCACGGGCCCCGCTACCACGATGCGAGCCCGTACCGTGACCGTGACCACCACCGGGGCGATCATCGCGGCGGCCGAGGCGGCGGTCACCGGGGTGGTGGGCATCACCGGTAGGGAAGTTCCAGGGGTGGTGACAGCCGTCACCGGTGATGACAGGAGTCACCACTCCCAGCCCGGACCCGCGACCGGCTCTCGCGTGCTCACCAGCCCCCAAACCCTTGAATCCCAAGGGGTTCCCACGATGGCGGCTCGACCCGCCACGATGGCACGAACCAAGCACTCCAATCGGGTATCGCAGTCACACCTCACTTCCCGATTGGGGTACCTCCATGGGTCTGGGTCGTTCGTCCAAGCTGGGTTTCGGTAGCTTCAAGCTCCCCACCACCTCCTCGCCGTCGAACTCGACGCGGAACATTCCCCCTCCGGCCAAGCGGCAGCGCACGTCATCACCCGATCCCACGCCCTCGGGTAGCAACAACCCTCCCGGTTCCTCCTCCTTCTCGCCCGGGACGGCGGCACCGGCGACGCCGCCGCGAGTCCAGGCGCGGATCGATGATCGGCAGAAGATTCATCTGGCCAGCCAGGACACCCCGGCGACGCGCCTCCAGCACAAGAACGACTACTTCTCGATGGACGGAGGCGATTTCGTCGCTTTCAAGAACGGGGGCAAGCGCACCGGCAACAACAAGGTGACGGATCCGCTCACCGGCAAGAACTACGCCTACGACAAGCAGACGCAGCAGTTCTACGAGTTCGACAAGACCCGGCCCGGAAACAAGGGCAACCCTATCGATCCCCAGAACAACGCCGCGCTCAAGCAGCAGCTGGACACCCATCAGTTGCTGGACCGCTCACGAGCTGATCGTAACAGCACGAACAACCCGCTGCTGCCCGGCGATGTGGGCCCCTACAAGAGGAATCTCCTGGTGGACCCGAACAATCCCAGGTCGGAATTGGTCCGGGTCAATGACGCCAAGGCTGATTTCAATTCCAACAGGGATCACGTCCCCTCGGGCGAGTCCCTCAAGAGGCGAAACGCCGGCGGGCCGGCCCAGCAGGTCTACGATCAGGGAGTGACCGTCGCCATTCCGGATGACCATCTCCACAAGTCGCACAGCCTCACCTATGGCACCCGTCAGAAGGCGGATGACATCGTGGGACAGAGCCCAACGCCGGGACAGACTCCTCCGACGATGAAGCGGGTCGATTACGACGCGGCGAATCCCTCGAGCGCGTTCCACCGCGACTCGACTCACCTGCTGGACAACACCTATCAGCGGGATCTCTTCAATCACGGCAAGGACAACACCGCGCTCCAGCAGCGGCTCGACATGAACAACACCGATAGCCGGCTCAACCTGATTGGAGCCTATCGCTACGCCGGCAATCTCAACACCAAGCTCAACGCGAACTACCCCAATGAGAACCGGGGATACAATCCCCAGGATGCGGCCCAGACCTCACGCATCCACGATACGACCCCCGGGGGCTCGAAGAATGGCCCCATCTACGACAAACATCAGTTCGCGTACACCCCCACCACCACCCCGGGACAGACCCAGGGCCAGGTGATCTCCAACTCCTTCCGGGACAGGCTCGTCAACGAGGGCTTCGCCCAAAACGTACCGGATATCAGCGGTTCCGGGACGAAGCGGCCCCTCGAGGAGTAACCTGGCTGGGGCGGCCTGAGCCTCAACACCACGCGGCCTGGGGAGCCCTCGCGCCGGGGCCAGCCTCCGCTAGAAGGAGAAGGAGTGAGGGCCCACTACGAGCAATAGACCGGGCCCACGCAGCTTACCGTGCACTCGGCCTCGCACCGCGCCAGCGCCTCGTTCTCATCCAGACCCGGGCAAAGGGATGCGGAGTTGTAGAGGTAGCGCTGACCAGTGGCCGGACACTCCAACTCGCAGACACTGTCGCAGTCCGGCCCCGCCAGGGCGGACTGGTTCGTTTCGGTCTGCTGCTGATTCGTCGGCTCCTGCTTCGCGGTCTCGGAGTCCTTGGAAACGGGCCCACAGGCCACCGTGGAAACCGAGAGGAGAGTGGCGAACAGCACAGGCATCATCTTCCGGATGGAGTTCATTGCGTCGCGACCTTTCTGCCAGCCATATGCTGGCGGCGCGGCAGATTACCCACCGCGCCAGATCCGACCAGAAACCATCCGTATGACGAGGGCGATCGAGAACGATCCGCACTGCGAGTCATGCATCAGAGAGACGCGGAGGCCTCGGCCAGCTTCTCCTGCGCCGCTTCCCACTGCGCGTAGAGCTGCTCCAGCTGCGACTTGCCCTCGCGGTGCGTGTCCATCAACGGCTTCGCCTTCGCGAAGTCGTTGTAGAGCACCGGATCCGCCAGCTGCGTCTCGCGCTCCTTCTGCGCCGCCTCCAGCTTGGAGATCGCCTCCTCCAGCTTCGCGATCTCCTTCTTGATGGGGCCCTCCACCGCGCTGCGCTTCTGCCGCGCCTCGGCCTCCATCCGCTTGCGGTCCTTCTCCGTCAGCCCCGCCGCCGGCCCCTTCTCCGCCACCTTCTCGCCCAGCCCCGCGGCCTCGGCCGCCAGCCGCTGCTGCTCCTGGTGGTACAGGTAGTCGTCCAGGTTGCCCGGGTGCGGCACCACCTTCCCGCCCACCACGTCCCAGACGTGCGTCGACAGCCCGTTCACGAAGCTCCGGTTGTGCGACACGAACACCAGCGTCCCCCCGTACCCCTTCAGCGCCTCGATCAGCATCTCCGTCGAGTCCAGGTCCAGGTGGTTCGTCGGCTCGTCCATCAGCAGCAGGTTCGAGGGCACCAGCAGCAGCTTCGCCAGCGCCACGCGCGCCCGCTCGCCACCGCTCAGCACGCCCACCGGCTTGTCCACGTCGTCTCCCGAGAACATGAACGCGCCGAGCACCCCGCGCACGAAGCTCTCCGGCTTGTCCGCCGCCAGCGGCCTCACCTCTTCGATGATGCTGTTCTGCTTGTTCAGCTTGTCGCCGTGGTGCTGCGCGTAATACCCCATCACCACGTTGTGCCCGAGCTTCACCGTGCCCCCATCCGGCACCAGCTCGCCCGCGATGATCTTCAGCAGCGTCGTCTTGCCCGCGCCGTTCGCGCCCACCACGGCGATGCGCTGCCCGCGCTCCACCCGGGCGTCCAGCCCCGAGTACACCACCGCCTCCCCGTAGCGCTTCTGGATACCCTCCAGCGTCACCACGTCACGCCCCGAGCGCTCCACCTCCGGGAAGCGGAAGCGCATGGTGGCCCGCTCCTCAAGCACCTGCACGTCTTCCATCTTCTCCAGCATCTTCGCGCGGCTCTGTGCTTGCCGGGCCTTCGTCGCCTTCGCACCGAAGCGATCGATGAAGGCCTGCAGCTCCGCCTTGCGCGCCTCGACGCGCTCGGACTGCGCCTTGAGCTGCTCCATCTCCTCGGCGCGCTGCCGCTTGTACGTGTCGTAGTTGCCCACGTACGAGCGCAGCCCCTCCATCTCCAGCGAGAGGATGCGGTCCACCTGCCGGTTGAGGAAGTCGCGGTCGTGCGAGATGAGCACCACCGCCTTGTTCGAGCGCTTCAGGAAACCGTCGAACCACGCCAGCGTCGGCACGTCCAGGTGGTTGGTGGGCTCGTCCATCAGCAGCAGGTCCGGGTCCTGGAGCAGCAGGCCCGCCAGCGCCGCGCGCATGCGCCAACCACCGCTCAGCGCCCCCGTGGGCTTGGCCAGGTCCGCCTCGCGGAAGCCCAGGCCCTTGAGGATGCGCTCGGCGTGATGTCGGCCGTAGTGCTCCTCGAAGTGGTCCAGCTCCGTGTGCAGGTCCGCCAGCGTCTGGGCCAGCTCGAGCTGCTCCTCCTCGTTGGCCGCCTTGCCGAGCGCCTCCTCGGTCTCCCTCAGGCGCGCCTCCAGGGCGTCACGGCCCGGCACCGTGCTCATCACCGCGTCCACCACCGAGCCCTCGGGCAGGCCCGCCAGCTCCTGGGGCAGGTAGCCGATCCGCGCCTTGCGCCGGTAGGTGAGTGTCCCCGAGTCCGGGTTCTGGACCCCGGCGAGGATCTTCATCAGCGAGCTCTTCCCCGTTCCGTTGGCCCCGACCAGGCCGATGCGGTCCTTGGGGCTGAGGGCGAAGCTTTCGTTGTCGAAGAGAACCTTCTTCCCGTAGGAGAGGCAGATGTCCTGGGCGATGACGAGGCTCATGGCGGGTTCGGGGGTGTAACAGCCCAGGCGCCTTCCGGGAACGGCCGATGTGCCCGCCCGCTCCCTCCCCCACCCCAAACCCGGGGCGGCCCCCCGTCAGGACCCCTGCCCGGCGATACCCGGGTCTGTCTATACTCGGCCCCCTGATGGCCTCTCCCTGTCCGCACTGCGGTAGCACCGACGGCTCCGACCACCTGTGTAGCGCCTCCCAGATGGCCCTCATTGGCCAGGTGCTCGATGGCCGCTACAAGATTGAAGACGTGCTCGGCCAGGGAGGCATGGGCATGGTCTTCAGTGCCACCCAGACGTCCGTCCAGCGCCCGGTGGCCGTCAAGACGCTCAACCCCTCGCTGGCGGCCGCGCCCCAGTTCTTCGAGCGCTTCCGGCGCGAGGCGGAGATCGCCAGCCGCCTGCGCCACCCCAACGTCATCACCATCTACGACTTCGGTCGCGCCCCGGACGGCACCTGCTACTACGTCATGGAGCTGCTCGAGGGCGAGAGCCTGCGCGAGCTCGTCAAGCGCGACGGCCCCATGACCCTGCGCCGCGCCGTGGACGTCATCGAGCAGGCCTGCCGCGGCCTCGCCCACGCCCACGAGCAGGGCGCCGTCCACCGCGACATCAAGCCGCACAACATCATGGTGCAGCAGCTCGACCGGCGGGACTTCGTCAAGGTGCTGGACTTCGGCCTGGTGAAGGCGCTCGAGGCGGAGGACGAGCATCAGCTCACCTCCACCGGCCAGGTGCTCGGCACGCCCCAGTACATGCCTCCCGAGCAGGCCGGCGGCGAGCACGTGGATCACCGCTCCGACCTCTACTCGATGGGCGGCGTCCTCTACTACTGCCTCACGGGCACCTCGCCGTATGGGGCCAACACGGTGCGCAAGGCGCTCACCGCCGCCCTGACGCAGTCTGCGCCCACCGTGGCCTCCAAGCGCCAGGGCGCTCCCGTGCCCCAGGCCCTGGAGGAGTTCTTCGCGAAGGCGCTTTCCCGCGAGAAGGAGGACCGCTTCCAGAACGCCCAGGAGTTCATCGACGCCATGCTGGACGCGGTGGCGGACCTGTCTCCCGCGGAGCTCGACGCGCTCCCCACCAACTCCGTCCCCGAGGCGGGCAGCAGCAGCAAGAGCAGCAGGGCCGGCAGCAGCAGCAAGCCGGGTCAGCGCAGTGTGTCGAAGCCGGGCCGCTCGTCCCCGAGCCAGTCGCGTTCCCGTCCCGGCGCTCCGGCGGCTCGTGCGGGGTCGCAGCCCTCCGCGGCCCGTGCCGCTCCGTCGGCGGCCCGCGGCTCCCAGCCCTCCAGCGCCGCCCCCGCCCGGGCAGGCAGTGGCTCCGCCTCGGCCGCCCGTCCGCGCCCTCCGCGTCCCGAGGCCGCCGCTCCCGCTCCGGCTCCGGCGCCCCACTCCAACCACTCGGTCACGGAAGATGTGCCGCGTGGCTCCATGGGCAGGAAGATCGCGTTCGTGGCGCTGCCGCTGCTGCTCATCGCCACGGGAGCCGCGGTCGTGGTGCTGCGTCCCGCCACTCCGGCCGAGCCTCCTCCGGATCGAGTCGCCGAGATGAAGCCGGCGCCAAAGCCCGCAGCGCCCGCCGTGGACACCATGATCCTGGTGCGCATCAGCTCCACACCCGAAGGCGCCACCGTCTTCGCGGGGGATGTGCAGATCGGCACCGCCCCGCTGGAGCGCCGGCTGCGCCGGGACGAGGTGCACGAGCTGACCTTCCAGCTCGCGGGGCACCAGGACATGAAGCGCAAGCTGGACTTCAATGGCGTGGTGGCGGACGCGGAGACCGTGAGCGCCACGCTGGAGCCCGTGAAGGCCGAGCCGGTGGCGGAGCCCTCCCGTCCTTCACGCCCCACGAAGCAGAGCCGGGACAACAAGGACGACTCCGTCCCCATCTTCGAGTAGCCCGGGGGTTCCCGGGCAGCTCGCCGCTATTCGAGGAACCGCCCGCGCACGCGGAAGTTGAGCAGCGGGCCACGCGTGAAGCGTGAGTAGAACACCGCGACGCCGCCCCTCCCGTCCGAGGCGAGGGCGGGTGTGAGTTCCTCGTCGAGCGGCTCGGTGGCGATGGGCTCGCCCTCCGGATCCAGCACCGTCCCGTCCGTGAGCACCCGGGCGCCGAAGATGTCCTGGCGGCGCTCGTGGTCGTCCTCCCAGGCCACCCGGTAGCGCAGGCCGTCGAAGGTGACCGTGGGCAGGAGCTGGTTCCCCGGTGCCGTCGAGATGGGGAAGCCATCCGGGTCGAGCACCGTGGCGTCCGCCGTCACTCGCGAGCCGAAGAGGTCCACTTCCACGGAGGTGCTGTCGGTCCAGACCACCAGCGCCTGCGTCCCGGACGAAGCGATGGCCGGAGAGAACTCGAAGCCACTCCGCTCCACGACGAGGAAACCCTCCGGATCCACCACGATGCCCTCGAGCGTCACCCGCGTGCCGAGGATGCGGTTGATGAAGAAGGGAAACGTGGTGAAGGAGTCCCGGTAGACGACGAGGAAGCGCCCTCCGACGAAGGCCACGGCGGGCGTCGTCTGCTCCCCTGGCCCGAAGGGCGAGAGGAGGAAGCCGCCCGGGTCGAGCACGGTGCCGTCCCTCGCCACGCGCGCGCCGCGGATGTGCTGGGGACTGAAGGGAGGAGAACCCGGCTCACTGCCCGGCCAGACCGCGAGGTAGCGGCCTCCTCCGAACGCCACCGCCAGGCGCGGCTCGAGTCCGGTCGAGGTCCCAAGCTCGAGGGCGGTGGCGTCGCGCAACGTCCCCGAGCCCCCTACCCGCGCCGCGCGGATGAGGGTCTCTCCCTCGGCCTCGCCCGGCTCCCGCCAGACAACGAGGAAGTCACGCCCATCCGAGGCCACCACCGGGCCCGCGGCGCCAGGAGCGCTCGGCAGACGCAGGCCGTTCTTGTCGAGCACGGTGCCGTCCGGCCGCACGCGCGTCACGCGGATGTGGGGCCCCTCGTCGTCGCGGAAGTCCTGCCAGGCCACCAGGTAGTTGCCGCCGCCGAAGGCCGCCGCGGGCAACCGCTGTGCGGGTGTCCCGCGCAGCACGCGGAGCGCGGGAGAGTCGAGCGTGTCCCCGTCGTCGTCCACGCGCACGGCCAGCACCGTCTTCGCTCCCGGGCGCGCCGCGTCCTGGGCCGCCGCGAAGGTGACGAGGAAGCGTCCTCCCCCGAAGGCCACCGCGGGCGTGTCCTGGGCGAAGAAGGCCGTGGAGACGGCGAAGCCAGACGGGTCGAGCACGTCGTCTCCTTCCACCCTCGCCCCACGGATGCGTGGACGGCCGGTGCGCAGATCCGTCCAGACGACGAGCGTGGTCCCTCCCCCCGAGGCGATGCGAACCTGGGTCTGCTCCGTGGGCGCGGTGGAAATGGGGAAGCCGTCCGGGTCCACCACGGTGCCCTCCCGCGTCACACGTGCGCCGAAGATGTCGCGCTCGCCGGCACGGCTGTCCTCCCACACCACGAGGAACCGGCTGCCCGTCCACGCCACGTCTGGCGCCGTCTGTGCTCCGGGCGCGGTGGAGATGGGAAAGCCGTCCGGATCCACCACGGAGCCCTCCCGCGTCACGCGCGCGCCGAAGATGTCGTCCTCGCCGCCGCCGGAACGCTGGTCCTGCCAGACGACAAGGAACTCGCGGCCGGACCACGCCACCGCCTGGTTGCGGGGAAGGCTGTCCCGGCCGCCGATGCGGAAGGCGTCCCCCACCACCGCGCCGTCCCGCAGCAGCACACCGCCCAGCACCTCGTCCTCTCCGGGGGGAGGCTCGTCCTCCTCGGAGAACTCCTTGCGCACCACCAGGCACGTCCCGCGGCCGTCGCACGCGATGTCCGGGGTGACGCCCACACCGCTGAGGATGGGCGGCAAGGGGATGCCCGCGGGGTCGAGCGAACGGCCATCCCGCGTCACTCGCGTGGCGAAGAGCTCCCGGCTGTCCTCCCGGCCCTGCCAGAGCACGATGAAGCGCGTGCCGTCGAAGGCCACCGCGGGTGAGCCGCCCTGGATGAGCACACGGCTCTCCGGAAGGAGCTCCGCGATGATGAAGCCGAGCGGGTCGAGCAGCGTGCCGTCCTTGCGCACCCGCGCGCCGAAGAGATTGGGGACCTCCCGGCGCGCATCGGACCAGACCACGAGGTACTGCTCCCCATCGAAGGCCACCGCGGGCCCGGCGGGGAGGCGCTCCTGAGCGAGCGTCTCCAGCGTCCGCAGCACGGCCGGGTTCACCGGGAACCCGGCGGACACGGCTCCCGCTCCCGAGGACAGCGTGGCCCCTGTCTCCGCGAGCGCCCCCTCCGCGGCCTCCTCCGGCACCGGCTCACAGGCGAGCAGCAGTGCCCCCCAGACGGCTCCCAGCCCGCACAGCCATCGCGCGAGCCGCCTCCCGCCCCACATTCCCATGGCCCCTCCCATCCAGGTGGCGGCAAGCTGGAGACGCGGCTCCGAGGAAACATCGGCCCGGAGGGTCCCCTCCGCTCCCGTTCCACGGTAGGTGGGAATGCCACTTTCCGGGCCCCATGTGCCCCCGGTATCGCGGCAGGATCCGGATCAGGTTAAAGATGCGCCCCGCGCCGGTGCGACACCCCGCCGGGCTCCGTTTCGAGGACTACAACACCATGGCTGAAGTCACCCTGGATCTGCGCGGCACGCCCAAGGCCGAGGCCTACGCCGAGCTCAAGACGCACATCGAGGCCGTCCTGGAGGGCATCAACGACGACGTGGCCGCCATGGCCACCATGAGCTGCTTGATCCACAACGCCTTCGGCCACCTGTGGACCGGCTTCTACCGCGTCGTGGAGCCCGGCAAGCTGCTGCGCGTCGGCCCCTACCAGGGAACCCTCGGGTGCCTGGAGATCCGCTTCGGCAAGGGCGTCTGCGGTACCTCCGCCGCCAAGGGCGAGACCGTCGTCGTCGCCGATGTGCACGCCTTCCCCGGTCACATCACGTGTGACGGGCGCTCGGCCTCGGAGATCGTCGTTCCTGTTTTCGGGCCCAACCGCGAGTTGATTGCCGTGCTCGACATCGACTCCGAGCACAAGGCCACTTTTGATGACGTGGACCGCCGTGCGCTCGAGGAGCTGATGGGCTGGTTCTCGCGCCGGAAGTAGGGGCGCGCGGTCTGGGGCGAGGGGGTGAACCCGGGGTCCGGGCACCCTCACCCCGTCCCTCTCCCGAGGGGAGAGGGGAAATGGGGGCGAGTGGCCAGCAGGTTTATCGCTTGGACATCCGGTCCAGGATCGTCTGCTCCAACACCCGCACCACCTCGGACAGCGGCATGATCGTCGAGTCGAGCCGCACCGCGTCCTCCGCCGGCTTCAACGGCGCCACCGCTCGCGACGCGTCGTCCTGGTCCCGCTTGATCTGATCCGCCAGCACATCCTCCAGCGAGCGCTCCACGCCCTTCTGGAAGAGCTCCTCGAAACGGCGCCGCGCCCGGGTGCTCGGATCCGCTTCCAGGAAGAACTTCGCGTCCGCGTCCGGGAACACCACCGTCCCGATGTCACGTCCCTCCAGGATCGCTCCCTTCGGGGCCTGCAACGCCAGGCGCCGCTGCAACGACAGCAGCCCCGCGCGCACCACCGGACGGCTCGACACCTGCGAGGCCGCCATCGAGTTCTCCGGCGTCCGGATCTCCCCCGACACGTCCTCTCCATCCAGGAACACGTGGTTGTCCTCCCCCACCACCTGGAAGGAGATGTGCACCCGGCTCAGCAACTCGCCCAGCTTCTCGTCGTCGTCGAAGGCGAGCCCCTCGCGCCGCGCCTTCAGCGCCACGCTGCGGTAGATGGCTCCCGTGTCCACCAGCGCGAAGCCCAACCGCCGCGCCAGCACCTTCGACACCGTCGACTTGCCCGCTCCCGCCGGGCCGTCGATCGCCACGATGAAGGGGCGCGCGCTCATGAAGCGAGCACCTCCCGCAGCGCCGTCACGCAGCGCGCGTTCTCCTCGCGCGTCCCCACCGAGATGCGCAGCGACGTGGGGTACCCGTTGCCCGCCATGGGCCGCACGATGACACCCTTGCGCAGCAGCTTCTCGTACAGCTCCACCGCCGGCCGCCCGAAGTCCGCCAGCACGAAGTTCGCGTGGCTCTCCGCCAGCTTCGCCCCCAGCTTGGGCAGCTCCGTCTGGTAGTAGCGCAGCCCCTCGCTGTTGAGCTCGCGCGTGCGCCGCACGTGCTCCCCATCCTCCAGCGCCGCCAGCCCGCCCATCTGCGCCGGAATCGTCAGGTTGAAGGGCATCCGCGTGCGCTGCAGGTACGCCACCAGCCGCGCGTCCATCACCCCGTACCCCAGCCGCAGCCCCGCCAGCCCGTAGATCTTGCTGAACGTGCGCAGCGCCACCACGTTCGGGTGCTTGCGGAAGTACTCCACCGCGCTGAAGTACTCCGGCCAGTCCACGAACTCGAAGTAGGCCTCGTCGTGGACCACCAGCACGTGCTCCGGCACCTTCGCCAGGAAGGACTCCCACTCCTTCCGGCCGAACGTCGTCCCCGTGGGGTTGTCCGGGTTGGCGATGAAGATCATCCGCGTGCGCGGGTTGATCGCCTTCGCCATCGCCTCCAGGTCATACCGGTGCCCCTCGCGCATGGGCACTTCCGCGAAGGGCCGGCCATGCGCCTGCACCGAAATGCGGTACGCCGGGAACGAGCCCTTGCACAGCAACACCTCGTCCTCGGGCGTGGTGAAGGTGCGGATGAGCAGCTCGATGATCTCGTTCGAGCCACACCCCAGCACCACCTCTTCCGGCTTCACACCCAGGTGCTCGGCCAGCCGGCGCACCAGCGAGTAGCTGCTCGCGTCCGGGTACAGATGCACCTTCTGCGACGCCACCCGCATGGCCTCGATGGCCTTGGGCGAGGGCCCCAGCGGGTTCTCGTTGGACGCCAGCTTGATGACGCCCGTGAGCCCGTACTCGCGCTCCGTCTCCTCGATGGGCTTGCCCGGGACGTAGGGCTTGAGGGTCTCGATGTACGGCGGAACGAGCGGTCTCATGGGCTTCTGGATTCCTCGTGGGTACGGCTAGCGCCCGCCGGAGAACACGCCGAGCGCGCGGAATTTCCGATAACGGTCCTGGACCAGCTCATCGCCCGACAGCTGCGTCAGCTCGGCCAGGTTCTTGCGGAGCACCTTGGCCAGGTTGTCCGCGGCCTTGGCGTAGTCGCGGTGCGCGCCGCCGGCCGGCTCGGGGACGACCTCGTCGATGATGTTCATCTCCTTGAGGTCCTTGGCCGTTGGCTTCATCGCGTCCGCCGCCTTGGACGCCTTGGTGGCGTCACGGAAGAGGATGGAGGCGCAACCCTCGGGGGTGATCACCGAGTAGACGCTGTTCTCCAGCATCAGCACGCGGTTGCCCACGCCGATGGCCAGCGCGCCGCCGGAGCCGCCCTCGCCGATGACCGTGGCGATGATGGGCACCTTCAGCCGGCTCATCACCTCCAGGTTCACCGCGATGGCCTCGGCCTGGCCGCGCTCCTCCGCGCCGATGCCCGGGTAGGCGCCCGGCGTGTCCACGAAGGTGAGGATGGGCTTGTCGAAGCGCTCGGCCATCTCCATCAGCCGCAGCGCCTTGCGGTAGCCCTCGGGGCGCGGCATGCCGAAGTTGCGCGCCATGTTCTCCTTCGTGTTGCGCCCCTTCTGGTGGCCGATCAGCATCACCGTCCGGCCCTCGAAGCGCGCGAAGCCGCCCACGATGGACGGGTCCTCCCCGAAGCGGCGATCCCCCGCCAGCTCGGTGAAGTCCGTGAAGAGGTGCTGCACGTAGTCGAGGAAGTACGGACGCGAGCTGTGGCGCGACAGTTGCACCACCTGCCAGCGCGAGAGATCACTGAAGATCTCCGTCTGCAGCTTCTTGGCCTTCTTCTCCAGCTTGGAGATTTCCGAGGTGAAATCCACCGAGCCGCTCGCCGAGAGGGCCTTGAGCTCGTCAATCTTCTTCTCCAGCTCGATGAGCGGGCGCTCGAAATCGAGTGGATAGTTGATGCCGTTCGCCATGGCGCCGGACCCCTATCACCTGCCCGTGGGCCTTTACAACGCGCAACCCGTTACGCGGTGCGTAGAATCCCCTTTCCCTCTCGTCCGTCGGAGTGTCATGTCCCGCCTGCTGCTCCTGCTCACCCTCGTCCTCGCCGCCCCCTCGGCCGCCCAGTCAGCCACCCCGTCGGCCCGCGCCCTCAATACCGAGGGGTTCCGCCTCTACCAGGACGGCAAGTACCCCGAAGCCCTCGAGAAGTTCGAGGCCGCTGCCCAGGCCGATCCCAAGCTCGCCCTCGCCCACTACAACGTGGCCGCCACCCTCGGCGTGCTGCGCAAGCAGGGGCAGATCTGCCCGTACTCGGCCCACCGGCAGACCATCCTCGAGCGGCTGAACACCTCCATCCAGTTGGATTCCCGCCGGCTCGCCCGCGCCAAGGAGGACGCGGACCTGGATCCCATCCGCGACACCCTCGGCTGGCAGAAGCTGCTGGGCCGCTCGCCCTCGCGCCAGGCCGATGTCCCCGAGCTCCTCCGCCGCGTCTCCTGGTTCTCCCCCGGTGAGGGCGTCTATGGCTCCACCCGTAAGCTCACCTTCCCCGATGGCAAGCGCGTCGTGCTCTGGCGCCGCATCATCGAGGACCCCACCCGCACCGAGGAGAAGACCGGCACGTACACCGTCAAGGGACGCACCATCACGTTGAAGTTCCCGGATCGGAAGCCCCTCAAGGGCACGATGAGCACTCGCGGAGTGCTTGAATTCGAGGAGTTGGGAACGTTCCAGGACTCTCCGTCCGAGTGCGAAGCCTAGGACGGATTGCTCTCGGAGCCCTCCCGGGGGACTTGGCGGTCGAGCCCCCCCTGCTCACCCTCCCTCCAGGAGGTACCGGGGGATGGTGCGACTCGCGGGGCGTCAGTGGGGATTGGTGGCCATGGTGGCGAGCACTCCGTTCCTGTTCGCCTTCCTGCTCGCGGCGTCCTCGCCAGGGCTCGTCGAGCCCGTACTCGGCACGGCGCTCGGTGGCGCGAGCTGGGGGCTCGCCGCGATCCTCGGACTCCTGGGTGGCGCAGTGTTCGCGGGCTGTCTGGGCGCGATCTCACGCTCGCCTGGAGTGACTGGATCGCCGATTCGCCGTGCGTTCGGGCTGGTGATCGCGACGAGCGTGCCGATGGGGCTGTGCATCGTCCCCGCGCTGTGTTTGACGCTCGCGGGGCCCGCACTCGCCGTACGTCTCGAGCGGGGTGTGGGGGTGGTTCGCGCGGAACGGTTCCACCCGGCCCGGGAGCTCGCGGAACGGCTCAGGTACCAGTTGCCCCACGTGCTTCCGCGTCTGCCTCGGCTGGGCGCGTGGTGACCCTCACCCCAACCCTCTCCCAGAGGGAGAGGGGGTAGACACGGGCTCAACCTGGGGTCCTGGCACCCTCACCCCGACCCTCTCCCGGAGGGCGAGGGAGGGATTCACAGCGGAGGATGGTTCCTCAGCTGCCTCTTCTTCAGGCGGCCTTGGTCTTCGCCGTGGCGCTCAGCGCGTACCAAGCCGTCCGGAACGCCTTCAGCTCGCGCAGACCGGCCGGATGACGGCCCAGGGCGGGCGCCACGGTGACGGGCAGACCGATCTTCTTCTCGATCACCTTCGCCGCGTTGAGCTCGTTCTTCCGCCGGTTCTCGCACTTCGGGCAGTCCGCCTTCGGACCCACCCGGTTCACCAGCACGCGCTCCACCTGCAGCTTGCGCTCCTTCAGGTACTCCACCAGCCGCTCGGTGCGCGCCGCCGCCAGCTCCTCACCCCTCGTCACCACCACGAAGCGCGACTCGTTCGGCGAGGCCAGCGCATCCTCGAAGCGCTTGATGTGCTTGAGGAACGCCGCCATGTCGTCGGCCAGCTCGCCCAGGCCCTTGGACTTGTACTTGGACAGCACCCCGTGCAGCGCCGTGAACCAGCCCTTGGCCGTGTCCGCCAGCTCCACCACGCGCATGGAATTCACCATGGGCGCCCCGTCCACTACAATCCGCTTGAAGCGCTCCTGCACCAGCGCGTCCGTCAGGCACGACATCGCCGCCAGCTCGTCGATGCCCGGAGGCGCCGCGTCCAGCAGGTTGCGGAACAACAGCAGATCCGTCGGAACCTCGTTGCCCGTCTTCGGCGCGCCCTCGAAGGCCTTCTCCGCCTTCTCCTTCCAGCGCTTGCGCAGGTTGCCGAACCACCCAGCTATGTCCAGCTCGCGCGCGTACAGGCCCTTGGTTCCCTTGACCTGCGTCTCCACGTCCGTCAGCCGGCTCTGCAGCACGTCCGACAGCGAGTGCGCCGGATCCGTGGAGATGAGGAGCACCGGCCCCTCCTTCTCCGTCAGCGTCACCGCCGCGGCCGCCGCGCACGAACTCTTCCCCACCCCGCCCTGACCCACGAAGAAGATCAGCCGCGTGGGAGGCAGCGGAGGCGCCGCGATCGGCGGCATCGACGGAGCGCGCACCAGGGCCGGCGGGCCCTCGGACGCGGCGAACTCCAGCGTCTTCGTCTCCTTGCCGCTCGCCCACTCCTTGGCGAAGGGCTTGAGCAACTCCAGGCCCTTCGGCGCCACCTCGCGCTTTTGCACCAGGTGCACCGGTACGTTCTTGTCCAGCGCCTGGTACTTGCGCACGTGCGGCGCTTGTAGTCCACGGCGGCCGAGGCAGGCCGTACAGCCTTCCTTGTCCTCCACCTGGTTGACCACCACCTCCACCACCGGAATGCCCCGCTCGCGCAGCTGCGCGAAGTACATGCGCGTCTGCGCCTCGGGCACCGGCTCGGCCAACGCCACCAGGTGGAAGGCCGAGCGCGCCGGATCCTTCAGCTGCGCCAGCAGCTTCTCCGCCTTCGCCGCGAACTCCTCGAGGAACACCTGCTCCTCCGAGGGCGCCGCCGCCTTCTTGCCCTTGCCAGCGGCCCGCTCCGCCCCGGCCTTCACGATGCCCAGGAACTTGCGCAGCCCCACCGGCATGTCGATCAGACGCAGCGTGTGGCTCGTGGGCGCCGTGTCCACCACCACCCGGTCGAACTCGCCGCTCTCGGCCAGCTCCACCACGTGCAGCAGGCCCAGCAGCTCCTCCAGCCCCGGCGTGGCCTGGCCGTACAGCTTGCCCAGATCCTCCTCCGACAGGTGCTGGCCCTTCACCGCCGCCTTCTGCAGCGCCGGCACGTACTTCGCCAGGAAACCCTTGGCCAGCGCGGCGGGCTCCACCTCCATCGCCCACACGCCCCCATCCGCCTTCGCCGCCTTCGCCGCCTTGCCCTTGCCCTTCGGCTCCGGCTTGGATTCCTTGGCGGCCGCCGCCTCGTCCTCCTCCACCTTCACCGGCTTCGCCGACAGCTTCTTCTCCAGCAGATCCGAGAGCGATCTCACCGGATCCAACGAGACGAGCAGCACCTTCTCCTTGGGCGCTTCATCCGCGAGCCGCAGCGCGTACGCCGCCGCGAGCGTGGTCTTGCCCACCCCGCCCTTGCCGCCGAAGAAGTGAAGAACTCGCGCGTCGCTCATGAAAACGTGGCCTTCCGTGACGCCCACGGGCGTGGCGGGTCTCCGTCCTATTCTGGACAACCGCGGAGCGGGCACACCGGAGGTGCTCCTGAGTAGGGAGCTGTGGCACCGGTTACCCCGTGGGTGTGTGTACCAGAAGGATCGCCCGCAGTGACCCTGTGAGTCAAGCGAAGACGGGCTATCCTACCCTGTGTTTCGCGCACCGCGTCATGCCTCGTTCTCATACGGAACATGCGCCCTGGCGCACGCTCTCCCGGTATCTGGACGTGGACCGGGAGTGCATGCTGGGCCAACCGCGCAGGTTGGCTCCGGAGCAGGTTCCGCCGAAGTAGGTAGGCAGCGGTGGGACGGCGATCAGCGGATTTCCGAGGTGTTGCCCAGAGAGGGGCCACCGTGGCTGGACAGGGTATTCGCCGGCTCCTTGCCACCCTGCTGACGCGCCTCGGCCGCGTACCGGTTGAGCTTGTTGTAGAGCGTCTTCTCGCTCACCCCGAGCACCTCGGCCGTCCGGGCCTTGTTGTTCCCGTTCCTCTGCAGGCTGCCGAGGATGTACTCGCGCTCCACCGCGTCGAGCGACAGCCCGTAGGGCAGGCGGAAGGTGTGGCGCTCGGGGCTCTTGCCCGCCATGTCGGGGGGCAGGTGCTCGCGCATGATGAGCTCGCCGTCGCAGAGGATCACCGCGCGCTCCACGGCGTTGCGCAGCTCGCGGATGTTGCCCGGCCACTCGTGGTTCTTGAGCGTCTCCATGGCGTCCGGGTGCACGCCCGTCACGCGCTTGGCCGAGTCCCCGCGGAACTTCTCCACGAAGTGCTGCACCAGGATGGGCACGTCGTCGCGGCGCTCGCGCAGGGGCGGCAGCTGGATCTGGAAGACGTTGAGGCGGAAGTAGAGATCCTCGCGGAAGCGCTTGGCCTCGATCTCCTTCTTGAGATCGCGGTTGGTGGCGCACAGCACGCGCACGTCCACCTCGAGCTCCACCTTGCCGCCCAGCCGCCGCAGCTTGCTCTCCTCGAGCACGCGCAGCAGCTTGGCCTGCAGCTCGATGGGGATTTCACCGAGCTCGTCCAGGAAGAGCGTGCCGCCGTGGGCCAGCTCGAAGACGCCGGGCCGGCGCTGATCCGCGCCCGTGAAGGCGCCCTTCTCGTGGCCGAAGATCTCCGACTCGATCAGCGTGGCGGGGATGGAGGCGCAGTTGATGGCGACGAAGGGCTTGTCGCGGCGCTGGGACAGGTTGTGGATGGAGCGCGCCACCACCTCCTTGCCCGTACCGGACTCGCCGGAGATGGCCACGCTCGCCTTGGAGGGGGCCACCTTCTCGATGAGCTCGAACACCTTGCGCATGGCCGTCGACTGGCCGATGAAGTCCGAGGAGCCGAGCTGCTTGAGGCGCCGGCGCAGACCCTGCACCTCGCGCATGGTCTCCTTCTTCTCCAGCGCCCGGTCGATGCAGACCTTCAGCCGCGCGGTGTCGAGCGGCTTGACGATGAAGTCATAGGCGCCCTCGCGGATGGCCTCCACCGCGGCGGTGATGGTGCCATGGCCGGTGAGGAGAACCACCGGACAGTCCGGCAGCTCATCGCGCAGGGCGCGCAGCAAACCGAGACCATCCGTCTCCGGCATCGCCAGGTCGGACAGGACCACGTCCGGGCGGAACTCGCCCGCCTTGCGCAGAGCGTCGTGCGCGTCGAACGCGGTCTCGACCTTGTGGCCCCAGGCGGTCAACATCTCCGCCAGCGCCTCGCACGTATCGCGCTCGTCGTCCACGGCCAGAATTCGCGCGCTGCCCACGTGAGTACCTCCAGACATCTAGAACAACTCGTGTAAGAGAAAGGTTGCGACCACCACTCGGTCTGGATCAGACGAGTGGGAAGGAAATCCGGCACATCCCCGCGCGCAGGTGCAGCTCCACGCCGAGCTGCGCACACCGCAGCTCCAGGGCCGCGGCCGCCTCCGGGGCGGTCTCCGCGGGGGAAGAGGAGGAATCCACCACCTCGAGCACGGCCCGGGACTCCTCGGCATGCACCGCCACCAGGACGTCCGCGCCCTGCTCCGAACGGCTGTAGGCCCGCATCAGCGCCTGCACCACCAGGAAGCCCAGCTCGCCAGTGTCCGACAGCCGCGCCCGCACGCCGGTGGAAATGGCCTGACGCACCTGGAGACGCCGCTTGCGGCTCTCGTGCGCCAACACGTCCAGGGCGCGCGTCACCGCCTCCGACAGGTCCGCGTCACCGGGCGCGCCCGGGCGGTGCACGATGAACTCGGCGAAGCGCCGGAGGATCCCATCCACGCGCTGGATCTGATCGCGCATGGCCTTGAGGTTCTTCTCCTGCGAGGGCGGAACCTGGCCCGTGTCGCCCTTCAACTTCTCGGACAGCACCTCCAGGTGGATGGAGAGTGCATTCAGGGGGTTGCGCACATCGTGCAGGAGGCTGTCCATCAGCGAGGGCACCGCACCGTACCGTGCGGCATCCACCACTGGGTCCACCCCTTCGCGCACCGAGGGCGCACTGCTGCTCGCAGCCGTGGAGTTGATCACGAAAGCTCCTAGAGATTGACCGGCGCCCTTCCTACCCGCCGCCCTGTCGCTGCGAGGATTTAGGGAGCCGCCCAAGTACCGTCAACCCTGGGGCGGTAATTCTTGCTGGCTGCGAGGAATTCCCACAACGAACCGTCGGCCACTCGGCTGTCTGGATGTCCCAGACAAGACGCTTCACTCGTACTGGGGTTCGAGTCCACGCGCCGTTCGTGCACCGGTCAACAGTGTGCGGGGAGTGATCAACGCCCGCCTGGCTGCTCCGCGGGGCCCGGCCCCACGAGTTCGATGTTCAGCCGGCCCGCGTACTCGAAGATGCGCGGATCACGGTAGAACTCACCGTAGACGATGCGGTGCACGCCCGCGTTCGCGATCAGCTTGAAGCACGGCCAGCAGGGGCTGGCGGTGGTGTAGAGCGTGGTGGGCTTGTCGCGCTCGCTGTCGATCCGCACGCCGTTCTTGGCCGCCTGGATGATGGCGTTGGCCTCGGCGTGGACGGTGGCCACACAGTGTCCGTTTTCCATCATATGGCCCACGTCACTGCAGTGGGGCAGGCCACGGATGGAACCGTTGTAACCGGTGGAGAGGATGGTCCTGTCGCGAACCAGGATCGCCCCCACGTGTTTCCTGTCGCAGGTGGCGCGGCTGGCCACCTGACGCGCGATGTCCATGAAGTACTGATCCCACGAGCTCCGGTCATTGCCCATGCGTGTCACCCCGCCTGCGGCGGATGTACCGTGGCGGGGCCCGCAGTCGAATTTCCGGCCGGAGCCGTGAGGATCAGCGGCTGGCGGTCTGCGAGCCGCCCGTGCCCGGGCCCTTCCCTGGAGCACCCTCGACGAGCAGCCGGCCGAAGCCCTTCTGCTGGAGGAAGAGGCGCACCTTGGCGCTGGGAGCGGCGAAGGTCTCGCCGGGCATGGGCACGTCGAAGCTGAAGTTCTGCTCGGCCACGGCGAAGCCCACCTTGGCGGTGCGGTAGCCCTCGACGATGGCGAGCAGCTTGCCGGACTCGAGGCTGAAGATGCCGCCGCCGGAAGCGCCGTAGCCGATGGCCGCGTCCGTCTTCACCATGCGCGGCGTCTTGCTCTCCTTGTCCCACTCCACGTGGGACACCATGCCACCGGAGAGCGACAGGGCCCGGCCGAAGGGCGAGGCGGCCACCACCACGTCATCGCCCAGCTCCAGCTCCGCGTCCGCGGCGAGCTGCGCGGGCCGCAGCGGCAGGCCTGGCACCTTGAGCAGCGCCAGGTCCATGTCCGGCACCGCGCCCGTGGCCACCACGTGCGCCTTGTACTCGGTGGAGTCGGCGCGATCGTCCACGATGGCGATGAGGTGCGGGTTCTGCAGATCGTCCATCTCCACCGCGTGCGCGTTGGTGATGACGTAGCTGACGAGCCCCTCGGGGGTCTGCTCGCTGCCGATGACCACGCCCGAGGCGGTGCGCCGGGCCTTGCCATCCTCGAGGATGGAGAGCCGGACGTTGTGGGGGAGGATCCGCTTCACCTGCTCCTTGCGCGTGGGCCGGGGAGTCAAGGCGCCCACCTGCTGCATCACCACCGGCGAGCCACCCGCCCCGCCAGTCCCCGCCGTCTCGGCGGGCGGAGGAGTCGGGGCGGCGGCGCAGGAGAGCATGGTGAAGAGGGCGGGCAGGCCCAGGGAGAAACGGTTCATCGACGCTCCGAGCAGGGAGGTGAAGGGAACAAAATCCCTCAACCTTTAAAGAGTCCCCATCATCCCCGCTGTAACGCGTTTTCGGAAAGCATCACGGCCAGCGGGCGCCCGGATGCCCGCTTGCTTCCGGGGAATCAGCCGTAGCGCTTCTTCATGAGGAAGAGGATGGCGTCCTTGGCGCAGTGCTCGCAGTAGCCGTAGCGCTCGTGCATCGTCTTGAGGGTGCTCTCCACCTGGGCCTGCTCGCGCGAGGACAGGGAGCCGCGCTCCTCGGAGAGGTACTTGAGGACGTTCTCCTTGTTGCGGCGCAGCACGCGCTTGCGCTCCTCGAAGTAGTGGTCGCGCAGGCGGCGGAACATGTCCGGGAAGATGCGCGGGTAGTCCATGTCCGCGTCCGGGTTGTCCAGCTTGTGCGCGCCGATCTGCGAGATGAGCCCACGGCGGTACTCGCCCGGATCCTCGCCCCGCGGCATGACGATGGCCTCCAGTTCCGCCATGCGCTGCTCGTCCGGGCGCTCCATGGCGCCGGTGATCCGGTTGCGGACCTTCTCGTTCTTCACCCAGTGGCTCACGTTGTAGACGTAGCGCTCCACCAGCTCACGGTACTGGCCCTCGGAGACGAGCCCCATCGACTCGCGCACCTCCTCGTCCACCCGGTCGAGGTACTCGGCCTCCACCGCGCGCACGAACTCCTCGTGATCGTGGTAGCCGTCCACCACCTCCTGCAGGAGGAACTCGTAGACGCTCTTGTCCTTGCAGATGGCCTCGAGCTCCTCGAGCACCGCCAGGGCGTTGAGGCACTTGTAGTCGGGGTTCTGCGCGGCGTTGAAGAGCGCCGTCTTGATCTCCCGGGCGCTGCTGCCGCTGCGGCCCTCGTAGTTGGGGTAGGCGTCGGACTCCTCGTACATGTCCGTGCGCAGCTTCCGCAGCTCCTTGCCGTGCGAGAGGCTGAGCCGATCCGGCACCACGCCCTCCTCGTACAGGTGCATCTTCTCCACCGGCGTCACCTGATCCACCAGCTCCTTCACCTCGGGCTGGTAGCGATCCGGGATGGGCTTCTTGAGGCGGGTGAGCACGGCCCACATGGCGGCCACCTCGGTGGCGTGCGGGGCCACGTGCTTGCCCACGGTGGTCGGAGTGATTTGGGCGTCGTAGACCTGCTGCTCCTGCTTGAAGCGGCGCAGGTAGGGCACGCGCACCAGCTCGATGCGGCCCTTGAAGGAGGCGAAGTCCGGCAGCTCCTTGAAGGCCCCCAGGTGCTTCTCGTTGGACGAGGCGATGAGCACCTCGTCGAGCTGCAGCACGAAGTGCTCCAGGGGCACCTGGGACGTCTCGCTGAAGCCCAGCAGGTACTTGAAGGCCTCCAGCGGACGCTTGAGGAGATCCGAGTACTCGATGAGGCCACGGTTGGCGTGCACCAGCGGGCCATGCGGCTCGAAGAGGGCTACGTTGTGGAGCGCGGGCGGGACGTTGAGCTGCGTGCGGTCCGCCGTCACCTGCTGGTACATGGCGTCCACGCTCATCTGCGGCTCCACCGTCACCGTGCCCACCTGGTAGCGGCGCGAGATGTAGAAGCGCTCGACGCGCACGTGGCGCAGCACCTGGAGGTAGTCGCCCTTGTAGTTGGACAGCAGCGCCGTGTAGATGCTGCGGCACTTGTGGCACAGCTCCCCGTGCACCATGTAGTCGGAGAGCACGAAGTCGCTGTCCCCCTGCCCGTCCCCATTGCCCAGGCCCTTCTTCTTCAGCGCGCCCTCGAGCAGGCGCTGGCGCTCGGAGGGCGGGACGACGAAGAGCGGGTGATCTCGCAGCTCGCAGGGGATGCGCACGTCGATGGACTCGGCGTCCAGGTGCGCGAAGGTGGACATGTCCCCGCCCGCGGAGGCCGCCGCCGCGGCCGAGGCCGCGCGCTCGCCGCCGAAGCCGATGGAGCCCTTGACGAGCTTCTCCGAGGGGAAGATCCAGCTGATGCGGTAGAGGGCCCCCTGGGGCTGGCGCGAATAGTCCTCCATGCCGGCCTTGAGCGCGTTGACGAGCGTGGACTTCGCGCTGCCGTTGGGCCCGTGCAGCATGATGAGCTTGTTGATGCGGCCAGCGCGCGTGAAGTTGCCGAGCAGCCGGTAGATGGCGTTCTGCACCTCCTCCTGGCCGGCGACACCGACGTGGCCATCCCGGTCGCTGGAGGAAACGTCGAAGACCTTGAAGCGGCGGATCTTCCCCGTGGGGTGCGACACCAGCTCCGTGCCGTAATGGTCCATCACGTCGCGCAGGTACTGGGCGGCGTTGCGCGACTGTCCCCGTGGATCGCCCATGAAGAGCGTGACGTACTCCTCGAAGGACAGGATGGAGCGATTCTTCACGAAGTCGTCGGACACCTGAGCGCCCACTTCCTGCAGGTATCGCTTGGCTTCCACGGGATGACTCCTCTGTGCTGTAGTTCAGGAACCCACTAACCACACCGGCCGGTCGCCGCCATGTCTCGCGCGGACCCCCCGGAACTTTCCCCTCGGGGAGCGGGATGTCCAGGGCTCTTCTTTCCGTTGTGTTGTTGGCAGTGCTCTCCGCCTGCCCGCCTACCTCGACGACGCCGTGCGACACGGACTCGGACTGTCCCGACGGCCGCTGCCGTCTGGGCGGATGTGGCCCGATCTGTCTGGATGATACCGAATGCGGAGGCCGGCAGGTGTGCGCGGGAGGCTCGTGCGCTCCCCGTCCCGAGTGCACCCAGGCCACGGACTGCGCCGAGGGCTTCGCCTGCACGGAAGGCCGTTGTCAGTGTGGCTCGGACGCGGCCTGTGCCGCCAACCAGTCCTGCCGTGATGGCCGGTGTGTGACGGCCGCGGCGTGTACCTCGGCGGCCGACTGCCCGGCCGGACAGCGCTGCGAGGTCGTCCAGGGCGTGTGTCAGGCCCCCTGTGCCCAGGCCACGGACTGTGCTCCCGGGGTGGATCCGCGCGTGGCCTCGCTGCTCTACGTGTGCCAGGCGGGTGACTGTCTGCGTCAGTGCCTGAATGATCAGCTCTGCGGCGCGGGCTTCATCTGCGAGGCCGGGACGTGCGCCCGAGCCGGGTGCGCCACGCGGGCCGACTGCCCCTCGGGCCAGTACTGCACCAGCGCCACCGCGGGCCGCTGCCTCGAGTACCAGGTCTGCGGTTCCAACGCGGAATGTGGCCCCAACACCGAATGCCGGGCCTTCACCTCGGGCACCTGTCCCCCTGGCTTCGACTGCGCGACGAAGATCTGCCAGGAGCTGCCGCGCTGCCTGCTGGACTCGGACTGCTCCGGCGCCGCGTATTGCCGGGACTCGCACTGCCAGCCGGGCGCCGTGTGCACGGACAGCAGCCAGTGCGCCTCGGGCTTCACCTGTGTGGCGAGCCGGTGCGTGCCGGGCGGCTGCCGGGGTCATGCCGACTGTGCCTCGGGCGAGGCCTGCACGGATGGCGCCTGCCGCCCCGCGCCTCCAGCGGCCAACATCGTCTCCATCGCCCTGACTCCCCGGGTGGCCACGCTCGTGGTCGGTGACACCACGCGGCTCTCGCTGGTGGCCTTCACGCTGGACGGCGCCAGCTTTCCCCTCGCGGAAGGAAACTTCTCCGCGCTGGATTCGAGCGGCTCGCCCAGCGGCGCGGTGACGGTGTCGTCCTCGGGCCTGGTGACGGCCGTGTCCGCCGGAACGGTGCGCGTGCAGGCACGGCCCGCGGGCGCGGCGGTGTCTCCCCAGGAGGCCACCCTCACCGTGTTGCCCGCCCTGGAAAGCGGCCGGCGGCTCATCGTGGTGGAGGCGGCTTCCCGGCGTCCGATCGCCGGAGTGGAGGTGCTCGGCTGTGAGGCGCCGCCCGCCTCCGGCCCCTGCCCCGCTCCCGTCACGGTGACGACGGATGCGGCCGGCGTGGCCCTCTTCCCTGGATTCATCGGCGCCACCGCCAGCTTCTCCGCCGCCTCGGGCGAGCTCCGAGCGGACGGGCGCCCCCGGTACGATCGGGTCTCCGTGGTCTCCACGCCCGCGCGCGACGTGCTGCTGCCGCTCTGGGAGAACCCCGTCCACGGCGCCGCCGGCTTCAACGCGGGCATCAGCTTCAACGAGGTGCATTCCTCCGGCGAGCTGTCGCTCGGTGTCTCGGTGCTGTCCGCTGGCGATCCGACGGCGGTGGACCTCTCCAACCTCTTCGGGGAGAGCTTCCTCGTTCCCCTCCCCGGCCTCACCCAGCGCATCCCCGTTCCCGGGAGCGTGGTGGCGTCCGCGTCCCTCGGACTGGCGGGGAACACGGAGCTCAAGACGCGCTCGTATGGACTGGGACAGGCCGGGCGCCGCACCGCGGTGGCCTTCGCCGGCAAGCTGCCGCTCTCCCGGGCCACGAACCTCCGCGCCACGGATCTGCTCGCCTACACCGGCGCGATGGACTACGCCCTCCAGGCCTTCACCTCCATCACCCACCTGCCCTACGCGCCGGACGAGACGGACCTCGATGGGGATGGCCTGTGCTCGGACACCACGCGCTGCACGGGCAGCGAGGATCTCCCGGCCTACAGCCGCTTCACCGGCCTCACCCACCGTCCCCGCCGCGAGCAACTCCGCCGCACGGAGGTGGTGCTTCCGAATCTGCCCTCCGGGTTCGACACGGCCGTGATCGCCGCCGTGGAGCTCTCCTCCGAGGCGGGGGTCATGCCCGTGGGGCTCGCCTCCCAGACGGCCGGAGCGGCTCAGCCGGATGGAAGCCGGCCCGTTCCGCCGGTGCTGCTGCGCAGTGGTGCCCCGTACGGAGGGGCCGAGGCGGGCACACCCGGAGTGTGGGCGTTCGCGGCTTCCGCCACGTCGGGGGCCTCCGTGAGCGGGAGCATCGTCCGTGCGGCGTCGCTTCCCACCCGCGTCTCCGTGCCCGCCTTCCTGCCCTTGCCCACCGCCGCCTACACCCCCGCGAGCCGCACCCTCACCCCCTCCGTGACGAGCTGGAACGCCCTGGCCGGAGCGGGCGCGGGGCTCGCCCGGGTGACGCTCACCGGCGCCCAGGGGCGGCACGTGATGTTCTTCGCGCTGGTCTCGGGTGGAGCGGCCATCCGGGTGCCGGACTCGCCCACCGGGGCGAGCGCGGATCCCGCGGGGGAGACCGGGGTGTCGCTGGAGATCGCCGCACTGCGGCTGGCCCCTGGGGTGTCGGCCGAGGGCCTCCTGGATACTCCCGGGGTGAACCTGCTCCAGTTCCCCGTCGTGCTGGACGCCTACTCTCGCTCGCGACCCCAGTGAAGTTGCACTAACCTCGCGAGTTGATAAGCCGAGTCTCCCCCTTCCCCCGGAGTTCACGCGAGATGCACAAGGATCCCATCATCGGCATCGACCTCGGCACGACCAACTCGTGCGCCGCGATCGTCGAGGACGGTGGGAACGTGAAGCTCATCCCCTACAAGGGCGGCGAGTACACCATCCCCTCCATCTTCGCGATCGACGACAAGGGCAACGAGTTGATCGGCTACGAGGCCAAGCGCCAGTGGCAGCTCAACCCGAAGAACACCATCTACGGCTCCAAGCGTCTGGTCGGGCGCGGCTACAAGAGCGACATCGTCGACGCGATGAAGAAGGTCGTGGCGTACTCGGTGCGCCCCGGCAAGAAGAACGACGTCGTCCTGGACGTGGGCAAGAAGGAGTTCTCCCTCCAGGAGATCAGCGCCAAGATCCTCAACAAGATCCGGGATGTCGCCGCCAACTACCTGAAGACGCCCATCAGGCGCGCGGTGGTGACGGTGCCGGCCTACTTCAACGACCGGCAGCGCCAGACGGTCAAGGAGGCGGGCAAGCTCATCGACCTCGAAGTGGTCCGCATCATCAATGAGCCCACCTCCGCGGCCCTGGCGTACGGCGCCGGCAAGGGCGTGAACAAGAAGGTGCTCGTCTACGATCTGGGCGGCGGCACCTTCGACGTCTCCATCATCGAGATCCGTGACCGCATCTTCGAGGTGAAGGCCACCGGCGGTGACGTGTTCCTGGGCGGCATCGACTTCGACAACGCCATCATCCACCACGTCCTGACGGACTTCGTGTCGAAGACGGGCATCGACCTGGCCACGGATCCGGTGGCCATGCAGCGCATCAAGGATCTGGCCGAGCGGACGAAGATCGATCTCTCGGCGCGCGACGATGTGCAGTTCAACATCCCCTTCATCACGATGACGGCGCAGGGCCAGCCGCTGAACATCGAGATGAAGTTCACGCGCAAGATGCTGGAGAAGCTGACGAACCACCTGGTGGATCGCACGCTCCAGATGGTGGCGCGGGTGCTGGTGGACTCGGGGCTGAGCACCAAGGACATCGACGAGGTGCTGCTGGTGGGTGGGCAGACGCGCATGCCCATCGTGCAGGACCGGTTGACGAAGTTCTTCGGCAAGAATCCGAGCAAGGGCGTCCACCCGGACGAGGCCGTGGCCGTGGGCGCGGCGCTGTACGCCAAGTCGCTGGAGGACAACTCGAGCATGAAGCTGCAGTTGCTCGATGTGATTCCGATGGCGATCGGACTGGAGCGGGCGGGCGGAGCGTTCCACACGGTGTTCCCCCGCAACGCGCCGATTCCGAACGCCAAGCAGGTGGTGGCCACCACGAGCATGGACAACCAGACCGAGCTGGCCATGCGCATCTTCCAGGGCGACCACGAGATGGTCGCGAAGAACGACATGCTGGGCGAGTTCACCTTCTCGGGAATCCGCCCTGCCCGAGCGGGCACGGTGCAGGTGGAAATCACCTTCGACGTGAACGTGGAAGGCATCCTCACCATGCGCGCGAGGGACCCGGCCACCGGCCGCGAGATGAAGACCACGGTGCGGGTGAGCTGAACCCTGGTTCTGGTGCCTGACTGCGCGCACGTGTCCCCCGCGCGCCTGCTTCTCTCCGCGCCTGTTGCCCCTCCGCGCCTATTTCCCCTCTCCCCCCGGGAGAGGGACGGGGTGAGGGTTCGTGCTCATCTGGTTCCAGATCCGTGTGAGCACGGCCTCCGTCTCCTGCAGCACCTCCCGATTCGAGAACCGCAGCACCGTCAACCCGTGGGCTCCCAGGAACGCCGTGCGCTCCGCGTCCCGAGCCTGCTGTTCCGGCCGCGCGTGACCGTCCCCATCCAACTCGAGCACCAGCTTCGCCTCGTGCGAGTAGAAGTCGAGGATGTACGGACCGAACTGGTGCTGACGCCGGAACTTCACTCCCACCAGCCGACGGGCCCGCATCAGTCTCCACAGCAGGGACTCGGCATCCGTGGTGTCCACTCGGAGCCGCCGACACAGCGCGAGCAACCCGAGTCGATCCAGTTCACCGTGTGACGATCTGTACACGCACCCTCACCCCGTCCCTCTCCCGAGGGGAGAGGGGAAATTGAGGCGAAAGTGGCACAGGGAAGATGGCTCCAGCCATCCAAATGAAAAAGCCCCCGTGCCTCGGTGGGCAACGGGGGCTTTTCTACGTGGCGAGGGCTACGCCGACTTCTTCTCCTTCTCCATCACCAGCTGGGGCGGCTCGTGCTTGGTCACCACGGTCTCGGTGATCTTGCACTCCTTCACCCCATCCCGGTACGGGACGTCGTACATGATGTCCAGCATCGCGTCCTCGAGGATGGCTCTCAGGCCACGCGCTCCGGAGTTGCGCCGCATCGCCTCCTTCGCGATCGCCTTCAGCGCCTCCTTCGTGAAGGTCAGCTTCACCTTCTCCATCTCGAAGAGCTTCTGGTACTGCTTGATCAGCGCGTTCTTCGGCTGCGTGAGGATCGTGATCAGATCCTCTTCCTTCAGGTCGTTCAGCGTCGCCACCACCGGCAGACGGCCGATGAACTCGGGAATCATCCCGAACTTCATCAAGTCCTCCGGCTCGACCATCGCCAGCAGCTCGCCCACGCTGCGCTCTTCCCGGTGGGTGATCTTCGCCCCGAACCCCAGGCCCTTCTCACCCACCCGGCGCTTGATCACTCCATCGATGCCGTGGAACGCGCCGCCGCAGATGAACAGGATGTTCGTCGTATCAACCTGCACGTACTCCTGCTGGTTGTACTTCTTCCCACCCCGCGGCGTCACATTCGCCCGCGTTCCCTCGATGATCTTCAAGAGCGCCTGCTGCACACCCTCGCCACCCACGTCACGCGTGGCGCTCGGCGTGTCACCCTTGCGCGCGATCTTGTCGATCTCGTCGATGTAGACGATTCCCCGCGCCGCCTTCTCCACGTCGTAGTCCGCGTTGTGGAGCAGGTTCTGGATGATGTTCTCGACGTCCTCACCCACGTAGCCCGCCTCGGTGAGGCTCGTGGCGTCCGCGATGGTGAAGGGCACGTTGAGGAAGCGCGCCAGCGACTGCGCCAGCAGCGTCTTGCCGCTTCCCGTCGGGCCCACCAGCAGGATGTTGCTCTTGCTGAGCTCCACATCCTCCGAACCCGAGGGCTTCATCCCAGGTCGAGGCCGTGCCGTCGGCTTCTTCTGGTAGATGCGCTTGTAGTGGTTGTACACGGCAACGGAGAGGACCTTCTTCGCCTGGTCCTGCCCGATGACGTAATCATCGAGGAACGCCTTGATCTCCATCGGCGTCGGCAAGCTGACCTGCGGCTTGCCCTCCTCGCGCTCGTTCTCGTCCGCGATGATGTCGTTACACAGCTTGATGCACTCGTCGCAGATGTAGACCGTCGGGCCCGCGATGAGTTTGCGGACCTCGCGCTGCGACTTGCCGCAGAACGAGCAGGACAGGTTGACGTGGTGCTCCTTCTTCACTGCCGCCTCCGAGTTCACCGACCCCGGTTCCCCGGAGCCTACCTAGCCGACACCCTCACCACACCCTATTTGCCTGGCTGCCCACGTCTCGAACAGCCGTCCGACAAAATATAGGCTCCGGTTGAATCCGCAGGAAGCCCATCTCGGATGTGTCGACCGGCGGGCTGTGCACCGCCGGACGAGGTCAGCGTTGAGTAACACTCGTTCAGGCGTCATTCACGCCCGAAGCGAGCTCCTCCAGGTCCTCGGCCAGGGTGCCCGCCCGCTCGGCAATGGCATGAGGTACCCGGCGACACCCGGACACCTCGGCGGCCAGCTTCCGAGCCATCTGCGCCAGCTTTCTCACCTGCTGGCTCTCCGGGGGGGGCTCCGGGGGCGGCTTCGGGAACCGCTCCACGAACTCCTTCTTCAGCTCGTTGGCCGGCTTCTCCGCGTTCCAGATACTGTCACGCAGTGAACGATACTCCTGCGGAGACAGCTGTCCACGCTCTTCCGCGTCCGCCAGGACCTCGATGACCTCGAAGGGGGGCGCCTTCTCGGGGAAGTCCGGCTGGGACACCTCCTCGGGGGCCTCGTGCTTGGCCAGGAAGCTGAACGATCGCGTCAGCTTCAGCACCGTCTGCTTCTTGATGTGCAGCTCCTTCAGGGCGTACGCCTCGAAGGAGTTGTACCCCCAGGCCTCCCACAGGTTCTCGTCCCGCACCTGCACCAGCAGCTTGCCCAGCTCGGCCCAGGTGGACTTGAAGCGCTTGGCCGCCACCAGGACGGTGTGGCGGAAGGTCCCCGGGGGCACGGAGGCGGCCTTCTTCTCAATGTCGATTTCAGCGGCGGTCACCATGCCCACCTGTATCGGGCAGGAAAACCGGGGGGGCAAAAAACCAGCCTGCTACATCCTACATCTACCCCTCATTTCTTACCGATGGTGAACGCCAGGTTCACCGTCGCCCGCTCGCCCTTGTAGGGCTTGAAGGGCCACTTCTTCATCTCGCCCAGCAGGCAGTCGAAGAGCGGTCCCTTCTTCAGCTGCGGATGGTCCACCCACAGCTGCGCCACCCGGCCGTCGTTGCCGATGGTGAACTCGAGCGGCACCTTGGCGGCGAAGCCCGGACGGCGCTCGGCCTCCTCCTTGAAGCACCGGTAGAGCGTGCTCTGGCTCTGCTTCACCACCTTGTTGATGGAGGCCTGGTCGTAGTTGACCTCCGTGGAGAGGCCATCCGAGTCCGTGATCACCTTGCCCGTCGGGCGCCCACCCGTGGGACGGCGATCCGGCTTCGACACCGACGCCGAGGCCACCTTCTCCGGCTTGTTGTCCGGTTTGGTCTCCGGCTTGTCCGGCGCCGTCTCGGGGGGCTTGATGGGAGGCCGCTCCGCCGTCTGCTGCTTCGGCTCGCCGGGGTACTCGAACAGCTCCTCGGGCCGGGAGGGCTTCGCCACGGTGATGACCGGCGTGGACACCTCGATGGAAAGCTCGTCCCGCTTGACGCCCGGCAGGTACACCGACGAGTAGCGGGCGATCTGCCACGCCCCCGCTCCCAACCCGCCGAGCACCACCGCCGCCACGGCCGCCGCGAACAGCTTCTGGCGCAACCGCCGCGCGCGCAGTGCCCGGGCCTCGGCCTCGACGCGCTGCTTCGCCGCCGCCTTGGACACGTGCAACTTGAAGGCGTCCAACTCCTCGAGCTTGCGGAAGCCGCTCGGGCCGGTGGCGGAGACTTCCGTCTTCCCGGTCACCTGCCCCGCGTACAGCTTCTCCACCAGTTGGTGGCCGGTCAGGGGACCGAGGACGAGATCCCCCTGGCGGTAGAGCCATTGGGTATCGAGCTGTTCCCTTTCGGGATCATGGAGGTCTTGTGCGGCCGACATGGGCCGGGAAGTATCCCAGGCCGCGCGGGCCACCACAACGCCCCTTCCACTCCCTTCCGCTCGCTCCCTCGACCGTCCGTGAAAAGAACCCCCGCCGCCCTGTGGATCTGGTACCGCGGTACCCACTTCCGTGGCTACCAGCGCCAGCCTGAAGGTCCCACCGTCCAGGAGACCCTCGAGGCCTCACTCCGCAAGGCCGGTGTCCCCTACACCGTCATGGGCGCCGGCCGCACCGACCGCGGCGTCCACGCCCGCATGCAGGTGGTCAGTGTCCGGCTGCCTCCCTGCTACACCTCGGAGATGCTGTCCGAGCGGCTCCCACCCCATGTCCCGCCGGATCTCGGCCTGTGTGTCGCCCGGCGGCCGCCCGATGGCTTCCATGCCCAGTGGAGCGCCGTGGGGAAGGAGTACCGCTACCGCATCCAGCTCGGCGGCACCGTCTCCGAGCCCTGGCGGCCCTTCGTCATGGAGCCCTCCGCCGAGCCCCGGCTCATGGAGGGCACCGCGTTGAAGCCCGAGCGCGTCGCGGAGTTGCTCGGCGCCGCCGTGGGCTGCCGCGACTTCCGCGCCTTCCACGAGAACTCCAGCCTGTGCAAACCCCGCACCCTGGAGTCCGCCACCCTGCACGAGCTCGGCAATGGCCTCTTCGAGGCCCGGCTCAGAGGTGATGGGTTCGGGCGCTACCAGGTGCGCTACCTCGTGGGCTCCACCCTGCTCACCGCCGCGGGCGTCCTCTCCGAGGAGCTCTTCCGCTCCGCACTCGACAGGGGCACCTCCATCCCCGGCCTCAAGGCCCCGGCTCAGGGACTCCTGCTCTGGGAGGTGCTCTACCCGCCCGCCGTGGATCCGTTCCCCGCCGAGGAGCGGGCCCGCGCCCCGGGTCTCCCCCTGGCGCCTCCCTTCTCCCTCCCGGCCGGCTCGGATTCCGCGGCCGCCGCCTAGTCGACCAGGCGATCCTCGTACTTCGTCAGCAGATCCGAGATCGCCTCGCGCAGGTACTCGCTCTGGCGGATCCTCGTCGAGCGCGACAGCTCCTTCAGTGCATCGAGCTTCTCGCGGTTGAGACGGAACACCACCGAGGTGAGGCGAGGATTCATGTCCATGTGCGTTGTCTCCTACAGGTGCGCACAAAGTCTCACAGACGCATCGGATCGCAAGAAAATCCCCGTACCCGTTGGATCATGTGGGGATCGGCTGGGATCAGAATCGGATCACGGGCCGCCCGCGCACGCCGCGCTCTGCTCTAAGGCGGATCCGCGCGTGGATCCAAATTCCGGCTGTAATTACGGGGGGTAAGCACGGGTGCGAGATACCCTCACCCCGACCCTCTCCCGGCGGGCGAGGGGTGGTATCCGCGGATCTGAATGGGATCAGCGGGGGGATCAGCGCTGGATCAGCTTTGGATCACCTGGTGGATCAGGTTTCAGCTCACCACGGGCAGCGGATGGGCATCCACGGGCTTCTGGATTCCCGCCGCCTCGTTCATCCGCCCCGATCGGAACGGCTCCAGGTCCAACGCCACGAACTTGAACCCCAGCGCCTTCAGCGCCTTGTCCACCTCGCGCCGCAGCTCCGCCGACAGGAAGCGCTCGTACTCCTCCGCCGCCAGCTCGATGCGCGCGATCTCGTCGTGGTAGCGCACCCGGAACTGCCGGAAGCCCCTCTTGCGCAGCTCCGACTCCGCCCCGGCGATCTGGAACAGCCGCTCCCGCGTCACCGACGTGCCGTACGGAATCCGCGACGCCAGACACGCCATCTGCGGCTTGTCCCACGTGGGCAGCCCCAGCGCGTGGCTCCACGCCCGGATCTCCTCCTTCGTCAGCCCCGCCTTCGCCAACGGCGACTGCACCGCGTGCTCCTTCGCCGCCTGGTGCCCCGGCCGGTGATCCTTGAAGTCGTCCGCGTTGAAGCCGTCCAGCACCACCTCCAGCCCCAGCTCCTTCCGCTTCGCCTCGCAGAGGTCGTACAGCTCCGTCTTGCAGAAGTAGCAGCGGTTGGTCGGGTTGGCCGCGTAGCTCGGGTTGGCCAGCTCGTCGCTCGACACCACCACGTGCCGCGCCCCCAGCTTCGCCGCCAGCTCCCGCGCCTCCCGCTCCTCCTCCGGCGCCACCGACGCCGACAACGCCGTCAACGCCAGCGCCCGCTCCCCCAGCTCCTCCACCGCGATCTTCAGCACGAACGTGGAGTCCACCCCGCCCGAGAACGCCACCAGCGCCGAGCCGTGCGCGCGCAACGCGGCACGCATCGCGTCCAGCTTGGGGCGGGAGGAGTCACACAGGGCCTGGATCCGCTCGGGGGTCAGCATGGGGGCACCTCTATAAACGAAGAACCCCCGGGTTGCCCACGCAACCTGGGGGTCCTCGAGACTGTCGGACTCATGCCCCTCCCTCGCCAGGAGGGGGATGGGCCACCCGCCTAGCGGGCCTTGCGCTTCGGAGCCGCCGCCTTCTTGGCCGCCGGCTTGGCCACCCGCGCCGCCCGGGCCGCCGGACGCGCCTTGGCGCCCTTGCCCGCCGCAGCCTTCGCCGCGGGAGCCGCCGCCTTCGCCGCCGGCGCCGCCTTGCCCGGCTTCGACGGAGCCGACGACACGCGCGTCACCTCGGTCTTCGTCGGCGGCTGCGCCTTCATCTTCTTGCCGGTGATGATCTTCAGCTCGTCCACCGTCACGTAGCCGAGGTCCAGCAGCGACTGGAAGATCTTCGCCGCGCCGTCCTCCACGCTCTCCACGTCCGAGTGGATCACCACCTCGGCCGAGGCCGGCGGCTCATACGGCTCGGTGATGCCGATGAAGTTGGGGATCTCCCCGCTCAGCGCCTTCTTGTACCGGCCCGTGCCGTCCCGCTCGATCAACTTCTCGGTCGGGCAGTCCACGTACACTTCGATGTAGCGGCCGATCGTCCGGCGGTTGTCCTCGCGCCCACCCTTGTACGGGCTCACGCAGGGAACCAGCACCGCCACGTTGTTGCGGGTGAGCAGCCCGGCCACATACCCCAGCCGGCGGACGATGGTGTTGCGCTCGTCCTTGCTGTCTCCCAGTCCCTGCCAGAGATCGTCCCGGAGCTCGTTCTCGTCGAGAATCTCCACGTTGCGATCCACCTGCCTGAGCCGGGCCGCGATGTAGGCAGCCATCGTACTCTTGCCGGTCCCGGACATGCCGGTCAGCCAAACGGTAAAACCAGTCGTCTGCGCCATAACGGGTCCCAAACTCCCTGCGCCTCCAGGAGGTTACATCCGTGCCCCCCAAGAGCGCGGCAGATCAAAAGTCGGGGGCGTTATAGACGAAGATCCGGGCGTTTGACAATTCGCACCCACCTTTCCGCAGGTAGGGGGGGCAGACAGCCAAGTGCCCGCCTTCTCAAGGGATTTCCAAGGGTTGATCCGTCTCGAAGTCAAGTAAAAGCTGACGGCCCTGAAAAAATCCGCAGTCCCACCAGAAAATTTTCACAGCCCTGACGCCCCCCGCGTGGATGGCCATCACGAGGTAGGAAACGCCGGGAAGCAGGGGCTGTCCGTCCGGGGCGGCCTGGCGCCGATCCTCGTCGGAGAATTCCGCACTGCTGTCCACATGAGAGTGGAACACACACGCCACGTGCTCGCCCCGGGCATCCGCCTCCAGCAGGACGCCGAGCCACTCACGTGGCTCGAAGGCGTAGGCCGTCCGGGAGGTGCGAGGAAAACGCACAGGGTCCTGGGCGTGGAGCTCGTCCTGGGCGTTGCGCAGGGGGCGAACCCGCCAGGGCCCAGACTCCCCGGCCCGTAGCAGCACCCCACAGCCCTCCCTTGGGTAGCAGGCCTCCAGGTGTCGGAGAATGTCCGACAGATTTTCCGGCAACGGAGGGCTCACGCGGGCTCCTGGCTCAGCCACACCGGCCACAGCGCCGCACGGGCTGGTCCGTCAGCATGCCGGGTGCTTCCCATCCGCGGGCGCCCAGCACCGGTTCCATCCCGAGCAGCAGCCGCTGGAGGATCAGGGCTCCCAGCGCGCCCAACCCCACCCCGAGCGCTCCCGAGGGCGGCGGCCCCAGCGTGGCCGTGGTGGCCTCGAAGCAGCCGGGACATCCCGTGGTGCCCCGAAAGACGGCCACGCCCCGCGTCCCATCGCCGCCCAGCGCCACCCAGGGGCCCTCGCCGTCCCACGCCGCGGGCAGTTCGGCCAGCCGCCCCGTACTCCGCACGGGCAGCGCGTCCGCATTCACGTCCGGCAGCACCCGCGCGAGCACCTCCAGACCCGGCCGGCCCACTTCGTCCGCTTTCACGAGGAAGCCCTCGGCACCGGGCACCAGGGGCTCGAGGCCCGCTTCCACCGCCGTGCCTCCAGCCGCCACGTACGCCGCGGCCGTGAGGCCCGCCGTCCCCGTGGCCTTCAGCCGCACGCCTCCCGCGAGCAGCTTCTCCTGGCCCCGCCCGCCCACCTCGCGCAGGAGGATCTGCCTCGAGTAGCGGAGGATCTGCTCCTCGCGCAGCGCCATCGCCCTACCCTCCCGCGATCGCGGGGATGAGGGTGATGCGGTCCCCGTCCGCCACCGGCGTGGAAAGCTCCTGCAGGAAACGGATGTCCTCGTCGTTGAGGAACACGTTCACGTAGCGCCGCACCGCGCCCTTGTCGTCGAACACCCGCGCGCCGATGCCCGGGTGCGCCTTCTCCAGGTTGCTCAACACCTCGCCCACCGTGGCGCCCGAGACGCGCACCTCGCCCTTGTTGCCCGTGAGACTCCGCATGGTGGTGGGAATGCGAATCGTGGCCATCGCTCAGACTCCTCCCTGCTTGCGCAGCAGCAGGCGGTGGGTTCCATCGCCCCGAGGCTCCAGCACGAGCACCTCGTGGCCCTCCTCGCGCGCGTTGCGCGGGACATTCTTCAACGGCTCGTCTCCCCGCAGTACCACCTCCAGCACCGCGCCGTCGTCGAGCGCCTCCAGCGCGAGCTTCGTGCGTACGTAGGTCATCGGGCAGACCTCGCGGGTGATGTCCAACGTCCGGGTCACCTCGTGCATCGGGCAAGCTCCTCGGTGAAGACGGGCGGGCGCGGGCGGGCGCAGCCCTCGCAATCGGGAGCACGGCGCACGCGCACCTGGCGGCCCCGCAGCGAGGCGCCATCGAGCACGTGCAGGGTGGCCGATCCGTCCGCCACCGGGGCCTCCCCCGTCAACCGCTCCAGGACCAGCATGGCCTGCAACGCCCCCACCAGCCCCGCCATCGAGCCGAGTACTCCCGCCTGGGCGCACGTGGGCACCGCGTCCGGCGAAGGAGGCTCCTCGTAGAGGCAGCGGAGGCACGGCCCGCCGGGCTCCACGCGCATCGCCTGCCCCTGCATCCGCAGCACCCCGCCGTAGACGAGCGGCACGCCCGCGGCCACCGCCACGTCCGACAGGAAAAGCTTCGTGGACGTGCCATCGGTGGCATCCACCACCGCGTCATGGGCCTGGAACAGGGAGGCGGCGTTGCGCTCGTCCACCCGCTCGGCGAGCGGCTCCACGCGCAGGGCCGGGAAGGCCCGCCTCAGCCCCTCTGCCGCCGACTCGACCTTGGGCCGGCCCACGTCCGGGGTGCGGTGCCACAGTTGCCGGTGGAGGTTCGTCACGTCCACCCGATCCGGGTCCACCAGCGTCAGGTGCCCCACCCCCGCGCGCGCGAGCGCCAGCGAGGCCGGACAGCCCAACCCGCCCGCGCCCACCACCAGCACCCGTGCCGAAGCCACTCGTTCCACGCGCGCGACCCTCGCCGAGCCCCTGTCCGCCGTCAACCCCACCGGCGAAAAGCCGCCCCGGCCCGCACCCGAACGAATATCTTCCCGCCCCGCTTCGTCGCCACCCCGATACGTTCACCCGCCTTGTCCAGAGGACCCATGAGACACGCGCTCGCCCTCCTCGCCGTCGCCCTGCTCGCCACCGGCTGCCCCAAGAAGACCGGGGAGAACCAGCCCGCCGACAACCCCGCCGCCAACGATGCTGGACAGACCGGCTCGAGCGGGGCCTCCCTCACCGCCCCCGCCGACTCCGGCACCAAGGTGCAGGGGGGCACCGAGGCCGCCGTGGAGGCCTGCGTGGACCGCTGGCTCCAGGAGCGCAAGCTGGACCGCTACGGCAACGCCGAGGGCACCATGTACGCGGGTGGCACCCCGCTCTTCAACGAGGCCACTGGCGAGTCCCGGGACCGGCTCGAGTTCGTCTTCGAGCGCCAGCCCGAGGCCCGCAAGGCCTGCGCCACCCCGAGCGCCCAGTAGTCCCCGCCGCCCCCCAACACCAGGGGGGCAGGCGTCTTCAAGAGTGGTGGTATTCCCGAAAACCCGGCAGGTCCCTTAAGCTGCCGGTCCGATGGAACCCGCTCTGGCGCTCGAAGACGACAATCCCGACTCGCACCGGCGTGCTCGCGTGCGCGCGGTGCTCGAGCGGCGCAAGCTCACCGACAACATCTCCGCCGAGCAGGCCGCCGCTTCCTGGGAGCAGGATCGCTTCGTGGCCCGGGCCCGCGCCCTCTTCTACGCCCGCCTCTGCTTCCTCACCCTGGGCCTGGCCATCCTCGCGGTGCCCGCCTGGTCCCGTTACTTCAACTTCCAGGGCAACTTCGCCTTCGCCGGCTACTTCGCCATGCTGCTCTACAGCGTCGCGAACTACACGGTCATCGATCACCCCAAGGCCGGCCGGTGGGTGACGTACATCACCCTGTGCTTCGATCTGCTCATCACGGTGGTGCTCATCGTCAAGCCCCAGGTGGGCGGAGGTCTGCAGAGCCCGCTGCTCGGTACGCAGCTGGTTTTCACCACCCTCTTCGCCATCCTCTTCCCCAAGCCGCTGGCACTCATTCCCTCCATGCTGGCGCTGCCCATCACCGCCCAGCTGGATCTGATCCTCAACCGCGAGGTCACCGCCGTCGAGGTGCTCACCGTCCTCTGGTACTCGGCGCTCAACTTCACCATCGTCTATGTGCTCGTGTACCTCAGCGAGCGCGAGGCCGCCTCCCACCGCGAGGTGGTGGAGCTCCAGGGCGATCTCAAGGAGCTGGCCGTGGTCGAGGAGCGCAGCCGCCTGGCCCGGGAGATCCACGATGGCCTGGGCGCCTCGCTCTCCTCGATGATCATCCAGGCCGAGTACATCCTCGGCATGGCCAGGGAGGACTCCCTGCGCTCGGAAATCCAGGAGCTGAAGAACACCGCCGAGGAGTCCATCGAGGAGCTGCGCCGCAACCTGCAGATGATGCGCGAGGACTTCGAGCTGACCCAGGGGCTCGAGGACTACGTGAAGACGTTCGGCCTGCGCACCCAGGTGGACCTGCGCTTCGAGCGCACCGGCCTGCCGCGCAAGCTGTCCCCGGATGCGCAGCTCGCCCTCTTCCGCATCCTCCAGGAGTGCCTGTCCAACGCCGTCAAGCACGCCCAACCCAAGCAGGTGCAGGTGAAGCTCGACTACGACCTGGACAAGGTGCACCTCTCCGTCCGCGACGACGGCAAGGGCTTCGAGCCCAAGCAGACGCCTCGCGGCCACTACGGCCTGCTCAACATGCGCGAGCGGGCCATGAAGCTCGGCGGTACCCTCATCGTGGACTCAGCGCCTGGTAACGGCACCCGCGTATCCTTCTCCCTCCCCTCCAGCCCATGACCGAAGCGATCGCGCCCTCCCCCATCCGCGTCTTCGTCGTCGAGGATCAGACGAAGATCCTCAAGAACCAGCTCCGCCTGCTCGAGAGCAACCAGGACATCACCATCGTGGGCACCGCGCTGTCCGGCGAGGCCGCGCTCGAGGAGGTGCCCCGCGTCACCCCGGACGTCCTCCTGCTGGACCTGGGCCTGCCGCGCATGAGCGGCATCGACGTCACCCGCGAGGTCAAGGCGCGCTGGCCCCAGGTGGAGATCCTCATCTTCACCATCTTCGACGAGGAGGACAGAGTCCTCGAGGCGGTGAAGGCCGGCGCCTCGGGCTACCTGCTCAAGGGCACGCCCGCGGACAAGATCATCGAGGCCATCAAGGAAGTGCGCGCCGGTGGCACCGTCATCCAGCCCAGCCTGGCGCGCCGGCTGCTGCGCCACTTCCGCGTGGAGCCGGACTCCAGCCCCGTGCCCACCGAGCCCGTGGCCCCACCTCCCGCGCCCGGGTCCGCCACGCCGCCCGCCTCCTCCGAGGCCAGCGAGCCCCTGCTCAAGCCGCTCTCCAATCGCGAGACGGAGCTGCTCCAGCTCATCGCCAAGGGCGTGTCCAACAGCGAGGCGGCCCGGCTGCTCAACCTCTCCAAGGCCACCATCCGCACCCACCTCGAGCACATCTACCGCAAGCTCGAGGTCACCAACCGCGTGGAGGCCGTCACCGAGGGCATCCGCAAGGGCCTCATCTCGGTGTGACGGGCCGGGGCATTCCCCCGGCCTCTTCCCCGGAATCTCACCAGGCGGCGGTGATGCCCCCGAGGATGCTCGAGTAGGACTCCTCGGCCACGCCGCCATCCGTCCAGCCGCGCCGGGAGCCCTGCCCCGTGAAGCGATCCTTGTAGGACTCCAGCCGGAAGCGCACGGAGTAGCCGAACGGGCCCCACAGGTCTCCCGCCACGCCCAGCTCCGCCGCCCAGCCCAGGCTCGACACCGAGTCGCCGTAGTCGCGCACTTCGGCCACCAGCGAGCCATCCGGATCCCCCCAGAGCGACTGCCCGGGGGTGGGCTGGAAGAAGAACTGGCCCGAGCCCTCGATGCGCACCGCGCGCATCAGCGGCACCGACACGTCCACCCCCACCGCCGGGTAGAAGCGGTGCACCACCGGCAACGGCGTCTCCATCCGCTCGCCCACGTCGAACTCCCGGCCGCGTGCCCCCAGCCGCACCCCGGCGTGGCCCCACAGCGGCGTCTCCTGCGTCCCCAGGTCGAAGAAGTAGCGCCAGGCCAGCATGGCCCCATAGGCCGTGTCCGTCGCGTACACCTCGCGCTCGGGCGTCTCGCCAACGGGCGTCGACACCTGCACCGTCGTCCGGGCGAAGCTGCGCTGATAGCCCAGCGTGAGCCCCACGCCGCGCACCAGCGTGGGCCAGTGCGCCAGCGGGAACACCTCCGCCTCCGCGGCGAGCCCCACGTACGGCGCATTGGAAGTGAAGTCCGAGATGTCCCCCGTCTGCTGCTCCGGAGGCAGGGCATCGTACTCGCTGCACGACGCCATCACGCCCGGCCGGGCGCAGTACCGGCGCCACGTCACCGCCGCCCCGAGCTGCACCTTCACCCGCGGAGGCATCCGCCCCGCGGCCGAAGCGCTCCCTCCCTCCTCTGGGAATCCTCCGCCACTGCCCTCGAGCTCCGTGAGGTACGTGTGCGACTCCTCGTCCAGCTCCTCCCAGGCGGGCACGGGCTCGGGCTTCGACTCCGGAACGAGCACCGGCTTCGGCGCTGGAGGGGTGGCCTCGGCCCTCGGAGCGGAGGCGGTCCCCTTCGCGGGTGGCGGCGCGGACTCCATCAGGGGGGCCGGCTTCATCGCCTCCGGCTCACCCTGGTTCGCGGCATGGGGCTGGGGCGCGGGCGGCTCCACCACGGGCGCCGGCTGGGGCTCGGGCGTGGCACCCACCACGGGCCCTGGCGGCTTGGGAGCCTCCTGCGCGGCCACGGGCGGCTCGGGCGCGGGCTGGTTCGAGGTCTTCACCGCCTCGAGCACCGCCCGGGTGAACTTCTGGGCCTCGTACTTCGGCAACAGCCCGCGCTGCAGCACGAACTCCCCGGACCACACCTCCCGGCCCGTCTCGTCGAGCAGCCGGGCGTTGAAGGTGCTGTAGGTCCGCCCCGCCGAGCCCGTGAGCACGGCGTCCACCTTGAGCTTCGGCGCCAGACGAGCCACCGCCCGGGGATCCACCGAGGCGGGGCCTCGCAGCTTCTGCTTCGCGGCGGCCATCGCCCAGGCCGCGGGTGGCAGCACCTTCACCTTGCGCGTCTTGCGCAGCAGCCCCGTCACCTGGGCACGCAGCTTGTTGTTCTTGTCTCCTTCGAGCGCGGAGACGGCCACGCGCTCGGCGCGCGCGGCCTGCGAGGTGAGCATCAGGGCCAGGGCCAACACCACGCCCCAGCGAGACAACCAGCGTCCAGAGGCCATCATGGATGGCCAGCAGACTCACCCAGCGTGTGGGCGCTTGTCCAGGCTCGTGGAGGCCGGGCCTCAGACCTCGGCGACCGTTGGTCCTGGAGCGATCACTGGCTGGGGCGCCGGAACCGGCTGCGGCACCGCCACGGACATCGGCGCGGGCTCGGGGGCGGACACCGCCGGCACCACGGCCGGCTGGAGGCCCAGGAAGTCCCGCCGGTAGATGCGCACCATGGCCATGAAGAGCGAGGCGATGAGCGGCCCCACCAGCAGCCCCATCATCCCGAACACCGCCAGCCCGCCGAACATGGACAGGAAGACCAGCAGCGGGTGGAGCGCCATGCGCGAGCCGCACAGCTTCGGCCGGATGACGTTGTCGATGCTGCCCACCACGAAGGCGCCCCAGGCGAGCAGGAAGACGCCCTCGTTCACCTTGCCCGCCATGCACAGCACCACCCCGATGGGGCCCCAGACGAGCGCCGTGCCACCCACCGGCACCAGCGACACCAGCACCATGGCCGCGCCCCACACCCCCGCGTGCGGCACCTTCACCAGCAGCAGCCCCACCATCCCCATGGCCCCCTGCACGAAGGCGGTGATGGTGTTGCCGTAGACGATGGCGTGCGCCACGTCGGTGAACTCCTGCGCGAACGCCTGGATGTAGCGCTTGTCCAGCGGCACCAGCTGCGTGGACTCGGCCCACAGGCGGCGGCCATCCAGGAAGAAGTAGTACATGGCCACCGCCATCAGGAACAAATCGATGATCAGCGCCGTGCCGGCCCCCAGCACGTCCTTGAGCACCGAGGCCCCGCTGGTGATCGCCCCCATCAGCACCTGCTCCGTCTGCGAGCCGTGCAGGTTCGCCGGCACGTAGCGCCGCAGCCCCCTCGGCAGGCTCGCGGCGAGCTGGCCCTGCTCCATCCGGTCCAGGAGCACCTGCGCGTGCTCCATCATCCCGAGCACCTCGCGCGCCACCAGCCAGCCCACCACCGCCAGCGGCACCAGGATGAGCAGGAAGACGGCCACCGTGGACAGGCCGGCGCACAGCGAGGGGTACGCTCTCAGCCGGGTACGGAACAGGACATCCTGCAGTGGCCGGAACAGCACCACCAGGAAGCCCCCCAACAGCACCGGCATCAGGAAAGGAAGCAGGATTCTCGAGAAGAGAATCAGCGCCAGGGCGAAGAGCCCGGCGAAGATAAGATTGGACCACCGCTTCGTGTCGAGCCCAGTCACGCCCACCCCTCCACCCCCACGACACACCCCACGCCATCCCGCCCAGGACGCGACAGAACGTAGGAACGTCGCTTCCCAGCGGGAAGCCTGGGCTCCAGACCGAGGTAGATGATCCATGACTTCTGGACGCTTCCGCTTCCCTACCTTCGCCCTCACGTTCTCCGGAGTGCTGCTCGTCGCCTCCGGGTGTGGGGGCCCTTCCCAGGGCTGCATCGATTGCCCACCCATCGAGGGCCGCTACGGCCTGGCCCTGGACCCGGGGACGCTCCCCTCCGCCTGCGATGGCGTACAGGTGGATCTGCCCGTGGGTCCCATCGACGTCAGCCGGCAGGGCAGCGACGTCACCGCGACGCTGGATCGCATGACGCTGCGCGGCACGCTCTACGCGACGTACGACTTCAACCTGGTGGGCAACAACCTGGGGCAGGAGATGGACGGAGGGACCCGGGGGCCCGACTCGGCGCTGCTCTCGGGGCGCTACATCCCCGCGATCGGGGACGGCGGCGTACCCAGGCTGGTGGGGGACTGGCAGGGGAACTACTCGAGCACCACGGCCGGCAACACCCGGCGATGCTCGGTGACCCGCTCCTTCACGGCGGCCCACCAGTAGGCAGGCGAGCGTGCTCGCGTGGAGCGGGTCCGAGGCAACCGAGCGAGATTACTTCTTCTCGCCCTCGGCCGCCTTGGCCGCCTTGCGCTTGAACTGACGCTTCCACTTCTGCTTGATCTTGTTCTGAACGCGGCGGTGCTTGCTCTTGCTGCGGGCCATGTAGGCGTCTCCTGAGAGAGGTAGGACAAACGAGGGGCGCCTAACTACCAGAAGATCCACCGGATGAGGAGTCCTCGATATCGTCCGGTGCCGGACGGGTGGGATACGGGATGCCCTCGGCGCCCCGGACCTCGGTGGGGAGCACCGCTCCGGCCGTCACCTCGCCCTCCTTATCCACGTCCGCCGGCTTGTCCCGGCCCACGGGGGCGCTCGTCTGCTGGGGCCGCTTCTTCACCGAGGCGAAGATGGGCCGGCAGGCCTGGACGAAGCGCCGCACCTCGTCCAGCGGCAGCGCCGGGCAGTAGTTGTCGTTCACCCCCTTCATGGAGGTGGCCATGCACATGGAGTTGAGGATGGCCTCCTCGGTGGCCTCCATCACCGCCTCGTAGAGGGGGTCCAGGCGCTGATCCAGGAGGATCTTCAGCTTGTAGACCATCTTCTGGGTGCGCCGCGGGATGATGTTGGCGGTGGAGAAGCCGACGACGATCTCCCCCGAGCCGTGCGCCGCGTAGCTGCCCACCCGGCCGATGCCCAGCGACACGCGCTTGCACAGGCGGTTGATCTGATGACTGAGCAACGGGGCGTCCGTGGCCACCACGGCGATGATGGAGCCATACGTCTGCCCGCGCCGGGGCGTGTCCTTGAACTTCTCGGCGAGCACCTCGCCCACGGGCAGGCCGCCCACGCGCAGGTTGTGCATCTTGCCGAAGTTGGACATGACGAGGACGCCCAGGGTGTAGCCACCGAGGGCCTCGGGGAGCTTGCGCGAGGCGGTGCCGATGCCGCCCTTGAAGTCGCACGTCACCATGCCGGTGCCGCCGCCCACGTTGCCCTCGGGCACGGGGCCGTCCGAGGCGTTGCGGATGGCCTCGAAGACGTGCTCGGCCCGGACGTGCCGGCCGGAGATGTCGTTGAGGTAGCTGTCGTCGCACTCGCCGACGATGGGGATGATGACGTCGTGCTCGTCACCGATGCCCGGGTACTTCTCCACCATGTGGCGGGCCAGGGCGTCGGACGCGGCGCCCACGGACATGGTGTTGGTGAGGAGCATGGGCGTCTCCACCAGGCCCCACTCCATGAGCTGCGTCATGCCGGCCACCTCGCCGGCGCCGTTGAGCACGAAGCCGCCCCCGTTCATCCGCTCCATGAAGATGTTGCCGCGGTTGGGGAGGATGGCGGTGACGCCCGTGCGCACGGGGCCATGGCCCGGCCGCAGCGGACCCTCGCCCCGGATGATGGTGCTGTGCCCGACGAGCACGCCCTCCACGTCGGTGATGGCGTTGTGCCGGCCCGTCTTGAACCGGCCTAGCGGGAGGCCCAGCTCCCGGGCTCGGACGCGCTTCTCGGTGGGCTCGCTCTGGAGTGGGTTGGCCATGGGGCGCCAACCTAGCCGAGACACTCTCCCGGTCAATTGCTCGTCGCGCGCATCAGCCCTCGTAGCAACAGACGCGTCTGTTCCAGGGCCAGCGCCTCGGCGTGTGCGGCGGTGGTGACCCCCGAGAACTCCAGCTTCCGGTCCACCATCAGCGAGCTCAGTCCGTGCACCAGCGACCAGCACGTCAGCGCGAGCATCAGCGGCTCGCCCTCGTGGAACACGCCGGACCGCTGGCCCTGGGTGATGGAGTCCACCAGCAGCCCGAATGCATCCGTGTCCCCGCCGGGCGGTCCCAGCTTGGGCGGCTGGGTGAAGTGCGGCCCGAACATCACCCGGAAGTGCGCGGGGTGCTCCATGGCGAAGAGCACGTAGGCCACGCCGCACGCCACCAGACGGCCATCGGGCGACGTCTCCCGGGCCATGCGCTCCCTCATCCGGGACGTCATGACGCGGAAACCCTCCTCGGCCACGGCCACCAGCAGCGCTTCCTTGTCCTCGAAGTGACGGTAGGGCGCCGCGTGCGTCACCCCCGCCCGCCGGGCCACCTCCCGGAGCGACAGCGCCCCGAAGCCCTCCTCGGAAATGAGCGCCAGCGACGCGTCCAGCAGCGCCCGGCGCAGATCTCCATGGTGGTAGTGGGGCTTCTCCGCCGTCTTCTTCCGGGTGCCACGGGTGGCCATGCCTCGAATGTAACCACCGTTCACTCCTAATGTGAACGGTGGAAACTTCTCACTCCGAGCCCCAGGTGGCGTCACGGATGAGGCCATCGTTCTTGCTGGGGGAGAGATCCCGGGCCACGACGTCCTGACCCTCGTTCAAGGGCCAGTAGCCGACGAGGCCCTGCTCGTCGCCCTTGAAGGTCCGGTCCTTGTCCGCGCGGACCTCCTGCTGGCCCCGGGGCAGGTTCCAGATGCGCACGTCGCGGATGTCGCCCTGGAAGAAGCGCTCGCGCCCGCCGCCCCGGGCGCCAATGCCCCAGGGCCCATCCACGAAGAAGGCGCCGAGCGTCTGGGGCGAGGACGCCACCAGCTCTCCATCCCGGTAGAGGACCCAGCGCGCGCCGTCGTAGACGCCGGCCAGATAGACCCACCGGCCCACATCCGTGGGGGGAACATCGGCGCTCGTGGAGAAGTCCTGCCCGTTGAAGGAGCCGACCTGGTACTTCCCGTTGATGATGCGGAGATAGACCTCGGCTTGCGGCGAGTTGGTGTGGCCGTGGACCACGATGTTGCGGATGCCATTGAGGGACCGCGGACGGATCCACGCCTCGATGGTGATGGGGCCGAAGAAGATGAGCTCCCGCGGGTTGCCCAGCTCGACGTAGGACTGCTTGCCATCGAGGCTCAGGAACGCCTTCTTCTCCGGGGCCTGCCCTGCCTCACCCGCGCCGCCGACGCCCTTGTCTTCGTCACCACCGCCACGCAGCGCGAGGAAGGTGCCCAGGGCGATGACGAGGATGCCGGCGGCTAGCGCGATCCACGCCAGGGGGAGCTTCTTCTTCGGCGCGGGAGCCTGGGGAAGCGGGACCTGGAAGCTCGCGGAGGGCCCGACGGTAAACTCCTCGTCGGGATTGGCCACGTTCACCATGGAGAGATGGAACGCGTGCTGCCCCTGGGGCGTGCCAGGAGGAACGTTCACCCTCACGGTGTACTGGTGGGTGCCATCGGGAGGGAAATCGCGTTCGGCCTCCCCGTCGAGCGCCAACCAGTCCCGCGAGGCCGTGCCCTCGGGCTCGACGACGGCACGGCCCCGCACCGGACGCCCCAGCGCATTGGAGACCGTGAAGGTGAGCTCTCCCCGGCCCATACCATCCAACCGGATCGAGGAAGTGGACGTGGTAATGGCGAATCCGCGAACCATGCGCGCCTCCCTTGAAGACATCCGCGCGTTTTGCACTTCAAGGGTGGAGACGAGCGGGGAAGGACGTGATGCCCTGGAGGGCCGGGTGCCGTTCGCTCCACGAACGAGAAGGCGGGCCCTCGCTCCCTTGTCGTGCTCCCGGGTGGAAGGCCATGATCGCTCCATGACGCCGAGTGCCGCCACCGCCCCCCTGCCCTCTCCTGGCAAGCCGTCCTGGCTCAACGCCTACCGCGACTTCACGGGGGGCCATGGCTTCCAGCCGATGCGGCTCGAGGGCCGGCTTCCCGAGGAGCTGAAGGGCACGCTGGTGCGAGTGGGTCCAGTGACCTTCGGCGTGGGCGGACAACGCTATGGCCACTGGTTCGACGGAGATGGAGGCGCGCTGGCGGTGCGCTTCGGGGAGGGCGGTGCCTGGGGAGCGGCCCGGGCGATCGACACCCCGAGCATCCGGGCCGAGCGCGAGGCGGGCAGAATCCTCTACAGCAACTATGGGACGGCGGCGCCCTCGCTGTGGCGCCGGATGTTCGGCGAGCCGAAGAACGCGGCCAACACCTCGGCGATGACGTGGAATGGGCGGCTGTTCGCGCTGGTGGAGTCCACCGTGCCCACGGAGCTGTCCCTGGAGGATCTGCGCACGCTCGGGGAGACGACGCTCGAGGGCGCGGTGGGCCCGGCCTTCTCCGCGCACCCGCATCGCGTGGGCTCGCGGCGGGCGGCGTACAACTTCGGTGTGCGCTACGGGCGGGTTCCCCAGTTGGACTTGTATGAGGTACCCGACGCGGGAGCCATCCGCCGGATGGGCAGCGTGCCCCTGCCCGGGCTGGTGATGATCCACGACTTCATCGCCACCGAGCGGCACCTGGTCTTCTTCGTGGCCCCGGTCCGCATCGGCATCTTCCGGGTGATGCTGGGCCTGGGCAGCATCTCGGACAACTTCGAGTGGCGGCCGGAGCTGGGAACGGAGGTGCTCGTCATCCCCATCGACGAGCCCTCGAAGGTGATGCGCTTCCAGGCGGAGCCCTTCCACACGTGGCACTTCGGCAATGCGTTCGAGCAGGAAGGACGCATCGTGGTGGACTCGGTGCGCTACCCGGACTTCGGCAGCAACCAGTGGCTGGCCGAGCAGCTCAACGGGTGGGCCTCCACGGACGCGCAGGGCCGGCTGCACCGGACGACGATCGATCCGAAGGCGGGCACGCTGCGCACCGAGCAGGTATCGGATCGGCGCTGCGAGTTCCCCGGGGCCACGCCGCTGCTCGCGGGGACGCGCCACCGTTACGTGTACCTCGCGGCGCACTCGGGGCAGGAGGTGTGGCGGGGGCCGCAGGACACGGTCGTGAAGGTGGACATGGAGACGGGCCGGGAGACGGTGGTGACGCTGGGACGCGAGCACTACGCCTCCGAGCCCATGTTCATCCCGCGCCCGGGCGGCTCGGCCGAGGACGATGGCTGGCTGCTGGCGCAGACGTACGACGCGGCGAGCGACAAGACCTACGTGGCGGTGCTGGACGCGAAGACGCCGGAGGCGGGCCCGGTGGCTCGCGCCTGGCTGGACCATGGCTTCCCGTTCACCTTCCACGGCACCTGGGTGCCAGCGGCGTAGGGGCCATCAGGAAGCCAGGGTGGCGAGTCCTTCGCGATACGTCGGATACATGGGCCGCCAGTCGAGCTCGCGCCGGGCCTTGTCGTTGGCGACGGGAAACCGGCTCGTGAGGACGATGAAGGCGTAGGGGCTCACCAGCCGCACGAGCCAGACAGGCACCCGGAAGGGACCCGGCGCGCCGAGCACCCGGGCACAGTGCGAGAGGTAGTCACGCCACGCCACCGGCTCGTCGTCGACGATGTTGTACACCTCGCCGGCTCTGCCCCGCTCGATGGCCGCCAGTGTCGCCCTGGCGGCGTCATCGACGTGAATCCACGACCAGACGCCACTCCCATCACCCACCAGGGGCATCCAGCGCTTCCTCACCATGCCGATCATCGCGTCGGTGGAACCGGAACCCGCGCCGTAGATGAAGCCGAAGCGCAGGACCACGCCCTCGATCCGCCCTGCCCTCGCGGCTGACAGCACCGTGTCCTCGAGCACCAGGCTGGCATCGATGGTGGGTTTGAGCCAGGGACTGGGGGAGGAGCTGGCCACCGGGTGTGCCTCGGTCAGCGGCGCGAAGCCGTGGTCCCCATAGCCGTAGACGAGCACGATGGACTCGGCCACGAGCCGCCGCGCCCCGGCCGAGATGGCCGCCTCGACGAGGTTCTTCGTGCCCTCGGTGCGCAGACGATTGGTGGCCACGAGATCCGCTGGACGCCTGGGACCCTGTTTGGGCAGGGCCGTCAGCAGGTGCACGACGGCGTCGGGCCGGGCCTCGCGGAGCACCGTGCCGAGCCGCTCGCGATCGAAGACATCGGCCACCGCCGCCGTGGCGCCCAGTCCTTCCAGGAGAGGCCGCTTCGCCTCGCTCCGGGTCAATCCCGTCACCTGATGGCCCGCCGCCACCAGGTGCTTCACCAGCGGAATCCCCATGGCGCCGGTGGCTCCCGCGACGAAGATGCGCATGCCCCGTTCCTCCTCGGGGAGACATAACAAGCGAATCCCGGGAGCAGGAGGACCCTCCGGGCCCGGTCCTTTGAAACCTGTCCAACTGTCGGACAAGTTCGACAAGAGCGCGCCCGGAGGGAGGCGGTGCACGGGGGCATCACTGGCAAGCGGGGCCGGGCTCCTCGTACGCTCCCGGCATGACGAATTCCGCCGCCGTGCTCGCCACCGTCCGCCAACTCACGCCCAGGATCGCCGCCCGCTCCGAGGAGATCGAAACAGCCCGCCGGCTGCCGGCCGATCTCGCCCGGGAACTGGCCCAGGCCGGGCTCTTCCGCATGGTGGTGCCCGAGGCCTACGGTGGCCTCGAACTGCACCCCGCCGCCGTCGTCGAGGCCGTCGAGACACTCTCGCGGGCGGACGGCTCGACGGGCTGGTGCGTCATGATCGGCGCGCTCACCGCCATGTGCTCGGCGTGGCTGCCCGAGCAGCAGGCCCGCGCCATCTATGCGCCGGACGTCATCACCGGCGGAGTGGCCGCCCCCATGGGCCGCGCCGAGCTCGTCGAGGGCGGCTACCGGGTCACCGGGCGTTGGGCGTGGGCCAGTGGAAGCCAGAATTGTCACTGGCTGGTGGGAGGCGCGGTGGTGACGAAGGACGGTGCCCCCCAGATGCGTGGGCCGGTGCCCGAGGTGCGCCTGTTCCTCTTCCCCAGCTCGGACGTGACGCTGCACGACACCTGGCACGCCTCGGGGCTGTGCGGCACGGGCAGCGGCGACATGGAGGTGCGGGATGTCTTCGTTCCCGCCGATCGAAGCATGTCGCTCATCACGGAGCGCCCGAGCATCGCCCGGCCCCTCTACGCGTTCCCCGCCTTCGGACTGCTGGCGGTGGGCATCCCGGCCGTCGCGCTCGGAATCGCCCGCCGGGCCATCGACGAGCTGACGGCCCTGGCGCACCAGAAGAAGCTCATGGCACACGGTGGCCAGTTGCTGGCCAAGAGGGCCGCGGTGCAGGAGGCGGTGGCCGAGGCCGAGGCCACCCTGCGTGCCGCGCGCGCCTTCCTGCTCGAGACGGTGAACACCACCTTCGAGGCCGCCACGCGCGGTGAGGTGACGGTGAAGCACCGGGCGGAGCTGCGGCTGTCCTATACGCACGCCATGCGGAGCGCCGCGCGCGTGGTGGACCGGATGTACGACGCGGCGGGAGGCACGGCCGTCTACCGCGCCAGCCCGTTGCAGCGCTGCCTGCGCGACATCCACGTGGCCACGCAGCACGCCATGGTGGCCCCGTCCACGCTGGAGCTCATTGGCAGCGTCCTGCTCGGGGTGGAAGCCAACACCGTCATGCTCTGAGGGGGCCATGTTAGCGTCGGCCCATGCCGACCGGTGATCTCGAGACCAGGGCCGAGCGCCTCCGTGAGGTGCTGGAAACGCCCCGAAGAGCCTTCATCCCGCTGCCGGACACACAGGTCATCGAGCGTCCGGGCTGGCTGCAGCTCATCACGCCCTCGCTGCGCCAGGGAGGCCTCAACGAGGTGGCGTACTCGGCCCTGGACGAGAAGGAGGCCGATGCCGTCATCGACGAAACGCTGGAGCAATACCGCCGGCTGGGGCTGCGCTTCCGTTGGACGGTGGGGCCCGATTGCCGGCCCGCGGATCTGGCCGAGCGGCTCGAACGCCGGGGCCTGCGCCGGAACGAGACGCTGGGGATGATTCGCGGGACCTCGGTACCGGCCATTCCCGATGGGGACATCACCGTGGAGCAGGTGGACGAGCACACGGTGGAGGAGTACTCGCGGACCATGGCCGAGGGCTGGGAGATGGACCCGGGGCCGATCACCGCGTTCAACCGGCTGATCCTGAACCACCCCGGCCGGCGCCACGAACTCTTCCTGGCACGGTATCGGGGGATGCCCGCGGGCACGTCGGGGCTCGTCACCTTCGAGCGCTCCGTGTACCTGCTCGGGGGAGTCGTGCTCCCAGCCTTCCGTGGGCGAGGACTGTACCGGGCCCTCGTCACCGCGCGGCTGGGCTACGCCGCCAGACGGGGCATTCCCGTCGCCACCGTCCACTCCCGCGCGAGCACCTCCGGGCCCCTGCTGGAACGCTTCGGCTTCGAGACGCTCTGCCGATTTCCCATCTTCACCAACGACTGAGGCGCCCTCCCCCCCTTCGAAGTGGGGGTTGGGACTGAAGGTGGAGCATGCGCATTGACCGCCTGGCGCCCAGGTGGGCGCTCCTGCTGCTGGGAGCCGCCCTTCACACGACTGGCTGCGTCTCGCTGACACCGCTACCGGGCACGAGCGGCACACAGGGCCCGCGTGCCCTCCTGGGCTCACCCCCATTGCCCTCCTTGCTCTCCTCCCGTGGAGCAGGTGGGCTGCGACGGTTGCATCAGCACTACACCGCTTGGAACCTCGGCTCGGACACCAGGATAACTTCCCAAGGCCCCGCCACCTGCGGTGGACAGGCCGTTCCCCCGGGTTGGCCCGATTTCTCCTCCGGAGATGAAAACGAGCTGCTGGCGCCCTTCCTCACCTGCGCCTCGCCCGCCGAATTCGTCGCACTCCAGCAGCGCGTGGACATGCGCCGGTTGGTAGAGGCCCTGGACGAGTGGAGTGCGGTGCGGCTGGGAGCCCTGGGGCCGGTGCGAGAGGACACCGCCCCTGTGTTGCAGCGTAAGCGCGCCGCCTTCCTCGTGAGCGCCACCGAGCGCTACGGCCCCTTCCACGCCGAGGTGTTCGCCCTCTTCGTGCTGCACTCGGCCCACGATGACGAAGTGGACGCGGTGCTACGGCTGCTGGCCCGGGACAAGCTGTTGGGGCAGACGCTGGCGCTCATGCCCGCCGTGCGCGAGGAGTTGGAGGCACGGGGACTACCCCTCTCCCGCTACCCGGAGCGGGCCGAGCAGTCCGGCGATGTGCTGCGGGGCCTGGGCCGCGCCGCCCGCGACGCGCTCGCCACCAGCCCGATGGTGGAGGGCTCACGCTACATGGAGATGACCGGTCGGTGGGCGCAACTGCCATCGCCCTACCAGCAGGCCGCTCGCGAGGTGGAGCGAGCGCTGGCGCTACGGCACTTCTCGGCGGGCAGCGTGACGCTGGGCACTTTCGACTCCCTGACCTTCGGGGTGCCGCTGGGCTTCTACTACCTGGCGGTCAATACGGGACAGGGAGCGCACTCGCTCGCCCAGGGACACTACGAGCAGGCCACGCGCGAGCTGGCACCCGCGCTGCTGCTGGGGGCGCTGTATGCCGGAGGAAAGGGCCTGCGTGCCTTGTCCGAAACCCGGAACGCAACGGGTGCCGGCACGCCCGCGCTCAGCGGACTCCAGGCCATGGAGGCCCGGTGGAAGGCGCTACGGGAACTGGCGCGGCAGGTGGAGGCGAAGCTGGGCACGGAGGGCCTGCGGGAGCTGGCTCGGAACATCCGCGCGCGCCGGGAAGTGGGCGAGTTCGTGGCCGCGGGGGGAGTGGATGCCGCGCTGGCGCTGCACGAAGCCCGGGGAGATGTGGCCCGGGCGCAGGCGTTCATGTCCAGGGCGAAAGCTGGAGCCACGGGTGCGCCGACAGGCAAGAGCGGAGCGCGGAAGGACCCCGGGCAGGTGGCCACGGCCGCGGACGAGGCCGCACGCGCCACCCACGAGACTGGTGCCACGGAACGCCTCGGCGGACTGGCCGCGCTGGTGGACGAGGCAGCGGGCCTCACCCGGGAGGTGGTGGAGACCCGGCTGGCGCTGGCGGAGTTGGAGGCCCCGGGCTCGCGTCTACCCCGGAACGTGGCGGTGCTGGAGAAGCAACGCCCCTCGTCCGATGCTCCGCCACCCGGAGCCGAGGGCAATCCACATTGGGGAGAGTACGTTGCCTACTACGAGAAGCGCCTGGGAGAGCTCAAACAGGGCAAGGCCACACAGGGGCCTCTGCACTGGGCCCCCTACGAGCAGTTGCGGGGATGGTTCACCCGAGGGTTGGACTTCGAGCGCCTCATGGTGGCATTGCTGGAAGCAGATGCCGCCTTGCCCCGGACACAGCGCCGCTTCCTCGGGGCGTTCATCCAACCTCGCGTCCTGAGGTCCGTGGGCGTGCAGAAACCGGAGACCGGCCTGCGCTATGCGGATGTGCTCGTCATCGAGGAGAGTGGGCCCTCCAACGGGCCACCTCGCATCGAGACGTTCAGCTTCAAGAGCCGCGACCTCTCGGGGCTGCGTGAAGATGCACTGGAAGCACAGATGGTTGTGGACGCCAAGGAGGCTCTCGGGAAATACGGAGGGACCCTGGACATCCGCCGGAGCGCCCTCCAACCTCTTCTACTCGGCGGCAGCGAAGTGCGCGTTCAGCGGGTCCGCCTCATCTATGAAGGGGGCAAACTCGAGCCCGCGAAGGACGTGAACTTGGGAAGAGCCGTAGACAATACAGAGTTCAAGGTCAGGGGAGTGGAGGTTTCATTCCAATGAAGGTGCTGGAGTTCCACGATTCGAAGAACGAGGACTACCTCTGGCTTTCTTTCCAGGGTGCCTTTGATTCTCAGGCAGTACTGGACATCGAGTTGGAGCCCTTGTTCCTCGCGCTCGAGCAACACGCTGACGGGTGGATGCCCGATGTCGTCAACGGCAAGCGTCAACGCAAGTATGCACGCACCGCCATCTGGAAGGCTCTGGATGAACGACGCGATGGGGACAGTACTGCCTTTGGGCTCTACCGGACGAAGTGGCCCGCAATCGACAGCCGGCTCTGGCTCTGGCTGCCGCCCCAGCCTCCCGAACTGGACATCATCCTCAAGGTGAAACCGCTCTCCTTCTTCGCGGAGACGGAACGCTGTCGCCACCTCGTGGAGATGGTGCGCACCTGGGCTTCGCGATACCCGGTCTCCCATGCCGTGGCGCACAGCAGTGATGATGCGGTGTTGACGGACTTCCCCAACTTCGGCCGTGACAAAGAAACCCGGCGAAGGGACGGTTTCAACAAAGTCTACGAACTCTTCTGGCTCAACGTCTTCGGTCCGAAGCTGGTGGAAAGCGTCGGCCGCGAGCGCATGCTGTCCACACCAGCCTGGCGGGTGGAGGAATTGCCCAACGGCTGCGTCCTCCTGGTGACATGGCCCACCGCCGCGGACTTCGCCAGCGATGAGGCACGTCTGGCCCAGGCCCGTGCCCACGCCCACCTCCGGCCGGACCTGGATTTCTCCACCGTGTTGCGCATGCTGCGCGAGCGCAGCGCCGTGCTTGCCCCCGTGGAGCCCCGCTTCCACCCGGACATGGCTCCGCTCCTCTCACGCGTGGTGGACCGGACCGCCAGTCATGAGCGTCAGCGAAAAATCGCCGAGCTCAACGCGTGGCAGCCGCCCGAGCCCGAGGAGTGGCGCCCCGCCGGCTCCGCCCTGCCTCCGGACGTGGACGACATCGAGCGCGCCCTGGAGCACTACAGCCTCCTCGCCGAGCACCTCGTGGCCCTGCTGCACACCGAGGTGCCCTCCGTCTTCGACGCCTCGCCCGAGTCCCTCACCGACGCTGACTTCTACTTCTGGCACGAGGAGTTCCCCACCCGCCGCCTGCGCGAAGCCATCGACCAGCGCGCGGTGCCCGCCATCGGCGCCTATCTGGGCGAAGTGCTGGTGCGCCACCTCGGCGGCCGGTGGATCCCACGCAAGAACCTCGAGGAAGCCCAGGTGCTCGTGGGCAACCGCGTCTGGCTCCCCTTCGTCCGCGCACGCCACTACATGGGCTCGCGCCAATCCCTGCTGGACTACTCCCTCACCCGGCTCTACCGCGTGGCCGAGCGGCACCGCTCCTGAACGAAGGGCCCGGCCCCCGAGGTCTCCCCCGGGATGCCGAGCCCCTGGCTCCAAGTCTCAGCCCTGTCTCAGTGGGCCTTCATGTCCATGCGGACCGGCCCCTCGCCACCGGACGAGGACGACCCGGAGCCCGAGCCCGTCACGGAGACAGTCCCGGTCTTCTCATCGGCCATGGCGGCCTTCTCGAGGGCGGCCTTCTCCATGGCCAGCTTCATCAGCGCGCTCTCGTCGGCGGCGCGGCGGGCCTCGCGCTCCTTGTAGCGGCGGATGGCCGGGGCCATGATCTCGCCAATGAGGCCCCGGTAGTCCATGCCGGCGCCCTGCGCGATGAGCACCAGGTCGCTCCACCCCGGAGTCAGACCCGGCAGCGGGTTGCACTCGATGAAGTAGATGCGGCCCTTGTCGTCCATGCGGAAGTCGATGCGCGCCACGTCGCGGCATCCCAGCGCCATGAACGAGCCACGCGCCGCCGCCCTCAGCTTCTCCAGCAGCGCGGGCTCCAGCTTCGCCGGCGCGTCGTAGCGGATGCGATCCGTCCAATCCAGCTTGTGCTCGAAGCTGTAGATGGGCGTCTTGTCCGCCTTGTCCAGGAAGACGATCTCCATGGGCGGCAGCACGCGCGGCCGGCGCTCGCCCAGCAGGCCCACCGTGAACTCACGCCCGCCGATGTACTCCTCGATGAGCGCCGGCTGCTGGTACTTGGTGACGATCTCCTTCACCACCTCGCGCAGCTCCGCCTCGTTGTGGCAGACGCTCTTGCTCACCACGCCCTTGGAGGAGCCCTCGGCCACCGGCTTCACCATCAGCGGGAAGTTGGTGAAGTCCTTGTTGAGCCGCTCCTTGCCCGTGTGCATGAGCTGGAAGTTGGGCGTGTGGATGCCCGCCTGGCGGACGATCTTCTTCGCCAGCGCCTTGTCCAGCGCGATGGAGAGCGTGGCCGGATCCGAGCCCGTGTACGGGATGTCCAGCAGCTCCAGCATGGCCGGCACCTGGCTCTCGCGGTTGCGGCCCTTGAAGCCCTCGGCGATGTTGAAGACGATGTCCAGCGGCGTGCTGGCCAGCACACTGGGCAGCTCCGCGGTGGCCTCCAGGTCCACCACCTCGTGACCCCACGAGGCGATGGCCTCGCGGATGGCCTGCAGCGTGGTGGGCGAGTCGTACTCGGCCTCGCTGTCCTCCACCGCCTGGCCGTCCAACGCCGGCTTCACGCGCTTGACGTTGTAGGTGAAGCCCACGCGCAGCGGGCCCGTCTTGCGTGCCGGCTTGCCCTGGCGCTTGCCGTCCTTGATCTTGTAGCGCCGCGCCGCGCTCTGGATGATGGCGTTGACCACCCCGTCCAGGTGCACGCCCTCCAGGGCCGCCGCGGCGTAGATGCCGGCGCCCGGCTCCAGGCTGGGCAGCGCGTTGATCTCCAGGAAGTACGGCACGCCCGCGTCGCTGAGCCGGAAGTCGATCCGTCCCAGGTCCCGGCAGTCGAGCGCCTGGAAGATCTTCGTCGACATGGTGCGCATCTCCTCGGCCACCTTCGGAGGAATCTTGGCCGGGGCGCGCACCTTGACGGCGTTCTCCTTCTTCGTCTTCAGCTCGTAGTCGTAGATGGCGTACTTGCGGCCGGCGATGGCGGCCGGATCGATGTCGTACTCCGTCGGGCTGAGCACGCCGTCATGGTCGTTCTGCACCGCCGCCAGGTACGGGACGGTGATGTCCGTGCCACTGATGAACTCCTCGACGAGCACCCCGGCCGGGTAGCGCGCCAGGGCCTGGGACACCTTCTCGCGGGCCTGCTCCAACGTCTCGGCCACCGAGTCCTGGGTGATGCCCTTGGAGGAGCCCTCGAAGTTGGGCTTGATGATGACGGGGAAGCGCAGGTCCTCGGCCTTGAGCTCGTTGAGCTTCTCGACGAACTGCCAGCCCGGGGTGCGGATGCCGTGCTTGGAGAGCACCAGCTTGGTGAGCTGCTTGTCCAGCGTCACCGCCAGCGCGTACGCGTCCGAGCCGGTGTACGCGAAGCCCAGCTCCTCGAAGAGCGCCGGGAAGAAGGCCTCGCGGAAGCGGCCGCGGCGGCCCTCGGCGATGTTGAAGATGAGGTCCGGGCTGTAGGCCTCGAGCCGCGCGACGGTGCGGGAAGCCGGGCCGCTCACCTCGAAACGCTCGAGCCGGTGGCCGAGCCGCTCGATGGCCGAGGCCAGCGTGTTCACCGTCTCTTGAGTGTCGAACTCCGCCTCGTCTTCCGAGTCGGACAACCGGAGGTTGTACGTCAGCGCGATGCGCAAGGCTTTCCCCTTCTGGACTTCTTGAAATGGCGGATCCGGCGAAGCCGGGCCGCGGACAAGAATCTGCCTGGGACGCGAGCGGGCGTCACAGGTGTGCGTGCTGCAACCGTTGCTCCGGCGACGACCTTCCCGTCCACCACCTGCGTCTGGGCCCACGTGTCCCCCAGCCGCCAGCCGAGCGGATCCCTCACCACGCGCAAGGCCTCCACGCCGCCAATCACCACGAGGCCAGCGAGGCCCGCCACCAGCCCGAGGGGCGGAGGCATCATCCCCAGCAGGACGATGAGGGCCAGGGGCGCGTTGCGCAGGGTGCTGTCGCGGTGGCGGGCGGCGGACTGCGTGGGCAGGTGCATCACCTTCACGCCGAAGATGCGCTTGCCCACGCTCTGGCCCTGGAGCATGCCATCGGCCAGCAGCAGGAAGAGCAGCGCCACCACCTCGCCGGCGGCGCCGCACACCACGCACAGGCCCCAGGCCACCGCCACGTCCACGATGCGCGCGCCCAGCCGCATCCACAGCGAGGCCTTGGGATAGGGCGAAACGGGCTGCTCATCCCCGCCGTGGACCACGCGCAGGCCGGGCCGGCGGGGGTTGGAGAAGACCTGATGGGAGGGGTTCACTCTTCGGGCTCCAGAATGAGGCCCCGCTCGGGGCGCTCGGGCTCGTCCAGGCCCGCGAGCTGCGCGAGCCGCTCATGGGCGCTCACCATGCCGGGAGGCCGCTGGTACGAAGAGGACGAGGCGGCGGCGTTGCCGGTGAAGTCCGGCGAGGCCACCAGCTGGGCCGTGGGCGAGCCCGTCTCGGACATCTGCCGCAACCGGCCTCGCGCGCCCTCCACGTCCTGGGCGGCGGGATCTCCCTCGCGGGTGAAGAAGACGAAGGCCATGGCGGGACGCTTGGAGGACTCGCGCATGGCGAACTGCACCCCATCCAGGGTCCAACCCCGGAGGCTCCATTCATTCACGGTGCGCTCGAGCGTCCCCTCGTCCACGGTGGACAGCTCGACGACCTTGTATTGCAGGGGCCCCGCGGGCCGTACGGCGGCGGCGGGGATGGCGGTGCGGGCGGCACCCGGGCGCTTGCCAGCGCGTGGGGTGCGCCGGGCCGCCGGGGGTGCCGCCTTGCGAGTTGGGGGCCGTTTCTTCTTGCGAGTGGCCATGTGCCGATTCTGTAGAGACGTCGTGCCCGACCGTCAACCGAGCAGCTTCGCGGCTTCCAGCGCGTGATAGGTAATGATGAGATCCGAACCGGCGCGCTTGATGGAGGTGAGAATCTCCAACATCAGCCGATCTCCGTCGATCCACCCGTTCTGGGCGGCGGCCTTCACCATGGAGTACTCGGCGGACACGTTGTAGGCCACCACCGGCACGTCCACGCGCTCGCGCACCCGGTGGATGACGTCCAGGTAGGACAGCGCGGGCTTGACCATGATCATGTCCGCGCCCTCCTCGAGGTCGAGGTCGGTCTCCTTGAGGGCCTCGCGCACGTTGCCCGGGTCCATCTGGTGGGTGCGGCGATCGCCGAACTGGGGCGTGCTCTGGGCGGCCTCGCGGAAGGGCCCGTAGAAGGCCGAGGCGTACTTGACGGCGTAGGAGAGGATGGGGACCTCGGTGAGCTTCACCTCGTCCAGCGCCGAGCGGATGGAGGCCACGCGCCCGTCCATCATGTCCGAGGGGGCGATGATGTCCGCGCCGGCCTGGGCGCACGTCACCGCCATCTGGGAGAGCAGCGGCAGCGTGGCGTCATTGGCGACGTGGCCGCCCTCGATGATGCCGCAGTGGCCGTGGTCGGTGTACTCGCACAGGCACACGTCGGCGATGACGAGCATGTCCGGGAGGGCGTTCTTGATCTCCCGGATGGCGCGCTGGACGATGCCCTCGCGCGCGTAGGCCTGGGAGCCCTGGGCGTCCTTGTGATTCGGGATGCCGAAGAGGAGCACCGCGGGCACGCCGAGCGCATGGGCCTGCTTCGCCTCGGCGACGGCATGCTCCACCGAGAGGTTGGAGATGCCGGGCATGGAGCTGATGGGGCGGCGGATGTCGCGGCCCTCGACGACGAACAGCGGATAGATGAAGTCCGAGGGCGCGAGCGTGGTCTCGCGCACCATCTCACGGAGGACCGCGCTGCGTCGCAGGCGGCGGGGTCGGTGGATCGGATAAGCCATGTGCCGACGGTATAAACCGTTGGCGGGCCCCGGAAAGGAAATCTCGTGATAGGGCCGCTCAGACAGCAGCCAGGCGCCAGCTCTCGTCGAGCCAGCTGCGCTGCCTGGACATGCGAGCGGCCATGCGTTCGGCGAGCTCCGCCTCGTGGACGGCGCGGGCATAGCGGGTGCGGGCCGCCTCGGTGTTCTCGCGCAGACAGCGCTCCGCCTCCGCCAGCTCCCGGCGCGCCGCGTACAGCTCCTGCTCCATCATCTTGATCGTGGACATGGGGTGTTGCCTCCTGTGCACCAGGGCTTGTGCATACGGCGGGCCATGCAGGTGTGCCTCGCAAGGGCGCGAAACCACGAAGGTCGGAAAAATTGGGAGCTCCAAGCACCCGGAAAAAAGGTGCGAACCGCATTTCCCGGGTGCGCAGAAGCGCTCGCGAGCGGCCAGGACACGGGCTCGGGTGCTGGCTTGTGTGGCGTGCAGGGCAATCGCGCGCCGGGCTCCGTCGTAGAGTGCGCATCGTGCCAGCCATCGAAGTCATTGGACTCCGTAAGACCTACCGGCGAGCGTTCCGCGCCGGACACGAGGCGCTACGGGGTGTGGACCTCTCCGTGCCGGAGGGCAGCGCGTTCGGGCTGATCGGCCCCAACGGCGCGGGGAAGACGACGTTCATCAAGAGCATCCTGGGAATCGTGCAGCCCACGGAGGGGACGGTGCGGGTGCTCGGCGGCTCTCCCGAGGATCCAAAAATCCGTGCCCGGATCGGCTACCTGCCCGAGCGGCTGCACCTGCCGGGCTCGTGGCTGGCGCCGGTCTTCCTGGGGACGGTGGCGGGCCTCAAGGGACTGAAGCCGGACAAGGCCGCGAACCTGCGCCTGCTGGAGCGGGTGGGACTGGGGGACGCGCTGGACCGGCGCATCGGCGGATATTCGAAGGGCATGCGGCAGAGGCTGGGGCTGGCGGCGGCGATGCTGGGCAGCCCGGATCTGCTGATCCTCGACGAGCCCACGGACGGAATCGATCCGATGGGCCGGGTGGAAGTGCGGCGGATCCTCCAGGAGGAGGTGCAGCGCGGCACGACGCTCTTCCTCAACTCGCACCTGCTGGCGGAGACCGAGCGGCTGTGTGATCGGGTGGCGATCCTCGGGAACGGCAAGGTGCTGCGCGAGGGGCGGCTGGAGGAGCTGGCGCGGGGCGGGGCGCGGTGGGTGGTGCGCTTCGCGCCGGGAGCGGACGCGGGCGCGCTGGGCGCCGCGGGCTTCACGGCGGCGGGCACCGAGGGCCAGTACCACGTGGAGGCGGCGGACGTGGCGGGGCTGAACGCAGCGCTGGACAAGGCGCGGGCGGCGGGAGCGCTGCTGATGGAGCTCAAGCGGGACGGGCAGGATCTGGAGAGCGTGCTGGCCTCGACCATGGGGGTGGCGGCATGAACGGCGTGCTGGGAATCGCGGGGTACGTGTTGCGTGAGGCGTCCTCGCGCAAGTTCATCCTGGCCTTCTTGCTGGGCGTCACGGGCGTGCTGGTGACGCTGTCGCTGAGCCTGAAGATCGAGGTGGTGGACGGCGCGCTGGCGGCCTCGAGGCTGTTCGGCGAGGTGATGGACATCAACATCCGCGCGGTGGATGTGGCGCTCAAGCCGGTGTTCATGGCGGCGGCGGGCATCGTCTTCTACGGGGGCATCCTGTTCGGCATCGTCTCGTGCTCGGACTTCGCGACGAGCCTGCTGTCGCCGGGCCGTATCGAGCACCTGCTCGCCCTGCCCTTGCGCCGCTGGCACATCCTGGCGGGCACGTTCCTGGGGGTGATGTCGCTGGCGCTGCTCGGTTCGCTGTACGGCTCGGTGGGGCTGGTGCTCATCTTCGGAGTGAAGACGGGGTACTGGACGATGGGGCCGGTGATTTCAGCCCTGCTGGCGTGCGTGAGCTTCGCGGCGGTGTACTCGGTGATGCTGACGACGGCGACGCTGATCCGCAGCGCGGCCCTGTGCGCGGCGCTGGGAGGCATCACGCTGGTGGCGGGAATCATCGCGGGCTTCCGGACGAAGATCGCGCCCTTCATCGAGGAAGGGATGAGCCGGGAGCTCTTCAAGGGAGTGACGCTGGTGCTGCCGAGGCTGTCCTCGCTGGCGAAGGCGGGAATGGACCTGGCGGCCTCGACGGCGCTGGGAGTGCAGTCGCTGACGATGCTGTTGGCGGGAGTGTTCGTGTTCGGGCTGGGCGTGCTGGCCCTGGGCTTCTGGTGGTTCGAGGGGAGGGATTACTGATGCGGCAGCGGCGTCGTGGACTGTGGCTGGTGTTCGCGGTGGTGCTGTTCGGCCTGGCCGCGTGGCTGATGCTGTCGGGACAGGGCGAGGAGGAGGCCCCTCCCCCGCCGAAGGTGGCGTTTCCGAACCGGATGAGGCCAGCGGAGCGCGAGCGCATGGAGAAGCGGCGCACGTACGTGGCGCCGGTGGTGGACGCGGGCACGGTGGCGCAGCAGCAGCCGATCCGTCCGAGCGATCCGGTGCTGGCGGCACTGCCCCGGGGCAAGGGGAAGACGGCGGTGGTCATCGAGGCCAACGCCATCCGTCACTCGCCCATCGGGGAGATGCTGCTGGAGTGCCTGATGAACCGGGAGGGCGCGGAGCTGGAGCGGTTCAAGAAGGAGACGGGCGTGGACCCGTTCCAGGACCTGGACCGGATGGTGCTCACGGATGACGGGGTCATCCTCTCGGGCAACTTCGGGGACGATCGCCTGAAGAACCTGCTCAGCAGCCGGGGCTCGACGAACTACGACTACGGGGACAGCGCGAGGCTCTTCGAGCCCCAGAACGAGCGCACCCTGCCGGACGGGAGCGTGGAGAGGCGGCGGAACGGGCCGCAGGTGGGCCTGTGGAACAACCAGATGCTGGTGTTCGGCCGCTCGGCGGATGGAGTGAAGCAGGTCATCGACCGGGTGGAGGGCCGCGGTCCGGACGAGCCGCCCGTCATCTCCGAGAGCAGCACGTACGGAGAGATGTACGGGGTGATCTCGGCGGAGCAGCTCAAGAAGCTGTTCCCGAAGGAGCAGCAGGAGTTGGCGGCGCGGCTGGCCGAGGTGGCGGAGAACGTGGAGCTGCACGTGGACGCGAGCTCGGACTTCGCGATGACGGCGCAGGTGAAGGGGCCGGACGCGGCCAAGGTGACGGACCTGGGCAAGTCGCTCGGGGGCGCGCTGTCGCTGGCGCGGATGCAGGCGCAGGCCGAGGGCAAGACGGAGATGGCGCAGCTCCTGGACTTCGCGAAGGTGCGGCCGGACGGCGACGAGTTCAAGCTGGAGCTGGCGGTGCCGCTCGAGGCCATCAAGCAGCAGCTCGCCTTCTGCCGGGAGCAGCAGAGCGCCCAGGACGCGAAGTCCCAGGAGGCCAGCCCCACGCCGTGACAACGCACAGCAAGTAGTCGTGGGGAGGGGACTTCGCCCAGGCAAGGAGCCCGGCGGTTGATCTCAGGCCACTGAGAATCGGCCGCCCCCTTCTATGTGGGAAACCTGTTAGACAGCCCACTAAGCCCCCTGGACGTTGATGCTATCTACCTGCGCCGCACCCGATATGTAGCTCCGGGATGAGCGCCTTGTCGTCAGCCCGGAAAATGGCCGGATGCCCTCCGGCCCGTGTGATCCCACTAACTGGGCGGCGCTAGAGCAACGTCGTTTTCACATGGGTTCCCCAGTCGAACACCGGCCTCGGTACAACTTTGGGGACCACGTTCGCACGGGTTAGGCTACAAAGATGGCGACGTTTACGGACCTGGGCATCCTGCACCACTACTTCATGCAGGCCTCGATCATGCGCGAGTTGGTGAAGGCGTGCCAAAAGGCAGGGGCGCCATGGTTAGAGGTTCTCGATGAACTGCCGGAGAAGAGCGAGTTCCGCGACCAATTGGTGGCCATGGAGTTCATGAGGGTCATCAGCATCTGGTACGCGATGCTCTACGTTGTCATCGAGGGGTACCGCGAACTGAAGCTGGTGGACGGCCAGTTGGACTCGCTCCTCGCGAGCAAGAACGTCGACCAGCTCCGCCTCTACAGGAACGCGCTGTTCCACTTTCAGAAGAACTACCCCGAATCGCCCAAGGTCTTCGGCGTCCTGAACAACGAGGCTTTCCCAGACTGGGCGAAGCGCGTCCATCGCGCCTTCGATCGCTTTTTCAGCGAGAACTTCAACCAGAAGTTGATGGAGTTGGATCCGGAGACGCTAGACGACGCCGAAGTAGACGACGGCCTACGTGAGTCCTGGAGAATCGCCCGTGCGCTTATGTTGAAGGTCCGTGCTCGACATACTCAAGGAGGACCATCGGGAGAAGAGCGTTGAGCCGGACGCTCATGGTCGTGGGCGCTTAGTCTCGTTTCGGTGCATCTGGGCTGGAGGCGTGCCGCCGTACCAGCCCGCTCTACGCTCCTGGCCAAGTCTGTCTACCTGCGCCGCACTTGGAGCGGTAACGCAGTAAGGCCTCATGCCAGAGGTGTACAACATTCATGTCCGGGGGCTTAGTTAGGGCACCCTTTAGTCGTCATTACAGCGCTATCCATGCCGATTCGCAACGTTCTACTTATGCTCTCAAGCCATGCACCGCCACCACCACGTGAAGAGGTTGCATGGCACGTCCGAACATCCAAGCAGGCGAAATATACCTACCTCGTCACGACAAAGGAGCTGACGGGATTAGTTCCTGGGGAGAGTTCGGTGGCGTTCTATGGCGATGCTGACCTCAACAACACATACCTCGGCCGAGGATTGTTCCACAGGTACCTTCCGCTCAACTCAAGCCCTGGATTGGAAATCCTCTCGAATCATGCGCTGTACTCTCAGCGTGGCTATCCCACAACAGCAAAAGGGCTGATCGCACTCTCAAACATCATCGCCGCAGAACGCGATGAGTTGCTTGAGAGCCTCAACGGAACGATTGTCCCCACCAAACTCCCTCTGCGGTTACGCAACATCCCCAAGGGGCAGGCACGCGCCCGTATCTACTTCCTAACCGAAAAGCCTCTGCCTTATTAACTTGGGAGGGAAGCAAACAGATGCCGAACTCTTTGAGTGATCTAGAACTTACTGCGACAGTAGAACGTCTCTTCCCCGATCTGGAGCGAGTTTGGGCGGCTGAAGTAGGCATGCAGGCCAAAGCAGAGGAAGATGCCGACCATTTAGCCGTCGAGACACTCCGCACCGTATGGAATGAAGTCATTCAGGAAGTCTTTGGTAAACTAGACATGAATCCCGCCTCTCTGAAGGCAGCAGGATTTCCTAAAGCAACTGACCCGATCCAGTCCCCGATAAGTCTGTTAGAACCGTTGCATCTTGAACGTCATGAACCGACTCACACCCAGGCCCTACGATTCCTGCTGGACCCGAGTGAATCGCATGGTCTCGCTCAAACTGCACTCTACGCACTGCTGAACACCATCACGTGGCGGCATCCCGAGAACAAGCAACTCACGACAGCAGCAAAGCACGCAACAGTCGTCGAGGTGCAAGCCGAGCGGGTCACATGGTTACCTGTGAGTAGCGAAGGAAAGGCACGCAGACCAGAAACAGACCTATGGCTTGAAATGAGTGGCGAATCCGACAAGATCCTGCTCGTGATCGAGAACAAGGTCGACGACGTAGTGCGTGAGGGACAACTTGAGGCCTACGAAGAGGCAATCGCACTCCGGCTCAAGCGTCTGGGCGCTGGCTGGACGGCACTTCGCGTCTTGCTCTCTCCAGATGGGCTCGGGGACGGTGCATGGCGAGGTCTCAGCTTTCTGGACTTGGCTGGTGCATTCTCCGCAACCCTTCATGGCACCGGAACGGAAGGCGAGGCCTTTTTGCGGTTGTATATTGCCAGCATTCTGCGAGGTATTTATGGGCTTGAGTGGCGCGAGGCCCCCAACAGGGCAGAGCAAGTGCAACTCGTTCAGTATCTAGAAGCTCAGCGGGAGGTGGCTAGGTGAACGTGTCCATCGGGCAGTGTTTCCGTTTCTACGTCGATCACTTTTCGGACATGGAGGCACTTTACAACCTGGGCTACCTCCCCCCCGCCAGCGTTCCACAAGAAAAGTGGAAGAAGGTGCGCGATGTCATCAACAAAGCGAGTTCCCAAGCCACGAGTCTTCTGAGAAGTGGCGCCACCGAGTTCATTAAATCCTTGAACCTTAGGGGCGTTCGCTATGCTGCACCTCAAAACCAGCGAAATACACTCACCCGAGACTGGAACCTCCGAATTTATCTCTACTCGTCGGATTACAACGCCTTTGCGGAAGCAGGGCTTGCCATTAACGTTCCACAAAATGGCCGAGCCGAACTCTGCCTGTGGATAGCATCCTGGAGTAAATCAAAAGCAATACAGCGCGAAGTAATACATACACTTCAAGACAAAGGAATAAAGACAGCAAGGGCCGCAGATGCCAAACATTGGCCTGCACACTATGTCTTGATTGATTCCCTGGAGCTAGCAGTCGACGTAGGAGTCAATGACTGCATGCAATGGGTGACACAGATAACCCAGCAAACTCTGATTCCATCCTGGAACGAACTCCACCTCACATTAACCTAATTGCTCGGATAACATCTTCCTACTCCACCATCGCGCTGACCTCGCGTGAGAAGGCCTGCTCGTCATCGGCGTGGATGACGAGCGGGGGCAACACGGTGAGCCCGGTGGGCGCGCCCTTCACGGCATGCATCAATACCAGCTTCGCCGGGCGCCCTACGCGGGAGTGCACCATGCGCGCGGTCCTCGGCTCCAGCTTCGCCGCGTGCAACACGGCCATCAGCTCCGACAGCCGCGAGGCCGGGTACACCACGCAGAAGCTCCCGCGTCCCCTCAACAGATACGCCGCCGAGCGCGCCACGTCCTGCAGCTCGCAGGAGATCTCGTGCCGCGCCAGCGCCTTCTCCATGTCCGTGCTGATCCTCCCCTGCTCCCGCGCCCGGTACGGCGGGTTGCACAGCACGTAGGAGAAACCGGCCTTCGGGAACAGCAGGTCCACGCAGCGCAGGTCTCCCCGCACCAGCGACACCTCCCGCTCGCAACGGTTGAGGTGCACGTTGCGCTCGGCGAGGGAGAACAGGCGCGGTTGTAGCTCCAACCCGGTGATGCTCCCGCAGCCCAACCTCCGTGCGAGGATGAGCGGAATGATGCCGCAGCCGGTGCCCAGATCCATCAGCCGGCCCCGCACCGCTCCGGCCTCGAAGACGGCGAAGTGCGCGAGCAGCACCGGATCCAACGTGAAACGGTAGCCCCGGCGGCGCTGGAGCACCTTCACCTCGCCCCCGCAGACGGAATCGAGCGTCTCCCCGGCCCCGGGGCGAAGCTCGAGCGGCATGCGCTGGGGCCACTCCAACGCTTCTGTCAGCAGGGCACCCACCCGGAACCCTAGGCCTCCGGATCGAGGAACAGGAGTCCCGCTGGCGGCGCGGGCTCCACCCGCAGCGTCTTGGGCGGCAGCGACTGCGCCGCCTCCATCACCGCGCGGACCTCCCACAACGGCGGAGGGTTGAGCGCGAAGCCCACCTGGAACGTCCCCGCGTGGACGCCTCGCACCAACGAGTCCAGCCCCTGCACCGCGAACACCTGCGGGTGTCCTGGATCCTCGGGGTCCTTGATACCCAGCACCGTGCGCAGCACCAGCGCGTTGAGCAGCGCCAGGTCCAGGCTGCGCAGCGTCGGATTGCGCGGCGCGGCCTTCAGGTGCGCCAGGTCCAGACCCTGCCGGAAGCGCAGGATCTTCCCCCGCCCCCCGGGCAGCACCATCAGCACCGCGTGGTGTCCGCGCACCAGCGTCGCCAGCCGTTCGTTCGCCAGGGACACGCCCCGGGGCGTCGTCAGGGGCTCGTCCAGTTCGTAGATGCGCGCGTACGCCGTCACGAGCGTGAGGAAGGTCTCCTCCTCGAAGGTCTCCAGGCCCTGGATGGCGCGATGCACCGGCTCGAAATGCAGGCCTGGATCCGACAGCGGCACGACGGCCGCCAGACTCGGCCTGCGCTCATCCAGCTCGGCCAGGGGACGCAGGGGCGCTTCGTCGAGCACCGCCTGGATGCGCCGGGCCACGGGCGAGGGCTCGATGCGCCGCAGGGACACCGGGGAGTCCTCGAACGTGCCCTGCCACACGGTGCTGCTGAGCTCGGCCGCCTCGGCCAGCAGGGCCCGGAGTACCCCATGGTCGTCCGCGGCCAGCGTGACGGTGGGCTCCACCTGCGCCGAGCGGGGCCGGTAGGGCTCGTGCTCCAGCGGCTCGGCGGCGTCCGGCGCCAGGCCACACAGGAGGAAGCGGACCGGAGGCCCTCCGAGCCGGCCCGCGGAGCTGTACACCTCCGCCAGGTACAGGGCCGGGCGGGTGTCGCGCAGGACGGAGCCCGCCTGCCTCAACCGGTCCAGTTCCGCCGTGGGATCCACCCTGTCGAGCAGGGGGCGGATGAAGGCGGAGCGGGGCGGAGCGTTGAAGGGACAACCATCGTCATCGGCCGCCAGATGCGATTCGAGCGAGGGAAGCAGGGCTGAGAACGGGAGGACGCGGGCCATATGTGAAAAAATGGGGACCCGCTTCCCCGCCCGCCACGAAGCCCTCTCGGGCGCCCGGCAGGCGAGCTACCACCACACGCAGCGGTAGGGCTTGGAGCGCGTCGAGCCGAGAACGAGCGGGCCCGGACGCTCGGCGGCCTCCTCCCAGAGGAGGCTCACGGTGGCGATGGCCCCCGCCGAGCCGAGGAAGGACAGCACGTACGGGGTGGGCTGATTGAAGCCAAGCACCAGTCCGGACAGCAGCAGCACCACCGCGCCCACGCCCACGCCGAAGATGTCCGCTCTCAATATCTGCCCGGGGCTGGGATCGAATTTCATCGTGGCCAGCGCGAGCGCCGTCGCGCCGATGCCCGGGGCGATCAGCAGCGCGTCCGCCCACGTCTTCCCGGAGACTTTCGAACCAGAGAAGTGCATGACGGCCAGCAGCAGCGCGCCATAGATGAGACCCCACCCGCCTCCCGAGGCCACCAGCATGCCGTCATCGAGCGGCAACTGGCCGCCGGCGATCGTCGCGGTGAGCCACGCGCCCAGCTCGGCGCCCACGAAGGAGGCCCAGGCCAGCGCGGTCGCATCGCGCGTGAGCATGTCCATGAAGCCGGCGGCGAACATGCCTCCGATGATGGAGTTGCCGATGCCGAAGTAACCCATCGGCTTGCCGACCCAGTTGTAGAACTGCCACCACGCCGACGAGCCGAACCCGAGCCCCGCGCCGATGAGTGTGCCCGCCAGCATGGCCTCGCGGGAGCTGCGCTCGGAGCTGAAGCCGTTGGCGATGCCCTGGGTGAAGAAGCCGCCCAGTGCCCCCATGATGGAGTGATGCAGGATGAAGGACAGGCTGCCCGGCCCGGAGAGGAACGCGCCGTAGCGCGGTTGGCCATCGAGGATGGCCCCGTTGATCCTGGGCTCGTCGGCGGCCGGAACCGCGGCGGGTGGCAATTGCCCTTCCTGGGTGAGTGGCGCCTGGGGCCCGGTGCGCAGGTCCGGTGGCTGCTGCACCGGCGCATCGGAGGCGTACTGCGCGCGGGCCACGCCCGGCACGGCGAGCAGGAGGACGGCGGCGATGCACAACCAACGGGTCATCGGGGACACTCGAACCACTCCTTGTCCGGACTCGGAGTCATTAGACCCTCACCCCCGCCCTCTCCCAGAGGGAGAGGGTGGACAGTGCACCACCGGAATGTTGACTTCCGCGCTCCCGGCGGCGAGACCCGGGTTTCCCTCCCGCTCCGGCATCCCTAGACCGGACGGGTACATCACGAACCCAGGAGCGCCATATGGGCACGATGAAGTTCGAGGTCCCCCACTCCCTCCCGAAGGACGAGGCCAGGAAGCGCGTCGAGCAGCTCCTCAAGTACTGGACGGAGAAGTACGGCGTGAAGGCCGACTGGGCCGGGGACGGCGCGAAGGTGATCGGCAAGGTGATGGGCATCAACCTCGATGCCAACTTCACCATCACCGACGGCGCCATCCAGGGCGAGGGCACCGACCCCGGCATGCTGCTGCGCGGCCAGGCCAAGTCCTACCTGCAGAAGAAGTTCACGGCCGCGCTCGATCCCACCAAGAGCGGCGTCGACGACGACAAGGGCCTGGCGTAGCAGGCTACAGCGGTCCCTCCTCCAGCGCGGCGAGCGCGTAACGCGCCGCGCGGGAGATGGACTCGGCCGAGTCCGGCAGCTCCGGGTAGTGACCGGCCAGCTGGCGCTGGGGGAAGCGCAGTTGCGAGATGGCGTTGCGGTAGTGGCGCCGCGCCGCCTCGTTGTCCTTCAGCCGCTCGTGCACCTGCGCCATCAGGTAATGGCCGATGGCCAGCGAGGGCTCCAGGAAGAGCGCCTTGCCCAGCTCCGCGCGGGCCTCGGCGAGCTCTCCGGCCTGCAGCTCCGCCAGTCCGCCGAACACCCGCGCCTCCACGCACAGCGGCTCGCGGTTGATGGCCTGCGCGAAGGCATCCCGCGCGTCCACCACCCGCCCGCTCAGCGAGTAGATGTTGCCCAGGGTGAGCAGCGCGTCCAGGTGGCCCGGCTCGTCCGCCAGGAGCTGCTCCACGGTGGCCACCGCGGACACGAAGTCACCGCGCTCGATCATCCGCACGGCCGCGTTCAGCCGCTCGCCCGGAGCCAGCATCAGCGACCACGCGGGCATCTCGCTCCCGCGCGTGCGGCCCGCGTCGGCTCCCACGGCGGAGGCCTCGAGTGACTTCCGGGGCGGATCGGCCACCGTGGCCGCGGGGTTCGCCACCTGGGGTGCCTCGGGAGCCCTGACGGGCACCTCCACCGTCTTGCGCGGTGCCGGGCCGCCCGGGGACACCGGGGGCACCTTGGAGGACGTGTCGAGCGTCGTCTTGAGGGCGCGGGTGGACGGGAGCAGCGAGGAGGTGGACTGCCCCTTCGTGTTCCCGAGGCCGATGGACGTGCGCGGCGGCAGCGGCTTCACGGGCCGCCGGTAGACGAAGGCGCCTTCCATCTCCACCATCTCGAAGCGGTCGTAGACCTTGAAGAGACTCTCCGAGTAACCCAGCAGCAGCAGGGCCCCGGGCCGCAGCGCCGCGAGGAAGCGATCCATCAGCGCGCGGATGGTGGGCAGGTCGAAGTAGATGATGACGTTGCGGCAGAGGATGAGATCCAACGACTCCGGCTTGACCTTCTCGAAGACGGGGACGGCGAGGTTCTGCCCGTCGAAGCGCACGTAGTCCTTGAGCGAGGAGACGATCTCGTACCCGTCCTCCACCGGCCGGAAGAAGCGCGTGCGGCGATCACCGTGCATGCCGGCCACGCGGCGGGCCGAGAAGCGTCCCTGCTTCGCGGCCTCCACCGCGGCGAGGTTCAGGTCCGTAGCCCACAGGTCCACCTCGATGGGGAGCGCACCCTGCTCGGCCAGCACCATGGCCAGGCTGTAGGGCTCCTCGCCGGTGGCGCAGCCCGCGGACCAGATGGAGATCCGGCGGTTCTCCCGCCGCGCCTTCCACAGGGCATCCGGGAGGATGCGGCTCTCCAGCGCCCGGAACTGCTTGGGGTCGCGGAAGAACTCGGTGTGTCCCACCGTGACGAGCGGCAGCAGCGCCCGCAGCTCGTCCTCCGCGGAGCGCAGCAGCTTCACGTACTCCTCGGCGTTGACGATGCCCACCACGGGCATGCGCGTGGACAACGCCAGCCGGAGGCTGTGGTAGCCGTCGGGAGTAATCTTCAGCCCCGCCCGCTCCAGCAGGAGGGACGAGAGTTGCTGCAGGGCCTTGGAGGTCACCGTCAGCATGACTGTACCCACTGCACGAGGGTTGGTCCGATCTGCTCGAGTGGCAGCACTTCCTCGGCGGCCCCGAGGCGCACGGCCTCCTTGGGCATGCCGTACACGGCACAGCTCGCCTTGTCCTGAGCTATTGTCCGCCCACCGCGTTCCCGGATCTCCTTGAGTCCGCGGGCACCATCGCGGCCCATGCCGGTGAGGATGACGCCCAGCACGCGCGTCCCGAAGGACTCCGCCGCGGACGTCAGCAGCACGTCACACGAGGGCCGGAAACCCCGCACCGGAGGACTGGGATCCAGCACCAGCCGCCCCTTGGGACGCACCACCAGGTGCGAGCCCGAGCGCGCGATGTAGACATGGCCGGGCACCATCTCCTCGCCGTCGGTGGCCTCCACTACCTTGAGGGGCGATTCGGAGCCGAGCCATTGGGCCAGGCCCTCGGTGAAACCGTGGCTGATGTGCTGGCAGATGCACACCGGCGCGGGGAAGTCCTTGGGCAACATCTTGAGCACCACGGAGAGGGCCTTGGGTCCTCCGAGCGATGAGGCGATGGCGACCAGGGGGTACGGCGCCTCGGTGGGCGCGGGCCGCACGTTCAGCTTCTGGGCCTGCACGGGGCGCGACACGCGCACCTCGGCGAGCAGCATCAGCTTGCGGCCCACCGTCTGCCAGAAGTCGATGCCGGGCTCGGCGGGCCGGTCCACCACGTCCACGGCCCCGAAGGCGAGCGCCTGGAAGGCCTCGGCACCGGAGAGCACGCCCGGGTGGAGCGCGAGCACCGGCACGGGCCGCTCCGCCATCACCCGTTGAATGGCCTTGAGTGCGTCCTGTCCGGACAGGTCCACCACGACCACGTCCGGATGCAGACGTTGAACGCCCTCGAGGGCCTCGGAGAACTCGCAGACGTTGCCGGCCGGAGCGAGCACCACTCCGTCGAACAACCCCCGCGAGGCGCTCCGAAGCACCTCGCCCACCAGCAACACACGATATGCGGACGCGCCGACGTCCAAGCTTCCCCCTCGCCTCGCTTCAGGTCAGACGATCGATGGTCTGCGCCAGGCTCTCCACGCCCAGTTCGCCCTTCACCAGGTACGCATCCGCGCCGGCCTCGGCCCCGCGCCGTCTGTCTTCCGGCGACGCGAGCGAGGACAGGATGATGACGGGAATGCGGGACAGTCCCACGGTGGACTTGAGCCGCCGCGTGAGCGAGAAGCCGTCCAGCCGGGGCATCTGCACGTCCGAGAGGATGAGGTCGTACTGCTGCGACTGGGCCTTGAGGTAGCCCTCCTCACCGTCCTGGGCCTCGTCCACGGTGTGCCCCAGCGCCTTGACGAGCGCGGACTCGGTGGCACGCGCGATGGGCGAGTCGTCCACCAGCAGCACCCGCAGGCGCTTGGCGGCCTGGCCCTGGGTGACGGGCCGCGCCATGCGGCGCACCTCCGTCATGATGTCCGGCACGTGCAGGAGCACGGCGATGCGGCCGTCCTCCAGCGCGGCGGTGCCTGCGATGAAGGCGGCGCCCTTGAGGAACTCGCCTCCGCAGGGCTTCACCGCCACCTCGCGCTCGTCCACGAAGCCGTCCACCACGAGGGCGGCCAGGTCATCGCCATGACGCACCACCACGGCGGGCGGCTTGTCGAAGCGGTTGCCTCCGTTGACGCCGAGCAGCGGTCCCAGGCCCACCAGCGCGGTGGGCTTGCCGCGGTGCTTCACCGCCAGGGTGCCGAAGACCTCCATCCGGTCCTCGGGCTTCACGCGCATCACCGCCACCACGTCGGCGGCGGGCATGCCGTAGACGTCGTCGCCCAGGCGCACCAGCAGCACCTTCATGAGGGCCAGCGACTGCGGCAGGCGCAGGGTGATGGCGCTGCCACGGCCCAGGCGGCTGACGATGCCCACCGAGCCGCCCAGCGACTCCACCTTCTTCTTCACGACGTCCATGCCCACGCCGCGGCCGGAGATGTCGGTGATCTCCTGGCGGGTGGAGAAGCCAGCGCGGAAGACGAGCTCGATGGCCTCGCGCTCGGAGAGGGCGGCGGCCTGGGACTCGGTCAGCAGGCCCTTGCGCACGGCCACTTCCCGCAGCTTCTGCGGGTCCATGCCGCGGCCGTCGTCGTCCACCTCGATGCTGAGCATGTCGCCGTCGGCGCGCACGCGGATGCGCAGGCGGCCCGCGGCGGGCTTGCCGAGCATGCGGCGATCGTCGGGCGTCTCCAGGCCGTGGTCCACGCCATTGCGCAGCAGGTGCACCAGGGCGTCACGCACGTCGGCCAGCATCGAACGATCCACGCCGAGGTCGGCGTTCTCGATGACGAGGTCCACTTCCTTGCCCTGGGTCCGGGCGATGTCACGCACGGCGCGGGGGAAGGCGTCGAAGACGGTGGACAGCGGCACGAGGCGGGCCTCGGCCACGTGGTCCGCCATCATCGACAGGTTGCCGTGCAGCGTCTCGATGCCATCCCCATTGCGGCGCACGAAGCGGAACGCGTCGTCGCGCAGCATGTGCAGGTCGCCCTCGATGCGCTCGAGGTCGTTGCGCATCGAGTTGGGGACCGCCAGATGCTCGGCCAGCTTGAGGAAGCGGTCGCCCAGGCGCGAGAAGCGCTGCAGCAGCGCCTCGGCCTCGGACGCGCGCAGCCGGCCACGCGCGCTCTCCACCAGGAGATCTCCCGCGAGCAGGCCGAGCGAGTCGAGCACCTCGACGTTCACGCGGATGCTGCGATCGGCGAGCGCCTTGTGGGAATGACCCTCGTCGTGCTCGGCCTTGGCGGCCTTGGCGGGGGCCGGAGGTGGAGGTGACACCGCCGCGGCGGGCGGAGGCACATACACGGGCTCGGCGTGCTCCTCGATGGTGGCTTCCACCACGGGGACGGGGGCCGCGGGCACCACGGGGATGGCCGTGTGCGAGGGGGCCTTGGCGCCCCCGATGGCCGGAGGCGCGTGCCCGGAGGCCGCGGCGAGCGCCTCGACCATCTCCTGCGAGGCCGGGGTACCCGACTGGGCGCCCTCGGTGTCCTCCAGGAGGTCCGAAATGGTGTCGCACGCACGCAGCAGGAGGTCCGTCGCCACTTCGGTGGCGGCCCTCCCGTCTCGCTCGGCGCGCAGCACGTCCTCGGCCGCGTGCGCGAGCTGGCCGATAGCGGCCAGGCCCAGCATGCGGGCCTCGCCCTTCATCGTGTGCAGCTCGCGCGCGACCTCGTCCGCCGCCTGATCCGCGGTGGGCTTCTCGAGATCGAGAATGCCCAGCTGGATCTTCTGGAGACGGTCGGCGCTGACCTCCTGGAACTTCGACAGGAGGGATCTCTTGAGGGACTCGGTGTCCATGACCAGAGGGCGTCAGGACGGAAATCCGCCCCGAGTTGCCCCTCCCGCTCCTGACTAGTCGGCCTTGAAACGCTTGATGAGCTCCGCCAGACGGCCGGCGAGCTGCGTGAGCTCGGCGGCGGCACCCGTGGCCTGCTTGGAGGCCTGGGTGGTCTGACGCGTCACGTCCTCGATCTCCGCCATGGAGGCCACCACCTGCTCGGTGGCGGTGCGCTGCTGCTGGGTGGCGAGGTTGATGACGCGGGCGGCGTCACTCGTCTCCTGCACACCGGCGAGGATGCCCTCGACGGCCTGCGCGGCCACCGCGCCCAGCTTCTCACCGGACTCCGTGGCCTCCTTGGAGGCATCCGCGGCGCTGCCGGCGGCGGCCGTGGCCTCGCGGATCTCGGTGATCAGGTTCTTGATCTCCTTGGTGGACTCCATGACGTTCTCCGCCAGGCGGCGCATTTCGGCCGCGACGATGGAGAAGCCCTTGCCCGCCTCACCGGCGCGGCTGCCCTCGAGGGCCGCGTTGAGCGCGAGCAGGTCCGAGCGGTCGGCGATCTCGTCGATGACCTCGACGACGGTGCCGATGCGCTCCACGCGCTTGGACAGCTTGGTGATGGAGTCGGCCACGGCGACGCCGTCGCTGCGGATCTGCTGCATGGCCTGGATGAACTCGCCGATGGCGCCCCGGCCCGCGCGAGCGGCACCCAGGGTCTCCTCGGCCACGCGCGCCACGCTGCCGGCGTTCTCGGCGATCTGCGCCGAGGCGTGCTTCAGCTCTTCCATGGTGGCCGTGGTCTCGTGGATGGCCGCGGCCTGCTCGGTGGAGCTCGTCTCGTGCTGCGTGGAGGCGGCGAGCACCTGGTTGGCGGACGAGGACAGGCGCAGGGCCGCCTCGTTGATCTCGCGAACGAAGGTGCGCAGCGTCTCGATCACCTTGCCGAAGCCCTCGAGCAGGGGCCCGAGCTGGGCGTCCTCGGTGGAGGTGTTCCACTGGGCCAGGTCACCCTCGCGCACCAGGGTGATGAGCGCGTCGATGGCCTGATCGATCTCCTGGGCGGCCACCTGCTTGCGGCGCTCGGAGGAGGCATGCCGGTCCAGCAGCTGGTTGAAGAGCTGGGCCAGGTCGGCGGCATCTTCATCCACGGCGTTCTTGGGAACGCGCGCCTCGAGGTTGCCCGCCAGCACCGCGATCACGGTGTCGGTGAGGGGCTTGAGGGAGCCGGCCTTCTTGGAGCGAGGGGCAGCAGCGCCCTCCGTCGGGACAACTTCGTTCTTCGTGTCAGCGGGGGACATTGCCTTCAGTGCCTTCCTTGAGCATTCAAGGTTTCAACAAGATCGATGAGCATCACGGGGCGTTCCTGATCGAGGAACACACCGACCGCATACGGTGCCGCGCCAGCCACGGCCGGCAGGCGCCGCAGGTCCAGGATGGGGACGGGGCGCACGCCGCGGATGGCGTCCACCTTCAGGTGGCCCTCCCCTTCAGGAGTCTCGAAGACGAGCGCGCGGCCGCCGCGCTTGAGCGGGCCGAGCCCCTGCACTTCCAGATCGTCCGGGTGCGAGCGATCGATGCGCAGCACCTGCTGGGCATCGGTGCCGTAGACGACGTCGCCGACCTCGAAGAAGAGGACGTCGACCTCGTTCTGCTCGGACTGCTCGGAGGATGAATGATCGTCGTAGATCATCGCACCACCGCCCGCTGCCGGGCGCTCTGGAGCAGCTTGGTGAAGTTGATGAGGGCGATGGCATCCTGGGGCGAGTTGCCACCGTGAACGCCGAGCAGGTGCTCGACGGCCGCATCCCCGCCCAGGGGAGGAGGAAGGATGTCGGCCACGGGAATGCGCCGCAGGCCGAGCACCGCGTCCGCTACCACTCCGACACGGTAGTTGCCGCTGGTGCCGATGAAGAGCCGGGTCCTGGCCCCGACACGGGCCTCCCCCTTGCCAAGGAAGCGCAGGAGATCCATCACGGGGAGTACCTCGCCGCGATGGCCGGTAACACCCAGGAGGAAGGACGGAGTTCGCGGAAGGGGCGTGAGGAGCCCGGTGCGAATGACCTCGAGGACATTCTCACTGGGGACCGCGAGGCGAAGCTCACCCACGCGGAAGCAGAAGAATTCCTGCTCGGGCCGGGCCTGGCCGGCGATGGCTCGGTCGGGCGCCTTCCGAAGCGCACGCTGAAGGGGAGTATTGGTCAAGGCGCCAAAGTATCCGGAGGCAAGCGAAGTGGGTCAAGGGTGGACCGAATCACATGGTCCGGGCCCACTCAACGGTGTAGGGTGACGGCAGTATTCCTTGAGGAGGCAGATGTCTCGCGTACTGGTCATCGATGATAGCCCGATGCTGGTGGAACTCACGGTCCGGGCCCTCTCCGCTGCTGGCTACCACGCCACCGGAGCGACCGACCTGGCGAGCCTCGACCTGAAGCTCGCCGAGGGGCCGTTCGCGCTCATCCTCATGGACGTGAACATGCCGGAGATGTTCGGCGACGACGTCGTCGAGTACCTCCGCACCCAGAAGCGGGTGACCTCCAAGCTGGTCCTCTACTCGGACATCGCCGAGGAGGAGCTGGCGGCCAAGACCCGGAACTCGGGCGCGGACGCCTACATCCTCAAAGGAGGCGGCATCGAGGCGGTGATCGGCGGCATCATGCGCATCCTGGGGGCTCCAACCGCCACCACCGTCAGTGCGGCCACTCCCGCACGGCCAGCAACAGCGCCCGCCGCCCCGGCCGCTCGCCCGGCGGGGACCACGGCGGCGCCCCGCCCGCCCGCGGTGGCTCCGGCGACCCGTCCCCCCGCCGCCACTCCGGGCCCCCGGCCCACCGGACCTGGAGTTCCCCAGGCGAATGTCGCCGCGCCGCCTCGCGTCGCCCCCGCGGCGGCTCCGGGTCAGGCGATCCCCGGTCCGCGCGCGCCCGTCGCGGGACAGGTGGCCCAGCCCCGTCCGGTGGCCCAGGCTCCAGCGGGCGCTCATCCAGCAACCGCCGCGGGAGCCCATCCGGCGGCTCCGCGCGCGCCCGTCGCGGGACAGGTGGCCCAGCCCCGTCCGGTGGCCCAGGCTCCAGCGGGCGCTCATCCGGCAGCCGCCGCGGGAGCCCATCCGGCACCGGCGGCTCCTCGCGCGCCCGTCGCGGGACAGGTGGCCCAGCCCCGTCCTCCGGTGGCGCAGGCTCCGGCGGGCACGCACCCCGCTCCAGCGGCGGGAGTCCAGTCCGCACCGACGGCTCCGCGCCCCTCCGCTCCGGCGGCCCCGGCGCATGCCGCTCCTCCGGCGACGGCGCCTGCGCGGCCCGCGGCTCCCGTCGCGGCGCATCCCACGGCTCCGGCGGCCCACGCCGCTCCGGCCCAGCCGGCTCCCGCCGCCGCACACGGCCCGGCTCCGGTCCCCGTGGCCCCTCAGGCGGCCGCGGCCGTCCAGACTCCCGTCACGCCCCCTGCCCCGGCGGCCCCTCCGGCCGCGGCGGCCACTCCGGCTCCAGCCGCGCCTGCTCCGGCTCCGGCCGCGCCCGCTCCGGCCGCGACGGGTGGATTCCCCTCGGCCGCGAAGATGGCGGCGGCCGCCGGAAGGAAACCCCGCATCCTCATCGTCGACGACAGTGAGATGACGGCGCGCATCATCGAAGCGGACCTGGTGTCCAAGGGCTTCGAGGTGCACATCGCCGACTCCGCGGACAAGGCGACGAAGATCATCCTGAAGAAGCAGACGCGCCCGGACCTGGTGCTGCTGGACGTGCGCATGCCCAACGTGAACGGCGAGCAGTTCTGCCGGTTCATCAAGAGCAACAGCCTCTTCAAGGGCATCAAGGTGCTGCTGTGCTCCGGCGAGAACGTCGAGGAGCTGCAGCGCATCTGCCGCGAGGCCGGTGCCGACGGCTACGTGCCGAAGGACGCCGTGCTGGGCCACCTGGTCGCGAAGGAGCTCCAGGAGTAGCCCCCGCCCTCGCCCCGAAGCACCTTCCGGCGGCGATGCGCGCCACCGGAAGCCCTCCCCCTGACAGGACCTACTTCAACGAGCCTGTCATCGGGCGTTCGCCGCGTTCTCCCGCTCCTCGAGCCCACGCGCGAAGTTGCCGATGATCAACCCCGGCCGGGCCGCCTTGAGCCGGCGCAGCAGCGTGCGGATGCCCACGGGCTCTCCGCCCGCGCCCTTGTCGCGCGCCACTTCCAGGTACTGGATGGGATCGATGCACAGTGAGCGCGTCTGCACCTGGTCCACCTTGTACTTCTTCACCAGCCGCTCCAGGGCCTTCACCTCGCCCTCGCGATCGGTGACGCCCGGGAAGAGCAGCAGGTTGAGCGCGAGGTACGCACCGCGTTCACGCGCCAGGGCAATGGACGCCTCCACGTCCTCCCAGCCGTACTTCACCGGCTTGTAGTAGGCCTCGTAGAGCTCCTTCGACGCCGAGTTGAGCGACACGCGGATGGCGTCCAGCCCCGCATCGAAGAGTGCCTCGAGTCCCTTCGTGAGGCTCGCGTTGGTGTTGATGTTGATGGAGCCGCGCGAGGTGCGCTCGCGCATGTAGCGGATGGCCTCGGCGATGAACTTCCACCGGGTGAGCGGCTCGCCCTCGCAGCCCTGGCCGAAGCTGATCATGGTGCGGCCCGGCGCGTTCTCCAGGTGATACAGGCCGATCTGCCCCATCTCCTCGCCGGTGGGCCCGTCATTCATGCGCTCGTGCGAGGCGGGAGGCCCATCCGCCGGCTGATCCGAGATGCACCCCACGCAGCGCGCATTGCACATCACCGAGGCGGGGATGGCGCCCTCGTCGCGCACGTAGAAGACGTTCTGCGAGGTGAAGCACCGGTACAGCATCGCGCACGTGGTGAGCTGCTTGAGCACGCGGTTGCCGGGGAAGCGCGCCAGATGCGCGTCCACGATCTTCTTCAGCTCGGGGGTGGAGTACTTCTCCGGATCCCAGTGCGAGCGCTTGTCGGTGTGGATGGCCCAGGCCACGGGGCCGTCCTCGCCCCAGGCGGCGGCGGTATAGGCCCACTGCGGAAGCACCGGACCGTCCGCCTTCACCTCGCCCGGGAGGAACGTCCGCGTGTAGCCGGGAGGCAACAGCGCGCCCACCGCATTGGGCACGAAGGTCTTCCCGTTCATCTTGATCTCGCGGACCAGCTCCAGCTCCCCGGTCTCGGGATCGATGCCCACGGGCAGCCGGCCCGGCAGGTGGACGAGCCGGCCAGCGGACGGCAGGGGGATGGGCTTGTCCTGCGGGGGAACGAGCTCTTCCCCGCTGCGCAACGTGGCCAGCAGATAGGGGTGCTCCATCACCCGCCCCTTCGGGTCCGCGAACAGCAGCTTCGGTGCCAAAGTCATGACCTCGTTAACTATCATTGCCGGGCGGACCTTTCGACGCGCCGCGCATTCACGAACCGTATGGTTCGCCGGATGGCGCCTTGCCGGACCGCGTCTTGACTCCCCCAGGGCCCCTGCCTAGGGTCCGCCCGCTTTTGCGTCCCTTATTGCGGACATTTCGGAGGCAGCTCAAGTGATTGTCGGAGTCCCCAAGGAGATCAAGACCCGCGAGTACCGTGTCGGCATGGTTCCGGCGGGCGTTCGCGCCCTGACGAGCGCGGGCCACACGGTCCTCGTCGAGACGAACGCCGGCGTCGGCTCCGGCATCCCCGACTCGGAGTACCAGCGCGTTGGCGCGCAGATCGTCCCGAGCGCGGACGAGGTGTGGAAGCGCGCCGAGATGATCGTCAAGGTGAAGGAGCCCATCGCGCCCGAGTACGAGCGCATCCAGAACGGGCAGATCATCTACACCTACTTCCACCTGTCCGGCGTGGACCCGGAGCTCACGCGCACCCTGGTGAAGAAGAAGGCGTCCGCGGTGGCCTACGAGACCATCCAGCTGGATGACGGCTCGCTGCCGCTGCTCAAGCCGATGTCCGAGGTGGCCGGCAAGATGGCCATCCAGGTCGGCGCCGCGTGCCTGGAGAAGGCGCACGGCGGCAAGGGCATCCTCCTGGGCGGCGTGCCCGGCGTGCGCCGTGGCCGCGTCACCATCATCGGTGGCGGCGTGGTGGGCACCTGCGCGGCCAAGGTCGCCGTGGGCATGGGCGCCGAGGTCACCATCATCGACATCAACCTCGAGCGCCTCACCTACCTGGATGACGTGTTCCTCGGCCGCGTGGCCACGCTGGCCTCGGACACCGAGAGCATCGCCAAGAGCGTGCGCGAGGCGGACATCGTCGTCGGCGGCGTGCTCATCCCCGGCGCCGCGGCGCCCAAGCTCGTCTCCGAGGCCCTCGTGGCCGAGATGAGCCCCGGCTCCGTGGTGGTGGACGTGGCGGTGGATCAGGGCGGCTGCATCGAGACGTGCGTCCCCACCACCCACGACAACCCCACCTTCGTGAAGCACGGCGTGGTGCACTACTGCGTGGCCAACATGCCCGGCGCGGTGCCGCAGACATCCACCTTCGCCCTCACCAACACCACCCGGCCCTACGCCCGGAAGATCGCCGACCTGGGCCTCGTCGAGGCCATCAAGGCCGACAAGGCCCTGGCCCGCGGCCTCAACACCTACAACGGCCAGGTCACCTACGAGGCCGTCGCCAAGGACCTCGGCTACAACTACATGTCCATCTTCGACGCCATCGGCGCGAAGGGCCGGTAGTAGTCTCCAGTAGTCCACACTGCGACACCCCGGCGGAGGGGTTGCTCCCAAATCAGGGAATAATTCTCACCGCCGGTTGTCTCCCGCCCGCTGGGGCAGCCGTGCAAACGGCGCCAGCGGGCTTTGTGTTGTTGCCCAGTCTGTTCCCGTGCATACATTGCCGGGTAGGTAACGACTCAATTGCCTGTAATTTCGGGCCTCTGGAAGGCGGGAGCATGCTGGACTTCAGGCAGAACAACCGGACGAAGCAGGAATTCGAGGAACTGGCGCTGGCCCACCTCGACCCGCTATACTCCGCGGCCCTGAGGCTGACGAAGAATGAGCGGGACGCCGAGGACCTGGTGCAGGACACCTGCATGAGGGCCTACCGCTTTTTCGACAAGTTCGAGCGCGGCACCAACATCAAGGCCTGGCTCTTCAAGATCCTCACCAACACCTTCATCAACCGCTACCGGCGTAAGGTGAAGGAGCGCAGTGTGGTGGAAGGTGTGGAGCGCGAGGCCGTGCACGAGCGCTTCGTGAGCCGGGACGCGACGGACTTCGCGGCCAACCCCGAGCAGTACTTCTTCGATCGTCTCCTGTCGGACGACGTGCTGCGTGCCATCGACGCGCTGCCCATCGACTTCCGGCTGGTGGTCATCCTCGCGGATCTGCAGGAGTTCTCCTACAAGGAGATCGCGGAGATCCTCGAGTGTCCCGTGGGCACGGTGATGAGCCGTTTGTTCCGCGGACGCAAGCTGCTGCAGAAGACGCTGCGCGAGTACGCGCAGGGCTCTGGCGTGCTGCGTCAGGAGGGGGCCGAGGCGGCCAACGAGGAGGGCACGGCCGCCGCGGGCTCAACAACGAGCCTCGATGATTACCGACGCAGGAAGAAGGTGGGGTAGATCGAGGTTGATGGCCCCGGAAATATTTCTTCACGATATTTCCCACGGGACCCCAACCATCTCCCGCCCTGAGCGCTCATGACCTGCCAGGAACTCGATTCCATCCTGTACCCGTTCCTCGACGGCGAGTTTCAGCCCGAGGAGCGGCTGGAAGTTGAAGCGCACCTCACCGGCTGTGCCGAGTGCGCGCAGCGGGTGAACATGGAGCTCCGGATGCGGCAGTCGCTGCGCCGGGCCGCGCGTCACGCGGTGGAATCCACCCGCGCCCCGGACGCCCTGCGGGCGCGAATCCAGCTGGGCATCCGCCAGGAGCAGCGCCGCGACACGCAGATGTGGTGGTTGCGCGCGAGCGCCGCGGCCGTGGTGGTGCTGATGGCCGGCGGCGCGTGGATGGCGCTGCGGCCCGAGCAGCACCAGCGCTTCGTGGAGGACGCCGCACGGCGGCACGCCCGGCAGCTGCCAGTGGAGGTGGCGGGCGGACACGAGCACGTGGAGGCCTGGTTCGACGGCAAGTTGGACCACCGTGTCTCCGTGCCCCGGCTGCCCGACGTGCAGTTGTCCGGCGCGCGCATCTCCAACGTGACGGATCGCCCCGCCGCGTACATCAGCTACGAGCGCAACGCGGACAAGCAGGGAGCTCCGGCCCGGCGCATCGGCCTGTTCGTCTTCGACGACGCCAAGCGTGAGGTGGAGGCCCCTCCCCTGCCCTCCGTGCAGGTGGGCTCCAGCCACGGGTACAACGTGGCGGTGTGGCGGGATGAGGAGATCGTCTACGAGCTGGTGAGCGACCTGGACGAATCGGACATCCGCCGCATGGTGGCCGAGCAGGCTGCGGCGAAGAGCCGGCCGTCGCGCCCGGTGTCGCCGGACGTGGCCGCGCGGCCCGTGGTGCTACAGCCCTGAAGCAGGCGTGAGCGCGCGGGCCGCTCGCCTGCCCCACGAGCTGGACTGCCTGGAAATGCGGCTGGACCGAAGATTGACGGTCCCGGTAGGCACCGATAGCCTCCCGAGCGAGTTTTCCAGCGCCGCCGTTCCTCGTCTCCGACGAGGGACGCGCACGCCCCAACAGGTCCGGCAGCCCTTCCATGTCCAAGAACATCCTGATCGTCGAAAGTGACACCGCCCTCTCCGCGAACCTGCGGCAGGCCCTGGAGGCCCGTGGCTTCGCGGTGCAGGAGACCACCGACGGCAAGGGTAGCGTGGAGCAGATCCGCCGGGATCGGCCCGAGCTGGTGGTGCTCGCGGTGGATCTCTCGGCCGGACAGAACGGCTATCTGATCTGCGGCAAGCTGAAGAAGGACGATGATCTCAAGGCGATTCCGATCATCATCATCGGCAACCCGGACGGTTTCGCGCAGCACCGCAAGCTGAAGGCGCACGCGGACGACTACGTGGCCAAGCCGGTGAACGCCGACGAGCTGGTGGATCGCGCGGGTGCGCTGATCGGCTTCCCGGAGCTGCCCGCGGGCGAGGTCGTCGATGACGGCCTGAGCCTGGGCGGACTGGACGGGCTGGGCGACGAGCCGGTGCAGGGCGAGGAGCTGGCCATCGAGGGCGAGCCGCTGGAGAGCCACGGCGAGGAGCTGGCGCTGCTGGACAACCCCTTCGGGGACAGCGTGGACGAGCCGCCGGTGACGGGCAGCATCGAGGAGCCGGTGGAGGCCCCGCCGGAGCTGAGCTCGCCCGAGGACGACTTCTCCGGTCTGGATGGCCTGGACGGTGGCGAGGACGACAACGCGCTCGACTCGCTGGGAATGGACAGCGACAAGACGGTGGTGGGCTTCATGCCGCCGGAGCCTCCGCCAGCACCGGCCCCGAAGCCCGCCCCGGTTCCGGTGGCGCGCCCCACTCCGGCTCCGGTGGCCAGGCCGGCTCCGGCGCCCGTGGCGGCCACGCCCGCGCCCCGCCCCACGCCCACGACGCCGACGGTCACGCCTCGAGCGGCTTCGGCGACCCCCGCGGCTCCGGCCATGTCGGCGGCGGACGCGGCCGAGCTGCGCAACCTGCGCACCCGCGTGGCCGAGCTGGAAGGCGCGCTGGAGGATGCGCGGAGCCAGGCCAGCACCGCGGAGACGCGGGTGCAGGATCTCGAGGCCGAGCTGGAGACGAAGAGCACGGAGCTGGAGACGGCGAAGGCTTCCGTGGGCAAGAACGACTCGGCCACGCTGGCGCTGCGTGAGGCGTCCAACCGGAAGGATCGGGAGATCCTCCGCCTCAAGAGCGAGCTGAACCAGAAGGAGCAGGAGATCGTCGAGCAGCAGGATCGGCTGCTGGCGCTGGAGCAGCAGGCCAACGGGGCCACGGACGAGATCACTCGGCGGGACGCGGAGCTGAAGACGCTGAAGACGAAGGCGGATCAGCTGATGGCGGAGCGCCGGCGGGTGGAGCAGCAGCTGACGGCGGCGAAGGAGGAGGCGCGAGGGGCCACGGCGCGGGCGACGGCGCTGCAGACCGAGGTGGAGCAGTACCAGGCGCAGGCGGGCGAGGTGGAGGAGCTGAGGGCGCGGGCGGATCAGCTGGACGCGGAGCTGGCGGCGGCGAGGAGCGAGGGCGACAGCTGGCGCGAGGAGCTGGAGGCGGTGAAGGCGCAGGCGGGCCAGGAGGCGGACGAGCTGCGCAAGCGCATCACCGAGATGGAGGAGCAGGTGGCGCGCAACGAGGATCGCGTGGCGAGGCTGTACACGCGCATCAAGTCGGACGAGAAGCTGCGCGAGAAGACGAAGAAGGCGCTGGCCATCGCCACGCAGCTCCTGGAGGAGCAGCCGGCGGTCGAGGACGACGAGGAAGCCGTCGCCTGAGTCCCCTCCCCAGAGGGGCCCCGGGTTCGAACCCGCGCGGGCCCCCTGCCCCACCTACGAGCCCTACTTGCCGTCGTCCTTCTTGGGCTCGTTCTTCTTATCCACCATCTTCTTGGCCACGCCCTGGAGGCCCGACGGGACGTTCTTGTCCCGGCTGAGATCCTTGAGGTCGTTCTCGCGCAGGGTGCTGAGGAACTTCATGCCCACGGCGAGCGGAAGCTTGGGGTTCTTCAACAGCGCCATCTTGATCTTGTAGTTCTTCGTGAACTCACGGCTGTTGTAGATGATGCGCAGCACCTCCTCGTTGACCGCCTTGTTGGCAGCGCAGTTGAGGACCTCGCCGTCGGTGATGCGGGGGCTGCGGATGACGGCGGTGCAGACGAGCTTGTTGGTGTCGCGGATGAGGAAGCTGCGCGCCTCCTTGTTGCCCAGCGTCGCCAGCTTGATCTTCTGGGCGATGCTCATCTTCATGATGCGCTGGGTGAGGCTGAGCTTCTTGGCCTCGGGAATGGCGGCGGTGGGATCCTCCCCCTCCTTCGCCTCGGCCGCCGGACCCGCGGCGGCGGTCTTGGGCGTGGCGTCCTCGAGCTCCTTGAGGATCTCCTCGGCGGTGGGACCGGGCTCGGGGGGAGCGGCGGAGGGCCCGAAGACGCGGACACGGGCCGCCTGCATCTGGGGCACATCCACCACGGCCATGCCGCTGCGCACCGCGAAGTCGCACACGTTGTCGATCAGCGCCTGGGTCGCATTCGGGTTGGCGCACAGGCCACGGATGAGGTTCTCGGAGCGCAGCACGCGCAGCTGGTTCTGCCCGATGATCTCCGCGATCTTCGCGCTGCAGGTGCGCGCCACCTCGGCCACGGCGTCATCCGGCGTGGAGGGGTTGAGCACGAGCATCTCCGCCAGGGCGTCCTTGCCGGACAGCAGCGAGAGGAACCAGCCCAGCACGGGGGCCGCGACGCCCTCGTCGCGCAGGCCCGCGGAGAAGCGATCTGGAAGGGCCGCGGCCGACTTCGCGGCGGTCTCCCGCACAGCCGCGTCCGCATCGAACGTAAGCATGAAGAGGGCACCGAGCATGTCCGAGGGCGCCAACGGCACCATGGCCTTGGCGGCCATCATCCGCAGGGGCACGGGCGCGGCCGGATCCACGTGCTTGCGCATGTTGGGCGGGAGGAACTCGGCGGTGATGGGACAGCCCGCCGGGGCCGCGGGGATCTGCTGGGGAGGGGTGCTCATGAGGCGTGATTCCTTCCGTAGATGATGCGGAGACCCTCGAGCGTGAGGAACTCGTCGACTTCGTGAATGTGTGAGGACGCACTGGCCACCAGGGGCGCCAGGCCTCCCGTGGCCACCACCCGCGTGTCGAAGCCGAGCTCCGACTGGATGCGGGCGCAGATGCCATCCACCATGCCCACGTAGCCGTAGAAGAGGCCGGACTGGATGGAGTGCACCGTGTTGCGGCCCACCACGTGCGGGGGCCGGGCGAGCTCGACGCGCGGCAGCTTCGAGGCGTTCTGGAAGAGCGCCTCCATGGAGATGTTGATGCCGGGGCAGATGGCCCCGCCGAGGTACTCGCCCCGGGGCGTCACCGCGTCGAGCGTGGTGGCCGTGCCGAAGTCCACGACGATGAGGCCCTGGTGGTGCTTGTCGTAGGCGGCCACCGCGTTGACGATCCGGTCCGCGCCCACCTCGCGCGGGTTGTCGTAGAGGATGGGCATGCCCGTCTTCACACCGGGCCCGACGAACATGGGGCGCGTCTTGAAGTAGCGCTCGCTCATCCGCTCCAGGTTGAACTGCAGCGGCGGCACCACGCTGGACACCGCCACCGCGCGCACCCTGTCCGGATCGATCCCGCTCGACTGGAAGAGCTGCCGCAGCAGGATGCCGTACTCATCCGACGTGCGGCGGGCACTCGTCTCCAGACGCCAATGGTCCAGGAGACGCTTGCCTTCGTACACCCCGAGCACCGTGTTGGTGTTGCCGACGTCGATGGCGAGAAGCATGGCTCGCCGCGCAGTCTAGCGGGGCCGCAGTTGCTCCACATCCCCGGCGAGCACCCTTTCCAGCGTGCCCCCGGCCGTCCGCACCAGCAGTGCACCCGACGTGTCGATGTCTTCAGCCACACCGCGCAATTCCGACCCGCCGGTACGCACCAGCACCTCCTGGCGCAGCGTGGCGGACAGCTCCTTCCAGCGCTGGCGCACCGGGTCGAAGCCCACCTCGAGGTGCAGATCCAACCACTCCTCCAGGCGGCCCCAGAAGGAAGCGGTGAAGAGCGCGCGGTTGACGCGCCGGCCCAGCGCCTGGGAGAGCGAGGTGGCGGTGGTGGCCACCTCGGGCGGGAAGTGCTCGGGGCCCGCGTTGAGGTTCACGCCAATGCCGAGCACCACGAAGTGCACCCGCTCGGGTTCCGCGGACAGCTCGGTGAGGATGCCCGCCACCTTGCGGCCCCCAATCTGGACGTCGTTGGGCCACTTGATGAGGGCCTCGGCGTCGGCCTCGCGCAGCGCCTCGGCGAGCGCCACCGCAGCCACCAGGGTGAGCTCGGGAGCGCGCTGCGGCGGCAGCTCCGGCCGGAGGATGGCGGAGAAGTACAGGTTCAACCCGTGGGGCGACGCCCAGGCGCGGCCCCGGCGGCCCTTGCCCGCCGTCTGCTGCTCGGTGATGACCACCTCGCCGTGCTCGGCCCCGTCCGCGGCCAGCCGGAAGGCGGCCTCGTTGGTGGACGGCAGCGAGTCATGGAAGTGGATGTTCTGGCCCAGATCATGGGTGGACAGCAGCGGCGTCAGCTCCAGCGGCGAGAGCCGATCCGGCACGTCCACCAGCCGGTAGCCCCGCGCGGGCACGGCGTCGATGCGGTAGCCCTTCTCGCGCAGCGACTGCACGTGCTTCCACACCGCGGTGCGGGACAGGCCCAGCTTGGCGGAGAGCGCCTCGCCCGAGAGGAACTCATCCCGCCCGTCCGCGAGGAAGCCGAGGATGATCTCCTGCTGCGTCTGCTCGGCGTTCTCGGTGACACCCATGCGGCGAACCTCCCTGGGAAAAGGGCCCCCAGGGTAGGGATCGGCGGCCCCGCTTTCAACAGGCCCCGCCGGTTGGTGGACCTTCGCTCGGATGCCCGCCTGCTCTCCTAACGGCTGGCGAGCAACACTCCCGGGCCTTCCTCGATCCGGATGACCTGGGTAGGTGCACGTGTGCTGCGCAGCGAGTCGATCCACTTCACCGCGGCCACCACCTCCGCCTCGCGGGTGTCGTGGGTGAAGACGACGATGGTGGCGTGGGTGTCCTCGGGGCGGGGCGGGCGCTGGAGCACCGAGTTGATGCTCACCCCCTTCTCACCCAGCACGCTGGCGATGCGCCCCAGCACGCCGGGCTCATCGCTGACGGAGAAACGCAGGTAGACGGGCCCGCGGCGCTCACCGGAGGACAGCAGGGGCACGTCGTGCACGTGGGGCGGGCACGGCAGCGGCAGCCGTCCGGAAACGCCGGCCAGGAGGTTGCGGCAGGTGTCGATGATGTCGGACACCACCGCGCTGCCCGTGGGCATGTCTCCGGCGCCCCGGCCCGAGTAGAGCGAGGCCCCCAGCGCCGCGGACTGGAGCAGCACCGCGTTGAAGGCGCTGCTCACGTCCGCCAGGGGACTGGCCGCGGGGATGAAGGCCGGGTGCACGCGCACGTCCAGACCCTCGGAGGCCCGGCGCGCCGTGGCGAGCAGCTTGAGCACGTACCCCGCCTCGCGCCCGTAGGCGATGTCCGTGGGGGTGAGGCTCGTAATCCCCTCCACGAGGATGGACTCGGGGGACACGCGCGCGGAGAAGGCCAGCGAGGCCAGCAGGCACAGCTTCTGCGCCGCGTCCATGCCGCTCACGTCCAGCGTGGGATCCGCCTCCGCGTAGCCGAGCTCCTGCGCGCGCCGGAGCGCGTCCGCGTAGCTGGCCCCCTCGTTGGCCATGGCCGAGAGGATGAAGTTGGTGGTGCCGTTGACGATGCCGGTGAGCGACTCCACCCGGTCCGAGGCGAGCGCCTCGCGCAGCGTGCGGATGATGGGAATGCCACCGCAGACAGCGCCCTCGAAGTGGACGTCCACCCCGCTCGCCAGCGCCTTCGAGTAGAGCGCCTCACCGTGCGCCGACAGCAGCGCCTTGTTCGCCGTCACCACGTGGCGGCCCGAGGCAATGGCCTGCTCGAGGTACTCGCGCGAGGGGCTCAGGCCACCCATCACCTCCACCACGACGGAGACCTCCTTGTCGTCGAGGATGGTCTTGATGTCATGGGTGATGAGCGACGCGGGCACGTCCTCCGGCCGCGCCTTGCCCGCGTTGCGCACCAGCACGTGGCGCACGCGCACCCGTGCGCCCAGACGGCGCTCGATGTCCTTCGCGTGGTTGGCGAGGATCCGGTACGTCCCCAGTCCCACGTTGCCCAGTCCCAGCAGGGCGATGCCGATCTCCTTCATGTGACTCCCTCCCTGCGTGTGTTCAGCGTCCCGAGTCCTGGAGCTTGAAGGATGCCAGCTCCAACCACGTCTGCGGCAGGCGCTCGCCGTTGCTCTTCTCGGCGGACACCTCGATGCGAACCAGTCCCACGCCCTCGGCGAAGGTGAGCGCGTTCACCAGGGTCGTCTGCGCATCCACGCGGTTGCGAGCCTCCACCCGCACACAATTCTGGAAGGAGCCCGCGGGCGCCTCGCAGGGCACCCCCGCCTGGAGGATCTGGTAGCGCTCGGTGGAGGACACGGACACCACGTTGGTCCACTGGTTGCCCTCGGTGAGCGGTCCGCGCAGCAGGTAGCGCTTGCGATCGCGCACCCCGAAGCCGTCCACGGAGAGCTGCCCGCCCTGGTTGTCGTGGAAGTACCCGTCCTCTTCCTTGAGCACCTGCACGTCCACCGTCCGGTCCGCGCGGCCATTGACCCGGTACGTCCAGCGGTTGCCCACGGCCAGCGGGTAGTACGCGGCCAGGGAATCAGCGGGACGGGTCTCCTGCTCGACCACCTGCTGCCGGCTCGAGGAGCATGCGCCAGCACCCACCACCAGCAGCGAGGCCCCGAGACCCCACCGTACGACAGACGAAAGCTTCATAGGTGTCAGTGTTCCGCGCGGTCCTTGCCGCGCGCCTCCGGTGCAGACAGCTTGCGTGATGCCAGGAGTGTATCCAGTGCCCGTTGGGCCGCGGCCTGTACATCCGGCTGGTCGTGCCCCTGGGCCACCGTGAAGAGGTACGCCTCGGCCTCGGGTCCGCCGATCTCCCCGATGGCGAAGACCACCTCCTGCACGAAGCGGACCTCCCGGTCCTTCACCAGCTCGATGAGCGCGGGCACGGCCTCCCGCGACTTCATCTCCGACAGCGCGCCGATGGCCTGGCGCACCGTCTGGGGATCTTCCTCCCCGAGCTGGCGGATGAGCAGCGGCGCCGCCGCGGGGTGGCGCCGTTCGGCGAGCACGCGCAGCGCGAACTCGCGGATGCGGTCATCCTGAGACTTCAAATCCTGAACCAGTGCCGCGTCCGGGCGCTCCACCGCCGTCAATTGGATCGCGGCCGCCTGCGTCACCTGGGTGAGCGCGCGGCGCAGGGCCTCGCGCAGGGCCTCGCGCCGGGTCTCGGCGTCCTTGCGCTCCACGCGCACCTCGCCCAGCCCCACCACCTGGTAGCGCTGATCGGTCTCCTCGCCCCGGCGCTCCATCGAGAGGGTGACCCCCACCTCGGCGAAGGAGTACGCGCTGCCGTCCTTGAGCGCCTCACGGGTGAAGGGCAGCTCGAGCGTCAGGGACCAGGCGTTCTGCGCGCGCGGGTCCTTCCCGTCCTGGCCACCCTCTTCGAGCAGCTCGAAGCGGCGGCTGTCACGCAGGGTGCGGGAAAAGAGCTCGTGGACGTCCGACGAGGCCCAGCCGATCAGGCCGTTGTCGACCAACGTGGCGCCCTGGATCGAGAGGCGTGCGACCGGAAAGCTCGGCTCCCGGGAACGGCAGGCGCCGAGCATCACCGCCATCAAGACAATGAGCAGGCCGGGCTTCATACCGGCCTACCCTAACGCAGTCCCGCGCTCCTCTCACGCGGGAGCGCGAGAACCTCAGGCGTTTCCACCTTCCGGCGAGCCGCTCCCCGAGGAAGCAGGCCCGCTGGAGGGCTCCGGCTCCGAGGGCGCAGGGGCTCCCTCGGCGGCGGACGCGGCCTTCTCGGCGGCCACCCGGGCGTACTCCTCCGCGGCGGTGCGCTGGGCCTCGGCCGTGGCGGCGCTCTCCACACTCGGGAAGGGCGACTGCCACTCGGCGGCCGTCCTCGTGGCCTCACCCGGAGTCGCGAGGCCCTCGGCCCCCTCGGCGGGCACGGCCCCGGCGGCCTCGGCGGGAGCGGCGGCGGCCTCGGCGGGAGCGGCGGCGGCCTCGGTGGACGCACCACCCTCGGCGGACGTCACCCCGGCAGCGGCACCCTCGGCGGGCGTGGCACCGGCGGCAGCGGCACCCTCGGCGGGCGTGGCACCGGCGGCAGTGGCACCCTCGGCGGGCGTGGCACCAGCGGTAGCGGCACCCTCGGCGGGCGTGGCACCAGCCTCACCCGGCGCGCCCTCGGGACCCCGGCCACCCCGGCCGCGACGGCCCCGGCGACGGCGCCGGCGGCGCTTGCGCTCACCCGCGGCGGCGCCCTCTCCCGGCGCGCCTCCCTCGGGCTGGCCACCCCCGGACACGAAGGCGCTGGCGGCCTCCAGATCCTCGTCGTCGCCCTCGTCGTCGCCCTCCTCGCCGTCCTGCTCCTCGGAGAGCCCGGCGGGCGCGGCGGCCTCGGTGGGCGCGACAGCGGCGGGACCCCCCGCCTCGGCGGCCTCGGCCTGCTCGGACTGGGCGGCGGCCTTACGCTCGCGGCGGCGCTCCTCGCGACGCTCCTCCCGCTCGCGGCGGCGCTCCTCGCGCTCACGCTGACGCTCCTCGCGGCGCGACGGCGCGGCCTCGGTGGTGCCACCCTCGCGAGGGGCCTCGGACTCCTCGGAGCCCTCCTCACCCTCGTCGGCGCGGGCCTGCTTCTCGCGCTGGCGCTCCTCGCGGCGCTTCTGGGCCTCGTCGGCCTCGAGCTTCGCCACCTCGAAGAAGCGCTCGTCCACGTCGTACAGCTCCACCGTGGTGACGGTCACCGCGGCCTTGGCCTCGAGGAACTTCTCGCCGAGCGCGTCCCCGCACCAGAGCATCACCAGCGAGCCGCTCGCCTGGGCCTCGGTGCGCGCATCGCCCCGCACGTCCCCGGCGCACGCCAGCAGACCCACCTGCGCCGAGTAGTGGCCCAGGTCCTTGCGCAGCTCCTGCACCGCCTTGCGATCCAGCGACGGCGTGCCCTTGAGCATGCGGATGGCGTAGCGCAGATCCACGCTGCCCTCGCGCTTGCGGGCGGTGAGCAGCGGGCCTTCCTTGGAGCGCTTGGCCACCTTCAGCTCGCGGAAGCCCAGCGCGTGCATCATCTTCACGACGGACTTCTCGAAGGCGCCCACCTCCAGCTCGCCCAGGCGCTTGCGCAGCACCCGCGCCACGGCCTTGCGCGCGTCCTTCACCGCGGCACGCGCCGTGGTCAGCAGGGCGGCGTCGGCCTGGGCCTCGGGCGTCGCGGCGGCGGCGGCACCTGCCTTCGGCAACACCGGACGGCCATCCTCGAGCGGAATGCCCAGCGCGGCGGCGAAGGCGGCCTGCAGCTCCAGGGGCGGAGCCTCGCTCGGCGCACCGGCGCGCTCCAGCGCCACCGCTCCCGTCTCCTTCGAGAAGGAGAACTGGGGCCGGCGGCCCGCGTCGATGCGGCGCTGGTTGTCCTCCAGCAGCGCGGTGAGCAGCGCCTCCACCGTGGCGTCCTCGGCGGCCAGCTCCTTGCCACGCGCCTGCTCCAGGATCTGCTCCGGGCGCAGGGCCTGGTCGGCCTCGCTGAGGATCTCGAACACCACCTCCGGAATGGGCGGGAAGCGGCGGCGGCGCCCTCCCCGTCCGGCCTCCTCCTCCTCGTCCCGGCGGCGCTTGCGCTCGCTGCCACGGCCGGCCACCCGCACGTTGTCCGTGCGCGGCTCCGGGTGACGCTCGACCGGCCGCAGGGGCGGCAGGCTCTCCTCGGGATGCGCTTCCATCACCCCCGTCAACGCCAGCGCCTCGATATCCTCCGGCAACGCCCAATCGGCGAGCGCGAAGGTGTCCTTGGCGGTGACGACCACCTTGCGATCGCGCGTCCGGCGGGCCATCGCCGCGAGCCGCGACAGCATCGTCAGCTCGGGCGTCTTGCCCACGTGGGACAGCAGGTTCTGGGCGATCGACTTCTCGGTGATCTCGAGGAAGGTGAGGGGACGTCCTTCGCTCTCCAGCACCCGGAGAGCGGCCTCATAAAAAGTCATCGGCTAATTCCCCAACAAAATCGAACGGTTACAAAAATGTAGGTCCGTATAGGCGGCGGATGCTAGCCATCGCTATTCTGGCTTGTCAACGAATGGGGAAGGGATGATCCGCTTTCGCATCGGACATCGATGGAAGCGCGAACCCGCGGAGGCGCCGCACGATTCCGTTTCGCTGGAGCTGGACGGGGTCAATCTGCTGCCGGGAGCGGTGGAAGAACCGCTCGTGGAGGCGGTGCCGGCGCTGGTGGGGGCCGTGGCGGAGCTGCACGCGGGAGGGCGGCGGCTGGCGCAGGTGTCGCTGACGGAGGCGCACCTGGAGCTGGTGCTGCGCCGTTCAGGAACGGACATCGAGCTACAGGTGGCGAGCCTGTCGCGGCCGGCCCGGCTGCTGCGCCCGCCATTGCGGCTGGACGCGGAGGAGCTGGCGGAGGCGGCGCGGGTGGCCGGCCAGGGTTTCCTGGAGGACATCCGGAAGGTGGCCCCCCGGAGGCTGCCGGGGGCCACCGAGCAGGCCCTCGAGCGGGCGCTGCGGCAGCTGGAGGAGCCAGCCCACCTCCGGGAGGAGCGGCGTCCCGAGCCCTTCACCCGGCGGGTAGCGCCCCCGGGAGTACCCGGTTTCGGCTTCGCGCTGGAGGACACGGATGACGTGCTGCGGCGGGCGGCGAAGGAGAAGGGCCCGGAGCTGGCGTCGCTGCTGTGTCCGGGAGAGGTGTGGCTGTCGCTGCCCGAGCGGCCGGTGGCGTGGCGCGCGCTGGGGCCTCCCTTCCTGACGGCGCTGGAGCTGACGCGGCAGGCGGCGGACCTGGCTCGGGCGGTGGAGCTGGGCGAGCCTCGCTTCGGCCTGGAGCCCGCGGGCGTGCGTCCGGAGCTGACGCTGGACCTGAAGGCGGGAGAAGCGCGGCTGGGCGGGGCCACCGTCCCGCTGACGGGCCAGGCGCTGGTGGAGGCCATGTACCACCTGGGGCAGGCGCTGGTGGTGGCCATGTCCGAGCGGGAGCGGGCCCTCGCGGGAAACCCCTACCTGGTGGAACTGGCCGAGCGCTGCCGGGAGGGGCTCTCGCACCTGCGGGGGGCCGTGCAACCTCCGGAGGAGAGCGGGATGGCGATGGCGCGGATGGCGCAGTCGACGGCGGCCTCGCGCCCGTTGAAGGTGCCGGGGCGCCTGCGCCGCCTGCGCTTCGATGACCTGTGGGTGCAGCGCAAGCTGACGGACGCGGACCAGGGGCGGCTGATGCTGGGACGCCAGGGGCCGGTGTACTCGTCACCGCAGATGGCGTGCGCCTTCGAGCGCAAGTCGGGCAAGCAGATCTGGCGGCGGGCGGCGACCCACGGCGTGGCGGCCTCGACGGACGGCTACAGCCTGGCGGCGAGCGCCGTGCGCGTCTGCGGCTTCCATGGGAGGGGCGCGGGTGCGCGCTGGCTGCACGACCACGATGGGCTGCGCATCGGCCCGCAGCTGCTGCGGCAGGACGGGCTGCTGCTCACGCTCTCGGATGACCGGATCGCCCTGGCCTACAACGAGATGACGGGCCGGGAGATGTGGCGCCTGACGCCTCCCCGCACGAGACGCAGCCACCTGAGCATCCACGCCCACCGGGCGCTGCTGGCGACGGACTCGGGGTACCTGTACGGGATGGATCTGTCGGATGGACAGGTGCGCTTCCGGGTGAGCGCTTCCCTGCCCTTCCTGGGCCCCCCGGTGCCCTGGGGACGGCGCTTCGTGGCCACCCTGGGACAGGGCTCGCACTTCGCCCTGCTGCTGTCGGACGCGCACACGGGCGAGGCGGCGTGGACGTACGAGATGTCACTCGCCCTGCCCTCCGCGCCGCTGCCGAGCGGGAAGCGGGTGTACGTGGCCGGAGAGTTGGAGGGCGAAGGCGTACTGCTGTGCCTGGATGCGAACGGCCAGACGCGGTGGCAACGGGCGCTGCACCTGGGCCCGGGGCCGTTCTCGCTGGCGAGGCTCCCGGGCGGAGTGCTGGTGACCTCGGCGCTGGGCGCGGCCACGCGGGTGAGCGACGAGGGCGAAGTGGACTGGCGCGTGGGCGCGGCGGGCGAGCAGCTCTCCAAGGCGCTGCAACCCATCATCACGCGCGGGGTGGTGCTGGTGCCGGGCGAGCGCGTGCGCGCGGTGGATCCGGACAGCGGCAACGTGCTCGCGGAGGTGCGGGCGGGCGCGGGCCTGATGGCGCTCCAGGCCGACTCCCAGCTCAACCTCTACTTCCTGGACGAGCTCGGCACGATCTCCGCCTACCGGCTCGTCTCGCACTTCGCGGTCGTGAGTAGCTAGACTTATCAACACACGCCGCGCTTTCACTTGCGCGAATGATGGTCCAGGCGCAACCATCCCCGTGAGGCATCCGCTTCGCGGGCCCCGAGCCCGCCTGGAGGCAGGTCATGAGCGTCACCCACGCATGGCGCCAGCTCGCGGCGCGGCTCGGGGTCGAGCACCCCATCATCCAGGCGCCGATGGCGGGCGTCACCACTGCGGAGCTGGTAGCCGCCGTATCGAACGCGGGCGGGCTGGGCTCCATCGGCGCGCCCTACATGAAGCCCGCGGACATCGTGCAGCTCGCGCGGCGGGTGCGTGAGCTCACGGATCGGCCCTACCAGATCAACCTCTTCGCACCCCAGCCCGCGCCCGCCCGGACGGACCCGGGCCGGATGCTGGCGGAGCTGACGCGCTACCACCAGGAGCTCGGGCTCGAGCCGCCGAAGCCCCCCACCTCTCCGTTCCCGCCCTTCGAGGAGCAGGTGGACGCCGTGGTGGAGAGCGGAGCGCCGATCTTCAGCTTCACGCTGGGGATTCCACCGGCCGCGGCGCTCGAACAGCTGAAGGCACGAGGGGTGGTGATCCTCGGGACGGCGACGAACGTGCGCGAGGCGAAGCTGCTGGAGGAGGCGGGAGTCGACGCCGTGGTCGCGCAAGGCAGCGAGGCGGGCGGACACCGGGGCACGTTCGCCGAGCCCTTCGAGGAGGGGATGGTGGGCACCATGGCCCTGGTGCCCCAGATCGCGGATGCCGTGCGCGTCCCGGTCATCGCGAGCGGAGGCATCATGGATGGGCGGGGCATCGCCGCCGCGCGGGTGCTCGGGGCGAGCGGCGTGCAATTGGGCACGGCCTTCCTCACCTGCCCCGAGTCGGGCGCCTCCGCCGCCTACAAGGCCGCGCTCCGGGAGGCTCGGGATGACTCCACGGTCATCACCCGAGCGCTGTCCGGCCGTCCGGCCCGGGGCATCGCCAACGCGCTGTCGGAGTCCTTCCGGGAAGAGGGAACCCTCCTCCCCTTCCCGCTCCAGCACGCGGCCACGGGTGCGCTGCGAAGCGCCGCGGCGGCCCGTGGGGACCCGCGGTTCATGACGCTCTGGGCGGGTCAGGCCGCCGCGCTCTCACGCGGCCTTCCGGCGGCGGAGCTGATGCGGCAGCTCATCGCGGAGTCCGAGCGGCTGGGGTGACGCAGCGCCGCCCGGACTCCAGCGCCGGCTACTTCTTCTGCGCCTTCGAGGGATCGATCTCCTCCTCGGAGCGCTCGGTGACCTCGGCGCCTTCCCACTTCTCGCCCGCGCCCAGCCGCCACTCGGAGGGCACGTCCAGCTTCCACACGTAGGTGGCCGTGGCGTCGCCGCCCGACGCCGCGCGCGAGCTCACGTTGAAGGTGATCTCCATCTTCTTCACCTCGTTGGGCACCAGGTCCATGTCGTAGTGGCCCAGCACCATCTGCGGCGGGAACTCGGCGATGAAGCGCTCGGGGTAGTCGATCTTCATCGACGGATCCTCCCCCGTCATCTCGCCGATGAGCTTTCCCCGCTCGTCGGTGAGCTTCCACTGGGTCTTGAACGAGGCGCTGGTGACCATCTTCTTCACCTTGCCGTCCGTGCGCTCCTCGCGGTGCGCGCCCCAGAGCGCCAGCTGCAGCCGCACCTGCGGCTTGTTCAGCACCGGCACCACGTCCGAGCTCACCACGTCCAGGCGCATGCCCTTGTCCGTGGCCGTCCACTCCGGCTTGTAGCGGCCCTCGCGCATCTGGTCGAACACCTTGCGCGTGTACTCGTAGTAGGCCTTGCGGTCCGCGGCGCGATCCTCCTTCTCGCCGCGCTTCTCCAGCTCGACCAGGTACGCGTCGAAGTCCTTGCTCAGCTTGAAGCGGTTCTGGTGCGCGCTGATCTGCTCGAAGTACGTCTTGAAGAAGGGCGCGAGCTCCTGCCGGTACGAGGCCTCGTCCGGGTTGGTGCGCATCCAGCCCACGCGCTCCAGGTACGCACCCTGGATGCGCGAGAACTCCGCCTCACGCTGGGCCGCGAGCGCCTTGGCACTCGAGGCGCGGTACGTCATCAGCCCGCCGATGAGAACGCCGGCGATGATGACGATGACTCCGAAATAACGCTTCACGCGGAGATGCTCCTGTCTCTGGAAATGACGGCCGTAGTGATATGAGACCTGCTTCGCGTGTACCAGACCACCGGCAGCGTGGCGTTACCGGTTGCACTTCCTCTAGAGGAGGGCGGCCTTCTGGGCGGGGCCCAGCTCGCCTGGTCCGCCTACGGTGAGCGCTCCGACGACAATGTTGTGATGCTGCTGCACGACCTCACCCATTCGCACCGTGCTCTCGAGCCCGTGGAGCAGGCGGCCTTCCAGCCCTCGGGCTGGGGCACGGAGCTCATCGGCGAGGGCCGGCCGCTGGACACCTCCACGATGCACGTGGTGGTGCCGAACCTGCTCGGCAGCCCCTTTGGCTCGACCTCGCCGGTGACGGTGGACGCGCGGGCGGGACTGCCCTACGGCGCGGCACTGCCCACGGTGACGGTGACGGACATGGCGCGCGCGGTGGCGGCGATGCTCCGCGGCATGAAGGTGGAGAACGTGCGGGCCCTGGTGGGCGTGGGGCTCGGGGGGCTGGTGGCACTGCGGCTCGCGGCACTCTTCCCGGAATTGCCCGCGGCGGTGGGGGTGCTGGGCGCCGCGCGGACCCTGCCCGAGGCCTGGCGCGAGCGGCTCGGCCTCACGCGCCACCTGCTGCGGTTGGATCCGGACTTCCACGAGGGCCAGTACGCGCCGGGCCAGGGGCCGAAGCGGACGCTGCGCAAGCAGTACCTGGAGTACCTGCGGCTGGTGAATGGGCCCACTGGCGAGCAGGCACAGGAGGCCGAGGCGGACGCCTTCGCGGAGGGCTTCGACGCGAACGCGTGGGCGCTGCTGTGCACGGCCTACGCGGGAGGAGACGTCACCGACAGCCTGGCGCAGGTGCGGGCGCCGGTGCTGATGGTGGCGGCGGCGGAGGACACGCTGGCACCGCCATCCCGGGTGCGTGACACGTACCACCTGCTCAGCGCGGCGGGCGTGCGGGCGCACTACCACGAGCTGCCCGCGCCGAGCGCTCACGCGAGCCTGCTCACCCAAGCCCGGCGGCTGCATGGCCCCATGCGGGACTTCCTGCGCCGCCGGAGCTGAGGACTCCGGACCGTCCTACCGCTGCAGGTGGGGATGGACCAGCCGGCCGCGCAACGCGCCCACGAGCATCCCGATGGCGATGTCGTTGTTGCCGCCGTGGGGGACGATGATGTCCGCGTGGTGCTTGGAGGGCTCGACGAAGCCCATGTGCATGGGGCGCACGTGGCGCAGGTACTGGCTCACCACGTGATCGAAGTCGCGCCCGCGCTCGTGGATGTCGCGCTCGAGCCGCCGCAGGATGCGCAGGTCGTCGTCGGTGTCCACGTAGATGCGCACGTTCATCTCGTCGCGCACCTGCTTCATGTGCAGCACGAGGATGCCCTCGATGAGGATCATGTCCCCCGGGTCCACGCGCACGGTGTGATTCTGCCGGGTGGAGGTGACGAAGTCGTAGACCGGCTTCTGGATGGGCCGGCCCGCCTTCAGCTCGCGCAGGTGCGCCACGAGCAGGTCCGTGTCGAAGGCGTCCGGATGGTCGAAGTTGACCTCCCGGCGCTCGGCCAGCGTCAGGTCCGACAAATCCCGGTAATACGAATCCTGATCGATGAAGGCCACGCGGCAGTCGGCGAGCGCTTCGCGGACCTTCCGGGCGACCGTCGTCTTGCCAGAGGCGGTACCACCGGCGATGCCAACGACGAGGGGTGACGACATGAGGCGGCAACTACCGCAGCAGGGTGGGCACGCGCAAGGCTGCGTCTGAAACCGGACAACTCCCGCTTTCGGACCCTTTGTCGGACCTCGGACACCTCTCTGGGAAACCCGGGTTCATCATCTTTACTGCTTTCCCCCATAAGCCCATTCTTCAATTGGAGCACGCCTTCCTCGCGAGCACGCCTTCGAGGCTCCCCGGGCCCCGGCCCGGACCCGTCGCAACCGTTGGGGGGAAGCCATGCCAACCCGTGTTTTCGCCGCAGGTGTCCGTCGACTGGGGCTCGTGGTGCTGCTGCTGGCCACGAGCGGCTGTGCACCACTGGAAGCAGCACCCGGGCCCGAGCCGCTCGTCCCGAGCACCCACGCACTCAAGGATCTGAACACCCCCAATGGCCTGTCGCTCAACGGCCTGTCCCTCAATGGGTTGTCGCTCAACGGGCTCTCGCTCAACGGCCTGTCCCTCCAGGGATTGACCACCGCGGAGTTCGACACCTGGTTCCAGAAGAACCCGGAGCTCCACGAGGCGGTGATGAAGTACGTGGTCCGGTGCGCCGTCCCCGCCGGAGTGAGCCGCACCTATACGTCCGCCACCACGGGGCGGACCTGGCAGTGGACGGGGGGACTGGGCCTCGCGCCGGACTGGAGCGGCGGCGCGCCCGCCACGCTGGCCGAGCAACGCATCATCTCGGCCTGCCTGGCGGCCCACGTGGACAAGTACGAGCTCCACATCTCCATCTCCGTGCAGGGCCTGAGCGCCACGGGCGTGGCCATCCCCACCTCGGACTGGGAACTGCGGCTGTACTCGGAAAAGGAGGCCTGCTTCTTCGGCAACGTCTTCAACGCCGAGGGCATCTACGCCGGTAACGACGGGCGCCCGCTCAACGACAGGGAAAGCACCGCTCGCGCCTGCGCCCTGTCCAGCAGGGGGGGCACGGAGAAGCAGCCCTGTGCACCACTCGTGCGCGTCGAGCAGGACTGCGGGAGGTTCTGCACCCTGGATGCCGCGCGGCGCTTCTACGTGTCCTGCACCTACAACGGCATCACCTACCCGGCCATCACCACCCGGATGCTGCGCTCGGACATCTACACGTGCGGGGATGGCACCTGTCAGGTGAGCGAGAAGTGCGGCACGGGTGAGGCCTACGACAACTGCGGCAGGGACTGCGGCCCCTGCCCCTGAGGCACCATCCAGAATCCTCCACTCGCCAGCCTTTCCGGGCACGGCGGCGAGCGCCACTCCACAGAAGCTCCGGCGCTCACCGGATGAAACACGGATTTCCTGTTCGCCCGGCTTCCCAATTCCTGAGCGGACGACAATTTGTGAGGTGGAGCCACCCGGCTCCCCGGGTGTCCTGTCCCTCACCCGGCCCCACCTCGCACCTCACAAGAGGCATGCCATGCAGCACGAAATGGTCGACGTGTCTCCACTGGAGAAGCACTCCACCGCGGTTCCCTTCCCCATGGCCCTGCTGAGCGCGATCTTCCTGCTCTGTACTCCGAGCGCCTGCGGCCCCGTGGCCGAGCCGCCCGAGGAGCAGCAGGAGCTCGCCGCCCTGCAGCAGACGATGTACGAGATCAACGGCCTGTCCCCCAACGGCCTGGCCTTCAACGGACTCGCCTTCAACGGCCTGGCCTTCAACGGGCTCGCCTTCAATGGCCTGGCCTTCAACGGGCTGTCCACCGCCGAGTTCTCCTCCTGGTTCGAGTCGGATCCCGCCATGGGAAACATGGTGATGCGGTACCTCGTCCAATGCGCCGCCCCCGCCGGGCAGACGCGCAGCTACACCGCGCCCACTGGCATCACCTACAGCTGGCAGGGAAACCTGGGGCTGGCGCCGGACTGGTCCAACGGCGCGCCCGCCACCCTGGAGGAGCAGCAGCTCATCTCCGCCTGCATGGCGGCCCACACGAACAAGTTCGGCGTCCGGGTGCCCATCTCCGTCCTGGGGCGCAATGCCCTGAACGAGGCCATCCCCTTCACGAAGGAGGAGCTCGAGGACTTCTCGGAGCGGGAGGCCTGCTTCTTCGGCAACCTCTTCAACAGCGAGGGCATCTACACCGGCAACGATGGGCGCATGCTCCACCACGAGAACAGCTCCGCACGCGCCTGTGCCCGCTCGGACGAGAAGGAGGATACGCGGCAGCCCTGCCTCCCGATCGTCCGCATGCAGCTCAAGTGCGACAAGGTCTGTGAGAAGGACGAGCAGAAGGAGTTCTACGCCTCGTGCACCTACAACGGCGTCACCTACCGGCCCATCACCACGCGGATGAGCAAGAAGGATGTCTTCAAGTGCGGCGACGGCGTCTGCCAGTACACCGAGTCGTGCGGCACGGGTAACACCCCCGACGACTGCGGCAAGGACTGCGGCCCCTGCCCCACGCCTTGAGGTGGAAGTCCGGGGCGGGCCTCGTGTGGCTCAGCCCCGGCGCAACACGCCCAGGGCCCTGCCCTCCGCCAGCACCGGGGCGGGCAGTTCCTCCACCGCCCGGGGCGCCTGCGCGAGCGAGCGCACCACCTGCAACAGCGAAGGCGGTACCGGGAGCACCTCCAGCCCCCTGCCCCTGCGCCGCACGACGAAGGTCCACGGGCCCGGAGCCGGACGCCGGGCCACCTGCGCGAGCGACTCGAGGCCACTCACGTCCAGCACCTCGCACGCCCACGCCCGCCCCGTGAGGTGACGGCGCAGGGACTTCGCGGCGAAGACGAGCTCGGTGAGGTCCACGGGGAAGGAGCCCACGCGTACGTCCTCGGCCAGCCCCACCTGCCCCGGGCCGGGCGCCGGCGCGGGCCGCGTCATGAAGGCGTTGGGCAGGAACGTCTCGAAGGTGACCGCCGCCGCCGCGCCCTCGTCCGGACGCTCGCGCAACTGGCGCCGCGCCCAGGACGCGAAGGCATGTCCCGGTGAACGGCCCAGGCCCTCGAAGAGCTCGCGGAACTCCTTGGAGGCCGTGAAGGCGCGCAGCCCCTCCCGCGTGCCCGCGAGCAGCAGCCGCGACACCGGCCAGTCCCGGTCGAGCGTCTCCGCCACCACCGCGAGGCGGAAATCCGCCTCCGCCCGGGCTCCCTCCTCGTCGCCCCCGGTCTCCGCCTTCACGCCGTAGCCGATGTCGTAGAGGGACCACGGCTCGCTCTCGCGGGTAAGGGCCGGCGCGGGCTCCTTCACCGGGGTGAGCGCGAGCGGAGGCCTCGGGGGCGCGGCGGGCACCAGCTTGCGCAGACGGCGCAGCGTGAGGGCGGCCACCTCGGGCGGGTGTCCATCTCCCTCGAAGGTGACGGCGCGCAGCGAGGGACAGCGCGGCAACAGCGACTCCAACAGGCCGAAGAGCTCCTCGCGCACGGGCTGGGTGTGATCATCCACGTAGTAGCCCCGTCCATTGCGCCGTGTGATGACGCCACCGGCCAGGTGGATCTCGATGACCTTGTCCAACGGGAAGCCATCGAGGCCCGTCTCCAGGGGCAGTCCGGCGGCGAGCTGGTAGCTGAGCAGGTGTCCCAGATCGATCAACAGAGGCAGGCCGGTGCGCGCGTGCACGCGGGCCAGGAAGTCCAGCACGTGCAGCTCTCCGCGCTTCGCGAAGGCGGCGGGGTTCTCCAGCGCGAGCGGCACGGACAGGTGCGACTGGACGTGGAGCGCGTGGGCCACGCTGTCGCGGACGCCAGCCTCGGTGAAGGGAGGCGTGAAGTAGAGGTAGCCCGGGAAGGGCTGCCCGCCCGCGTGCCACCAACCGATGTCGTTGCCCACCCAGGCGCTGCCCACGGCGCGCGCGTGCGCGTCCAGGTCCTGGAGCGCCTTCACGGGCTCCAGCTCGGGGCCATAGAGGTTGAGGTGCACGGGGTGGAAGAGCACGGGTACGTCGCCGCGGCGCTCCCACATCTCGGGGAAGAGCGAGGCATGCCGCCGCGTCTCGTCGAGCGACAGGGGGGCGCTGTACTCGACGTAGTCGAAGAGGCCGGGAGACTCGGCGAGCAGCCGGTAGGGGTGCGGCTGGTCCGCCGCGTCGAGGTTGCTGCTCAGGCCCAGCCCGCGCCAGGGGAGCTGCCAGGCAGCCGCGTCAGAGTGACTCATGGAGCGTCAACCCTACAGCGGGCAGCGCCCATTCTCAGCACTCCCGGCATCCCCTCTCCCTCTGGGAGAGGGCCAGGGTGAGGGTCTTCCCCTCCGTGCACCGTGTGACGGCCCTCACCCCCCGCCCTCTCCCAAAGGGAGAGGGAGCATGCGCAACACGACAATCCCCCTGTCGCTCCGGCATGATCCACCGCCAGAGGAGAGACAATGACCATCCGGGGGACGTGGCTCTGTTCGCTGATGTTGCTGGGAAGCCTGGGGTGCGCCGGTCTGCGGCCACCTCCAGAGGAACCGGCTCTCGCGGTGGCACCCGAGGTGCTCCGGGCCGATCTCCACGTGCACGTGACCATGCGTGCGGCGCTCGGGCCCCTCTTCCAGGGCGAGCCCGGGGATGGCGTGCTGGCGGGCTCGCACGCGGAGCGCTTCGTCAACCAGGTGGACGCGGCGGCGCTGCGGCGGGCGGGAGTACGGCTCATCCTCGCGACGGTCTGGCCTCCTCCCGCCACCCGTCCCGGCCGCAGCGCGCTGGGCGAGGCCCTCCACCAACTCACGGAGCTCGAGGCCTTCACGCGGCGCAACCCCGACTTCGTGCTGGCCCACGGTGCCGCGGAGGCGCGGCGGAAGCTCGCGGACGGACAGCTCGTGCTCATCCCCGCCATCGAGGGTGGCGAGGGCATCCAGCGCGTGGAGGACGTGGACCTGCTCTACGCCGCGGGCGCGAGATCCATCACCCTCGTCCACTTCGTCGACAACCCGCTGGCGGACGCGGCCGATGACCAGTTCGGCGCGGTGGTGGGCGGCCTCGCCAACGGACGGGACGGAGGCCTGACGCCGCTCGGCGTGGACGCGGTCCGGAGGATGATCCAACTCGGCATCCTGATCGACGTGGCCCACGCCAGCGACCGGACCATCGAGGAGGTGCTCGCCATCGCCGGGCCCGCGGGGGCGCCGCTCCTCTACTCGCACACCGGGGCCGGCTGGGCCGCGACGCGCTGCCTGAGCACGCCCCTCGCCCAACGCATCGCCGAGGGCGGAGGGCTGATCGGCATCGGCCTCTTCCGCTCCCCCTTCCAGGAGGTCCCCCTTTCCGAGCGCTGGGAGGGTTTCCAACCGGGAACCTGCGATGACGACGTGGCCCACTGGCTGCACTACGCCCGGCAGGCGGGCCCCGAGGCCGTCATGCTCGGCAGCGACTTCAGCAGCGCCATCCTCCGCGCCCGGCCGGGAGGTGCCTGTGCCCAAGGCCTCCGTCATACGGGGGACCTGCCCACCTTGTTCTCCGCCCTGGAGGCCCATGGCCTCTCCCGCGACACCCTGGACAACTCGGGAGAGCGGCTGCTGCGCCTGCTCGAAGCGGTGGAGCGCCGGGCGGACCCCTCCGTCCTCTCCTCCGCTCGGAACCTCCCCATCCCACGGGACGACCTCTTCCTCGACCGGGGGGAGCACTCGTCGGGCCAATGACCTATGATCGACGTTGCAACCCCTACCCCATCACACATCGGCGGCTGGGAAGCGTCAGTCCTTGCTTCCGGACGTCGGCTGCCGTAACTCGCCCCGCATGCTCGCTCACTCGGTCGTGAATGGAACCAAGACCTGGACCACCCCGAACGGGGAGCTGCGGCTGTGGCAGCCCGCCCCCCACGTCATCGTGACGCGGTTCCAGGGAGCGATGTACGACGCCCACCTGGCCCACCTCGCCATGATGAGCATCGAGGGAATCGTCTCGACCCAGACGAAGACGGACGTCTTCCACGACTGGGAGGAGATGGAGCTCTACGCCACCGAGGCGCGGACCATCATGACGGAGCGGGCCATCCCGCTCGCGCCGAAGATCAACTCGCTGAGCGTGTTGTTCGGCTCGAAGGTGGTGCTGATGGGGGTGTCGCTGGCCAGCCTCAAGCTGGGCGGCATCAGCACCTACACCAGCCGGGAAGACTTCGAGCAGGCCGTGCAGCAGGCGGCGGCGTCCCGGGCCGGGACGTTCAAGCCGGCGCACTGAGGTCCGCGGGATGATCTCCAACGTGGTGTTCGACTTCGACGGCACCATCGCCAATTCGAAGTCGGCGATCCTCGGCATCTACAACCAGGTGGCGGAGAAGCACCGGTTCAAGCCGATGGTCGAGGCGGACATCCCCGTCTTGAGCAGGCTCTCCATCCCGGAGCGATGCAGCAAGATGGGCGTCCCGCTCTACAAGGTGCCCTCGTTGATGGTGGAGGTCGCCCGGAGCTACAGGAACGTCGTGGACTCGGTGCTGGCCTTCGACGGCATGCTGTCCGTGCTCCAGACGCTCCACCGCCACGGCCTCACGGTCGGCATCATCTCGTCCAACGCGACCGAGAACATCCAGCGGTTCATCTCCCGGAACGGCATGGGGTCCGTGGTCCAGCGTGTCCACTGCTCCAGCAACCTGTTCGGCAAGGACAAGGTCATCTCCCGGTACCTGAAGACGTACGGGCTGACCCCCGAGCAGGTGGTCTACGTCGGGGATGAAGAGCGGGACGTGGTGGCCTGCAGGAAGACGAAGCTGCGCGTGCTGTCCGTGTCGTGGGGGCTCGATTCCCTCGACGTCCTCACGCGAGTGAACCCGGACTCCATCGCCCATCAGCCCACGGACATCCTCCAGTGGGTGGCGGGGTTGAACGGGTTGCCTCACCTGGCGTAGGCGCGTTCGAGAATCCGCCCGGAATCGAGGCCGCTCGCCTTCGCCGCCTCCATGTCGAGCCCCTCGCCGTGGCCCTGGTCCCGCCCCTCGAACGAGACATCCCTGTCCCCGAAGTGGGCGGTGCGTGGACAGGCGGGGAGTTTACGAACGCTTCTCCGGGCATCTTCCGACGCCACTCAAGCCGCTCCGCGAACCATGAAGGAGATCATGGCGCACAGCTCAAACGGACGCCCGAGTGAGGTCGAGCACGGTGACGTGAGTCGACTAAGTAGCGCAAGTACACGCCCCCCGATATCCTAAACAACCGGAGGGGGGTAGCATGCATATTCACACGTTGCGGATCAGAAATTTCCGCAGGCTTAGAGACGTCCAGGTTGATCTTGCGCCGGATATCTCGATCTTCGTTGGCGCCAACAACAGCGGGAAAACATCTACCGCACAGGCCCTCCAACTCTTCATGGGAGCATCGCGGGAACGTTTTTCTATTCATGATTTCAGCGCAGCGTGCTGGGCCGAGATCAATGCGTTCGGCGAGAAAGTCGAAAACGTCAAGCTCCCAGCAATTTCGATCGATATTTGGTTTCATGTCGAGTCTACCGACCTCCATCGTGTCGTCGATCTCTTGCCAAGCTTGAGTTGGGAAGAGTCTTTCGTTGGAGTTCGTATAGAGTTTGCGGCCTCGGATGAAGCGGAGCTAGTAGCTCGTTTCCATGAAGCGCGCGCCAAGGCACAAGCCAATGCTCGGCTCAGCAGCAACGGTGGTGTGGACTACCATCCCTCGCCACGCACCCTAAGCGAGTATCTTGCTAACAATCTTCGGCGCGAATTTGAGCTGCGATACTACGTGCTCGATCGCGCACGCTTCGATGCGTCGTTCGTCGAAACAGCGGATTACAAGCCACTACAGTTGACCCCAGATAAGGGCCGTGGCGGTAAGGAGGTGTTGGATTCGCTCCTACGTGTCGGCTTTCTCAACGCACAGCGACACCTGTCCGATAGTGGTGGTGGGAGCCGAGCCGAGGATCTGTCTCACCGCCTCAGCCGCTTCTACGAGCGCAATTTAGAGAAGCGTGAGAACGACACCGATACCCTACGGGCGCTGACAGGATCGGAAGCCATGCTCAATGAGCATTTGGCGCGCGTATTCGCGCCAACGCTGCGTCGCTTAGGCGAACTGGCTTACCCCGGCTTGGCAAACCCCCGACTCGTCATCAAATCGGCTCTGAACCCTACCACGCTCATGGGCAGCCACAACGGAGCACGGGTTCATTACGCGCTCGGAGATCAGCAGGGTGGTGATGAAGGGCCGACCCTTCCAGACCGCTATAATGGGCTCGGGTTCAAGAACCTCATCTACATGGTCGTAGAACTGCTCGATCTTCACGCCCAATGGCTGGACATTGAAGAGAACCGTCCGCCAATCCATCTCATCTTTATTGAGGAGCCAGAAGCACATCTCCATGCTCAGTTGCAGCAGGTCTTCATCCGAAAGGTGCTCGACATATTGTCGATCGAAGGCGACGATCGAGCGCACTATTCAAGCCAACTCGTCGTCACGACACACTCGCCCCACATTCTCTACGAGCGGGGCTTTCGGCCGATCCGCTATTTTCGCCGCTGTGCTACTGGTGTTTCGCAATCATCCGAGGTGTTGAATCTCTCTGCCTTCTACAGCAGGACCGAAAGCTCGACACGCGATTTTTTGGAGCGCTACCTCAAGCTCACACATTGCGATCTATTCTTCGCCGATGCCGCGGTGCTGGTCGAGGGCAACGTCGAGCGCCTCCTTCTCCCGCAGATGATCGAGAAGGTAGCGCCAGAACTCAAATCCGCCTGTCTAAGTATCCTCGAGATCGGTGGAGCGTTCGGGCACCGTTTTCGCTCACTCATCGAGTTCCTTGGTATCACCGCACTCATCATCACCGACATAGACAGCGTGGTTGGAGCGCCCGATCCCGCAGTTGAAGGGGCAGGCGAAGGACCCTCCGAAGACATGAACGGCGACGAAGCGGGCGTCGGCAAATCATGCATGGCGCACGAACCCGGCGCCGAGACCTCCAACCAAACCCTTATTCAGTGGCTACCGCGCCGGAGGACGATCGCCGACCTCCTAACAGCGACTGAGGAAGATCGAACCCAGCCGCGCACCGAAAGCGCTCGTGCATTAATCCGGGTGGCTTACCAGACCCGGGTCGAGGCCACTTGGCGTGGCAAAACAGCAGTCCTAATCGGCCGGACCTTGGAAGAAGCGTTCGCGTTTGAAAACCTCGCTTGGTGCCAAGACCAGCAGCACGCTGACCTCAAACTGCTAATTCGCAACAATACTGCACTCACAGTGCAGCAACTAGCCAAACAACTGCACAAGCGAGTCACACACTCTTCTTTCAACAAGACCGACTTTGCGCTCGCTCTGCTCACACATGATCCTATGACTTGGGCGGTTCCAACCTACATCGCAGATGGCCTTCTGTGGCTCCAAGACGAGGTCACGCCTCGTCCGATACCGTCTCCCGTGCCAGTCACTATTGCTGCGGAAGCCACACCCGTTGCCGCAGACGGGGGCACAGTCGCAGGTGCAGTGGAGGCCACATGACGAGTCGGATTGGAAAGCCTGATACTGAAGCCGACCAGCAATTACGCGCTTGCCTCGACGGGCAGCAGCCCGCCAGTTTCGTGATGGTGGCCGGTGCCGGTTCGGGAAAGACAACTTCGCTTATCAAGGCACTCGACCATCTCGCGAAGACCAGGGGCGCCGAGTTGCGACGTCGGGGCCAGCAAATCGCATGCATCACCTATACCGAAGTTGCCGTAGGCGAGATCTGGTCGGATGTAGGGAACGCACCTTTGTTTCACGTATCGACGATCCACAGCTTTCTATGGACTGTAGTACGGCCGTTCCAGAACGATTTGCGCCAGTGGGTAGTGGGCAGGCTCGACGAGAAAATCGCCGAAGCAGAGGAGAAGATCTCCAAGCCGAGAACACGCGCCAATACGCGCGACCGACTCGCTCACGAGATTGAGCGATATCGAACCCAACGAGGGAGGATGGACCGTGTCGCGCGCTTCACTTACGGCACGGGCAGCAATTACACCGAGGGTATCCTTGGACATGACGACGTCTTGAAAATCGGTCCGTCACTGATCGGCAACCGGCAGTTGTTACGCACGCTAATCGCCAGACGATTCCCTTTCGTCTTCGTTGACGAGAGCCAAGACACGCACCCAACCCTTGTCAACGCACTGAAGCAGATCGCGGACACTGTCAGCGGCAACTTCTGCCTAGGTTTCTTCGGCGACCCAATGCAGAAAATCTACGCGGCTGGAGCAGGGCCGATCGCGGCCAGCAATGGTTGGATCGAAATCAAGAAGCAAGAGAACTTTCGCTGCCCAAGCAGTGTGCTCCATGTGATCAACCAAATTCGGGCTGAAGATGACGGCCTTCAGCAAGTCCGCGGGCGGACTATCGAGCGCAACGACATAGTAGAAACTGCCCAGGGGTCGGCGAGGCTGTTCGTCCTACCGGCCGATGCCCGCCGAAGCGAACGCCTCGAAGATGTACGCCGCTGGCTGGCCGAAGCCAATTCCGACCCACTCTGGGAGAGCGATGATGTCAACGGGGATGTGCGTGTCCTCGTCCTCGTTCATCGCATGGCGGCACGACGCCTCGGCTTCGCCGATCTCTACGCTGCGCTCAATGATGATGACGCTCCGACCAATTTGAAAGACGGCCTGCTGGACGGAACTGCGTGGGTCCTCCGTCCGTTTATGACCTATCTTCTCCCCCTTGTGCTCGCGGCTCGCGCCGGTGCTGACTTCGATGTCATCGCTGCTCTGCGTAACAATTGCCCGCTCCTCGAGAAAGAACGCATTCTTGGCCAGAACGCAGCCCAGGTGCTTGCTCAGCTCAAGAAGAATGTCGCTCGCTTGGTCGAGATGTTCAGTGGCGAGTCTGCTATCTCAATCCGGGATGTACTCATTTTCGTTCACGAGCAAAAGCTCACATCCCTCGACGAGCGGTTTATGCGTTTCCTGTCAGGCGCTCCGGGCGCAAGCGACGGTGGCGAGGCGGACCCTGAGCAGGCAACCGTAAACCGCTTCCTTGCCTGCCCTGCGACACAGTTGTGGGGATATCGCAACTACATTGAAGACCAGTCCCCATTTGCCACCCAGCAAGGCGTCAAGGGTGCCGAGTTTCAGCGGGTGCTCGTCGTCTTGGATGATGAGGAAAGCGACTACAACCTATTTTCCTACGGGAAGTATTTTGGAATCACACCTCTGTCGGACAAAGACCAAGAAAGCTTAGGCGAGGGAAGAGACTCGGTGCTCAGTCGAACGCGGCGGCTCTTTTATGTTTGCTGTTCCAGAGCCGTACGGGACTTAGCAGTTGTTCTTTTTGCTTCCGATGTGCGCGCAGCCAAAGAAGCTGTTGTTTCCAAGGGGCTATTCGCCCGTGAGGATGTGCATGTTCTTGAGTCCTAGATATTTTTAAACTGGACATACTTATCGCCTTGGCCTCTCGCTTCACACCATATCTTGATAATATATGTGTATGGAGAAAAGATGACCCGACACTTGTTGATGTTGCTTGTCTTGGAGTCTTTTTTTGTCGGCTGCACTCCCGGCCCAAAGGGAGATCCGGGACCCGTGGGACCGAAGGGCAACCCTGGCGTGGTCGGTCCTGCTGGCGAAAATGGCGATAGGGGACCCGAAGGGCCTCCGGGGCCAATGGGTCCTGCTGGCGAAAATGGCGATAGGGGACCCGAAGGGCCTCCGGGGCCAATGGGTCCTGCTGGCGAAAAAGGTGACCCTGGTCCTAACGCGCCGATGTTTAAGCGCTACTCTGGGTACCAATCCGCTCCGATAAAGACAACAAGCACCAGTTCGTGGATTGATATTCCTGGATTAAGCGTGACTTTCGACAACATCCCGGACTCAGTCATGAGAAGAATCGAAATATTTGTAACAGGAACCGCAATCGCAACGGGCGGGGACGCAACCTGCGGGATTCGCTTTTTAAGTAATGGGGTTCCTGATACTCGTGAAGCGTATGGCCAAGTGGTTTTCTCGCCGGCAGCTTACAATACCACGACTTGGCCACCCGGCATGTTCGTGCCCTTTGTTGGTAGCGACCACTATTGGCGCTCAACAGTTATTGCCGGGAAGACCACAATCAAAGCACAAATATCTAAGCATGGCGGTGTCGGCAGTTGCGAGTTGACCATGTCTCCTGTCAGCAGGCTTTATGTCACTATCAAGGATGGTTACAATTGAGCACTGCCCTCCTCGTTGAATTTCCAGAGCAGGGATTCGGGCAAACAGAAGGAACGTCTTCTCCATCTGATGCACGATTTCGAGTCCAAGCATCCTGAGGGAGATTCAACGTGGTTAGAACTCCTTAAGAGTTCTTGGCGGCGACGGTTGAGTTGAGATGCTTACGCGGATAGCGAGCCCGGACTTCATCGCCCATCAACCCACGGACATCCTCCAGTGAGTGGCGTGTTTGAACGGGTTGCCTCACCTGGCGTAGGCGCGCTCGAGGATCCGCCCGGCGTCCAGGCCGCTCGCCTTCGCCGCCTCCACGTCGAGCCCCTCACCGTGGCCCTGGCCCCGCCCCTCGAACGAGACCTCCCTGTCCCCGAAGTGGGCGGTGCGTGGACAGGCGGGGAGCCTTAGCGCTGAACGCAAGAGTTCGCACGGCAGCGATTCCGCGGCGTCGAAGACAGCGCCTCCCTCCCGCTTCGTGCGCACGTAGTGCACGCGTCCGTCCGCGAAGCGCACCGCCGTCACGCCCAGGCCCAGCAGGGATTCCACCTGCGCGCGCGGGCGTGTCTCACTCCACGGTTCCTGGCCTCCTTGTGAGAACGGCAGCCAATCGCGCCAGCGCAGGGGCGGTGCCGCGAGCGCGCGTTCCTCCTCGGGCTGCACGCGCACGGTTCCGAGGAACGTCTGGCAGTGCGTCGTGTCACAAACCGGCCGGCCCGGGTGGCGGCTGTGGGCATGCCGCTCGTTGTGCGCCACCACGCGTGCCAGCGCCACCCTCGGCTCTCCCTTCAATGACGCGTCCTCCGCCGCCACCACCCCCGCCGTGTATTGCAGCCGGGTGGTACGGAAGAGGAAGTCCGAGCCCCTCCGAGCCCTGAAGGCATTCGGGCTCGTGGGCACTCCGGCGGGCTGCTTGAAGGGCGGCGGCGGAGAGTTCGTGAAGATGCCGGCGTAATCGCGGCCAGCGGGCGCATCCGGGAAGCGCACCCGCCATGGGCTCCCGAGGCACACCACCGCGCCCTTCTGCACGAGCGGCTCCAACTTCGCGAAGCCCTCGGGGACGGCTCTCGGCGAGCCCTGCTCCAGGAGGAAACCCGCGCCCTGGCACCGGGCCTCGATGGCGCTCGGCTGCACCAGTCCCAGCACCTGCGCCCGCGCGGCCTCCAGCCCGCTCCGCTTCTTGCGCACCTTCGCCAGCACCTCGGGCACCGCCTCCGCGAAGGCGCGCGGCATCTTCCCCGGCCGCACCACCACCGCCACCAGCTCCCTGTCCACCGCGACGATCCACCCGAGCCTCGGCCGGCTCTCCGCGTCCCGCACCGTCCCCGTCTTCGCCGCGACACCCGCGTAGTCCTTCGAGGCCGGCAGCTCGGACAGCGTCCCGCGTGCGGCGCTGCCCGAGAGCACCTCCATCAGGTCCGGCCGCGCCTCGGCCAACAGCCGGTACGCCTGGGCCAGCCCCCACGGCGAGAGGCGCAGCGTCGATTGCAGTCCGATGGCATCCGCCATGTCCAGGGGCTCGCCGGACAGGCCCACCGCGGTCAGCACCGCGCCCCATGGACCGAAGGCCCTCGGCGCGCTCCCCTGCCCCTCCCAGTCCAGGAAGTACCCGTTGCACGAGCGCACCAGCGCCGTCTTCGCGTCCACCTTGCCGGGCAGCCGCTCTCCACACACCCACTCGGGCACCTCCGCTCGCGGAGACAGCACCGGAGGAGGCGCCGTGCTCCCGGCCACCATGAAGGGCTTCAGCGTCGAGCCGTACGGCATCGCCGTGCGGATGTCCCCCTCGGAGAACAGCACCTCGCCCGAGTGACGGCTGAGCACCACCGTGGCGGAAGCCACCACCTGCGCCACCCCAGCCAGCTCGTCCACCGACAGCGGCACCAGCCACCGGGCCCCGTCCTGGCACTGCCTCAGCCGGCGCGTCAGGGCTCTCGGAAAGCCCGTGCTCTCGTTCAGCACGCGCGCCAGGGCCCGCCGGGCCCGCGGCGTGTCCACGTCCGGGTTACGCGCCAGCTCCGCCGCAGCACTCGTCAGAGACTGGTAGGGCGCCTCCCGCCACTCGACCAGCTCCCCGCTCACCACCAGCGCGAAGGCCTCGTGGAACAGCCGGTCCTCCGCCGAGGCCGGGCACGCCCACCACAGCAGTTGGTGCGCCAGCTCGTGCCGCAGTGCCACGCGCAACCGCTCGTCCAGCACTCCGGGCGTGCCCTGCCGCAGCTCCACCACGCCCGGCCGCCCCTGCCCGTTGCGCGAGGGCAACATCGCCTCGCCCCGGCGCAGGGAGATGTTCACCGGGGCCCGGCTCGGAGTGCCCCCGGCCTCGGCCACGTAGCGCGCCTCCAGCGCCTTCCACGTGGATTCGGCCTCGGCGCGCAGCTCCGCCTCGGGCGTCACGTCTCCCCTCGTGAGGAAGACGGGGGTGGCCGCCAGCATGGCGACCGTCACGGCGGCCCACCCCATCACCGCTTCACCACCCGCCGGGCCCCACGTCGCCTGGGCTGCGCTGGGACGGCGCTACCTTCAGCACATCCGTTCCCGTGCGCCCGCGGATGCTCGTCACGTACATGTCCTCGATGAAGGCCGGTGGCGCGGAGAACGTGCCCGCGAACTGCGCCCGCATCACGTACCCCACCGTGCGCGGACTGTCGCTCCACCACGTGGGCTCCTCGAAGAAGAACGTGGCCCGCTCGGGGCTCAGCGAACGGCGCTTGAGGGCTTCGGGAGCCAGCGGCAGCGCGTGCGGCGGACCGCGGAACTCCTTGTCCTCCACCAGCGGCACGAAGCCCGCCGGCACCGCGTCCTCCAACACGTAGTACGCCGAGCGATTCCGGTTGTCGCCGCGCGCGTCCAGCGTCAGCTCCACGTACACCTCCTCGCCCTGGCTCACGCTGACACCCGGCTCGAGCTTCACCCGCCCGCCCTCGCGCAGCACGTAGTACGCGCGCTGGAGGCTCATGCCCTCGGCCACCGGCTTCACCTCCGCCAGCGGCGTGGCCGCCGTGGCCCTCAGCGTCGCCACGCCCGCGAAGTCCGCCACGTCCACCGTGCGCGTCCCCGGCTCCAGCGTCGCCACCAGCCCCATGCCTCGCGGCGTGAAGCGCACCGGGCCCTTCGCTCCCTTCACCTCCGGCGGCGCCAGCTTGCGGAACTCCTTCGCGTCGCGCTCGATGAGCCACATCGAATGCAGCAGCGCCGTGCTCCGATCGAAGGTGGACAGCCCCGGCTCCGTCAGCGCCTCCAGCAGCCGCCGGCGCGCCTTGTCCACGTCCATCTTCCCGAAGGACGCCGCGTGCCCGAGGATCGCGGTGAGGCCCACCCGGCGCAGCGGGTAGCGCCACAGCGCCTCGCTCGGCGCGGGCATGTTGGCCAGTGTGACGAAGCCCTCGTTGCTCAGAGCCACCAGCTCGTCGATGCGGCCCTTGAGCGCGGGCTCCTTCATCACGCCCGACTTCTCCGCGGCCAGCACCGCCAGCGCCAACGGGTACAGGTCTCCCGGCTGCGCGGCCTCCACCAGCGCACGCACCCGGGCCGCCTGCCGCTCCCCGTCCAGCCGCGCCAGCACCCAGGCCCGCGTGGCGTCCCACTCGAAGGGCAGCCCCTCCTGGGCCTCCAGCCAGCGCATGCTCTCGGTGATGCGCGGATCATTCCGGTCCACCAGCCCCCCCTCCACCGCGTACGCCAGCCCGTCCAGGGCGATGAGCGTCATGGGCACATCCGGCGTGCTGTAGCCGCTGAACCAGGTGAAGCCGCCTCCGCGCACGGACATCTCCAGGATGCGGGCCGTGCCCTGCACCGAGCGGCTGCGCGCCTCGGCCAGCAGCGACTGGCTGTCCGTGTCGAGAGACTCCAGCGAGCCCGCCTTCTTCAGCGTCTGGTACAGCGCCACGTTGGGCACCGTGGTGGACACCAGTTGCTCCAGGCACCCGTACGGGTACGTGAGCAGCTCGCGCACGTTGGAGAGCGCCGCGTCCACCAGCGACGGCTGCAACACCAGCTGCACCTCGGACACCGTCGCGCTCTGCGCCGCGGGCAGGGCCAGCGAACCGCCACCCCACTGCGACACCTTCACCGGCTCCTCCAGCACCGCCGGCCGCACCGCCACCGCGCGCCTGTCACGCAAGGGCTCCTTGCCGCCCGTCACTTCCACCGCCAGCTCGGCCGAGCCCGGGCCCTTCGTCTTCAGGGTGATGGGCAGCACCTGCTCTCCGCCCTGGCCCAGCTCCACCTTCTGCGTCGCCTCGGAGGACTCGAGCACCCCCGCCGCCGCGAGCCGCACGTCCAGCAACTGGCTGCCCTTGGACAGCTCGCCCGCGGACAGGCGCACCGATGCGAGGGCCTCATCCCCCTGCCGGAGGAACTGAGGCAGCGCGGCGTACAGGTTGAGCCCGCCGCGCGTGGCGAACTCGGCCGTGGACTCGCCGAAGCGGCCCGAGGTGTCCGCCGCCACGCCCGTCACCACCCACAGCGTCTGGTTGGACGGCAGCTTGAAGCGCAGCGTCGCCCGTCCGTCCCGGTCCGTGACGATCGTGGGGCTCCAGTACGCCGTGTCCCGGTCCAGATCCTTCGCCTGCCGCGTGGGCGGCTTGATGGAGGCGAAGGCATGATCCGGCAGCCCCGCCATCTTCCGCGCCAGGGCCTCGCCGTAGCCGTAGCCCTGGAACTCGGCGGAGAAGAACGTGGCCACGTTGTTGCGGCCCACCGGATAGAAGAAGTCCAGCACCTTCGGGCGGAACTCGTTCTGGATGGCGTAGACAGCCTTGTCCACCACGCCCACCGACAGCTGCGCCACCACGCCCTGGCCCTCATGGTCCGTCACCCGCACGTCGATGACCTGCTCGGTGAGCGGCGTGGCCTCGGCGCGCCGGGGCTGCAACGAGACGGAGAGCGTGCGCTCGGAGGGGATGACGCGGAAGCCCACCGTGCGCTCCTCCCAGCGGCCCGAGGCCGTCGGGTACGCCACCGAGGCATACACCGCGCTGCCGAAGCGCTTCTCCACCTCGAAGGCATGCACCAGCGTACGGCCCTTCTGCTGCACCAACTGTGTGCCGTACACGCCCGAGCCCGTGAGCGTCACCCACACCGGGCCCTCGTCCGAGCCCTCCGGGCCCCAGCTGTCCGGCAACAACGCCACGAGCTGCGCCGTGTCACCCGGCTCCAGCGTGCCCGAGAGCGACGCCAGCGTCAGATTGGGCACCTGCGCCACCGGCTCCGAGGCCTCGCCGATGACGAGCAACTGGTCCTCACCGGTCCAGGCCTCGCCCCCCTTGTCCTTCACCGTGACACGGGCCACCACCGCGCCCGCGTCCGAGGTGGGGACCTTCTCGCGGTACGAGCCATCCGCCGCCGTGGTGAAGCTCTTCTTGCTCAGGCTCTTCTCGCCGCCATCCGCCTTGCGCAGCACGAACTCCACCTCGCCCGGCGTGGCGCCGTAGGGCTTGCCGGAGAGCGTGGTGGCGCGGATGCCCAGCGTGGCCTCGGCGCCCTTCTTCACCACCGCCGCCGAGTAGCGCGTGCTGCCCAGCACCTCCACCTTCGAGAGGAAGAAGGCGGCGCTCGCGTTGGCGAACGTCTGCTGATCATCCCGCGCGCGCACGGTGAGCGTGTAGCGGTACGGCAGCCGCTCCTCGCCCGGCTTGAGCGCGGGCACCGCGATTTCGATTTGCGCGTCACCGTTGGCGTCGAACGCCGCGGCGCTCGCCCACGGATCCTCCTCCACGCCGCGCTCGGCCACCGTGGAGTACAGGCGCTCGGGGACGCTCAGCCGGCCCTCCGAAGACGAGGCACTCCCGTACGTCACCGCGCTCCCCTGCCCGCCCATCCCCGCGTCATCCACCCAGGCCGGCGCGTCCAGCAGCGAGCGGTAGAGGAACACCTCGTACTTCGTTCCCGGAGGCACTCCGCCCGCGTACCGCCGCGCCCTCACCGTGGCCCGCAGCGTCTCGCCCGGCACCACCGTCTCCTTCTCCGGCTGCAGCTCCAGGTAGAAGGTGGGCTTCACGTAGTCCTGCACGCGCGCCTCGCCCTGGTGCGGCTGCGTGTCCACCTCGGCCATCACGCGCAACACGCCCGTGCCCAGATCCGCCGGCACCTTCAGCGTGCCGTTGAAGCTGCCGAACTCGTCCACCTTCGCGTTCGTCCGGATCTCCCGGCCCTCGGCCGAGACGAGCTTCACCGCCACGTCGCGCCGGCGAGGCGTGAAGAGGCGCGCGAGGAAGCTGTCCGGCTGGCGCACCAGGCCGCGGAACCGCACCTCGTCACCCGGCTTGTAGATGGGCCGGTCGCTGTAGATGAACACGTCCGGCGCCACCGCCAGCGACGAGTAGAAATCCGTGTCCACGATGGCGGTGTCCCCACCCGCCGTCGCCGTGGCGATGAGGCGCGGCTCCTTCACGGCCAGCGTCACCTCGCCCTTGTCATCCGTGGTGCCCGCGGGCCCCTTGCCCGAGGACAGGTACACCTGCACCTGCGCACCGGCGCGAGGCTTCTGGTCCCTCCCCGCCACGCGCACCAGCACCTGCCCGTCCGTCTGCTTGAGCTGCACGGTGAGATCCGTGACGACGAGCACCACCTGCCCCTCCACGCGGCCCTGGACGAGCTGGAGGATGTACGTGCCCACCGGCAGCGGCGGGAGCGTCACGCGGCGCTCCTCGAAGCCGCCGCTGTAGAACGAGGTATCGAAGCCCGGGACGCTGAACTCGCGATCGGAGCCGCCGAGGTCCAGGTTCAGCCACTGGCTGCGCACCACGGAGAAGCCCGCGGGCACGCCCACGAGCTTCGCGGCACCCTCGGACAAGAGGGCGAGCGGACGGCCCGGAGGTGGGGGCGGACGCGCGGGCAGGCCCGGCGCCACGGACTTGCGGAAGTCCTCGTTCAGGGCGAACAGCAGGAACGAGCCCGGCGAGTGCGCGGCGTTGTAGCCACGGCTGAGCGCCTGGCCAGGGTTCGCCGTGGTGGGCGGGACCTGCCAGGCGCGCCGGACGTCTCCCTGGGCGCGGATGAAGGCGTCGGTGTCCGCGGGCTCGAGCACCCGCAGCTCCACGGGCCCCTTGTTCTCGAAGGCCACGTCCACGGCCACCGGCTCACTGCTGCCATAGGCACGGGGAACGGTGATGTAGAGCGGCTTGGCCGCCGCCACGCCAGCGCACACCAGCGCGGCCAGCACCGCGATGCGAGCGGAACACCTCATGACCCAAACCCTCCCGGAACCAGCCTGTTGCCATCCACCGTGCCGCGCAGACCCATGTACGGCAGCGTCTCCAGATCACGCCGCGCCGCCTCGATCTCCGGCGGAGCCGCGCGCGGTTGCGGCTTGCTCGAACCCGACTCCCTGACCTGCGCCCAGTACCCATCCGCCATCAGCGTGCCGAGCAGCCGCCCGGTGTTGACGCCGAAGGACACCGAGCCCGGCGCGCGCAGCCCCTGCACCACCGGCGCCGCCGCGTTGAGCAGGTTGGGCCCCTGGCCCTCGCACGCCTTGCGCAGCCGCGCGAGCACGTCCGGCGTGGAGGCCAGCACGTGGTGTCCGCACAGCGTGGCGGACTCCATCCTGTTGGGCCCGGAGAACAACTGCCCCAGCGCGGCCGCGTCCTCGGGCCGGCCCCACAACAGCGCCACCTCGGTGGGCAGCTCCTGATCGCCCCGAGGCGTCCACACCATCGCCACCTGACGCGTGCGCAGCGGCACCGCGGCGCCCTTGCCGGACCAGAAGGCCTTGAGTGAGTCCTTGTCCAACTGCTCGGGCAGCTTGAGCTGGAGCGCGAGCAGCACCGGCGTCTCCTCGGGGATGAGCTTCAGCAGCTCGTCCGAGAGCGGCGCGCTGTCCAGCCGGGGCTCGTCCGCCACGGGTCCGGAGATGCCACGGCCCACGAGCCGGTTGCCATCCACGGCGAACTGAAGCCGGATGCCGTTGGCCACGCCCATGACATGCGTGAGCATCTGCGCCTCGCGGCCGAGCGGCTCGGGAGCGAAGCCCAGCTCCATGTCCACGCCCTCGGGCGCCTCGAGATCCAGGTGCCCCTCGCACAGGCCCTGGAGCACCACCGCCGGGTGCCGGCCGAACACCAGCTTGTCATCCGTGCGCGCGGCCCACAGCGCCTGCTCGGCGATGAGCCAGCGCTGCAGTGTGAAGCCCTCCGAGGGCGCCTCCCCCTCCCCGCCCGGACACGTCGCGGCCGTCAGCTCGTTGCGGCGCACCACCTGGCTCATCGAATCGAAGGCCGCCATGGTGGTGTTGCCCGGCTCGGGAACGATGATGGCGGGCGTGCCCGCGCGGTTGTCCCCGGAGAACCACACCATGCGGAACGGGGCGGCCAGGAACTGTCCGGCCATGACGTCGAACACGGCGCCCTTGAAGCTGGCCCCCAGCTCCTCGCCGCGGGTGTCGAGGAACGGGGCCCACCCGCCCACGAAGCCCTTGCCGAGCGGCTTCTGGAGCTGCTCCTTCACCCACGCATTGCCCGTGAGCGCCTCACGCACCTTGCCCGGCGCGTAGACGTCCACCCATAAGGCCGGACGCACCGGCTCGGTGGGCACCGCCATCTGCCCCGGCTTGCCGGGAGCGGGAGGCAGGGCCTGCAGGGCCAGGCTCTGGCCGGAGCCGGACGAACCCGGGGGACCGGAGCCAACCTGGGCATCCGGCCCCTTCGACGGACCGGAGGAACTCCGGCCGATGAAGAAGGCGGCCACGGCCACCACGACGAGCACGGCGGCGCCGATGCCCACGAGAAGGGCCTTGGGAGGCCCGGAGGGAGCCGGGGGCGGTGCGCCCGGCGCGGGAGACGGAGGGTTCATCGCATCCACTCCTTGAAGCGGAAGAAGCCGAGGAAGGCGGTGTTCTGGGGTACCGGGCGCCACTCCAGCGGAGCCTCGGTGACGAGCGACTGGAGGACGCCGGTGCGCACCGCGGCCCCCTTGTCGCCCGGGTGATAGACGATGCGCGTGGGAGCGTGCGCCTTGTCCTCGGGGCGCACCACGAGCATCAGGTGGAAGATGGGGCCCGCGTCGCGCTCCTGACGGAAGGCCACGAGGTCTCCCGTGCGCAGCGACTCGCGCGTGGCCTCGTCGCGGCCGAGCGGCACGAAGCTGCGCGCCAGCAGCGTCTCGGCATCGGCGAAGTCACCGGGCCGGCCCTTGTCGTCGAGCCACAGGGGCGAGGCGAGCCGCTCGGGGCGGAAGCGCCGGTACGCGCCACGGAAGGCGAAGCGCACCAGGCCGGCGCAGTCGCGCTGGTCCGGGTGCCAGGCCGGGTCCATGCGGCGCACCTGGGCGAGCGCCACCTGGGCCACCTCGCGCCGCAGCAGCGTCTCGAGGGCCTCGGCGGGAGCGGGCGTGGCCGCCTGGAGCATCAGGAGCAGGAACAGCGCACTCATGGCGAGCCGGGAGCCTCAGCCTTCCGAGTCCACGCCGCCACTGGTGAGCGTCTTGACGGCGTCGCCCAGGTTGCGAGGCCACGAGGGGCCCTTGGGAGCGGGGTCCTGCGAGGGCACGTACACCTCGGCCTTGCCGTCGCCGAGCACGTTGATCCAGGCGAGCACGCGCGTGGTGCCGGGGGTGGCGAGCGGGATGCGCACCATGCGGCGCGACTCCTGGGGAGTGCCCTCGTAGAGGACGACGTTGAGGGTGGCCACGGTGTGGGCCTTGTCGCCGCTGGGCCAGTAGTTGGTGGCGATGAGGTAGAGGCCCTTGGGGGGCGCGCGGTGGACGTAGAGGTAGGGCCCGTAAGCGGGGTCGTCGAAGGAGTCGCCCTGCTCGTTGAGGTAGAAGGTGCCGCCGCTGGGGCTGTTGGTGTCGGCCCAGTAGACGTGGCCCATCTTCTTCAGGTCGAGCACCGGCCCCTCGCCCGCCTTGGGGGTGGAGATGCTGTCCTGGGTGGGCTCGTAGATGTGGAGGTCCGTGTAGACGCCCTGGGTGTCGCTGGTGAGGATGGCCTTGAGGGGCACGGGAGGAATCTGCGCGTAGCTGGTGGCCTGGGCGCGCGCGGTGCCGGCCTGGTTGGTGGCCATGAGGGTGACGACGTTCTTGCCGCTGGCCGCGGGGAACTTGCGCTTGAAGCGCCCGCTGAAGGTGCGCATCAGGTAGCGGTCGCCGTTGATGGAGATGACCACCGGGTCGATGGTGGTGTCGCTCACGGTGCCCTCGACGAGCAGCATGCGGTCCACGGTCCAACCGCCAGAGGGAGCGGTGAGACGCACGGTGGGCAGCGTCTTGCCCTGGCCGATGGGAACGCCCTGCTGACGGGAGGGGGCGGTCGGAGCCTGGGAGAGCAGCACGGCCAGGAGTACGGGCAGCATCGCGGACAGGTCCTGTCGAAGGAGGAACGGCGGACAGCCTGCGTCATGTGGCCGCTGCATTCAAGCAGCGAAAGCCCCCGGCGGGTCACCTGTCGGGTCGCCCCGGGGACATGACGTCATGGGTTGAGCATGTCGGACGGCTGAGGTAGGGTGGCGGGAGTTGACGTCGTGGAGCGAGGTGGAGGGAGGGCGTGGTGGGAAACGAGGACACGTACAAGTCGTGGATCAGGGCCATGAACTGGGCCCGGCTGAGGGCCTTTCACGAGCGGCTCATCGAGGGACGGACGGAGGGCTGGGAGCCTGGAAAGGCGTTCGAGTACCTGGTGCTCCGGGCATTCGATCTCGAGGGCGCCACGGTGAAGTGGCCCTACGTCTCCACTGTCTCCCTCTCGGAATCTGGCGGAGAGACGGAGCAGATCGATGGGGCCATCTACGTGGATGGCCTCGCCTGCATCGTGGAGGCAAAGGACACCGCCGCCACGGTGGACATCGCTCCCATCGCCAAGATGCGGAACCAGTTGCTTCGCAGGCCGTCGAGCACGGTGGGGTTGATCTTCAGCCGAGGAGGGTTCTCCCGCCCGGTCACCACGCTCATCAAATTTGTCGCTCCACAGACGATCCTGCTGTGGACGGGCGATGAGGTCGCCCACGCCCTGAAGCACCGAGCGTTCCGAAAAGGATTGAACGAGAAGTACAGGCGCAGCGTCGAGCAGGGTCTCGGCCTGCATGACGTGCTGGAGAACAACACATGAAATCCCCTGTGAGAGCCTATGTGGTCACGGAGAACGAGTTCGACCAAGAACTGATCCAGGCGCTTCTGACCAGACGCTTCGGCAAGAGTGCTCGCGAGATTCACGTCCGTGCCGCGGATAACAAGCAGCGTGCGTGGACAATCGTGGACTCACTGCTCTCCAACCGCAAAGGGCCTACAGCACTCATCGTGGACGCGGACACCATCGATCACGATCTCACGATGGAACAGCAGACCGAGCTCGAGACGATGTTTGGAAGCAGTGCACGCAAGCACATGTGGCTCGTCGTGCTAGCCAAGCCCGAGGTCGAGGCCGTGTTTTTCTCCGATCGTGGGCTCCTGGAACGCGTCACCGGAAAGAAGGTCTCGGAGCTGGACATCGCCCGGGCCGCGCTGGGTCCTCGGGCTGCGCTCCTCAAGCTGCTGCCGAAGCCCAGGTCAGGTCTTGGAGCGAAGCAGTTGGTGAAGAAACTATCGGAGTCCGACTTCGAGAAGATCATCTCCTCCGAGGCCTTTCACCCGTTGATCGAGTTCATCCAACGTTGGTTGACGGCCAGCAATCAGCCCTCCAGCAGCCAGCCCACCAGCGCGCGGAATATTTCTCCGTAAGCGGAGACACCTCCACACGCTTGCGCTCACCCATGGAGCCTCCTAGACCTGCGAGGCTGCGGCCCCGGAGTCCCACGGATGAGCATCCTCAACGAAGTCGCCGTCTTCCTCATCGCCGCGGTCATCGCGGTGCCCCTCTTCAAGCGATTGGGGCTCGGCTCCATCCTCGGCTACCTGGCCGCGGGCGCCCTCATCGGCCCCTCGGGCCTGGGGTTCGTCGGGAAGCCCGAGGACGTCCTGCACTTCGCCGAGTTCGGCGTCGTGCTGTTCCTGTTCATCGTCGGCCTCGAGCTCCAGCCCGCACGCCTGTGGGCGTTGCGGCGCTCCGTCTTCGGGCTCGGCCTGGCACAGGTGGCGCTCAGCGCCGCGGTGCTCACGGGCGCGGGCATGTTGCTCGGCCTGTCCATGAAGGCCGCCCTCATCGCCGGGCTCGGTCTGTCCCTGTCCTCGACGGCCATCGCCCTCCAGTTGCTCGGCGAGCGCCAGCAACTCACCGCCCGCCACGGCCGCGAGAGCTTCGCCATCCTCCTGTTCCAGGATCTCGCCGTCATCCCCCTGCTCGCACTCATTCCCCTGCTCTCCGAGCGCCCCGGGGACACGGGCGGCGGAGGCCAGGGCATCCTCCTGTCCGTGCTCAAGGTGGTGGCCGTGCTGGCCGTGGTGGTGCTGAGCGGACGCTTCCTGGTGCGCCCCGCCTTCCGGCTCATCGCCTCCACCCAGTTGCAGGAGCTCTTCACCGCCGCCACGCTCCTGGTGGTGGTGGGCGTGGCGCTCCTGATGAACTTCGCTGGTATCTCCATGGCCCTCGGCACGTTCCTCGCGGGCGTGCTGCTCGCGGACTCCGAGTACCGTCACGAGCTGGAAGCGGACATCGAGCCCTTCAAGGGCCTGCTGCTCGGGCTCTTCTTCATCGCGGTGGGCATGTCCATGAACCTGGGGCTCGTCATCCAGCGGCCGCTGCTCATCGCCACGTGCGTGGTGGGAGTGATGGCGCTCAAGGGCGCGGTCCTCTTCTGGCTCGGACGGCCCATGGGGCTGATGCTCCAGGGGCGGCGCATCATGTCGCTGGCGCTCGCCCAGGGCGGCGAGTTCGGCTTCGTGCTCTTCGGGGCCGCCGCCTCCGCCGGGGTGCTGGACCGCGAGCTCACCGAGCAACTCGTGGTGGTGGTGTCCCTCTCCATGGCCGCCACGCCGCTGCTGCTGACGCTGCATGACCGCGTGGTCGAGCGCCAGCTGCGGCGGGCCGTGCCCGCGGAGTATGACCACCTGGAGGACGCGGAACAGCAGCCGGTGATCATCGCCGGCTTTGGCCGGTACGGGCAGATCATCGGACGCGTGCTCAACATGCTGGACATCGGCTTCACCGCGCTGGAGGTGAGCCCCGAGCAGGTCGACTTCCTGCGCCGCTACGGCAATAAAATCTACTACGGGGACGCCTCGCGGCTGGATCTGCTGCGCGCCGCGGGAGCGGGCAAGGCGAAGCTCCTGGTGCTGGCCATCGACGACCCGGACGCCTCGGTGCGCACGGCCCAGCTCGTGCGCGCCAACTTTCCGCAGCTCCCCGTCTATGCCCGGGCCCGCAACCGCGCGCATGCCTACCGGCTGATGGACGAGGGCGTGAAGCTCCTCAACCGGGAGACGCTGCTGTCGAGCCTGGAGATGGCCTTCTTCGTGCTCCAGGGGCTCGGCTTCGACGAGGGACGGGCCCGGCACATCATCGAGCGTTTCCGCAAGTACGATCAGGAACTGCTCCAGAAGCAATACGCGGTGTACCAGGACGAGGAGAAGCTCATCCAGACGTCGCAGCAGTTCCGGGAGGAGCTGCGCTCGCTCTTCGAGCAGGACAACCGGCCCCAGACACAGGCCCAGCTCCAGGAGAACGGGGAGGACAACGCTCCGAAAGCACCTCCACCGCGGCAGCCGTGACGCTCCCCACCGTCATGCGCGAACCAGCGTGGACGGCGAGGGGTTCATGTCCTTCAGAGCCGGAACACGTCGGCGAGCACGCCGTCCGGCCCGTAGCACCTCTGCGGCGTGGGCGTGTCGTAGACGACGAGCACGGAGTCATTGGGCTCGAACCAGGAGAACACGGCCACGCCCTCGGCGTTGTCGTCCCTGCTCGCCTCCTTCAAATCGAAGAGCGGCTCCAACACGCCCTTCTCCTGCGGGTGGAGGGTGTCTCCGGTGAGCAGCAGCCCCTTGTGCAGCCGGAACAGCCGGATGGGGGCATCCACCGGCATGGTGGGCCCCGCGAGGATGAGCAGGTCCTCCCCATGGCGGCACAGCTCGCGGATGCCCAGACCATCCAGGTCCACGAAGTGCTTGCGGTAGGCACTGCCATTCTTCGTCCGCCGGGGCGCGAGGAGGCCGTTCCCCACGTCCTCCACCTCCATCTCCAGGATGACGGCGTAGCCCCGCAGCACGGGGCCCCTCAGCCCGAGGAAGAGCCGGTCCCCATGGACGGCAAGCCCCTCGATGTCCAGCCCGTTGTCCTTGCTGGGGATGGCCAGGGCGCCATCCGGATCGTCCGGAGAGGCAGGCGCGAGGAAGGGCCCCAGGTGGGGATCCCGGCGCAGCATCTCCACCAGCACGTTCACCCCCGAGTCCTCCCGGCCCTCCGCGCGCTCGAGCTTCGCCGGACGGGCGGCGCCTGACGCGGCATCCGGCAGTGGCACGCGGGCGAGCAGGAAACGCCAGGGCTCGTGCTCCACGGTGGCCAGCCGCTCCAAATCCTTCGCCATCGCCTTGCCCTTGGGCTTCTTGCGCTTCGCGCTGTGCGAGCCCACGAACCACAGGTGCCCGTCCTGGAAGTCCAGCGCTTCGATGTCCACCTCCTCGCGGATCTCCTCCCCGAGCAGGTCCGCCATCACGAAGTGCTGGTGCTCGCCGAAGACGCGCGGAGTCACCGGAGAGAAGCGCTCGAGCGAGTGGTGCTCGTCCGAGGCCACCCAGAGGCTCCCATCCGCGGAGAACACCGCCGCGGAGAGATCCTCGTGGAGTTCCTCCTTGCCAGCGTCGAAGCGCAGCAGGACACGGCCAAGGAGTGGGGCATGCAGCATGATGGAAGACCTCCAGGAGGGAGATCTCCCGCTTAAACATGCCCCTCGAGCGAGGCAACGGCCGCCACCCGGAGGAACGAGGGACCCGGCCCGCGCCTGTTCTGGCGCCAACCCCCGGGCCCTGCGTCGAGCCCGCTGGAAGACAGGGGGTGCGACACCCGGGAGCACGTCCCCAATTTGAAACACGTGGAGGCGGGCCCATGCTCCCCCAAGGCACTCCTGTCCGGCCGGAGGCACTCGAGCGCGCCGTGCTCGACGTCGTCGGGACTCTCGTGGCCGAGCTGGCACCGCCGCGCGCCGGGGAGTCGATCGGCCTGGACGATTCGCTGGATCATGACCTCGGACTCGGCAGCCTGGAGCGGGTGGAGTTGTTGCTCCGGCTGGGGCAGCGCTTCGGCGTGGTGCTGCCGGATCCGCTCGTGGCCAGCGCCTCCACCCCGCGCGACCTGGCCCGGGCCGTCGCCACGGCGGTGCCCGCCCTCTCCGAGGAGCGGCTCTCCCCGCCCCAGGCTCCACTGACGCCAGGCATGGCCGCGCCGGACTCGGCACGCGTGCTGACGGACGTGCTCCGCTGGCATGCGGAACACCACCCGGAGCGCCCCCACCTCTTCCTGCGCCAGGAGGACGGCTCGGAGCAACCCCTGCACCATGGAGAGCTGTGGGCCTCGGCCTCGGCCGTGGCGGCGGCCCTCTTCCACGAGGGACTCCAGCATGGGGACACCGTGGGCCTGATGCTGCGCACCGAGCGGGCCTTCTTCCCGTGCTTCCTCGGCATCCTGCTCGCCGGAGGAGTCCCGGTTCCCCTCTACCCGCCCTTCCGGATGGATCAGCTCGAGGAGTACGTCGAGCGGCAGGTGGGCATCCTGCGCAATGCCGGGGCGCGCGTGCTCATCACCTTCGACGAGGCGAAGCGGGTGGGCACGCTCCTGAAGGCCCGGGTGCCCTCCCTGCGGCACACCGTCACGCCCGCCGGCCTGGACTGGAAGGACGCGGTGGCTCCGCCGGTGCGGCTGGAACCCTCGGACCCCGCGCTCATCCAGTACACCTCCGGCAGCACGGGTGCCCCCAAGGGCGTCCTGCTCACGCACGAGCACCTGCTCGCCAACATCCGCGCCATCGGCCAGTCGCTGCGCATCCAGCCCGAGGACGTCGCGGTGAGCTGGCTGCCGCTGTACCACGACATGGGCCTCATCGGCTCCTGGCTGATGCCGCTCTACTACGGGATTCCGCTCGCGCTCCTCTCGCCCCTGGCCTTCCTCGCGCGCCCCTCGCGCTGGCTGCGCACCGTGCACCACCACCGGGGCACGCTCTCCGCCGCGCCCAACTTCGCCTACGACCTGTGCGTCCGGAAGGTGGAGGACGCGGAGCTGGAGGGACTCGACCTGGGCTCCTGGCGCGTGGCCCTCAATGGCTCCGAGGCGGTGAGCCCGGAGACGATCGAGCGTTTCACCCGGCGCTTCGCCCGGCACGGCTTCCGGCCCGGCACGATGTTCCCCGCGTATGGTCTGGCGGAGGTCGGCGTGGCCCTGACCTTCCCTCCCGTGGGCCGGCCGCCCCATGTGGAAGCCATCGAGCGCGAGCACTTCACGCGCCATCGCGAGGCCCGGCCCGCGCACGAGGGGGAATCTCCGCTGCGCTTCGTCTCCTGCGGCCGGCCGCTGCCGGGCTATCAGGTGCGCATCGTGGACGGCGCGGGACGCCCGCTCGGCGAGCGGGTGGAGGGACGAATCGAATTCCGGGGGCCCTCGGTGACGCCGGGTTACTTCCACGCGCCCGGGGCCACCCGCGCCATTCTTCACGAGGGGTGGATGGACTCGGGGGACCTCGGCTACCTGGCCGAGGGGGAGCTGTATGTCACCGGGCGGAGCAAGGACCTCATCATCAAGGCCGGCCGCAACCTGTACCCCACGGAGCTCGAGGAGGCGGTGGGAGACCTTCCCGGCATCCGCAAGGGCTGTGTGGCCGCCTTCGGTCTGCCCAGCGAACAGCTCGGGACCGAGCGGCTCGTGGTGGTCGCGGAGACGCGCGAGCGCGGAGAACAGGCCCGGGAGCGGCTCCGCGCGGCGATCATCGATCGGGTGACGGCGGTGCTCGGCCTGCCACCGGACGAGGTGGTGCTGGCCCCTCCCGGTGCGGTGCGGAAGACGTCCAGCGGGAAGATCCGCCGGAGCGCCACCCGGGAGGCCCATGTGCGCGGAGAGCTCTCGCGAGGCAGGCGCGCGGTGCTGCTCCAGTACGTCCGGCTGGCCGGGGCGCACCTGCGGGCGCATGGAGGCCGGGTGGCCGGCACGGTGGGCTCCGCGCTCTACACCGTCCATCTGTGCCTCGTGATGCTGTTCACCGCGCTGCTGCTCGGTGTGGGGCTGGTGGTGGTCCGCCCGGGGCCTTCCACGGCTCGTCTGGTGCGCCGGCTGGCGCGGTGGATGCTGTGGGCCGCCGGGTGCCCGGTGCGCGTCGAGGGCCTCGAGAACCTGCGCGGCTCCGGGCCGTGGGTGCTGGTGGCCAACCACGTGAGCTATGTGGACTCGGTGGTCCTCCTCGCGGCCCTGCCCGTGGATTTCCGAGCGGTGGCGAAGCAGGAGGTCCGCGCATGGCCCCTGGTGGGCGCCGCGGTCCGCCGGGCCGGTCACCTCACGGTGGATCGCTTCGACACGCTCCATGGAGTGGAGGGCGCCGCGCACGTCACGGAAGTGCTCCGGCGGGGCACCTCGCTGCTCATCTTCCCCGAGGGCACGTGCGCCCAGGGGCCCGCCCTGCTCCCGTTCCGGCTGGGGGCCTTCAAGGCCGCGGTCGAGGCCGGGCGGCCCGTGGTCCCCATCCATCTCGAGGGCACGCGGCGCCTCCTCCGTCCGGGCTCGCGCCTGCAGCACCCCGGCCAGTTCACACTCTCCATCGGCGAGCCGCTCATTCCGGCTGCCGGGGGCTGGCCGGAGATGGTACGCCTTCGCGACAGGGCCCGGGCCCGGCTCGAAACTCCGGCCAGCGCCCCCACCGTCTGAGCGGTCAGGACGAGGAGAGCACGGACATGTCCATGGATCCCCACCGCGAGTATTGCCGGCGCCAGCATCGGCTCCTGGCCCATCACCTCAGCATCGAGGCGTGGTGCGCGGGAGACGACTGCATCCTCCTGGAGCGCAACCACCTGGAGGAGTTCCTGAAGCTCGAGCGCTTCAAGAGCACCCGCGTCCAATGGCTCCTCGAGGACATCAAGCCCTGGTTCAAGCACACCGAGCCCGTCTACGACGGCCCCGAGGGCGAGCTGTCCTCCCTCGAGGCGCTGTACCTGTCCCGGGTGCCCATCGCCCGGAAGTTCCTCGTCCGGCCCGATCCCATCAACGCCGACGAGCTGATCGCCTGGCTGAGGAGCAACGGTCTGCGCGTCCACCTCCTGCACTCGGTCAGCGCGGTCATTCCGCCCTCGGAGGAGCAGATCGTCACCCGGCTCGCGCTGCTCGCCCAGGGGCTGGCGGAGCCGTAGACTTCCGCCATGACGGACTCCCTCACGAGCGACGCCGAGGTGGTGGCGCTGCGCACGCGGCTTCAGGCGGCCTCGTGGCGCCACGTCGTGGTGCTCACCGGGGCGGGTATCTCCGTGGCCTCGGGGCTCCCCACCTACCGCGGCCCCGGCGGCCTGTGGACCCGGCCAGACCTGGAGGAGGTTCCCGATGCCGGCCTGCTCGCCCGTGATGTCTCGCGCGTCTGGTCCCTCTTCGGTCCCTTGCGTGAGCAGGTTCGCACCGCGGCGCCCAACGCCGCCCATCTCGCGCTGGCCCGGTGGGAAGGGCGGTGCGGAGGCTCCTTCACCCTCCTGACCCAGAACGTGGATGGGCTGCACTCGCGGGCAGGGAGCCGCGAGGTCGTCGAGCTCCATGGTTCGCTGCGGCGCACCCGCTGCACCAATGCGCGCTGCACGCTCGCCCCATTCGAGGACTCCGCCGCGCACATGCGAGCGCCCGTGTGTCCCACGTGCGGCGAGCCCCTCCGGCCCGACATCACCCTGTTCGACGAGCCACTCCCCGTGGATGCCGAGTGGAAGGCCAAACACGCATTGCGTGAGTGCGACCTCTTCCTGGCCGTCGGGACGTCCGGGACGGTGTCCCCCGCTTCCAATTTCGTCCGGGGGGCGAAGTACGCGGGGGCCCGGACCCTGCTGGTCAACCTCACGCCCATGCGGCCCCGCCACCCCGACTTCGACGTGGAGCTCCTGGGGCACGCCGAGCACATCCTGCCGCTGCTGCTCGGCGAGGGGTGAGCCTCTACTTCACCAGCGCGCGCTCCTCGGCGGGCAACGTCCCGAGGCACTTCGCGCAGTAACGCCCCGAGCTCGCGTCCGCGGACGAGATGGCCTTGCCCTTCGCATCCGCCATCACGCAGCCCTTCTCCTCGCAATGGGTGAACCCCAGCGTGTGCCCGAACTCGTGCACCGCCAGATCTCCCAGCCGGCGCAGCAGCGCCTCCTGCGTCTTGCTGTGCTTCTTGTAGATGTGCGCAGACACCACGCAGTTCGGCCCACCGACGATCCCCAGCCCCGCGATGCCCCAGTCGACGATGTCCCCCTTCGTGGCCGAGATCTCCACCTCCGTCACCGCCACCACCTTCCACGCCCCCTCCGGTGGTGGGTTGGCGTCCAGCCACTCCAGGATGCGATCCGCTCGCCACCGGCGTCGCGGGGCGTACCAGGCCTCTTGAGGGAGTTCTCGTGCCGGATCGATGCGGATCCGCACCTTCATGCGCGACTGGAGCTCCTGCTGGACCTTGTCCAGGAACTCCTGCCGCACCTTGCCCAACGGCACGATCGCGACCACCCGCTCCGGGGAAGGCTCCGCCACCGCGGGCGCCAGGAAGGACCCCACCAGCACCATCGTGATGAACAGGAGCCCCAGGCCCACGACGCGGCGAGTGCGCATGATTCACAGTGTAGCCGCTTGGGGCACGGGTTTCCGTTCACGCGGAGGTGAACCTGGGAACCTCGATACCCTCACCCCGTCCCTCTCCCGAGGGGAGAGGGGTGGTTGGGCGGGGTGTGATTGGGCGGGGTGTGATTGGGCGGGGTGTGATTGGGCGGGGTGATTGGACTCAGCCTGCCACTTCGTCCTCGGACCCTTCCGGCTGCTTCCCATCAAGGATCCGATCGATCTCCGTGTGCGCCACCCTCGCCTGCTCCGCGTTGAGCCGCTTCACCACTTCCATCTGCTCGATGACCCAGTGCGCCCGCTTCTTCAGCGCCCTCGAGCCCGACGACGGCGACCTCTTGCGCGGCGCCGGCAGCATCGACGCCAGGATCGCCCCCTGCGCCGGCGTCAACTCCGAGGCCGAGACCCCGAAGTGCTCCCGCGCCCCCGCTTCGATTCCGTACACCCCGTTCCCCCACTCCACCACGTTCATGTACAGCGTGAGGATCCGGTTCTTCGGCAGCGACTCCTCCAGCCGGTGCGCGAGGATCAACTCCTTGCCCTTGCGCAGCAGGCTCCGGTCCGTCGACAGCCAGAGGTTCTTCGCCAACTGCTGGGTGATCGTCGACGCGCCCCGCCCCAGCTTCCCCTTGCGCACCGCGTCCTCCAGCGCGTTCTCCAACTCCTTCGTGTCCACGCCCTCGTGCAGGTAGAAGCTCGCGTCCTCCGACAACAGCACCGCGTCGATCGCGTGCCGTGACACGCTCGACAGCCCGACCCAGTGCTGGCGGCGCCTCGGCTTCTGGCCCGCCTCCCGCGCCTCCTCCACGCGCTGCTCCATCAGCGCCGTCAGCTTCGGGTTCTGCTTCAGCAACGGCTCCGCCGACGGCAGGCTCGCGTACTCGTAGGACGCGAACACCACCAGCACCAGGAACACCGCCATCAGCACCCGGCTCAGCCATCCGCCACTCGCGGGCGCCTTCGCCACCTGGCGCGACTTGCCCGTGGTCGCCTGCTTCACCTTCCCCGTGGTGCCCGTGCTCTGCTTCAGCTTCATCGTCCGGCTGGCCATGTCCTCGCCCATCTACCTCGAAGGGACTCCCGAGGAAAATTCACCGCCCCACGGACAGCCCCCTCCCACCTGCTCACGGAGGGCCCGCCCGCCCGCCTCCCCCAAACTGCACTCTCCGTGCCGATTTCTGTCTCTTAAAGGAGAGTTCTCATGCCCCTACGTCTCATTCCCCGCTGGGTACTGGCCGCGGGTATCGCCCTTCTCGGCTCGGGCTGCCTTCCCACGGCCGAGGCCGCCGGCCAGACAGCGGCCCTGACGGAAGCACAGGACGGTGGGTTCTGCGGTGGCATCGCGGGCATCCCCTGCGCCCAGGGTCTCACCTGCGTCGACGATCCCAACGATGATTGCGACCCCAACCAGGGCGGCCGCGACTGCGGTGGCATCTGCCAGGCCACCGGAGAGGAGAAGAAGAGCTGCACCGGCAACGAGCCCGGTTACAGCTACGTCTCCAAGGATCCCGCCAGGTGCGCCGCCCTCCGCTTCACCTGCCCCGAGGGCCAGTCCCCCTTCTTCAACGACTGCGGCTGCGGCTGCATGGCCAACGCGTGTAACTACGACGATCCGGCCCGCACCTACGTCTCGCAGGATCCCGAGCAGTGCGCGGTCATCCGCTTCACCTGCCCCGAGGGCCAGTCCGCCTTCTCCGATGACTGCGGCTGCGGCTGTACGGCCTCTCCGTAGCAGGTAGGGCCCGCCAGGTCCCGGGTGCTCCGGGGGGTGCATGCCCCGGAGCACGGGCCGCTTCTACGGAACGATCTCCACGGTGGTGCCGGAGATCCTCACCCTCACGTCGACGGAGTTGGGATGCACGTCCTCCTCGTCGACGATGTCGCTCTTGTCCACGCCGACGCGCAGCGCGTACGTGCCATCCGGCACATCCGTGATGTCCAGCCACTGGCACGGGTAGTCCCCGGCGTACACGTCGGCCCAGCCCGGCGAGATGCCCTGCGCGCCCTCGGGATCGAGGAACGGGGGCGGCGCGTCTCCGCAGTAGGGCACCAGGTCCACCAGGAAGAAGCCCTGCTTGCGGCCCACGGTCACCACCGCGTTGCCCGAGTCCACCAGCTCATAGCTGGCGAACCCGACGAGGTGATCATGCTGGTGGCACGAATCGAATTCATAGAGGTCCGGCCGCGTCTCGGGGGGCGGAATGCGCACGGAGCCCGAGCCCAGGTTCGGAATGGACACGCTGAAGCGCAGCAGCCGGCGGTTTCCGGGTGCACCCACGCAGCGCTCCACCACCTCGCAGGCCGTCTCCGGGAAGTCGCGCCGCTCGATGTACACCGAGCGGGAGATGACATCCGCGTCCACCGTCATGTCCGGCTTGCCCCCGCTGCTCGACAGCCCGCACGCGGCGGGCGTCCGCAGGAAGGGCGCGGGCTCCAGGGACGGCACCTTGCCTCCTCCATACGCCACCACCCGTCCCGGCCGCAGCGGCATCGTCGGCGTCAACTGGTCCACCGGCGGGGCAAGGCCCGCGAGGAAGTCGGGATGGCCATCCCCGTTGAGATCTCCCGCGCCAATGACCGCGAAGCCCACGTGCCCCTGGAACTCCGGGCCCACGGAGTTGCTCCTCGGCCAGGCCCAGTCCGGACGCACCTCGGCGGAGAGCGCCTGCTTGGGGAAGAACGCATACAGACGGCCGATCCCGCTCAACAGGAACTCGGTCTCCCGGTTGTCCTGGTTCAGGTCCCCTACCTGGGGGAGGCCCGCCGCCAGGCTGAAGCCGGGGTACGCCGGGTCCGCGAGGATGCTCCAGATCGGCGCCGGGGAGACTCCGCCTCCCGGCTGGAAGAGATGCACCGCCACCCGGCCCAGGGCGCTCAGCACGGCCTCGCGGTGGCCATCCCCATTCTGGTCCGGGAAGAACCCGATCAAGGACTCGGGGGCCGTCCAGGTGGGTGAGGCCCGCAGCCCTCCCTCGCAGACCCCGGGTTCCTCCACCCTACAGCCAGGGTAGAGCTGGGAGCCCGCCGCCGTCACGAGCAGCAACTCGCCCGTCCCGTCTCCGTTGAGATCTCCGGCGCGGAGGGCCCGTGTCGCCCGTTCCGTGAACGTCCTCACCAGGGTGAACGGAGCGTCCACCGCGTTCATGGCGCGATAGATGCTGGTCCGCCGTGTCGAGGCCTGGTTGACGACGAGGTCATCGAGTCCATCCCCGTTCAGATCACCGAGGAAGGCCGCGTAGTGGACGCCGATGAACGGCACGCGGAACAGGGGCTCCTGGAGCACCGCCCCGAGGTCCGCCTTGCCCGCGAACACGAGCGTCCCCGCGGACTGGGAGCGGACGAGGATGTCGGCGAAGCCGTCCCCGTTCACGTTTCCGATGGACACCACGCTGCCGCGCCCGCTGACGGTCGGGGTGGGGTTCTGCCAGTCCAGCTCGGCGATGATGGGCTCGGAGAACGACGAGCCATTGCCGGCGTAGAGGACGAGCGAGCCCTTGCCCGTCATCGACGAGCACGGAGGCGCCGCGACCACCAGGTCCTTCTTCCCGTCCCCGTTCACGTCCCCGAGCGCGATGGAGCTGCCGAAGCACGACTGCCGGAGCGACGCGGGCGCCTCCAGCACCCAGAGTGGCGTATCGGACAGGAAGGGACCCTGCTCCTCGGGTGGATTCGGGTCCGGATCCGGATTCGGCTTCGGCGGAGGCGTGGGACAGCCCCCCAGCACCACCGCCAGCGCGGTGGAGACCACCAGTCGACGCATCTTCATGTGCGAAACCCCCTCGGAGTGACAGAGCCCCCCGGCCCGAGCCCGAAAACGGACGATAACGGACCCGCCCCATCCCCGTCATCGTGCGCCTGGAGTCCTGGGCCCGCGCCGGGCGTGCTATGCCCACCGGCATGGCCCAAGGGTCAGACACCTTCTCCGAACTTTCGCAGTACACCCTCGACCGCCACTCCATGAGGCTGCTGCCGGAGCCGTTCTGCCGCCGCCACTCCGTGGTGGTGCTGGGGAAGATCGACGCGCAGGCGCCCGATGCGCCCGTCACCATCGGCATGGCGGATCCGGACAACCAGTCCCTGCGCTTCCGGATCTCCGACTTCCTGCAGCGGGCCATCCAGCCGGTGAAGCTCAACCGCTACGAGATCGAAACGGCCCTTCAAACGGGCTTCGGGGCCGGGCCCCAGACGAAGGCGGATCTCGTCATCCGCAAGCGACTGCCCTCGCGGCAGCCGCCCACGCCCGTCGAGCTGGTGGATGACATCCTCGCGGGTGCCTTCGAGCGCAAGGCCTCGGACATCCACATCGAGAGCTACCGCGACGACGTGGACCTGCGCTACCGCATCGACGGCATCCTGCATCAGGCCTTCACGGACATGGATCCGGAGTCCGTGCAGGAGGTGGTCAGCCGCATCAAGATCCTCTCCGGGATGGACATCACCGAGCGCCGCCGGCCCCAGGATGGCCGCATCCGCGCCGTGCTCGTCCAGGGCGAGGAGCACAAGGTCGTCGACTACCGGGTGAGCGTGGTGCCGAGCCCGGGCGGCGAGGACGTGGTCATCCGCGTGCTGGATTCGAGCGCGGGGCTCGTCCCCGTGAGCAAGCTGGGCATGAACCCGGACACGGAGCGGGTGTTCCTCAACCTGCTCTCCAACCCCGAGGGCCTCATCCTCGTCACCGGTCCCACCGGCAGCGGGAAGACGACCACCCTCTACGGGGCGCTCGCGCAGCTCAACGATGGGCGCAAGAAGATCATCACCGCCGAGGACCCCATCGAGTACTACGTCCCCAAGGTGAACCAGAAGGAGGTCACCTCACAGATGTCGCACGCGCTGCTGCTGCGCGCGCTGCTGCGGCAGGATCCCAACGTGATGCTCGTGGGGGAGATCCGCGACCTGGAGACGGGCAGCATGGCGCTCAACGCCGCGGCCACCGGGCACGTGGTGCTCGGCACGCTCCACACCGCCGATGCCGTGGGCGCCGTGGGCCGGCTCCGCGGCCTGGAGCTGGATGACACCGACATCGCGGACTCGCTGCTGGCGGTGCTGGCCCAGCGGCTCGTGCGCCGCAACTGCCCGAAGTGCGTGGCGCCCGCCGAGCCCACGAAGAAGCAGAAGGAGCTGCTCGGTCCGCTGCTGGACGGCATCCAGCCCCAGACGGGCGTCGGGTGCGAGGAGTGCCGTCACACCGGCTACCGCGGGCGCACCGGCATCTACGAGCTGCTCGTGGTGGGCCCGGGGCTGCAAGACTTGATCGCCCAGGGGGCCCACAGCGCGCAGCTCCGCCGCCACGCGCGGGCGCACGGCTTCCGTACCCTCGTGGAGGACGCGATGGAGAAGATCGCCTCCGGGCAGACCACGCTCGCGGAGCTGGTGCGAGTCATCCCCTACCGGCAGCTCATGACCGCCCGCGAGGATCGCCAGCAGGGCCAGAAGGATGCTCCCTCTCCCTCTGGGAGAGGGTCGGGGTGAGGGTCAGAGGAGGATGAGCGCCGCCAGTCCCAGGCCGAGGAGCACGAGGATCACCGCCAGGGTCCGTGCCGGGAGGGCCTCCACCCGCGCCGGCAGCGTCATGGGGCGGCGAGGCTCGGGCGGTACGTAGGGCTCCTTGGTGACGCTCAGCCGCAACAGGACCGACGGAGACAGGCTCTGGCAGAGGTCCTCGGGTGGGAAGGGCTCCCCATTGATGATGAGCCGGGGCCGCTCGGAGGCGGCCGGCTCGGGAGTCTCGGGGGGCATGGAGGGGGGCATCTGTACCCACTCTAGGCCATCTCCCGCATCGCGGACGCACCTGGACGGGGTCTCCCTCCGATAATCCCCTGTCTCGATTTCCGAGAGGATTTCTCCATGAGTTTCCTGAGCCGGCTCACCCGTCGGCCCCAGCAGCTCCTCGGCGCCCCCGCGCGCGTCGCCGCGGCCGTGGTCAGCAGGCCCGCCGCCCGGCTCGCCAACACGGCCCGGAGCACCTTCACCCCCGCCCGGTCCATCGCGCAGCGGACCCTGGGCCGCACCGCCAGTGCCGCCACGCGGCAGCTCGCTCGCGCCCACAGTGGACCCCCCGCCGCGCGCGCCCAGCCCCAGCCCCGGAGCCTGTTGGGCAATGCCCTCGGCCAGGTCTCCGCCGCGGCGCGTCAGAGCGTTAGGAACGTGGGACGTGCCGTGGGTGGCGCGGCCCATGCGGTCCAGCAGGCCCCGGCCCAGATTCAGCGGGCGGCCCAGCACGGCGTGCAGCAGGTGCAGCGGACGGCCGGACAGGTGGCCGAGCGCATCAACGCCAATCCCGTCACCCAGTCGCTGCGCCGCACCGCCGGCTTCGCCCAGCGGACCCTCGGCCACGCACAGAACATCCAGACGTTCGGCCAGGGCGTGGGCGAGCTCGCCGGCAAGGCGCGCACCGCCGTGAGTGACGTGCGCGACGCCGTCCGGACCCGCAGCCTCTCGGCCGCCGGTCAGGCGCTCCGCTCCGTCACCGACACCGCCCGGTCCGCCGGAGAGGTCGTCACCCAGGCCCGCGAGGCCCGCGAGAGCCTGCGCAACATCCGCAACGACTTCGCCAGCACCTTCCCGCGGACCGCCGGACGCCTGAGCCAGACGTACCAGCGCGCCGCCTCGGTGGCGTCCCGCGTGGCGGAGCGCACCGGGTTGGACCGCGTGGCCTCCAGCGCCCAGCGGCTGGCCTCGAGCGTGGCCAACAACCCCACCGCCCAGGCCTTCCGGCGCACCGCGGGATTTACCCAGCGCACCCTGGGCAGCGCCCACTCACTGGTGGAGTTCGGCAGCCAGGTGCGCAACCTGGGCGGCCAGACGCGCACCGCCTTCAACGACGTCCGCAACGCCTTCCGTGACCCCAGCCTCGCCAACGCGGGCACGGCGCTGCGCTCCACGTTCGACGCAGTGCGGGGCGCCCGGGACACCGTCACCGCCGGACGGGAGGCGCGGGATGCACTGCGCTCCATCCGCGACGACTTCTCGCGCACCTTCCCTCGGGCCGCCGAGCGCCTGGGCCAGACGTACCAGCGCGCCGCCAACGCGGCGGGCAACGTGGCCGAGCGCCTCGGTGCCTCCCGCGTGCGCAACACCGCGCAGAACTTGATCTCCCGCGCCACGCAGTCGCGCGTGGGCCAGGCGCTGGGCAACCTGCGTGAAAACACCCGCGGGCTCGGCGGGGCCGGCAGCACCCTCTTCAACCTCGGCCAGAACGTCCGCAACGCCATCACCCAGGCGCCCACCGCCCTGCGCGACATCCGCCAGGCATTCCGGACGGGCAGCGCCGAGGACGTGGGCCGGGCGCTCACCTCCACCCGGGAGACGCTCAGCTCCGTCCGGGACATCGCCGAGTCGGTGCCCCAGGCGCGCGACGCCGTGCGCACCCTGGGCCGGGTGGCGCAGAACGTGGCCCCCCGGGTGTCCGCCCGCGTCGCCCAGGCCGCGAGCCGGGCAGCCTCCAGCGTCGCCGGCTCGGTGGTGGGCCGGGTGGCTTCCCGCGCCGCGGCCTCGACCGTCGCCCGAGCCGGTGCCGCGGCGGCGGGCCGGGCCGCGGGCCGCTTCGTGCCCGGTGTCAACGTGGCCATCGCCGCGGCGGACACCGCCGCCTTCGTCAACACCCTGCGCGATCCGAACGCCAGCGTCGGCTCCCGCGTGACGGCCGGCGTCACCGCCCTGGGCTCCATCGCCGCCGCCACCAACATCCCCGTCGTCAGCCAGGTGGGCGCCGCCGTCTCCACGGTGTCCAGCTTCATCGGCGGCCTCTTCAACTGAGGCCCGAGGGGGTGGGTGCCCTCAAAACAGGATTTCTGCTTTAATCCCGAAGGAACCGAGCGGACGGTGACCCCAGGTGTCGCCGCCCGCTTCTTCGTTCTCACAGGATGGGCCCGCCCCGGGGGCCCGAGGGAGTCACGGTGTCTTCTCGTAACGACAGCAATGGAGCCCACCGCGGCAGCACCGGTTCCATCGAGGGTGATCACATCCTCCGGAAGCTGGAGGGCAACACTCAGCGCCCGGCGGCCAAGGCATCCCCCTCCCCTGGCGGCCCGGTGGCCCAGACGGCGCGCGCGTCCGCAGCCGCCACGAGCGCGGCGCCCCAGCGCCAGGAGCTCAAGCTGCCCGCGGTGAAGGCGCCCTCGCTGGAGAACCTCCAGGTCACCGTTCCGCAGGACTCGGACATCACCCAGGAAGAGCTGCTCATGCGCTTCCACGAGCTGGTGCGCGCGCACTCGGCCACGCGGGAGAGGGCGCCGGGCGAGCCGGTGCGGATGGGTGACACCGTGGTGCTGGACACGCTGGGCTATGCCGAGGGCCGGCTCATCCCCTTCAGCGCGCGGAGCGGCCTGGAGCTGGAGATGGCGCCGTCGGATCTGCTGCCCGGCCTGCCGGAGGGGCTGGTGGGCACGCCGGTGGGTGGAGGCCAGGAGGTGCAGGTGACGCTGCCGGACACGTACCCGGTGGAGCACCTGCGCGGGGTGCAGGCCACCTTCCTGGTGGATGTGGTGGCGGCGCGGGAGGTGACGGTCCCGGACGCCGAGAGCGAGGCTTTCGTGCGCAAGCTCGGCCGCGGCATGACGCTCGAGGCGGTGATGGAGTCGCTGGCGGACGAGATCGCCAACGAGCGGGCCGACGACATGTGGCTGGAGGCGCAGGAGCGGGTACTGGACGAGCTGGTGCTGCGCACCGAGGTGCCGCTCACGGTGGAGATGGTGGACGAGGAGATCCGCCAGGCCTGGAGCGCCACCGAGGCGCGCATGCTGTCGCAGAAGGACTTCGCGCCGGACGAGCTGCAGGAGTCGCTGGACGGGTGGCTGGACGATCCCACCACGCGGCTGGAGGCCGAGCGGCGCCTGCGCATCGCCTTCGCCCTGAGGGCGATCATCGAGCGGGACAAGCTGCAGCTCACGCCGGACAAGATGGACGAGGTGCTGGAGCAGGCGGTGGTGCCCTTCGGGCTGTCGCTGGAGGAGGCACGCCGGGCGCTGGCCAACCCCGCCACGGCCGAGGGAGTCCGCAACGCGGCCCTGCAGGTGGTGGCGGTGCGCCACGTCATGTCCAAGGCCCAGGTGCGCTTCGAGGGAGTACCCGGCGTGTTCACCGGCACCGGCAAGCAGCTCCGCTAGGAGCCGGGGCGAGGGAGGGAGCGCCGCCCGGCACGATCCCGGGTGTGCGCCAGTGGGCGCCGGGCCCGTCACATTCCCGGCGAGCATCCGGACGCCGCGTTAATCTCGGGACATGTGGCGGATCCTGAACCCCAGCAAACTGAAGATGCCTTCCGCGGAGGAGGCCCTGCCGGGCCGTTCCACGCGGATGGCGGTTCCCAAGAAGCACCACGTCAACGGCGCGCCGCTCGAGGCGCCCTTCCCGGAAGGTCTGGAGCAGGCCATTTTCGCCCTGGGCTGCTTCTGGGGGGCCGAGCGCAAGTTCTGGCAGACGCCCGGCGTGTACTCGACCTCGGTGGGGTACGCGGGAGGCTTCACGCCCAACCCCACCTATGAGGAGGTGTGCTCCGGCCGCACGGGTCACACCGAGGTGGTGTTGGTGGTGTACGACCCGAAGAAGGTGTCCTTCGAGACGCTGCTGAAGGTCTTCTGGGAGAGCCACGATCCGACGCAGGGCATGCGCCAGGGCAACGACGTGGGGACGCAGTACCGCTCGGCCATCTACTGGACGACGGACGAGCAGCGGAAGGCCGTGCTGGCTTCGCGCGAGGCCTACCAGAAGGTGCTCACGGCGGCGGGCCACGACATCATCACCACGGAGCTGCGCCCGGCGCCCGAGTACTACTACGCCGAGGACTACCACCAGCAGTACCTGGCGAAGAACCCGAACGGGTACTGCGGGCTCGGGGGCACGGGAGTGAGCTGCCCCGTGGGCGTGGCCGCCGCGCCGTAGCGGGCGGCCCGGGCCATGCGCCCTACTCCGAGCGCATGGCCTCCACCGGATCCAGCCTCGCGGCGCGGGCCGCGGGGTAGATGCCGAACACCAGGCCCACGCCCGAGCTCATCACCAGCGAGAGCGCCACCGCCCAGCCGGGCACCACGGTGTTGAAGCCCAGCACCCACCGCGACAGGAAGGCCAGCCCGAAGCCGAGCCCCACGCCGATCGCTCCACCCAGCAGTGACATCATCACCGCCTCGGTGGCGAACTGCGCGAGGATGCGGAACTTGCGCGCTCCCAGCGCCTTGCGGATGCCGATCTCCTTCGTCCGCTCCGTCACCGACACCAGCATGATGTTGAGGATGCCGATGCCGCCCACGATGAGCGACAGCAGGCACACCCCGAAGCTGGCGATGGTGATCACCTGCGAGAGGCTGTTGAAGGTCTGCGTCATCGACTCGTTGGTGTGCACCTCGAAGTCGTTGGGCGCCAACGGGGCCACGTCGCGCCGGCGCCGCATGAGGTTCGTCACCTCTTCCTTCGCCTTGTCGAGCAGCTCCGGCTCACGCGCCTGCACCGCGACCTCCACGGAGTCCACCTCTCCGTAGACCATCTCATAGGAGCGCATGGGCACGATGAGGATGTTGTCCATGCTCACCATGCCCAGGAAGCTGCCCCGCCGCTGCAGCACCCCCACCACGGTGAAGGGACGGCCCTTGATGCGCAGCTGCTGCCCGAGCGGCTCCATGCCCGGAAACAGCGTGTCCGCCACGTCCAGGCCCACCACCGCGACCTGACGGCCGTCCACCGCCTCCACCGGGCTGAAGAAGCGCCCCGCGGCCACGGTGATGCCACTGGTGTTGATGTACTCGGACGTGGCGCCCGTGACCTGCACTCCCGGCCGCGTCTCGATCGTCGAGCTGGAGATCTTCTGGCCACCCGACGTGTCCGAGGCGGACACCACGCCCACCGAGGGACAGAACTCCTGGATGGCCCGCATGTCCTCCAGCGTCAGGTTCTTGCGCTTGGCGTACATCCGCCAGTTCACCCGGCCGAAGCCCGAGGGCCACTTGCTCACCTCGAAGGTGTTGGCGCCCAGTTGCGACAGGTCGTTGTTCACCTTCAGGCGCAGGCCCTCGATGAGCGCCATCATGACGATCACCGTCGTCACGCCGATCACGATGCCCAGCAGCGTGAGCAGCGTGCGCAGCGGGTTGCCCAGAAAGGTGCCCATGGCCAGCCGCAGGTTGTCGGCCATGGCCAGCAGGTTGGCCTGGAAGCGTCGGAACATGCTCGTGCTCACTCGTACCGGAGGGCTTCCACCGGATCCAGGTTCGCGGCTCTCGCCGCCGGCCAGATGCCGAACAGCAGCCCCACCAGCGCGGCGAAGCCCACGCCGCCCATGATGGTGCCCGCCTGAACGTCCGCCGCCAGTGGAGTGATGAGGGACACCACCTTGGCCGTCCCCAACCCCACGATCGTGCCCAACAGGCCGCCCACCGCGGACACCGCGGACGCCTCCATGAGGAACTGCACGACGATGGTCCGCTTTCGCGCCCCGAGCGCCCGCCGGATGCCGATCTCCCGCGTCCGCTCGCGCACCGACACCAGCATGATGTTCATGATGCCGATGCCACCCACCAGCATGGTGATGAAACCCACGCCCAGCGCCACGCCATAGAGCGCGCCGGTGAGCTGCTCGTACGTCTGGGCGAGCTGCTCCGGGCGGTTGATGGAGAAGTCGTCCGCCGCGCCCGGGGGTGTGCCCCGCACGCGCCGCACGATGCCCACGAGCTGCTCCTCCGCCTTGCGGATGTCCTGCCCCTGATCCACGGCCATGGAGATGCTGAAGGGGCGGCCCTTGCCGAAGGTGGAGTAGAACGTCTTGAAGGGCACCATCACCGCCAGATCCTGGTCCCGCTCCAGCAGCTTGCCCTTGCGCGCCAGCGTGCCCACCACCTGGAAGGGCCGGCCGTCGATGCGGATGGAGCGGCCCAGGGGATTGATCCCCGGGAAGAGGCCCTCGGCCACGGTGGCGCCGATCACGGCCACCGGCCGGGTCACGGCGTTATCCGCGTCCGTGAGGGAACGCCCGGACATCACCTGCCAGGAGCCGATGGCGAAGTACTCCTGCGTCACCCCGAAGACGTCCACGGTGGAGAGCTGCTGGCCATTGAAGCCCACGTCCCCGTTGCGGCCGACGATGGGCGAGATGGCGGCGATGAACGGCGCCTGCGCGCGGATCTGCTCCACCTGCGGCAGGGTGAAGTTCTTCCGGTTGCGGTACATCCACCAGTCCCCCTTGATGACCCAGGGGAACTTGGAGACCTGCAGCGTGTTGGAGCCGAGCGAGGCCAGCTGCTTGTCGAAGGAGGCGTTGAGCCCCTGGATGATGCCGATGATGGCCAGCAGCGTGGCCACGCCGATGCCGATGCCCACCGTGGTGAGCACGGTGCGCATGCGGTTGGCTCCCAGCGAGAAGAAGGCGATGCGCGCCCCCTCCATCACATCCACGCGCACGGCCTTGCTCATGTGCCCCCCGCCACCTGCGCCGGAGGCGCGTGCAGGTCTCCCAGGGCCACCTGGCGCCCGGGTCCATCCGCGACGATCTCCCCGTCACTGAGCCGGATGGCCCTCGGGCAGCGCGCCGCCAGCTTCGGCTCGTGCGTGACGAGCACCAGCGTGTTGCCCGCGCGGTGCAGCTCCTCGAAGAGCCGGACGATCTCCTCGCCCGTGGCCGAGTCCAGGTTTCCCGTGGGCTCGTCCGCCAGGAGCATGGAGGGCTCGGCCACCAGCGCCCGGGCGATGGCCACGCGCTGGCGCTGACCACCGGACAGCTCGTTGGGCCGGTGGTGCATGCGGTGCTCCAGGTGCACCTTGGCCAGTGCCGCCCTGGCCCGCTCGCGCCGCTCCTTGGCCCGCATGCCCCGGTAGACGAGCGGCAGCTCCACGTTGGAGAGCGCCGTCTCCTTGGGCAGCAGCTGGAACGTCTGGAAGATGAAGCCGATCTCCTCGTTGCGCACCACGGCGAGCTCGTCGTCCGTCATGCGCGAGACGTCCTTGTTGTTGAGCATGTAGCGGCCGCTGCTGGGCGTATCCAGGCAGCCCAGTACGTTCATCAACGTGCTCTTGCCCGAGCCGGACTGGCCGATGATGGCCACCCACTCGCCGCGGCCGATACCGAAGGAGACGCCGCGCAGCGCGCGCACCTCCTCGCCACCCACGTGGAAGACACGGGTGACGTCCTGGACATCGATGAGCCGGGGGGACCCGGCGCCGTTGGCCTGGCTCACGACTTCTTCCCACCCGGACCACCGGGGCCGCCCGGGCCGCCCATCTGCGGCTCGCGGACCGTGTCCCCGTGCTTCAGCTCCTTGGACAGCGTGCGGTAGGGGCCCTCCACCACCTTGTCACCCTCGGTGATCCCCTCGAGGATCTCCAGGTCCGTGTCGGAGGCGATGCCCGTGCGCACCCGGCGCAGCTGCGCCTTGTTGTCCGCGTCCACCACGAAGACCACCTTGGCCAGCGTCTCCGCGCGGCGCGCCACCGACAGGCCCCCGCCCTCCACCGGCGGCTGGTAGTCCGGCAGGCTCTTCTCCGGACGCACCGTCACCGACTGGATGGGGACGAGCACCGCGTCGTCATGCTTCTCGGCGGAGATGCGCACCTCGGCGCTCATGCCCGGCAGCACCCGCGCCGGCCGGAGGCTGAGCGCCACCGTCACGGGGAACGTGGTGACCTCGGCCTCGGTGCCCGGGTTCTTGATGAGCGCCTTCTGGGCGATCTCCACCACCGAGCCCTCGTAGGACTCACCCTCCAGCGCGTCCACGGAGATCTCCGCGGGCTGGCCGGGCTTGAGGTGCACCACCTCGTGCTCGCCCACCTCGAACTTCACCTCCATCACGTTGAGCGCGGCGATGGTCATCACCACGTCCTCGGAGAGGTCCGAGCCGCGCACGCGCTCACCCACCTCGCGCGACAGCTCGATGATGTTGCCGTCGATGGGCGACAACAGGGTCGTCCGGGCGAGGTTGGTCTGCGCCTCCTCGGACACGGCGGAGGCCTGAGCCAGACGCTGCTGAGCCGCGGCCAGCCGGGCCACGGCCGTGTCCCGGGCCGCCCGCGCCTGCTCCACCTCGGCCGCCGAGGCCAGGCCCTTCTTGCCCAGCTCCTCCACGCGCGCCAGCTCGGCCTCGGTGCGGGTCGCCTCCACCTGGGACACCTGGGCGTCCGAGCGCGCCGCGTTCTGCGCCGCCAGGGCCTGCTTGGCCGAGGCCTCGTAGCGCTTGCGATCGATGCGGCCCAGCACCTGGCCCTTGGCCACCCGCTCTCCATCCTTCACCAGCAGCTCCATCAGGTCGCCGGAGAGGTTGGAGGAGATCTTCACCGTGGTGGCCGCCTGCACCTTGCCGGCGCCCGTGATGGTGCGGGTGATGCTGCCCTTGCGGGCCTTGCCCACCTGCGCCTCCACCGTGGGGGGCGGCCGGTCCTTCAAGCCGCCCACCGTGATGGCCGTCGCCCCGAGGAACAGCCCGCCTGCGATGACCGCCTTCCACCACTTCATTTCGCATCTCCCGGGGCCAGAGTGCCCATGGCCCGCATCAGCGTGAAGCGGGCGATTTCGACGTTGATCCTGTTCTCCAACAGCGTCAGCTCGGCCTGCGTGAGCTTGAGCTGCGCATCGCGCACCTCCAGCGTCGAGCTGACTCCGGCGTTGAAGCGCTCCTCGGCGAGCACCAGCGCGTCGGCGGCCGCCTTGCGGTTGGCCTCGGCCAGCTCCGCGGAGACGATCTGCGCCTCCAGGGCCACGTGCGACTGGCGCACCGTGCCCTCCATCTCGCGCTCGGACTGCTGCATGTTCAGCTCGGCCGCCCGGGTCTGGTACTCGGCCCGGCGCGTCTGCGCCTGCGTGGTGAAACCGTTGAAGATGTCCCAGGAGATGGACAGGCCGCCGCGCACCACGTTCTGCCGCGACGGCTGGCCGAAGAAGATCTCCGGATCCTGGCCCTGGCGCTGGTAGGCCGCATCCAGGGAGAAGCGCGGCAGGTAACCAGCGGTGGCGATGCTCCGCTGCAGCTCGGCCGCGCGCAGCCGCTGCCGCAGCGCCACCAGCAGGGGCCGGCGGGTCCTCGCCTCCTGCAGCGCCTGCTCCAACGTGGGGGCCGGCACGGGAGTCTGGGTCAGCACGCCCGGGTCCACGGCCTCCACGACCTCGGCGCCCGGCATGGCCAGCCACGTGGTCAGCCGCGCCTGGTCCGTGGCCAGCTGCGACTGCCGCGACACCACGGCGATGCGGTCATTGCCCAGGTTCACCTGCGCGGACAGCTCCTCGGCCTTGCCCACCCGGCCCGCCTGGAAGAGCGCCCGTGCCCGATCGAGCTGCTGCTCGCTGCGCCGCACGTTGGCCTCCAGCACCTGGATGGTCGCCTGGGAGCGGAAGAGCGCGTAGAAGCGGGTGATGCCCTCCAGCTCGGAGGTGTCCTGCTGCTCGAGCGCCTCGCCGCGCTGCGCCTCCAGCTGCGCCCCGCTCTGCTCCAGCCGGGCCCAGACGGCCCGGTCAAAGAGGAGCTGCGAGATGGAGACGCCCAGGCTGAGGTTGGGGAACGCCACTTCCGGCGTGTCGACCGCGAGCTGCTGGAAGCCGCCGCCCTCCACGGGCACGATGTTGTAGGAGCGCTGCGGGCCGATGTACGTCAGGTTGCCGCTGCCCGAGAACCGGACCTGGGGCAGCAGCGACGAGCGGGCGACACGCACGTCCTGCTCGGCGCTGGAGGCCTCCAGGGCGGCGGTGAGTGCCTGGACGTTCTCCCGGCTCCTCGCACGGGCATCCTCCAGACGGATGGGGGTCGCATGGGTGGCGAGCGCCACCGTAAGCATGAGCACGTTCATCGTCCACCTCCCGGACCACCTGCCCCCTGCGGACCGCCGGGACCTCCGGCCATCATCGCGGGCAGGCCAATGAAGAACACCCCGACGAACAGGATGTAGAGCACCACGAACAGCAACACCGAACGGCCCTTGCTCATCCCCGTGGCCGAGGAGAAGCCCAACCCCAGCAGGGCCACGCTCCACAGGTTGAAGAAGTCCACGCCCCGCAGCACCTTGGCCATCTTCGGCGACAGCCCGTCCAGGGCCGCCAGGCTCGAGGGCACCAGGTCCATCACCCGCGTCTCGGAGAGCGAGTGCTGGGCGAGTGCGCAGAGGGCGAAGATGAGGTGGTAGAGCGCGATGGGCAGCATGGCCAGCGCCGCCGCCGACATGAGCTGGCCGAAGGGCGCGCTCCGATCGACCAGCCACGCCACCACCCACAACGCCGCCGCCAGCACCAGCGTGAGCAGAGGCATCATGAAGACACCCTTGGCGATCCCCGCCACCAGCGCCTTGCGCGAGGCCGTCTGGATCTCCTCGGTGATTTCCGTCTCCGTGGCCCGTCCGAGCTGGCCTGTCATCTGCATCTGCTGCACCACCGCGGGGCCGGCGTCCCAGCGGAGGGAAAATGCCGTCCCAGAAGCGGACACGCACACGGCGAGGAGCAGGAGGGGCCACACCCAACGGCGGGCCTCGATGGCGGCTCCGGTCGCGTCGAGCGGGTCGAGGAGCACACGGGTGGGTTGAACGATTGAGCTCATAAGGAGAGGTGGCGGGGCAACGGGATGTACGCCCAGGAGCGCCTCCTATTGCAAGCCGGATGACAATGGCCCCCCAACAGGCTAGCAGCCGGACCATTCCCAGGTCCCCTCACGACCCGTGGGGGGCGTAGCAACCTGTAGCGGAAATTTTGCCGAGTGGATCCGAAGGGTGTATGTGCTGCTCGCTTGCCCGCCTGCCGGAACTCGAATGGTCGACAGCTCGGATCTCGCTCAGGTTCTCCACGAAGCCCATGACATCGCACAGAGCGTGGCACAGAAGCCTACCTCGGCCCACGTACTGTTGGCACTGTTCACGGTGGAGAACCGGGCGCAGCTCCTCCTGAAGGAGAAGGGCGTCGACGAGGACAGCCTCCTGGAGAGGATGACGTCGCATCCCTCGGAGCAGGAGGGGCTCGTGCGGGAGCTGTGCATGCGGGCGAGGGAGATCGCCCAGAGCAGCGGCGCGCGCGAGACGGACTGCATGCACCTGCTGGTGGCCTTCACCCGGGTGCGCTGCGCCGCCAGCGAGCTGATGGCCAAGGCGGGCCTGCACCTCATCAACCTGGGCAATACCGCCCTCTCCTATTGTCTCAGCGGGAGCATGCCCCGGAGGCTCCAGCCGGGCCGCAACTCGATGGCCATGGGCATGCCGCGCCCCGGCCGGCCCCTGGGTGCCCCGCCCTCGGCGCCGCCCGCCTCCGCCCTCGCGCTCTCACCCCGCCCCGCCCCGGCGCCCCCTCGCGCCCCGTCCCGGCCCGCGCTCTCCCCTCGAGACCTCATCGACGAGGTGAACGAGGACGTGCCCGGCGCCGCCGAGCCCACGCCGGTGCCTCCGCTGCCCACGCGCACCCCGCCGCCGGTTCCCGCCGTCCTGGCCCCGCCCGTGACGGCGCCGGCCGCTCCGGCTCCCCTGCCCGTCTCCCCGCCGCGTCCGGCGCCCGTGCAGACGCGTCCCGCGGCGCCCGCGCTGGTGCTCGACGAGAAGCGCTTCCCCCTGCTCACCTCGCTGGGCCGCAACCTGAGCCGGCTCGCCCAGGAGGGGAAGTTGGATCCCGTGGTGGGCCGCGCCAAGGAGATCGAGGAGGTCATCGACATCCTGGGCAAGCGGCGCACCAACAACCCGTGCCTGCTGGGCGAGGCGGGCGTGGGCAAGACGGCCGTGGTGGAGGGCGTGGCCCAGCGGCTGATCGAGCTGCGCGGCACCCTGGCCGAGAAGATCCTCCTCGAGCTGGACATGGCCACGCTGGTGGCGGGCACGCAGCTGCGCGGCTCGTTCTCCGAGAAGCTCAACGCCCTCAAGGAAGAGGTGCGGCGCGCGGATGGCCGCGTGGTGGTGTTCATCGATGAAATCCACACGCTGGTGGGCGCGGGCTCCACGGGCGAGGGTCCGCAGGATGCCGCCAACGAGCTGAAGACGGCCATGGCGCGCGGCGAGTTCCCCTGCATCGGCGCCACCACGCACGACGAGTACCGGAAGTTCATCTCGCAGGATCCGGCGCTGGAGCGGCGCTTCACCCCCGTGGTGGTGCACGAGCCGTCGGTGCCGGAGACGGTGGAGATCCTCCAGGGCATCATCGGCCGCTACGAGGACCACCACGGCCTGCGCTACGCCCCCGAGGCGCTGGAGGCGGCCGCGTCGCTGGCGTCGCGCTACGTGACGGAGCGCTTCATGCCGGACAAGGCCATCTCCGTGGTGGACCTGGCCGGCTCGCGCAGCCGCCGCGAGGGCAAGGAGCTGGTGGAGGCCTCGGACGTGGCCCGGGTGGTGGCGAAGATCGCCGGCATCCCCGAGGAGCGCCTGTTGATGACGGACTCGGCGCGGCTGCTGAGGCTGGAGGCGGACCTGGGCGAGCGCGTCATCGGCCACGAGGAGGCCATCTCCCGCATCGCCCGCGTCATCCGCCGCAACTACGCGGGCTTCGCCTCGCGCCGGCCCATGGGCTCGTTCCTCTTCCTGGGCCCCACGGGCGTGGGCAAGACGGAGATGGCGCGCGGGCTGGCCGAGGTCCTCTTCGGCAGCAAGGACTCGCTGGTGCGCCTGGACATGAGCGAGATGTCCGAGGGCCATGGCGTCTCTCGCCTCATCGGCTCGCCCGCGGGCTACGTGGGTTATGGCGAGGGCGGCCAGCTCACCGAGCCCGTGCGCCGCCGGCCCTCGTGCGTGGTGGTGCTGGACGAGATCGAGAAGGCCCACCGCGAGGTGCAACTGCTCCTGCTCCAGGTGCTGGAGGAGGGCCGCCTCACGGACGGCAAGGGCCGGCACATCGACTTCTCGAACACGGTCGTCATCCTCACCACGAACCTGGGCGCGGACGCCTTCCACAAGACGAGCCGCGCGCTGGGCTTCGGCTCGGCGGCGGCGGAGGCCAGCAAGCCCCAGAACGACATGGACGCCGCGAGCGCCACCGCGCGTCAGGCCCTGCCTCCCGAGCTGTGGAACCGCATCGACGAGCGGCTCCCCTTCCGTCCGCTGACGGAGGAGCAGGTGGCCCGTATCGCGAACCTGCTGCTGGAGGAGAGCAGCCGGCGGCTGGCCACGGAGAAGGGCATTGCGTACGTGGCCGGGGCGGAGGTGGTGGAGCTGCTGATGAAGTCGGGCGGATTCGACCCGAAGCTGGGCGCCCGGCCCATGCGCCAGGTGGTGCAGCGGCTGGTGGAGGCGCCCCTGGCCGAGCGGATCCTCGCGGGCGAGTTCATGGCGGGGGACCGGGTGCAGGTCTCCGTGCAGTCCGGGGAGTTGCAGTTCCTGCGCGAGAGCCGCTGAGCCCGTGAGCCCCCCGCGTCCCAGCCGTCCCAAGGTGGTGGTGGTGGGCGCGGGCCGGCTGGGCGGAGCACTGGCCCTCGCGCTCGCGGCGAAGCGCTGGCCCGTGCGCGTGCTGGCGCGCTCCGAAGAGGGCCGGCGCCGTGTGCTCGAACTGGGGCTGAAGCCCGCCTCCGAGCGGGATGTGGCCCAGGCCCGGGTGTGTCTGTTGTGCGTGCCGGACAAGGCCGTGCCCGGAGTGGCCGAGGCGCTGAAGCCCCGGCTCGCGCGAGGTGCCGCCCTGGTGCACTGCGCGGGCGCGCTGTCGCTGGAGGCCCTGGGTGCTCCGCGTGGACGGGTACTCGGATCCTTCCATCCGCTGGTCGCGGTGTCGGATCCGCGCGACTCGCTGGCGGGGAACTCGGTGGCCCTCAGTACGCGCTCCCGCTGGCTGCGCGAGGTGTTGGAGCGGATGGCGAAGGACGTGGGCCTGCGCGCCCTGCGGGTGCCGGAGAAGCAGCGCGCCGCCTACCATGCGGGAGCCGTGCTGAGCGCGGGAGGCGTGGTGGCGGCCCTCTCCGCGGCCGTGGAGGCCTTCCGCGCCGCGGGCATCTCCGAGGAGGACGCCCTCGCCGCACTGTTGCCGCTGACGCGCTCGGCGCTACGGGGCGTGGAGGCCCGGGGACTGGCGGCCGGATACACCGGACCCATCGCCCGGGGAGACGCGGGAGTGGTGACGGCGCACCTCGAGGCGCTTCCTCCCGAGGCCGCTGATGTCTACCGGCCACTGTCCCGGCGTGGACTGCGACTCGTGGGGCAGCGGTTGACACCCGAGGCCCGCTCCGCCTTGGAAGCACTTCTCGCGCCCAACAATCTTTGAGTTGGACTCAGGCCTGAGTGGGACGGTTGCGCAGGGTGAGCACCGTGTCGTCGAACACCTTACCGAGCACATCGTCCTGAGGCCGGTGAGTCTCTAGGAGATCCGCGTCCTCCCGCTGTCCTACGTACTGGAGGGTGACCGCGGCTCCAATGCTACGAAGGGCCGCTGGCGCTACCGCCAGTCTGCGTGCGACGTCGCGCAACGCGGAGCGTGACCCGGGGGGAAGGAAGGGAAACAGGCGCTCCCGGTGCAGGAGCAAGAGGGTCAGCAGCCGCTCACAAAACTCGTTCTCCACTCCGTTCCGTGTCGCGGCCACGTCGATGACGGCACGGCCCAGCGAGATCAATGGAAGAAGCAATCGTTCCAACTCGGCTGGCACTTCTTCGTCCAGCACGGTCAGGACTTCCGTTTTGTCCTCCAATGGCACCGTTCCATCCTCGATCCATGCGACCAACTGCTCTGGAGATCTCTCCAGCAAGAGCAGAAGCGCGCGCAAGGCTCGGGAGTTCAATGGAGGAATCCGCTGCAGAGCGCTTCGAACAGCGGGTATCAGCTCGGGGTGACGCTTGCGCCAGAGCACATACGTCAAATCATTCACATCCGTCTGTTCTGGCGCCCCCGCGGCCAGACGGTTCAGCTTGCGCACGAGTGCCGCCCTCGCGTTGGCACTCTTGAGCTGCCCGAGCGACTGGAGGATGACCTGCACGACAGACGCGCTGTCATTACCTCGCGCCTCCTCCAGGACGAGCTGCTGCTCCAGACGCCTGGTGCTCGACGGACCTCCCCACGCACCCATCGCGAGGACCGCTGCCTGGCGCTCCTGCACATCAAGGGATTCGAGCATCTTCTCCAGCGCGGCCCTGGCTTCGCGAGGCCGTGCCTCGCGCCACGTAGCTACCAGCGTGCGTACGCGCTCCTCGTCTCCCGACCGGAAGGCGTCGACCAACTCCGACTGCCACTGCGCCATGTCGAATTCCTGGGCCATGGATGACTCCGGTCCGGCTTGCTACGGAAAAACAACTCCAGGGGGGACGTACCTCCTGACCAATGTTCCATCGAGTTTGTAGAGTTCGTGGATGGCCCTGGGGTCCGCGCGGACCATGGCTTCGAATGCTTCCAACTCACGTCTCATGTCATCGGGATTGGAAACGTAGTTGGTGTTGTGCCGCACACCGTCAGGACGCACCGAGGAAGCGTCGGGTCTGCGGAAGCGAACACCTCTCGCGGGCGCTGGATCGAAGACACGTCTGTTCGCGGCATTTGTCTGCGCCTTGTTCTTATCGAGCCTGATGTGTCCAGCACCCTCCCGAGCGGCAAGTTCCTCTTCGATGGCTTCATTGTGGGGCGGATTGCTCCGGGTGTGCGGCGGTCCATAGCGGGTCGACAAGGCCGTGTGACCGCCAGTGGAGTTCGCCATGGTGCACAGCCCCATGGCGGAGCAGACGGAAGAAACGGAAACCCCAACCGCTGTACCCGTAACGACGAGTGTTCCGTCCGCGATCACCCGGGCCGTGGCGGCCGTTCCCACGGAGGCACCTCCCTCCAACGCCGTGACCCAGGTACGTACCTGAGCCCCGATGCCACCTTCGGGCACCGAGGGTAACAACCGCCCCAGTCCCATGGTGGCCACCAGCACCAGAACCCGAAAACCAGTGCCTCCTAGCGCCGTTCCAAAGCGTGCCGAGGCTTCCTCCAGCTCTCGCGGCGTCCTGGCCTCCCCTGCTTCCTGGTACAGCCTCAGGCACGCATGGGCCACCCTGCCCAGTTCCACCAATCCCACCAGCAGGGCCAGACGGACCGTGAGCGCCGCGGCCAGACCCTTGGAAAAGAACGGCTCGGGCGCGAGCCATGCAGAGAAATACAGCATCACCGAGAGGTACACGCCATGGATGAAGATCGGAGAGTTGAAGAGTTCCTCGGCGGCCTGACGAAATCCCTCACCCATGAAACGTGGGGACATCCTCAACGCGGCCAGCAAGGCGCTGTCATCCACGGCATCGGGTAACGGCAACAAGCCGGGCCCGAATCCGGACAGGAACTCTTCGCGCACTCGCAGCCCCACCAGAGCGGAGGAGGCAGGGCTCCTCTGGCGTCTCGGGCCTGGAGTCTCCACCAAGTGGAGGCGGAGCCTGGGCGTGTCCATCGCCAGTGGCAGGGCCTGACTCAGAGACAAGGCTTCCTCCAGGCTCATGACGTCAAAGGCCGGAGGGAGGAGCCTCGGAGGGAGGAATACCTTGACGCTCCCGCCCTCCAGTTCTCGGATGCCCACCGGCAGCGCACGGACCTGGAAGTCCGAACCAGCGGGCAGCCTCCCCTCCACGGTGGCATTGACCATGAAGCCTGGAGAACCGGCCTGTGGAGCCTCGTGACCTCGGGCGGAAGGGACCCCGGCCCCCACAGCGCGCTTCGCCTCCGTGGGGGCTTGTTCCCGCCGGGTGGCACATGCGGCGGTCAGCACGGTGAGGCTCATGACCAGCCCCAAGAGGAAGCGAGACGGGCGGGGGTACATGCCTGGAGACCCTACCTCAAGGGCGCGCGTGGCCGGGCCAAAGCGCCGGCCCGAGGCCCGCTCCGCCTTGGAGCAACTGCTCGCCCCTGATGGTCCTCCTCCCGTCAATCGGGCGTGATACAGGACTCCACTGGCGAGCATCACGACACGAAGTCCGAGGTGGAGAGGCATCATGATTCGCGTGAAGAGCTACATCTCCCATTCGAGCATCCACGGCATCGGTCTGTTCGCGGGGGAGCCCATTCCCAAGGGAACCGTCATCTGGCTGCTGGATGAGCCGATCGATCAGCGCTTCACGCCGGCCGACGTGGCCAAGATGACCCCCCTCATGAAGGCGTTCCTGGCGCGCTACGCCTACTGCGAGCAGGGCACGCTCGTCCTGTGCGGCGACCACGCGCGCTTCATGAACCACTCGCCCAACTCCAGCTGCGGCAACGATCCCAACCGGCGCTTCACGACGCTCGCGCTGCGCGACATCGCCAAGGACGAGGAGCTCACCGACAACTACTCCATCATGGATGAAAGCTGGGAGCCCTTCGCCGGCATCATCGAGCCCGAGCGCATGTGAGGATGAACCCCGCTGAAACGACAAGGGGCCCACGGGAGGGTGTCCCGTGTGGCCCCTGTGATGCGTGGCACCCTCACCCCGGCCCTCTCCCGGGGGGAGAGGGAGGGCGAACTCCTCTCAGGCCAGGATGATGCGCGGCGCGCTGAGCGCCTGACGGACTTCCGCCACCACCTGCTCGGACATCGCGTCCGCCTCGGTGATCTGCCGCAGGCACAGCTCGCCAGTGGTCTGCGTCACCGCCCGCTTCAGATCCGTCAGCAGCACCGTGGCCGCCTTCAGCATCTCCTCGTTCTGCGGGTTGGGCGGCGCGCCCTTGCCCGCCTTCTCCTCCATGTACTTGGTGAAGCGACGCACCGCGTCCACCATCTGGTTCGCGTCGAACTTCTCCAGCAGCGGCTTGAGCCGATCCGCCTTCAGCTTCAGGAAGCGCTGCACCCCCGCGCGCTCGAAGGACTGGTGCACCAGCCCCACCTCCGACCGATCAAAGGCACCCAGCAGCCCGTCCTCCGGCGCCTGCACCGTGTGCGGCACCACGTCCACGAACAGCTCCAGCGCCGCCACGCCCTGGTTGAACGCCTCCAGCTCCTCCTCGTCCACCGGCGGGAAGCTCTGCGGCGCGCCGATGAAGAGCAGCGGAAGGATGAGCTGGCCCCAGAACTCGTTCTGCGCCGCCCCCGTGTTCCCCTGCGTCGCGTACAGGTGGATCATCAGCTCCGCGATGCGCGGCGCCACCTCCACCTGCTGCGCCAGCGTCTTGGTCGCGTCCATCTGCTGGAGCACCGCCACCACCTGGCCCTCGAACTGCTGGCGCACCTCGGCCGGCAGCTTCGTGGCCCGGCCCAGCGCCTCGCGGATGTCCCGCGCCAGCGCGTCCGGCTTCGTGTCCAGCGTCTTCTGCGCCTTGGCCGGATCCACCACCAGGAACTGCATGAAGCCCGGATCCACCATCCGCTGATACTCCGCGGGGCCCAGCTTCGGCCGGTTGCCGCCCGCGCCAAAGCGCGCCTCGCCCAGCGTGCGGCGGATACCCGCGGCCACCTCGTCCAGCCGCGTCAGCTTGCCCGACACCAGCGCGTTCATCACCTCGCCAAACGGCGAGAGCACGATGGGCAGCTCGGGGAAGCCCAGTGACGCCCCCTCCGGCGAGTCCCGGTTCACGAACCAGAAGGCGTTGTGCTCCTTGCCCAGGCGCTCGGCGAGTGCACCGGCCAGACCCAGGGCCAGGCCCTGGTGGTTCGGATCATTCGGGTTGAAGGCGCCACCGAGCAGCTTGGGGATGGACGTCTCCACCTCCGTCCAGGGGACCGTGAGGAGGTCCACCGGCTTGCCCTCGACCTGCTGGAGGGCCTGGGCGACCTGGGCCTGGGCGGATTGGACATGGGGAGGAGCGGGGAAGGCCATGGAGGGATTCCTGTTCAGGGTACGCGAACGTGAGAACGGTCGACCCCCTTACCCTGAAAACCAAGTTCATCGCCACGATTTGTGAGCGCACCTAGGATGGGGGCGCATGCCTCGCCGCCTCCCCCCCCTCCTGCTGCTCCTCCTCTCCCTCGCCGGGTGTGCCTTCGTCACACCCCGCTTCCCCCAGAACGTCCAGGTGGATTTCGCCCGGGACGACATGCGCAAGCTCACCACGCGCACCCTGGAGCTCTACTACCCGGCCCCGCTGCGTCCCTCCGCCCTGCGCATCGCCGCCCGTCTGGAGGATTGTGTCGAGCGCCTGCGCGGCCTCCCCCGCAAGCCCGGCTCCCAGGAGCGGGTGGTCGTCTACCTGACGGGCGCGGACTTCAACAACGCGTACGTCAACCCGGACTACTCCAGCATCCCCCAGCAGATGGTGATGCCGGCCCACATGTCGCTGGAGCTCTTCAACCTGTTGGGCTTCGGCCCCTCCGAGCTGGGCGAGGTGGGCTGCCACGAGTCCGTCCACTACGTGCAGCTCGAGCAGACACACGGCATCTGGTGGCTGGTCAACACCATCACCGGCGGCCTCTTCCAGCCCAACAGCCTGACCGAGTCCTGGTTCCTCGAGGGGCTCGCCACCTATTACGAGGGACGGCTGGGCAAGTCCCAGGGCCGCCCCCACAGCCCCTTGTGGCGCGGCTTCTTCGAGGCCGCCTCCCAGTCGCTCGACGGCCGCTTCCACCCCGGCTACCTCTCCCCCGAGCACCGGCGGATGGATCCGCTCGGCGGCAACTACCTCACTGGCAGCTACTTCATCCAATGGCTCGTGGAGCGCTACGGCGAGGAGCGGCTGTGGAAGCTGGTGGAGGTGCAGGGCGGAACCCTCATTCCTCCCATCGCGCTGACGTTGCGCTTCAGCAACGTGTACGGCCGGACCATCGGCTCGCTCTTCGAGGAGTTCACGGAGTCGCTCACCCGGAACCAGCAGCAGCGGGTGCGCCCCGCCACCCAGCAGGTGCTGGCCCCCAACGTGGGCTACTTCGCCCGGCTCGCCGCCTCGCCGGATGGCGCCCTCGCCACCGTGGACGCGGGCCGTGAACGCGTCCCCCACCTCACCGTGCGCGAGCACGATGGCTCCGTCCGCTTCAGCCACTCCCTCACCCAGTTCCTCCCCGGGCGCCGGTGGATCTCCACCTTCCCCACCGTGATGAGCGGCCTGTCCTTCACCTCCGACGGTTCCTTCCTGTTCCTCGTGGCCGCGGATATCGACTCGCTGGGCAGCTACCTGTCCCGGGTGTGGCAGGTGGACGCGCGCACCGGCGAGATCATCAAGACCTGGGAAGGCCTCGCGGGCATGGGCGGTAGCGTCACCCCCGATGGCCAGGCCTACGTCTTCGTCCATATCGAGGGCGACACCGCCAACCTCCACCGGCTGGAGCTCGCCACCGGAGCGAGCGTGCCGCTCACCCGCTTCGAGGGACACTCCTCCCTGGGACCGCCCTCGGTGGCGGCGGACGGACGCGTCGTCTTCCCCCAGATGACGGAGCAGGGCTGGAACCTCGCGCTGCTCGAGACCGATGGCACCGTGCGCGCGCTCACCCAGGATGCGCACTTCAACTACTCGCCCCGCTGGGTGGACGCGAACCGGATCGTCTTCCAGCGCGAGCACGAGGGCCGGTGGCAGGCCCATGTCCTCGACCTGGCCGGCGGCGCGCCGAGGCGCATCACCGACGCGCCACACCTCGTCATGGACGTGGCCCCCGCCGGAAACGCGGAGGAGGTGGTCTTCCTCAATCGCGACCACTTCGACTTCTCGTTGGATCGCGCCCCCATCGCCCCGGTGGCGCCCGCCGAGGCCCTCGCCCAGGCGCCCTCCCCCGCTCCCGAGCCGGCCGCGGCCACCTCGAAGGCCTCGGCCCCGTACCAGGGACACACGCTGGACATCCTCACCGACGAGCCCTACTCGCCGATGGAGCGATTCTTCCTGCCCGAGCTGCGCGCCCCCTACTTCTACGCGCTCCCCGATCCGGACAACATCAACAACAGGCCCATCTTCTACGGCGGCCTGGCCCTCGCGGGACAGGACAGGCTCGGCTTCCACCAGTACGCGCTGCTCGCCCAGATGGACTCGCAGTTGAAGGATCCCAGCATCTCCTTCAGCTACGCCACCGCCCTCACCGCTCCCTGGTACACGTCGCTGACCGTGGCGCGCCTCGTCCAGGACGGCCGGAGGGATCTGCAGGCCTCGCTGGCCACGTCCCGCGAATTCTGGACCACGCCCGTGAGCTTCAACCTGCTGGCGCTGCGCCGGGACTACTACGCCACCGACACGCGCCCCGCGGCACGCACCATGCTCCTGGGGCCCGAGGCCTCCATCTCCTACTTCGCCGGTGAGAGCACCTCCTATGGTGGCACCCAGCGCGGCGTGGGCCTGTCGCTGGGCGCGGGCGTGTACCCGCTCGCCTTCGACAACGCCAACCCCTTCGCGGACCTGCGCGCCGAGGCCACCGCCTTCCTGCCGGGACTGCCCCTGCTCCTGCGCGACAACCTCCAGCTCACCGCCATCGCCCGCTTCCTGCCCAACGCGCCCGAGGGGCTCCTCCAGGTGGGCGGCATCCAGGCCGGCACCGCGCTCACCTTCCGCGAGGGCCCCGAGGATTCGCGCAGCCTGCCGCTGCGCCTCCAGCCGGGCATCTCCTTCTCCGAGTACCTGCGCGGCTACGAGGACTACGCCCTCAGCGCCCGCAGCGTCCTGCTGGCCCAGGCGCGTTACCGCTACCGTGTCATCATCGACTACGGCTGGACTTCCTTCTTCTGGCTGCTGCCCTCCTTCTTCATCAGTCAGGTGGAGCTGGAGGCCTTCGCCTCCTTTGCACGCACGGACCTGAGGGACAACCACCGGGCCGTGGGCGGCGCGCTCTACCTGCGCACCACCTTCGGGCAGGCGGTCCCCCTGTCCCTCTTCTACCAATACGCCCGGCGCTTCGATGACGGGCTCGGGGACCTGCACCTGGTGGGCTTCGCCCTGTAGGACCAGCCCTCGGGGGCGGCCCGATGTCCGTCCGTCAACGCTTCCGGCATTTCCGTGAATGCCGTGAAGGCCGGAGCACGCCTGCTCCCTTGCGCCCCAGGCGCGGCGACCTCAGTTTGTCCCACCCTCTGAAAAAATGCTCAGCGGGTGGGAGACAGACACCGATGAGAACCCGTGCCAATCCCGCTCCAGAGTCCGTGCTGGTCGTTGACGACGAGCCATCGCTGCGCACCATTCTCTCCTTCATCGTCCAGCGCACGGGCGCCGTCCCGGTGCTGGCCCCGGACGCGGCCACCGCACGCCAGCTCGCCGCGAAGCACACCTTCGCCTGCGCTCTCATCGACAAGAACCTTCCGGGAGAGAATGGCCTGGAGTTCCTCAAGTGGCTGCGCTCGGTGCAGCCCGGGTGCAACGCGCTGATCGTCACGGCCTACGGCAACGTGGACAGCGCCGTCGAGGCCCTGCGCCTGGGCGCCTTCGACTACCTGCTCAAGCCCTTCGAGGTGGACGCGCTGGCGCACCGCCTCAAGCTGGCGCTGGAGCAGTACCGCATGCGCCAGGAGCACGAGCGCATGCAGGCCATGCTCGTGCAGGCGGACCGGCTGGCCTCGCTGGGCCTGCTGGCGGCCGGCGTGGTGCACGAGGTGAACACGCCCCTGGCCTACGTGCTCTCCAACCTGGACTGGCTCGACGAGGAGCTGCCATCGCTGCGCGAGGGCATCCAGAAGCAGGCACGCGAGGGCTCGGGCAAGGAGCTGACGGCGCTGGCCGCGCGCCTCCAGTCGGTGGAGAACACCCTGCGCGACATCCGCGACGGGGCCGAGCGCGTGCGCGACATCGCGCGGGACGTGAAGGCCTTCGCCCGCAACCCGGATGACTCGAGCATGCTGGTGGATCTGCGCGAGGTGCTCGAGGCGGCGCTGAAGATGGCGCTGGTGCACATCCGCTTCCGGGCCCGCGTGGTGCGCGACTACCAGGACGTGCCGCTGGTGAAGGCCAACGAGGCCCGGCTGGCCCAGGTCTTCCTCAACCTGGTGGTCAACGCGGCCCAGGCCATCCCCGAGGATGGGTGCGAGCACGAAATCCGCGTCCGGCTGTGGACGGGCCCCCACGGCGAGGCCTGCGCTGAGGTGGGGGACACCGGCATGGGCATCCCCGCCGAGAACATGGCGCACCTGTTCGAGCCCTTCTTCACCACCAAGCCCTCGGGCGAGGGCACGGGGCTGGGCCTCTTCATCTGCAAGTCCATCGTCGAGGCGTTCGAGGGCACCATCACCGTGGACAGCCGCGTGGGCGAGGGCACCACGTTCCGCCTCTCCCTGCCTCCGCACGTCCAGACTTCCCGCGCCACCATGTCCCTGGAGCCGGTGAGCGCCGTGGCGCAGTGAGGCGGCTCAGTCCGTCACCCGGTAGAGCCTCGCCGCCCCGATGCCATCCCCGGCGGTGAGGTAGACGGACTCGCTTCCGCTGGGGCCGAGCGCCTTCCCGTCGAAGATGCGCGTGGCCCCCGTGCCCAGGCCGTTGCCCGCCAGGCCCTCGCACGAGGCGGGGAACTGCGCGGCGGAGCACCCCTCCCTTCCCTTGAAGTCGTCCCGGTTGATGGGAGCGGCCGTGAAGGCGCGCAGCAGCACCGCGCCCCGCGACGCGTTGTCGAAGCCCACGTAGAGGGCATTCGCGGTGGCCACCAGGAGCGAAATCGAGACGTTGTCCGAGTCATTGAACTGGGTGAGCTGCGTGTCCCCCGTGGAGTTGGGGGCCACGAGCGACCAGTCTCCCGGATCGCAGTCCGTGGTGGAGCCCGTCCTCTCCGGGCCGCACACGAAGAGCTGCGGGCCCCTCACCCCCGACGAGCTGGTGGTGTTGCGCGCGAGGTAGAGCTTCCCCTGGAACACGGCCAGCTGCGGCACGGCCCTGTCCGCCGGCGTGAGGTCCGCCGTCTTGGTGGTCGTCCGGCTGAGGCGCGAGCTCCAGGCCTCGAGCGAGGGCGTGCAGGAGGTCCAATCCCCCGGGAACGAGCCGTAGGAGCGGGGCGTGGGCGCCGTCGAGCGGACGCACCCACCGTTGTTGGTGACGTAGAGACGATCATTGAACCCGGCCAGGGTGTCGATCATCTGCACGGAGGCGCCGTTCTTCGGCGAGCCGCCCACGCCGATGCCGGGCATTTCATCGGCGATCAGGTTCTCCACGTCCGTGCCCGAGACGGCGTTGTAGCCGGGATCCACCGTGGGGAAGCGCTTGAGGACGAGGAGGTACGGCCGGGCGCCCCCGGTGTCCGGGAAGCCCAGGTAGAGGCGATCCCGGAAGAAGAGGGCCGCGGAGAAGCCCCGTGTCTGCCCTCCGAGCATGGCCGAGAGATCCACGTGCCGCATGTACATGGTGCTCAGGTCATCGGTGTCCTGGCCGAGGTAGACGTAGTCCAGGTCTCCTCCGCTCTTTCCCCCGCCCATCCCCAGCCACTCCTGCGTCCCCACGAGGCCGGAGAAGAAGAAGCCACGGCCATCCTCGTTGTCCGGGCCGCACTCGGGCGTATTGGCCCTGCAGCCCGTCGCACCGATGGAGCGATAGGGCGCCGCGGAGCTGTTCTGGCTGGAGTTACCCGTGATGTCCTTGTGCAGGAAGAAGCCGAAGCTCTGACCCCCGAGCCCATTCAGGCCCACGCTCACGCCACCGGTGCCACTCTTGTTGGGGCCGAGGTAGACACGGCCGTCGTAGCCGAGCACGTGGGCGAAGGGAGAGCCATCGCCGAAGGGGTTGTCGAGCAGCGGCTCCACTTCGGGCAGGATGGAGACCTCGCCCGACGAGACCAGCCCGGTGGTCACGGCCGCGCCCGTGTTGGCATCCTGGCCCTCCGCCCCCGCCTTGAAGAAGGTCTTGCCCACCTTGGTGGCACGGTAGCGCCAGGCGAAGAAGGCACGGGCCCCACCCGCTACATCCTGTCCCGAGTCGGCCGGTTCCATGAGGAGCTCCGCCACACCGCTGCTCGACTCCAGGAGCATGGGCTTCACCCCCCGGGCCACGGTGCTCCCGGTGTTGCTCACCGTCAGGGTCACGTCGAAGACGTTCCCCGGTTTGGTTCGGGAGGGAGCCGAGAGCGTGGCGGTGAGCGCCGCTTGCCGCCGCACCTGGAGGGTCGAGGAACTGACGGGCGGGAGCACCACCGTTTTCCCATCCGTCTCATCCACGCCGCGAGCCCCCGCGTGGAAGGCGCACGAGCCCTCGGCCTTGCCGACGAGGCGTGCACGGAACACCGCCTGCGCATTGCCGGGGAGACGGTCCACTCGAGCCGGCCACGGGGTGGTCCCAGGCACCAGTTCCAGGCCGCAGTTTCCCGAGGCCCCCTCGTCCTCCATCGTCACCCCGAGCAACGCCGAGTCGCCCGTGTTCGTCACCTCCACCTCGACGAGGAACTCCTGCCCCACGTTGACGCTGGTGGGCAGCGGGAGGAAGTGCCCCGTCAGCTTCGCGGGCGACTGCACGGTGATATCGGCCGAGCGGGCCTCGGGAGCACGCACCTCCACACCACTGGAGGCATCCCGCCCCACCGCGTTCACCAGGAAGGCCAGGGTGCCCTTGGCGCCGGCGACATATTCCCACGCGAACTCCTGGCTCGCTCCAGGCGGGAGGTCCGCGCTCCCGGGCACCGGCCCCGACACGACGGTCGACACGGACCCCATCGCATTGGGCTCACCCGGCACCACCCCGATCGCCCCGGTCTCCCCCGTGTTCGTCACGCGCAGCGAGACCTTCGCCCGCTGGCCCTCGTTGACCACCTGCTTCTCCGGGGCGAGGAACGAGGCGGAGAGCACCGCGCGCTCGCGGATCCGCAGCGGCCCCACCTCCACGTCGGGTGCCCGCAGCGCCGTGCCCGTCAGCTCCTCGCTTCCCCGGATCTCCAGCGCGAAGTGCACCTCTCCCGGCGCGACCGCCCCGAGCTCCCAGGAGAACGACGCGCTCCCGCCCGCGGCGATGCCGGCGGGCCCGGGCTCCGAGAGGATTTCCACCCTGCCCCCGCCCACGGGACGCAGCACCGGAGTGACGGCGAGCGCCGCCGAGGTGCCCGTGTTCTCCACCGTCAGCGTCAGCCGGGTCCGCGTCTGGACCGATACCTGCCCCCGCTCCAACACGGCTCCGGCCTCCAGCCGCGCCAGTTGCGCCAGCGAGGACAGATACGCCCGAGGCAGCTCCACGTGCCCGCCCAGGGGCCCCACCACCTTCAACACGTGCCAGCCCTGCGCGATCCCCGCGGGCACCCGGGCCCGCAGCGTGCGCGCATCCACCCACGTCACATCCTCGAGCGCCACCTCTCCGAGGAAGGCCTCGAAGTGGTGGTCCATCGTCACCGGCACCTTGCCGCCCAGGTGCTGGGTGGCGAGGGGCAGGAAGTTCTCCCCCTCGATGACCACGGACACCGGCGCGGAGCTCATCCCCCAGGCCGGCACCATGCGCAGGGGACGTGGCTCATGCGTGGAAGCCGGACTCCGGTCACACGCGGCCGCCAGGACGCACAGGGCGAGGAACACGGCGAGACGAGGAAGGCCACGATCAATAGAGCTCAAGGCGATACCCCACGTGGAGACCGCCGCCCCACAGCGCGCCACGCAGCACGCGCAGGGACGGATCATCGAACCAGCTGAACCGCGCCTCGAGGAAGGGCTGTCCCCGTCCCAGCGGAAGGCCCATCCCCACCATCGCCTGCGCGCCCAACACCCACGTGCCCTCTTCCAGCGCGGGCCCCTCGCTCCACGCCACGCGGCTGCGCACCCGGGTCACCGATGGCCCCGCCGCCACCCAGCCCTGGAGGCCCTTCTCCTTCAGGGTGCGCAGGCCCACCGCCACGGTGGTGTCGAACCACTCGTTGCGCCCCGTGAAGCCCGGCGCCACCTCGCCGCCCGTCCGCGAAAATCCCAGATAGCCGGTGTCGAGCAGCAGCCCCAGGGCCGGCCACTGGGGCAATGGCCACGCCTCCAGCCGCAGCCCCACGGACGGCGCCAGCACATCCCCGAGGTTCGTCACCAGGCCCACGCGCGGCGCCACCAGCAGCACCGGACGGCGGCGCAACAACGGGAGCGTTCCCCGGCCGCGCGCCTCCCCCACCCGCACCTCCAGCTCCGAGAGGTGGTCCACGCGGGCCACGGGCGGCACGTACCGCAGCTCGTACGTCCCCGGCGCCTTCGGCAGGAGCTTGCAGGCCAGCTCCCGCGCGAGCACGGCCTCGGGCCGGGGCTCGCGCACCGGGTTGCCGAAACGATCTTCCACGGAGATGCGCCAGACGGCCTCCGAGCGGCCATCCGCCATGAGCATCGGCAGCAACGGCTGCACCGACACCCGCGCGGGCACGGCGGGGCGCAGCTTCAGGGTCCGCGTCAACACGGGCGCCGAGGCTTCCCCCGCGAGCAGCCGCAGCTCCACCTGCTCCCGTGTGCCGAAGCGCGGCGCGAAGCGGAAGACTCCCGCGTACTCTCCCGCCTGACGCTCGGTGAGCGCTCCCTCTCCCGCGAAGTCGGACTCGAGCCGCAAGCCGGCACGCGCCGGATTGCCCGCGGCGTCCCGGGCGGACACCTCCACCGCCACCCGCACCTCCTCGGAGGCCACGAGCTCCTCGGGGTCCACCCGCATCTCGAAGTGCCGCGCCGGACCGGGCACCGCCGCCACCCGCACGCTCACGGCCCCCTCCCTGTCCCCCGTCACCGAGCCCTTCAGCTCCAGACTCCCGGCCGGCCCCGGGGGGACGGTCCACTTCAGGAGGAACACGCCCGGCTCCAGCCCGGCCGGCGCGCTCAGCGTCCCGCGCGACACGGAGAAGTCACCCGGACGCGGAGACGCCTTCCCGGGCTTCAACGAGTAGAGGCGGATGGCCACCGTCTCCTCGCGATCGGCCCGCACCTCGCGGCGCTCCGCGACGGCGTGCAGGAAGGGCTGCGGGGGCACCCCGAGAGCGATGCGCCGCTTGCCGAAGAAGGCCTCGTGCACGCCGGGCGGCACCGCCACGGGGATGCGCGCCACGCCCCTGCCATCCGCCTGGACCGGGCCGAAGGACTGGCCTCCCACCTGGAGCGTGACGGGCGCTCCGGCCCGCGTGCGCACCTCGGCCTCGCCCTGGCCCCACAGCGGGAGCACCGACCAGCCATCGAGCGTCCCCCGGGGACCCCGGGCCAACGCCACGAGGATGACCTCCAACGGGAGACGCTGACGGGGAGGCACGTAGGTGGCGCGAAAGACGCCCGGCTTCACCTGCGTCACCGGCCCCAGGTCACCACTGCTGGCGAACACCTCGAGTCCGGTGGCCTCGGCCGCCAGCTCGATGCGCACCTCGGCCTCCCGGTCCACGCCGAGCCGCACATGCCCGGGGACACACTGGATGCGGATGCCCCCTTGCGGCGGCCGGGCGGCGTCCGCCCCCACCGCGAGGCCGGGCCACCCACCCACCAGCAGCCCCACCAGGAGCAGCGGGAGTGTCCTCGGGCACGAACACATGGCGTCAGTGCGCCTCGTCCCAGCGGAAATTCACCGACTCCGCCTGCCGGGGACTGGCGCGCGCGCGGGGCGGACGGCAGGCCATCATCTTTTCCCGTATCTCCCCACCCGGCTCCCTCGCCACCACCTTCACCCGGCCGAGGCCCTCGCGGCGCGGGACGTCCACCCGGAAGGAACCATCCCGGGAGACCTCGGCGGGCTCGCCTTCCACGAACACCTCCGTCCCCACCCGCACCTGCCCCGAGAGCGAGACGCACAGCGAATCCCGGGCGGAGGCCTTCGACGCGACCTTCAGCAGCACCTCGAGCGGGATGGGCTCCGCGGCGATCGGCTGCGCGCCATCGATCACCACCGACTGCTGCCCGGCGGCGACCTGGACGGTGACGCCCGCGGAGGACAGGTTCACCGAGCCCCCTCGCGTGGCCACCGCCACCGTGGAGCCATTGCGCAGCATGGTGAAGCGCGCGGCCCGCGTCTCGGCCACCGTGCCATCCTCGCCCTGCACGCGCAGCAGCCGATCCTCGCGCCCATCGTAGTCCACGTGGATGCGGCCGCGTTGCAGCCGGATGTTGTGGACGGCGCGCGTCACCTCGCCCACCCGCACCTCGGAGCGCTCCGGGATGGACAGGCGCGAGGCCTCGTCTCCCACCTTCAGGTCCACCCGCGCGCCGGGGCTGGTCCGCACGGAGTCGTCGGGAGCGAGCTCGTGCCCCACCCGCAGCGCCTCCCACCTGCCGTCATGGGTCCACTCCACCGCGCCCACCACCTCGACGACCGTGGCGCGCACGTCCCGGACCACGGCCGGAACGGGAGATGGCGCGGGAGGTGCGGACACGACGGCCAGGGTGCTCGGCGGAGGGGCGGCCCCGAAGCGCTCGAAGAAGAACCAGCCCGCCGTGGCCAGCAGGGCCACCAGACACAGCCCGAGCGCCAGGGCCCGGCCGAGGGAGTCTCGTGACGAATCACTCATGTGAGGTGTGCCTCCGCGCTGGCCGCGGGAAGGATGATGGTGATGGTGGTGCCCTGCCCCGCGTCGCTCTCCACCCGGATGCGGCCATGGTGGGCCTCGACGATGCGGTGTGCCACCGACAGCCCCAGCCCCACGCGGCCGGGCTCGTCCTTGGTGGTGAAGAAGGGATCGAAGATGCGCTCGCGCATCGTCTCGGGGATGCCCTTGCCGGTGTCCTTCACCGACAGGCACACCGCATCCCCCTCGACGGCCGCGAGCCCCACGGAGAGCGTGCCGCCCGAGGGCATCGCGGTGAGTGCGTTCTGCAGAAGGTTCGTCACCACCTTCTGGAGCTGATCCGCGTGCCCGAGCACCCGCGGCATCTGCTCGCCCAGCTCGCAGGACAGGGTGACGCCGCGGGACTGGAGCTCCTCGCGCACCTCGTGGAGCGCGGCGCGCACCGGCTGGGCGGGATCCAACGGACGGCCAGCGCCCGCGCGCTCCTGCTCCGCCATCTGCCCCAGCTCCCGGATGATGCCCGCCATGCGCCGGGCCTGCTCGAGCGCCATCGTCAGGCTCTGGCCCACGGGTGAGCTCGCGGGCACCTCCTCGCACGAGAGCGACAGCAGGCCGAGGATGCCGGTGAGCGGATTGTTGAGTTCGTGGGCGATGCCGGCGCTGAGCGAGCCGAGCGCCGCCATCCGCCGGGTGCGGGCGATTTGATCCTGCGCCTCGCGCAACTGCCGGGTGCGCTCGTCCACGCGCTGCTGCAGCTCCTCGCTCCAGCGCCGCAGCTCGGCGTCGCGCCGTTGCAGCTCGCCGGCCATGTGGTTGAAGGAGCGGGCGAGCAGCCCGAGCTCGTCCCGGCCCTCCTCGGGGACACGCTCGCCGTAGCGGCCCTCGGCGAGCGCGGCCACGCCCTCGGAGAGCCGGGCGACGGGCTGGCTCACGCCCCGGGCGAGCACGAAGCCGAGCACGCCGGTGGCCGCCAGCGCCATGAGGGCCCAGAAGAACGTGGAGCGCCGCACGTGCTCGGCGGGGGCGAAGGCGGCACTGGCCTTGCGGCCCACCACCGCGCCCCAGCCGAGATCCGGCACCGGAACGAAGGCGGCGAGGAACTCGGCCCCATTCGCGTCGTGCACCGTGCGCACCACGGGAGAGCTCTGGGAGAGCCCCTCGGCCACCAGCGCGCGCTGCGCCTCGCTCAAGGTGCCGGCTCCGTGCGCGGTGGCCACCGGGACGCCCTGGGCGTCCACGATGAAGGCCAGTCCGTCTTCTCCCGCGAGCTCCTCCACCTGGCGCCCCAGCTCGGCGAGCGACAGCTCCGCGAGCAGGAGACGGGAAGCGGCCCCGCTCACGCGGACCGCGAGCGCCACGCGGCCCCCGGAGGTTTCGGGCGTGCGGTACGGAAGGCCGATGGCGGCGCCCGTGGAGAGGGCGTCGCGCACGGGCGCCTGGCGCGAGAAGAGATCCAACGAGGCGTCGGTGACGGGCTGCCGGTTGCCGCCGCCCTCGGGCGAGACGACGGCCGGAGCGATGGCGTGGCCCTGCGCGTCCACCAGCACGAGCAGGTTGAGGGCCGCGAGCTGACGCAAGGGAATGCTCAGCACCGCGGAGGCCTCCTTGGGCCCGAGTTGCTCGAGCGGGAGGTACTCGGCGGCGAGGCGGAGGTTGTCCACGCCCGTGAGGACGAGCTGACGGCAGGAGCGCGCGAGCTCCGTGGCGGACTGTGTCTGGAGCCCTCCCACCAGGCGGTGCAACTCATCGCGGTTGGCGTGAAAGGACAGCCCGCCGAGCAACAAGACGGGCACCACCCCCACCAGGGCCAGCACGAGCATCAATCTGGAGACGAAGCGCACGGGCACGGACCATTCCCCTGTCCAGCGGACGCGGACGATTGCAGCACAGGGAATAGGCGTGGATCCGACCCGGGTGAGGTGTGACGTCACACCGTGAACGCGCTCGGGCAGCAGGCGTTGGCAGGAGGACGCTTGCGCTCGGAATCAGACGGTGGGTTGGCGCCGTACGTGGGACAAGCGCACCTCACCACCTACGGAGCCCATCACCCATGAGGGAAGACGGGCCCCGAGAGGCAACGCCGCCGGGACTCAGTACACGAGGAGCGGATGCGGGGCGTAGTAGCTGACGATGGTGAGCACCGGCAGCGTGGGCGCGTCCTCGTCATCCTCCTCGCCGCTGGAGGTGACCCGCAGCCCGTCGAAGCGCGCGAGCACGACGAAGTCCTTGCCCGGGGCGAAGAACGGATCCGCCTTCGGCAGACGGCCGAGCGCCTCGCGGCCGGTCTCGTCGGTGATGTTGTCGAAGCGCTGCATCGTGGACGAGCTCACCTCCTGCTCGCTGGTGGAGATCTGCCCGCCCAGATTGGACGGACCGAGCATCCCCACGTTCCCGCCCACGGCGCCCGAGTGCACCTTCACCGAGTCCTTCCGGGTCGCGTAGCCCACGGACTGCGCCCGCTCCACCGAGCCGAGTCCCTGCTCCACGAGCCATACCGTGGGCTTCTCATCCTCGGTGCGCACGTCCGCCACCTGGGCGCGCAGCAGCAGGTAGCGCCCCTTGTACATCTCCGGCTGCGCCACGGCGGCCGACAACGCGAAGATGGGCACCTTGCGCGCGTGCAGCAGCGGCAACTCCCCATCCACGCTGCCACCGCGCTGGGCCACCACCTGGGCGATCACCTGCGCCGCGTCCGGCCGCACCCGCAGCTCCTCGTACCACGCGTCGCTCAGCACCGCGTTGAGCAGCGTGAAGTGGGTGCGCTCGACACACGACTTCAGCGCCGCCCAGGCCTCGTCCCGAGACGTGGACTGCAGCTTGCGCGCCGCCACCTCGCACTGGGCCGGGGTCGCGTAGCGGGCGCCAAACGCCTTCTCGTGCGGGCGCGAGGGCACCGGGCCCGCATCCGCCCGGGCCGTCCGCGTGGGCCGCACCTCGGGCTGCTCCTCGGCCAGCAGCGGCTTCGCCGGCACCTCGTCCACCGTGGTGTGCGTGTGCCTCGAGGAGCCACACCCCGCCATGGCCACCGCGCACAACAGGGCGGCGCCCGAACGCGCCGCCACCTTCGACATCTTCTGGATGACTGACATGGTTCGCTCCATCCCGCCGGTTGCCACTACAGCGACCCCGAGAGCTGCGACGAGCGCCGGGCCTGCTGCCGCACGGGCCGCACCTCCCCGGACGTGGCCTGGGAGGCCGGCATCACCAGGGAGCACGCCTCGCCACACTGGTTGGACAGGCACACGAGCGCGGACGCGCCCACCTCCTGGCGGGACACGTTCTCGTAGCAGCGCTCACCCGTTCCCGGGCAACCGCGCTTCTCCGCGCACTGGCAGCACGCCGAGGCCACCGTCGCCATCATCGTGGTGTCCTGCAGCACCTGCGACATCTGGCGGTAGCACGCCCGAGCGGCCGGGGCGAAGCGGCCCTTCGAGTCGATGATGGGCGTCTTCCCATCCAGGCCACAGTAGTCCTCCGCGGCGTCGGAGAACTTGCGCTCGCACTGCGACACGAGGTTCTTGTCCGCCGTCACTCCCGTGGGCGGCTTCGCGGCCTGCGTGCACAGAGCGTGGCCAATGTCCTTGAGGGTGCGGACGTTGCCGGCGGCCTGCGCCTGCACATCCGTGGACGAGGTCACATCGGCCTCGAAGATACATTCACGGCCCGCCCGCAGGGTCTCCACGGTGCAGGCCCAGGCCGTCGGTGATTCGTCCGCTTGAGGAGGCGCGCCCAGAGCGCCAGGCGGCAGCGCTTGAGCGGCGCTGTCGGGAGACGAACAGAGAAGGGCAAGGAGTACGGCGGTGATCATGATGCCCCCAGCGTAGGACCAACACGTCACATACTCAAACAGGCCCCGGGTGGTAGGCAACCATGAGTTTGCCTCATGCACGGTGGCCATCACTGACTAGCTTTCGATCGTTGTAACGCGGTGGTGCGCCGGAGGGGGGAGGCCATGCAGTCTTCCGTTGGCAAACGTGCGTTCACGCGGCTGCTGTTGACGTGTGTTCTCCTCTGCGCATGCACCGCGCCCGTCATCCTCAGGGGCCCCGCGGCCCTGCCCGGCGAGGTCACGGGACCACTCCCGGTGAAGCTTTCCATCCAGGCGGTGGATCCCGCGGGGGGTGCGCTCACCTACGCCTGGCAGCAGGTGCCCGAGTCGCCCGCCGGGACGTTCAGTGACGCTTCCTCGCCTGCTCCCACCTGGCTGGCTCCAGTGGTGGAGAAGACAACGGTCTTCACGCTGCGGGTGACGGTGACGGACAGGAACGGAGGCACCGCGCGGGCCGAGGTCCAGGTGAAGGTCCAGCCCCCGGAGCGGCGGCACAACCGCGCGCCGGTGCTCTCCGGGGCGCCGGTGGTCTCGCCCGGGCCGGCGAGGGCCGGGGACACCGTCACGCTCTCGGTGCGGGCGGAGGACGCGGATGGAGATGCCCTCACGTACCTCTGGCGCCAGCTCGCTCCCGAGCCCCAGGGCACCTTCGTCTCGGGGCCGGAGGGCGCGGACGTCACCTGGTTCTCCCCCGCCGTGGGCACCGCAACGGCCTTCACCTTCGAGGTGCTCGTCTCCGACGGCCACGGCGCCCCGGTGCGCGGGACGGTGACGGTGCCGGTGCACATGCCCCGCTATGCCCAGGACATCCAGGTGCTGTGGAGCTCGCTGTGCACCAGTTGTCACGGCCGGAGCGGAGGGTTGGATCTGTCACCGGGCCTGAGCCATGCGGCGCTCGTGGGGGCGCCGATGCTGACCCGGGCGTGCTCGGACTTCATGAGGGTGACGCCGGGTGAACCCGACGCATCCGCACTCCTGAAGAAGCTGACCGGCACGGAGTGTGGCACTCGTATGCCGCGCAACGATCCCACCCACTTCGACGCCCACCCGGGAGAGCTGGTGCGCATCCGCTCCTGGATTCTCGGGGGCGCGGCGGACGACTGACGCCCGCTCGCCTGCTCTCCAGCCGCGAGCCCCCGGTGCTTCGTCCTGGATAACCCGGTTTTCGACAGATAGAATGGGCTGCCCGTGGCTGCCCAAGAGTCACAGTCCTGGGGCCACCGACTGTGGCCCGCGGCGACGTTCCAGTTCGCCCTCATCGCTGGCGTGACGCAGCTGAAGACCGCTGCCAACGCACTCGTGTTGTCGCGCTTCGAGTCGCACACGATGCCCTACCTGTACCTGGTGGGCGCATTGCTCGTGGCGACGCTGACGTTGCTGCCGCGCCGGGAGCCGGAGGCCCGCAGCGAGTCGCTCAGCGTGCTCACCGGAGTGGCCGGGCTGATCGTGCTGGGGCTGGCCGCGGGCGTGTCCATGGGCCAGCGGATTCCGGCGCTGGTGCTGTACCTCTTCGTGGACGCCTTCACCACGGTCATCTCCCTGCGCTTCTGGGGGCGGATGGCGTCGGCCTTCGACGCGCGCGAGGCGCGGCGGGCCTTCACCGCGCTCAACGGCGTGGGCATGGCGGGAGGCATGCTGGGCGGCCTCCTGGTGCAGGGACTCGCCGAGCGGCTCGGCACTGCCTCCATCATCGTGGGCGGAGCGCTGTCGCTCTACGCCGCGGGAGTGGCCTTCCACTTCCACCAGAGCGAGGGGCCGCGGGCGGCACGTCCCCGGTACATGGCCCCGCCCGTGGCGGCCTGGGAGTACCTCTCCACCAGCAGCTATGCCCGGGTGCTGGCGGCGCTGGGCGTGAGCTTCGCGGTGCTGTCCTCCTTCGTGGACTACCTCTTCCGGCTGCGCGTGGAGAACACGCTCAGCGAGGACGGGCTGGCGGCGCTCTTCGGCTCGCTGCAGTTGTGGATCGGCCTGGTGTGCGTGCTCTTCCAGTTGCTGGTGGCCGAGCGGCTCCTCAAGCGGATGGGGCTGATGAGCTACCTGGCGCTGCTGCCCGGGGCGATGGCGCCGCTGGCGGTGGCCTCGCTGCTGACGAAGGAGCTGTGGCCGGTCCACCTGCTGCGGCTGCTGGAGAACGCGGTCAACTACTCGCTGCTGCCGGTGGGTGTGCAGTTGCTGTACGCGGCGGTGCCGGACGAGGAGCGCGAGGCCCTGCGAGGCGCGGTGGACGGGCTGCTGCGCAAGGGCGGAACGGTGCTGGCCGGTGTGCTGCTGATCGGCGCGGGCCGAGCGGCCGACGGCGTCACCATGGCGCTGGCGGTGATGGGGCTGTGCGGGCTGCTCGGCGTGCTGCTGCTGCGCTTGCGGCCGGCCTACGTGGAGGCGCTGGGCGAGCAGGTGGGCGCCCACGGCGAGGACGACGAGGAACTGGGCCGGGAGGATCGCCGGCTGCTGGTGGAGGCGTTGAGCTCGAGCGCGCCGGACCGGGTGCTGCACGCGCTGGAGATCCTGGCGGAGGAGGGACTGCCGCTGCGGCCTCACCTGCCCGTGCTGCTGCACCACACGCACGAGCGGGTGCAGGAGCGCGCGGTGGCCCTGGCGCTGGAGCTGGGCGCCACCGAGACGGCCCCGCAGCTCGAGCAATTGGTGACGCAGGGCGCGCGGCGGCCGAGGGACAGCGCGGTGGGGGCGTTGGCGAAGCTGGCGCCGGAGCGGGCGGAGGTGCTGCTGCCGCCGCTGTTGCAGAGCGCGGACGTGGGGCTGCGCTGCGCGGCCGTGGGGGCGCTGCTGACCACGAAGTGGCGCGCGGCGGCGCAGGTGTCGCTGGGCGCGATGACGGCCCGGGGCTCGCAGGCGCCGGTGGCGGATCGCCGCGAGGTGGCACGGCTGTTCGGGCGGCTGAAGGACCCGAGCTACACGCCCATGCTGACGCCCTACATGGGCGATCCGGACAGCTCGGTGCGGCGCGTGGCGGTGCACTCCGTGGGCGAGGGCGGCTACGTGAAGCTGGCGCCGAAGCTGCTCACCTTCCTCACCTGGCGCGAGGAGCGGCGCGCGGCGCGCGAGGCCCTGGCCAGCCTGGGTGACGAGGTGACGCCCCTGCTGGAGGCGACGCTCAACGATCTGAGCGCGCCGCTGGCCATGCGGCTGCAGGTGCCGCGCGTGCTGCGCCTGATCGGCACGCCGGGGGCGCTGCACGCCCTGCTCTTCTCCAACGTGCGCGACGATGCCCGGCTGCACTTCCGCATCGGCGCCGAGCTGTCGCGCCTGCGCGATGAGCACCCCGAGCACCCCGTGGACGAGGATCGGGTGCGCGAGGCGCTGGGCCGGCGGCGCGAGGTGTACCGTGCCCTGGTGGAGCCCTTCCGGGATCTGCGCGCGGAGCTGGGAGAGCACGCGCTGCTCACCCGCGTGGTGGGGGATCGGCTGGATCAGGCGCTGGAGCTGTCCTTCTTCCTGCTGGGCCTGCTGCACCCGCCCCATGTGATGCGGCGCGTGCACCAGCAGGTGGCGGGCCAGGACTCGCGGCGGCGGGCCTATGCGCTGGAGCTGCTGGAGACGCTGACGAACGAGGAGGACCGGGCGCTGGTGCGCGAGCAGGTGGAAGCGCACCACCGGGATCTGCCTCCGGGAACGCCGGGCCAGTTGGAGGCGCACCTGGCGTGGTTGTGCCGCAGCGAGGATGTGGTGCTGCGCGCGTGCGCGCGCTACGTGGCGGGGCGGATCGGCATGGATCTGCCGCCATCGCAAGAGGGAGACATGAGCCAGGCGACGGTGCAGAAGCTGTTCCTCCTCGAGGAGGTGCACGTCTTCTCGCAGAGCGACGTGGACGACGTGGCGGCGGTGGCGGCCATTGCCCGCGAGGCCCGCTTCCGCGCGGGTGAGCGCGTCTTCAGCCAGGGAGACCCGGGAGACGCGCTCTACGTCATCATCGAGGGCGCGGTGGACGCGCGCAGCAACGGCGAGCACGTGCTGCGGATGCGGGCCAAGGAGACCTTCGGCGACCTGAGCCTGCTGGACGGAGCCCCCCGCCCCACGGACGCCATCGCGGTGGAGGACACGCGGGTGCTGGTCATCGACCGGCGTGACTTCCTCGATCTGCTGGCGGACCGCCCGGAGCTGCTGACGGGCTTCTTCCGCGCGGTGACGCAGCAGATGCGGGCCGTCATCAACGCGTCCGAGCAGACGCCGTTGAGCGGGGCGCATGTGATGGATTTGCCGAAGGAGGAGCAGACCCCTCCCCCGGAGGAGCAGAAGCGGGCGGGCTGAGCGCGGAGCGGAACCCGCTCGAGCTGTCCGGGAAACCACTCCCCTTCCGCTCGTGGGACGTTTTGCCCGCTGACGGCACGGTGGGGTGAACGTCTGCCCGCCCCGGGTGAGCGTCACGCCGCGCAGGTCGGCCTCGGCGGTGGGGCCCCGTGCCTGGCTGATGGCGTCCTGCACCCGCAGGGGCACGTCCGTGATGGGGATGGTGCCGGGAGCGACCACCTCGCCGGTGACCTGCACCTTCTTCCCCCGGAAGCCCACCACGCGGACATCGAGCTGTGGCCGCTCGATGACTGGCCCGTGGCCTCCGCGGACCGGAACTCCCCCGCTGGAATCGTCAGCTCGGGGTGCTCCCAGACGATGACATTCAGCACGTCGTGGGCCGTCACCCGGTAGTCATAGTCCGCCGCGAGCGCCGCCAGCGGATCCTCCCGCGGCGGGGGCCGCGTCCGCTCACGCTCCGCCAGCTGCCTGCTCAGCAGCTCCGCGTCGATCGAAACGATCTCGTACGCATCATCCCCGGTGCCCGCGTCCGCCATCCCGGCGTAGCGCTTCCGGAAGGCCCCCTCGTCCATGGACATGCCGGGGCCCCACGCGCATGCGCTCATACACAACATCGCGGCCAGTAACAGGACGCGCCCCATCGGCCCCCCGTCGCGCAGATCCGTCCACAGGAGCGCCTATTCTTCGGCTCCAGGGGCACGCTCGCAAACCCATGCGCTTGCCGGTGTCTGGAAGGAAATAGGCCGCGCCATCCGGACAACAACCCCCCTGCCCTCCAGGGCACGGGCACGCATGTATGATCTCCACATGGCGAACATCGCAATCGTTGGCGCGGGCCAGGCGGGGCTCTTCCTCGGCTTCGGCCTGCTCGAGGATGGACACGACGTCACCCTGTTCTCGGACCAGACGCCCGATGCGATCCTGAATGGCCGGCTCCCCTCGGGCATGGGGCTCTTCGAGGACGCGGTGAAGAAGGAAGCCGCGCTGGGGCTCACCTTCTGGGAAGACGTGATGACGCGGGGAGAAGGCGCCATCCTCGAGCTGATCAACCCGGACGGTGGCACCGGGCTGCACATCGCTCCGCCCGTCCCGAGGCCGCATCGGGGCGTCGATCAGCGGCTGAAGAACTCCACCTGGATGCGGGAGCTGGAACGCCGCGGCGCGGCCCTTCGCGTCGTCCCCCTGGCGAACCCGGAGGAGCTCGACGCACACACCGCCGGCTTCGACCTCGTGCTGATCGCCACCGGCAAGGGCTCCATCTCCACCCTGTTCTCGAGGGATCCCCAGCGCAGCCCCTTCGACAGGCCCCAGCGCCACATCACCTGCTTCCTCTTGAAGAACTTCCGCCCCGAGCTCCGCAGCGGCACCATCCGGGTCCTGCCGGGAATCGGCGAGGTGGTCAACACCCCGTTCTACAGCCGGGACCAGTTCAAGGGACGCATCCTCCTCATCGAGGGCATCCCGGGTGGACCGCTCGACTTCCTTCCACGCACGCCGCCGGGCCGCGAGCTGCTGGAGGAGTGCAAGCAGACCCTCTCCAGGTTGCTCCCCGGACAGCTCGAGGATCTGCGGGAGGCGGAGCTCCCCAGCGAGCAGTGCTGGCTTCGCGGCACCCTCACGCCCACCGTCCGTCACCCGGTGGGCCGTCTGCCCTCGGGCCGGGCCGTACTCGGCCTGGGTGACGCCATCCTGCTGCATGATCCGCTGGCCGCGCAGGGCGGCAACAACGCGACCTACATGGCGGACTTCTACCGGACCCGCATCCGCGAGCACGCCGGGCGTCCCTTCACCGCGGAGTGGATGCAGCGGACCTTCGATGACTTCTGGACCGGCTATGGCCAGTACGCCATGGGCGTGACGGCCGGCCTGCTCCTGCCGCCCGCGCCCCACCAGCAGGCGGTCCTCGCCTCGGCGCACCACGTGCCCGCGGTGGCCGGAGCGTTGATCGACGGGCTGTACGATCCCAGGGCCCTCTTCCCCTGGTTCGTGAACCCCGCCTTCACCCGGGAGTTCCTCCAGTCGAAGGGAGTCCCTCCGGCGCTGCTGGAGCAGCTCTGGCGATGAGATGGGCCGCGGCCACGGGGATGAAGGGGCGCAGGAAACACCTCACCAGCGGCAGCGACGACAGCGCCCGCACTACCGCGAGCCCCATCAGGCCCCAGGGCCGCCGCTCCACGGTGGCGGCCGGGGAGAACACCTCGCGCGTCTGGTTCGTCCACACCGAGCCGTAGGTGCTCAGCACCGGAACGCGTGAGGTGAGCCCGTTCCAGACGCGCAGGAACCAGGGCTCGCCCGCGGTCTCCTCCTTCCAGGCCTGGGAGCTCTTGCCCGCGGTGAAGACCACGAACCACCAGGCGCCCCACAGGGACATCAGCGTGGCGAGGACCTCGTCACGCCAGGGCACCCACCGCGTGGCCAGCCACAACACGGGAGCCCCGAGGACGAACAACACCAGGCCCCGCCAGCGGCGCCTCATCTTGGTCCGCACCCACGGCAGGTTGAGCCAGACACGCGGGGTGAGCGGCTCGTCCTCCGGCACCAGTCCGGTGCGCAGGCTCGCCTCGCGCTCGAGCACCGTGTGGAAGTCGCGCGACAGGGCGATGACGATCCACTGAGCGATCTGCAGCATGGAGAACAGCGCCGCCCAATAGACGACCCGGCGCACCGTGTGCTTCCCCTCCAACTCCTCGGCCTGCTCTCTCTTGGCTTCCGCGGCGTCCCTCGCCGCCCGCCGGCGATCCTCGGCCGCCTGGGCCTCCTTCAGGGCCTGTTCCACCGCGGCGCGCACCTTCTCCTCGTCCGCTCCCGCCATCCTGGCGAGCATCCCCGTGCCCTCCGCGGCCTTCTGGAGCTTGCGCAGCTTCTCCATTCCGGCCTCGGCCTCCTCCAGCTCGGCCCGCGCCTCCTCCAGCTCGCGCGCCACCTCCTCCTGATGCTGCTCCGACCATTCACCGGGCCCCACCGTCTCCACGGCCTCCTTGCCCGAGCCCGTGAACAGCACCGCCAGCCCCAGGACGACGATCGCCTGGCTCACGCCCACCTTCAGGTAGTACCGCCGCAGCGCCCGGTCCGCCCACAGGTCGCGCAGCAGGTGGAACGGCAGGCACATTCCGTGGACGAGTTCCGCCAGCCGGTTCACTGGCAGCGCAACACTCCGTTGTGGGAAGTGTCCGGCGCCCTCACGCACGTCCGCCCACACCTCCCAGAGCCACCGCTCGCGAGCAGTGGCCGGTCCGGGTCCTGGGCTCCCCCCACCCCGCGCTTCCTCAGGAAGAGGCGGGGCATCCTTCTCGCGGGTCAACACACCCGGAACGCTAGCACGACCGGCCCGGGCGCGCGGGGGTGCCCTTTTTGACGACCCCGGGGGGGAGGTGTGGTATTCGCGCGGTCGTATCGCCAACGAATTCGGAGTCCTCAATGCCTCGAGAGTCCGTTACCAGGCCGGCGGCGGGTGGAGTGAGCCCGTGGCGCCGTGCTTCCGGTGTGGTCGCCTTCGCCCTCCTGGGCGCGCTCACCGGCTGCGAGAAGGAAACCCCGCCCCCGCCTCCGGCCGCCCCGCCGGCCCAGGCGCCCGCGGCCAAGCCCACCCCCAAGCCCACCACGGTGACCGTGCTCGTCACCGGCAGCCCCAACGGGCAGCTGCTGTCCACCACCCCCGCCGAGGGCGAGCAGCCGGCCACCGGCGCCGCGGAGCTGCTCGGCTGGTGGGCCGCCAAGGAGAAGCACTGTGCCGGCCAGCTCAAGGATGGCCAGGCCCCCTGTCAGGACGCCTCGACGCTGGCGCTGGCCATCGGCGATGCGTGGAACGGGCCGGCCATCTCCTCCTTCTTCTACGGGGAGACGACGTCCACGGTGATGGGCCGCATGGGCTTCGCCGCCTCCGCCCTGGGCAACCACGAGCTGGACTATGGGCGCGAGCAGTTCCAGAAGAACCTGCGGGCCGGTGGCTTCCCCTTCCTGGCGGCCAACCTGAAGGTGAAGGACGCGGCGCTGGCCAAGGACTGGGATCTGCCGGGCTTCAAGGTGTTCGAGCGCCAGGGCCTGAAGATCGGCGTGGTGGGCCTGACGTCGCCCAAGACGGTGTCCACGGCCATGGCCGGGCGCGCCGAGGGCCTCGAGGTCATCCCCGACGAGCAGGCGCTGACGGAGGCGGTGGGCGAGGCCCAGAAGTCCGGCGCGGACACGGTGGTGGTGCTCGCGGACGAGTGCGCCAGTGATCTGCAGGCCGTGGTGGGCAAGCACCCCGAGTGGAAGGTGTCGCTGGTGGCCGGTGGCCGCTGCGCGCAGCCGGTGAACACGAAGGAGGGCAACACCACCTACGTGTCGCTGGGCCGTGGCTTCGACAAGTACCTGCGCGCCGCCTACACCTTCGACGGCTCCAAGCCCGAGGGTGAGCAGGTGACGGGCGTGGAGGTGACGGAGGTGAGCGTGACCGGTGGCGAGGGCGCCCCGGCCGCGGACGCCGACACCGCGAAGGCGATCGCCGACTTCAAGGCCAAGCTGGATCAGGCCCTGGGCGAGGAGATTGGCTTCACCAAGAAGGCCTTCGCGAAGGACTCCAAGCAGCTGACCAGCTGGGTGACCACGGCCCTCCGGGAGCAGACCGGCGCGGACGCCGTGGTGCTCAACCGCAAGGGCTTCCGCGAGGGCCTGCCCGCGGGCAAGGTGACCAAGGGCAGCGTGTACTCGGTGCTGCCCTTCGAGAACTCGGTGATGATGGTGGAGGTGAAGGGCGCGGACCTGGCGCAGCAGCTGGCCAACCCGGAGGCGGTGTTCTCGGGCTTCACGCCGTCCGGCAAGGGCAAGTTCAAGGACGCCAAGGGCAAGCCGCTGGATCCGAAGAAGGAGTACAAGATCGCCACGGTCGAGTACCTCTACTTCGGCGGTGACGGCTTCGAGTTCGAGAAGCTGGATCCCGAGCCGGGCGAGACGGGCATGTCGTGGCAGACGCCCGTCATCGACTGGACCAAGGACAAGGCCACCACCGAGGCGAAGCCGCTGGACAAGCTGATCAAGTAGTCCGCGCCATCCAACGGTGGTTCACGGGGCCCGGTATCCGAGAGGAGACCGGGCCCTCGTGTTTCCAGGCGTTACTTGCGGCGGCGCCGGGCCAGCATGGACACGGCCGTCAGCAGCGCCCAGCCGGAGAGCACGCCAGGCGAGGACGCGCCGCAGCCGCAACCGCTTTCGGTCTGGGGATCGTAGTCCCGCCGCACCTTCACCTCGAACGAGCAGCGTGAGACGTTGCCGGAAGCATCCGAGGCGGTGACGCGCACCTGGGTGCGGCCCACCACGAAGTCACTGCCGGGCGCGGGCTCGTAGGTGATGGACGGCTTGGAGACCGAGTCGGAGGCATTCGCCTGGAAGGCCACCTTGGCGCCGTAGCGGAACTGCCGCCAGACCTCCATGTTGCGCGGGCAGACGAGCCCGGGCGCCATGGTGTCGCGTACCTTCACCTGGAAGGAGCAGGTGGACTTGTTGCCGGACTCGTCGGACGCCGTGACGAAGACCTGGGTGTCGCCGATGGGGAAGTCACTGCCGGACAGCTTGCTGTAGCTGATGTCCGGAAGCCCGGGCTTGTTGTCGTTCGCCGTGGCGAGCGCATACGAGGCGGGCGCGCCCGACGGCCCCTGCGCCTCCACGACCATGGCAGACGGGCAGGCCAGCTCCGGCGGCGTGCAGTCGTTCAGCACCCACGGCTCGGCACCATCGGTGCCATCGTCGGTGATGAAGAAGACGCGCGGGCCCACCGGGGTGAGCCAGGAGGGCTCCGAGGAGCCAGGCCCCGGAACGATGTCATGCAGCAGCTGCGTCCCCTCCCGGGTGCCATCCGTGGACCAGAGCTCACGGCCCTCCTCGGCGGTCTCCGCGCTGAACATCACCTTGCCGTCCACCACCGTCAGCCAGAACGGCGCCGCGCTGTCGCGTCCGGGACGGATGTCCTCCACCAGCACCGTGCCCGCCACCGTGCCATTGCTCCGCCACAGCTCGAACCCGCTGTCGTCGTCCCAGGCGGTGAAGAGCAGCTGGCCATTCAGGTGCGTCAGGAAGCGGGCGTCGCTGGACTCCTTGATCACGAACGTCCCGCCAGAGGAGCCATCGCTTCGCCACAGGGAGCCACCCGCCCCCGACACGAAGAAGACCTGTCCACCCGTGGGCGTCAGCGTCACGGGGCCGGCGGCATAGTCCTCGGGGCCGCGGCTCAGGGTGCTGACCCGCACCGTTCCCGGACCCGAGCCGTCGCTCTTCCAGAGATCCCACTGCTTCGCGTAGTCCGACCCGGCGAAGAAGTAGATCGTGTCACCCGCCACCGTCAGGCCGCGGATGAGCTCCTCGCTCGGATCACTCTCGATGACCCGGACGACGGCGACACGCTCGGTGCCCTCCGGCGTGCCATCGCTCTTCCACAGCTCGACCTCGCGGGGGCCACCATCCGCCGCGAAGTAGATGACGTCCCGGAACACGGCCAGCGAGCTGATTCCCGAGCTTCCGGTGCCGGGGACGAGATCCTCGACCAGCACCGTGCCCTCCGGCGTGCCATCGCTCTTCCACAGCTCCTGGCCGTGCACGCCGTCATCGGCGATGAAGAAGAGCGTGTCACCCAGCGCCGTCAGCGCCGTGATGCCGGAGTCCTCGGGCCCGGGACGGAGATCCTTGACGAGCACGGTGCCCTCGGGCGTCCCATCCGTCTTCCACAGCTCGCGGCCCACACCATCGCCCTTGGCGGAGAAGAAGAGCGAGTTGCCCGCCACGGTCAGCGACTTCGGCTCCGAGCCCGTCGCGCCCGGGAAGACATCCGCCACGCGCTCCGTGTCGAGCTCTCCGCCACGGCTCTTCCACAACTCCAGACCGCTCGTCCCATCATTGGCGGCGAAGAAGGCCGTCCTGCCCAGCACCATGGGCGGCTGCACGTCGTAGTCCGGGAAGGAGCCGGCACCGCCCGAGGCGATGGGCTTGACCATGGTGACAGGGCGGCAGGAAGCCGGTTCCGCCTCGGAAGAGGCAGCGGCCGTGAGCGGGGCGCCCGCCGCGGTCAGGGCGCTGATGCATAGCAGTGAAGACACACCGGTCCAGTACCGACGCATGGGTCCACCTTCCTGTCTGAGGAATGAGTGAGAGGGGTGCCGTACTCTGTGCACTCGCTCCAACACGACAACTCGCGCTCCAGGACGAGGCGGGCTTTCTGTGCTGCACAACTCACTTCCTCGGAGAGCAAGGAAGGAACAGTCAAATGGCAAGAATGATTGTCATTGGCGCACCCGGGTACGTCCCCACCGGCCCCCGGCTTGCGCTCCGGTGAGAGACGGTGGTACGCCCCGAGGCTCAACGCGTCCGTCTCATTCCTGACAGCCACACAGGAAACCGGGCCCAGACTGGTTGCCGTGAAAGGCAGCGGGGGAAACAGCATGCACCTGTTCAGCAGCGCATTGTCACGCCGGATCGGGCGTGTCCCACCACTCGCCATGCTCCTCGCCCTGGCGGCGGGGTGTCCCGGCGGTGGAGGCGGCGGTGGCGGTGGGGGCGGTGGCACCCAGGTGACCCTCAACGGCACGGTGACCTACGACTTCGTCCCGGCGACCTATGCGCGCAACAGGGCTCCGCTCGACTTCGCCGCGGCCGTCAAGAAGCCCGTCCGCAACGCCGTCGTCCAGGTGCGCCAGGGAACGAAGGTCCTCGCCACGACGAACACCGACGAGCAGGGCAAGTACCAGCTCTCCTTCCTGCGGAGTCTCAAGGGCTCGACCTCGCTCGAGGTGCTCGCGAAGACGAGCAACCCGCAGATCCAGGTCGAGGACAACACGGACGGAAACGCCATCTGGGCCATCGGCACCAGCACGCTGCCCACCACCGACAGCACGCTGGACCTGCACGCGGGCCACGGCTGGACGGGAACGGCCTATGACGCGGCCCGCCGCACGGCGGCTCCCTTCGCCGTGCTCGACTCCATGTACACCGCCTCCAAGGCGTTCATGGCGGTCCGCACGGTCACCTTCCCCGCGCTCAAGGTGAACTGGAGCCCGGACAACGTTCCCCAGGGTGGCGACAAGTCGGCCGGCTTCATCAGCACCTCGCACTTCTCGCCCACGGAGAACGAGATCTACATCCTCGGCAAGGAGGGCGCGGACACCGACGAGTTCGACGCCCACGTCATCGTCCACGAGTGGGGTCACTACTTCGAGGGCAACCTGTCGCGCTCGGACAGCCCCGGAGGCCCGCACGGCCGGGGTGACGTGTTGGATCCGCGCATCGCCTTTGGCGAGGGCTACGGAAACGCCCTCGCGGCCATGCTCCTGCCCGAGCCCCTGTACGTGGACACCGTCTGGGCCGGAGCAGAAGGAACGCTGGCCTCCTTCGGCATCGACGCGGAGAACGAGCCGCTGGACACCGATGATCCCACGCCCGGGGTGTTCTCGGAGACGAGCGTGCACCGGCTCCTCTACGACATCTTCGACTCCGGCACGGTGGAGTCGTACGACAGGGTCGCGGCGGGGCTCGGCACCATCTACGACGTGCTGGTGGGGGCGCAGAAGGCAACGGACTCGATGACGACCATCGCCTCGTTCGTCACCGCGCTCAAGGCGCAGCCGGGCGTGAACGCGACCGATGTGAACACCCTGCTCGCCCGCTACCAGATGGGCGCCATCACCACCGAGTGGGGCGACGGGGACACGAAGATGCGCAACATGTACGCCGAGGCGCGTACGCTCCCGTACAGCAACAACATCGAGTTCGAGGGTGGCTACGAGTACAACAAGTGGCAGCAGAACCAGTATTACGTGTTCACGGGGAATGGCTCCCGCGTGACCGTCTCGGCCTCCGCCCCGGCCGATGACGTGGCGATCACCGTCTACCAGCGGGGCGAGGTGGTGGGCCAGGCGGATGAGCTCCTCGTCGGCACGGAAACCGCCAGCTTCACCACCCAGCAGAACTCGAAGTACGTGGTGGTGTTGACCGGCTTCAGGGAAAGCGCGGGCGGCTACAACGTCGCCATCTCCATCAAGAGCCCGTGACAGGGCCCCACCCCCGCCCAAGAATTCAGGAGCACACATGAACCGCAAGACCTTCGCCGTCCTCCCGGGCCTCTTCGCGCTGCTGGCCCTGGCGGCCTGTTCCTCCTCGTCGAAGTCCACTCCCTCCTCGACCACCGATTCGGAGCCCGCCGTGCAGGGAAAGATGCAAGCCCCGGTGGTGGTGAACGTGCAGTTCGAGGACTCCTCGTCCGCCCGTATCACGGTCCGCTTCGACGCCCCGGCCACCGGCGTGCGGGTGGAAGCGCGTGGCCTCGATGGACTGGTGGTCATCGGCCGGCCGACGCTCGCCCACAACGTCAACTTCCCGCGGGACACCACCGCCACCTATGACGTGCTCTTCACGCCGGGCGCCGGCCGCTCGCACCTGGCCGTCTCCGTGTCCGGTGAGTTCAAGGGCGCCCAGCTGTCGCGGGTGGCGACCTTCGCGATCGGCACGCCCACGGACTCGCAGCGCTCCTCCAACGCCACCAAGGCCGAGGGCGCCGAGGGTGAGCGCATCAAGGTGATGCCCGCCGACACGCAGTAACGCGGACGCCTCACGTCCCCACCGGGGAATGCCTCGTCCCGAGCCCTGGCCGGTCCTCACCGGACTCCCCGGCCAGTGGCTCGCTCCCGCCAGGCAGCTCGAGGATGAAGGTGGCGCCCTGGCCCACGCCAGCGCTGGTGCAGGAAAGCGTGCCGTGCATCTCCGCGGCGGCCAGGGCGCTGAGGTGCAACCCGAAGCCGTGCCCGTCCTTCTTCGTGGTGAATCCCTGGGAGAAGAGGCGTGGCAGGCTTTCCGGGGCGATTCCCACTCCGTTGTCGGACACCTCGACGCGCAGCCGCCCGGCCGTCCCCTGCCCCAGGCGCAGCGTGAGCTGCTTGTCCGGGCGCCCGCTCTCCAACAACGCCTGCCGCGCGTTGCTCACGAGGTTGAACAGGATCCGCAGCAGCTTGTGCCGGTCCACCCACACCGGTGGCACCGGGGCGTACTCGCGCCGCAGCTGGATGCCCTCCCGCTCGAAGAAGAGGGCGTGCAGGCGCAGCGCGTCGTCGAGGAGCTCCGGCACCGGCAGCCGCTCCTCCATCCCCAAGGAGCGCGCGTGCCGCTGCTGCATGCGCACCACGGCATCGATGTGCTCCACGCTTTCCGACAGCAGGTGCATCTCCGTCAGCGCGCGCTCGCGCTCCTCCGTGAGCTTGCTGGCCAGCTCCTTCAGGTAGGCCGGGAACCGCCGCCCCCGGGGATCCACGGTGAGGAAGGCGCCCGGGTCCGCCGCGTGCGCGTCCAGCAGCTCCGCCGCCCGGCTCACTCCCGACACGTGAAGGCCTCGCAGCCGCTCCTTCACCACTCCCACCGAGACGTTCACGCTGTTGAGCGCGTTGCCCACGTTGTGCAGCACTTCCGTGGCGACCTCCGCCATGCCCGCCTGGCGCGAGACCTCCAACAGGTTGCGGTGCATCTCGCTCAACCGGCGCTCCGCCTCCTTGCGCGTGGTGATGTCGCGCCCGAAGAGCGTCGTCCCCACCACGCGCGCCCCCTCCCCTCTCACGGGGCTGATGGTCATCTCCACCGTGAGCGCCCGATCCTTCAATGGCAGATGCAGCTCCTCGCGCACGCGCTGTCCCTGGAGCGCCCGGGACACGAATCCGAGCCAACGGGCCCGCTCCTCGGGTGGGAAGTCGATGAAGGCGGGCTCCCCCGGGTGCAGCTCCCTCCCCATCACGAGGTGGCAGAGCTGCCTCGCCGCGTCGTTGGAGGTGGCCACGCGCCCCCGCGCATCCAGGGAGATCACCAGATCATCCGTGCTCTCGATGATGCTGGCCAGCGTGTCCTCGCTCTCGCGCAGGGTCCGCAGCGTCCACTCCACCCGCCCTTGTGCCTCGTCCCTGGCGGAGATGAAGAGCCAGCCCACCGCCCAGGCACACAGCACGTAGAGGGCCGCGAAGAAGCACAGCGCCTGGCCGGGCGCCGTCAGCGAGCCCCAGGTGTACAGCGGGAAGACGAGCCCCACGTTCACGCTGGCGAGCGCGGAGAAGAACAGGCCCAGGCGCCACCCCAACAGATAGACCGACAGCACCGGGACGAGCATCACCGAGGCGTGCGTGGCCACCTCCAGGCTCCCCAGCTGGAGGCCGCTGTTGATCGTCCCCGCCGTCACCAGCGAGCACAGCAGCAGCGCCAGGGGCCGGGTCGAGGACGCGCGGCGCAACAGCATCAGCGCGCCGCCGAAAGCCACCGCGCACACCACTCCCACCAGGATGATGCTCCATGGGCCCGGGCTCCGCAGCATCAGGGCCAGGATCAGCGCATCGCAGACGAGCAGACCCAGGCAGACGCCCGCCAGCAGCCGGGCACGGCCGAGCTCGAGCGGAGATGCCCGGAGCAAGGACTCCGAGAGAAAGCCATCCAACCGTGCGACGAACCATGCCCATGGACCCTGGATCATCTTCCCCCCCGTCCAAGCCGGTTCCTGGGAGCTTCGGCCACATCCGCCGAGCCGCGCAACGTGGGAGCAGGCCTCCGCGTCCATTCGGATATGGTCGTCAGCAGGCGGGAGAGCAGGCGCCTTCTGGCCGGGTGAAGCCGACAGCGGGCCTCTTGCCGTAGACTGGTGGGTATCCATGAGCGGAGCCAGGCCGACCGAGGCAGGCGGATCCATCGACGCGCAGGACACTCCCGGCACCGACAGCACCTACACCATGCAGCCCGGCGGCGGGCCCGTGGCGGCCGAGGCCGGGAGCAGCACCACCGTGCTCTCCTCCCCGCCAGAGGGCAAGGCGAGCGCCACGGGCAGGACGCTGCCGGTGGTGGAGCCGTCCCGCTACACCGTCGCCGGAGAGCTGGCCCGTGGCGGCATCGGCCGCATCCTCCGCGCCAGGGACGTGCAACTGGATCGGCCCGTGGCCATCAAGGAGATGCTCGCGCCGGCCCGCGAGGCCGAGCCCCGCTTCGTGGCCGAGGCGCTCGTCACCGCGCGCCTGCAACACCCCTCCATCGTGCCCGTGTACGAGGCGGGACGCTGGCCGGGCGGTGAACCCTTCTACGCCATGAAGCTGGTGTCCGGCCGCTCGCTGGCGGACGTCATCTCCGAGCGCAAGACACTCGAGGAGCGGCTGGCGCTGCTGCCACACGTGCTCGCGGTGGCCGAGGCCATGGCGTACGCGCACTCCGAGCACATCATCCACCGCGACCTCAAGCCGGCCAACGTGCTGGTGGGGGAGTTCGGCGAGACGGTCGTCATCGACTGGGGTCTGGCCAAGGATCTCTCGCGCGAGCATGGTGCCGAATCCGGTGGGGACCCGGCTCCCGCCGCCTCCGCCGTGGACAGTGGACTCACGCGGGTGGGCACGGTGATGGGAACTCCGGCGTACATGCCGCCGGAGCAGGCCGCGGGGCACTCCGTGGACGAGCGCGCCGACGTCTACGCGCTGGGCGCCATCCTCTACCACCTGCTGGCCGGAACCCGTCCCTACGAGGGAAAGACCTCGGAGCAGGTGCTGCAACGCGTGGTGGGCGGCCCTCCGCCGCCGCTCTCGCAGCGCCAGAAGCACATCCCGGTGGATCTGCTGGCCATCGTGACCAAGGCCATGGCACGAGACTCCGCCGCGCGCTACGCCACCGCGCGCGAGCTGGCGGAGGATCTGCGGCGCTTCCAGACGGGACAGATCGTCGGGGCGTACCGCTACTCGCGGACGGAGCTGCTGCGCCGCTTCATGCGCCGCTACCAGGCCGCGGTGATGGTCACGGGGGTGGCCCTGCTGCTGCTGGCCACCGTGGGCGTGTTGAGCTTCCTCCGGGTTCGAGCCGAGAGAGACCTCGCCCACGCGGCCCAACAGAAGGCGCAGACCCAGGCCGATCAGCTCCTGCTGATGCAGGCCCGTGACGCCGTGGGCAAGGATCCCAACCAGGCCCTGACCTGGCTCCAGCAGCTCTCCGCCGGCTTCGACCGTTGGACCGCGGTGCGGACCATCGCCGCCGATGCACGGGCCCAGGGGTTCGCTCCCGTGCTGAGCGGCCACACGCAGGCCATCAACGACACCGCCTTCACGAGCGACGGCAGGTACCTCGTCTCCAGCAGCGATGATCACTCGGTGCGCGTCTGGAACCTGGAGACGGGCAGGAGCCGGGTCCTCCCGGGGCACGTCGATGAGGTCTGGCGGTTGCAACTCCTCCCGGATGGCCGCCGCATCATCGCCAGCGGCAAGGACGGGACGCTGCGCGAGTGGAACCTGGAGACGGGCGAGGGCAAGGTGTTCGCGACCCTGTCCGGTCCGGTCTCCGCGGTGGTCCTCGGCTGTAGGAACAACTGTCTGCTCGCCGCGAGCCGCAAGGACGACGTGCTCCACATGTGGGACCTGGGCACGGGCGCGGCGCGGACGTTCCACACGGGCGTCGTGGGAATCGAGGACATCCTCCCCTCGCCGGATGGGGAACATGTCTTCCTGCGTGGCTACCGGATGCTGGCCTCTGAATCGGCGCTCGGCAACGTGGCGCGCGGCACCTTCCAGCTCATGAAGGACGCGGGGATCGTCTGGGCATGCGCGTTCGCTCCGGATGGCAGACTCTTCATGGGCAGCAGCCTGGGAGAGCTCCACGTCTGGGAGCCGGTGCGCGGAAAGGTGCGGCTCCTCGCGGACAAGCCGGAGAGCATCACGGCGCTCATCGTCATCCCCGGCGGCACGACCCTGGCGATCGGCAGGATGGATGGAAACGTGAGTCTCCGGGACATCACCACCGGACAGGTGACGGAGTTGCAGGGCCACGAGGGACGGGTCATCAGCCTGTCCGCCTCTCCGGATGGCCGCTTCCTGGCCTCCGGAAGTGCCGACCGCATCGCCCGGCTCTGGGACCTCTCCACACGCGAGGTCCGCCTCCTGCGCGGCGCCCGGGAACAGACGAACCCCGTCCTGTTCTCCCCCGACGGCCGGCGCCTGGCCGTGGCCAGTGCCGATGGCACGGTGCGCCTCTTCCCGGTGGAGGCGGAGAGCCACCACATCCTCTCGAGCGTGCGCACGACGCGGGTGTCCCTGCGGCTCTCCACCGATGGCAGGCGGCTGGCCACCCTGTCCTCGAACGGCTCGCTCCATCTCCTCGACGCGGCCTCGGGCGCGGTCCTCCTGGAGCGGCCTGACTTCAACTCGAGCGCCATGGGCTTCTCCCCGGATGGCCGGTGGCTGGCCGCCAGCACGCCCGATGGCCGGCTCCACCTGTGGGAGGCCTCCACCGGCCGCGGAGAGCGCGTCCTCGAGGGCCACCAGACCCGGCTCCACACCCTGACCTTCTCCGGCGATGGCCGGTGGCTCGCCACGGCGGACGAGCGCGGCGACGTGCGCATGTGGGAGCTCGCCTCCGGAAGAAGCCGGTTGCTCGGCGGTCACGGCAAACGGGTGGCACAGCTCGCCTTCTCTCCGGATGGCACACGGCTCGCCTCCGCGAGCTCGGACAAGACGGTGCGCCTGTGGGACATGGCCTCGGGAGACTTCCTGGTCCTGGAGGGCCACACGGATGCCGTGCGCTCCGTGGCCTTCTCCCCGGATGGGCAGCACCTCGTCAGCGGTGCCATGGATCACTCCTTGCGCTTCTGGAATCCGCGCACCGGCCAGAGCGTGCGCGCGCACGCGAGCGGCGCGGGCGTCCTGGAAGTCATCTACTCCCCGACGGGAGAGCTCGTGGCCAGCCGGAGCGAGAAGGACGGGCGATTGATGCTCTGGAATCCATGGACGGGCCAGCTCCAGGGCCCGCCGCTGAACGGCCCGCATGGGGAGATCCGCGACATCGCCTTCTCGCCCGATGGGACGCGGGTGGCGGCCGCGGGGCTCGACAAGACGGTGTGGCTGTGGGACCTGGCCACCGGCGAGGGCCGGGCGCTGCGCGGTCACACCGGGCAGGTGGGCTCGGTGGAGTTCTTCCCGGATGGCAGGAGCCTCGTCTCCACGGGTCAGGATGGCTCCGTGCGCATCTGGCCGGATGAGCTGCCCTCGGACGCGGACTCGCTGCTCACCTGGATGAAGACCATCACGGGAGAACGGCCCACGTCCGGCGTCTCCTGGCATTGATCATGTCCACCCCGTCCGCCTCCACGCCGCTGCCCGTGGTCCTCGACACCAACGTGGTGTTGGATCTGCTGGTGTTCGATGACCCCCACGTGCGGCCCCTGGCGCAGGCACTGTCGGCGGGCGAGCTCACCGCCTGGGCGGACGCGGAGACGCTGAAGGAGCTGGAGCTCGTGCTCGCCTATCCCTCCTTCGCCCTGGACGAGGCGGCCCGGCGGGAGCTCCATGAGCGCTATCAGCGCCTCGTGCGCATGGCGCCCGGGGACCCTGGCGCGCCACCGCCTCCCCTCCCCCGCTGCCGCGATCGGGATGACCAGAAGTTCCTCGTCCTCGCCGCGCGCGTGGGCGCGTCCTGGCTGGTGAGCAAGGACAAGCGGGTGCTCGCGCTCGCCGGGCACAAGCAGGTGCCGTTCGACATCCTCACATCCCGGCAGATGGCGGAACGGTTGCTTCAGCGGGAGCGCTGAACGGACGCCGCCTCAGAGCGTGTGCACCGCCAGGGTCAAGGTCGAGCCGTGAGGACCCAGATACTGAAAAAGACCGGCCCGCCAACCACCTCCCCGACTGTTCTTCGCAGATGCCCTCCAGGGCCTCTGGCTGGCCCTTTGGGCTTCATTCTGGTCCTCCGTCCCAAGTGCCCCGGTGGGCCTCTTTCGGGACCTCGGGGGTCGAGGTAGCGGCTCGATTCTTCCGGGGCTCCTGGAGGCTCCTCAAGGCTTTTGTGGGAGTGGGGACGGTGGAGGCTCTACTCTCCTGTGAGTAGGCCCCCCGCCCCCGCCCTGCTATCCCGCGCTCTTGCGCTAAGCCATCGGAACAAAGTCCTTTCAGGGGTGAGTGAGTCCGCCTTCCGGGCGCTCTCTTCACGAACTTGTCCAACTGTTGGACAAGTCTGGCGAGACCGTGCCCGGAGGGGTCCCTCCTGCTTTCGAGCTGCGGACAGACCCCTGAACGGACTTACTTCGGCTGGCTTAGGCGATCCTGCCGACTTGAAGCTCGAACCGCAGGTTATTCCAATCGAAACGGACCACCATTCCGCCCGCGAGCACCGCAACAATCAGCATCACGACGGGCCGCAGGTTCCTGCTGGGGGTCTTCTTCTTGGGGGTTTTCTTCACGTGTCGCCTCCTTAGGAAAAAGGCGACTCTCTAAAGTTCATGCCAAACCCTCTGAGTCAACGACTCGGCAGACAGGGCCATTGAGCCCTGGTGAATGCGACGGTAGCGGGTCGCATTTCCCAGGGCTCCTGGGAGTCTTCCCGTGCACCCTTTCTCCTATGCCCCGTGCGCGGGCTCTAGCGGCTCCCCTCCGGTGCTCCCCAGGGAGCCCTTCAATGCATCTCCTGGGAAACAAGAACCGGCCTCACCATGCCCACCCCAAAAAGAAGGGAAGAAGGGTGCAGGCCGGTCAGGGACTCGGGGTAATGCCCTATGAACGCACTAGGGCCTCTGGCGGGGAACTTGAAGGAATGCGCCATCATCCCTCTGCTACTTCAATAACGTTTCTTTCCCCTCCTTTACGGGGGCCCTAACTCCTTCCCCCCCTGCTTTGTAGATCGTCAACCGTGTCTACCTGTCGGGATGCCCTCCATCGGACAGGGAACATCAGCACGAGACAGGGTGCGCTCGGCTGGTCACCCTCGACCCGTTCTGATAAGTTGGGTCGCGCTATGTGGAATCTCCTACTTCGCCGGTCAACCCTGCTTCTCGTCCTCGTGGCGTGCGTGGCCGGGGCCAAGGAACGCGAGCCCAACGAGCGGAACATCTACCTCTCGGACCATACGAACCGAGAGGCACATGACGTGTACGTCGTCGGCGGTATCGTGACCGTCCTCCGCTTGGAGCAACCCTGCGATTCAGCGCGAACCAAGATGCTGGCCTGGGAAGGTCGCTTCGAGCCTGTGGAGTGTGTCGGGAAACGGGTGCTTATTGAGCCCCTCCGTGATCTTGAGCCCGAAGACCGGCTCATGCTGCTGGTAACGCTCGCGGATGGAACGGAACTGCCCTTCACCGTGACATCGCAGCAGAAGACCACCGACGACCGGACGGGCGATCAACAGGTCAACGTGTTCCGTGACCGCGAGGCCCCGAAAGCAGTGCTTGCGTCCCTATACGATTCGCTGCGGAGGGAGGGGCAGCTCAAGGAGGAAGTCGAGCGTTATCGCAAAGAGGACTCAGTCAATCACGCTCTCGCTGGGCTCCTGGCGAAAGGGGCCACGAAAGAGACGCCGTTTCGGGAGCGGTACGCGGCGCTATTCAAGAGCCCTTCGGGTGTGGAGTTCCGCGTCTCCGTGCTGGCCAGTAGGAACCGGGATAAAGCGGCGGTGGTCTTCAAGGTGAAGAACAACAGCCCGACCGAGCCTTGGAGTCTGATGGAGGCCCGCTTGCTCACGGATGATGGACGAGAGGAACGACCGTTCGCGCTGCGTGCCTCCCAGGAGTATTGGGGGCCTGGTGGGCAGAGTGGGCAGATCGCCGTCGTCCTGGACGCGAGCGCCTTTGACTCGAAGACTGGCCCCGACCGGCTCGTTCTAGAACTCTTCCGACAAGGAGACGGTTTGCGGCAGGCATGGGTTCATCTGGATCGACAGCTACTGCGTTAGTAGACCCCGCCCTCTCATGGCTCCCGTGCGCTTACTGCTTCCTGCTTCTGTCCTGCTGCTTTGCGTGTCCTCCAGTTGCGCGACGACTGGGGGCGTATCCCTTCGCCCGGACGGCAGCCCCGGACCGGAAGCGTGCCCGGAAAAGGCGCTCGAAACCATGCGGCGTCTTGGCTTGAGCGTTGGGGACTCTTCCGATGTCGAACTGGACGTGAACCAGACCGACGCTAGCCCCATCACGCTGTACGACGGTCCCGTGGAGAGCATGTTGAACAGCCCCCTCGGGACGCTTCCGGCAGTCACCCGTCTCTATGGACGGGTCTGGACAGGTGGCCAACAGGTCGTCATCCGGTATTACGAGGTGCATCCACCGGATGAAGAGCCGATTCCGATTTGCGCCGTGGCTCGGCTCGCACGCGGTCAACTCAGGAAGAAACCCGAGTCCAAGCCGGGAACGGCCATTCTCGAATTCTCCAGTGCGGGGCTCTACATCGTGAACTCGTTCCGGTGAACCACCGTACGCACTGAGCAAGGCCGTCTCTGCTCACTCGTTCCAGTTCAACACGCGCTCAGGTCATCCCTACACGGACAACTGACGATGGCCCCCCCCATGAGCAGCTTGCTCGAAGAGATTTCCCGCGAGCACTTCCCCTATCCCCCAGCCACACCCGAGGAGATCGAGGAGTTCGAGCGGCGAGTGGGGTGGAAGTTGGACCCGGACATGCGTGCCTTCTATCTGCATTGCAACGGCGCCGAGTTGATCGAACGGCTACCTGACTCGCCTTACCAGATACTCCCCCTCTCTCAGATTGTCCGGGCGCGGGTGGCCATCTACGGTGAGGATGACGACAAGTGGGGCCCGGCCTCGGCCTACGCCATCTGCGATGTGCAGGACGGCAACTACGTGTTGGTGGACGTGGCCCGCCAGGAGAATGGCCGTCATCCCCTGACGGATGGCTACCATGAGGCGTGGCCCAACCCGAAATACTGCGGGCCAGTCGCTAGCTCGTTCTCGGAGTTCCTGGAGCAGGTGCTACGCACCCGGCGCGGCCTCTACTGGCTGGGGGAGTGAAGTTCCAGTTCAACACGCGCTCAGGTCATCCGCTCCAGGCCGCGCCGCTCCGCCTCCCGCACCGACTGCCTCAATCCGGCGAGCTGCCGCCGCGCCCACTCCGGTCCCAGCTCGAGCTCCTCCGGGAAGAACAGATCCTCGCCGACGTCGTCCACGCGCACCTGGATGAGCGGATCATGCGGGAACTGGAGGTCCGGATCATCGAACACCAGCCCCACCACGACACCGGTGTGGCCGAGGAAGCGCTGGTTCACGGAGTCATCCGCCGAGTGGCTGATGATCTTCACCCGTTCACCCATACGCACGGGAGCGCCTTCCACGTCCTCGAAAATGATGAGAGAGGCATCCTGGATCATGGCGCGAAGGACCGGGGCTTGAGGGACATGGAGACGGCGAGCGTCACGACGGCGACGATCGCCCAGGCGGACAGGTGGTAGCCCACGACGTGCTGCCAGCTCAGGGTGCACGCGAGCTCCCCCAGGAAGGCGCCCGTGGTGCCCACGGACAGGCCCGCCACGAGGGCACGCAAGGGACGGAAGGCGGTGCCTCGCAAGACGGCCACCGCGACGACGAGCGGGACGAGTCCCACTCCGATATGACTGATCGTGCAGACCCACTCCGGCAGGGTCGTCTCCCCCGAGGCCGGGCCCCGCGTGAAGACGAGCGCCGCCGCGCTGGCCACGGCCATCATCACGCCCCAGGGCTCGAGCTTGCGCCCGCGCGGAGAGATCGCCCCCCAGGTACACACCGCGCTGGTGGCCCACAGCAACGCCAGGAGCGGCGCGCGGCCCAGCAGGACGGCACCGGACGTCCGCCCCAGCACGAGCAGCACCCCGGCCACCACGGCCGTCAGGCCCGCCGACGCCGTGAACACCCACGTGGCCTGCGTGCGCCAACGCCGCACCGGACGGCGCTGGGCCAGCTCCTCGCGCGCGGCGGACAGCGTCCGCTCCATGACCGCGCCATCGGTGCGGAGCTCCTCCGCGAGCAATGCATCGAGGGAGGGTCGCATCAGGCCTCCTCCAGTCCACCCAGCAACTCCCGGAGCTTCTCGTAGCCCCGGTGTGCCCGGACCCGGGCCGCCCCCACGCTGATGCCTCGCATCGAGGCGATCTCCTCGAACGACCAGCCCTCGACCTTGCTCAGGAGGACCGCCTCGCGCTGGTCCGGGTGCAGCTGTTGCAGCGCGTCCTCCAGCCGCCGGCGCATCCCGGGATCTCCCACTCCCGGCTGGACGGACGAGGGCGTGGGATCGCTCTCCCGCGAGTACGCCTCCACATGCTGGCGGCGGCGCAGCGCATCCCGCGCCGCGTTCGCGGCGATCGTCAGCAGCCAGGGAGCGACACGGGTACCCAACTCGTACCGGCCCCGGGCCCGGATGACGGACAGGAAGGTCGTCTGCAGCAGATCCTCCGCGAGCGGCCCATCCCGCACCATCCGCGCCAGGAAGCCCTGCACGCGTCCGGCATGCCGGGCGAAGAGCGCCTCGAAGGCTGCCTGGTCACCGTCACAGAAGCGTTCCATGAGCTCTTCGTCCGTGGGACTCCGCATCTCCTGCCTCACGTACGATTCACCCCTGAAAACGTTTCTGGCCGCCTTTTGAAAACCCCTCCCCGGGCACGACGCATCGCGTCACGAGGGTGATTCAGGGAGCGGGGGTCGCCGGCAGGAAGAAGGAGAAGGTGGCCCCCTGCCCCACCACGCCCCTGCCCCAGGTGCGGCCCCCGTGGCGCGTGATGATGCGCCGCACGTGGGCCAGGCCGATGCCCGTGCCCTCGAACTCGCTGGCGCGGTGCAGCCGCTGGAAGACACCGAACAGCTTGTCCTCGTACGCCATGTCGAAGCCCACGCCGTTGTCCTTCACGTGGATGACGACGCCGTCCTCGCCATCCTCGGCCGTCACCTCCACCCGGCCCTCGGCCCGGGGCCGTGTGTACTTCACCGCGTTGCCGAGCAGGTTCTTGAAGACGAGCCTCAGCATGGCGGGATCTCCCCTCGCCTCCGGCATGGGCCCCACCTCCAGGACGAGGTTCCGGCCCTCGCGCTCCGGCGCGAGCTCCTCCCATATCTCGGCCACCAGCGGCTCCAGCTCGAGGCGGGACTGGCGCATCTCCACCCGGCCCATGCGGCTGAAGGCGAGCAGATCATCCACGAGCTGACCACCCCGCCGCGCCGACTCGGTGATGGTGCGCAGGTAGCCCTGGGCCTTGGCATCCAGGGCGCCCTGGGCATGGCGCTCGAGCAACCCGACGAAGCCGGTGATGTGACGCAGGGGCGCCCGGAGATCATGGCTCACCGTGTAGCTGAAGGACTCCAGCTCCCGGTTGGCCTCCTCGAGCTGCCGGGTGCGATCACTCACGCGCTGCTCCAACTGGAGATTGAGCAGCCGCACCGCCTCCTGCACCTCGCGTTGCTCGGTGATGTCACGCGCGGCGGCGTAGATGGCACCATCCGGAGCCACGGGAGACGTCCTCCAGGCCAGCCACCGCCAGGAGCCGTCCTTGCACCGGTAGCGGTTCTCGAAGTGGAGGGCGCTCTCGCCCTGGGCGATGTCCGCCACCTCCTGGAGCGTCCGCTCCCGATCGTCCGGGTGGACGAGCTCGAGGAAGCTCTGGGAGAGCAACTCCTCCTCGCTCCACCCCAGCACCCGGGAGAAGGCCGGGTTGACGCGCTTGAAGCGGGCATCCACCCCCGCGACACAGAACATGTCCGGCGCCAGCTGGAAGAAGCGCTCGCGCTCCTCCTCCGCGCGCTTCAACTGGGTGATGTCCGTGGAGATGCCACCCACGGCGTAGAGCTGGCCCGACATGTCCTGCAACGGGAACTTGATCGAGTAGTAGACGTGCAGTCCGTCCGCGTGGGGCGCCAGCTCCTCCAGCTCCATGGCCGTCTTCCGGCGGAGCACCTCCACGTCGTTGCGGCGGAACGCCTCGGCGACCTCGGGGTTCTCGGGGTTGAAGATCTGCTCGTCCGTCTTGCCGAGGATGTCCTCGCGCGAGCGGCGTATGAAGGACTCGTAGGCCTTGTTGACCAGCAGGTAGCGGCCCTGGGGATCCTTGACGTAGATGACGGCGGGAGAGGCGTCGAGGATGGCCCGGTAGTGCGCCTCCTCCCGGGAGCGGAGCCGCTCGAGCTCGTGGTTGCGCCGCTCCAGCTCCTCCCGGACGCGCTTGAGCTGGACGAGGTTGCGCACGCGTACGCGCACCTCCTCCGCCGAGAAGGGCTTCAGCAGGTAGTCCTGCGCCCCCTCGCGCAGCAGCTTCAGCTTGAGCGATTCATCGTCCCGCGTGGACAGAACGACGATGGGCACTCCCTCGAGTGACTCCTCCTGGCGCAGCGCGGTCACGAGGGCCTCGCCACTGAGCCTCGGGAGCTGGGTGCCGGTGAGGATGATGTCCGGCCGGAGCGAGCGGGCCTTCTCGAGCGCCTCCTGGCCATCGAAGGCGGAGATGACGCGGTAGTCCGCCTGGAGCGCGTCCGTCAGGAAGCGGTGGAGCTCCGGATTCTCCTTCACCACCAGCACGGCCGGACGGGAGGAGTCCTCCGTCCGGACCGCCACCTCCACCGGGGACCGCTCATCCATGGGGGGGGTGAGTGACTCCAGGGTGCTGCGCAGCGCCAGGCCCGCCTCGAGCCCCCAGGCCGCCTCGGGGGTCCGCCGCGTCACCCGTGTGTCCTCGGGCGCCCGCCGGGGCAACTCCACCTGGAAGAGCTCTCCGCCGCCCGGCGCCTCCGTCACGCGGACGAGCCCTCCGTGCAGCTCGATGAAGTCCCTCGCGAGGGACAGGCCCAGCTCCATGCCCGCCACTCCGCGCGCGCCCTCCTGTCCCGAGTCCTCCACCTCCAGCAGTGCCCGCTCACCCGGAGCCCCGCGCACCGCCAGACGGATGCGCCCGCCATCCGGCGTGGACTTGAAGGCGTTGGACAACAGGTGGATGACCACCCGCTCCAGCTTCTCCACGTCCGCCTGCACGAGGAAGGACTCGGGCGCGTCCACGGTGAAGGAGATGTGCCGCTGGAGCGCCAGCGGCTCGAAGTGCCGGGCCACCTCGCGCACCCGCGAGGCCAGCTCCACCTCGGTGTACGCCAGCGTCATGCTCCCCACGTCCATCCGGGCGATGTCGACCAGATCACCGACGTGCCGGAGCAGGACGACGGCGTTGCGGCGCATGACGTCCAGGTCCTTGCGCTGGACGCCGGTGAGGTTGTGGCCGTGCGAGAGCAGGGTCTCCGCCGGTCCGAGGATGAGCGCCAGGTGGGTGCGCAGCTCGTGACTCACGTCGGAGAAGAACTGGGGGGTCTTCATCAGGAAGGTATCCGTGGGAGTCGAAGCTGGAAGGTGGTGCCCTCTTGCGTGGACGAGCGGACGCTCACCGTGCCGCCATGGGCCCGGACGATCTGATCCACGATGTACAGACCCAGCCCGATGCTGCGGCGGGAGTTGTCGGAGGCGTCCTCGCCGCGCTGCAGGGGCTGGAAGAGACGGCCGAGCAGGGTGGCAGGAATGGGCTCACCGGCGTTGTGGACCTGGATGGACACCGCGTCCACCTCGCCCACCACCGTCACCGAAACGGGCCCGTCCTTGGGAGAGTATTGGATGGCGTTGCTCACCAGGTTGCCGAGCACCTGCGCCAACCGGTCCGCGTCCCACAGGCCCCTGCCCGCGTCCTGGCAGTGCTCGCGGAGCTCGCGCCCGGGGTGGTTCAGCCCCACCTCCTGCAGCACCTGCCGCACGAGGGCGTGCAGATCCACGTTCTTGCGATGCAGCGGAATGCCGCCACCCAGGCGCGCCCGGGTGAAGTCGAGCAGGTCACGCACCAGGCGGGTGGCGCGCTCGGCGCTGGTGAGGATGAAGCGGGCGTAGAAGGCGTGGCGCTCGTCCAGGTTCGCGTGCTGCACGAGCCCCGTGGCGCTCAGGGAGATGGCGCCCAGGGGGTTGCGCAGGTCATGGGACACCATGCCGATGAGCTGCTGGGCGAACTCGGCACGATGGAGCGCCTCGGCCTCGGCGGCCCGGTGTGCCGTCACGTCCTGCATGGCGCCCACGACCCGGATGGGCCGCCCCTGCTCGTCCCGGACGATGATGCCGCGATCGGACACCGTGGCGTAGGTGCCGTCCTTGCGGCGCAGACGGTACTCATCCTCCCAGCGCTCCTCTCCCGGCGAGTCGAGGACCGCCAGGAGGCTGCGCTGCACGCGCTCGAGATCCTCCGGATGGATGGTGGCACGCCACCAGTCCCCGTTGGTGCCCACCTCCGCGGTGCTGTAACCAAACAGCTCCCAGAGGCCCATGTTGCGGGTGATCCGCCCCGTCCGGATGTCCCAGTCCCAGAGCGCGTCGCGGGTGGCGCGCTCGACCAGCCGGTAGCGCTCCTCGCTCTCGCGCAGACGCTGCTCGGCCTGCTGGCGCTCAGCGCTCTCGCGGGCCTCCCGCAGGGCGCGCTGGACGCTGGGCACCAGGCGCTCCAGACGATCCTTGAGGACGTAGTCGGTGGCACCCCGCTTGAGCAGCTCGATGGCGCGCTCCTCCCCGAGCGCTCCGGACACGAAGATGAAAGGCAACTGTGGCCGGGTGCGGCGCGCCAGCTCCAACGCCTTGAGGCCATGGAAGCCCGGGATGTTGTAGTCCGCGAGGATGAGCTGATGGTGGTCCTCGGCCAGGGCCTCGGTGAAGGCACCGTCGGAGTCCACGCGGGTGAGCATCACGGACAACCCTTCCCGCTCCAGCCGCTCCTGGATGAGCTCGGCGTCGAACGGATCGTCCTCGAGCAGCAGCACGTTCAGGAGAGACTCGAGCCTGGCGCTCAGCTCGAGGGGAACCTCGGCGGTGAGCGGGCGGCTCATGCCTCTCCCTTCACGAGGGGCGCACTGCCCGGCGGAGGCTCATTCACCTCCGTCCAGAAGACACGCAGGCCCTCCAACGCGGACTCGAGCTCCTGGAAGGAGACGGGCTTGATGACATAGGCGTTCGCCCCCAGGCCGTAGGAGCGCACGAGATCCACCTCCTCGCGGCTCGAGGTGAACATCACCACGGGCACCAGCCTCAGGTCCGGATCGCTCTTCATCCGGCTGAGCACCTGCAACCCGTCCACGCGGGGCAGCTTCAGGTCCAGGAGCACCACGGACGGGTTGTCCGCCGGACGCCCGGCATGAGGACCGTTGCGGTACAGGTAGTCGAGGGCCTCCTGACCATCACTCGCCACGACCACTTTGTCCGCGAGGTGGGCCTCGGCGAAGGCGGCCAGGATGAGGGTGACATCGTTCTCGCTGTCTTCGACCAGCAGGATGCGTTTCAACGACGGCATGGGGGGGCTGCCACGAGAGGGGGGGGGACAAGGCGGGGGGGGCCCTGTGGAGGTAGTAGACGAGAGGCCCTCCCGGGAAGCAACCCAGGCAGGCACCTACACTCGGATTCCTTTAAACACCAAGCGATTCCCACAAGCCAAGAGGGACTACCCCACCGTGGCGCGCCGGGGCACCCGCCACGGGAGCCGGCCGCCTGTCTCCCGATCCTGCCGGCGGGCTCGCCGCGAGCGCCACCACTTCTCCAGGCCGATGACGGGCAGGACCGCGGCCCCCACGAGCGCGCACAACCCGAGCTCCTGGAGCGACAGGGGCGCGGTGTCGAACACCCTCTGCATGAAGGGCAGGTAGATGAATCCCAGTTGCAGCAGCACCAGCAGCCCGATGCCAGCGTAGACGACGGGGTTGCTGAAGAGGCCGATGCGGAAGACGGAGTCGCGCAGGGAGCGGCAGTTCAGCATGTAGAAGATCTGGAACATGATGACCGTGGTGACGGCCATGGTCTGCGCCTCGGCGAGCGCCAGCTCATGTGGCAATCCCTTACGCAGGTCGGCGTTGTACTCCCAGAGGAAGAGCCCGGTGGCGCCCGCGCACATGAGCACCGCGACCAGGATCGTGCGCATCAGGACGAAGCGGCTGAGGACGGGCGCGTCCGGGTGACGGGGGAGCCGCTGCATCACGTCCGGCTCGCGGGCCTCGAAGGCCAGAGGCAGCGCGAGCGCCACCGTGGCCACCAGGTTGATCCACAGCAACTGGGTGGGGAGCATGGCCAGCAGCGGGACGTCCTCGCCGCCGAGCCGCATGATGGGGAAGAAGGCCACGCCGACGATGAGGATGAAGGCCAGGCCCAGGTTGGTGGGCAGCACGAAGGCGAGCGACTTGATGAGGTTGTCGTAGACGCGCCGGCCCTCCTCCACCGCGGCGGCGATGGAGGCGAAGTTGTCGTCCGTGAGGATGATGTCCGCGGCCTCCTTGGACACGGCGGTGCCGGTGATGCCCATGGCCACGCCGATGTTGGCCTGCTTGAGCGCGGGCGCGTCGTTGACGCCGTCGCCCGTCATGGCCACCACGTGTCCCTCCTTCTGGAGGGCGCGCACCAGGCGCAGCTTGTGCTCGGGCGCCACGCGGGCGAACACGTTGGAGGACGTGGCCACCTCGCGCAGCCGCGTCTCGTCCATCTCCGCGAGTTGCGCGCCCGTCACCGCCCTGCCCCCCTCGAGGATGCCGAGCTGCTCGCCGATGGCCTCCGCCGTCTTCGCGTGATCGCCGGTGATCATCTTCACGGTGATGCCCGCGGTGTGGCAGGCCTTGACGGCTTGGATGGCCTCCTCGCGCGGCGGGTCGATCATTCCCTCGAGCCCCAGGAGCCGGAAGCCGCCGGTCACGTCCTCGGGCCGGAGGCCACCGTGCGAGGCCGGAACGGCTTTGCTCGCCATGGCCAGCACGCGCATCCCGCGGGAAGCCAGACGCTCCACTTCGGCGAGCACCTTGCCGGCGTCGGGACCGTCGTGGGTGCAGCGGCGCAGGACGACCTCGGGCGCGCCCTTGAGGAGGATGACGCGGCCGCCCTTCCCGTCCTCGTTGAGGGTGGCCATGAACTGGTTCTCGGACTCGAAGGGGATGACATCCACGCGGGCGTGGCGCTCGCGCGAATCGTCCACCTTCAAGCCAGCCTTCTCCGCGGCGGCGAGCAGCGCTCCCTCGGTGGGATCGCCCGTGAGCTCCCAGACGCCATCCATCGGGCGGAGCGCGGCGTCATTGCACAGCACGCCGGCCACGAGCAGCTCACGGGCGTCCTCGGTGGGAGGGCCGGGAGGCTGACCTTCGCGTCGCAGCTCGCCCTGGGGCGAGTAGCCCACGCCCGAGAGGGACCAGGTGTTGGAGGGCGTCCAGAGCGCCTGGACGGTCATCTCGTTGCGGGTGAGCGTGCCCGTCTTGTCGGAGCAGATGACGGTGGTGCTGCCGAGCGTCTCGACGGCGGGCAGCTTGCGGATGATGGCACGGCGGGCGGCCATGTACTGCACGCCGATGGCCAGGGCGATGGTGACGATGGCGGGCAGGCCCTCGGGGATGGCGGCCACGGCCAGCGTGATGGCGGCCATGAGCGACTCGGCCACCTTGTAGCCGCGCAACAGGCCCACGCCCAGGAGGACGAGGGAGATGACGAGGATGGCACCGGTGATGTAGCGGCTGATGATGGCGAGCGCCTTGGTGAGGGGCGTCTGGAGATCCACCGCCTCGCGCAGCAGTTGGGAGATGCGGCCGAGCTCGGTGGCATTCCCGGTGGCCACCACCACCGCGGTGCCGGTGCCATAGGTGACGTGGGTGCCGCCGAAGGCCATGCTCGTGCGGTCCCCGACACCCGCGCTCGCGTCGACGGGCTCCAACCGCTTCTCCGAGGGGACGGACTCTCCCGTGAGGGCTGCCTCCTCCACCTGGAGGTTGCGCGCGGCGAGCAGCCGCACATCCGCGGGCACCTTGTCGCCCGAGGCCAGCAGCACCACGTCTCCGGGCACGAGCTCGGCGGCGGGCACCGTCTGTTTCTGGCCGTCGCGCAGGACGGTGGCGTTCTCCGGCACCATCTGCGTGAGCGCCTCGATGGCCTTGCCGGCGCGGAACTCCTGCACGAAACCAATGAGGGTGTTGAGCACCACCACGGCGAGGACGATGAGACCATCCGTCACCTTGCCCAGGGCGATGGCCAGGGCGGCCGATGCGAGCAGCACCCAGATGAGGGGGTTGTTCACCTGGCGCCACAGCAGCTGGAGCGGGCTATCGCCGGAGACGCGCTGCAACACGTTGGGGCCATGGCGCTCGAAGCGGGCACGGGCCTCGGAGCCGGAGAGGCCGTCGTCGGGGCTGGATTGGAGGGTTCCGAGTACCGCCTCGGCCGGTAGCGAATGCCAGGGTGGGCCCTCGGGCCGCGGAGAGTCCGTTGAAGACGCTGGCTTGCTCGGGTTCATGGGGCGCTCCTCACACCCGGACAATGTGTGGATGCCGTCAACCTCCGGCCAAAAGGAGAGCAGTCAGGACTTCAAGCGCGGTGCCGCTCGGCTTCCCGGTAGAGCTGGGTGAGGGAGTAGTCCAGCAAGGCCTGGCACGAGCGCATGTAGCGTCGAGCTCGGACGAAGGGCAACCAGGCGCGGTTGCCCACGAGCACCTGCACCTCCTCGAGTTTCCGCCGCGGAATCCACCGGCCGCCCAGGTTGCGCACGAGCACCTCACCCAGGTACGCGCCGATGGCGGGGACGGCGTGCGCCTCGATGGCATCCCTCAGCCGGCTCTTCGGGAACTCCTCGCGCCAGAAGTAGAAGTCGACGTCCGTGAGCGACTCGGGGGTCTCCTCGAAGACGGAGGGCATATCGGAGTGCAGCAGCGCCACGAGGTGCTCTGCGAGGTCTCCGTAGTGCTCACGAGCACGCTCGGGGTCCTCCACGTCGGAAGGCAGGGTGGCGCCAGCGGGGAGCCACTCCTCGGGCTCGGGCGGCCGCCAGGCGTTGAGCTCGGCGATCCTTCGCTGGCGCTCGTGAACGGCGGAGCGGTCCAACGTACGCAGGAGGAGTGGCGCCAGATCCGGGTAGAAGCGGGGCTCGACGGGGGCCAGTGCGTCACTGCGCTCGCGCAGGGTGCTCAGCACGGTGGGAAGGTCGAGGTCCGGCCGGAGGTGGACGTGCGCGCGGGCCTGGATCTGGCGGGCCTCGTCACTGGCGAAGTCCGCCGGTGTGGGCCTCAGCACCAGGAGGATGCAGCCGTTGGGCAATTCCTCCACCAGGTGGGCCGGCGTGGACAGCATGCGCTCTCGCCCGACGGTCTCCACCAATCTGGGGCCGAAGACGTTGAGCCAGCACAGTTCGTAGATCTTGTCGAACCCATCCCGGTGCCAGACGGCCTTGTCGCGGCCGAAGCTGGGAAAGTTCGCCAGATCCCTGTCCGCCAGGCTGTGGGCCGCAGCGTAGGAGACCGGGTAGCGAGAAGCCCAGGCGCGAACCATGGCCACGAACTCGCGGCTCCGCTCTTCCTTCACGAAGAAGTGAAGGGGTTGCACGTGAATTGAGACGTCCAGTTGGGGAAGAAGCGGCGGGAACCAGAGGCGGACCGTCATGTCCAACGCCGGCCACTTCGTACGATAGAGCCCGATGCGAGAAATTCTTTCGCTGCGTTCCTCCTCCAAGGCCTTCCAGATGGCCGCACGGACATATTTGCGTCGCCGCTTGCCGCCAACGACGTCCGGCATCCACTCGCCCGCATACTCTTCGAGCGCCTGAAGGAAGGGCGTCAGCTCAAGTTCTAATGCCGCCTGATGGTCAAAGTCCCCCTCGAACGTGAACCGAAGACTGTCCGCCGCATCCAAGTCGTGAGACCTCAGCACCTTCATTGCAACAGCACCTCCACTCCCGGAGCCTGAGCCTGGGCCTTCTTTACGGCTTCATTCAACGCGTCTCGACCCTGCGGCTTGAGCGTGCCGCCCTCGTAGATGAGACGAACCCTGAGCTCTTGTCGCGGTGGGGCCCGCGCGCTGGGACCTGGCCTGGGACAACCAGGCTTGTGCCCTGGCCACATCGCCCCGCGCCTCGCGCAAGGCCAGGGCCGCGTCAACACCTCCCACGGTAACGAAGTGGCCCGCCTCACGGCTGGCGCGGATGTCCCTGGCCAGTGCACGCAGCCCCTCCACGCCCAGCTTCGTCTCCCACCACGCGGCCATCTCCTGGAGGGCGAGCATGCGCGACTCAGCGCGAGCCCCGGAGAGCACTCGCATGCCCTTCCCGCCCGTGTACAGGGCTACCAGCAGTGTCGCGGGTGCCAGCTCCCGCGCGGCCTGCTCGTATTGCCCCTGAGACAGCGCGTACGCCCCATGGCCTGTCCCAACCACCAGCGAGTAGAAGCCCAGCGGAACACCGAACGTCAGCGAATCGAAGCAGCCCAACACCACGTGGCCCGGAGAGAAGTGCCGCTCCATCAGGGCTCGCTCCACCTCGCGCAGGGCTTGCTGATAGGGCGGCGGCAACTGCCCCCGTTGCGCGGTCAGCGTCATGTAGCGGAGGCCGTCAATCGTCTGACTGGTGGAGAGGGCATCCCTGGCGGCTCGGCCCAGGCCCCGCAGCACGTCGCTGGCCTGCTCCGCCCGGTCCGGATGGTCCGAGAGCGGCAGGCCTCGCGACTCCAGCTCCTCGCGCACGGCCGGCATGAGGCCCAGCGTCTGCCCCAGTTGCTTGTCCCTGGCCAGCAGCCGCAATACCTCCCGCACCTCGTCGTCATGGGCCGAGTGCAGGACGAAGAGGGCGAACACCTCGGCATACGCCGGGCCGTACAATTCGGTAACGGTGAGGAGGAAGGCGGCGCGCTTGCGTTGCAGGGCGGGCGCGGCATCGTCGCGCACGGGTCCCAGGGCACCGAGCCGCACGGCGCCCCAGTCCTCCAACGCCTCCACCAGCCGGGGCATGTCCACCTGTTGCTGCACCTGGACGAATTCGGCGGGCGAGCACCCCAGCAAGGGCACCAGCAATTCCTCGTCCCCGGCGGACAGATCGGGCCAGTCCGGCGGCAGGGCCACACCCGCACAAGACAGCAGCGCAGGCGCGACCCCGGCGGTATTCGCGTGCCTCCCGGGAAAACCACCCGCCCCTCCCGCCGTCTCTCCGAAGCCGCTCGCCGGACTCCCGCGTGGGTAGCCCGTGACACAGCCCCCGAGCAACACGAGCGAGGCCACGGCCAGAAGCACCGGACCGAAGCGCCGTCCCGCGGCCTGGGCGCTCACAGCCCGTACAGGTGGTGCTCGCGGGCGTAGTCGAGCACCACGCGCGGCACCAGGTCCGAGGGCAGCTCACCCCGGGCCAACCGCTCGCGGATGTCGGTGGAGGACACGATGGCCAGCGGTGGCCCCACGGTGCCCTCGGCCGGGTGGCCCGCGCGGTTCAGCACCACCACGCGAACCATCCGCTCGATGCGGTCGAAGTCCTTCCAGTGCGGCAAGTCCTTGAGGATGTCCGAGCCGATGATCAGCGAGAAGCGGTGCTCCGGATGGCGCGCCTGGAGGAACTCCAGCGTGTCCACCGTACGCCCGTCCTTGCCCACCTCGCTCTCCACCTTCGAGGTCTTCATCCACCCCGTGGCGTCCTGGCCCATCAACTCGCACATGCGCACGCGATGCTCGAAGGACACCGCCGCCTTGCGGAAGGGATGGACGAACGTGGGCATGAACCACACCTCGTCCACGCCCAGGGTGGCGCGCACGTAGTGGGCCGCCAGCAGGTGGCCCACGTGCGGCGGGTTGAACGAGCCTCCAAAGAGCGCGACCTGCACGGAGGGCCTCACTTGACGGACAGCTTGTTGCGGCGATCCACCGCCAGCGTCTGCGGCTCCACGACGGCCTTCCCATCCAACCGGAAGGCGGAGAAACGCAGATCCTTGTCCACGCGCTCCAGCAGGGCGCACGTCTGCTCAGCGGCCCCCGCCAGCCGGCCCGGCGTCAGGAAGAAGCGCGGGCCAATCTGCACCAGCTTCGGCTCGGACTCCTTGCCGTGGATGAAGATGAGCGCGTTGACCAGGTCATCCCGGGACAGATCGTTCTTGTCGTAGGTGAGGCAGCACAGTGTGTCGCCCACCATGTCCAGCACCTTCCGGGGGATGCTCGGGTCGCGGTACTGGATGGAGTCCCGCTCCGGCGTGCGCAGGAAGTGCTCACGCACCAGCAGCGGATCCTCCTCGAGCTCCTTGAGGGCATCGTCCGGAACGGACAGCGAGCGCGGACGGGGCTTCTGCTCGGTGACGGCGAGCCATTTGGCCACGTCCTGGATGAAGTCCGCCCCCGAGTACTCCCGGCCTCCCCTGCTGCGCTCCCGCCGGTCGAGGATCCACTCGTCCAGGTCGGAATAACGGCCGCCGAGGAAGATGAAGCGCTGGGCGCCCTTGGCCCGCAACAGCTCATAGGCCGCGTCGAAAGCGGCCAGGTCTCCATGGCTGTCGGACAGGATCCCGATGACGTCTTGGCTCACGACCCTTGAGCGTACAGCAGGTGACGCTCCCTCCGCTTGGCGAAGTCCCGGGCCTGGGTGTCGAAGCCTTCCATCAAACGATCGAGCGGCCAGCCGGCCTCGATCCCCCGGCGGACCTGATCCGTGCCACAGAGCAGATCGAAGGCCGGCACGTCGTCCACGAACTCGTAGGCGTCCTCGCGCCAGGCGAACTTCCCACCCTGGCCCAGCTCGTAGAGGGCCTGGAAGATGGCCAGACCCGTACGCAGCGGAAGGAAGGCGTTACGGTCGGTGACGTGGATGAAGGCCCCATTGCAGGACTCACCCTTGTACTTGTCGAAGGTAGGGGTGAAGCCCACCGCCCGGAAGGCGACGCCGGGGAGCTTCTCGCGCTCCAGGCGGGCGATCAGCGCGTCCGGCTCCACCCAGGGAGCGCCGAACTGCTCGAAGGGACGGCAGGTGCCGCGGCCCTCGGAGACGTTGGTGCCCTCGCCCTGGCACATGCCCGGGTAGACGAGCGCGGTGTCCGGCGTGGGCATATTCGGCGAGGGCGAGATGAAGGGCAGCCCCGTATCGGACCAGAAGTGCTCGCGCCGCCAGCCCTCCATGGGCACCACCGTCAGCTCGCAGCCGAAGCCCTGCTCGTCATTGAAGAGGCGGGCCAGCTCGCCGGCCGTCATGCCGTGCCGGTTGGGGATGGAGTACAGGCCCACGAAGGAGCGGTAGCGCTCGCCCACCAGGTTGCCCTCGATGGTGACGCCGTTGAGCGGGTTGGGCCTGTCCAACACGTAGAAAGGCACCTTCGCCTTGCCCGCGGCCTTCATGGCCAGGGCCATGGTGTAGACGTAGGTGTAGTAGCGGCTGCCCACGTCCTGGATGTCGAAGACGAGCGCGTCCAGGCCCTGCAACCACTCGGCGCGGGGCGAGAGCGACTCGAAGGTGGAGCCGTAGAGGCTGTGCACGGGAACGCCGGTGCGCCGGTCGCGCGCCTCGTCCACGGCCACCATGTACTGGGCCTCGCCGCGGATGCCGTGCTCGGGGCCGAACAGGGCCGAGAGCTTCACCCCCGGCGTCTGCGCCAGCAGATCCGCCATGTGGCGGAAGCTCGAGTCCACGCTGGTGGGGTTGACGATGGCGCCCACCTTCTTGCCCTTCAGCGGCGCGAAGCCCTGCTCCACCCAGACATCCAATCCTGTCTTCACCCGTTTCATGTCGTCCCCCAAAAACAGTCAGCGGCCGAGCCGCTTCAGGGCCTTCTTCGCGGCCTCGCGCGAGTCACAGCCGAACAGGCCCGGGTCCTCACCAGGGCCGCCGTCCTCGGCCAGGTCCTCCAGCTCGCCGCGAGCGGAGTCCAGCTTCAGGTTGCCCAGCGCATCCGCGGCGTTGACGCGCACGCTGCACTCCGGGTGCTCCAACAGCTCGATGAGCCGGTCCTCCGCGTCACCGTGCTCAGCCTTCACACCGCTCTGGTAGAAGCCCACCGCCTGGCCGGGTGCATCCAGCGCCTCGGCGAGCTGCCCGCGGAGCCAGGCCCGCTCCCCGGGAGATTTTTCCTGGCTGATGAGCTTCTCGGCGTCCTGCACCAGCGCGAGCTTCTCCTTGAGCGGGATCTTCTCCTTGGAGGAGGAGGCCTCGGCCACGGCCTCGATGGCATTCTCCGCGGGGCTGTCCCGCAACACGAAGCCGACGCCGAGTACCAGCGCCAGCACGCCGCCGCCGATCGCCAGCTTGCGCAAGGCGAGCGCGGAGGGACGCCGTCCGGCCTTCACCGACTCGATGACCGTGCGGGTATGGCCCACGATCTGGCCGCCCACGGTGGCCGCGCGAGAGCCCAGGGCCGCCGCGGTGGCGGCCAGGTCCGGACCCGGCACGTGCGAGGACACCGGCATGCGCGAGAGGGCCAGGTTGCCGAAGGGCGGCTGCTCGTTGGAGATCGGCGCCTGGGCCCCGGGCGTCACGTGCACCACGGCGGGCACCTCCACGCGGTAGGGCGCGCGGGGCACCCGGAAGACGCGGATCTTCCCGGGGATGCCCTTGAGCTCGAAGGCGCCCACCTCCTGCGAGGGCACCTCTGCCTTGTTCATGGCCAGGTAGACGGCCTCGGTGAAGAAGACCTCGCCCGCCTCGGCGATGGCCTCCACCCGGGAGGCGATGTTCACCGGCTCGCCGAAGACGTCGTTGGGCTCGACCCGCACCTCGCCCACGTTGATGGCCACGCGCACATCCAGCCGCTCGGCCTCGAGCACCGAGCGGTTGTACTGCCAGAGCCGGTCCTGGATGGCCATGCCGCCGAGCACGGCCTGGGTGGGCGACTCGAAGGTGACGAGGAAGGCGTCCCCGATGGACTTGATGATGCGGCCGCCAAAGGCCTTGAACACCGGCGTGAGCAAATCGTGGTGCACCTTGAGCAGGCGCTGATTCTGCTCGAGGGTCTGCCGGCTGGTGCGCTCGGTGAACCCTTGGATGTCGGTGAACACGATGGCGAGGTTGGCGGTCTTCAAAGCGGGCGCAGTGTATGCAGTGGCGCCTTCCACGCAATCACAGAGGAAACGAAAGGTTTCCTACCGGCGCGACGGGCGCAGAGGACGCATCCTCTTGGGGGGAGCAGGCGGCTCCAGGCTCGCCCGCAGCCTCGCCGCGAGTTTCGCCCGGCCCGTGCGCTCGTAGAGGTCCACCAGCCGACGGATGACCAGGGGGTTGGTGGGCTGCTCGTCCTTCAAGCGGAGCAGCTCCTTCTCCGCGTCCTCCGCCCTGCCCTGCTCCTCGATGGCCCGGATGAGTTGGAGGCGCACCTGCACCCACTCGGGGCGGGAGCGGGCGAGGAAGCGGTAGTGGAGCTCGGCCTTGAGCCAATCACCCAGGGAGGCCCAGAGGCCGGCGAGCCGGAAACGAGCATCCTCGTAGGAGGAACGATAGAAAACGGCCAGTTCAAGGGAGCGGGCCGCTTTCAGGGGGTGTCCCCGTTCCTCCCACAACAACCCGCGCAGGTAATGGACCCGGGGGTTGTCGGGGGCCACGGCGGCGGCGACGTCGAGGTGGGTCTCCGCCTGGTCCAGGTCTCCCCCCAGCTTCAGCAGGAGCCGGGCCGCCTCCAGCCGGGGGAGTGCCTCGGCGGGCCAGACGCGCATGACGCCCTGGACGGCTTCCAGGGCCCCGGCGCTGTCACCCGAAGCCTCCCGGGCCAGGGCCGATGTCAGGTCCCCGGGATTGGATGCGTCCATGGCCGCCGCGAGCGTGCCCGCCACCACGAGCCAGAGCATGGCGGGCAGATAGCAGAGCGGGACTGGCTTTCAAAACCCTACCTTCTTCTTGACGGGCGCCCCGGTGGCGCATGAAACCCATGACCGTGCAGATTGCTCAGAGAACGCTCGAAGACCTTGGATTCGCGGATGTGCTCCGCGCCCTCGCCCATCGCTGCCGGACCGAGCCCGGTAGGGAGCGCGCGCTCGCCCGGCCGTTCCTCGATGGCGAGGAGCAGGTGGCGGAGGCCCTGGAGCTGATCGCCGAGGCGCGTCGCCTGGCCCAGGAGCAGTTCTCCCTGCCCCTGGGCGGGGTGACGGATCTGCGGGGCGCGCTGGAGCTGGCCTCGAAGGGCGGCATGCTGGAGCCCCGGCAGCTCATCGCGGCGGCGCAGTTGCTGTTCGCCTTCGTGCGCACCCGTGAGGCGCTGGAGGAGCGGCAGCACGTGGTGCCCCGGCTGGCGGCCATCTCCCGGCGGCTGCCGGTGCTGGAGCAGCTGGCGGTGCGCATCGACCGGAGCTTCGAGGCGGACGGGGAGATCTCCGACCGGGCGAGCCCGGAGCTGCGCGAGGCGCGGGATCGCGTGCGCGGCCTGCACCGGCGCATCAAGGGCTGGCTGGAGGAGAAGCTCCACGACGAGAGCTTCCTGCCGAAGCTGCGGGAGAACTACTACACCATCCGCAATGGCCGGTACGTGGTGCCGGTGGTGTCCAACTACCGGGGCGAGGTGCCGGGCATCGTCCACAACGCGAGCCAGACGGGGCAGACGCTGTTCGTGGAGCCCGAGGGTCTGGTGGGCATGGGCAACGATCTGGCCATTGCCCAGTCGGTGGTGACGGAGGAGGAGCGGCGCATCCTCCAGGAGCTGACGAACCAGCTGGGACGCGAGTCGGCGAAGGTGCTCGAGGGCATCGCGGCGGTGGCGGAGCTGGACGAGGTGGAGGCGGCGGCGGTGCTGGCGGGAGACCTGCGGGCCCACACGCCCGAGTTCTCCGGGGTGGAGGATCTGTCGCTGCTGCGGCTGCGGCACCCGAGGCTGGTGCTGCGGGACACCGAGGTGGTGCCCAACGACGTGGAGATGAAGGGACAGGCGCGGGCGCTGGTGGTGTCCGGTCCGAACGCGGGCGGCAAGACGGTGACGCTGACGGCGGTGGGCCTGTGCGCGTTGATGCTGCGGGCGGGCCTGCCGATTCCGGCGGGCGAGGGCTCGAAGATGCCGCTCTACCGCTCGGTGCACTCGACGGTGGGTGACGCGCAGGACCTGTCTCAGGGCCTGTCCACCTTCAGCGCGCACGTGGTGATGCTGCGCGACATCGCGCTGTCGGTGAACAAGAACTCGCTGGTGCTGATCGACGAGATCGCCGCGGACACGGATCCCCGCGAGGGCGCGGCCATCGCCATCGCGGTGCTGGAGGAGCTGCTGACGAAGGGGGCGGTGGTGCTGGTGACCACGCACCTGGAGGAGCTCAAGGCGCTGGCGCACCTGGATCCGCGCTTCCTCAACGCGCGGGTGGGCTTCGACGCGAAGAAGATGGCGCCCACGTACAAGCTGCAGCTGGGCGCTGCGGGTGCGTCGTCGGCCATCGAGGTGGCGTCGCGGATGGGGCTGCCGGAGCACATCTGCACGCGCGCCCGGGATCTCGCGATGAACGCGGGAGGAGCGCTGGCGAAGGCTTTGGCGGCGGCGGAGGACGACCGGCGCAAGCTGCAGGACGAGCTGGACCGGGCGAAGGTGGCGGCGGAGGAGGCCGAGCGGCTGCGCGCGCAGTTGGAGGAGCAGAAGCAGCAGTTCGAGCGCGAGCGCAAGGCGCGGCTGATGCGCTTCAACGAGGAAGTGGCGGCGGCGAGCGACCAGGCGGCAACCGAGGTGCAGGAGCTGCTGAAGACGCTGCGGGCGCAGTCCAACGAGAAGGCGGCGGCGGACGCGAGGGCGCAGCTGTTGCAGCGGGCGGAGGAGGCGAACCAGCGGGCGAGGGCGGCGAGGGCGGAGCTGTTCCAGGTGGAGGCGCCACCGCCGGCGGAGCTGAGGGTGGGAGCGCGGGTGCGGCACTCGGGATTGAACAAGGACGTGGAGATCCTGGAGGTGCACGGGGATCAGGTGCTGGTGGCGGCGGGCATCATCAAGATGCGCGTGCCGGTGTCGGAGCTGTCGGGCTCGAGAGCGCCGAAGCCGAAGGAGTCGAAGTTCCCGGAGCGCAACAAGCAGGATCAGCACCTGGCGAGGGCGAAGGCGGCGGCGCCGGAGGCGGTGGAGGCGACGAACTACCGCTGCGACATTCGCGGCATGAGGGCCGAGGACGCGCTGTCGGAGGTGGAGTCGTTCCTGGACCGGGGGATGAGGAGCGGCGAGGAGGCGGCGCTGATCATCCACGGACACGGCACGGGAGCACTGCGGCAGGCCATCCGCGACTACCTGGCGGCATCGCCGTACATCCGCATGTTCCGCCCGGGAGAGAACCACGAGGGCGGAGACGGCGTGACGGTGGTGGCGCTGAGGGCCTGAGGCCTCTCAGTCCAGCGCCTCCCCTCCCCCATCGAGCGGCAGCTCGAAGATGGCGGTGGCGCCCTGACCCAGCCCCTCGCTCTCCAGGGAGAGGCTTCCGCCCAGGGCCCTCGCGGCCAGGGCGCTGGAGTGCAGGCCCAGCCCATGGCCCCCCTCGCGCGTGGTGAATCCCTGGGAGAACAGCCGCGCGCGATTCTCCGGGGCGATGCCCACGCCATTGTCCACCACCAGGATGCGCGCCATGCGGCCCACGGCCTCGAGCCGAAGGTGCACGTGGCGCTGTCCCTCCGGGAGCATCTTCACGGCCCTCTTGGCGTTGCTGATGAGGTTGATGAGGATCTGCAACACCTTGTGTTTGTCCACCCGCACCGGAGGAAGCGCGGCGAGCTCCTGGGTGACGGTGACGCCATGGCGCTGGAGCGCGGGCATGAAGATGCGCAGGGCATCCTGGACGAGCCCCGAGAGCTCACACTCCTCGGTGAGGAGGGTGCTGCCAGCGTAGTTCTGCTGGATCTGCACGATGGCCCGGATGTGCTCGATGTGCATGCCCATCGAATCCATGCCCTCGCGCAGCGTGGTCTGCTCGCGCAGCAGCTCGTCGGCGAGCACGGAGAGGTAGTCCAGCAACTGCATGCCCCGCGGATGCCGGGAGAGGAAGTCCGCCAGCGCATGACGGTGCTCGGCGAGCAGGGTGGTGGCCTGCTTCAACCGCCCCACGCGTGAGGTGTCCACCGTCTGGCGCAGCACCTGATGGTTGATGACGGCGCTGGTGAGGACGTTGCCCACGTTGTGGAGCACGTTGGCGGCCACCTCGGCCATGCCGGCGATGCGGGCCGTCTCCAGCAGGCGGGACTGGGCCTGCTTGAGCTCCCAGGTACGCTCCTCCACCCGCTTCTCCAGCTCGTCATTGGCGCGTCGCAGGGCGGTCTCGGCGCGCTGGACATCGGCGTACAGCCGCGCGTTCTCCACGGAGATGGCGGCCTGGGAGGCGAGGTGGTCGAGCAGGGAGAGGCGGGCCGGCGTGAAGGCGTCGGGGGCGAGGTCGTTCTCCAGGTACAACACGCCGCGGAACTCCTCCTGGCGCAGCAACGGCAGACAGAGCACCGAGCGGGCCTGGCCGCGCGCGAGCCAGGAGTCGGCCGCGAACGGGTGCGGCTGGGAGGCATCGCCGATGAGCACGTGTTCCCGCGTCCGCTTGACGTAGGAGATGAGGGACCAGGGCAGGCGTGGCTCGTCCGCGTCCTCGGTGGAGTCCTCGGAGGTGGTCCCCGCGAGCGCCACGACCTGGAGCGTGTCACCGCGCGGCAGCAACAGGGCACCGCGCTGGGCTCCGGCGTTCTCGATGGCGACGCGCAGCAGCGTGGTGGCCATCCGCTCGAGGACGATCTCCCCGGAGATGGCCTGCTGGGCCTTCACCAGGGTGAGGACATCGAGCTGAGTCGAGGTCGTATCCGTGTCGGTCCCCTCGGAGTGCCCGGCGGAGGCCAACAGCGGCCACTCGATGTCCAGGTGCTGGACCTTCCCGTTCGCCCCCCAACGCACGTAGGCGTCCCGGGCCTTGCGGGCATAGGCCTCGGCGAGGGTGGGAACCTCGCGCTCCCGCCAGAAGCGCGCGGCCAGCTCACACGCCAGGGCCGCGTTCTGGACGAAACCATGCTCGCGGGCGGACTGGTGGGCCTGCTCGTAGGCACGGAGGGCCTCCCCCTCCTGACCGGAGAGCCGGGCCAGCTCCGCCGAGACCAGGCGCTCGGGACCGCGGAAGGTCGAGGGGCAATGCTCCGCCCACTCCGCGAGCTGCCGCTGGTGAACGCGAATGTCCTCGAGGGCCCGCCGCTGCTGCTCGGGAGCCATTCCCCCGTGGCAGGCGGCGAGGCTCAGCGCGCGGAAGAAGTGCAGCTCCAGGCTCGGGAGCAGACCCAGGCAGGCCCAGCGCAGCTCGAACGACCTCTCCACGGCCTCGAGGGCCTCCGGGTACGCACCGCGCAGGAAGCGCGACTGCGCCTGGGTGAGCCAGTACCAGAACCGCGTGGTGCTCTGGTTGGAGGGCAGCTCGGCCTCGAAGCTCTCCTCGTCGAAACCCTCCCCGCTCAGCGAGTCGAACGAGGGCGTGAGCCCGCGCAGCTGCTGCACGTAGCGCTGCGTGAAGTGGATCACATCCCTCACGCCCACGAAGCCCGCCTTGCTCACGAAGTCCAGGCGGGCGATCGACTCCTGGTAGACCTCGTCCAGGGGGAGCCCCAAGGTGAGGCGGTTGGTGACGAGGTGACAGGCGGAGAAGCAGGCGATGTGGATGTCACTGGCCTGGAGCGCGTGCTGAAAGGCCCTCTGGGCCAGCTCGAGCGAGAGGGAGAGCGGCTCGGTCCAGCAGTTGGCCAGCTGCAGGGTGTGAAGCGCCTTGCCGCGAAGGGCCGTCAGTTCGTAACGCTCCACGAGCGCATGGGCGAGCTGGCAGAAGGCCTGACCCTCCTGGTACCGCTTGAAGGAGTGACCCACCATGGCCCCGTACCAGGAGTACCCATGGACGGACGCGGGGGTGTGGCCGTGGCGCAGACTCAGCGAGACCATCCGGCTGAGATGGAGGATGAGCAGCGAGGGGCTCAGGAAGAACGCCGGCGCGAACAGGGCGCCGAGGACGTTCATCATCGCCTCCATGTCCGGATCGTTCACCAGGGGCAGCTCGATGAGGCTCGCGATGGGCCGCTCCCCCAGCAAGGCCCACACCTCGGCGTTGGCCGTCTCCACTTCCTCCCAGGCGGGGAAGGCCGGCATCGGCATGCCCATCCGCTCCAGGCACTCCAGCAGGCAGGTGACGGCCTCCAGGTGCTCATTGGAGATGAGGTGCAACTCACTCTTCAGCCGGCAGACACCCGCCAGCTCCGGGAAGGTGCGTGCCCGGGGAAGGAGCGCCTCCACCAGCTGGCGGGCCTCGGCGGCGTTGCCGCTCATGAACTCGCAACCCGCCTGGGCGAGCCGGACCTCGAAGGCCAGTCTGGCATCCAGCGCCCACGGTTCCTCTGACAGGTGCTGGAAGGCCGCGGCGAAGTAGGTGGCGGCCGAGCGGAACGCGGTCGAGTTCCGGGCCTTTCCACCCGCCTCGGCGTTCAGCCGCGCGGCGCGGCGGCGCTCCTCGGGCTCGTGGATCAGCTCCGCCCCGTCGTTGAGCTGCCTCACCACGTCGAAGATCTTCTCGTGCACCTGCTGCGGGGACAGGCTCGCCAGCATCAGCCGGCCGATGCGCAGGTGGACGGCCTTGCGCTCCTGCTCGGGGATGAGGGCATGGGCCGCCTGCTGGATGCGATCATGGAGGAACCGGTACTGCTCCGGGCCGCCGCGCACCAGCAAGCCCTCCTGGAACGCGGGCTCCAGGCTCCGTTCCACCGAGCCGGGCTCGGACTGGTCGGAGATGATGGTGAGCATTCCGGCGGAGAAGGTGTTCCCCACGCACGCCGCCAGACGCAGCAGGTGCTGGGTCACCATGGGGAGCTGACGCAGCTTGCCCACCATGAACCCGACCACGTTGTCCGAGTAGCCCTTCGCCCGGACGCCCTCCGCATCCCAGCGCCACGTGCCCTGGGGCGTGCGCGCCAGCAGGCCATCCTGGTGGAGCGTCCGCATGAACTGCAGGATGAAGAAGGGATTGCCCCCGGTCTTCTCCTGGACGAGCCCCGAGAGCGGCTGGACGAGCCCCGAGTCCGCCCCGGGCAGTGTATCGGCGACGAGCTGCTGGAGCTCCTCCATGCGCAGCGGCTCGAGCTGGAGCTCCGCGAGCTGCGCGCCGGCCTTGCGAAGCTCCTCCAGCAGGCACACCAGGGGGTGCGAGGGGCTGACCTCGTTGTCGCGGTAGGCCCCGATGAGCAGCAGCGGCGGCGTCTCCGGGTGGGTGAGCAGGTGTTTGATGAGCCGCAGGCTGGCCCCATCCGCCCACTGAAGATCATCCAGGAAGAGGACCAGCGGATGCTCCGGGGTGGCGAACACGCCGAGGAACTCGCGGAACACCCGGTGGAAGCGGTGCTGCGCCTCGGAGGCGGGCACCTCCAGCACCGCCGGCTGCCGGCCCGCGATGAGCTCGAGCTGGGGCACCACGTCCACGAGGAGCTGACCCTCTCCGCCCCAAGCCTTCTCGAGACGCTCGCGCCACCTCTCCAGCTCCGCGTCGGTGCCCGACAGCAGTTGCTGCGTCAGCCCGCGGATGGCCTGCGCCAGGGTGGCGTAGGGGATGTCCTGTTGAAACTGATCGAACTTCCCACTCAGGAAGAAGCCGCGCCGTTGCACCACCGGCTTGTGCAGCTCGTGCACCACCGAGGACTTGCCGATGCCGGAGTAGCCACGCACCAGCATGAGCTCGGGCCGGCCGCCCCGGGCCACCCGCTCGAAGCCCTGGAGCAGGGCCGCGGCGTGCGAGGCCCGTCCATAGAGCCGCTGCGGCAGTTGGAAGCGGCTGGGGAAGTCGTGCACCCCGAGCAGGAAGTCCTCGTGCGCGCCCCGGAGCAGGCCCTCCTGGCACCGCTCGAGGTCGGCCTTCAGTCCATCGGCGCTCTGGTAGCGCTCCTCGGCCACCTTGGCCAACAGCTTCATCACGATGGCGGACAGGGCCGGAGGCAGGCCCGGGACGCGCTCCAGCGGTGACTGGGGAACCAGGGCCAGATGGGCGTGGAACCACTCGAGCGCATCCCGCCCATGGAAGGGACGGCTGCCCGTGAGCAGCTCGTAGAGCGTGACTCCCAGTGAATAGAAGTCGGTGCGGTAATCCACCGAGCGGTTCATGCGCCCCGTCTGCTCCGGGGACATGTAGGCCAGCGTGCCTTCGAGCAGGGGGGCGGGAGCCGCCTCCACATGCTCGACGAGGTGGAGGGTGGCGGTGCCGAAGTCGATCAGGCACGCCTCCCCCGAGGGCATGAGGATGATGTTGGAGGGCTTGATGTCCTTGTGGATGACACCGCGCCGGTGCAGCTCCGCCAGGGTCGAGGCCAGGGAGATGGCCAGCTTCAGGACGCGCGCGGGCTCGAGCGGCGTGCCGGAGAGCTCGGACAGGGCGGTGCCTTCCATGGCCTCGAGCAGGAGCACCGGACGCTCGTGGATCCGCTCACAAGCGTGAGGACGGGTGACGCCCCCCACGTCCCGCAGACGCTGGAGGATGGAGAACTCCCGCTGGTAGCGCTCGCTCTCGCGAGCACCTGGGGAGGAGGCCGTGGGCGTCTTGAGGATGAGGGGCAGACCATCGGTGTCGCGCACCGCGTGGAACAGCAGGTTCGACCCGGTGGCCTTGATGGCCGCACGGAGTGTGTAGCCGCGAATGTGCAACATACGAGAAGAGACCCCCCCGGCCCGGCCCAGGGCTTCTGCTCACGGGGGCCTTCGAGCAGGATACCGAAGAGGGATGGGGCAAAGGAAATCCAGCCCCCCGCTTCCTCACCGTGCAACCACTCCACCAAGACCCCGGGACACCAGCGAGGCCACACCCGTGAGCACACCCGGCAACGCCAGCCCACCGGGAGACGCCAGGTAACGCGGAGTCCAGACCGGACGGAACTTGTCCTTGTACTGGCGCAGCCCCTGGAAGTTGTAGAAGTGCTCGCCGTGCCGGAAGAGGAGCGCTCCCAACCGGTTCCACACGGGCGCGAGACCGCGCTGCTCGAAACCGCTGAAGGGCGCCATGCCCAGGTTGAAGCGGCGGAAGCCCTGCTCGCGCCCCCACTGCATGAGCGAGGCGAAGAGAAAGTCCATCACCCCATGTGGGCTGCCCGGCTGGTAGCGCATGAGATCCACGCTCAGCTCCTCCTTCACCTCGGGAGCCCACATGTTGGCGAACCCCACCAGCCTCCCCTCGTGGCGGACGACCGCCAGCGGCCCTTCCGCCAGATAGCGCGGTGCGAAGTAGCCCAGGCTGAAGCCCTTCTCCCGCGTGTGCTTCTCCTCCAGCCACGCATCCGAAATGGCCCTCAGCTGGGGCAGCAGCTCCGGCACCGCCTGGGGAGGCAGTACCTCGAAGACGTAGCCCTCGCGCTCCAGCTTGTGCACGCTCTGGCGCAGGGACTTGCGCGCCGGCCCCTCCAGGCTGAAGTCCGCGAGCGGCACCGTGGCCTCCTCGCCCAGCTTGAGCAGGGTCAGCCCCAGGTCCAGGTAGCGCGGCAGCGCACCAGGACCCACCTGGTAGAAGCACGCCTGGCCGTGGTGCCGATCCGCCAGCTCGAGGAAGCGCCACGCCAGCTCCGTGGCGTCCTCGGGCGGGCCCACGGGGTCTCCCATGCACACCCAGCTGCGGCCGGAGACGCTGTACATGAGGAAGGCCGTGCCCGACTCGTTGAACAACAGCGGCTTGTCGCCCACCAGGGCCAGATACGCACTGGACTCGGGCGAGTGCGTCACCAGTGGGCGCACCCGCGTCAGCTCCTCGGGAGTGGGCGGATGCGTGCGGACTCTGGCCGGCTTCAGCAACATCCCCATGCCGGACACCAGCACCAGCCCCAGCACTCCCACCGTGGCGCGCAGGAAGCGCGGCGCATCCCCGCCGAAGGTGAACTGCCACCACAGCTCCTGGCTGTAGGCGACGTGCCGGTACGAGAAGAAACCCAACCAGACCGAGACGCCCACCACCGCCACCGTGGCCAGCAACCACCCCGGACTGAAGGCCTCCGCGAGCAGCGAGGTATGCCGGTAGAACTGCCGATGGAAGGGCGCCAGCGCCACCGCCAGCACCAGCAGCAGCGCCGCCTCCTCGTAGTCCACGCCCTTCACCACGGAGAACACCGCACCGGCCACGAGCAGGACCTGCGTCAGCACATACGCCCCATCCAGCCGCCGCTGGAGGCCGCGCGCCAGCAGCAGCAACGAGATGCCGGCCAGGCTGCCCAGGAAGTGGGACACCTCCAGCAGAGGCAGCGGCACCAGGTGGCGCAGCACGGTCATACGCTCGGACACGGTGGGCGTGGCGCCGGAGAACAGCAGCACCGTGCCCGCGATGAAGGCCCCGGCGGAAGCCACCCACGGCACCACCGGTGAGAACGAGGTGTGCACCACCTTCGCCAGCCGCGTCAGGTGCTGGCGGCGCTGAAGCAGCTCGTTGCCCGCGAGCATCAGCGCCGCCACGGAGAAGGGCACCAGGTAATAGACGATGCGATAGACCAGCAGCACCCCTACGAGGTGCGCGGATGACACATGGGGAGACAGCGCGGCCAGCATCACCGTCTCGAAGACTCCGAGGCCCGCGGGCACCTGGCTGGCGATGCCCGCCAACTGGGCCAGCGCGAAGAGCGCCACGATGGACGGCAGGGACACCCCGGAGCCCGGCGGCAGCAACACCCACAGCACCGACGCCGCCAGCATCCAGTCCGCGCACGACACGGCGAGCTGTCCCAGGGCACGCCGGAACGCCGGCAATGACAGCTCCAGCCCGCGCACGCGCAGCGGCTTCCGGACGAGCGCGCAGGCCACGAAGTAGCCCAGGAGCAGCACCCACAGCCCCGCGCCCAGGGCACGCGCCAGTCCCGGCGCCAGCGGCAGCACTCCGCCGCCTCCCTCCACCAGCAGCGACGTCCCCGTCACCGCCGCCAGGCCCACCCAGAAGGTGAGCGCATTGAAGGTGGCCACCTGCGCCACATCCAGCGCGGTGAGCCCCCACGCGGAGTACAGCCGGTAGCGCACCGAGCCTCCGCTGAGGAAGGACAGGCCGAGGTTGTGTCCGAACGCGTAGCCAACGAAGGAGGTGAAGCCCACGCGTGCATACGGGAGCTTCCGCCCCACGTGACCCATCGCCAGCACGTCATACAGCGTGAGGGCGAAGTAGTTCACCGCCGTGAGCGCCAGGGCCAGCAGGATGTGGCCGGTGGAAATGGACGCGAGCCCCACCGCCACGTCGCCGCGGTGGAAGTGCGACAGCTCGCGGTGCAGGACGTAACCCGCGGCTCCCAGCAGGGCGAGCGGAAGCAAGGCGAGGAGGAGCCGTTTCACCCTCTGCATCCGGCGCTCCGGGAGCCGCTAGGTGGCGATGAACAGCGCGAACGCGATCCAGGCGAGGCTCTTCAGGTCCATGGGCGCCTCCTGGCTGGAAGGTGGGGACCCTCCCCCGGACCGGAAGCATGGGTCGTCCGGCCCGCTCCCAGGGGACTCGACGTCTCCTCCGCCCGCCTGGCCGCATGCGGACGCGCTGGGACGATGGAGCCCCGGGTGGGCCCCACCGTCCTGGATCGCTCGCCGCGCCTGCTACTTCTTCGCCTTGCGCGAGGAAGCGGTCTTCTTCGCCGCGCCCTTCGCCTTGGCTCCACCGGCGGGGCGGGCCTTCGACGCGGCACGGGCCTTCACGGCCGGGGCCTGCTTCTTCGAGGCAGGCGCCTTCTTCGCGGCCGGAGCCCGAGCCGTCTTCTTCGCGGCGGCCTTCTTCGCGGCGGGAGCCTTCTTCGCCGCCGCGGCCTTCTTCACGGCGGGAGCCTTCTTCGCGGCAGGCGCTTTCTTCGCGGCGGCGGGAGCCTTCTTCGCGGCCGTGACCTTCTTCTTCGCCCCTGCCCCACCCTCCGCGGCCTTCTTCACGGCGGGGCGGGCAGCCGTCTTCTTCTTCGCGGCTCCAGCAGCGGCCTTCTTCTCACGCGAGGGCTTCTCCGTGGGGGCCGGCGCGGCCTCTTCTGTCCCTTCGCGCGCATCCAGGGCGGCCAGGGCCCGGACGCGATCGAAGCCCGCGGGCGCCGTCGGAGTGAAACGCTCCACGATCTCCACGGACTCGGTCTGCCGCTCCACGGTGGGAGGAGCCACCCGCGCGGTCTCGCCCTGGACGGCCGGAGCCAGCGCCGCGGCGGCCTCCTCGGCCTCCCGTTTGCGCAGTGCCTCGGCCTCGGCCATCGAGAGCTCGGCGCGCTCGGGGCGAGGGCCCCACCGCTCTTCCCGGGCCCGCTCGCGCTCGGCACGCCGGGCCTTCTTGCGCTCCTGCCGGCCCTGCTCCCGCTGCGCCTCGAACTCCTCCCTGCCCGCCTGCTGGAGGGCCTGCACGGCCCGGCCAGCGACCTCGAGGGCCTCGAACTCGATGCGCCGCAGGGCCAGGTTCACGTTGACGAGCCGCACCCGGGCCTTCTGTCCCACGCGCACCCGGAAGCCGCCCGGCAGCGTGAAGGAGTGCAGGTTCTTGTCGAAGCGCGTGCCGAAGCCGAGCGAATCGGCGCGGACGAGCCCCTCCACGTGCACCTCGTCGAGCTCCACGAAGAAGCCGAACTCGACGAGCCCGGCGACGGTGGCATCGAACTCCTCGCCCAGGCGGTCCTTCATCATCAGGGCCGCGTAGAAGGAGACGACCTCGCGCTCCACCTGCATGGCGGCGCGCTCGCGCTCGGAGCTCTGCGAGGACATGTCCTCCAGCCGCTGCTCCTCGCGCTCGAGCTGTGCCGGAGAGCGCTCCTGTCCACCGCGGGCCCAGTGCGCCTTGAGCAGCCGGTGGACGAGCAGGTCCGGGTAGCGGCGGATGGGCGAGGTGAAGTGCAGGTAGTACTCGGCGGCCAGGCCGTAGTGGCCGATGTCGGAGGCCGTGTAGACGGCCTGCATCATCGAGCGCAGCAGGAGCTGATTGAGGGCGCGCTCCTCGGGGTGGCCCTGCAGCTGGGCCATGAAGGCATTGAGCTTCTGGGGGGAGATCTCCTCGGCCTGGAGGCGGAAGCCGTAGGCCTGGGCGAGCTGGGCGAAGACGGCCAGCTTCTCCTCGTCGGGCTCACCGTGGTAGCGGTAGACGCTGGGCAGGCCCAGGTCGGCGAAGAACTTCGCCACCGCCTCGTTGGCGGCGAGCATGCACTCCTCGATGAGGCGGTGGCTGTCCTTGCGCTCGCGGCGCTCCATGCGCGAGGGCATGCCGTCCTCGCCCATCATCACCTTGTGCTCGGGCAGGTTGAAGTCGATGGCGCCGCGCTCCTTGCGCATGCGCATCAACACCCGGGCCAGCTCCATGAGCCGCTCGAAGTGGGGCTTGAAGGCGTTGCGGTGGGGGACGTCCTTGCCGTCCAGCACGTCCTGCACCTCGTTGTAGGTGCAGCGGGCGTGGCTGCGCATGACGCCCGGGTAGATCTCACTGGAGACGAGGTGCCCGCGCGAATCGAGCACCATGTCGGCCACCATGCACAGCCGGTCCTCGTCGGGACGCAGCGAGCAGATGCCGTTGCTGAGGCGCTCGGGGAGCATGGGCAGCACGCGGTCCGGCAGGTAGACGGAGGTGGCGCGGCGCAGGGCCTCGGCGTCGAGCGCGGTGCCCTCGCGCACGTAGTGCGTCACGTCGGCGATGGCCACCACGAGCCGCCAGCCCCCGGAATGGGGCTCGCAGTAGACGGCGTCGTCGAAGTCACGGGCATCCTCTCCGTCGATGGTGACGAGCGGCATCTGCCGCAGATCGCGCCGCTCCTCCCCGCGGGCCTCTTCCTCGCTCACCACGGGGCGGATGCGGTCCGCCTCGTCCATGACCTCGGGAGGGAACTCGTCGGAGAAGCCCTGCGAGTAGGCGATGGAGAGCACCTCGTTGCTCGGGTCTCCAGGCTTGCCGATGGAGCCGGCGACCTCGCCATAGAGGCCCTCGCCCGGCTCCAGCAGCTCCGCGCCGATGCCGAGCCGCACCTTCACCACGTCGCCGTCCCGCGCCATCTGGGTGGGCGGGACGCGGATCTGGCCCTGCGTCTGGAGGTTCTTGTCGTAGGGGATGACGAAGGCCTGGCGCTTGCCGTGCTCCACGTAGGTGCCCACGGCGAGCTGCCGGGTACGGCCGACCACCTGCAGCAGGCGGCCCTCCATGCGTCCGGGACGGCCCCAGGCCTCGACGATCACCCGGTCATTGTCGAGCGCCCGCGCGGCCTCCTGCGGCGGCAGGAAGATGTTGTCCCCCTCGCCCGAGCTGGGGTGGACGAAGCCGTAGCCATCCCGATGCACGTGGAGGATGCCCTCGATGGTGGAGGTCTCCTGACGGCGATCCTGCTCGAAGCGGCCACCGCGCTGGCCGGGCCCACCGCGCTCGTCCCGGGCGAAGCGGCCCCGGGGCTCGAAACGGCCCTGCTTCTCGAAGCGTCCACCGCCGGGCCGCTGCTGCGAACCGTAGCCACCACGCTGGGGACCGGAACCACCGCGCTGGGGACCGGAGCCACCACTCCGGGGCTCGAAACGGCCACCGCGCTGGCCGGGCCCGCCACGCTCATCCCGGGCGAAACGGCCGCCGGGCGCGGGTCCCCGCTGCTCCGACGGACCGCGCGGCGGAGGCCCACCGCGCTCGTCCCGGGCGAAGCGATTCTGGGGCTCCATGCGGCCCTCGCGCACGAAGCGGCCCCGAGGCTCGGGCGTGCCCTCCTTGGAGAACCGCCCCCGGGGCGCGAAGCGCGGATCCAGCTCGGAGCGGCCCTCCTCGCGGGGGCCACCGGGCCGGCGGTCGTCGCGCCTCTCCTGTCGCCCGGCCTCCGGACCCCGCTCCTCTGGAGCGCGGCCCCGCCAACCACCGGGCCCCTGCTCCTCGCGCCCGCGCCGGACATGGGGCGGTTGCGCCCGGCCGTCCCCATCGCCTCCAGGTGAAGCTGGCCGCTCGCCCCGCAGGCGGAAGCGCTTGCCCTCCTTGAGCAACTCGCCGCTGCGCACCATGTCCCGGAGGGTGCGCTTGAGCTGGGTCTGCTGACCGGGGTGGAGATGGGTGAGCTTCAACAGCTCCTTGATGCCGAGTGGTTGCTTGGACTCGGCCAGGTGTCGCTTCACGTCACGAGGAAGATCGGTCACGAGAGGTCCCGAATCAGGAAGCCCAGCGGGCGGCCCTGAAAAAAGTAAGCCCGGCGGGTCCCACTTGGGACCCCCGGGCGGAAGGACGATGACGCGTGGATGGGCAGTGCCAGACAGGCCCTCAGGGCTTGACGTTCACGGTGAGCTTGAACGAGCGCTCCACCTGACCGGGATTGAAGGCCTTGGCGAGGAAGAACTCGACCTCGGAGGAACCGGGGTTGCGAGGGGTGAAGAAGAACTCGCGGGTGGCGGGCCCATCCGAGACGGGCTCGAAATTGGCCTCCCTCAGGCCCACGCGCTTGGCCGCCGTGGGCTCGATGGCCCAGGTGAAGCCCGGCTGCTCCGGGAGCCGCACGGTGAAGGCGTGGTTGAGCCTCACGTCGATGGCGGTCGACTGCTCGCCCTCCACGTGGACGGAATCCAGGCCCTCGCGGGAGATGGGACGGGTGTCCGAGGGACGCGGCTCCACGTTCTCCACGTCGATGCGGCCACCCCAGCCAGAGGACTTGTCCACCACGCCGGTGACGGACAGGGTGTGGCCCAGGAACTTGCGCAGCCCCTTGGCGCCCTTGCCCTCGAGGATGTAGGACACCTGCTGGCGGGTGCCGCCGTTGGACACCACCAGCACGAACTCGTCGCCGGTCATCTCCAGGTTGCCGCGCAGCGCGGCGAAACCCTTCATGCCCGCGCCCATGCCGGCGGAGATCACCTGGGACACCTCTCCGGGGGAGAGGTAGCGCAGCCGGACCTCCGTCTCCGTGGGCTCCGGGGTGGGCTCCTCCACCTCGGGCTTCTTGGCGGAGAACTTCCGCACGTCCACCGTGCCGCCGTAGTTGGTGGTCTTCTTGATGAGTCCGCTGACGGACACCTTGTGATCCAGGTAGGCCGGCAGCACTTCCTGATCCGGCCCCTGGAGGATGAAGGTCAGCTCGCGCTTGTCGCGGCCCACGACCACCAGGTTGGGAAGCCCGTCGATCACCGTCAGACGGCCCTTGAGGCTGCCCTCGCCCACCACGCCACGGCCTGCGCCGGCGGTGAGCAACTGCTCCAGGTCGCGCTTGTTGAGCGGCTCGGCCAGGGGCGGCAGCTTGGTGGCGCGCGGACGCGGCTTCTCGGCCGCCGGCGGCGTCACCGGAACCTCGCGGCCCTTGCCCTTGGGCGCTGCCTCCTTGCCCTTGGGCGCGGCGGCTTCCTTCGCCTTGGGCGCGGCGGCTTCCTTCGCCTTGGGCGCGGGCTCCTTCTCCTTGCCCTTGGGCGCCACGACTTCCTTCACCTTGGCGGCCGCCTTCGCGGCGACTTCCTTCACTTTGGTGGCTGCCTTCGCGGCGGTCTTCTTCGCGGCGGCGGGTGCGGCCTTCGTTTCCTGCTGCTTCGCGCTACCGGTCGCCTTCGTCACCAACTTCGCGGCTGCCTTGGCCACGCTCTTGGAGGCGCTCTTGAGCACACCCGGCTTCGTCGACTTGACCTTCTTCGCAGCGGGAGTCGCCTTCTTGGCCCCGGACCTGGGCTTGGCCATCGACGCTGTCTCCTTGAATTCCCGTGTCTATTCAACGGGTTGGCACATCGGCCCCCGCCCGGACGCGGGCCATGCGATCACCAGCGCTTGTAACGATGATCACTGGGACTGTCAAACAAAGTCTTGAATTTCCTAGGGACTTTGATCCCAAAAACAGCCAATCGCTACACGTATGTTTCGCGCTCCCGGGACAAAGTGGATCAGCCCTGGGAGATCACCCCGAGGATGCCCGACCCATGAAGGAAGATGCCGCGCTGCTGCCCGTGGAGGATGCCCGAGCCCGCACCCTCGCCCTGGTCTCCCCGCTGCCCCCCGAGTGGGTCCGGCTGGAGGAGGCGCTGGGGCGCGCCCTGGCCGAGGACGTGCGCGCCCAGCGGACCCTGCCGCCCTGGGACAACTCGGCCATGGACGGGTTCGCGGTGCGCAGCGCCGATCTCTCGGCTCCCCTGCCCGTCCGCCTCCAGGTGAAGGAGACGATCTACGCCGGCCAGACGCCCCGGAGGGAAGTCCAGCCGGGCACCTGCGCGCGGATCATGACGGGGGCTCCGCTGCCGCCGGGAGCGGACGCGGTGGTGATGCGCGAGCGGACGCAGCTGGCACCCGGGGGGGAGGCGGTGGACATCCTCGAGGCGGTGGGGCCGGGCCACTTCGTGCGTCCGAGGGGTGAGGACGCGCGGGAGGGAGAGGTCCTGCTGCCCCGGGGCACGCCGCTGGGGATTCCGGAGCTGGGGCTGCTGGTGGGCCAGGGGATGCTGATGGCGCCGGTGCCGCGCCGGCCGCGGGTGGCCATCCTCTCCACCGGGGACGAGCTGTGCCGGGCGGACGCGCCCGCCGAGGGCCGCATCGTGGACGCCAACGCCCCGGCGCTCTCGCTGGCGGTGCTGCGCGCGGGCGGAGTGCCCTCGGTGCTGGGCATCGCCCGGGACACGCTGGAGGACGTGTCCCAGCACCTGGCCGCCACCCAGGGGTACGATCTGGTGCTGACGAGCGCGGGCATGTCCGTGGGCGAGCACGACTTCGTGCGCGAGGCCCTGGAGAAGCTGGGGGTGGAGCGGGACTTCTGGCGTGTGGCCATCAAGCCGGGCAAGCCGCTGGCGGTGGGCCGCAAGGGGGGCACCATCTACATGGGCCTGCCGGGCAACCCCACCTCCTCGCTCGTCACCTTCGAGCTCTTCGTCCGCCCGGCGCTGCGCCGCATGCTGGGGCACCCGGACGTGGAGCCGACGAGGGTGTCCGGCCGGCTGGACGGCGAGCTGCGCAAGCCCGAGGGGCTGGCCCACTACGTCCGGGTGACGTCCACCTGGAGGGACGGCGAGCTGTGGGTCAAGCCCCTGGCCACCCAGACGTCGGGGGCGCTGCGCTCCGCTGCCTCGGCCACCCACCTGCTTCATTTCCCCCGGACGTCCAGTAGGCTTTCTACTGGTGACAGGGTGGAATTGGTTGCTCTCTCCTGGGGGGCATGAAGAACGAACTTCAAGGGTTCGCATCCAACTTGTGCCCCCAACTGTTGTGCGGGAGAAAGGGTCATCATGTCCGAGTCGCGTACACCGCAGGTTCTTCCGACCCGCAAGAGCACGTCCCTGCTGGAGAAGTTCTCCGAGGCGGACGTCCCCACGGGCCGGGGCGTGTTGCGCACGGTCGTCTTCCGCGAGAAGCGCAATGGCCGGGAGCACGTGGCGCTGGTGGTGGGGAAGGTGCAGGAGCTGGAGGGGGTACCCGTCCGGGTGCACTCCGAGTGCCTGACGAGCGAGGTCTTCGGCAGCCTGAAGTGTGACTGCCGGGAGCAGCTGGATCGGGCGCTGGACTTCATCACCCAGAACGGGTGTGGGGTGGTGCTCTACCTGAGGCAGGAGGGCCGGGGCATCGGCCTGGGGAACAAGATCAAGGCCTACGCCCTGCAGGCCGAGGGCCTGGACACCTACGAGGCCAATCGTCAACTGGGTTTCCCGGACGATCTGCGCAGCTACGACATCGCCGCGGAGATGTTGAGGCTGCTTGGGGTGCGGTCGGTGGACCTCATCACCAACAATCCCCTGAAAATTGCAGGCCTGGTGGAAGAGGGAATTCCCGTACGACGACGCATTCCCTCGCGTACGGAGCATAATCCGCATAACGTCGGCTACCTGAGGACGAAGCGCGAGCGGACGGGGCACCTGATTGAGCTCTTCGCCGAGGACGACGACGACACGGAAGCGAAGGTTGGCTGAGAACGAACGAGAGGGAACGCCCGCCGAGGCGCGCGTCCCGTTCCATGTACGTTTCTGGGGAGTGCGCGGCTCGATCCCTGCACCGGGGCCGAAGACGCAGCGCTACGGGGGCAATACGCCCTGCGTGGAGATGCGCTGCGGAGACGAGCTGCTCATCTTCGACCTGGGAACGGGCGTGCGCGAGCTGGGGTGGGAGCTGTTGAGGGCGGGTGGACCGGCACGTGCCTCGATCTTCCTCTCGCACTACCACTACGATCACCTGCAGGGGCTGCCGTTCTTCACGCCCATCTTCATCCCGAAGTTCGCCTTCACGGTGTATGGCGCGCCGCGAGGCAGCCATTCGGTGAAGGAGGTGCTGGCGGGACAGATGGTGCAGCCCTATTTCCCGGTGACGGCCGAGGAGACCTTCAAGGCGCAGCTGACGTACAAGAACCTGGAAGCGGGCCAGCAGTTGGAGATAGGCCCGGCGCGGGTGCGTACGCTGGACCTGAACCATCCGGGAGGCAATCTGGGCTACCGGGTGGAGTGCGACGGCCGGTCGGTGGTGTACGCGACGGACGTGGAGCACGGGTGCGAGAAGGACGAGGCCCTCGTGGAGTTCGCGAGGGGCACGGACATGCTCATCATCGACGCGATGTACACCGAGGATGAGTACCGGGGCCGCAAGGGCTCGGCGAAGATTGGCTGGGGCCACTCGACGTGGGAGTCGGCGGTGGAGACGGCCAACGCGGCGAAGGTGAAGCAGCTGGTGCTGTTCCACCACGAGACGACGCGAGACGACGCGGCGATGGACGAGTTCGTCGAGGAGGTGCGCAAGCACCGTCCGGAGACGATCGCCGCCGTGGAGCAGGAGATCCTGAAGCTGTAATCAGGCCGTGGTCCACAGCCTGTAGTCCCCTCGCCCCACTCACCCCTCTCCCCCCCGGGAGAGGGACGGGGTGAGGGTGCCGGGCATCCCGGGCTGAACCCGTGTCACGCCCCGAGCGCCCGGACGGAGCGCTGCACGCCCTCACGCAACCCGCGGAACGGGAGCCGAGCCAACGCGGTGGGAACATCCACCCACTCGTAGGCATCGTGCTCGTCGCCGAGCCGCACCTCGAAATCCGCGGTGCATCGCGCGGCGAACCCGTTCTCCTCGACGAGCCGGGGAGGCACCACGCTGCCGACGGCGAAGGCGTGGCGGTACTCCAGGTCCACGACGTCGGTGCGCAGCCCGGTCTCCTCGAACAGCTCACGGGCGGCGGCCTCGCGAGGCTTCTCCCCCGCCTCCAGACGCCCCGTGACGATCTGCCAGAATCCCCCACGCTCGGGGCGGCGGCGCAGCAACAGCACGCGGGCCTCCGGGCCCTTCCCCCGCACCAACGTGACGCACACCGTGCTCGTGAGAGGCGCGGGCTCGGCGCGCTGGAGTCCGAAGACATCGGCGAAGTGCCGGGCGATCTTCTCCTCGACCTCGGCCATGGGCACGGCGTGTCCGAGCTCCTTCTGCAGCGAGGTGACACCGGCCTCGCTGATGCCGCAGGGGACGATGAGGTTGAAGTGGGGCAGGTGCGTGTTGACGTTGAGCGCGAAGCCGTGACTGGTGAGCCAGCGGGCGAGGTGGACGCCGATGGCGGCGATCTTCCGGGCGTCGGGCGAGTCCTCCTGGCCGATCCACACGCCGGGCCACTTGGGGATGGTGCCGGAGGTGATGCCGTACTCGGCGAGGGTGCGGATGACGCACTGCTCGACATCGCGCACGTAGCGGCGGACGTCCTGACGGCCCTCGGGGAGGAGGAAGATGGGGTAGCCCACGAGCTGTCCGGGCCCGTGGTAGGTGACATCGCCTCCGCGGTCGGTCTCGAAGGTCTCCACGCCCTCGGTGGCGAGGCGCTCGTCACTGGCGACGATGTTGAAGCGCTTGGCGGCGCGGCCGAGGGTGAGCACGGGCGGGTGCTCGAGCAGGAGCAGGACGTCTCCGCAGAGGCCCTGGCGGCGAGCCTCGCCGAAGACCTTCATGAGCTGGAGACCATCCTCGTATTCGACCCGGCCGAGCCGGTACACCGTCAGCGTGTTCACGATGATCCCTTCCGCCGGCCACGGCGGGCCGGCTTCGCCTTCGCCTTCTTCTTCACCTCCAGGCGCCAGGAGCCGGGAGGCACGCGGGCCAGGAGGGCGCGCAGCTCATGCCCCGAGCGCGGCGAGCGGGCCGCCTCGGTAGCGAGGGCGGTGAGCACCTCGCCGGGAAGCTGAAGGTCCCCGCGCGCGACGAGCTGACGCCGGGCGATCTCGATCAGCTCCTCGACGGCTGGAGCGGAGAGCGTGACGAGCCACTGCACCTGCTCCAGCAAGACAACGGGCAGCGAGCCCCGTACGGCCTCGGACAGCGCGGCGGTGGTGGGAACGGACACGCGGCCGGAGTCCGAGAGGAGCGAGAGCCCCGAGGTCACCGGACCACCCCGTGCCGTCATCACCGCGGAACACGCGGGGTGGCGCGAGAGAAAAGCGATCAAGGAGGCCTGCTCGGCGGGAGAAAGCCGGTCCACGTCCTCCAGGAGGAGCACGGAGTCCACCGGAGCGCGGTCGAACGAGTCGGGAGTCACGAGCACTCCCCTGCCCTGCTCCACGAGTGCCCGCATCCACGTGCTCTTTCCGGAGCCCTCGGGGCCCAGCAGCAGCACACGGCGGACACCGGCCTCCAGACCGCGCTCGAGTCCCTCACGGGCCTGCACCTGCCCCACCAGCTCGACGGAGACGGGCCGCTGGGGAACCGGAGCCTGAATTCGGGCAGCAGGAGCCACGGGAGCCACACCGCCGAGCAGCGCACCCGACTCACCGATGCAGGCGGAGCAGATGAACGCCCCCGCGGGACCGGCGACGAGCGCACCCACCTCGGAGCGAGGCCGGCAGCAGAAGGAGCACCAGGCATCGAGGGACGGATCCGCGCGAGTAGGCCCCCGCTCGATGAAAGCCCCCTCGTCTTCGGCGGCTCCCTCTCCCTTTGGGAGAGGGTTGGGGTGAGGGTCTTCCTTCACCACGGGAGCCACGGCAGCCGGAGCCTGGGGCACCGCCTCCTTGCCGGACACCGGCACACTGCTGACAGCGGAGCGCATCATCTCGGCGGCGAGGGCCACGGGACGAGTCCGCCGATCCATGGACAGCTCGGCCTCGCGCAGTGCCTCCTGGAGGGAAGACGAGGAGTCCTCCTCGAGGACGAACACGCCGGGCTCGGGCCCACCTTCGTCGTCGTCGGGAGCCAAAGAAGGAGGAGGAGGCGGCGGCTCCTCGCGATCCAACTGGCGGAGCTCCTCCTCGAGATCCTTGCGAGAGGGATCCAACCGGAGGGCGTAACGCAGGAGCTGCTCGGCGCGGGGCTTGTTGCCGGAGCGCCGGCAGAGGTCGGCGGCGAGCCGGAGCAGCTCGATGGCGCGGGGCTTGTCACCACCGAGCTCCGCGGCCTGGGCAGCGCGGATGACGTCGCGAACGTTCTCGGCCATGGGCTACGTAACCTCCTCGAAGGCCGGGAGCGCGGTGCGCGAGCGCTCCCAGCGAGGCACGCGCCCCCGGCGGGCGACCCGGCCGTCAGGCCATGGCCAGGAACAACATGTCCGGATGCTCCAGGTACTTGATGACCTCGTACACGAAGTCAGCGGCGACCTGGCCGTCGATGACGCGGTGATCGGCGGAGATGGAGACGTTCATCATCTCGCGCACGACGACCTGGCCGTTGCTGTCCACCGCGGGACGCTTGCGCATGCGGTGGATGCCCATGATGGCCACCTCGGGGTGGTTGATGATGGGCGTGGCGAAGATGCCGCCGGTCTGTCCCAGCGAGGTGATGGTGAAGGAGCCGCCAGTGAGCTCCTCCATCTTCAGCTTGCGATCCCTCGCGGCGGTGCTGAGGCGGACGACCTCCTCGGCCAGCTCGCGCAGGTTGAGACGGTCCGCGTTCTTGATGACGGGGACGGTAAGGCCCTCGTTGGTGGCCACGGCGATGCCGATGTTGAACTCGCCGCGCACGACGAGCTCCTGGGCGGCCTCGTCCATGTTGGCGTTGAGGTGCGGGTACTTCTTCATCGCCGCGAGCGTGGCCTTGATGATGAAGGGCAGGAAGGACAGCTTGGTCTTCTCGCCGGCGTTGGCCAGGGTCTCGTTGAGGCGCTTGCGCAGGGCGACGAGCTCGGTGCAGTCGACCTCCTCGACGAAGCCGAAGTGGGGCGCGGTGAACTTCGAGCGCACCATCTTCTCGGCGATCTTCTTGCGCAGACCGCGCAGGGGGATGCGCTCGTCACCACGGCCCGGGGCCACGGAGGGCGCGGCCGGACGGGCCTGCTGGGCGGGGGCGGCGGGAGCCACCTCATTGCGCGCGGAGCTGCCCCCCTCGAGGGCGGCCACGACATCCGCCTTCATCACGCGGCCCTGGGGACCGGAGCCGGAGATCTCCGCGAGGTTCAGCCCGTGCTCGGCGGCCATGCGGCGGGTGAGCGGCGTGGCCAGCACCTTGGAGGCGGCCTGCGGACCGGTGGCCTGGGCCGCGGCGGCCGCGGGAGCAGCGGCGGCGGGAGCCCCGTGAGCGGCGGGAGCACCATGACCCGAGGCCTGGGCCGGGGCGGCACCCTCGATCTCCAGGGTGACGAGGATCTGGTGGACCTTGGCCATGTCACCTTCGTTGCCGTGCGTCTGCACGACACGGCCGGCCGTGGGGCTGGGCACGGTCACGGTGGCCTTGTCCGTCATCACCTCGGCGAGCGTCTGGTCCTGCTTGACGCTGTCGCCGGGCTTGACGTGCCACTTGACGAGCTCGCCCTCCTGCACGCCTTCGCCAAGATCGGGCAGCTTGAACTCGAAGATCGCCATTCGCGGGGGTCCGTTTCGGGAGTGAGGGTGTTGGGGAAGGATCAGGTGTTACCGGCGAGCCCCAGGCGCTCACGCTCCATGAGGCCCTTCATGAAGAACTCGGCGGCGCGGTAGCTGGAGCGCACGAGCGGCCCGGAGGCGACGTACAGGAAGCCGTAGGACTCGGCGAGCTGCTTGTAGTCCGCGAACTGCTGCGGGGTGACGAAGCGCTCCACGCGCAGGTGGTACTGCGAAGGCTGGAGGTACTGGCCGAGCGTGAGCACGTCCACGCCCACGGCGCGCAGGTCCTTGAAGGTCTGATCCAGCTCGGCGTCGGTCTCGCCCAGGCCGACCATGACGGAAGTCTTCGTGTAGAGCTTCTCGGGCCGCTGCTTGAGGTACTCGAGCACCTTGAGCGACTGGCGGTAGGTGGCGCGGCGATCACGCACGGTGGGGGTGAGACGCTCCACCGTCTCGACGTTGTGGGCCACCACGTGCGGGCGGGCCTCGGCCACGGTGGTCAGGTCGCGCTCCACGCCCTTGAAGTCGGGGATGAGCACCTCGACGACCGTCTTGGGCGAGTGCTGGCGCAGCTCGCGGATGGCCGAGGCGAAGTGGCTGGCGCCGCCATCCGGCCGGTCATCGCGGTTCACGGAGGTGACCACGATGTACTCGAGGTCCATCTCCTTGACGGCCTGGGCCAGGTGGATGGGCTCCATGGGATCCAATGGAGGGGGCGCACCGACCTTCACGTGGCAGAAGCGGCAGGCGCGGGTGCAGACCTCGCCCATGAGCATCACCGTGGCGGTGCCACCGCCCCAGCACTCGGCGATGTTGGGGCAGCGAGCCTCCTCGCACACCGTGGCCAGCTTCGTGCGGCGCACGATGGATTTCACCCGCTCGTACCCATCTCCGCTGGGGAGACGTACCTTCAACCACTCGGGCTTCCGGGTGGACTCGGATACCTGCGGCAGGGGGAAACGATCGGGAGTTGCCATGGGTCGCGGGCCTTCTACGGGTTGGGCGAAAGCAGGGTCAAGCGGGAAGCCTTGACGCGAGGCGTCAGCTTCCCCGAGTTCCCGCCTGTTGTAACGGCCCCATCGTGAGTGGGCAGTAACGGGGTGACCCAGGAGGCTCGCCCACCTCCCGGCCGTAAGCACAGCTTGAGCGAAGGATGAGCGGAGCACGCGTTGGGCGCCAGGGGCCCGGGAGGGCGGGAGTGCCCATGCTAGGGGCATGAGACCCATCCACCTGGGGACGAGCGGCTACGTCTACAAGCACTGGAAGGGACTCTTCTATCCAACCGGGCTGCCGGCCAGCCGCTGGCTCCCCTACTTCGCGCGGGTATTCGCCACGGTGGAGCTGAACGCACCGTTCTACCGGTTGCCCACGGCGGACGCGGTGGACGGCTGGAGGGAGCAGACACCGACGGGCTTCAAGTTCGCGTGCAAGGGCAGCCGCTATCTCACGCACATGAAGCGGCTGACGGACGTGGGCGAGGGCCTGGAGCGCTACTTCAGCGTCATCCTGCGCCTGGGCTCCAAGCTGGGCCCGGTGTTGTGGCAGCTACCACCGCACATGAAGAAACCGGATCCGGAGCGGCTGGATCGCTTCCTGGCCGCGTTGCCGCGAGGCATCCAGTACGTCGTCGAGTTCCGTGACGCGGCCTGGTACCACGACGAGGTGCTGGAGGTGCTGGATCGCCGGGGAGCGGCGGTGTGCGAGCACGACCTCGTGCCAGTGCCCCCACCGCGCCTCACCGGAACCTTCCGTTACATCCGCTTCCACGGAGCGGGCTCACGCTACGAGGGACGTTACGGGCGCGAGGCCCTATGGCCGGTGGCGTGCGAGCTGGACGCGTGGAGACGCAAGGGGCGGACGGCGTGGGTCTACTTCAACAATGATCTGAAGGGGCACGCGCTGCTGGACGCATTCGATCTGGCGGAGCTGCTGGGGCGCGTGAAGGTGTACCCACCGCCAGACATGCGAAGGCCGTCCGAGACAGAGGAGTCCCGAACGGCCTGATCACAACCTGCTGTTCCCTACTCGCTGTTCCCTACTCTCACCGTGCCCACCACCCCTCTCCCACCGGGAGAGGGACGGGGTGAGGGTATCCGGGCCCAGGGTTCCCCCCGGTGACTCAGATGTGGATCGGGTGACCCAGGGTGGCCTCGGCGCCCTCCTTGATGATCTCGGAGAGCGTGGGGTGAGCGTGCATCGTATGAGCGAGCTCCTCGGTGGTGATCTCCAGGCGCATGGCGACGCAGGCCTCGGCGAGGAGCTCGGTGGCGTGGGGGCCCACGAGGTGGACGCCGAGCACCTCGTCATACTTCTTGTCGGAGACGACCTTGATCATGCCGAAGGCCTCGTTGGAGATGGAGGCCTTGGTGACGGCGGAGAACGGGAAGATGGCGGCCTTGACGTCGTAGCCGCGCTCCTTGGCCTTCTTCTCCGTGAGACCCACGGAAGCCACCTCGGGGTAGCAGTAGGTGGCGGAGGGGGTGAGGTCGTAGTTGATGGGAGCAGGGTTCTTGCCGGCGATGTGCTCGACGGCGAGGACGCACTCGGCGCTGGCGACGTGGGCGAGCATCGGCGTGGGGATGACGTCACCGATGGCGTACACGTTGGGCTCGCTGGTGCGCATCATCGCGTCCGTCTTGATGAAGCCGCGGTCGGGCTTGATGGACGTGAGCTGCAGACCGATGTCCTCGCTGACGGGGGCTCGGCCCACGGCGGACAGGACGTACTCGGCCTCGATGGTGCGCGTCTCGTTGCCCACGGTCATGGTGAGCTTCGCGCCGGTGGCGGTGGTCTCGACCTTCTCCACCTTGGCGCCGGTGTGCAGATCGATCTTCCGGCGCTTGAAGTGCTTCTCCAGCTCCTTCGAGCAGTCGATGTCCTCGATGGGGAGCAGGTTGGGCATGTACTCCACGATGGAGACCTGGCTGCCCATGTGGTTGAAGACGGAGGCGAACTCGCAGCCCACGGCGCCGGCGCCGATGACGATCAGGCTCTTGGGGATGCGGTCCAGCTCCAGGATGGAGTCGCTGTTGAGGACGCGCTTGTGGTCCACCGCCACGTTGGGCAGGGACTTGGGCACCGAGCCGGTGGCGATGATGATGTTCTTGGTGTCCAGCGACTGCTTGCCACCGCCCTCGAGGGTGACCTCGACCTTGCCCTTGCCGACGATGCGGCCATGGCCCTTGATGACGGTGATCTTGTTCTTCTTCATCAGGTAGTCGATGCCGTTGGCACCCTTGGTGACCACCTTCTGCTTGTGCTCCTGGACCTTGGCCCAGTTGACCACCGGAGCCGGCACCTCGATACCGAAGTCAGCGGCCTCGCGGATGTGGTGCAGCAGGGCCGCGGACCACAGGAGCGACTTGGTGGGGATGCAACCGCGATGGAGGCAGGTGCCACCCAGGCGCTTGTCCTTCTCGATAATGGCCGTCTTCAGCCCCAGCTGCGCGGCCCGGATCGCACCGACATACCCGCCGGGGCCCGAACCGATGATCACCAAGTCGAAAGTCTCAGCCACGAACGCCTCCGGAGTGGATGTACCCGAGCGGCGCTGATAACCACCCATCCCGGCCGGAATCAAGGAGTTTGCAATCGTGCGACGCTTCCCGCTCCGAACCCTGCTGCTGATGACCCTGGCGCTGGTGGCCTTCGTCCGCCTCTATTTCATCACCCACCGGGGCGAGCGCCGGGCCGAGTCCCCTCCCCCCGCGCCCGCCTCGGCGAGCGACCAGGCCTGTCGCACCCTGGAGCGAGCCCTGGAAGGCGCGGTGCGAGCCCCCGGAAACCCCGCCGCCTTCGCGAGGGCCCGGCAACAGCTCGACGCCTGCCCGAAGCCCCCGGTACGAGCCTGTGAGCTCGGCCCGGCCCTGGATGCCCGCTCGCAGCTCGAGGCGGGGGCGCCACCCTTGAGGGAGCTGCTGGAGACCCTGTGCCAGCGCTGCCAGGCCGGGGCCAACCCCTGCGCGAGCCATGTCACACGGGCGGTGCTGGGGCTGATGGCGGGACGCCCGGCCGACTCCTCCAACCTGCGTTGGTACCTGGAACACGCCGGGCCGGGAACACCGGAGGCCTGTGCCGAGGTGTCGCGCGCCCTGCTGGCGCCCGCCGCCCTGCCCCAGGACAGCCTGACGGACGCGCAGAAGGAGACGCTCGGCCAGCTGGCCCCGGTGTGCGCGAAGGCGGGCCAGCTCCCCGCCAATGTGCTGCACGCGGCCGTGGTGCGCGGCGGGGTCCCCGCTTTGACGCAGCTCGTCCAGGAAAAGCCGGCCGGAGAGAGCGCCGTGCTGAAACCGGACCGCACCGTGGGCACTCCGGGTGGAGAAAAGCCGTTCGATGGGCAGGAGACCACGGGCGTGACGCTCGCGGCCAAGCCCCAGGGAGAGCGGTGGGAGAAGGACGGCGCGCTGAGCGCGGTGTTCGAGCCGCCCGTGCACCAGTTGTCCGCGCTGCGGGTGCGCGCCAGTGGCCCGGGCACGCTGCGCGCCGCCGTCCGCACCGGGGATGGCCTGGGGAAGCACGATCCGGACTCGAAGACGAGCTTCGTGGATCCGGTGGCCTGCCGCTTCAAGGGCACCGGACAGTGGGAGACCTGCGCGCTGCCGGTGCCGCTGCTGGACGTGGAGGCGCTCAGCGTGTTTCCAGAAAAGGACACACTCACGCTGAGCGAGGTGGAGGCACGCGGAACCCGCTGAGCGGTCCGGCATCGGAGGGGCCGCCATGCGAATCCCTCTGCTCACCCTGATGCTGATGACCACTCCGGCCCTGGCCCAAAGCCCGCTGTCGGCACTCGTCGCCGAGTACGAAACGGGGCCGGCCTACATCTTCCAGAACGATGGCCGCTACGGCCCGACCGGCACCCCCTACGAAGCCGGCGACCTCAACCAGAAGGACAATCTGTACCGCAGCCAACGGATCGCGCTCGAGGCGCGGCTGGGGGAACGGCACGGCATCATCCTGCTGTACGCGCCCTTCGACATCACCACGCGCGCGACGCTGCCGAAGGACATCGACTTCCGGGGAACGGTGTTCCCCACGGGGACGGTGGTGGACAGCCGCTACCTCTTCGATGGGTACCGGGCCAGCTACCTGTACCGGCTCGTCAACGGTGAGCGCTTCACCTGGGACATCGGGGCGAGCGTGCAGATCCGCAACGCGCTGGTGGCCCTGGGCGCGGTGGACGGCACGCGCTACGCGAAGGAGAGCGACATCGGCGTGGTGGGAGCGCTGAAGACGCGGCTGCGCTACGAGTTGCCCTCCCGGGTATGGGCGGGGCTCGAGGCGGATGCGCTGTCCACCTTCGGACTGATCGGCAACACGACGGGCGGCATCTACGACGTGGCGCTGACGCTGGGCCTTCCGTTGAACTCGAAGGGAGACGTGCACGCCTACGCGCGGCTGCGGCTGCTCGGGGGAGGCGCGGACGTGACGAGCCGGGACATCTACAACTGGGGCAATTTCGGCTTCGCGGTGCTGGGCGTGCAGGCGGATCTGGTATCGCTGGTCGAACGCGCCCCCCCCAGGCCGTAACCGGGCATGTCCCCTCCGCCTTGGCAGGGGACCCTCAGGCGGACTCGTCCTTCACGGGCAGCTCGAGTGTGAAGGTGGCGCCCTGGCCGGCGCCAGGACTGCTGCAGGTGAGCCGGCCCTTCATCTCCTCGGCCGCCAGGGCGCTGATGTGCAGACCGAAGCCGTGCCCGTCCCTCTTGGTGGTGAAGCCCTGGGTGAACAGGCGCGCCATGTTTTCCGCGGCGATGCCCACCCCATTGTCCGTCACCTCGATGCGCAGCCGCTCCGCCTCGGACGCGGGCTGGACATGGATGCGCAGACACTTGTCCTGGTGCCCGCTTTCCACCAGCGCGTGGCGCGCGTTGCTCAGCAGGTTGATGAGAATCTGCAGCAGCTTGTGCCGGTCCACGAAGATCTGGGGCACTTCGGCGTACTCGCGCACGATGCGGATGGCCAGCCGCTCGAAGGAGATGGCGTGCAGGCGCAGGGCCTCGTCGATGAGCTGGGGCACGGCCACCTGCTCCACCGCGCCCGCGGTGCGCGCGTGCTTCTGCTGCATGCTGACGATGGACTTGATGTGCTCGACACTCTGGCCGAGCGACTGCATCTCCTTGAGCATGGCGTCCCGCTCTTCCACCAGCTGGTCGGACACCGCGACGAGATAGGGCGGCAACTGCTTGCCCTGCGAGTCGCTGGTGAGGAAGGAGGCGAGATCCGCGGAGTGATCGCGCATCAGGTGGGTGGCCTTGACCAGTCCGCTGACGCGGGAGCGGCGGAGCTGTTCGGTGACGAGCGTGGTGGAGATGTTGACGCTGTTGAGGGTGTTGCCCACGTTGTGGAGCACACCGGTGGCGACCTCGGCCATGCCCATCTGGCGGGAGACATCCACCAGGGTGCGGTGCATCTCTCCCACCCGGGCCTCCGCCTCCTTGCGGCTGGTGATGTCACGGCCGAAGAGCGTCACCCCCACCACGGTCTGGCCGTCCTCCGCCAGGATGGGGTGGAGGTTGAGGTCCAGCACGAGGCGCGTGCCTTCCAGCGGGAAGACGGTGTCCTCCAGGCGCAGGCGCTGGCCTCGATACACCTGGGCAAGGCGCTCATTCCAGAGCTGGAACCGCTCCGGCGTCGAGTGGCGCAAGAGCGGCTGCCCCAGCTCGAGCTCCGAGCCGAAGAGCTTCCGGTGGAATTGCCGCATGGCCGAGTTGGCGACGAGCACGCGCCCCTCGGTATCTATCGAGGCCACGATGTCGTCGGTGCTCTCGATGATGCTGCTCAACTTGCTCTCACTGCTCCGAAGCTTCTTCAACACCCGCTCGAGCGAATGGTAGGCCGCGGCCCGCGCGATGCTGTGCAACGCACTCAGTCCCCAGATGCCCACGAAGGTGAAGCCCGACATGACGTGCCGGACCCAGAACCGGGAGATATCCGCCTTGGAGGTCAGGTCGAGGCGGTCGAAGACGGAGAGGGGATGGACTCCGTTCATCATCACGGCGACGAGGAGGGTGTAGACCAGCGCCTGGCGCGTCCCCAGCAGGTACACGGCGAGGGCGGGGAGCAGCAGGTAGATGGCATGCACGCCGCCTTCGCGGTGGGGCTCGTTCATGAAGAGGCCCCCCACGAAACTGCCCGTGATGCCCGCCAGCATGAAGAACGCGGGAAGAGCGATCGTGTTGGCCTTGCGCGCCGCCAACAGCGCCGCCAGGTAGAACACGCCCATGGCGCTGGGGAGCGGGGAGTACGGCGTGAACAGCGTGCCCGCCGTGTACATCAGGGTGAACACCAGCATGAAACACGCGGAGCCCACGAGCACCCGGTGGCGGACGAGATCCCCGGGAGCCGCGTTGCGCAGGGGCTCCGAGAGGAACAAGTCCAACCAGCGCAGGAGCCACGAGACCCTCTCGGATCCCGAAGAGGCCTCGGCTCGGGGCTCGTGTGGCGGGGGGAGGTCCTGGCTCATCTCGGCAGAAGAAGGTAGCGCCATATCAGGGGAACAACGGTGAGGGTGCGGCGTCCTCGTGGCTCAGCGCCATTGTGGGCCGAATCCGGGCGTTTCCGAAACCAGGCGGGCAGGGAGGTGCCACTGTGGCCCGCCGAGAACCCTCGCCGCAGGCGTCCATTGCGCGGGCTCCCGCGAATGGATCCGCGAAGGACCCAGAATTCCTTGGACATTCCACCAGGGTGCGGGTCTCCTCACGAGCCCGAGCCGAGGAGTTGCCGGATGATCCTCCTGTGTCTCTGCGCGCTGCTCGCCGCCTCGCCCCCGCCGCCCGTGGCATTGAAAGCGGGCGCGGCCGGGTCCGGCGACGAGGTCACGTTGAACATCACCGGGCTCACGGCTCCCGCGCGCGCGGAGGCGGGCCTCTTCCTCTCCGGCAAGCTCTCCGTGCCCTCGCACCCCTTGCGTGCCCTGCTGCTGCGCAGCACGGACGGTGGAGCGCATTGGACCGAGGTCCTACCCGCAGTGGAACACAGCGAGGTGCTCTTCGTGGAATTCGAGGGCTGCCAGGGCCGGGTGCTCGTGGGGTGGACCACCGAGGGCCCGGGAGAGCTGCTCCTGTTCGCGAGCTCCGACTGCGGGGCGACGTGGAAACGCCGGAGCACGCTTCCCAAGGCCATCTGGTCCGAGTGGCCGGAGTGGATGGAGTGGACGGACGGCCAGCGGGGCACGGTGTGGCTATCGGACGCGAACGAGGAGAACGCCCCGGTCCGCGCACTCACCACGCGTGATGGAGGCAAGACCTGGAGTTCACCGAAGGAGCCGCCCCCCATGCCGCCCCCACGGCCACAGCCCGAAATTCGAGGTCCCTCCGGTGTGAGCTGGAAGCTGTCCTCGGATGACCAGTTCACACGTGTGGAGCGGCAGGAGCCAGGGGGCACCGCCCAGGTACGTGCCCAACTGCCGCACTTCTGGAAACGCGCGGGGAACAAGCTCGTCCCCGCACGCTGAGCGTGTATCGCGCGTACGGATAGGTGTCCACGAGCCAGGCGGGTAGCATGCCGCGCCCCATGGAAACGCCCTCCCCTTCGCGCACCGTCACCGGCCGCATCGACGTCCACCCTCGCGGCTTCGGCTTCCTCGTCGTGCAGCCGTCCGGCTCCGACGAGGTGCTCTCCGCGTTCATCCCGCCGCCCGAGCTCAACCCGTACCTCGCCGATGACGTCGTCTCCGCGACGGTGACGGCCTCGGAGGACGGCCGCTGGAGCGCGAACGGGCTGTCCCTCCTGAACCGTCCGCGCCAGGAGGTCTACGGAGAGGTGGTGCTGCGCAAGGGAGCCGTCCACCTGCGCATCGACCGTGACGTGGCCAATGGCGACTGGCCCCTGGAGACGGCCGGTGTCGAGGTGCAGCCCCAGGACGCGGTGGTGGCGCGCGTCGCCGACGGCAAGGCCTGGCTGCTGCGCAAGCTGGAGCCGGGCACGGATCGCTCGCTGGAGCGCATCATCGTGCGCCATGGGCTGCGCCGCGACTTCGACCCCGAGGTCCACTCCGAGGTTCAGCGGCTGCTCACCGTGCCCCACGCGCTCGGAGGCCGGCGCGATCTGCGCCAGGTGCCCACCGTCACCGTGGACGCACCATCCACACGCGTCATCGACGACGCCATCTCCGTGCTGCCCGCGGGTGGAGACGGGGCCCTGCGCCTGTTCGTCTCCATCGCCGACCCCGCCGAGTTCGTCACCGAGGGCTCCGCGCTGGACCGGGTGGCACGCGAGCGGGCCACCAGCGTGTACCTCGCCGGCGCCATGCTGCCCATGCTCCCCGAGGCGCTCTCGACGGACTGGCTCAGCCTCGTGCCCGGCGAGGACCGGCTGTGCCTCACCGTGGAGCTGCGCATCGACCCGGAGGGCCGGGTCACCGCGGCGGATGTCTACGAGAGCCTCATCCGCTCGTGGGCGAAGCTGAGCTACACCGAGGTGGCGGACTACCTCGACAAGGGCGAGGTGTCCGAGCCGATGGCCCCGGTGCGCGAGGCGATGCCATGGTTCCGCGCGGCGGCGGCGCGGCTGGCGGTGGCGCGGGCCGGGCGCGGGGGCATCGAGATGTCGCGCGACGAGGCCCGCTTCACCTTCGACGAGGAGACGGGAGAGGTCTCCGGCATCGAGGCCGTCAGGCCCACGACGGCGCACACGATGGTGGAGCGCTTCATGGTCGCCGCCAACGAGGCCATCGCGGGCTGGCTCATCGATCGCGGCGTCCCCGCCCTCTTCCGCGTCCAGGACGAGCCGGAGCCCCAGCGCGTGGCGGATCTGGCCGCCTTCGCACAGCACTCGGGTTTCGGCGCGGGCTTTGGCCGCAGGCTCACTCCGCTGGCGCTCGCCGCGTTCGACCGGCAGATCGCCGGCTGCACCGCGGAGCCGGCCCTGCGCTCGGTGCTGCGGCGCTCGCTGGGGCCCTCGCGCTACACCGTGGTCCCGGCCATGCACTTCGGCCTCGCCGCGCGTGCGTACCTCCACTTCACCTCGCCCATCCGGCGCTACGCGGACCTCTCCGTCCACCGCGCCCTCAAGCAGTACCTGCGCGGCCGGCGCGACTTCGTGCACGAGGACCCCTCCATCGAGCAACTCGGGGTGCACCTCAACGAACGCTCCCGCACCGCCGGCCGCGCCGAGAAGGATCGCCACCGCGTGCTGGAGGCCCGGGTGATGGCCTCGCACGTGGGCAGTGAGTTCACCGGACGGATTACCCGCGTGCGGCCCTCCGGCCTGCTCGTCCAGCTCGACGGCATGCTGGTGGAGGCCAACCTCCCCGCGGACGCCCTGCCCGACGGGCCCTATCAGCCGGATCCCCGGGAGACGTCGCTCGTGAGCGCCTCGCGCACCTTCACCATCGGCATGCCCCTGCGAGTGCGCGTGGCCTCCACCGATGAACAGCACGGCCGCGTCGAGCTCGCGCTCGCGGATGCCGTGCCTCAGGGCTCGTCAGTGACCGTCCCCTCCACCTCCTCCTGAAGACGGTCGAGTACGAGCCGCAGATCCCTCATGCCCGGCGTGACCTCGAGGCGGCCATACTCCCCCTGTGATGACGAAAGCTTGTAGCGCTCCTTCCAGATCGTCAGGACGAACCGCTCACCCACGAGCTGGCCGAAGACGAAGCGGCCATCGGGGCCCGTACTGACACCGCGGGGAGGACTCCCACACCCTTCCTTCTGCACATCCAGGAGTGACTCCAGACGGATGTGGGCCCCCTCGATCGGTTCTCCTCGTGAGTCCACCGCGATCCCGGAGAGCCCCTGCCCTCCCGCGAAGCGCACCCGCAGCTGTGCGGGAGTCTCGCCCAGGTCGACCCACTGCGAGGCGGTCCGGATGAAATCATCCCGCGCCAGCTCGGCGGCGAGCCGGTAGCGGCCAGGCTTCGGGGCCGCGACCACGGAGCGCCCCCGGAGATCCGTGTACCCCCAGCCCACCCGGGCGTCCGGCTCCTCCGCGTCCGAGGCGGGCCAGAGCCCCAACGAGACGTCCGGCAGGGGCATCCCCGCCTCATCCACCACCTCCACCTCCACGGAAGGCAGGGGAGTGGCCACGAGGCGCTGGCTCGAAGGCGCGAGCACTTCCACCACCTGCTTCATCATCCTGTTCCCCCCGAACTCGAGCCGGTAGCGCCCGGGCTTGGGGGCATCGAGGGAGAAACGCCCATCCGCTTTGGAAGTCCCGTTCACACGGATCGACTGGTCCTCTTCATCGGCATCGACCGGCGACACGGACAGATACTCCTTCGCCACCGGCCGCCCCGCGGCATCCACCAGGACCCCCTCTACCGAGGCCGCTCGCGTCAGGGTGAGGTCCACGGTGTACTCCCCCCGCGAAAACTCCTGCTCGCGGCGGTGCGGGACATAGCCCTTCATGTACGCCATCAGGCTCACCGTGCCAGCTGGCACGGGACCCAGTTGGTACCGCCCCTCCTCGTCCGTGCGTGCAACCAGCACACCGCGCTTGTCCCCACGCATCCACTCCGCCGTGACCAATATGCCCGGAACAGGCCTCTGTTCCTCGTCCAGCACCCGGCCTCGCAGGTGCGCGGCCGGAACGAGCTCCAATGTGACGTCGGTGAGCTCGCGCTTCCCTTCCTCGAAATAGAGATACGCCAGGGCGCCATCTCCGCCCTGCGTGGCGGCAAGATATGGGAACTGGAGCCGCAAGCCCTCGAGGGAGAACCGTCCAGCCGCATCGGTGAGGGTCACGGCCCCAGCACCCGGCGAATCGCGGGGATCTTGCAGGGCCCGCACCTCCGCCCCGGCCACCGGAGTCCCCTCGCGCAGGACCCGGCCCGAGACCCGCTTCGGCCCCGCCAGGATGAAGGTCTTCTCCACCTCGGGCGCATAGCCCGTGAAGTCACCGCTCCACGTCTTCTGCCCCTCCTTCGCGATGAGCAGCGTGTATTCGCCCGGCGGGAACGGTCCCAGACGGAAGTGCCCACGCTCATCGCTCATCGCCTCGAAGAAACGGCTCTGCGCCTTGAAGATGGCGGTGACGAGCGCCCCCGCGATGGGGCTGTTCGCATCGTCCGTGACATTGCCCGACAGCCGGACCCCCGCGCCCAGTGGCAGGTCCACGCCCTCGCTCCCGGCTGCCACGTCATGCTTCAGGCCCGTGCCCTCGGCGCTCTCCACCCAGAGCAAGTACGGGCCGGGCTCCAGCCCTTCCAACGTGAAGGTGCCATCCGTCTCCGTGACCGCACGAGCGGCAACGGGTGCCTCGCCCTCACGCCGCGCGACCAGGGCCAGCAACTGCTCACGTTCCGGACCCGAGGTGCAGTTGAGCAGGGCCTGGCTCTCGCCGTACTCCACACAGGTCAGCTCCGAGAGGGATTCACCCGCCACGGGGGCCGAGGCGAGCACCACCGCTCCCGCCACGGGGCCCTTCGGGCCTCGCACGAGCCCCCGGATGGGGAGGCCCGTGTCACGGGAGGCGGAGGGAAAGGCCTGGAACAGGGCCCAGGGCACGTTGCTGGCGTTGGAGACGGAAGCACGGGTGCCCGTGGAGGCCACCCGGAGCGGAGCCGAGGGCTTGCTCCGGATGGACAGCCACGCCCCCACGGCCAGGATCCCGAGCACTGCTCCGAGCACCCACCCACGTCGCATGCAGCCCTCCCCGCGCGTACTTCGTGCCAGGAGGGACATGTTAGCGCATGGAGCGACTGGTGCCCGAGTGGGATCGAGCACGGTGACGGGCACCCTCACCCCGTCCCTCTCCCGGGGGGAGAGGGGATGTTGCGCGGGGATGTTGCGCGGGGATGTCGCTCGGGGAGGACTCCCCTGAACTACTTCATGCGAACGGTGACGGTGTTGGTGGCGGTGTTGAGCGTGAGGAAGCCCTTCTGGAACTCACTCTCACGGCCCCCCGTGACGGCGTACTCGTCCGTCACCGGATAGCCCAGCGCGCTGCGCTCCCAGCCCAGCGACTCCCACTTGGCCCGGATGGGTCCGTGCACCTCGCGCGCTCCCGTCGTCGGCGTCCAGTAGATGCTGCCATTCTGGAAGTGGTTGAAGCGCCCCACCCCGTCCGGCGTCTTCGTCTCGTCCGTCAGCGGGTAGCCCAGCAGTCCCGCCTCTCGCCCCAACGCAATCCACTTCGCGTTGATGTCTCCAATCACCTCGTGCGCTCCGGTGGCCGGCGTGAAGTAGATGCTGCCGCGCTGGAAGTGGTTGTAGCGGCCCACTCCGTCCGGCGTCGTCTGCTCATCCGTCGTCGGGTAGCCCAGGTAGCTCGTCTCCCACCCCAGCTCCGCCCACTTGGCGTGGATGAGGCCCCTCACCTCGCGCGCTCCCGTCGCCTGCGTCCAGTAGATGCTGCCATTCTGGAAGTGGTTGTAGCGGCCCGCTCCATCCGGCGTCTTCAGCTCTCCCGTCGTCGGGTAGCCCAGGTCGCTGCGCTCCCAGCCCAGCGCCTTCCACTTCTCGCGGATGTCTCCGTGGATCTCCCAGGCGCCCGTATTCGGCGTCCAGTAGATGCTGCCGCGCTCGAAGTGGTTGTAGCGGCCCACCCCATCCGGCGTCGTCAGCTCGTCGGTGATGGGGTAGCCCAGGGGGCCCACCTCCCAGCCCACCTGCTCCCACTTGATGCGGATCTGCCCCATCACCACGTGGGCGCCCAGCGCCGGCGTCCAGTAGATGCTGCCGCGCTCGAAGTGGTTGAAGCGCCCCACCCCATCCGGCGTCGCCAGCTCACCGGCCTGGCACGCGCCCAGCAGCACGGGCCCGTTCACCGCGTCGTACTTCACCTTGATTTCCCCCAGGATCTCGCAACGGGAGCAGTTGTTGCTGGTGATGCTCCTGGAGCCATAGCTTCCCGGGTAGGGAGCCAGAGACACACCATTGATGACGATGTCCTGGCCCACGCCGTTGAGCAGCTGCTCGTAGTGGATGTGAGAGCCGCTGCTGGCGCCGGTGCTACCCGTGCGGCCAATCTCCTGGCCCTGGCGCACCTGGGTGCCGTTCGCCACCGAGAAGGATTTCAGGTGGAAGTAGTACGTGATCCACCCTCCACCGTGGTCGATCTTGACGTAGTTGCCAGCGCCGTTGGCCTGGGTGTGCAGTGTCGCGTAGCCAGCCGCGGAGGCGAGGTTGGGCTGGCCATCGGTGCCGCCGCCGTTCTTCACGAAGTCCAGCGCGCGCCGCACCTCGGCGCTGTGGTGGCTGTACGTCCAGGACTGCCCGCAGGGGAAGGGGGCCTGGAAGTTGGGCCGCGCGAGGGCCATGGTGATGGACGCCTCCTGCTTGGGCACCTCCTGCGTGTCCGCATTCGAAGCCTCGGAACCGCAGCCGGTGCCGCTCAACAGTAGCGCCACTGACAGACCTGACAGCCACGTACGGGGATTCAGCAATCCTTCTACTTTCATGGGGATTTCCATCCTGTGTTGGGGGGCACTGTCAGGGGATTGCTACTTCATGCGAACGGTGACGGTGTTGGTAGCGGTGTTGAGCGTGAGGAAGCCCTTCTGGAACTCGCTCTCACGGCCACCCGTGACGGCGTACTCGTCCGTCACCGGATAGCCCAGCGCACTGCGCTCCCAGCCCAGCGACTCCCACTTGGCCCGGATGGGTCCGTGCACCTCGCGCGCTCCCGTCGTCGGCGTCCAGTAGATGCTTCCGTTCTGGAAGTGGTTGAAGCGCCCCACCCCGTCCGGCGTCTTCGTCTCGTCCGTCAGCGGGTAGCCCAGCAGTCCCGCCTCTCGCCCCAACGCAATCCACTTCGCGTTGATGTCTCCAATCACCTCGTGCGCGCCCGTCGCCGGCGTGAAGTAGATGCTGCCACGCTCGAAGTGGTTGTAGCGGCCTACTCCGTCCGGCGTCACCTGCTCATCCGACACCGGGTAGCCCAGGTAGCTCGTCTCCCACCCCAACTCCGCCCACTTGGCGTGGATGAGGCCCCTCACCTCGCGCGCTCCCGTCGCCTGCGTCCAGTAGATGCTGCCATTCTGGAAGTGGTTGTAGCGGCCCGCTCCGTCCGGCGTCTTCAGCTCTCCCGTCGTCGGGTAGCCCAGGTCGCTGCGCTCCCAGCCCAGCGCCTTCCACTTCTCGCGGATGTCTCCGTGGATCTCCCAGGCGCCCGTGTTCTGCGTCCAGTAGATGCTGCCGCGCTCAAAGTGGTTGTAGCGGCCCACCCCATCCGGCGTCGTCAGCTCGTCGGTGATGGGGTAGCCCAGGGGGCCCACCTCCCAGCCCACCTGCTCCCACTTGATGCGGATCTGCCCCATCACCACGTGGGCGCCCAGCGCCGGCGTCCAGTAGATGCTGCCGCGCTCGAAGTGGTTGAAGCGCCCCACCCCGTCCGGCGTGGCCAGCTCACCAGCCTGGCACGCGCCCAGCAGCACGGGGCCGTTCACCGCGTCGTACTTCGCCTTGATGTCCCCCATGATCACGCAACTGGAGCCCCAGTTGTAATCGGTCCGGTAGCGGGAGAAGACCGCCGACACGAGCGACGAACCACCCACCGTGGTCCTTCCGCACTGCATGGCATACGCGCCCACCCACGGCGTGTACGTATAGAGCGCGGCGGTGGCCTTGGTGGCGGGCGTCACCGTGCAGGGATCCAACGTCTGCTTGGTGAGACCGACCTTCCACCCGCTCACCGTGGGACGGCCCGCGTCCAGGTCCCTCAAGTAGTTCCGGATCTTCGCGGCACCACACTCCACCTGGTTGCCAAAGCCCGAGTAGCTCGTGTTGCAGCCACCACTGTCCGGGCAGCCACAACCGGTGGCCTTGGCCAGGTTGTTCGAGGTACCGCTCTGGATGAGGCCCGACTCGATCTGGATGCGCGCCAGCATGTAGAGCGGGCTGATGGCATGCGCGCGCGAGCGCTCGACGATGAGCGTGGCGGCCGTCTTGTTGCCCCACACGGGATCCCTGTACCCGGCCAGATAGGAGCCCTTCTGCTGGAGGAACCCCTGCACCTGCGCGGGAGTAATCCAGCCCCACCCGGTCAGGTCGGCATCCTCCATCAGGCGGTGCATGTCATGGGCCCCGGCCAGATCCATCAGGACCTCGCCAGTCAGCTCGTCCACGGGACGGGGCTCTTCATCGGGAGCACCGCAACTGATGGCGGTGAGGGTGCAGAACAGCAACAAGCCACGCGACAGGCGCATGTGTCTTCTCGGGGGTAGAGGGGGGAAAGGGGGGCCCCGTGGCGGGAGGCGGATGGGTCCTCTCCCGCCGCGGGCGGACTTCGACTGCTCGTGGCGGACCTCAGGGGTCCACCGGGACTGCTACTTCATGCGAACGGTGACGGTGTTGGTAGCGGTGTTGAGCGTGAGGAAGCCCTTCTGGAACTCGCTCTCACGGCCACCCGTGACGGCGTACTCGCCCTTCACCGGATAGCCCAGCGCGCTGCGCTCCCAGCCCAGCGACTCCCACTTGGCCCGGATGGCGCCGAGCACCTCGTGCGCTCCCGTCGTCGGCGTCCAGTAGATGCTGCCGTTCTGGAAGTGGTTGAAGCGCCCCACCCCGTCCGGCGTCTTCGTCTCGTCCGTCAGCGGATAACCCAGCGCTCCCGCCTCACGCCCCAGCGCAATCCACTTCGTGTTGATGTCTCCAATCACCTCGTGCGCTCCGGTGGCCGGCGTGAAGTAGATGCTGCCGCGCTGGAAGTGGTTGTAGCGGCCCACTCCGTCCGCCGTCGTCTGCTCGTCGGTGGTGGGGTAGCCCAGGTAGCTCGTCTCCCATCCCAGCTCCGCCCACTTGGCGTGGATGAGGCCCCTCACCTCGCGCGCTCCCGTCGCCTGCGTCCAGTAGATGCTGCCATTCTGGAAGTGGTTGTAGCGGCCCGCTCCGTCCGGCGTCTTCAGCTCTCCCGTCGTCGGGTAGCCCAGGTCGCTGCGCTCCCAGCCCAGCGCCTTCCACTTCTCGCGGATGTCTCCGTGGATCTCCCAGGCGCCCGTGTTCTGCGTCCAGTAGATGCTGCCGCGCTCGAAGTGGTTGTAGCGGCCCACCCCGTCCGGCGTCGTCAGCTCGTCGGTGGTGGGGTAGCCCACGGCGCTGCGCTCCCAGCCCAGCTGCTCCCACTTGATGCGGATCTGCCCCATCACCACGTGGGCGCCCAGCGCCGGCGTCCAGTAGATGCTGCCGCGCTCGAAGTGGTTGAAGCGCCCCACCCCATCCGGCGTCGCCAGCTCACCGGCCTGGCACCTGCCCAGCAGCACGGGGCCGTTCACCGCGTCGTACTTCGCCTTGATGTCCCCCATGATCACGCACGCCGCGCCGCAGTGGGCGTTGGCGCGGTTGAGGTAGTCCGCCCACGGCCAGTTCGCGCCGGGATCCGTGCGGTTGTACGGCTGGAGCTGTCCGTGGCCCACCACGTGGTAACGATCCCTGGGAACCCCGTTGTCACGCGTGATGTCGCACAGCAGCCGGGCCGAGGCGTCGATCTGCCCCACCGGCCAGTTCACCGTCGACGCATACCCGCCGTGCTCGATACCGATGGTGAAATCGTTGGAGCTCCTTCCGTTCAGCCCGCACTCCTGGCCGCTGTTGTTGCTGCACTGGTAGGTGGCGCCAATGTGCCAGGCCCGGCTCCCGTCCCGCACCAGCTGGCTGATCTCCCCGCCGTCCTCGCGCACCACGTAGTGCGCGCTCACGCCCGAGCTGGTGTTGGTCAGCCAGCTCCAGCACCCCGAGTAGCCACTCTCACAGGTGTGGATGATCACCATCTTCACGCCCACGGGCCGGGCGTTGAAGTTGGGCGAGGGCCGCCACACGGCCGGCGCGTAGTCCGGACCGGCGAGCGCATGGGTCTGCTGCCCCAGCTCCTCCACCACCAGGCCCTGGCCACTCGCGGCCCACTCCTTCGAGAGCGTGCCCATTCCCAGGCGGGCCACCCGGAAGACCTCGTTGTTCACGAAGCTGCGACGGCCCTCCTCGCTCTCGATGCCGGACACCTCGGCCACCGCCGGGGCCCACTTCGCCGCCTGCGTCCGATCGATCTTCAGCGCATCCGCGCGGTGGGACAGCAGCGCCGCCGCCGCCCGGACGTTGGAACGCGCGTCCTTCTTGACCTGCTCCACCGTGACGCCGGCCAGCTTCGCGCCCTCCTCGAGCCCCGCCCCCGACAGCGCCATCAGTCCGTAGACCACCGGGCGCCCCTCGAACTCCTCGGCCCCCTCCACCATCTGGTAGCGCGTCTGGACGAACGAGATGGACTTGAGGAGCGCGGGCGGTACGTCGAACTCCTCGCCCGCCTCCCGGAAGAGCGCGTCGAAGGACTCGTTCTCGCGCGCGGAGGCCTCTCCCTCCTTCACGTCCACCACGGCGGGGGCCGTGGACTTCTCCTGCTGCTGCTCATTCGTGCCGCACGCCTGGGTCAGTGCCAGCGAGGCGGCGAGCACCACGATTCCTGACTTGTTCTTCATGGATTCCTCCGGACTTCGTCACTCGCATGGGTGGAGAGCGCGAGCCGGGCGGCGTCCAAAGAATCGACCGCGAAAACCCCGGAAAGTTTCTAAAATCTCCATAGTTTGAGGAAATTCAAGGGGTTCGGGTTATCCTGTGAGAAGGATGGAATGCCCGAACGAGACAACGCTGAGCGATTTCCTCTCGGGATTTCTTTCCGACGAGCGCCGGGCCGAGGTCCGGGACCACATCCTGTGCTGTCCCGAGTGCGAGCGTGTCCTGGCGGCGGGACAGAGCTCGGGGCCGGCCGGTCCGGCCGAGGAGGAGGAAGCGCCGCTCGCGCGCAACAGCACCATCGGGCGCTATGTGGTGCTCGCGTTGCTGGGCCAGGGGGCCATGGGCGTCGTGTACGCCGCGTATGACCCCGAGCTGGACCGGCAGATCGCCCTCAAGCTGTTGCGTGCCCGGGGCCAGGAAGCCCACGAGTTGAAGCAGCGGCTGCTGCGGGAGGCCCAGTCACTGGCCCGCCTCTCGCATGCGAACGTGGTCGCCATCTATGACGTGGGCACCTGCGAGGAGGGCGTCTTCCTCGCGCTGGAGCTGGTGGAGGGGGCCACGCTGGCCGGGTGGCTCGAGCGGCCCCACACCTGGCGGGAGGTGCTCCGCGTCTTCCTGGAGGCGGGCCAGGGGCTGGCGGCCGCGCATGCCGCGGGACTCGTCCACCGGGATGTGAAGCCCAGCAACATCCTGGTGGGAAACGATGGCCGGGCCCGCATCACGGACTTCGGCCTGGCCGGGCCCCCCAACCGCAACGGCAAGGCGCTCTCCCCCGCCTCCGAGGACCCGGCGGCGGAGGACGTGTCGACGGGCTCGCTGACCCGCACGGGTGCGCTGGTCGGAACCCCGGCCTACATGGCACCCGAGCAGCTCCAGGGGCAGCGGGCCGACGCCCTCAGCGACCAGTTCTGCTTCTGCGTGGCCCTCTACGAAGCCCTCTTCGGGGTACGCCCCTTCGCGGGCCACGACCCGGAGGAGCGGCTCCGCTCCATGCGGGAAGGACGGGTCCAACCTCCGTCCACCCGGTGCCAGGTTCCCGCGGGGGTGCGGCGCGCCATCCTCAGGGGCCTGCGCTACGACCCGGCGGACCGTCACGCGTCGATGGAGGCGCTGCTGTCCGCCCTCCAACCGCGCTCGCGGCACGCCCTGCCCTGGGTCGCGGCGGTGCTCGCCGTCCCACTTCTCCTCGTCCTGGTGAACGGCACCCTCACCCGGCGCCGCGAGGTGCAATGCCAGCGAGAGGTGGACCGGCTCGCCGAGGCATGGAGCCCCGAGCACCACGAGCGCGTCAGGGCGGCCCTCCTGGGCACGCGCAAGCGATACGCGGCGGATGTCTGGGAGAAGGTCTCCACGGCGCTCGATGCCCACGTCACGCAATGGCGCACGCTCCGGATGGAGGCCTGCCTCTCGGCCGAGGCCGGAGAGAATCCCTCCGCCTGGCAGACGACCACCTGTCTCGACACCCGGATGTGGCAGCTCTCGGCCACCGTGGAGACGCTCGAGAGAGCGGACGAGCAGATCCTGGAGAAGGCCTCCCAGATGGTGGGGGCGATCGAGGGGCTTTCGGTGTGCCGGGATGCACCAGCGCTCTCGGCCCGTCCCCAGCCGCCGGATGCCCTCCGCCCGCGAGTGGACGCGGCCCGGCGCCGGCTCGCGGAGGTTCGAGTCCAGCTCGAGGCGGGCAGACATCCCGAGGCACTCGCCACCACCTCCGCGCTGCTCGAGGAGGTCCGGACGCTCGACTTCCGGCCCCTGGAGGCCGAGGTGCTCCTCGAACATGGGCATCTCCACGGGCTCACCGGCAAACACAAAGAGGCCGAGGAGATCCTCTACCGGGCCCTCTGGGCGGCGGAGGCCAGCCGGGATGACGAGGTGGTCGTGCGGACCTGGAGCGTGCTGGTCTGGCTCGTCGGGGAGCAGCTCGCGCGCGCCGACGAGGTGGACCGCCTGGCGAAGCATGCCCGGGCGGCGCTGGAGCGGCTGGGAAGTGAGCGCGCTCCCACCATCACCACCGAGCTGCACCTGCGGCTGGGCGGCATGCTGGTGGTGCAGGGGCGGCTGGAGGACGCGGAGCGGGAGCTCACCCAGGGCCTGGAGCTGGCCCGCGGGCTCCAGGGGCCCGACAGCCTGCTCGCCGTGCGCTTCCTGTCCCAGATGGGGCGCATCCGCTCGCAGCAGATCCGCAACGCGGATGCCCTGGAGTTGTTCCGCGAGGCGCAACGGGTCCGCGAGCGCCTGCTGGGGCCGGATCATCCCGGCCTCGCGGTGTACCTGAGCAACACGGCCGTGGCGTTGATCAACCTGGGACGCCGCGAGGAGGCGATCGAGGCCTGGCGCCGCTCGCTCCGGCTCCAGGAAGTGGCCCACACGCCGGATCATCCGAGCCTCGCCGGTCCGCTCAACAACCTCGGCGTCGCCCTGCGGAAGGAAGGCCGGCTGGAGGAGTCCCGCGGGTACCTGGATCGGGCGCTCGCCATCATGGAGCGGAGCAAGGGCAAGGACCACCCCGATACCATGCTCGTGCTGTGTGCCCTGGGCCAGTGGTCCATGGATGCCCAGCGAACGGAGGAGGCACTGGAGTGGTTCGAGCGTGCGCTGAAGAGCGTCCAGACCGCGCTCGGCCCCGAGACACCGAGAGCCGCCCTGCCCCTGGCCTACCGGGGGCTGCTCCACCTGCGAGCCAACCGCCTGCATGAAGCCCGGAGTGATCTGCTGCGTTCCCTCGAGCTGTCCGAACAGGTGAGGGGCAAGAAGGGCGCGTCGGGCAGCTCGACGATCCGGGTCCTGGCCGAGGTGGAGCTCGCCAGCCGCAATCCGAAGCTGGCGCTCGAGTACTGCCAGAAGTCGCAGGCACTGGATGAGGCGGCGCAGGGGCCCGCGGCGCCCGACGTCGCGCTCGGCCTCATCTGCCAGGCGGAGGTCTTGCTGACGTCGGGAGAACCCCGGCGGGCCGTCCCCCTGATCGAACGGGCGCGGGACATCCACCGGCAGGCACCGAGGGACCGGAGCGATTCGGCATGGGCCACCTTCATGTTGGCCCGGGCGCTCGCCGAGCAGAGTCCTCCCGAGGCCGGACGCGCCAACGCGCTGGCCCAGGAGGCCCGGACGGAGCTGGAGGCTCTGGGAGCGAGGGGTCACCGGAAGCTGAAGGCGGTCTCCGACTGGCAGCGGCAGCGAGGAACACCATGAGCGACGAACAGGGTGAGGCGTGTCTCTCGGCTTTCCTACCGCCCGCGCAGCGCACCCGTCTGGAGCGGGTGGACGGCCTGGAGACCGTGCTGCGCACGCACCTGACCGCGGGGCGGGCGGCATGGCCCTCCGTCGTGCTCGCCCCCGAGCGTTTCATCCCGTACCTGGCGCTCCAGGTGCCGGACGAGGACGCGGCCCTGTGGTTCCCCCGGTTGCACGGTGGGGACCTCTACCTGGCGCGAGCCTGTCTGGATGGAGCACCCGAGGCACTCCGCACCTTCGATCAACAGGTGCTGCGCAAGGTCCCCGCCCGGCTGGGGCCTGGCGCGGCGGCGCAGGCGGACGAGCTCCTCCAGATCCTGCGCGAGCGGCTGCTCGTGGGCCGGGGTGATGAACAGCCCAAGCTCGCGCTCTACTCCGGCCGGGGCCCCTTGCTGTCCTGGGTGCGTATCGCCGCCGAGCGCATCCTGATCGCGCTGCACAAACGCGAAGGACACCAGGAGCGCTTCGAGGAACTGCCCGAGGAGACGCTGAGCCGGATGTTGTGTCCGGAGGATCCGGAGCGACTGGTGACGACCGAGGACGCCCGACAGGCGTTGACGGAAGCGCTCCGGCGGGCCACCGCGGCGCTCGCCGAGCAGGAGCGCAGCCTGCTGCGCCTGCACCACGTGCATGGCTTCACCATGGACCGGCTCGCCCGGATGTTCGGAGAGCCGCGCTCCAGCGTCGCGTACCGGGTGACCCGTGCACGCGAGCGCCTGCTCCGGCTCATCCGGGCGGAACTCACGTGCAGGCTGGGCCTGGGGGAAGCGGAGCTGGAGAGCTTCCTCGGACTGATCCGCAGCCAGTGGGACGTCAGCCTCCACCGGTGGATGTAGCTTTCGCCGCGGGAGGGGGTGTCCGTCCCGCCCGGCGCGCGAGCACCGCCTTCACGTCATCCAGCGTGATGCCCAGCGGCCGCACCGCCACCAGCACATGGTAGAGCACGTCCGCGGCCTCTTCCGTCGCGCGCTCCTTGTCCCCATCCGCGCACGCCGTCACCAGCTCCGCCCCCTCCTCGCCGATCTTCTTCAGGCGCAGGTTGCGGTCGTCCAGGAGCCGCCGCGTGTAGCTCGGCTTCTCCCCCGGCTCCGGAGCCTTCGCCGCGCGCTGGGTGATGGTCCGATCCAGCTCGACGAGCGCGTCCACCGGACCGGTGTCGAAGCAGGTCTCCGCCCCGGTGTGGCACGCCGGGCCCGCCTTCGTCACGCGCGCCAGCACCGCGTCCCCGTCGCAGTCCGCCGTCAGGGACACCACGCGCTGCACGTTCCCGCTCGTGCCACCCTTGTGCCACAGGCCCCGCGTGCGCGAGCGGTAGTACATCTCGCCCGTCTCCAGCGTCTTCTCCAACGCCTCACGGTCCGCGTGCGCCACCATCAGCAGGTCGCCCGAGTGCGCGTCCTGCGTCACCACCGTCACCAGCCCGTTGCCCTTGGTGAAATCCAGCTTCGACAAGTCCAGCATCATGCCCTCTTGGCGCCCAGCAGCTCGCGCACCTGTTCCGCGAGCGCCGCGTTCGTCGCGATTCCATTGCCGCCGAACGAGGTCCTCGCCCCCGTCCAGTCCGTGAACACTCCGCCCGCCTCCTCGACGATGGGCTGCAGGGCCGCCGCGTCCCAGGGAGACAGCAGCTCGTCCACCATCACCTCCGCCCGGCCCGTGGCCAGCAGCAGGTAGCCGTAGCAGTCACCCCAGGTGCGAGCCACGGCCGCCTTCGCCGTCAACGTCCGCCACTTCGCCCCGCGATCCGGGTGCACCAGGAAACGCTCGTCCGTGGCCAGCACCAGCGCGCGGGACAGGTCCGCCTCCGCCGACACCCGCGTCCGCTTCCCGTTCCACCAGCACCCCTGCCCCGGCGCCGCCACCAGCATCTCCCCCACCGGCGGGAAGTACGCCGCGCCCGCGAGGATCTTCTCGCCCTCCGCCACCGCCACCAGCGTGCCCCACAGCGGCACGCCCCGGATGAACGTCTTCGTCCCGTCGATGGGGTCCAGGATCCACCGGCGCTTCGCCCCGGCCCGCGTCCCGCCGAACTCCTCCCCGAGGATGCCGTCCTCGGGGAAGCGGGCCTCGATCCACTCGCGCGCCGTCTTCTCGGCGGTCTGGTCCGCCACCGTCACCGGCGTGCCGTCACCCTTGGTGTCCACCGTGACGCCCTGGCGGAAGTAACCCAGGGCCACGTCCCCCGACTTGCGAGCCACTTCCTCCGCCGCCTGCAACAACGTCTGCGCATTCATTCAGAGGCTCCTGATCCCGAGGCCGCTCTTCTGGAGCAGCTCCTTGATCGCCCCGACGGTGGTGACGCCGTCGTGGAGGATTCCCGCCACCAGCGCCGCCTCCGCCTTCCCCTCCTGCAACGCGGCCCGGACATGCTCCGCGTTGCCCGCACCACCCGAGGCGATGACCGGAACGTCCACCTGCTCGGCGATCGTCCGCGTCAGCTCCAGGTCATACCCCGAACGGGCTCCGTCCCGGTCAATGCTCGTGAGCAGGATTTCACCTGCCCCACGTTTCACGCACTCGCGCGCCCACGTCACCGCGTCCAGATCCGTGGCCTTCTTGCCGCCGTGGGTGTACACGCGCCACCGGCCGCCATCCCGCTTCGCGTCGATGCTCGCCACCACGCACTGGGCGCCGAAACGCTCGGCGCACTCGGTGAGCACCTCGGGACGGGCCACCGCCGCCGAGTTGAGGCTCACCTTGTCCGCGCCCGCCCGCAGCGCCCGGCCCACGTCATCCACCGTGCGCACGCCACCGCCCACCGTGAGCGGGATGAACAGCCGCTCCGCCGTGCGGTGCACCAGGTCCCACAGCGTGCCGCGCTCCTCGTTGCTCGCGGAGATGTCGAGGAACGTCACCTCATCGGCGCCCGCCTCCTCGTAACGCATGGCCAGTTCCACGGGGTCTCCCACGTCCCGAAGACCCTCGAACTGGACGCCCTTCACCACGCGTCCACCCTTCACATCCAGACAGACGATCAGCCGCCGCGTGAGCATCTCACTTCACCTCCAGGGCGACCGCGCCCTTCGTGCTGAACACCACGCCCGAGTCCACCATCGCGTCCCGCAGCGCCATGCCGAGCGCCTTGAAGGCCGCCTCCGTCACGTGGTGGCTGTCCTTGCCGCGAAGAATCCGCAGGTGCAGCGTCACCCTGGCGTGCTCGCAGAACGAGCGCATGACGTGCTCGTACAGCTTGTTGCGCAGGGGGCCCCGGTAATAGAAGCGCCCGGCCACGTCGATGCAGGCCTGCACCAGCGCGTCGTCCATCGGGATGGTGCGCTCGCCGTATCGGGCCGCCGTGGCGGGAATCACCTTGTTCACCGCCGTGCCCAGGGTGATGGCCACGTCCTCCATGAGGTGGTGCCGCAGGTCGCCGCGGGCGTGCAGCGTCAGGTCCAGGCCCGCGTAGCGCGCGAACGTGGACAGCATGTGATCGAAGAAGGGCAGCCCCGTGTCCACCTTGGCGATACCCTTGCCCAGGGCGATCTCCACGGTGACCTTCGTCTCCTTCGTCTCGCGAACGATGGTGGTCATGCGAACTCCCGTGCCACCTCGGTGGCGTCCAACCTGCCCGTGTACAGCGCCATGCCGATGACGGCCCCGAAGGCCCCCACGCGCCCGAGGGCCCGCAGATCCTCCACCGTCGTCACGCCACCCGAGGCGAACAGTGGATGCCGGCTCGCCCGGACCACCTCCTCCAAGAGCGGCAGATCCACGCCCTCCATCTGCCCTTCCTTGTGCACCGCCGTCACCAGCAGGCCACCCAGGGCAAGGGGCTCCAGCGTCCGCAGCACGTCGGCGATGTCCAGAGCACTGCCCGACGTCCAGCCGCGCGTCACCACCTCGCGGCCCTTCACGTCCGCGGCCACCACCACCCGGCCAGGGAAACGTCCAGCCAGCTCGGCCAGCCACGCCGGGTCCTCGATGGCCTTGGTGCCCACCACCACGTAGGAGGCGCCCAGCGCGAGCACCGCCTCCGCCTTGGCCGTGCTCCGCACGCCGCCGCCCACCGAGAAGGTGAGTCCCGGCTCATGGGACAGCAGCTTCCCGATGGGGCCCTCGTTGGAGCCCTTGCCGAGCGCGGCGTCCAGGTCCACCACGTGGAAGGTCTTGAAGCCGAACGAGCGCCAGCGCTTCAGAGCGTCCAGCGGATCCTTCACCCGCACCCGCTCGTCGGCGTAGGAGCCGCCCACCAGTTGCACACAGGCGCCCTCGCGCAGGTCGATGGCGGGAATGGCGATCACGTCCGCACCTCCTCGAGGAAGGCCTGCACGAAGCGCACGCCGGCCGCCGAGCTCTTCTCCGGGTGGAACTGCACGCCGAGCACCTTCCCGCGCCGCACCGCCGCGGGGAAGCGGTCCTCCTCGTGCGTCGTCCAGCCCACCACCACGCCGGGCTCCTCGGCGCGGCAGACGAAGCTGTGCGCGTAGTAGACGCTGCTCAACTTCGCGCTCTTCAGGGCGGTGTCCTCCTCCACCGAGTTCCACCCGATGTGGGGCACGCGCCGCGAGCGCAGCTTCGTCACCCGGCCCTTGAAGAGGCCCAGGCCCTCGCCGCCGCCCTCGTCGCTGGTGTCGAACATGAGCTGCATGCCCAGGCAGATGCCCAGACACGGCAGACCGGCCTCCACCGCGCGCCGCATCTGCTCACGGCCCGGTGCCAGCCGCGCCGCCGCCGCGCCGAAGGCTCCCACGCCCGGCAGCACCAGCACGTCCGTGTCGAGCGCCCGGATCGGATCCTCCTGCACCCGTACCTCCACGCCCGGCGCCGTGGCGAGCGCCTTGGCCAGCGAGTGCAGGTTGCCCGCTCCGTAGTCGAATAGTGTCACTCTCACCGCAGCGTCTCCCGCAGCGCGCCGAGCGCCGCCTCCATCTGGTTCCACGGGGCGCAGCCGATGCGCAGCGCGTCCCCGATGCCCTTCAGTCCCTGGAATGCACGAACGTTCACGTCCCGCTGCCGCATCCGCTCGGCCACCGCGGGGGCGCCGGGCAGCGGCACCATCACGAAGTTGGCCTCGGACGGCAGCGTCTTCAGCCCCAGCTTCCCGAGCTCGTCCACCAGCCGGGCGCGGATGGCCAGCGCCTCCTCGGCCCGGGCCTTCATCCACGGCACGTCCTCGGACAGCACCGCGGCGGCGATGCGCTCGGACAGGCCCGTCACCTTATAGGGACCCCGGGCCTTCTCCACCTCGTTGATCAGCGTGGGGTTGCCCACCGCGTAGCCCACCCGCAGGCCCGCCAGCCCGAAGGCCTTGGACAGCGTGCGCGTCACCAGCACGTTGGGCCGCGAGGCCAGGTCCAGGTGGCTCTCCCGGGCGAACTCGGCGTAGGCCTCGTCGAGCAGGACGATGCCGGGCGCGTGGTCGATCAACCGCTCCAGCGCGGCCCGCGAGGCCACCGTGCCCGTGGGATTGTTGGGCGAGCACACGTAGAGGAGCTTCGCCCCCGTGGCGAGCAGCCCGTCCACGTCGATGTCGAGATCCGCCTTGAGCGGCACCGCCGCGTAGCGCAGGCCGTTCACCTTCGCGAAGTAGGACATCATCACGAAGGTGGGGTCCGGGAAGGCGATGACCTCACCCGGCTCCAGGAAGGCGCGCAGGGTGCTGTCGATGACGTCGTCCGAGCCGCACCCGGTGGTGACGCGCGAGGGGTCCACGCCCGTGTAGCGGGCCACGGCCTGCTTGAGCTCCGGCGCGTAGCCCACGGGGTAGCGGCTCACCTGCGAGACCACCGTCTCGCGCAGGATGCGCTCGGCGGCCGGGGGCATGCCGAAGAGGTTGGTGTTGTCGCTCAGGTCCACACCGCACTTCACCTTGGAGGGCGAATACAGCGGAATGTCCCGGTAGGAGGCGCGCGAGGGCAGGCTCATGACTTCCTCCAGCCGCGAGCGGCGTCGGCGTGGGCGAAGAGTCCCTCGCTGTCGGCCAGCAGGCCCACGTCGTCGGCGAGCCGGGCCGCCGCGTCACGAGTGACGCGCTGGTAGGTGGTCCACCGGTAGAAGTCGAGCACGCTCAACCCCGAGTACGCCCGGGCCAGGCCCGCGGTGGGCAGCACGTGGTTGGCGCCCGTCATGTAGTCGCCGTAGGCCACCGAGGCGTACTGGCCCACGAACACCGTGCCCGCGTTGCGCGCCTTGGGCAGGTCCTGCAGGGGCGACGTGGTGGCGATGAGCAGGTGCTCGGGAGCGAACTCGGCCACGAAGGGCCAGGCCTCCTCCAGCGAGTCCACGCTCAGCACCGCGCCGCGCTCGCTCAGGGCCTTGGTGACGATCTCCTGGCGCTTCGCCCGGGCCGCCGCCCGCTCCACCGCCGAGGCCACCGCCTTGGCCAGCACATCGCCCACCGTCACCGTGACGCAGCAGGCATCCGGATCGTGCTCGGCCTGGGCCAGCATCTCGCGCGCCACCGCCTCGGGGTCCGCCGAGCTGTCCGCCACCACGAGGATCTCACTCGGGCCGGCCGGCGCGTCGATGGCCACCGCGTCCACCACCTGCAGCTTGGCCGCGGCCACGTACGCATTGCCGGGACCAACGATCCGGTCCACCCGGGGCACGCTCTCGGTGCCGTAGGCCAGGGCCGCCACCGCGCCCGCCCCACCGAGGGCGAAGACGCGATCCGCGCCGGCCAGCGCCGCCGCCGCCAGCACGCCCGCCGAGGGCCTCCCGTCCGGACCCGGCGGCGAGCAGACGATGACCTCGCCCACCCCGGCCACCTTCGCGGGCACCACGCCCATCAGCACGCTGCTCGGGTACACGGCGCGGCCACCCGGCGCGTACACCCCCACGCGCCCGAGCGGATCCGGCCGGCGGCCCACGATGATGCCCGGCTCCGTCTCCACCTCGGTGGCCTGGGGCTTCTGCGCCGCGTGCGCCTTGGCGATGTTGCGCGCCGCGCGGGCCAGCGCGTCCTTCAGCTTCGGCTCCAGCAAGGCCAGCGCCTCCTCGCACACGGAGCGCGGCACCTCCAGGGACTGCAACTCCGCGCGATCGAACTCGCGCGCCATCTCGCGCAGCGCCCTGTCTCCGTTCCGGCGCACGCGGGTGATGATGTCCGCGGTGCGCTGCGCGACGCGGGCATCCGACGTGCCCGTGCGGTCCAACAGGCGGCGGCGGGCCTCGGGAGACAGCGCGGCGAGCCGTCCCCGGTATTTGATGAGGGAGGGGTTCACGGCATCAGCCTCTCGATGCGGGTGACGAGGATGCCCTCGCAGCCCAGGCTCTTCAGGGCGGCGATGGTGCGGTAGATGCTCTTGGCGGGCACCACGGCGTGCACGGCCACGAAGTCCCCGCCCTGCACGTCCACCACGGTGGGGCCATTGAGGCCCGGCAGCACCTCGCGCACGTTGGGCAGCACGCGGCGCGGCACGTTGGCCATCAGGTAGCGCTTGCCCCGGGCCGCCAGCACCGAGCTCAGCGCCTGCCGCAGCTCCTCCAGCTTCGCCGCCGCCTCGGGCGAGTGGTTCTTCCGGGCGATCAGCCGCGCGCTCGACTGAACGACGGTTCCCACCTCGCGCAGGCCATTCATCTTCAGCGTCGAGCCCGTGGACGTCAGGTCCACGATGATGTCCGCGATGCCCAGGTGCGGGGCGATCTCCGTGGCGCCCGACACCGGCACCACCGTCACGTTCTGCCCGCGCTTCACGAAGAACTCCTGCGTCAGCCGCGTGAAGGACGACGCCACCCGCACCCCATTCTGGATGTCCTCGAGCTTCTGGATGCCGCTCTCCTCGCGGGCGGCCACCACCAGCCGGCACCGGCCGAACTCCAGGTCCATCAACAGCTCCAGCTCGCGGCCGGACTCACACACCAGATCCCACCCGGTGACACCGGCGTCCGCCGCACCATCGGCGACGAACTCGGGGATGTCCTGGGCGCGGACGAAAATGGCCTCGAACTCGCCGCCGAGCGACGCGGTGAGGGCTCTCTCTCCCCGGACCTTCACTTCCAGGCCGGCATCGTTGAACAGCTCGCGAACCTCCTCGGAGAGGCGGCCTTTGTTGGGCAGGGCGATCTTCAGCATCGTGGGTACCTGAGGGGTGGGAGGACGAGCGCGGAAACGAAAAAAGCCCGTCCTGGGTGGGACGGGCTTCCGTTCACTGCTGCGGATGCATCGGGGGGCGTCTTCTACGCGTCAACCCAGGCATGCGCATGGCGAGCGGTCCCGTCAGGGGGCCGATGATGATGCGCATGGTGATGGTGGTTGGACGCGAAACGCACGGGACTCTTAAGTAATGGAGAACCCCCCGGTTCGTCAACCCGGCCTTCTCACAATGCTGGAAAACCCCGCTTGCAAACCCCTCCTCGGGCGAGCACAAGCGGCGCGATGCGTGACACCAGCGTGATCATCGTGGGTGGGGGGGTGATGGGCTGTGGCATCGCCCTGAGACTGCGCCAGGCCGGCGCCCGGGTGACGGTGCTGGAGCGCGCCATCCCCGGGGCGGAGGCCTCCAGCGCGGCGGGTGGCATCCTCGCGCCCCAGATGGAGTCCGAGGGCCCCGGGCCCTTCCTCGAGCTGTGCCTGCGCAGCCGGGCCCTGTACCCGGACTTCGCCGAGGAGCTGCTGGCCCTCACGGGCGTCAACGTGAACTACCTGCCCAGCGGTCTGCTGCACCTGGCCTTCGACGAGGCAGGCGCCCGCCGCCTGGAGGCCACCGTGGGCTGGCAGCGTGCGCTGGACCTGCGCGCGGAGCTGCTCGGCCCGGCCGAAGTGCGCGCCCTGGAGCCCCAGCTGGCTCCCCAGGTGGTGGCCGCCGCCCGGTACCCGGACGACCATCAGGTGGACAACCGGCTGCTCACGCGGGCCCTCACCATGGCCGCCGCGAAGGTGGGTGCCACCTTCCGGACCGGCTACGTGCGCGGCGTGGTGGAGGAGAAGGGACGCGTGGTGGGGGTGGACCTGGACGGGGAGACCCTGCGCGCGGACGCCGTGGTCATCGCCGCCGGCTCCTGGTCCGGCCTGGTGCAGGGCGTGCCGGTGGATCCCCGCATGGTGCGCCCGGCCCGGGGGCAGATGGTTCAGTTGCAGACGCGGCTGCCGCTCTTCTCTCACGTCGTCTTCTCCGACAAGGGCTACCTCATCCCCCGGTCGGATGGCCGGATCCTCGCTGGCAGCACCCTCGAATTCGCGGGCTTCGAGAAGAACGTCACCGCCGAGGGGCTGCACCGCATCCTGTCCCTGGCCATGGAGTTGTGCCCGGCGCTGGGCTCGGCCCCAGTGCAGGAGACCTGGGCGGGCCTGAGGCCCTACACCGACGATCACCTACCCATCCTGGGGGCCGGACCCCTGCCCGGCCTCTTCCTGGCCACCGGCCACTTCCGCAACGGCATCCTCCTGGCCCCCATCACCGCCCGGCTCATGGCCCAGGCCGTCCTCGGGGAAACATCCTCCCTGGACCTCACACCGTTCCGTTTCGAGCGCTTCCCCCGCCGCTGAGCCGCCGGGGAGACATTCCACCCCCCGGAGAACCCAGCCGGGCGGCCAGGGACGTCGAAAATCCTCGTCGGGTTGGCCTTCCGTGGCCCGATCCTCCTAGAATCCCCAACCGTGGAAGCCATTCCTCCCGTACCTCCCCGGATCCTGATCGTCGACGACGACGATTCCGTGCGCGACGTCATCTCCGTCCTCCTCAGGGAGGAGGGATACAACTGCGTGGTGGCCAGTGGCGCCGAAATGGCCCTGGACCTCGCCAGTCAGGAAGAGACGCCGCTGGTCATCAGCGACATGAAGATGCCGGGCAAGGATGGCCTGTGGCTGCTCGAGCAGCTGCGCGAGCGCTATCCGGACACCTCCGTCATCATGCTCACCGGCTACGGCGACACCGAGTCCGCCGTGGACTGCCTGCGCCGGGGCGCTGTCGACTACCTCCTCAAGCCGCCCAAGCTCACGGATCTCATCCGTGCCATCGAGCGGGCGCTCGCCAAGCGCCGCATCGAGCTGGCGCGCAAGCGCTACCAGAAGAAGCTCGAGCGCAAGGTGCGCGACCGCACCACCGAGCTGCGCAACGCGCTGCGCGACATCGCCCACACCTACCAGTCCACGCTGCTGGCGCTGGTGGCGGCGCTGGACGCGCGCGAGCACGAGACGTCGGACCACTCGCAACGCGTGGTGCGCTACACCAGCGCCGTCGCCGAGCGCATGGGCATCAAGGGCCAGGAGCTGGAGGAGATCGGCCGCGGCGCCCTGCTGCACGACATCGGCAAGATTGGCGTTCCGGACGCCGTGCTGCTCAAGCCGGGCAAGCTCACGCCCGAGGAGTGGCAGGAGATGCGCAAGCATCCGGACATCGGCTTCCAGATGATCCAGAACATCCCCTTCCTGGCCACGCCGGCGCAGATCGTGCTGTCGCACCAGGAGCGCTGGGATGGGCAGGGCTACCCGCGCAACCTGCGGGGGCAGGAGATCCACATCGGCGCGCGCATCTTCGCCGTGGCGGACACCCTGGACGCGATGACGAGCGATCGGCCGTACCGCAAGGGCACCACCTTCGCCAACGCCATCGCGGAGATCACCCGCTGCGCGGGCACGCAGTTCGATCGCGACGTGGTGCGGGCCTTCCTGGACATCGGTGAGCAGGCGCTCATCAAGATCAAGGAGGACATGCAACTGCGGAAGCTGACGCTGGTGCAGGCGGAGGCGCAGGCCCAGGAGGCCGAGGCCACCCTGGCCCGGCTCACGGATGACCTGGACGACATCGACCAGAGCATCCCCGGCCCGAGCAGCCCGGGTCCGGCGCCTCGAGCCACCAGCCCCGCGTCCCCTCCTCCTCCCGCGCCAGCGGTGGGGACCGCGTCCACGGCCAGCCGTCCGGAGCAGCCCGTGGTGCTGTCGGTGCTCGCCGGGGGCCGCCAGGGTAATTCACGCGACTGAGCGCTCCTCCGGCTCCCAATGGACTTCAGGTGTAGACATCTACACCTGGATCACTGGCTGGCGCGGGCGGTGAAGGCATCGTGCTCCACCGCCTGAACGCACTGCGACGGCAGCCCCGGCTCCGAGGTCTCCTCGGGCCGGGGTTTTTTCTCACGCCTCCGAGCGCCCACCAATCTCCGGGAAGCGAGCGTAGGCTCGCTTGAGGGCCTCGAGGTGCTCGGGCTTGTCCAAGTCGAGCGGCGCCGCGGTGAGACTCACCACCCATCCCCCCGACGCAGTGCGCCTGGCGCGCGACAGCAGCTCTGCGTCGCGCGAGGGGTCCGGGAAGCCGATGGCCTCCGAAGCCGCAGCCGACCAATAGTTAATCCACCCAAGGTATCTGGGAACTCTGGGCGAGCGGATGTTCCACGGGAGCTTGAGCATTGGCAGGCCATGGGGCGGCCCGTCAGGATTCCCGGACTTCGGCCCTACTTGCGCTGCGATGACGAGCCTGACGGGGCCGGGTGCCACAACGCCCCACCGGCCTCGCACGCCTTCCCCGACATTCTGCAGCATGTCCACTGCCGCAGCGACAACGGCCTCGTCCTGCGGGAGCTTCGCGTGAACAGTCAGCAGCGGCTCGCCCCCTGGACTCGAAATCGCGCTCTCGTGCCGGCCACCCATTGTCACCGGGTAGGTCTCGTCGCCATTGCACAACAACCCAAACTCGCCGTCCGCTACCGACGCAGACAGCCACGCCGCCCGCTGAGGGAGCGCGATGGGCCGTCCCGCTTTCGACAGCCGCCACGCCAGCCGCAACCCGGGCAGTGCGCGCTCCATCCCCTCGACAGCCGCGAGCGGGCGTCCGTCGTCTCTGGTGAGAGCCGGCGCAAAGACGTGGAGATACAACTCTGCTTGAGCGGTCATCATTTGCACCCCGTGACGACGATATCAAAGCTGTCGTCTTCCTTCAGGAGCGCGGCCTTGTGGGCCTCGCTGATCACCCCGACCTTGAAGGAATACCCACAGGCCAGAGCGATAGCGCGGTACACCTTGAGCTCCTTAATCTCCTTCTCGACCGTAATCTGCTTCAAAAAGTCGCTGTAGTCGTCGAAGTACTCGACCTTGATCTCCCACAGCACCCGCACTCCCACCTGAAGCGCGTCGAAGTTCTTCCCATCAACCTGTGCATCCTTCCCGGGCCAGCGGTTGGGCGGATACCAGTCGGCGCACGAGTTGTGCGCCTTGTTGCCGCCCTTGTGCGGCACCGGGATGGCCGCGCACTTGCGCTCACGTTCCCTGTCGGTGGACTCGGGGGCCGGCCCTGGCGGCCAGTCCTCGCCGGTGGGCTTAGGCTTGGGACGCCGCTTCTTCTTGAGCTCCGGCGGAGCGGGCTTCGTCTCTACCACCGGCACTGCTTCCGGCACGGGCCGTGTCTCCGGCACGGGCAGCGTCGGCGGCGGCCGCACCTGGGGACGGCCCCGCTTCTCGTACGCCTCCAGCGCCTCTGAAATGGCGAAGCCCACCACCACCACGCCCACGACAACCACCGCGCCCACGGCCAGCTCGGGCGCCGCGAGGACACAGAGCCCGATGCCCAAGACCCCGGCGCCGGCGGAGGCGACCGAGCACCGCCCCGTGGTGTCCCTGAACCGCACCCGCTCGTGGTCGAGCGCGTAGTAGCACCGCTCCACCAGGTCGGCCCATGGCTGGCCCGCCTCCTCAACGACGCACCGGCCGCCGTCCGTCCAGGGCAGCTTCGCCGCGCGCCGGAGGTTGGTGACCACCAGGTCCTCGCGCAACACCTCGGCCGCCGCCTGGGCACCACCCCCACGCCGCCAGCTGCGCGCCGTGCCAGTGCGTATTCCGGCGAAGTGGAACACTCGTTCCGGCCATGTGGAACAGTCGGAGCGTCAGCGACGCTGGCCGGGGTTCACTTCGTCCCCTTCTTGGAGCCGGTCAAATTCCTATCCGGGTCGCGCACCGAGTCGCCGCTCGCCCGAGGCAATCGCCTCCACACCACGACATGACAAGCACCACGCCCCTGCCGCATGGGCTGAGCGTGACCCCCTGGAGTTCAGAGAAACAAGGCAGGAGCGGTCAAGCCAACAGATAGGGAGGAAAATCCCCCTCCTCTCAGGTAGGAAGGGATTCAAACTGGAGACGCGCGCAACCCGGACTGCTGCAGCGGCAGCGACTGAGCGCCCCTCCGGCACCTACCGGACTTCAAGTGTAGATATCTACACCTGAAGATGTACTCCAAACACCCACACCAAGTGTAGACATCTACACCTGTACCGCGCCAGAAGCCGCACGTTGAGAGGCACGACGCAGCTCCGCATGAGCCGTCAGCACACGCTCCGACGCAGGGAGAGCCGTCGAGTCATGTTAGCCTCCGAACCTCGGAGGTAGCCCTGGTGAGGAGAGCGTGGGTCTACAGACTGCCCCAGCCCGATGAAAAGGTGGGCCAGTACCGAGTGGTGGGCCCGCTGGGCCGGGGCGGCCAGGGCCACGTGTTCCTGGCCGAGTGGGAGGGCCGCTCCTACGTCCTCAAGTTCTTCCGCTCGCTGCCGGTGAGCCACTCGGGGGAGTTGGAGCTGGATATCCTCCGCCACCTGGAGCACCCCAACGTGGTGCGGGTGCTGGGCCATGGGCGCTGGCCGTACCCGGAGGAGGGCTACTTCTACCTCGTCATGGAGTACGTGCCAGGGCGGACGTTGCTGGGCCATGCACTGGAGCACAACCCCTCGGCGCGCACGGGAGCCACGCTGTTGCTGGAAGCGGCGCGGGCGCTCGCGGTGGTGCACCGCCAGGGCGTGCTGCACCGGGACGTGAAGCCGGACAACCTGCTGGTGAGGAAGGAGGACGGCAAGCCGGTGTGGGTGGACTTCGGGGTGGGCCACCTGGAGGGCCGCGCCACGCTGCCGCGCATGCGGCGGCTGCCGCCGGGGACGCCCGAGTACACCAGCCCGGAGGCGTACCGTTTCCTCGAGGAGCACCCAGAGGAAGAGGCGCGCTACCAGCCGGGCGTGGCCGATGAGGTATGGGCCTTCGGCGTCACGATGTACGAGTTGCTGACGGACGCACTGCCCTTCGGCTCGCGCATGGGCAACCCGTGCATGGTGAAGGACATCCGCACCCGGACGCCGGTGGCCCCGCACGTGGACAACCGGCGTGTGCCGGTGGCGCTGGGCCAGGTGTGCATGAACATGCTGGAGAAGGAGCCCCGGGCGCGGCTGGCGGACATGGACGCGGTGGCCGCGGCGTTGGAGGCGGCACTGGCGGGGGCGGAGGCGAACTGGGACGTGCCAATGATGGACCCATTCGCCCTGGAGGTGCGCACCACGGAGCGGACTCCCAGCAAGGTGGTGGCTCTCGACTCGTGGGAGCGCGTCCTTCAGCAGATGAAGGCGGCGATGCCGAGGCGCGGGCGGGTGCGCAAGGCCCGGCGCGAGCCGCCGCCTCGAGCGCCCACCGCCGTGGCCCCGCTGGAAGAAGAGGCGCTGGCCGGAAGCTTCGAGGCGCTGGCGGAAGCAGCGGAAGTGCGGCTGTATGCGCCGGCTCCGCCCGTGTCGGCCAAGGAGGCCGTCGCCGTACCCGCGCCCACCGCCGAAGCCAGGCACGACGCCGTGGCACCTGGGGCCTCCACTCGGGGAATGGGCCGAGGGCGTCCAACTCGCGCCGGGGCGGTGGCCGTGACACTGCTGCTGGTGCTGGCCGGCACGTGGGCTCTTCACTCCCGCCTGGAGTCAGGGGGCCAGCGCCCGTCGGTATCAGCTGCACCGGAGGTAGCATCACCTCCCGGGTGGTGGGCAGCTCCCCCGACACCTCACCCCGGGCTTGTCCGCGAAGTGGCGGGGCCGGACGAGCCGTCCGAAGCTGGAGGGGGCGCGGTCGCCTCCCCCGGCACTTCCCCCGTGCCCACCACCAAGCCCATGCCCCGCGAGAACGACACCCGCTCGAAGTCCCAGCAGAAGCCTGCCCCCAGGCCGCAGCGTCAGGCCCCGGGCTGTGTCCCCGCCAGACAGGAGTTGTGTCTGGTGGGTATCTGCACCGTGCTGCTCACCGGCTGCACCAGCACCCCGCAGGTGGTGCGCCCCCCGCCCCGGCCCGCCGACTGCCCTCCCGGTGCCGTGAAGACGATGGAGGAGCTGGGTATCCGCGTCAGCCGCACGGCTCATGCGGAGTTCCCCCACGAGGGCAGCGCCAAGCGCGTCACCGTGCACGAGTCCACTCCGATGAAGGTCTACTTCGCAATGAACTCCAACTACCAGGGGCCGTTGGACGTGGGCGAGCTCACCGGGCGGCTCTACCTCGGTCCCGAGCGCGTGTACGGCCGCTTCACCCAGGCCCGGCACCCAGGCACCGGCAAGACGTACCCGGTGTGCATGGAGCTTATAGGAAACGAGACCGACTGGGGGGAACCGCCGGGCGTGGACAGGAAGGACGTCGGCGGGCCCGCAGACGCCGCCATCGTCTTCTCCACCCAGCGCATCCGGGCCGTGAGGCGCTTCGAGTAGCTCCGGCGTGGGCGGCACGGACACGGAGAGGTGTGGTAGAGGCCAACGTCTCCCGTCACCACGCCCCGCCTTCCCCCGGAGGTTGACTCCCCGTGCCCCTCGCGTCCCCCGTGGGCCTGCTCGCGCTGGCCCTCCTCGCCCCCTTCCCCCAGGCCTCCATGCCGTCCCCCGCGGACGTGTGTGAGACGGCGAGCCCTCTGCTCGAACTGAAGGCCGAGCCCCCCGCGACGCCGCCCGTGGTGTGCATCAGCCCGGACGTGCCCCTCACCCTGCGCTTCGACACGGCGCTCCGGCCAGGGTCCGTGCGGCTGGAGGAGCGGGAGCGCTTCCCGGACGTTACCTCCGGGCAGCAGAACCTCCTCCTGGTGCCTCCGGAGAATCTGGCGGCCGGGGAGCGATTCCATCTGGAGGTGTGCTTCGCGGACGGCGCCGCCCCCGGGTGCGCCCGCTTCCTCCTGCTGTCCCACCCCGCGCTGGGCCTGTCGCAGGTGAAGGTGTTTCGCCAGCCCCGTCCGGTGGCGTCCATCCAGGAGGGGGAGAAGACGGCCCAGGCCGAAACCCGGCAGTGCCAGGAGGAGGTGCGCCAGCTGCGCGCCGAGCGCGGTGTCCCCGAGGGACTCAGGGGCGCGCTGGCCTCGGGGCTGCTGGGGCAGACGGGCATTGTTACCAAGACCCTGATGGACAGCATCACAGAAGCACAGGGCAATGCCCTGCGCCTGGCGACAGCCTACAGCTACCGAGCGGAAGGCCGGGTGGCGGTGGAGGTGTGGCTGTTGAATCCCGGCATTCTGCCCTGGACGGCGGCGGGCGCGGTGCTGCGCGGGTCCAAGGGCGAGGTGTTGAAGCCGCTGCCCCTCTGGCAGCAGGAGCTCCTCCCAACCGAGCCCGGTGCCGAGAAACGAAACCGCGTGGTGGTGGAGGTGCTGGTCGAAAAGGAGACCCGGGGCACGTACACCCTCACGCTCTGGGACGCCGAGCAGCAGCGCACCGTGACGTTGGGGAACATCACCTTCCCCTGAACGCGGGCACGCCGTGAAGAGTGCCGCCGCGTCGTGCGGCCCGAGGGAAGCGCAACCTGCCCGATGGATTTTCGGCACCTGACCAGACCCGACGGCTTGACGTGGCTGTCGGCCGTTTTCTGTAATCGACGGGTTTGGCTTCCAACCCGGGCGTCTGGCCCGGGGAGGTGTGGCAATGTCTAGACATTGTCTGACGGTGCGAGAGTGGATCAGAACGCAAAGCTACGAGGCGCAGCGCTCGTTTGGCTTGCTTGTCATCAAAAAGATCAGGAGTGGGAGTGGTGAAGGATCTGAATAGACTTGTAGAAGAATTCGCGGAGAATGTGGCCGCACAGACAGAGGCAGTAAAGAGAGGGGATGCCAAGACCGGAAACAAGCACGCAAACCGTTACACATCCGCGCTCAAGAAATTGCGCTCGGAGGGTAATGCCGGGCGTGACGCGCTCGCCGTCCTGCTACAGCACCCTCGCCCGGATGTACGAGTCAAGGCTGCTGCGTTTCTGCTGCGCTACCGGACAGCGGAAGCAAAGGCAGTTCTAGAGGCAGCCGCTAGCGGGGACGGAGTGGCGGCGATTGGTGCGGTCATGACCCTGAAGCACTGGGCGGAAGGCACATGGGCGTTGGATCCCGAGTAGGGCGCGGCGGCAGATGCGGCGCAAAGCTCGGGCGGGTGGCGGCCACCAGGGCACGACGACAGCCACAGCGGGCACCTCGGGCCCGGTAGAGGCCACCAGGGCGCGGCCTAACGGGCCCCGGCCGATGGATCTGCTTGCTCAGGAAGCCCCTGTCGGGCACAGCCTTGATGACGCCCCGCTGCGCGGGCCAGACCCGCATCCGCTCCGCGAGGACGGGTACTTCGGTCTCCGGGACATCGCGGTCGGCGATGATTTCGTACCCATTTCCCATGACCTCCAAGGTAGTGCACTCGGGCGGGCAGGAGCAAAATACGCCAAGCCGCATCGGAGGCTCGTGTCACTCGGTGGCGGGTCCGGGTTGAGGACGCTCGATGAGGCCCGCCCGGTCGAGCAGCTCGCGGACGCGGGCGGTGTAGGCCACGTGCTCGGGGTTGCTGGCCGTCATGGGCTCGGGGGAGAGCACCAGCAACCAGCCCAGCGTCCCCACCGGCTCGATGCGCACGGGCGCCGGCAACGGCGGCAGCTTCCCCAGGCGGCGCGACAGGTACGTCAGCCAGCCCATCCGAACCTCGGACCCGCGCTTCTCCACGAGCTCCACCATTTCCGAGGAGCTGGCCATCGCGAAGTCTGGGTCCCACGCCGTGGCCATGCACGTGAGAACCTCGGCCAGCACGGGCACGCGCAGCAGTCGCTCCCGGACCAGGCCCTGCCTGGGTGGTTTGAGCAGACACGAGTTGGGCCCTCCCCAGGGGGAGTATCCGCCACAAGTCAGATGGAGGTCAGTGGCCTCCTCCTTCGCATTCCACATGATCCGGCTGAAGCCCAGGCGCTCGATGATCTCCTTGCCCACGTCCGTGCGGCTCCTGCTGATCAGTAAGAGCTTCTCCAATTCCTCCACTGCTGGGGAGACAGGGTGGCCGGGCAGTCCTCGCGGAGCACCACGGCCCCCTCGATACCATTGGCTAAAGGACGGCTCACACCGCGCAAGCCCGCGAAGAAAGAGTTCCGCACGCCTGGCACACTCCAGCGCAGTCTCCATCCGAGGGCCCCAGTACGCCCCGATGTAGTAGTCCTCCTGCATTCGTGCCCCTCCCCTACCGCGCCGCTGGCGTATGGTGGACGGTGGTGTTGTTCCACTTTCTCCGCGTGAATTCCTTGCGAAGGAACTCCGCGACCTTGGCGTCGGCGACATGCCAGGCCAGTGGTAGTCCCATCTGTAAAGCCGCCTCGGATTGTTTCCTGGCTTGCTCCATCATCTCGTCGAACTTGCCGGATTTCTTGTACCAGGATTTGGGAGAACCATCCGCGTTGAAGAAGGAGCAATAGCCCGGCCCCTTGGCCTCCAGCAGTTCCCCCAACTTGATGCCGTCGAACTCCAGCTCGCCAATCATGTACACCCACCACGCGGGCCGTCCCGTCACCTGCTCCTGGTAGTCCAGGGAGCGCTTGGATTCGGTGGTGGGCTTCTTGTACGTCCACCTGCCGGGACTCCGCGCCGGAGCCGTCTGGGAAGCCTTCCCCGCCTCGCCGCTCGCGCCACCGGTGTTGCTGTCCCGACTATTCCCCGCCATGTGGAGAATGGAGAGGGCGCTCAGGTCCAGGCCCACCGTGCCCGCCACCATGGCTTCGCCCAGCACCAGCTCGCCCCTGGCCGTGAGCGACAGCCCTGGCAGGTCCGCTCTCAGTCCACCCATGCGTCCCACCGTGGCCCGTGCGCCACCGAGCAGCATGAGCAGGTGCGTGGACAGGCGCGCCGCCTCGCGTATCTGGTCCTCGCGCGACATGGCCCCGTAGCGCGCGAAGTACTCGGGTGAGGTGGCAATCAGGTACGCCACCGTCGTGGGCAACTGCCCCAGGTCTTCCAGTGTGCGGATGGGGTGGAGCACGGTGTGGGCCAGCGCCAGCGTCATCTCCGCCAGAGCGTCCTGGGCTCCATCGAGCGCGGCGTTGAGCGGGTCCCTCCCCAGGCCCAATTCGGCAAGGGGCGTGCTGTCCTCGCGCCGCAGCGCCTCGGTGGCCGGGTAGAAGACGCCACCGTATGAGAAGTAGAAGCAGCCCACCACGAGGCGCCCCACCCTCCACTCGCCCTCCACCAGTTGCAGTGAGCCCCGGTGTTGAAGGGGTGTGCCATCGAACGCGGCCACCAGGTAGCCGTCCGGGCGCACCAGCACCAGCGGCCCGAAGCGCTCGGCGCGCCACCTCAAGTCGGCGTAGTCCACGCGCTCGCCGCCCTCGAGCACCTCGCGCAGCAGCCAGGACAGTGCTTGGCGCGGGGCGAAGCTCCGCTGCGTCACGGGCGTCTTGGCCAGCTGCCTCAGGAGCTGGCGCGCCTGCTCCACGTAGAGGGCCGCGCCCGCCGGGTGCCGAGCGTCCTCTCCGAGGCCACTGGCCTCCTGCACCACCTGGAAGAGGTCCTCCGTCTGCTCGGGGAAGCCGCCTGCGGCCCCCACCTCCTGCGCTCCGGGCGGAGGCGGAGTTACCGGCTGCAGGGCTCGGGCGCTGTCGTGGAATGCGGTGGGCCGCGAGTGGAGGCCAAAGCCGCTCGTCAGGCGCGCGCGCGGGGAGCCCATGGCGCACCCTTCGAGGAGCACGGCCACGACCATGGTCAGAACGACCGCGCCGAGCCGGCGGCTGTGAGCGCCGATGGAAGGAGTGGACATGCCCTGGACTCCAGGGGGGCAGGTCAGGGCGGTCAAGTCATCACTGAGGCATCCCCTTGTTTTCGCGAGCGCCCCTATTGCGCGTACCCGATGATGCTCGCTGGTTGGAGCCGGACCACCGGACGCGGTAGGGGCTGAGCTGGAGAGGCAGGACGTCATGGCGGCTTCTGACTCGACCAAAGCAGGCAGCCGTCGATACGGCCGGATGTCCACACTCCCGGCAAAAAGCCGTCTTCGGGGATGCCAGACGGGCGCTCGTGGGTTAAGAGTCGAGTCCCCTCATGATTGACGCGCATCCCCATAGGGATCCCCTGGTCCCTCCCTTGCTGGACGCCCAGGGGAGGACCATGACCTATCTGCGCCTGTCCGTGACGGACCGGTGCAACTTCCGGTGCACGTACTGCTCGCCGGCCAGCTGGGGTGGGAAGAAGGACCTGCTGACGCCCGAGGAGTTCGAGCGCATCGTCTCCGTCTTCGCGCGCATGGGCATCCGCCGGGTGCGGCTCACCGGGGGCGAGCCCCTCATCCGCCCGGACATCCTCGAGGTGGCGCGGCGCATCGCCGCCGTCCCCGGGGTGGAGTGGCTGGCCATCACCACCAACGCCAGCCACCTGGAGCGGCTGGCCGTGCCACTGCGCGAGGCGGGCGTCACCCAGCTCAACATCAGCCTGGACACCTTGTCCGAGGACACCTTCCGGCGCATCTCCAAGCAGGGGGATTTCGGCTCCATCCTGCGGGGCATCGACGCGGCCGTGGGCGCGGGCTACGCCTCACTGAAGCTCAACGCCGTCGTCATGAGCGGGGTGAACGACGCCGAGGTGGGGGACATCATCGCCTACGCCCACGCCCGGGGCATCACCCCGCGCTTCATCGAGCTGATGCCCTTTGGCCAGGGCACTCCGGTGCCCACGGCACAGCTGGTGGAGCGGCTCCAGGCCAGCGGACTGCCCCTGGTTCCCGACGAGGAGCCGCACGGCGCCGCCGCGGGGCCGGCGCAATACTGGCGCGCTCCCGGGGGGCGGGTGGGCTTCATCTCTCCCCTCACCCAGAACTTCTGCGGCGGCTGCAACCGCGTGCGCGTGGCCTCCAACGGAGACCTGCGCAGTTGCCTCGGCGGGCGGGCCCAGGCGCCGCTGCACACGCTCATCCGCGGGGGCGCCACGGACGCGGAACTCGCCCTGTCCATCCGCCGCGCCCTGGGCGAGAAGCCGGACGGCCACCGCTTCACCGAGCCCGGTGCCGGCTCCTCCCTGCTGTCGATGATGGGCATTGGCGGCTGAGCCGCGGCCCGGTCACTTCACGATCTTGACGTCGATCGGGTAGCGGTAGACGGACCCCTCGTTGGCCCGGATCCCGGCCACCACGCTGAACAGCGCGCCGAGGATGGCCACGCCGACCCCCACGGGGCTCAGGAAACACGTGGCCAGGAAGGCCCAGACCACCGCACAGACCACGATGTGGAAGTTGAGGGCCCGCTTGGCGTGCGCCTCGACCCAGGCCGACTCCTTGCTCTTGAAGGCCAGGACGAGCAGCGGTCCGAGGAAGGACAGCGTCGACACCGTCAGGATCGCGGCCACCGGTGCGCTCAGGTGCGCCAACATGCCCCACGTCCGCTCCTCCGCCGTGGGCGCTGGGGAACCCGTAATGAACGAATCGGCCCGCTGCTGCTGATGCATGTCCATGCGAGGTCCCCTCGGGTCCTGAAGGAGCACGGTGCCCGCGCCCTTCAGGACCCATTCTCCGTCAGTCCCCGGGGGATGTCACGTTCCTCGCATCGGGTAGGTGGAGGAGACCTTTGAGGTCAACGGGACGTCAGCGGTAGATCTCCCCGCCGGTCTTCTTGAACTCCTCGCTCTTCTCGGCCATGCCGGCCTCGACCTTCTCCGCGTAGTCACGCACGTCCTGGGTGATCTTCATCGAGCAGAACTGCGGACCGCACATGGAGCAGAAGTGGGCCACCTTGGCGCCCTCGGCGGGCAGGGTCTCGTCGTGGAAGGCGCGGGCGCGCTCGGGATCCAACGAGAGGTTGAACTGATCCTCCCAGCGGAACTCGAAGCGGGCCTTGGACAGGGCGTTGTCCCGGATTTGAGCGCCCGGGTGCCCCTTGGCGAGATCCGCCGCGTGGGCGGCGATCTTGTAGGTGATGACGCCCTCCTTCACGTCATCCCGGTTGGGCAGGCCCAGGTGCTCCTTGGGCGTGACGTAGCAGAGCATCGCCGTGCCGAACCAGCCGATCATCGCCGCGCCGATGCCGCTGGTGAAATGGTCGTACCCCGGGGCGATGTCCATGGTGAGGGGCCCCAGCGTGTAGAAGGGCGCCTCGTGGCACACCGCGAGCTGCTTCGTCATGTTCTCCTGGATGAGGTGCATGGGCACGTGGCCCGGACCCTCGATCATCACCTGCACGTCGTGCTTCCAGGCGATCTTCGTCAGCTCGCCGAGCGTCTCCAGCTCGCCGAACTGCGCCGCGTCGTTGGCGTCCGCGATGGAGCCCGGCCGCAGCCCGTCCCCCAGGCTGAAGCTGACGTCGTACGCCTTGAGGATCTCGCAGATCTCCTCGAAGTGCGTGTAGAGGAAGTTCTCCTTGTGGTGGGCCAGGCACCACTTGGCCAGGATGGAGCCGCCGCGGCTGACGATGCCCGTGACGCGCTTCGCCGTGAGCGGGATGTAGCGCAGCAGCACGCCCGCGTGGATGGTGAAGTAGTCCACGCCCTGCTCACACTGCTCGATGAGGGTGTCGCGGTAGATCTCCCAGGTGAGATCCTCGGCCTTGCCGCCCACCTTCTCCAGCGCCTGGTAGATGGGCACCGTGCCGATGGGCACCGGGGCGTTGCGGAGGATCCACTCGCGCGTCTCGTGGATGTTGCGGCCGGTGGACAGGTCCATCACCGTGTCCGCGCCCCAGCGGATGGACCAGACCATCTTCTCCACCTCCTCCTCGATGGAGGACGTGACGGCCGAGTTGCCGAGGTTCGCGTTGATCTTCACCAGGAAGTTGCGGCCGATGATCATCGGCTCCAGCTCCGGGTGGTTGATGTTGGCCGGGATGATGGCCCGGCCGCGCGCCACCTCGTCCCGGACGAACTCGGGGGTGATCTCCCGGGGAATCGCCGCGCCCCAGGACTGGCCCGGGTGCTGCCGGGAGAGCTCGGCGGCCGCGGCCTCGCGCTTGAGGTTCTCGCGGATGGCCACGTACTCCATCTCGGGGGTGATGATGCCCTTGCGGGCGTAGTGCAACTGGGTGACGTTGCCGCCCGGCTTCGCCACCAGCGGCTTGCGGCGATGGCCGAAGCGCAGCCCCGCCAGGCGCGGATCCGACTCCCGGGCGCGGCCATACTCGGAGGTGATGCCGGCCAGCTCCTCCACGTCCCCGCGGCGGCGGATCCACTCGGAGCGCACCGGGGGCAGGCCCGCGCGCAGGTCGATGGAAGCGCCGGGATCCGTGTACGGGCCGCTCGGGTCGTAGACGAAGATGGAGGGGTTGGGCGTCAGCTTCGCGTCCGGCCCGTGACCATGCCGGGTAGGCGTCTGGCTGATCTCCCGCATGGGCACGCGGACGTCCGGGTGCCGCACGCCGGGCACGTACACCTTGCGCGAGGCCGGCAGGGGCCCCTGGGTAATGCCCTCCAGCACCTTGCCATCCACCTTGAGGCTCTTCGAGGCTCCGCTCACGTCTCTCTCCTCCGTGCACGGAAGGGACAGGCGAGGCGTGGGGCGCCCGCCGCTTCCCTCCGCCGGTCCTAACCGGTTCAGGTTCAAAGGGTTGGCCGCATCACGGCCGTCTCAGCCCCTTACCCGGGGCACCCCTAGCGTCAGGGCGAGGGTCTAGCGCACCGGGGGACCGGGTATCAACCGCCTGGAGGGCCCCTTGTCCGCCAGCCAGCGCGAGGCTGGGAGCGCAGCATCTGCGGCGGGCCCCCGCCTGGACGAAATCATTGCGCCGGACGACCCCGCCACTGGCAGCCAACGTAGCGGGCTCCCGAGGGAGCACGCCCTGGAACCGATCCTGCAATAGCTTCCTGCGAGACCCACGATTCTCAGGACCGGAGCCCCGCCTATGCAGACCGTTGGAGAGCTGATGACCCGCAGCAGCCTGGTGACGATCACCGAGACCCAGAACCTGGCCATGGCGGAGGAACTGCTCCGTCTGCACCGCATCCGCCACCTGCCCGTGGTGCGGGGGGGCAAGCTCGTCGGGCTCGTCACCCACCGGGATCTGCTGAAGGCCGCGGCGAAGTGCGGCGGGGCGGATCCCGCTCAGCAACCGCTGTGGGCCTCGGACGTGATGGTGCGCGACGTGAAGACGGTGCGCCCGGACATGTCCAGCCGCGAGGCGGTGAAGATCATGCTGGACAACAAGTTCGGCTGCCTGCCCGTGGTGGGGGCGGATGGCACGCTCGTCGGAATCCTCACCGAGGCGGACATGGTCCGCTACGCCCAGCACCTCATCGAGGACATGGATCGCCGCAGCCTCGCGGCCGAATACGAAGCCTGACCCGCGCCACAAGGGCCCAAGGAGGGCCAGAGGGGAGCACCATGTCGATCGTCTTCGGAACGGATTTCTCGGAGCGGGCGATGACCGCGGCACGGGCCGCGGCGGTGCTCGCCCACCGGACCGGCGAGGTGCTCCACCTGGTGCATGTCACCGAGTACGGCAGCGTCGGCCGTACCGCCTCGAGCGATGAGACCCTGCGCCGTGAGCTGCTCGCGCGCCTGGAGGCCCAGGCCGCCGAGCTGCGCACCGGAGACACCCGGGTGGAGGTCCACCTGCGGGAGGGCACCCCGGACGAGGTTCTCGTCGAGCACGCGGCCGTCGTCCACGCCTCGCTCATCATCGTGTCCCACCATGGGCAGCGGGCTCCGCGCTGGCGCATCGGCAACGTGACGGAGCGGGTGGTGCAGTCGGCCCGGTGCCCGGTGCTCGTCCTGCGCTCGGCGTCCCCCCTGGAGGCCTGGGCCCGCGGGGAACGCAGCCTGCGCGTCCTGCTGGGCCTGGACTTCTCACCTCCCTCCAATGCGGCGGTGGCCTGGGTGCGCAAGCTGCGCACGCTCGGCAGCTGCGAGGTGGTGGCCGCCCATCACTACTGGGGCGCGGATGCCCACGTGCGCTATGGCGTTCCGCTCTCCCCCGAGTCCGAGGTGACGCCCGAAGTGGAGGAGGCCCTGCGGCGCGACCTGACGGCCCGGCTGGGTGACATGCCTGGCACCGGAGCCGTCTGGGTGCATCTGGATCCGGGCCTGAGCCGGCCCGCGGAATCGCTGGTGGCGCTGGCGCGCAAGGAGGAAGCGGATCTCATCGTGGTGGGCACCCACCAGCGCACGGGGGCGAGCAAGTGGTGGTACGGCTCGGTGTCGCAGCGCATCGTCCACGACGCGCCCGTCTCCGTGCTGTGCGTGCCGGCCAGCGCGGTGTCCACCCTCACCATCCCCGAGGTGCGCCGGGTGCTGGCCCCCTCGGATCTCTCCGACGTGGGCATCAGCGCCATCCGCCACGCCTACTCCATCGTTCCCGCCGGGGGCTCCGTCTACCTGCTGCATGTGCTGGAGCCCGCCGGTGGTACGCCCCCCCTCTCCGCGCAATACCTCCCGCCCCAGGGCCCGGTCCACACGCCCGAGCAGGAGAGCGTGGCCGAGGTGCTGCGGGGGCTCATCCCTCCCGAGGCGGCCGTCCGGGGCATCACCACGCGGGTGGAGGTGGTCCACGGCCGGAAGGTGTCCGAGGCCATCAGCCAGGCGGCCGAGCGGCTCGGCTGTGACGTCATCTGCCTGGCCACCCATGGGCGCTCGGGGATCACCAAGGCACTGCTCGGCTCCGTGGCTCAGGAGGTGCTTCAGGGAAGCACGAGGCCGGTGTTGCTCGTCCGGCCGGAGTGAGCAGGCGGGCATCCAGGCTCTCGTCGCCCCATCTGGGAAGGGGCGTTCCCCGCCAGGCCCGGGCATGTCCGGCACGCACCTTGAAGGTTTTCTCCAGGCTGAACGACACCCGGGAGGTGCACTGTGACATACGTTCCCATCACGGAGTTCGAGACGCGGCTCCAATGGCAGCGCGGCTGTGGGGCGCTGCTCTCTGGAGACCGGGCCTCCGCCATCCCGCTGGGAGGGACCGGGGACACGGGGGGACCCTGGAACGAGGGCCAATGGAATCCCGAGACCCTGCTGGTCGGCGCCGTGGAGGGGCGAACCCTCTGGGCCTTCCTGGAGCAGGCGCGTTCCCTGGGTGTGGAGGTTCTTTTCTACCAGAGCTCCGCCGTGGCCCGCCGGGCGGACGGTCCGGATGGGCTTCCCCACTACACGGACCTGATCGTCCGCCCCCACGTGGCCGTCCGGAGTGAGAAGGACGCGAACCTCGCGCGGGGGATCTTCGAGGCGCTCCCGGAGCGTTGTTTTCCCAGCTCCATGCTGAGGCTCACGCCCCGCATCGAACCCATCATCGACACGTGGGACGAGCAGCACGCGGCGGCGCTCGAGGAGGATCGCCGTCACCGGCAGACCTGGCGGTGGTGGGAGAGCGGGCGGGCAGCCGGTTATGAACCTTGACGTGACGTGCGGGGCATGGTTGCTCACCGTGTAGGAACCCGCCCCCTCGGGGGCGATTGCTTGTTACGGTCCACACCATGTCCGCTCAACGCATCCTGGTCGTCGACGACGAGGGCAATGCCCGCCGCGCCATCGCCACCATCCTCGGAGAGGAGGGTTACGAGGTGGCGGAGGCCTCCAACGGAGAGGAGGGGCTCGCCCGCCTCTCCGACTTCTCGCCCGCCATCGTGCTGACGGATGTGCGCATGCCGAAGATGGACGGGCTCACCTTCCTGCAGAAGGCGCGGGAGCAGGGCTCGGACGCCACGTTCATCGTGATGACGGCCTTCGCCAGCGTGGAGACGGCCGTGGAGGCCATGCGTGCCGGCGCCGAGAACTACCTGGTCAAGCCGCTGGACGCCAACGCCGTGCTGGTTGTGTTGAGCAAGGCGCTGGAGAAACGGGCCCTGAAGCGCGAGGCGGAGACGCTGCGCGAGCAGGTGCGCCAGCGCACGCGCTTCCACAACATCATCGGCGAGGCGCCGCAGCTCCAGGGCATCTACGAGGTGGTGCGGCGGGCGGCATCCACGCGCGCCACGGTGCTCATCCTCGGCGAGTCCGGCACGGGCAAGGAGCTGATCGCCCAGGCCATCCACCAGGAGTCGCAGCGGCGCGACAAGCCCTTCGTGAAGGTGCACTGCGCCGCGCTCTCCGAGAACCTGCTGGAGAGCGAGCTGTTCGGCCACGAGAAGGGCGCCTTCACCGGCGCGGTGGCCCGCAAGGAGGGCCGCTTCGAGCTGGCCGACGGGGGCACCCTCTTCCTGGATGAGATCGGAGAGATCTCCCCGGCGGTGCAGGTGAAGCTGCTGCGCGTGCTGCAACAGCGCGAGTTCGAGCGCGTGGGCGGCACGCAATCGTTGAAGGTGGACGTGCGCATCGTCGCGGCCACGCACCGGGACCTGGCGGGCGAGGTGAAGGCGGGCAGGTTCCGCGAGGACCTGTACTACCGGTTGAACGTGGTGGCGGTGACGTTGCCGTCACTGCGCGAGCGCAAGAGCGACATCCCCGCGCTGGTGAGCCACTTCCTGGAGAAGTACAGCGACGCGTACGGGAAGGGCGTTCGGGGGCTGGCGCCGGGCACGCTGCAGGCGATGCTGGCGTATGACTGGCCCGGAAACATCCGCGAGCTGGAGAACGCCATCGAGCGCGCGGTGGTGCTGGCCGGAGGCAACGAGCTGACTACGGACGATCTGCCGCCCGTGCTGCGGGGACCCCGGCCCACCGGCTCCTCGCCCTCGTCCCTGATTCCAGGGGCCACGCTGGCGCAGATCGAACGCGAGGCCATCCTCCGCACGCTGGAGATGGTGCATGGCTCCACCACGCGGGCCGCGGAAATCCTCGGCATCAGCGTGCGCAAGGTGCAGTACCGGCTGAAGGAGTACGGCACCGGCAAGCCCGCGACGGGCAGCGACACCGAGGAGGAGAACCCGGAGACCGAGGCGGCCTCCGAGTAGCTCAGTCGCTCAACGGACCAGGGGCAGGCGCAGGAAGAAGCGCGCCCCACCCTCCGGCGAGCTGCCCACCTCCAGCGTGCCGCCGTGCTGCGTCACGATGGCGTGGACGATGGACAGGCCGAGGCCGGACCCCTGGGCCTTGGTGGTGAAGAAGGGCTCGAAGAGCCGGTCGCGAATCTCCGGGGGCACGCCCGGGCCCGTATCGTCCACGAGGATCAACACCCGGTCGCCCTCGCGCTCCGCGGAGACCCGGACGAGCCCGTCGGCCGGCGTGGCCTCCAGCGCGTTGAGGGCCAGGTTGATGAGCACCTGGCGCAACCGCTCCTCCTCACCCTGGATGGGGGACACCGATTCGCCCCCATCGCCCGCCAGCACCAGCCGCACCCGGCGCGACTCCGCCTGGCCCGCGAGCAGGTCCACCACGCGCCGCAACAGCGGCTTCACCTCCACCGGCTCCGGGCGGAACTCACGCGGCCGCGCGAACTGGAGGAAGTCCTCGAGGATGTGATCCAACCGGCGGATCTCATCGCGCACCAACCCCAGCGGCTCCAGCAGCGGGGACTGCTGAGCCTCGGAGAGCCGGCGGACCCGCCGCTCCAGCACCGACAACTGCAGGGCCGCCGCGTTGAGCGGATTGCGGATTTCATGCGAGAGCCCGGCCGTCATGGTGCCCACCGCGGCGAGCTTCTCCGTCACCTGGGCCCGGCGCGCCAGCTCGCGCTTCTCCTCCTGCAGGCGCACCTGACGCATGGCCTGCTCCAGCGTGAGGAGCAACTCGTTGGGCGCGCACGGCTTCATCAGGTAGGCGCAGGCCCCCGCGCGCACCGCGGCAACGGCCGTCTCCAGCGTGGCGAAACCGGTGAGCAGCACCACCTCGGACTCGGGCACCTTCTCCTTCAGCTCCCGGGCGAGCGCCGTCCCCTCCCCGTCCGGCAGCCGCAGGTCCACCAGCGCCACGTCGAAGCCCTCGCGGACACGCTCGCGGGCCTCGCGGCAACTGCTCGCCCCGTGGACCTGGTAGCCCGCGTCACCGAGCAACTCCTGGAGGTTGTCGAGAAAGGCCGCGTTGTCGTCGACGACGAGCACGATGGGACGCCTGGCGCGGGAGAGACTCATGAGGTCCTCTGCCGGCGTGAGGCGTGGACGCGCTCCAGCACATCCAGCAGCCCCGCCGTGTCGAAGGGTTTGGAGAGGACGTCCGTGTGCGCCGGCATGGCCATGGCCGGGAGCGCCTCCGGGTAGGCCGTCATCACGAAGACCGGCAGGTCCGGGAAACGCTCGCGCAGCCGGCGCAGGGCCTCCCCATCCGGGCCCCCCGGCAGCCGCAGGTCCACCAGCGCCACGAAGGGCCGCACGGAGGCCAGATACTCCGTGTCCAGCACCGAGCGCGCGGTGACGCACGAGAAGCCGCGTGCGCGCAACACCTCGGTGAGGTTGTCGCTGAGGGCCAGATCGTCCTCGACGAGCGCCACCAGGCCATCCCGGCGCGCCTCGGACAGCAGCGACACGAGCGCGGGGATGGGCACCGGCTTGGGCAGCACCGCGAGCAGCCCCTCGCGCCGGGCCGTCTCCAGGTCGTCCTCGCCGGGGTAGGCGGTGATGACCACGGCGGCGAGCTCCGGATCCACCTGGCGGATGCGATGCACCGCCGCGGCCCCGCTCATGCCGGGCATCTTCATGTCGGTGAGGAGCACGTCGAAGCGTTGGGCGCGTGCCAGCTCCAGGGCCCGCGCGCCCTCCGTCACCACGGTGGCCTCGTCTCCCCCGTCCCGGAGGATTTCCGCGAGGTTCTCCGCGAAGGCCTCGTTGTCATCCAGCAGCAGGTATTTCCTCATACCGTCGCCTACGGGGTGGTGGGTTGGAAAGGAAGCCGGAGGACGAAGCGCGCGCCACGGCCCTCGCGGGGAGCGTAGGTGATGGAGCCTCCGTGCCGATCGATGATCCGCTTGACGAGCGGCAACCCCAGGCCGATGCCTCGCGCCTTGGTGGTCATCAACGGCTCGAAGATGCGGCGCCGGATGGCGTCGCTGACACCGGGCCCCGTGTCCTCCAGCACCAGCTCCACCTTCTCCGGATCCGCCGAGGCCGACAGCACCACCTCGCCCTTCTCCCCCACGGCCTGCACGGCGTTCTCCAGCAGGTTGACGAAGACCTGGCGCATCTGCCCGGGATCGCCCTGGAGCGTGGGGAGTCCCTCCAGCCCCTCGGCGCGGATGGACACGGCCTCCGGCGCGTGCACCGAGGTGAGCGCGTCCTTCCACACCTCGTCGAGCCGCAACGGCTCGCGCTTGAGAGGCCGGTCGCGGATCATGTCCAGCAGGTCCGTGACGATCCGGTTGGCCAGCGCCACCTGCTCGCCAATGCGCCCCAGGTGCTTGGCGGCGCGCTCGTCGGTGGCCAGGGGCCGGCCCTTGAGGATGAAGAGCGACGTCTCGATGACGCCCAGCGGATTGCGCAGCTCGTGCCCGATGGAGCCCACCAGCTGGCCGAAGGTGGACAGCCGCTCGCTGCGCGCCTGCTGGGCGAGCAGATCCTCCCGGTAGGTGTGCAGCATGATGGCCAGCTCGAGGTCGAGGATCTTCCCGAGCGCCATCCGCGCGGCGAACAGCTGCGCGGGCTGCTGGACATAGCGCTGGTCGATGATGCGGTTGAGCTCCTGCCGGAGGATGTTCATCGCGCCGAACATGTAGTGCTGGGGCAGCGCGATGCGCACGTGCATGCGGCCGATGCGGCAGCGCAGCAGGAAGTACTCCTCGTCCCAGGGCCCGCGCAGCAGCTGCTCCATCCAGGCCACCAGCGTCACCTTCAGGTGGCCCACCTGGCTCTCACCGGCCAGGGCGCTGCGCGCGCCCTCGTGCTGCAGGATGCGGTCGTAGAAGATCTCCGAGATGGCCGGGAACTCGTGCCGGGCCAGCTCATGCAAGCACCGGAGCGCCTGCTCGTCGTCCGCCCCAAAGCCGACGTATCTTTTCAACTCCTCGAACAAGGTCTCTGCCATTCGTAGGTGAATGTTCTAGCGCGCCCATCCTCTGGACACATCGGTTGAACGACCCTCCCCTGCATGGAAGTCAACCCTACGGGGGAGTCAGGGCGGCAATGCCCCCCGGGCCACCGGGCTCGAAGGGCCCGGCGCCAGGGCCTTCACGAGGCAAGAAGCACGCCACGGGAGCCCCTTCGGGGACGGCCCCGGAGGCGCGCAAGCCCTGCGGAATGGAGGGCCGGCGCGCAGCTTTTGCACACGCTGGTGTACATTGCCGGCGACCGTGGCGCGCTCCCATCTCAAGCTCGATGAGTTCCTTCCGTACCGGCTCTCCCTCGCCTCCAACGCGGTGAGTCAGGTCATCGCCCGGGCCTACGAGGAACACTTCGGCCTGAAGATGCACGAGTGGCGCGTCATCACCGTGCTGGCGGAGGACGGCGAGCTCTCCCAGCAGGAGATCGTCGGCCGCACGAAGATGGACAAGGTGACGGTGAGCCGCGCTGCCCAGGTGCTCGAGCGGCGCAAGCTCCTGCGCCGGGTGACCAACTCCGAGGATGGCCGCTCCCTCCGGCTCTCCCTCACCGCCGAGGGGCAGAAGCTCTACGCCCGCGTCGTGCCCGCCGCCATCGAGCTCGAGACGGAGGTCCTCGAGGGGCTCAGCGAGCGGGAGATCGCCGGCCTCAAGGACGTGCTCCTCCGCCTGGAGGCGGCCGCCGAGCGCGTGCTCTCCCGTCGCTGACGCATTGCGTTCAAACCATCCGCCGCCCAACAGGCGTCCGCATGCCCGCTTGCACGTTTAGTTTCAGATGTTACTGTTTCAGATGTTACTATCTGGGCGGCTAGAGATAGTGGAGGAGACCAGGTCATGAACAGCACGGCGGATAACATTCTCGGGTTGGATGGTTTCGAGTTCGTCGAGTTCACCTCGCCGGATCCCGGCAAGATGATCGAGCTCTTCGAGCGGATGGGCTTCACGGCCTACGCGATGCACCCGACGAAGGATGTGATCCGCTTCAAGCAGGGGGGCATCAACATCCTGGTGAACCGGGATCCGAGCGGGCAGGCCGCCGAGTTCCGGAAGCTGCATGGTCCCTCGGCCAGCGGCATGGCGTTCCGGGTGGCGGACGCGAAGAAGGCGTACGAGCTGGCCATCGAGCGTGGCGCCCGTCCGGCGGACCCGGAGTCGAGCACGCTGGGCCTCGGCAGCTATGTCCTCGAGGGCATCGGAGGCAGCCGCCTGTATCTCGTGGACCGCCATGGAGCGAAGGGCTCGCTCTATGACGGCTGGCGCCAGATTCCCGGGGCCGCGGAGGCCGAGAAGAAGAACAGCGTGGGCCTCGACATCCTCGATCACCTCACGCACAACGTGCGCCGCGGCGAGATGCGCACCTGGTCGAGCTTCTACAACCGCGTGTTCGGGTTCACCGAGCAGAAGTACTTCGACATCAAGGGCCAGGCCACCGGCCTCTTCTCGCAGGCGATGATCGCCCCGGACCGCGCCATCCGCATCCCGCTCAACGAGAGCCAGGACGACAAGTCGCAGATCGCCGAGTTCATCAACCAGTACAACGGCGAGGGCATCCAGCACCTCGCGCTGACCACCCCGGACATCTACACGACGGTGGAGAAGCTGCGCGAGCGCGGCGTCATCTTCCAGGACACCATCGAGACCTATTACGAGCTGGTGGACAAGCGGGTGCCGGGCCACGGCGAGGACCTGGAGCGGATGAAGCAGAACCGCATCCTCATCGACGGCAGCAAGTCCGAGGGCTTCCTGCTGCAGATCTTCACCGAGAACCTCTTCGGGCCCATCTTCTTCGAGGTCATCCAGCGCAAGGGGAACGAGGGGTTCGGCAACGGGAACTTCCAGGCGCTGTTCGAGTCCATCGAGCTCGATCAGATCCGCCGCGGCGTCATCAAGGTCGAGACCCGGAAGTAGTCATCCGGTAGAACGGGCTCGCGCGGGAGGGCACATGGCGATCGACGGGTACATGCCGGGTTTCGGCAACGAGTTCACCACCGAGGCCGTTGCGGGGGCGCTTCCGGAGGGGCAGAACTCTCCGCAGCGCGTCCCCTACGGACTCTACGCCGAGCAGCTGTCGGGCACGGCGTTCACCGCGCCCCGGCGCGAGAACCGCCGCAGCTGGCTGTACCGGCTGCGCCCCAGCTCGAGCCACGGGTCCTTCCGCCCGCTCCCGGAAGGACTGCTGCGCAGCGGGCCCTTCACCGAGACGCCCGCCACGCCCAACCGCCTGCGCTGGAACCCGCTCCCGCGCCCGGCCCAGCCCACGGACTTCATCGAGGGGCTGGTCACGTTCGGCGGGAACGGCTCGCCGTCGCACGGCGTGGGCGTGGGCATCCACCAGTACACCGCCAACCGGTCCATGACCGACACCGTCTTCTACAACGCCGACGGTGAGCTGCTGATCGTCCCGCAGGCGGGGCGGCTGCGGCTGGTCACCGAGATGGGCGTGCTCGGGCTGGCGCCGGGCGAGGCCGGTGTGGTGCCGCGTGGCGTGCGCTTCCGCGCCGAGCTGCCCGACGGCGCGGCGTCCGGCTACATCTGCGAGAACTACGGCGCGCTGTTCCGGCTGCCCGAGCTGGGACCCATCGGCTCGAACGGACTCGCGAACCCGCGCGACTTCCTCACGCCGGTGGCCGCCTTCGAGGACGTGGATCGCCCCACGCGCGTCGTGCAGAAGTTCCAGGGCCGCCTCTGGGCCGCCGAGCTGGACCACTCGCCGCTCGACGTCGTGGCGTGGCACGGCAACTTGGTTCCGTACAAGTACGACCTGTCGCGGTTCAACACGATCGGCACGGTGAGCTACGACCATCCGGATCCGTCGATCTTCACGGTGCTCACCTCGCCGAGCGACAGCCCCGGGGTGGCCAACTGCGACTTCGTCATCTTCCCGCCGCGGTGGATGGTGGCCGAGAACACCTTCCGCCCGCCCTGGTTCCACCGCAACATCATGAGCGAGTTCATGGGGCTCGTGCACGGCGCGTACGACGCGAAGGCCGAGGGCTTCACGCCGGGCGGCGCGTCCCTGCACAACTGCATGAGCGGCCACGGCCCCGACCGGGAGACCTATGAGCGCGCGGTGGCGGCCAACCTCGCACCGCACAAGATCGCCGACACGCTCGCGTTCATGTTCGAGACACGCTGGGTGATCTCCCCCACGCGCTTCGCGATGGAGACCCCTGCCCTGCAGCGCGACTACGACGCCTGCTGGTCGAATTTCCCCAAGGCACGCCTGCCCGGAACGGGCTCGGAGACGAAGCGGTGAAGCTTGCCTCATTGAAGTCGGGACGTGACGGCCGTCTGGCCGTCGTCTCGGATGACCTGGCCTGGTGCGCGGACGCCACGGCGATCGCGCCGACCCTGCAACGTGCGATCGACGAGTGGGAGCGCTGCGAGGCTCCGCTTCGGGCCCTCGCGGCGGCACTCAACCGAGGTGACGGGCAGAGGAGCCCGTTCTCCGAGGCCGAGTGCGCCTCTCCCCTGCCCCGCGCCTATCAGTGGGCGGATGGTTCCGCTTACGTGAACCACGTGGCGCTGGTGCGCAAGGCGCGCAAGGCGGAGATGCCCGAGAGCTTCTGGACCGATCCCCTCATGTACCAGGGTGGCTCGGACGGCTTCCTCGGCCCGCGTGAGCCCATTCCGCTCGCGGACGAGAGCTGGGGCTGTGACCTCGAGGGCGAGGTCGCGGTCATCACCGGGGATGTGCGGCAGGGCGCGACGCGCGAGGAGGCCCTGAAGGCCGTCCGGCTCGTCATGCTGGTGAACGACGTGTCGCTCCGTAACCTGATTCCGGGAGAGCTGGCCAAGGGCTTCGGGTTCTTCCAGTCCAAGCCGGCCTCCTCCTTCTCGCCGGTGGCCGTCACGCCGGATGAGCTGGGCGGCGCGTGGCGCGAGGGCAAGCTGCACGGGGCGCTGCGCGTCTCGTTGAACGGAGAGCCCTTCGGACGCGCGGATGCGGGCGTCGACATGACGTTCGACTTCGGCACCCTGGTGGCCCACGCCGCGAAGACGCGCGACCTGTGCGCGGGCACCATCATCGGTTCGGGTACCGTGTCCAACCGCGATGCGGATGGCGGTCCCGGGAAGCCCATCCGGGACGGCGGGCACGGCTACTCCTGCATCGCCGAGGTGCGGACCGTCGAGACCCTCCTGGCCGGAGCCGCCAAGACGTCCTTCCTGCGTCACGGTGATCGCGTGCGCATCGAGATGCAGGACGAGGCGGGCCGTTCCATCTTCGGCGCGATCGACCAGACCGTCGCGGCACCGCGCCGATGACCGCGGGACGTACGCGCGTCTTCGAGACTCCGGCTGGCGTCGCGCTCTGTACGCTCGGCGCCCTGGCGGATCCCGGGGCGCGCAACGTCGTCCTGCAGATCGATGACGCCTTCTTCCACGGCTTCCTGGTGCGCACCGGCGACACGGTCCAGGGCTACGTGGACCGCTGCCCGCACCAGGGATTGCCGTTGGCGCAGAAGCTCGACGGCTACCTGACGCCCGACGGCCAGCTGATCTCCTGTTCCTGGCATGGGGCTCTCTTCCGGTTGGACGACGGAGTGTGCGTGGGCGGACCTTGCTCCGGCCAACGGCTGACGCCCTGGCCCGTCACGGTCGAGCACGGTGTGGTGAAGACCGCCTGAGAATGAGTGGCGTGGGCGTCCGCGCTCCTGCATCTTGCGGTGCGTCATTTCCACCCAGGAGGCTCTCTCCATGCGTCCGCTTCTTCTGGCCCTCGCCGCCCTGGCGACGGCCGCCTGTGTCCGAAACGCTCCCGCTCCCGGAACCGCCGAACGCTCCGGGGGAAACAAGGCCCCGGCCCTCGAGCTCGTGGCGCAGTCGCCGCGGCAGTGGACGGGGATCGCGGTCTCGAAGGACGGCCGCATCTTCGTCAACTTTCCCCGCTGGTCCGAGGACGTGCCCGTCTCCGTGGCCGAGCTGAAGAACGGACAGGTCTCCGCCTGGCCCGATGCCACCTGGAACGAGTGGACGCCGGGCACGACCGAGCTGAACCGCTTCGTCGCCGTGCAGAGCGTGGTGATCGACGACCAGGATCGGCTCTGGGTCGTGGACACGGGCAACCCCCGGTTCAAGGGAGTCATCGCGACGCCCCGGCTCCACCAGTTCGACATCTCCAGTGGACGGCTGGTGCACACCTATGGCTTCCCGCCCGAGGTGTCCTCCGGCGACAGCTACCTCAACGACGTCCGCATCGACACGGAGCGCCAGGTGGCCTACCTCACCGACTCGCAGGCCGGGGGTCTGGTGGTGCTGGATCTGAAGAGCGGCAGCTCGCGCAAGGTGCTGAAGGATCATCCGTCCACCCACGCCGACGCCAGCCACCTGATGGTGCTGGGCCGCCGCTTCGACAAGAAGGTCCATTCAGATGGAATCGCGCTCCCCCTGGACCGCAAGACGCTCTACTGGTCCTCGCTCACGGGCCACACGCTCTGGCGCATTCCCACCGAGGCGCTGCTCGACACGAGCCTCGATGACCAGGCACTCGCCAGCCGGGTGGAGAAGGCGCACACCATCGTGGCGCCCGATGGAATCCTCTTCGACGGCAAGGGAGTGCTGTGGCTCGGTGGACTGGAGGATGGCTCCATCTACCGGTACGTGCCGGGCGGAGCCTACGAGCAGGTCATCCGCGACGACCGCCTGCTCTGGCCGGACAGCTTCGCGGAGGGTCCGCGGGGGTGGATCTACGTCACCACCACGCAGATCCACCTGCCCCCGGCCGAGCGCGGTCCCTACGGCATCTACCGCTTCCAGCCCTGAGCCCGGCGGACCTCGTCAGGCGGCGTCGCGCCGGGAATCTCCGGCGCCCGCCTTCAGCAGCTTCGGCGCACGGGAGAACACCATCGTGCCGTCGTCGACCCTGCCGAAGCGCAGCATGAACATGTCGAGCGCGTAGTTCTGGTAGAGCCGCCACGGCTTCTTCGAGCCCTGCTTCGGCATCACGTCGAGCGCCCGCTGGACATAGCCCGACGTGAAGTCGAGCAGCGGTATCTCCTCGACCGAGGGGTCGCGGCGCGGCATGCAGGCCGTCACGCCCTGCTGCGCCATGTGGTTGAGCAGGCGGCAGACATATTCGCTGGTGAGGTCCGCCTTCAGCGTCCACGACGCGTTGGTGTAGCCGAACGTGAATGCGAGGTTCGGCACGTCGCTGAACATCATGCCCTTGTAGCTGAGGCTCTTCGACAGGTTGCACCGCGCGCCGTCGACGCTGAACTCGATATCGCTCAGCAGCTGCAGCTTGAGCCCCGTGGCGGTCACGATGATGTCCGCCTCCAGCTCCTGGCCGGAGGCGAGCTGGATGCCCTTCTCCGTGAACGTCTCGATGTGATCAGTGACGACCGCGGCGCGGCCCTGCTTGATGGCGTCGAACAGGTCGGCGTCGGGGACCATGCACATGCGCTGGTCCCACGGTTTGTAGCTCGGCGTGAAGTGGACGTCGTAGCCGGGACCGAGCTGCTCGCGCGCCAGGCGGACGATGACCGCCTTCACCCGCTCGGGCATCTTCCGAGCCAGCTTGTAGAAGAGCATGCTGAGGAGCACGTTCTTCCACCGCGTGATCCCATAGGCGAGCTTCGACGGCAGGACACGGCGCAGCCCATTGGCGATCCGGTCCTCGGCCGGACGCGAGACGATATAGGTCGGCGAGCGCTGCAGCATGGTGACGTGCGCGGCCGTCCTGGCCATCTCGGGCACGAGGGTGACGGCGGTCGCACCACTGCCAATCACCACGACGCGCTTGTTCGCGTAGTCCAGCTTCTCCGGCCAGAACTGCGGATGGATGAGGGTGCCCTGGAAGCGTGCCTCACCGGGAAACCCGGGCCGGTGGCCCTCGGCGTAGTTGTAGTAGCCGCTGCACATGAGCAGGAAGTTGCAGGTGAAGCGGACCCGTTCCTTCTCGGGCCCACGCTCGGCCTCGACCGTCCAGCGAGCGTGCTCGGAGGACCAGGAGGCCCGCTTGACGTGGTGCCGGAAGCGGATGTGCCGGTCGATCCCATACTCGCTCGCCGTCTCGCGCACGTAGCGCAGGATGGACGGTCCATCGGCGATCGCCTTCGCGTCGGTCCACGGCCGGAACGAGTAGCCCAGCGTGTGCATGTCCGAGTCCGAGCGGATGCCCGGATAGCGGAAGAGATCCCAGGTGCCGCCAATCGCCTCGCGGCCCTCGAGGAGCACGTAGGTCCTGCCCGGGCACCTGGCCTGCACGTGATACGCCGCGCCGATGCCGGACAGTCCCGCGCCAACGATGAGCACGTCGAAGTGCTCCACCGGTGCTTCCGCCTTCGCGGCCGAAGCGCCCGAGGCGTGTTCGTCGAGTCCTGCCCGGTCAGTCATGGATGCTCGCTCCCGTGCGGCGAAGCAATTGACACCGCACATTGTCAAATTGCATCTGACAACGGTTCATGTCAATAGAACTCACATGCCCTCCTCTCCCGTGGCCAACCGGCGTTATCGCGGCTCCTCAGCGGAAGAGCGCCGAGCCCAGAGACGTGAGCAGTTCCTCGAGGCGGCCATCCAGGTCTATGGCGAGCAGGGCTATCGCAATGCGACGGTGAAGGCCGTCTGTGAGGCAGCCGGGCTGACCGAGCGCTACTTCTACGAGTCGTTCTCCAACAGCGAGGAGCTGCTCGTCGCCTCCTTCCAGGCGGTGATGCGGTTCCTCTTCGGCGAGCTGGAGAAGGCCATCGCGGAAGCCTCGGGGGGTCCGGTCGAGCGGGCGCGCGCGATGCTCACCGCGTACTACGAGGCGCTCCAGGGCCATCCCCAGTCGGCGCGCGTGTTCCTCGTGGAGATCTCGGGCGTCAGCCCCGCGGTGGACCAGGCGCTCGAGGCCTCGCTCCATGAGTTTGGCGACCTCATCGCGCGGACGCTCTCCCCTCGTGGAGATGGCAGCGCGGCGAGCGACCCGCTGCTGCGCGCGGGAGTGGTCGGCGGCGTCATCCACGTCGCATTGAAGTGGATCTCGAGCGGCTACTCGCAGCCGCTCCACGAGGTCGTTGGCGCCGCCATGCGCCTGTGCCTGGTGCTCAGGGGACGCTGAGCCAGGCGGTCAGACCCCCTCGACAGGCGGATCGAGTCCGGCACCCCGGCGAGGACGCCGGAGCCCTGCTCGTCCTGGGAGTCTGGACGATTGGTCAATTCTTTTGGACTGGATGCCATGGCACGTCCATGGCGGCCTCGGCATTTCAGAGCCGTGGCCAACCAGCCAAGGAGAAACATCATGACCAGCACACATCAACCGCGAGGGGTGGAGCGCCGCCTGGAGCGGATCATCGACCTTCCCGCTCCCACGCCGGGGCAGTTCGGGCCCGCGCACACCGTGGTGCCGGTCATCTCGCCGGAGGACTACGCACGATCCGATCCGTTCATCCTGTTGATGGAGGACCGCATCGACGGCAAGTTGCAGGGCGGACCCCACCCGCACGCCGGATTCGAAACGGTGACCCTGGTGGTGAAGGGCGGGATGGTCCACGACAACGGCAGGCTGGGCGAGCGTGACGTGCAGTGGATGACGGCGGGAAGTGGAGTCATCCACGGCGAAGGACTGGAGGAGGCTGGCCAGGGCCGCATCCTCCAGTTGTGGTTGACGCTGCCCAAGGCGCAGCGATGGGCTCCCCCCAGCTTCCAGGACATTCCCTACGCGCAGCTCCCGGTCCGGCGAGAGCCGGGAGTGGAGGTCCGGCTGTACAGCGGCAGCTCGGGAGGGGTGCGGTCGGAGACGAAGAACTACGTGCCCGTCACCCTCGCCGAGTTCCAGCTCGAGCCGGGCGCATCCATCGAGCAGGACCTGCCGGCCTCGTACAACGGCTTCTTCTACGTGCTGGAGGGAGAAATCTCGGTGGGCCCCGACGCCAGGACACTGCGGCCCGGACAGGTGGGCTGGCTGGATCATCCGGAAGCCGGTGGACTTGGCTCCATCCGAATCACCGGGACCACCCGGGCGAGGGCCCTGCTGTACGCCGGCCAGCCCCAGGGAGATCAACTGGTCAGCTACGGGCCGTTCATCGGAGACACCCAGGCAGACATACTGCGGGTGATGGGCGAGTACCGCTCTGGCCGCTATGGTCCGCCGCCCCGTCGTTAGCATGTCTTGAAAGCATCAAGAAAAGGAGAAGTCATGGGATTCCTGAAGCCCCACGCCGAACGCATCTATGCCCTGCTCCGAATCATGAGCGGATTCATGTTCACGCTGCACGGGATGCAGAAGCTCTTCGGCATGTTCGGCGGCGTGCCCGCCGGGGCGCCCGCGTTCATCGTCTACGGCGCCGGAGGCATCGAGTTCGTGGGCGGCGTGCTCATCCTGCTCGGGCTGTTCGCCTCACCGGCGGCCTTCATCTCGAGCGGCACCATGGCGGTCGCCTACTTCATGGGGCACGTGATTCCCGCCCAGTGGAACATCCTCCCCATCGTGAACAAGGGCGAGCTCGCCGCGCTCTACTGCTTCGTGTTCCTCTATATCGCCGCGCACGGCTCGGGCATCTGGAGTGTCGACGCCGCGCGCCGGGGCGCGAAGAGCCAGGCCTGAGACACGGGGGGCAGGCCTCCCCTCCCCTACCTGCTGGTTGGCGACGAGAGCGCGCTGCCAGCGATCGGCCGCCGGGTTGAAGCGCTGCGCCCGGGAGTACCCGTGACAACCGTGGTGGCCGTGGCGAACGAGGGCGAAGTGCAGACCTTCGTGACCCGGGCCTCCTGGCGGCCGGAATGGGTCGTGCGTGGGGAGCCGAGCACGCACGACGGCTGAAGGTCATCGCGGCCGTCTCGATGCCGGTGGAAGACCAGACGGTCTGGCCTGGGCGGTTCGCCGTTGAACGAGCGCGGAGTTCATCTCTCCACCGTCAGAAAGAGGGCAATCGACAAGCTCGTCAGCCCCAGGCCCTATGGTGGCCACGCATCGGAACCAGCGCACAGAGCGAGAACCCATCATGAGAAACACCGCCACGAAAGACACCCCGCCCCGCCACTGGCCGGAGGCGGTGACCCTCCGGCGCTTCTTCGGCTTCGTGGCTGCCGCGTGCCTCGCCACCGGCCTGAGCGCCTGCGGCAATACGCAGCGCTTGCAGGCCACATGGACGGCCGCGCCGCAGGACTACAACGAGCCCTTTCCAGTGCCGGGGGTGCCGCAGCCGGAGCCGCAATCCTTCCAGGATCAATCGATACGGCATGTGATGCGGGTATCGGCCGGCGGGGACAAGGTTCGGGTGAAGGTGTCGAACCTCTTCGGCACCGCTCCGGTCACCCTCGGCGGCGTGCACATCGCCCGCAGCACGGGCGGCGCATCCATCGATGCTTCCACGGACACCGTCCTCCGCTTCAACGGTCAGGAGTCCGTGACGGTTCCCGTCGGCCAGGAGTCCTGGAGTGACGAGACGCGCTTCTCGCTCCCATCCCAGACGGACGTGGCAGTCACCGTGTACGTGCCCCAGACGACGCCCGTGGCGACCGTGCACTCGCAGGGTCAGCAGACCATCTCGATCGCGGCCGGAAACGCCCTCGGCAGCGCGACCTTCACCCCAACGGAGACACGGCAGTCGTACTACTGGGTGACCGGTATCGACGTGAGCAACGACGATGCCCGCGGAGTCATCGTCGCCTTTGGGGATTCCATCACCGACGGCGCGCTTTCGACCGTGGATGCGACCAACCGTTACCCCGACTTCCTCGCGCGTCGCGTCGCGGCCGACCCGGAGTTGAAAGGGTTCAGCGTGGTCAACCAGGGCATTGGGGGCAACCGGGTGCTCAACGACGTCATCGGGACCAGGGCAGTGGACCGCTTCCAGCGTGACGTGTTGGACACGACGGGTGCCACCCACGCCATCATCCTGATCGGCATCAACGACATCGGCTTCGGAGCCTTCGCGCCGGAGCAGGCGGTGACAGCCGACGAAATCATCGCTGGCCTCCAGACGATGGTGGATCAGGCGAAGGCCCACAACGTCGCGGTGTTCCTGGGCACCCTGCTCCCGTTCAAGGGCACCTTCCCGCCGTACTACAGCGAGGAGACCGAGGCCAAACGGCAGGCGGTGAATGCCTGGATTCGCGCCAACACCGCACAGGTCAAGGGCATCATCGACTTCGATGCGGCCACGCGTGACCCGGCCGACCCACTCCAGATGCGCCCGGAGTACGACAGCGGCGACCACTTGCACCCCAACGATGCCGGCTACGAGGCGATGGCCAATGCCATCGACCTGGCCTTGTTCCGGTAGGGGAGCCCGGCCAGCCGCGGCGGTACGTTCAGCACCAGGGTGGCCGGGGCCTCATCGAGCTCGGAGTCGCTCACCCGCACCGCTCTGAATCGGGTGGGTAGGGAGAGGTGGACCCGCGCATCCCCGGCTCCACCCTCCGCAACAACCGGAGGTGGCCCGGAAGCAGACCCCACTCATACCGCCCCGAGACACGCTCGTAGCGCACGCGGCGTGGAGCAGAAGCGCGACAAGAGCCCAGGCGCTCAACCTCGGGCGCCGCCGCACGTCCGCCGGAGGCCCTGCCATGAGCCGGGTGGTTCAGGCTCCAGCCGCACACGTCCTCCCGGATGGTGCGGCTCCGCTCGGAGCGCCAAAGGCGTCTGACATGAAACTGCCCATCGGCTAGCCTCATTCTCGATTGCATGCACGACCGCCAAGCAGGCTTGCGAGACGGGTACCCACATGCTCAAGGCTGAGCTTCACGGGAAGATTGCTGACGACTCGAGCAACGCGACTGAACGCAGCGAGGACGTTCTTACGTCCAATGTCTTCGGAACACTGAGCTATCTTCCACCCGCTGCAGCGCTCCTCCCCTGGATTGCGCGGGCTACCCCGCTAGCAACTCACGCCCGCCCTCTCCTCCCATCAGACGTCCAGGACGCAGCCCTCGTCTTCTGGCCGAAGCTTGCTGAACGTGAGGCAGATCTGCTCCTCGTCCTTCTCTTATCAGGGACGGTCGAACTCGTGGCCATCGAGTGCAAGTACCACAGGGGGAAAAGCGGCCGGGCTCGCAACCCAGGCAATGAGCTCGCCGCAGATGATCTAGATGAGGAGCCACTCATTGCCTGTGGCGACCAGCTCGCAGACTATCTCACCGCCCTGCGCGCCCATAACGTGCGCCCGCGTCCGTATGAGCCCACCAAGGTGCGACGGGTGAGCCTTTTATACGTGACCGCGCACGCCGCCCCCCCATGGGGGGAATTCGAGGAAAGCATCAGCCAGTTCAAGCGTCCTGACGAGGTCCGTGACGCATTTTACTGGCTCAGCTGGCGCGACCTCTTCACTTGCCTCCCGGCCGCAGAGGCCGGAGGAAGCGTGGCCGCGCGCATCGTCAGCGACCTGAGGGATCTGCTCGATCGCAAAGGGTTGAGGCCCTTCGCTGGCTTCCGCGACCCAGCACCCCCACTCACAGTTCCTCCCGCTCACGCGGCCTTCTGGCGGGGTAGCCTCGGCAGTATCTTCTTCCGCCACCTCTCGCCCCCCTCATCCATTCCTACGCACGCGACCTGGTGGACGCCTGCGTGACCTATCTACCAAGTGACACCATGACGCCTTCCTCGCCAGCCGGAGGCGACCTCGGTCGCAAGATTCTCGAGTGCTCCCGCTTCATGCGCTCCACATTCGCGCAAATACAGGGTCTACTCAACGCAGTCGACAGCGCGATGGACGACCTCGGGTTTGAGAGCGCGATCGGAGCCGAGGTGAAGCTCGACGACCTGCGCCGCAACATCAACGCGCCGCAAGCATGGCTACAGGCGACATTGGGACGGCCCTACTGGCCGCGCCTCACCAACCGCAATAGCAGCGCGCCCACTTCAGAGTTGGCGGTCATCGAGGTGCACCTGCTGCCCTCCTGCGACGCGGAGCACGCCCTCCTCGTTGCAGCACACGTGCAATTCCCGAAGCCTATGGCGCTCCATGAAGTCAAGACCGTCTACAACAGCGGCCCGTGGATGGAGGGGACGCTCAAGGGCGTATACCCCATGGCGGCAGAGCGAACCCTTCAGCCGGGGCTGCACCCGGAGTGGTTCAAGAACGAGGGCACCCTCCAGGTCGCCGCATGGCCGCTCGTCTCCATCGAGAGCGAGTTGGCGGTGCGTACCACCGTGGTTGGCAAGCTGCGGAAGTGGCGCGACTCACCTGAGCACCGTGGGACGCTGGGAACTGCACATGAAGGCGAACCGGCCGAGGCTCTCAGCAAGTCGCGCTGAGTTGGCTCACCGCACGCTCCTCTGCCGTGCGCTCTCCGCACCTCTCCGGCAACATGGTGAGGTGCCGCAGCAACGAGCGCGACTCCACGCCTCACCCTACAAGATGACCCATCACAGCGTGTCGCGGTTGAAGATGGCCAGGGAGTGCCATATCAGCCCGTCTCGGCCGTAGAAGAACAGGATGAGACAGTAAGGACTGTCTGACGGCTCATCCGGATGGGGCGTCCATGCTAGCCGGAGACCATCCAGAACCCTTGGACCCACGTCCGGAGAGTAGTTTTGGCACTCCGCTGCGAGCGCGTCTGTCGGGTCGAGTCGCCGGAGCTCCCGCCACTCACCGGCTGGACTGGAGAGAAGTGTCCTCAGAACTTCCTGATGGCGCTTCATTCCAACGATGTCGCCAGAAACGAGCTCCAGCAACACATCCAGACTCATGGGTTCCATATCACCTCCCGAAGAGAGACTTGAATGCATTGAACTCGTGCCCGGTAGCCAGCCGGAGAACACCACTTTGGACTCTACTCCTGTGCGCAGCCGCGCTGCGCACAGCTACAGTCGTAACGTGCGTACCGTTCTGCTCGAAGATGTGTTCTCGACCGTTCGGACCCCGAACGACGAATCTGCCGTTCTCCGACTGAATGAAGACATCGGAAGGGCGAGCGTTCCTCACATCGTTGAACGCTGTCCCGACAGGCCGGCCCTCCAGCTGTCGCTGCCGGGCATGCTCGGACTTCGATGGCCCATTCACCGTCATGGCCACGACATTGGCGGGCAGGACGACACTGAAGGTGCCCTCGGCCACGGCGACCTTCACCTTGTCCGCTTCCTGCACGGCCGTCAGCACGTCGCTGATGCCGGCATGGGACTCGAGCGCACCGGCCGCTTTCGCGAAGCCCGGCAGCGTCGGGGCCTTGGACACGAGCGCCGCCGTCTCCCCCACCGCCGCCGTGCCCAGCAGGAGGAGAATCCGCACGCTGTTGGGCCCGATGACCTTGCCGAAGCGGTCTCCCGCCTCACGCAGTTCCGCGAACGTGCTGGCCTCCGCCGCCTCCTCCCAGAGCTTGAACCAGGCCCGTACCAGGTCGAAGAGCGCCCAGCCCAGGTAGCCCCACATGAGGAGGGCCAGTGCGGTGGCCACGCCTTTAGAAACAGGCTCGGGTGCAGCAACCAAAGCCATGTATCCGATGATGGTGAGGCTCAGCGCCGTCCATAGCTGCTTCGCGGAGAACATGCCTCGCAACTCCGCGTCCCGCGCCTCCAGCGCAGCATTCACGGAGAGCGCCAGGGCGAGATCGCGCTTGTCCTCGCCGTCCAAGCCCGGCCCGTCCTTGAACAACCCGAGGCAATCGCCCGGCGTGCCTTGCCGCTCGCAGAAGCTCCCGTAGGAGCGCGCCAGGGGCGTGCGCCACGCCTCGCCCGTGAGCGGAACGGAGGCCAGCGCCAGCTTCCGGTGGAGGTAGAGCGGGACAGGACAGTCGGCCAGCCGCAGCGGTACGTTCAGCACCAGGGTGGCCAGGGCCTCATCGAGTTCGGAGTCACTCACCCGTACCGCCCCGAACCGGGTGGAAAGGGAGAGGTGGACTCGCACATCCCCAACCTCGGCCTCCACGACCACCGGGGGTGGTTCGGACGCGGGAGACCCCACTCGCACACCGCCCCGAGGCCCGCCCGTGACACACGCAGCGTGGAGCAAGAGGACAATAAGAGCCCAGGCGCCCAACCCCGGGCGCCGCCGCGCGTGCGCCGGAGCCGCTCCCATGAGCCGGGTGATCAAGCGTCACCTCCCCAGCGCGTCGCACGGGCTGGGAAACGAAGGCCCGAAAAAGAGAACGGGCCGCCAGGCTTTCACCTGGCGACCCGTTCATGGAGCCGACACCCAGATATGAACTGGGGACCTACTGATTACGAATGAGTGGAGCCGGCTCGGGCCATCATCGTAACCAGCCGGAAACACTGCGAAATATGGCCTCTTTTGGCCCTGCTTGGCTACCGGTGGCGGCTCGAATTACCCAACAAATTACCCAACACGAGCAGCCCCAAGCCGCACCTTCGATGGGCCGCGTGGGCGAAACCGCCCGGGATGGCAACCACGTGGCCGTCTAGTCAGCGCTCGCCTCGCCGTTGGTAGGCACACCGGACATGGACGGGGTCTCACCTGGGGCCTGAGCCCCCGCGAGCTGGCGGGCCCGGTCGAGCGACATGATGCGAGTGCCGAGTGTGCGCCCCACGATCTGGTCGACGTGGAAGCGCGGCAACACGACCGCCGTCAGCGCCCTAGGCGTGAGGATCGACTCAACATCCGTCGACGTCCAGAGCGGGCTAGACCCTTTGAGGGCCCGGGCGGCCAGAACTGCCTCAATGAGCTGGAGCTCGAACCACGACCTCACCGTTTCAGTAACGATGACTCCAGCCCCGGGGATGTGCGCGTAGTGCCGTTGCCAGCGCGAAATCATGTCCGTGAACACCCGGAAGTCCGCGTTGATCTTGAGCACGTGCGCGCTCTCGATGTACAGCGCCGCCTGGTCCTCGATCTCGTCCGGGTTCCGGCTGCTGTCGCTGGTGCTGACCCAGTAGACCTTGGGCAGGTCCGGCACTTTCACCTCGCGCGCCTGCACGCCAACGGCGTTCGCAGCCGCACGCTGCGTGAAGTAGTCCGCCGCCCCCCCCGTACCGCGCTTTCGCGTCCGGGTAACCGGATTGACGGACGGCTCCTCGGGCGGCTGGGGCGGATCGACGACCTCTTCGCCCGGGTTCGCGAAGCCGCTCGTCACCGAGTCCGGATCGGCCTGCACCGTGCCCCGGCGTGAGGCTTGGTAGCGGCTGAAGCGGAAGAGGTCCGCGACTCCCTTGAGCCGGTCGAGCAGGCTCTTGCGGTGATCGGGATCCATCGTCTTGGGCGCGCTCTCCTCCATAAGCTTGCGAAGCGGCGCCGGCAACCGCGCACGGAACTCCTCGGCCCAATCCGTCCACGGCAGCGGCTCACTGTTGAGCAGCAGCGTGGTACGCGCTGTGTTCGAGGTGAGCGACCCCGCCGTCGAGTCGGGTTCGACGATGAGCACGACCCGCTTCATCCCGAACACCACGCCGAAGCTCTGGAGCCGGATATTACCGGCCGGCGCGACCGCGACGTCGTAGAGCTCATTCTGCCACAGGGCCGCGACGACGCCTGGCGTGGGGTAGTGGCCGCTGTTGGTGTCGGCGTCCTCGCGCAGAATCCACCAGTGCGCCGTGGCGCCACTCAGGGGGACCGAGCCGGAATCGAACCGGTTCTTCGGATCGTTGAGCCACGCCTCGAGGCCGGAGATCTTGCGCAGGAAGTTGTGCTGGTCCCCCTTCGGGAGCCGCCAGCCCTCGTGCACACGCACGTCGGCCCCTGCCGGGAAGCGGAAGAACCTCCCGTTGAGGTAGCGCGTAATCCACCGCTTCGGAGTGTGGAGCCCCGGAGGCATGACGGTGGTGTCCTCGCCCTTGGTCTTGCCGAGCAGGATGACCACGGTGCCATGCTGGTCAATGGCGTCCGGCTTCTGCTCCGGTGGCACCTGGCCCCACAGCTCATGCGAGCCGTCGGCATGCACGAAGGGTTCGAGCCTGTACCGCCCGGTGGCCCGGTCGTGCTTGAGGATGACCATCGCCCCCTGCCCGTTGACCCACGAGAGGTACACCACCCCCTCCGGGTTCGCGGGCACCGTCGAGATGCGACCGCCGACGCCGAAGTTCTCCTCCATCGACTGCGTGCGCCCGCTCTTGGAGAGCCCCGCAACATGCGAGACGAGTTGCGGGCCCGTCATGCCGATACCGGTGTCGATGCAGCAGAGCTTCGTGAGCTGCTCGTGGTCGTACATCGGCCGGTGGATCGTCCAGATCACCTGCCCGCCCTCGGGCGGCAGCCACTGCAACCCGTTAGCGGTCAGCTCGCGGACGAACTGGCCCGGCGCGCAGTCCTGGTAGAGCCGGTCGACAATGAACGTGACGTTCTCAACGCGAAGGGCCCCGGCGTCCGGAGGGGCGGCGGGGTTGCTCGGCGATAGGGGCACGTTGATCGCGGTCTGCACGGACTCGCGATTCCCGTGCGGCCCACCGTCGTTGGGCGGGGCCGCCGTGGGATCAAGCGAGGAGAGCGGGACGTTGGACGTGCCACCAGGGACAGGCACAGCCCCCTGCTCCGCGGCGCTGCGATTCTGCTTCGTACTGATGCGATTCTGCTTCGTACTCATGACGATGTGCTCCTGGCGAGATGCCCTCGGGCACGCGTCCCGTACGACTGGCGGCACGCGGAACGCCTCCTCCGCGTAGGTCCAGAACGCACGGTTGCGCGCCAAGGTCACGGCGCCGGTTGAACCGCGCCCTCCAGCGATTGCCAGGCCGCGCGGCTGCGCGGGGGGCCATCGCTGGTGAAGCGGTGGTCGCACCCTACCGTGTCCGCGACATCCGATCCAGCCAGTCAATTGGCTGCGGGCCGACCGCTGCCACCCCCCTCCTGTGAGGGCGGCCTGGGCCAGCGTGTTGCCCAAGGGGCTCTAGGCATCCCCGCCTTCTAGGCGGGTGAGCGAGCGGGCGAATGAGCGGACGAGCGCCACCTACTCGCGCCCGAGGCCCCAGTTGCGTTCGGGATCGTTGGTGCGATTCGGGGCGGGACGAGCGGCCGCATATACCGAGCCATCGCTGCCGTAATAGTCGGTCCACCGGGCGACGATGGACTTCCCTGAGTTCGAGGCCATCTCCCCGCGGTCCACCTGGAACGTCACGCCCCGATGCCGAAGGGGGTGCGCCTCAAGCCACGCCCGGCGCTCGTCGCCGGCCCCATGGGGACACTGATCCCGACGGAGCGCGTCCAGTTCCCGGAGCAGCTCGTGCGACGTCGGCAGCGTCTCGACCATCGCGTCCAGCTCGTCCTCCGTCAACGCGACCCAAGCGGCCATGTGTTTCGGCAAATCGCCGGGCTGCGCCCCTTTGCGTAGCGGGAGGCGTCCCTCATGGTACGCCGCCACGAGCGCCCGGGCCCCGGCCGGATACACGAGGACCATGCTCCCATACCTTGTCGGGATCTCGCGGGCGGCCGGCCACCGCCCCACCGACCCCTGAAACGCACCGGCTCGGTGAAGGACGTCTGTCGCGGCACTCTGCGCGCCGCGCTTCGGAACGCCGGGTAGCTGCGCGAGAAAATCCCCGAGTGTGTAGCTGGGAGTTGCCATGATGGAGACGTTAGCTGCGCTCGGCTCCTTCGTCATGCACCTGCGCGCCGCGCTATACCAGGAGCGCCGCAGGCCGAATGCCCCCGATCCGGGCCTGCGCAACCACGCGGTTGGCAGGCCCTACGACTCGATGACGACGGCCAGCCGCTCCCACCCTCTCCTGCATGCGAAATCCGCAGCCTCCTGTGGGTATCAGCTCCTGAGCCGGGATTTCCTCCCGTCCACACCCGGAGTCCCTCATGGTCTTCATCCCCTTCATCGTCAACAACCTCGGCAAGATCGCCGCTGCGGCTGCAACCACCTTGGGCATCGCGGGTTACATCAACCGTGACCGGGTCGGCCGCTGGCTCTCGGACGAAGAGCCCGACGCCAAGGAGCGGAAGCAGGGGCACCTCCAGGACGCAGCGGGCGTGCTCGAGACGGCCGAGTCGATCAAGAACCTCCACGGCCAGCTGGCCCCGGACGAGCTGGACAGGAAGCACACGGAGCTCTTGGAGAAGCTCGCCGCGATGAACACCAAGACGGTGACCGAGTTCAAAGGGCTCATCGCCGACGCGCAGTCGGAGGTCATCACCTCCATGGCCGAGTTCGAGGGCCAGCTCGACGCCCAGCGGAGCGAGACGCGGGATCTCGGCGAGGAGCTGCGCGAGGCCGTGGCGGACTTGGCGCGCCGCCAGGATGCGGTGGAGCAATTTCTCCACGGCAAGGACAAGGGCGAGGTCTTCGCTGTGCCCGGGCGTCAGCGCACGACCGAGGCTCCGCCCAGGCAGGAGCAGACGGGCAAGAAGTCCTCCTCCAGCAGCAAGCGCAAGGGCAACGGGAGCACCGCGCCGGAGGCCCGCGCCCCCTGACGCTCTCCCCCGCCCTCTCGCAGCTGCATGCCGGTAGTGGCCCACGAGCCCCCCGGCTTTTTTGGCCTCGAGTGGCGCGCAGCATCACCAGCCCGGGGCTACTGCCACTCCGTGCTACGCCACGGGCCTCCTTCTGAGACGCGACAGGTGCTCCTCGCCGCTCTCCACGAAGCGCCGCGCCAGCTCAGAGCCCATCAGACCTCCTCGAACTTCACCCCGGTGATGCCCGCGCGCTCCAGAGCCTCCTTGAGGTCACCGGAGATGAGGAGGGGGCCTGGCCACCCCCGAGCGCGGAACACCCTGGCATCGCCCACTCTCGACGGATCGATGCGCATGTCACGCACGGAGGCGTACTGCCCGACCTTGTGAGGCAGCCCATCCTCGTGCGTCCAGAGCCGTATCCGGGAAGCCCGCTCATCGATACAGGGGATGAGCCGCGTGGCCACGAGGATGAGGTACTGGTCCGGCTGACCTTCAAGGTCCACGGGGAAGAGCTGCACGTCGTCAGGGGCGAGTTCCGTGAAGATGTTGGCGGCCCTGACATGGACGACGGGGACGCTTAGGCCCGCGAGACTGAAATCGAGCGCTCTACCCGCATGCTCGATGGGAACCTTCAATCGCCCGTCGATGAGCACGGGTTCGCCACTCCTGAATATCCAGGGGTCGTCCACCTCACGCCCCTGTCTGTCGGTCGGATTGTCCAGGAGCCAGCGACCCGGAACGTAGACATCATCGTACAACTCGAAGAAGCGCTGAGACATGCCGGATATCTAGCGCGACGCACCTCGGGTGACGAGTTGGTTGAGCTCCGTGCCCTGCGTGGCGATTTCCTCGGCCAGCACGCCGAGTGCCTTCGTCAGCGCAGCCCGGCACTCCGCGACACCACGGCAGCCCTGCATCGCCTGGTCCAGTTCTCGGAACACAATGCGATGATACCGCTCAGGATGAGGCCCCTTGTGGCCCTCGATGGGCACCGTGTTCTCCACGTCCTTCATCCTCATCCCGGCCTTGTCGAAGAGCTTCTTGAACCGTGGTGTCCAGGGTCCGCCACGCGCGGTGGAAACCTCGTTCTCGACGGTGGCGATGTGGTGCACGTCCGGCTTCTTCTTCGGCGGGTCCGCGCGAGCGGGAGAGCCCCTCGCGGCCATGCCCACGGCATTGGCGGGCAGGACGACACTGAAGGTGCCCTCGGCCACGGCGACCTTCACCTTGTCCGCCTCCTGCACGGCCGTGAGCACGTCTCGGATGCCGGCATGGGACTCGAGCGCACCGGCCGCTTTCGCGAAGCCCGGCAGCGTCGGGGCCTTGGACACGAGCGCCGCCGTCTCCCCCACCGCCGCTGTGCCCAGCAGGAGGAGAATCCGCACGCTGTTGGGCCCGATGACCTTGCCGAAGCGGTCCCCCGCCTCGCGCAGTTCCGCGAACGTGCTGGCCTCCGCCGCCTCCTCCCAGAGCTTGAAGTAGGCCCTCACCAGGTCGAAGAGCTCCCAGCCCAGGTATCCCCACATGAGCACGGCGAGTGCCGCGGCGACGCCCTTAGAAACCGGCTCGGGTGCCGCAACCAAGGCCATGTATCCAATGATGGTGATGCTGAGCATCGTCCACAGCTGCGTCGTGGAGAACATGCTGCGCAGCTCGGCATCCCGAGCCTCCAGCGCCGCATTCACGGAGAGCGCCAGGGCAAGGTCGCGCTTGTCCTCGCCACTCAGGCCCGGACCGTCCTTGAACAACCCGAGGCAGTCACCCGGCGTACCTTGCCGTTCGCAGAAGCTCCCGTAGGACCGCGCCAGGGGTGTGCGCCACTCCTCGCCTGTGAGCGGAACCAAAGCCAGCGCCAGCTTCCGGTTGGGGCAGAGCGGGAAGTGCGAGCCGACCACCCGCAGCGGTATGTTCAGCGTGAGGGTGGTGAGGGCTTCGTTGAGCTCGAAGTCGCTCACCTGCACCGCGCCGAATCGGGTGGGCAAGGAGAGACGAACCTGCTCGTCCGCAACCTCAGCCGCCCCCGTCTTCCCGGCCTCCGCAATAGCCACGGATGAGCGCGCGTCCACATGGACGCGGGGTGTCAAAGGAACGCCCGTGACACACGCGGCCTGGAGGACGAGGACGATGAGGGCCCAGGCACTAAACCCAGGGCGAGGCCAGGTGCCTGACGGGTGTGGCCCCTCATGACGGGTGGACATGCCGCACCTTCCCAGCTTTTCGCGTGGGCCGGAAAGGTGGAGGGCCCAGGGGATGGGTCTCCGTCTGCGGTAGCCCACAAAGAGAACGGGCCGCCAAGCTTTCACCTGGCGACCCGTTCATGGAGCCGACACCCAGATTTGAACTGGGGACCTACTGATTACGAATCAGTTGCTCTACCGACTGAGCTATGTCGGCACAACCACAGCGCTTTTCGGCGTCACCGAAGATGGGCGCGAAGTAACACGCGGTTCCGGACAGGGCAAGCACTTCTTTCATCCCCTCCACTTCCAGCCTCCACCCGCCCTCCTCCCGCGCCACCACAGCCCAGGAGAGCACGCAGGCGAGCACACGCCGTGAATGACACGCCGCGTTGGCTAACTACCTGAAACAACTAAAAGTTTGGATTCCAACAAGCCTGCCCGGCGGTTGACCTCATGGGGGGCCTATGCGCATAAGGGCCCCGCCTTTACTCAACAATCGCCTTTCCCCAAGGAGCGATTTTTCACATGGCCAGCGAAGAGAATTTCATGCGCGCCCCGGCCCCGACGCCCAAGCGCACCGTCTACACGGAGGCGATGGAGATCTTCCATCGCGCCGCCGACCTCATCGGTCTCGACAAGCGCGTTCGTCTGGAGCTCGAGGAGCCCGACTACGAGCACATCTTCTACGTCACCGCGAAGCTGAAGGACCGTCTGGTCCCGCTCGCCCCCGAGCAGGCCAAGGACTTCGCCAGCCTCTCCGTCACCCAGGTGCGCAACCCCGAGGGTCTCGAGCGCCTCGCCGACGGGAAGATCATCCTCAACGGCCGCGCCCTCCTGGGCTCGGACGTGAACATCAGCCGCGGCCACCTGCGCCTGCCGGACGGCAACGTGTACCAGCTGGTGCCCGGTGAGTCCCAGCGCTTCAAGGCCTACCGCGTCCAGCACAACCAGGCCCGCGGCCCCTACAAGGGCGGCATCCGCTATCACCGCGAGGTCTCCCTGGATCTCTTCAAGGCGCTCGCCGCCGAGATGACCTGGAAGACCGCCATCTCCGAGGTTCCGTTCGGCGGTGGCAAGGGTGGCATCCAGATCGATCCGCGCTCGTACGGCCGCGAGGAGCTGGAGAACATCACCCTGCGCTTCATGTACAAGCTCAAGAGCATGATCGGCCCCAACATCGACATCCCCGCGCCCGACGTGGGGACCAACGGGGACATCATGGCGCTCATGTACCGTCAGTACTCGGACGGCGAGCGCGAGCGGCACAACATGCGCGGCATCGTCACCGGCAAGGACGTGCGCATCGGCGGCTCCGAGGGCCGTGCGGCCGCCACCGGCCAGGGCGTGGCCTTCTGCATCGAGGACTACTACGCCGAGAAGGGTGAGACCCTGAAGGGCAAGACCTTCATCCTCCAGGGCTTCGGCAACGTGGGCAGCCACGGCGCCTCCATCCTCCAGAAGATGGGCGCCCGCCTGCTCGCGGTGAACGACGCCGACGGCACCATCTACAACGGTGACGGCATCGACGTGCCCGCCCTCATCGCCCACCTCAATGATCCGAAGAACCTGCGCAAGAGCGTGCTCGGGTTCGCCGGCGCCCAGAAGATCGAGAAGAAGGACTTCTGGGAGGTCCAGGCCGACATGTGCATCCCCGCCGCCCTGGGTGGCGAGATCACCGCCGACGTGGCCGAGCGCCTCAAGGTCAAGCTGATCGCCGAGGGCGCCAACGGCCCCACCACCCCCGAGGCCGATCGCGTCCTGCAGAAGCGCGGCATCGACATGATCCCCGACATCATCGCCAACGCCGGCGGCGTGACGGTGAGCTACTACGAGTGGATCCAGAACAAGCGCATGGAGCGCTGGAGCGAGGCCGAGGTCAACCAGCGCCTCGAGCACGCGATGAAGCGCAACTACCGCATCATCCGCGACATCTCCCGCAACCAGGCCCGCCGCTCGGACACGCACGACAGCCGGCAGTACTGCATCGGCAAGGAAGTGGATCCCCGCTGCGCCGCGATGATCCTCGCGCTCAAGCGCATCGAGGCCCACTACCTCCTCGAGGGCTTCTCGCAGTAAGCCCCTCCCCCTGAAGCACGAAGGGCACGGCTGCTCCTGGCGGCCGTGCCCTTTCGCTTTTCCGCCCCCCGTCCGCTCAGTGCATCACGCGCTCGCGCGCCACCAGCAGCAGGGGTTGATCCTCCGCCACCTCGTAGGCCACCACCCGCAGGCCCACGCCGCGGCTGTTGCCCTCGCGCCCATCCTTGCGCCCGTACGCCAGCGCCACCTGGTAGCGCACCTCACACAGGCACGTCATCTCCGTGCCGTCCTCGCCCGCGAACGTCACCTTCACCCGCTCACCCAGCGACAGGTGCTCCCGCGTCTCCACGAACATGCCCTGGGCGCTGATGTTGCGGCCGATTCCCCGGCTCAACCCCCCCTCCGTCGAGAGGTAGATGGTGAAAACCTTGTCGAAACGCAGGTGGGTACGCCGCTCTCGGACCTGGGCCTGTGGTGCCAAACTGCTGCCTCCGGGTAGGGGGGAAGGTGGGACAGAAACTACATGGTGCGAGCATGTAGTCAAAATCTCCACCAGCCCATACCGGCACATACCGGCACGTACCACCACGTACCCATCTCCGGGGTGCCCGGAGGGGCCCGGGGGTGGCACCATCCGGCCTCCCCTCCTTCCCCTTTTCTCTTCCCCTTTTCCTGGAGTAGCCCCCGAGTGAGACGACTCTTCCTGACCGCCCTGTTGCTGCTGCCCACGCTCGCCCTGGCGGACGTGGATGCGCGCTTCGCCCAGCTGAGGGATCAGGCCGAGGCCCTGGGTAGCCTCTCGTCGTTCCTGGACAAGTACATCGGCGAGTGCGCCGGGTTGTTCGTCAACCCGTCGTGCAAGAGCAACGCCGAGGCGTTCCGCGCGAAGTACGGCGGCCGGAAGCTGTACATGATCGTCGGCGAGGACGCGGCCACCATGCTCACCCCGGGCCCGTACCAGCCCGGCAGCGGCAACTACACCATCCAGGTCCTCCCCTACTTCCCGGGGGACGCCTATGCGCTCACCCAGGGCATGCCCACGCAGACGGACTCTGCGGGCAACCCGCTCCTGCCCCTCATCCGCATCACCGGCACCACCCCCGAGGGCTGGGCCGCCACCGACTTCCTGCGGCTCTTCTCCAGCAAGAAGATCCGGGCGCAGATCGTCTTCACGCCCCAGGGGGTGTGGACGATCCCGCGCAAGCAGGGCGGCAAGGCCCAGGGCGTGGCGGCGCGGATCGAGGCCATCCTCCTCACGTTCGCGCCCACGGGAGATCCGCTGGGCCTGTGGTTCGCCGATCAGCCCACGGCCGCGCCCAAGGAGCCCGCCAGCAAGGGCGGCAAGAAGGGCAAGAAGAAGTAGCCGCCGGGCAGCTCAGTACTTCAGCGCGACGTATTGCTGCACATCCCCGCGCTGCACGCGCAGGAGCACCGAGGCGCTCGCGCCCTTCTCCAGCGCGCCCCGCACCGCCGCGACGTCCTTCACCTTGCGGCGGTTGACCTCCAGCACCACGTCACCCGTCCGCAGCCCTGCGCTCGCCGCCGGGCTGCGCGGCAACACCCCGGACACCAGCACCCCCCCGTAGGGCTCCAGGCCCATGGGAGCGGCCACCTCGGGGGTGACGTCCCTCAGCACCAGGCCGAGCTCGCCCAGGTTGCCCGGGCTGTTCATCGCCGCCAGCACCTCCTGCGCCGGACGGGCGGACAGCTTCACCTGCACCTCCTGCGATACCCCGTCACGCAGCAGCGTCAGCTTCGCCTCGGACCCCGGCGCCATGATGGCCACCTTGCGCAACAGCTGCTGGAACGAGTCCACCTGCTTGCCGTTCACCCGCACCACCTGATCTCCGGGGCGGATGCCCGCCTGCGCCGCCGGGCTGGTGGGGTACACCCGCGTCACCACCGCGGCGCGCGTGCCCACCTGGGGCTGCTCGTCGATCACCACGCCCAGCCAGCCCTTCTGGAGCTGGCCGTTCTTGCGCAGGTTGGGCAGCAGATCCTTCACCATGTTGATGGGCACCGCGAAGCCGATGCCCTGCCCCTCGGTGATGATGGCCGTGTTCACCCCCACCACCTCGCCCCGCATGTTGAAGAGCGGCCCGCCCGAGTTGCCCGGGTTGATGAGCGCGTCCGTCTGGATGAAGTCGTCGAAGGGGCCCACGCCGATCACCCGCTCCTTGGCGGAGATCATCCCGTGCGACACCGAGTGGTCCAGGCCGAAGGGGTTGCCAATGGCCACCACCCAGTCCCCCACCTCCATCCGGTCCGAGTCCCCCAGGTATACCGCCGGCAACCCGCCCACGCCCTTCCCCAGGAGCCGCAGCAGCGCCACGTCCGTGGACGCATCCCGGCCCACCACTTCGGCCTGGAACTCGCGCCCGTCCGACAGGCGCACGAGAATCTCACTCGCGGCCTCGTTCTCGCGCGCCACCACGTGGTTGTTCGTCACCACCAGCCCGTCCGGGGTGAGGATGAAGCCCGAGCCGCTCGCCGAGCGCGTCGCGCCCCGCAACGGGTGGACCGTCTCCATGACGTTGATGTTCACCACGCCCGCCTCCACCGCGCGGATCAGCGGCGCCAGTGAGGTGGGGGGCACGAAGCCCGGCAGCATCGGCTCGCTGGAGACCCACTCCCGCCACAGCCCCATCGGCCCGCTGTTCACCCGGTTGGAGTCCTCGGCCCAGGCCGCATGCTCCCGCGCCCGGGCCTGGAGCCACGGCGCGAGCGCTCCCTGCTGTGCCCGTACACCCGGGACGAGCACCAGCGAGAGCAGCACGAGGAGGGGAAGCAGGACGGGAGCTCGGGGATTCACGACACGGGCCATGGCGAGGGCTCGAACAACCACTCCCTCCGCCTATTTCCCGGGATTGTCCGGATCCGCGTCCACTGTGCGGGGGGGGCGAGGGGGGAGACCCTCACCCTACCCCTCTCCCAGAGGGAGAGGGAACACCCACGATCAGGCCTGGGCGGGGGCGACGTACTTCGCCACCTTCACCCGGGCCGGACGGATGATCCGGTCCTTCAGCCGGTAACCGGCCCGGACCTCGGCCACCACCTTCTGGTCATCGTCCGGGTTGGTGGTGATGTCCATGTCCGTGGCCTCGGCGGTGTTCGGGTCATACGGCAGACCCACCACCTGGATGCGCTCGATGCCCGTCTGCTGCAGCTTCGAGAGCAGCCCGTCACGGATCATCTTCACGCCCTGCGCCAGGGGCGACGAGACGTCTCCTCCGCTCATCGACAGGGAGCGATCCAACTCGTCCACCGCCTCCAGCAGCGTGGCGGCCACGTTGCCGCGCTCCACGTCCATCATCCGCTCGCGCTCGCGGGTGAGGCGCTGCTTGAATTCCTCGCGGTCCTTCTCCAGCTCCTGGTAGGCACGGGCGAGCTGATCCACGCGGCGCCGGGCCGCGAGCAACTCGGCCTCCAACCGCTGCTTCTCCGCATCCACCGCGGCCTCCTCGGCCGGTGGCTGCTGCTCGGTGGACGCCTCGGGCGCAGCCGAAGCGGCGGCCTCGTGCGCCTCCTGGGGCGGACCGTCTGTCCGGGGATTGCCGTTCATGCGGCGAACGTAACCAGCCCCGGAGTCGTGTCAACGCTCGAACGACGAGACTAGTGCTCGGCGGGCGCGGCGGGCTGCTCCGACATGAAGCCGTGATCCACCTGGCCCGTCACCTCGTCGATGATCTCCACCTGGGCTGCACGCAGCGAGTAGTACAACAACCACCGCTCGGCCGCCGTGAGTGTCCCCGCGGGCAGGGCCTTCTCGATTTCCTGCACCGTCAGACGGCCCTCACGCAGTCCCTTGGCGAAGAGTGCCTTCCGCGCCGTATAGCTCTTCCCGATTCTATTCTCCACGGCCTCTCCCTCCTTCCCGGCCAACATAATTTCGCCCTTCCAACACCGCAGAACATGCGGCGTGAAAGGGCGAAGGCAAGGCCAGGGAGCAACCAGGCGGGCGCCTGGAGGCTCAGGCGTCGGGAAGATTCCCGCTGGAGTGCTGGGCCCCGGGCGGAGGCGTCTCGTCACTGCTCGCCGGGTGGGCGGAGATGACCTGACGGGCCTCCGGGTGCAGCAGTCCCCGTGCGGCGGTGGCCTTGGGGCCGAGGATGCGGAGGATCTCGTCCTCGTCCACCACCTCGGTGGCGAGCAGCCGGGCGGCCAGGGCCTCCACCTTGTCGCGGTGGGTGGTGAGCACCTCCCGGGCCCGGTCGAGCGCCTCGGTCACCATCTTGCGGATCTCATCGTCCACCATCCGGGCCGTCTGCTCCGAGTAGGAGCGCATCTCCGGACCCCCGGCCGAGCGCAGGAAGGCATTCTGCTCGCTGCCCAGGGCCACCGGACCCAGGGAACTCATGCCGTAGTCGCGCACCATCAGCTTGGCGATCTCCGTGGCCTGCTTCAGGTCGTTGGAGGCACCCGTGGAGACCTCGCCGATGAAGATCTCCTCGGCGGCGCGGCCGCCCATCATCGAGGCCATCTTGTCGCGCAGCTCGTCGTAGGACATGAGGTACCGGTCCTCGAGCGGCAGGGACATGGTGTAGCCCAGCGCGGCGATGCCACGGGGGATGATGGATACCTTCGTCACCCGCTCGGCGTTGGGCAGCATCCACCCCACCACCGCGTGGCCGGCCTCGTGGTGCGCGACGATGTCCTTCTCGCGCTCGTTCATCCGGCGGTTCTTCTTCTCCAGGCCGGCCACCACGCGCTCGATGGCCTCCTCGAAGTCGGCGCGCATGACGAAGTCGCGGTTGCGGCGCGCGGCGAGCAGGGCCGCCTCGTTCACCACGTTGGCCAGGTCGGCGCCCGCGAAGCCCGGGGTGCGAGAGGCAATGGACTTGAGGTCCACATCCGGCCCCAGCTTCACGCCACGGGAGTGGATCTCCAGCACCCGCTCGCGGCCGCGCTTGTCCGGCCGGTCCACCAGCACCTGCCGGTCGAAACGGCCCGGACGCATGAGCGCGCTGTCGAGGATCTCCGGACGGTTGGTGGCCGCCAGGATGATGAGGCCGGCGCGGCTGTCGAAGCCGTCCATCTCCGCCAGGAGCTGGTTGAGCGTCTGCTCGCGCTCGTCATGGCCACCGGCGACACCCGCGTTGCGGCTCTTGCCGATGGCGTCCAGCTCGTCGATGAAGATGATGCACGGCGCCTTGGCGGTGGCCTGGGCGAACAGGTCACGCACGCGGGCGGCGCCCACGCCGACGAACATCTCCACGAACTCGGAACCGGAGAGGCTGAAGAAGGGCACGCCCGCCTCACCCGCGACGGCCCGGGCCAGCAGCGTCTTGCCCGTTCCCGGTGGGCCCACCAGCAGCACACCCTTGGGGATGCGGCCGCCCAGCCGGCGGAACTTCTCCGGCGTCTTGAGGAACTCGACAATCTCCCGCAGCTCGTCCACGGCCTCGTCCACGCCCGCCACGTCCTTGAAGCCCACGCCGGTGTCGGCCTCGGCCTGCACCTTGGCACGTGTCTTCCCGAAGCTCATGACACTCTGCGGGCCCTGACCCATGCCTCCGGCCATCCGCCTCATCATGAAGCTCCACAACACGAAGGCGAACGCCAGCGGCAGCAGCCAGATCAGCAGCACGTCGCTGAAGCCGGACTGGACCACCGCCTCGTACGGGACGCCCTTTTGCTCCAGCAGCGGGACGAGCTGCTCGTCTCCCTCCACGCGGTAGGCCATCCACGGCAGGTCGCTGAGCTCGGGGCGCAGGCGCTCGGTCCCTCCCGCGGGAGTCCCCGAGGCGCGCGCCGCGGAGTTGTCCTTGAGGAAACCCTTCACCCAGTCCGGTGCGATCTGCACCTTGGAGAATTTGTCCTCCTGGATGGCCGTGCGGAATTCGCTGTAGGTCTTGCGCTGCACGCCCGCGTCCTGGAAGACGTTCTTGAAGAGCATGAAGCCCAGGAGGAGCAGCGCGATGTAGCCCAGTGGCGAGCCGAACCGGAACCCCTTGTTGGCGGGTGGAGGCTGAGGCTTTTCCTGTTTCTTTCCGCGCGGGCTCATCCCCGGCGGCATGGTGTTCTGAGGCTTCATCGTCGACGCACTCCCCCTCCCCCATTGCACGTACCCCTGGTGGTACGTGGTACGACTGATCCGCGGGCAAAAGATGTTCACACCCGCCAGCCGGTCAACCCGGCATGCCCCACGTAGCCGGGTAATGGTGGTAACGCCGGAACAGCACCCGTCCATCCGGGCAACGGAAATGCCCGGCAGCGAACACGCCACGCGGGGAGACACCGCTAGCGGCAGTCCACCCGGTACATGAACTGGCCGGCGAACTCGGAGCCGAGCACGAAGGAGCGTCCACCAGGCAACCAGGTGATGGCCTCGGACTGGGCCTGGCTGGGGCCGGACACCTCCACCACCTGGCCCCTCACGAGCTCCTCCAGCCGCGACGCTCCCGGAGCGCGCACCTCCCATACGCGGGTATAGGTGCGCAGCAGCAGCCGCTGGCCGGACGGATGGAGCGCCGCCGAGGTGGTGCGGTAATCCACCCCCCCGGGCGCCTGGAGCGTGCCCAGGTGCGCGGCCTTCGCCACCGTGCCCGGTGCGAGCCCCTCCAGCGCGAACACCTCGCCCAGCGAGCCGCGCTCCTTGGTGATGACGGCCGGCCGGCCCGTACCCGGCTCGAGCACGAGCGACTCCGCGTCATGCGGCCTGTCCGGGTAGGTGAAGGCCAGCGTCTCCACGGCGACACTGGCGTCGGCCACCTCCGGCTCGGGGAAGCGGAAGAGGCGCACCTGGGGCCGGCGCTCGAAGTTGTCTCCGATGTCGGCCAGGTAGAGGCACTCGCGCGGCTCGCCCGGGGCGCACGGGCCCAGGGCGATGTCCTCCAGGTCCATCCTCGCCGCGTCCTTCGGCTCCAGCCCGGTGAGCGTCACCGTGGCGAGCACCTTGCCGGCGGCATCCAGGGCGAACACCCGGAAGGCGTTGCCAGAGTCGTTGTGCGCCCACAGCACCCCCTCGTGGCGGGTACTGGCGGCGAGGCCGGACATCTCGGCCAGCTCCAGCGGCACCTGTCCTACCCGCCGGGGCTCTCCATGGAGCACACAGCCGGGCAAGCCCTCGGCGGACGGGTAGCGCGGATCGGCCACCGGGGTGGAGGCATCCGGACTGGAGGGCTTCTTCGTCGTGCAGGCCCCGAGCAACAACCCCGCGAGCACCAGGGCGGTACGACGGCCCACGTCAGGCTTCCAGCCCCAGCAACTTGGCCAGCGTCTTCGCGTCCGCGTCGGGGAACTGGTACTTCGACATCTCCTCCAGCGTCACCCAGCGGTGATCATGCACGCGCAGGTGCTGGATGGCCGACTCGGAGCTGGTGAGCCGGCAGCGGTAGACGCGGAAGTCGATGTCGTAGCTGGGGTAGTCGTGATGGGTGTGGAGGGCCTGCTCCATCACCTCCACCTCCACGCCCATCTCCTCGCGGATTTCACGCGCGAGGGCCTGCTCGTCCGCCTCCCCCTCCTCCACCCGGCCACCGGGGAACTCCCAGAGCAGCGGGAGGGTCGCCTTGGGCGGGCGCTGGGTGATGAGGTAGCGCCCCTCGGCGTTCTGAAGCATCGCGCCCACGACGCGGATGTGACGACGAGCCATTTCCGGACTCCTTCTCGCGGAAGCAGGAAGGGGGGCGGACTAACACGGCCCGGGGCCCCAGGCCAAGCCTCAGGACCCCTCGGACCCCTTCAGGACGCCTCAGGACTCCTTTCCAGGGCCTCCCCGGCGGCTCCGGGACGCCGCCCCCTTGCCCCGCTTCGGCGTACCCGGGGGCTGCTCCAGGTCCTCCAGGACGGCTTGGTTGAGCGCCGAGACCTCCGCCACCAGCTCGGCCCGTCCGTACCGCAGGCCCGAGCGCCACAGATGATCCCGGAGCGCCTGGGCCAGCTCCCCCCCCGTGGCATAACGCTCCTCCCTCTGCGGCGCGAGCGACCGGTGGACGATGGGCCGCAGCCCCTCCGGCAGCGAGCGCGCCGCCGCCTGCACGTCCTGGGGGCTCAGCTGGCGCATGCGCTTCATCAGCTCGCCAGTGCGCGCGGCCGCCAGCTCCTCGAGTCCCGGTACCCGGCCATCCCCCCGCGCACGCAACTGGCGGCTGAGCAGCTCCGCCTCGTGGCGATCCGCGGCGTCCAGCAGGTGCTGGCCAGTGAGCGTCTGCAGGAGGACCAGTCCCAGGGAGAACAGATCCGAGCGCCCATCCAGCTGCTCCAGCATGGCGCGCTCGGGGGAGCTGTAGGCCAGGTTGCCCAGATCGCTGTCGCCCTCGGTGGAGATGCGCCCCTCCAACCGGGACCAGGCCGCTCCGAAGTCCATCAACTTCACCTCGCCGTTCCGGCCGATGAGGATGCCCTGGGGTGTCACGTCCCGGTGGACGACGCCCAGCGCGCGGCCCTTCTGATCCAGGAGCCCGTGCGCGTAGTGCAAACCATCCGCGACCTCTGAGGTCACATAGCAGGCGAAGGCCTCGGAGAAGGAGCGGCCGGCCCGGGCGGCCAGACGCATCAGGTCACCCAGGGGCCGGCCCTCCACGTACTCCAGCAGCAGCAGCGGCGTGTCCGCAGTGCCCCCGAGCATCTGCACCGAGACGATGTTGGGGTGGCGCATCTGGCTGCCCAGGCGCGCCTCCTCCACCAGCCGCTGGTAGTCCTCCTGCCGCACCACGCGGTTGAGCCGCTTGAGGACGGTGAGGCCGCCCTCTCCGTCCTGGTAACGCTGGCGCGTGAGCAACAGCTCGCCATGATGGCCCTGTCCCAACGAGCGCACCAGCTCGTAACTCACCATCCCGGCATCGAACACCACCGGGTGGGTCTCACGTGTGGATGTTGTTTCAGGGGTCGTCCGGATCGACATGCGAAGTACTCCTTGGGGGTTTCCGCGGGCTGACTCGAAAGGTAAACATGCGCCCCCGAAAGGACCAAGAACGATGACGGGGAGCCAGCAGGGCGGACGTTCAGGCCATGACCTCCAAAGTCGTGTCTACCTCTCACATGACTCTTGAAGTCACCACTTTTCCGGTTATCTTAGAAGTCATGTAGGCCGGGGGTTCCGGGCCCTACTCCTTCCACTCTCATTCAGGACCGCACGGCACATGGCACTCCCACGAGGACTGGCAGGGACGATCGGGACAGCAGCCCGGGCGGCTCGGGTCCAGGCCAATCTCACCCAGGAGGACGTGGCCGAGCGGGTGGGTCTCGCCACCGAGGTGTATGGACGGCTGGAGCGCGGCGGCATGCTGCCCAGCGTCCCCACCCTGAAGAAGCTGTGCGAGGTCCTGCGCATCCCCTCGGACGTGCTGCTGGGGCTGACCCCCGCCCAGGAGAACTTCTGGACCAAGGAGCCACCGGCCCGTCCCGTCGAGGAGCCGGGGGAGATCCGCCGCCTGGTCCGCACCGTGAAACGGCTGGAGCCGGCCGAGTTCCGCCTGCTGAGCCTGATGGCCACCGGCCTGCTGCGCCTGCGGCTGATGCGGCAGGGACGCGCCTCCCGCGACTCCTCCCCCTCCTGAGCGTCTCCACCGCGAGACCCTTTGCCGGAGCCCGGGGAGCGGGCGGGCGGGGGGAGGCTCCGCCCTCCTACCCTCGGGTTTCCCTGGGCAACACCCGGCCCGGGGAGCTAGGTAGGTGAGCCGGATCCCGGCCACCCCATGACAGCTGCCCTCCTCACGCTCACCCTCTTTCTCGCCTCGGGACAGTACGCGCCCCAGCAGGCTGGAAGTGAACCCCTCGCGCCGGCCCTCGAGGCCCGCGTGCAAACGCTCGGCAAGGAGCTGCGCTGCGCCGTGTGCCAGGGCCTCTCCGTCGCGGACAGCCCCTCGTCCATGGCCCGTGCCCAGCTCGATAAAATCCGGGAGCTGGTGGCCGAGGGGAAGTCGGACCAGGAGGTCCGTGACTACTTCGTGGCCCGCTACGGCGAGTGGGTGCTGCTCCAGCCCAAGGCCGAGGGCGTGAACCTGCTCGTGTGGCTCGGCCCGGTGGCCCTGCTGCTGGGCGGCGCCTTCGTCATCTTCCGGCAGGTGCGGCGCGAGCCCGCCGCGGCCGCTCCGGCGGTCTCCGCGCCCGCGACGCCCCCCGCCGCTTCCACCGATTCCGAGGACCCCTACCTCGCGGCCGTGCGCCGGGAGCTGGATCAATGAACCCTACAGCGACCAATTGGGCGCCTGGCCTCATCGTGCTCACGGTGGGCTTCATCGCCGCCGCGTTGTTCCTCTTCACCCGTAAGGTGGCCGCGTCCGCGCCGGAGGCGAAGGATGGCGCGCTCGAGGATCTGGAGCGGCGCTACCAGTCCCTCATCGAGCAGCTCAAGGAGCTGGCGGCGGAGAAGCACACCCTGGAGCCGGAGCGCTACGAGTCGGAGCGCAAGCGGCTGGAGCTGGAGGCCGTGGCGGCGCTGCGTGCGAAGGACGAGCACCTGAAGCGCGGAGCCACCCAGGACGGGCCGGGCGCGCGGCGGGAAGCGCCGGCGTCGAAGGGGCTGCTGTCGCCGCAGCTCAAGGGCGCGCTGTGGGGCGGAGGCATCGTGCTGTTCTTCGCCACGCTGGGCTACACGCTGGTGTCCGAGCAGCGCACGCGGGGCGAGGATGATGCCGCCACGGGCCGGGTGCCTCCGGGCATGGGCGCCACCGCGCAGCAGCCGCAGGAGGACACGCAGCTGAGCGAGGCGATGGAGCGCGTGAGGAACAACCCGGCGGACCTGGATGCGGCGGCGCTGCTGAGCCACGAGCTGATCCGGCGGCAGATGTACGAGGAGGCGGATCGCGTCACGAACCGGGCGCTGGCGGTGGATCCGTTCAACGTGGAGCTTCGGGTGCACCTGGGCGTGCTGAAGGCGGTGCGCGGGGACGAGGCGGGCGCGGAGCAGGATCTGATGATGCTGGTGGACACGTACCCGGACGCCCAGGAGGCGCTGCTGTTCATGGGCGCCATCGCGATGCGGCAGGGCGACAAGGAGAAGGCGCTGGGGATGTTCGAGCGCTTCGCCGTGGAGGTGCCCAGCGAGATGCACCCGCCCCCGCTGCTCGCGGCCATCCAGCAGCTGCGCGGCGAACTGGGCCGGTAGAAAGCCCTGCCCACGGGTTCGAATCCCGTCGGGGACAACCCGAGAAGCCCAGCAATCGCAAAGGGTTGCTGGGCTTTTCTTTTGCCCCGGTTCCTCATGTGCCCTCAGTGTGCCCCTCCGGCGTCTCTGGCCGGTGCGGCGTGGAGCTGGGGCACAAGCCAGTCGACCGTGCCGAGCCTCAAGGGGTGGAACGCCCGCCGATCTCCGGGAAGCGCTCGTAGGCCCGTTCAAGCGCATCCAGGTGGGCGGGGTTGTCCAGGTCGAGCGGCGCATCCGTGAGCCTGACCACCCACCCGCCCGTCGCGGTGCGCCGCGCCCGTGAGAGCAGCTCGGCGTCGCGGACCGGGTCCGGGAAGCCGATGGTCCGTGCAGCGGCGTCTGACCAGTAGTTCAGCCACCCGAGGCGATGCGGAATCTCAGGCGAGCGCATGGCACCAGGGGACTTGATCATCGGCAGGCCACGGGGAGGCGGCTCCAGATCGTCTGGCCGATTCTTCGTCTGGCGTGCAATGTCCACCCCCGCGCTGAACGGCGTCGCGAGCCCCCAGAATGCGCGTGCTTCCTCCGCCACAGCCTCTAGCAAAGCCGCCGCAGCCGCGATGCCGTCTGCGGACAGAGGCACTGACACATGGAATTCAAACTGTGCTCGACCGCCAGGGGACATCCCTGCCGGTTTCCCCCACCCCATTACCCTCACTCGGAAGTTGTCATCGATGCTGCGCAGAGTCGGAAATTCCCCGCGCTTACTCTCACGGGCAACGAGTGCATCACGATCCTGTACCGGGACAAGTTGTCCCTCGTCAGAAATCATAAGCCCGATGCACAAGCCGGGAACTGCGCTTTCCATCCCATGAACAACAGCCAATGGACGGCCATCATCGACCGCAAGCGCAGGTGCGTAGACGATCATGGTCATCTGGTCTTTTTGTGTGGCGGACATTTCAGCACCAATCCATGAGGACGATAACGCCCTGGAGTTGCGGTTCCTCAATTTCCAACATGGCCTTGTGAGTGGCGCTTCGCACGCCGACCTGGAAGCCAAATCCACACGCCCTCGCAAGCTCGCGCTCTACCAGGAAGTCACGCACATTCTTTCTGATCACAATGTCTCGAAGTTCGAGCGGATATGTATCGAAATTGTCGGTCTTCACCTCCCATAGCACGCCAGCCACAACTTGCAGCGCGTCGAAAGCCTTGCCGTTGACGAGCGCGTTAGCACCACGATAGGCGTTGAATGGAATTCCGTCGGCACACTGATTGTGCAGCTTATTTCCACCCTTGGGTGGCACCCGTTGGGGCTTGCACTCCGGGCGGCGCTCTCTCTCCGTGACTTCGGTTGGCCCCACGGGAGGGAAATCCGGTCCTTTGGGCTCCGGCTTGGGCCTTTCTTTCGGCGAGGGTTTCTGCGGCGCTGGCGTCGTTTCTGGCACGGGGCGCGTTTCTGGCGCGGGCCTCGTTTCTGGCGCGGGCTTCACTTTCTCGGGATCGCCCCAACTCAGCTCATACGCATCCAGCGCCTCCTTGATGGCGAAGCCCACCACGACAACGCCCGCCACAACTACCGCTCCCACGAAGATCTCCGGGGCCGCCAGGACGCAGACCCCCAGCCCCATGGCAGCGGCCCCCACAGAGGCAACCGCGCATCGTCCTGCGATGTCGTGAAACTCAATCCGGTCATGGTCGAGGGCATGAAAGCACCGTTCCGCCAGCACGGGCCAGGGCTCGGAAGCCTCCTGTACAGCGCAGCGCCCCCCGTCCGTCCAGGGCAGCGCCGCCGCTCGCTGGAGGTTGGCGAGCCTTGGGTCCCGGGCCGCTGGCTCTCTTGGAGTGAGCGGTGTCGTCGTACAGGCTGAGAGAAAGAGCAGAAGTGCGATGCACGCTCGGAGACGCATGGCCGGGTTCTCCATTCGGACTAGGACCTGACGGATCCTGGCGGGGCCGTTCGGAGTATGACAGCGCCCCGACAGCCACGAACGAGCGCTCCGGGGCGCGGCCGAGGTCAGGATGCACCAACCGCAGTTCGGGCATGTGGAGGGCTCCCGGGGCGGTAGCGATACCATCGGGCGTGCTCTCGCGGACAGTGCTGGGACAGGAGACGGTTTGCCCGTACCAGGAGGGGCCGAGTATCCAGGCCGCTCGCGCCTCGACTGGCGCCCCCGGCATCGTCCCCGCCCCCCCGCTGAGCGCGCCCCGCGCATGATCGCGCTGCCGCACGAAGTCGCTGCCAGGGAATACGAATGCAAGTACGGTGGGTGTCACAATGGCTACCGGGAACGAGCTGGAGAGCGGCCTCCGCCAGCAGGTGGAGATAGCGGTTCGCAGCGGCTACGGGACGGAGAGTGAGGTCCTCGCCCAGCTCGAGGAGCGGGTGAGGCGCGAATTCGGGAAGGCTCCGGCGGCCGAACGGCTTCTGGCGTATGCCCGGAACCTGCTCGATGCACAGCTCAAGGAAGAGGCTCGCTGGACTGAGCCGACGACGAACGATGCCATCTCGTGGGCATTCGAGGAACTGAACGGCGAGGGCATCGCCGCGGCGCAGAACGTAGGAGGCACCCTCTCGGAGGCCTGGGCGCGCGTGATCGACGCAGTGCGGGGCGACTACGTTCCGGCGAGAGGCGCCACCTTCTTCCTCGAGCAGGATGTCGCACAGGGGGTCCTTGGGGCGGGGCTCATGCTCTCCTTTGGAGCGCTCTCGGACGAGGGGACGCGGGATGACGATGACGAGGCGAGCCTGGTCATCGCGCGCGAGGTGTTCGAAACGCTGGAGCGGCACGGGGTTGCGGTGGAATGGGACGGAAGCGTGGGGTCTCGCATTCGCATCCTCCCGTTCCCCTGGCGAAATCGCCGCTGGTCTACGCTGCCGAGCAGGGCATCCAGCATGGATGACGAGCCATGAACCGTCAGGAATGAGCGGGGGAGCCGGTCAGGGTCCATCATCAGTCCGTCGCGCCAGGTCGCGGGAGATACGTGTATGTCCAATCGAGAGCTCATCGTCCTCGGGTCCGCCAGCCAGGTGCCGACGCGTCACCGCAACCACAACGCCTACTTCTTGCGCTGGGACGAGGAAGGAATCCTGTTCGACCCGGGAGAAGGCACCCAGCGGCAGATGACGTACGCAGGCCTGTCGGCCCGGCAGGTCACCCGCATCTGCATCACCCACTTCCATGGGGACCACGCGCTGGGGCTGCCCGGCATCATCCAGCGGCTCTCGCTGGACTCGGCGCCCCACCCCGTCGAGATCTACTACCCGGCCTCGGGGCAGGCCTTCTACGAGCGGCTCCGGCACGCGACGGTCTTCATGGACAAAGCCACCATCGTGCCAAGGCCCATCGCGAAGGACGGCGTGCTGGCCGAGACGAAGGGCTTCAAGCTCTCCGCGGCGCGTCTGGAGCACTCGGTGGACACGTTCGGCTTCCGGCTCGAGGAGCACGCGCGCGTGCAGCTCATTCCCGCCCGGCTGGCGGAGCATGGGTTGTCGGGGCCGCGTGTCGGGGAACTCCAACGGAGAGGCCTGGTCGAGGTGGAAGGCCGCATCGTGCGCCTGGAGGACGTGGGCGAGAAGCGGGAGGGGCAGGCCTTCGCGTTCATCATGGATACGCGGCCGTGCGCGAACGCCGGGCGGCTCGCGGAGGGCGTGGACCTGCTGGTGTGCGAGTCGACGTATCTCGACAGCGAGCGCGAGGAGGCGCATGGCCACTTCCACATGACGGCGCGCCAGGCGGCGGAGCTGGCCCATGCGGCGAAGGCCCGGCGGCTCGTGCTCACGCACTTCTCGCAGCGCTACGAGGACACGGCGCCGTTCGTCCAGGAGGCCCAGGCGTTGGTCCAGGACGTGGTGGCCGTGCGGGACCTGGACCACGTCGAGGTTCCGAAACGCGCACGGGCGGAGTGAGCCGTAGGTCCGCACGGAAGGTGGAAGCGCCAGCCATGACGAACGAGTACGAGACCGAGCCGAGGTGCCCGCGCTGCGGGGGAGCATTCGGAGACTCCACCGTGGAACGGGGCATCGTCTCCACCCCGTGCCGGGAATGCGGCTACGTGATGCAGGCAATCTATTGCGCGCCGCTCCCTCTGGAGCCCCAACCCGTCTGGCGCCTGTGTATGAAGTGGCGCGGCTCCAGCGCAACCGTCAAGGACGCCGCGTTGCTGCGGCAGTTCATCCCGGACTTCAAGGACCTGCCCATCTCGCAAGTGCATCAGCGGCTCGGGGGACATTCGGAGTTGACCCTCCGCTGGCTTCCGAAGCGCGTGATGCGGGAGCTTCGCGACGCCGCGGAGGCACGGGGCTTCCAGGTGGAGGCGGAACCGGAAGAGGAGGAGCCCCCTTCCTCCTGAGCCCGGCACAAGCCTCGTGTCAGACGGGGCCATCCACGACAATCCAGAGGCGACCGAGCAGTCCGAATTGTCCTGAAAGGATTGTCCGGCGCGAGACGGGCCGGGTGGAAATGGGGGCCGCCCGCCAGTGTGAGGCACGGGGACCACCGTGGTACACCCCACCCTCATGTTCTTCTGTTCACGGCGAGTCGTCGCTTCCATCTGTATGTCGGTAGGCTTGTCGCTGCTGTGCGGCGCGGCCGCGGCTGCCGAGCCCTCCCCCGGAGACTCGCCCCAGCGAGTGACGCCCGCGGGCGGGCTGTTCAGCATCGAGTTCCCCGCGGCGCCCACATGCGACGCGAATGCGGACGAGCCGAGCTGCCACTATGTGTATCCCAAGGAGGGGTGGGTCCTGAGCGCGTCGCTCTCGAAGGTCACGTCCTCGGAGCCACCCGCCAAATCCCTCCAGAAGTATCTGGACTCGAGTGCGGAGGACGGAAGCTTCCGGATCGCCCGCCAGGAGGCCACACACGTCGGCGACCTCCCCGCGCTCGACTACCGCTTCGAGTCCACCGACGAATCGGCCTATGGGGCAGTGGGGCGGTTGGTGCTCATCGGCACGCGGATCGTCGCCATCGAGGTGGGCGGTGAAACGCTGCCCTCCGAGGAGGCCGTCCAGCGCTTCATGAACACCTTTCGCGTGGAGGGCCAGCCGGGGAAGTCAGAGGCCGTCGCGAGCTCGGCTCCGGAGCCCCAGCCCATTCCGGAGCCCTCCGCCGCGCCTGGCCCCACGCAGCCGACAGCAGCTCCCCAGCCGGCGCAGGCGTCCTCCGCTTCGGTCCAGCCCGAGCCCTCTCCTTCGTCCATCACCGCGCGGATGCAGGCCTCGCTGCTCAAGCCAGGCAAGCTCCAGTATCAGAGCATCCAGGAAAAGCTCCCCGGAGAAGGAATGCCCTGGAGCTTCTCCGTGGGGACGGCCAAACGCAGCATCCAGCGCAAGCGCGACAAGAAGCGTGACGCTCTCATCATCATCGAGACGGGCCGTACCCAGACGGGGACGTTCGAGCACCGCTTCTGGCTCGATGCGAAGACCTTGCTTCCCTACCGGTGGACGAGCCGGTCTCCCGGTGCCTCGACGCGGCTGGAAGTCATCGACGGATTCCTGCGCGCGGAGGGCAAGGGCGCCAGCGCGGTGAAGTTCAACCAGCACTTGGGAGACACGCCGCTCTTGTTCCCGGGCGCTCCGCTGGAGCTTGCCCTCTCCACGCTTCCCCTGGCGCCGGGCTTCACCGGGAGCGTCCGGGTGCTCGACCCGGAGGGAATGGCCGCTGGAAAGCCCTTCTCCACCTGGCGGGTCTCCGTTCCCTTCGCCGGCCCGGTCACGGGTCTCGCGAGACTCAAGAAGGACGTCGCGAGCTACAAGGTCGAGCTGCTCGAGTCCACCGGGGAGAAGGAATTGGAGAAGGCGCCGCGGAAGATCATCCTGTGGATCGAAAGCGAGGCGCGCCGCGTTCTGCAGGTGGAGACCGAGGCTCCCTTGTCGCGAGGCGGTACCAGGAGCGTTCAGACGATCCAGGCCCAACGTTGAGCCTCGGGTGCGCCCCCCGGCCGCCATGACCACGAGTGCCGGGGCCTACCGTCTCATGCTCGCCGCGGGTTGAAGAGCTCCGACGCGTCGACGTAGGCGTTGTACTCGGCGAGCTTGCCCTTCTCGAAGCGGGAGATGGTCGCCCACGGCACGGTGAGTTTGCTGCCGTCCTTGCGCACGTACGTGACAAACCCGTTGGCGAAGGCACGGTCCTCCAACGTCCAGCAATTCTCGAACTGGTGGCTGATGCCGCCAATCGCGCCGAAGAACCCACGGATGAAGTCCTCGATCCGGTCACGGCCGGCGACCGGCTCGTTGTTGCCGAAGCGGAAGACGCCCCCCTCGGTGAAGCACGCCGCGAAACCGCGCGCGTCGAGCGCATCCACATGCGCGAACATCTCGTCGATGAATCCCCTGTAATTCATGGCCGCGTTCTCATTTGTGACAGCGCACCCGATTGAGCGCTGCGCATACAGGCTTGTACTTTAGGGAAAACGAAGAGAAATGCTACAGCGGGCAAGCCCATTGGAAGCCGGGGGGCGCGGTGAAGATGACGACGAGTTCGGTCCAGCCGACCTGTATGCCATCTGAGGCATAACATCACAAGACGACAACTATGTTGTTGCAGCAGTCAGCTGACGCGCAGGCGCGCCATGCGGCATCCCCACTGCCACAGCCGTAAGATGGCCCCCACCACCAGGACTGTCTGGGCCGAGGACACGGCCAGGAAGGCCAACTGCGGCAGGAACAGTGCCGCGAGCGAGTTCCGGTCCTCGATGTGCCAGAGCGTGAACGCGGCCGCGAGCCATCCAGGGAGATGAATCACGGTGGACCAGAGATTCATGGGAGCAGCCACCTCGTCCGTGTAGATGCGCGCCTGGTCCATGAGGGAGTCGCCTTCTTCCATGAGCAACTCGGACGACACAATCCACAGGTGGATGAGCACGTTCACGAGGACCGCGAGCATGGTCACGCGCCAGGCAAGCCAGGGACGACGATCGGAATTCGCAGGGCTGTTCATTTCACCTTCCCCCAAGAGACACCCGCAAACTAGACACACGCCTCGATTACCAACAGGAACAAAGGCATGCCTCATCGATAACCCGCAGTCATCGACGTCCAGTTTGCACTGCCAGCCAGCTCTCCCTGGTAGGAGCTGACGCCCTGAAGGGTGAGGCTGTTGGCGCTCAGCCCCGAGCACAGGGCCGCCTCGGAGGACCCCAGCGGCTCCTCGGAGGGAGCAGAGAGGGCTGCCTCGCATGGCACCGGAGGGACAGGGCGCACGCGCGAGCCGCGGAGGACGCGCGCCACATCCCTAACTTCCACCTGATGCCGTCTGGCCCGGCGCAACCCGCGCCGTGCTCTCTCTCCGCGAGGTGGCCATGGAATCGGTGGACTCCCTGCTCTCGGCTGTGCGCGAGGCGCTCGCCCGGGAGCCACGCCTCGATTTGCAGCGCTACCCCATCCGGCTGTGGTGGGAATGGAACGACCTCGGCATGGCGGGAGAGGTCCCCGATGTGGCTTCCAAGAAGCTCGCCCTGGAGCGGGCGGCCGCCGTACCGGGCGTGGCCCACATCATCGACGAGCTCCACGTCATCCCCGACCGCCGCCTGCCAGACGACCAGGTGCTCGAGCATGTGTGCCGGGATCTCTCGGCGGAGTCCGCCCTGCTGCCCTTTACCCTCCGGGCCCGTATGGGAAAGAAAGCTCGAACCTGGCGTGACGCCGGCCCGGATGCCCGCGGCGCCATCGAGGTCCGCGTGGAGGACGGGGTGGTCACCCTCGACGGAGACGTGACGGGGCTAGGCCACAAGCGCCTGGCGGGTGTGCTGGCCTGGTGGGTGCCGGGCGTGCGCGACGTCGTGAACGGGTTGGGCGTCAGTCCCCGCGAGCAGGACAACGATGGGGAGATGGCGGACGGCGTGCGGCTCGCCCTGGAGAAGGACCCCCTGGTGAGCACGGAGAGCGTCTCCATCTCCTCCCGGAGCGGTGTGGTCACCTTGAGCGGCGCGGTGAACAGCGAGATGGCGCGCGAAGCCGCCGAGCGCGACGCCTGGTGCGTGTGGGGCGTTGACCTCGTGGACAACCAACTGGTGATCGGCGGTTGATCGCGCGGGTCATCCAGGCCGGGCGGTCTTGAGCCGTTTCATCCACCGGTTCAACAAACCGGATGAAAGGCCGGAGGACGTATCCGCATAGGCAGAGGCCGCGTGGATCCACACTTCCACCTCCGTGCCCCCCTCCGGAGCACTGCTCATCCGCAGCGCTCCACCCAGGCGCCTGGCTCGCTCGAACATGCCCTTGATGCCGTAACGGCCCGGCTTGCCTTGGTGATTGGCATAGAGAGGGTCCAGGCCCGTGCCGTCATCCTTCACGCACAGGCTCAAACGGTGCTCCTCATACGTCAGGGACACGGCGATGGAGCGGGCCTTCGCATGGCGTACCGCGTTGGCCGCCGCCTCCCGGGCGATCATGAGCAACTCGTCGCGAACGGCGGCGCGCAGCGGCCGTTCGTCGCCGGTGACGGAGACATCGACGAGGAGCTTTCCGTCCGCCAGCTCCCACGCCGCACGAGCGAGCGCCGTGCCGAGCGGCCCGTCCGTCTCACGCAGATCCGAGACCCGATCGCGCGCGGCGGCGATCAATCCCTCGGCCTTCACGATCGCGCGTTCCATCTCCTCGTTGAGTCTGGGTTCGACGATTCGCCTGGCCACGCTGTCGAACTGGAGCACCAGGCCCTGCACGCCCTGGAGCAGCGTGTCGTGCAGCTCGCGGGCAATCCGCTCCCGTTCGCGGTGGCGCTCTTCCAGCCGCAGTTGGACCTGGTTTTCGATGACGCGGGCCCGCATCCGGTACGCGCTCCAGACGATGGCCAACAGCACGGCCACGCAGGTCACGGCGAAAGCCTTCGTCTGGACCAGGGTGGGCTCGATGGTGAAGTCCAGCGTGGCGCCCGTTTCGTCCCACACGCCGTCACCGTTGGAGGAGACCACGTGGAAACGATAGCGGCCGTGGGTGAGATGGGCGTAGGTCGCCTCGCGCACCGAGCCGCCGTCGTGCCACTCGCCGTCCACTCCCTCCAGCCGGTAGCGGAAACGTGCCCGGTCCGCCGCCGAGAGCGTGACCGCGGTGTAGCGCAGCGTCACGCTGCGGGTACCTTCTGGCAGATGCAGGCCGTCCCCGGCGAGATAGGTACGGTCGCCGGCCCGAACGCTCTGGATCTCGGTCCGAGGTGGGCGCTCGTTCCTGGGCAACGCGGCCGGATCCAGCCACGCGACGCCGAGGTTGGTGGCGAACCACAACCGGCCGCGCTGATCCCTCACCGCCGTGGGGACCGCGCTCGCCTGCAAGGCGATGCCGGGCAGCCCGTCGCGCCAATCGAACAGGCGATAGTTCAGCTCACCGCCGGGCTGCGAGAACATCCTTTCGATGTCGCCTGCCTTCACCTGGACCACGCCCCGCCCGCCGTTCATCCACAGGTCCCCATCCAGCGACTCGACGATGCCGGTGATGAGACCAAAAGCGATGTCCCGGCTTTCCAGAATCGTCGCGAAGCGCTGGCCGTCGAAACGCGCGATCCCATTCTCGCCAGCGACCAACAGGTTCTTGCCGGTCGCGTGAATCGAGGTAGCGCGGCCGATCGCCAATCCATCGCTCGCGCCGTATCGGGTCGAGTGGCCGCCGGACCACCGGACCACTTCGTCCTCGAACGCCATCCAGACCACGTTGCCGGGACCAAGCGCCATGGCGTTGGGAGCGGGGCTGTCGCCGAACCGCCTTTCGGGTTGGATGCCCTCAGGTGTGGCGACGAAGATCCCGAGGCCGAAAATGGACAGCCACATGCCGTCCTCGCCGTTCGGTATGAAGGACATCACATGCGACTGAGCGTTGCCGGCGGGGAGATCGAATTTCCGCAGCGTGTCGCCCGAGCGCCGGAACACCTCCCGTCCGTTGAACCACCACAGCGCACCATCGGCGGCGGTGATGGCCGAACGGGCCGGCACCGGACCGCCGAAGGCGCGAGGTGCGGCGGGAGGGTCCACCACCAGCGCGGTCAGCCGATTGCCCGCCACCACCCGGGTATCCAAGACCGCGAGCGCGAAGCCCCCTTGAGACGCTGACGACAGTTCGGGGAGCTCATGCAGGCGCTTCTTCTGGAAACCCGCCAGCCCGGCGTTCGTGCCCGCCCATACGGTGCCCTCGATGTCCTCGATCACCGGCACCACCACCGTGGAGGCCAGTCCATCAGGCCGCTCGAACTTCTCCAGCGGGTCCGAGGGGAGCAGGCCGCGCCCGGTCGGAATGCTGGCCGGAGAGGGCAGCCGCCAGATGCCAGCACCCCAGACGGTGAGCCAGAGGCTGCCGTCGCGGGCGAACAGCATCTGCTTGGCCCGTACGAAGGCAGGCGCGTCCGCCATCGAAGGTGACGAAGATGAGCCGGACGTCCGCGGAGCCGCTGAAGATGCGGGTGCGGTGCCCGGAGGGACGGACCGGGCATGATCCGGCAGAGGGCGCGTCCCTTGGAGCCCCTCGCTCAGCCAGAGCCGGCCGTCGGGGTCCTCCGCGAGCACGGCATCCCGGGAGATCTTTTCTCCCGTGTCCTGGAACCGCCGCTCCCCCGGACGGAGGAAGACCAGCCGGTGTGGCGTGCAGACCCAAAGTACGCCGCGCCGATCGACATAGACATATTCCGCGGCGGCGTCGTCGTAGCCCCATTCCCGGCCCACGGCCTGCCATTGCCCCGCCTCGTACCTGGCCAACCCACCCGCGGCGGCGGCCCAGAGAGCACCGTCCGGAGTGCCAGCGAACCTCAGCACGCGGCCGGGCGGAATCCCCTCGTGATGACCGAAGACGGTGGAGCGGCCATCACGCAGTCGCGCCACACCTCCGGCGTAGAAGCCCAGCCAGATGTCGCCGTTGGGCAGCACCTTCAGCGCGTTGATGTTGGAGGAGGGCAGCCGCTGCCCCTCGCGCAGCGGATAGCGGTCGAAGCGGACCCCATCGAACCGATAGAGGCCCATGCCCGTGCCGAGCCAGAGGTAGCCCGTGGGTGCCTGCTCCAGCGTCCAGATGTCGGCGGGCGCGCCGTCAGTCACCGAGAGCGGGGTGTAGGCGTAGTGGCCGAGGGATGTGGCCGCGGCGTCACAGGGGCTCAGCGAAGCGGCCAGTGCGAGCAAGAGGGAGATGAAGGACGACCGGGGGCACATGGAGTCTCGGGCAGCCGGCCAAGTATGACCGATCGCGCACGGTGCTTCCATTCAGGAGAGTCCCGGCCCCCCTGGGTGGACCGGCGAAGTGGTAGAGGGAGGGGATGCTCCTCGAGAAGCTCTACCTGATCGACCGCGCTCCCCCACTCGCGAAGGCATGGACCGAGGCCTTCGAGGAGTTCGACTTCGTCTCCGTCGTGGAAGGGGACTTCTTCTCCGTTCCAGCCGACGCGATGGTGAGTCCCGCCAACAGCTTTGGCATCATGGATGGAGGACTGGATCTGGCCATCCGGGACACCCTGGGCATCCAGGTCCAGGAGGCCGTCCAGCGGGCGATCGTCGAGCGCCATCATGGCGAGCTCCCCGTCGGAGCCGCGGAGGTGGTGGCCACGGGAGACGAGCGCTGGCCGTTTCTCGTGGCCGCGCCCACCATGCGTGTGCCGGAGAGCGTCGCGCAGACCGTCCATGCCTACCTGGCATTCCGGGCGGTGCTCCTCGAGGTGAAGCGGCACAACAGCGCCGCCACCGCCGCGGGACAGCCCGTCATCCGCACCCTCGTCTGTCCGGGCCTGGGCACCGGAATTGGCGGGATGGACCCACGGCGGTGCGCCGTGCAGATGCGGATGGCCCTCAAGCAGGTTCTCGGACCCTCCCGCATTCCCTCCTTCCGGGAGATCCACCTCGTTCACCGGGCCCTCCGAACGAGCTAGGGCTGCCTGGCTCAACCGCGGACCGCGGAGAGCCTGCGCCTCAACCGGCGCACCCGCTCGACCATGTCCTGGGGCATCACGCGCTTGGCCACCTCGCGCACCTGCTTCATGGCCTCCTCGCGCCGCACCAGCCACTCCCCTCCCCCACCCGGCGACAGCACGCGCATCGACACCGTGCGCCGCTGCTGCGTCGTCCAGTCGGACTTGTAGGACTCGGTGCCGCGCAGGAAGTCGTACTCGCGGAGCCCCGCTTCCATGGCGTCCTTGAACGTCTCGCCCACCAACACCAGGCCCACGCTCCGGTTGCGCCACGCCGGGTCATAGCCGGACTGGAAGTAGATGAACGTGTCCCGGTGCAGGATGCCGTACACCGAGGCCACCGCCTGGCCTCCCACCTTCATCGTGTACATGCGCAGCCGGCCCCGCTCCGCGAGCAGCTGCGTCGCGTCGCGATGGAAGGACTCCACGCCCTTCCCCCGAATGCCCTGCGAGCCTCCATCCGACTCCCACCGCGCCGAGTGCAGCCGGAAGAAGTCCGTCAGCGGCCCCGCCAGCGCCCCCGGCGCCTCCGTCTTCTCGATGCTGTAGCCCGCCTGCTTCTCCAGCCACTTCTTGCGCCGCAGGTAGTTGTCCCGCCGGCTCGTCCGCTTCAGGAAGCCGTCGAAGGACTCGCCCTTCGGCAGCGGCTCGTACGGGCACACGTACCGCGTGGACATCCGCAGGTCCGCCCGGTACTTCTCGAACGTCTCCCGCAGCACCCGCACCGTCACCGAGTCCTCGCGCAGGTCCGTCAGGTCCAGCACGTCCCACTGATCCCTCAGCTCCCACAGGGCCTCGGCGAAGACGCGCGCCACTTCTTCCTCGCGGCCCCTCCGCGCGACCACGTCCAGGTAGTCGCTCCCCACGTGCGTCTCGCCCAGGAACGCCAGCCGCCTCACCGGCCTCCCGAGCACCCAGTGGAACTCGAAGCCCAGCGGCATCAGCCCCACCAGCGCCCCCGTCCGATCCTTCGCCTGCAACACGAAGGGCTTGCGCTCCGCGCCGATCCGCCGGCACCACGGATACAGCCACTCCCATGCGTTGAACGGACCCGCGTTGCTCGCGTCGAGCAGCTCGCCCCACTCGTTCCGCAGCCCCGCGAGCTGGGACAGTTCCCGTACGGTTCCTACCTCCAGCCATTGCGCGGGGCTCGGAGTGGGTGACAGTTCCGCTTCGTGGATCACGGTTTTGACCTCGTGGCTCGAAATACCCTCACCCCGGCCCTCTCCCGGGGGGAGAGGGAGGGATGGAACTAGAGACTTCTGGGATGGTTGTGACGGGTGGAGGAGATCAGCCCGCGTGCTTGCGGGTGCGCCGGTCCTGCGTCAGCGCGCCCCGCACCACCAGCGCTACCTCCGCCATCACCTCCGGCGAGAGATCCTGGTGGCACGGAATCTCCACGATGCTCCGCCTCAACTGCATCACCTCGGGGAAGGCCGAGGCGTCGCACGCCGGGTGCATGTGCCTCCAGAAGTCGATGGCCTCGATCCCCCGCGCGTGCAGCCTCGCCAGCACCTCCGCCTTGTCCTCCACCACCAGCGGGTAGAAGAGCGGGCTCACCCCCGCCGGCAACTGGTTGAACAGCGGCGGAGACACGTCCCTCAGCCGTCCCAGCAGGAAGAAGTAGTTGCGCCTCCTCCGCTCGACGATCGCCTCCAGGTCCTGCGCCTGGGCGATCCGCCTGGCGAACGGGCTCATCCCCAGGTCCACGTGCCTCCTGTCGAAGTGCTGCGTGCCCGTGGCCACCCGCTGGATGTCCGCCGCCTTCACCGCTCCCTTGCCCAGGCTCCGGATGAAGCCGCGCAGCCCGCGCCCGAACCGGCCCCCTCGCAGCTCCAGGTTCTGCAGCAGCGCGGAGACCGTGTGGCTCAGCGTGGACGTGATGGGCGGCGTGGGCGGCTCGGGCAGGCTGTATTGCCTCGGGCCGTTGACGACGAGCGCCCCGCCATGCGGCAACGGCAGCGTCTTGTACAGGCAGAAGATGCCGATGTCCCCCGTCGTCCCCAGCGGCACCGAGCCGTCCGCGCTCAGCAGCGACAGCGCGCAGTCCTCGATGAGCGGCAGGCCGTGCTTGTCCGCGATCCGCCGCATCTCCTCGGCCGGACCGGGGAAGCCCGCGTAGTGCGTGAGGTAGAGCGCCTTCGTGTTCGGCCCGATGCGCCGCTCCACGTCCTCCACGTCCACGTCCCACCGGCTGCCCACCCGGTAGAAGCGCGGCGTGGCCCCCGCGTCCGCCACCGCCTCCACCTCCACACCGTGGTGGTAGGCCGGCATCAACACCTCGCCCTTGTCCAACCCCAGCATCTTCACCGTCAACCACACGGCGTTGCGGGCGAAGTAGAACCAGCGGACGTTGGGCGCGCTGAAGGGCATGAAGCCGCTCGGCTCACCGCGGCCCAGCAACATGCCCGGCCACAGCGTCGGCAGGGCGGGAACGAACAACCGCGTAGTCGTCAGCGCTTCCATTTCGCCACCACCTCCCTGGCCACCGGGGCCCAGCGGAACTTCGCCGCGCACATCGCGCGGCCCAATGCCGTGTCGTTGAAGACGTAGAGCCACGTGTGGCGGCGCACCTTGTCCGTCCAGTCGCGCTTCCACACCATGTCCGGCCCCAGGAAGTCGAACTCGCGCAGGCCCCGCGACATGCAGTCGCGCAGCACGTCCTCCATGAGGAGCTGGCCCGGGCTGCAGTCTCCCAGCGACTCGTCGTAGCCAGGCTTGAGCAGGAAATAGCGCCCGCCGTACTCCAGCGCGTACTGGAAGGCCACCGCCCGCCCGTCCAGCCGCATGTAGTAGAGCGCCAGCCGGCCCGCATACCCCGCCGTGCGCGCCAACTCCGAGTAGAAGCCCCGCGTCCGCCCGTCCTGCGCCATCGCCGTCCCGCGCCGGCCCTTCCAGCCGCTCGCCTCCAGCGCGAAGCCCTCCTCCAGCTTCGACTCCAGGTCGAGCCCGCCCTCCACCCGCTCCACCGTGACGCGGCCCTTCTCCTCCAGCTTGCGGCGCCGGCGGCGGCAGTTGGCCTTGAACTTGGACTGCAGCGTCTGCTGGTACGCCTCCCACGAGCCCGGCAACGGGATGTAGGGCGACTGCAGCGACTCCCACGTCCCCACCGACAGCCCCGCCGCCTTCGCCGCCTCGTACAGCGGCCAGCCGGCTCCACCCTCGGGCACATCCGTGAGCAGCAGCACGTCCCAGCTCTTGTCCGCGCGCAGGTGCGAGAGGAACGCCTCCGCGGCGGCTCCGGGCTCGCGCGCCACCACATCGAAACGGCACGAGTGGGTATTGGCCGCGGCGGACAACTGCCGCACCGGCACGCCATACATCGACGCCCGCCCCGCCATCAGCGGCAGCACGGCGCTCAGCCGTCCCGAGCCGTCGCGCAGCGTCAGCGCGCGCAGCCGCGACTCCGGGGCGAAGTTGTCCACCCATACCCGGATGAACTCGTGACGATAGAAGGGCTCGTCGGCCGTGGACTCCACGAGCGCGTTCCACTCGGGCTCGAGCGCCATGAAGGCGGTCCGGTCCTGCACCTCGATGACACCCGGTGCGGGGGAGAGCTGTCTGGCTTCCATGTGAATGTGTCCGGCTCCTGACGGCGCGGAACCTCCAGGGGTCCGCGTGCGCCGGAAGGTGGTAACGGACGCGCCCGCCCACAACCCACGCGGGCCATTTCCGTCCAGCTCCACGCAGGGGGGACTCCGGAGTCCGGGCGGGGATTTGTCAGCAAGTCGACCCTCCGGCCGATGTCGCCTACTCTCCCGGTCCTTTCATACACACACACCGAGTCACGCATGAGTACTTCGACCCCCCTGCCCTCCACCCCCGCTGGCAAGCACGCCCTCGTCTATGGCGGCAGCATCACCGGGCTGATCGCCGCAGGGGTGCTCTCCCGCCACTTCGAGCACGTCACCCTCGTGGAGCGAGACCACTTCGAGCACGGGCCACAAGCACGCAAGGGCGTCCCCCAGGCGTCGCACGCCCATAGCCTGCTCACCCGTGGCTTGAACGTCCTCGACGAGGTCTTCCCCGGCTTCCGCGAGGATCTGAAGGCCGCCGGCGGGCTCATCCTGGACATGACCGAGCAGCACGCCTGGTACATGGGAGGCGTCTGGGTGCCCCGCGGGCGCATCGGGCTCGATTTCACCTGCCAGAGCCGGCCCCTGCTCGAGTGGGTCATCCGGCAGCGCCTCCAGGCCCTGCCCAACGTGACGGTGCGCGATGGCCGCGAGGTCGCGGGCTTCCAGACGAGCGCGGACAAGGCCCGCGTCACCGGTGTCCGGCTCCAGGTCCCCGGTGGCGGCCAGGAGGAGACGCTCGAGGCCGGGCTGGTGGTGGACGCCAGCGGCCGAGGCTCGCGCGCCCCGCAGTGGCTGGAGGCCCTGGGCTACCCCCGCGTGGAGGAGTCGCACATCCACATCGACGTGCGCTACGCCACCCGCATCTACCACCGGCCCCGCGGCTTCGAGCCCGGATGGGAGATCCTGAGCATCTCGCCCAGGCTGCCCGAGCAGCGGAAGGTCGGAACCATCCAGCGCATCGAAGAGGACCGCTGGCTGGTGATGTTGGGAGGATGGCTGGGCGAAGGCCCCTCGCCGGCGGACGACGCGGACTTCCTCGAGTTCGCCCGGGGCCTGCCCCAGCCGCACCTCTACGAGGCCCTCCGGAACGCCGAGCCGCTCGGGCCCATCCACCACTACCGCTTCCCGCACAACCAGCGGCGTCACTACGAGCGCATGTCCCGCTTCCCCGAGGGGCTGGCCGTGATGGGCGATGCGTTCTGCTCCTTCAATCCCATCTACGGCCAGGGCATGACCACGGGCGCGCTGCAGGCCCAGGCCCTGGGCGAGTGCCTGCGTCAGGGCCTGAGCGGTGTGGCACAGCGCTACCGGCGGCAGGTGGGCAAGCTCCTGCAGGTCCCCTGGAGCATGGCGACCACCGGTGACCTGCGCATCCCCGAAGTGGAGGGCAGGCGCCCACCCGGGTTCGCCCTGACGAACTGGTACGGCGACCGCTTCCAGCGGCTCGCGACCCAGAACCCGGAGGCTCTGAGGACGTTCATGCGGGTGATGCACATGGTCGAGTCCCCCGCCGCCATGGCCTCGCCCCGGACGCTGCTCGAGGTGCTCACCACCTGGCACGCCTCCGATCCCCAGAGGTACGCACCCAAGCCGATGACCGTGGCCAGCAACCAGCCCACCTGAGCAGGCGAGCCTTCACGTGTTCGACGGCCGGGCGGGTTGTCGCCTACGCTCCGGGACCTCATTCGCGGCACCGAGGTCCCCATGAGCACTTCGACCCCCCTCCCCTCCACACCCGCCGGCAAACACGCCATCGTCTATGGCGGCAGCACGGCGGGGCTGATCGCCGCGGGTGTCCTGGCCCGCCACTTCGAGCGCGTCACCCTGGTAGAGCGTGACCGCCTCGAGGACGGTCCCCAGTTCCGCAAGGGCGTACCCCAGGGCTCCCACGTCCACGGCCTGCTCACGCCCGGCATGAACGTCCTGCGCGATGTCTTCCCCGGCTTCCGGGAGGAGCTCGAGGTGGCCGGCTCCTCTTTCGTCGACTTCACCCGGGATCATGCCTGGTTCATGGGCGGCCTCTGGCGCCCGCGAATCCCCTGCGGTCTGCACTTCTACGCGCAGAGCCGGCCACTGCTGGAGTGGGTGATCCGCCGGCGCCTCAAGGCCCTGCCCAACGTGACCGTGCGCGATGGCCGCGAGGTGACGGGCTTCCAGACGAGCGCGGACAAGGCCCGCGTCACCGGTGTCCACCTGCGCATCCCCGGCGGCGGCCAGGAGGAGACACTCGAGGCCGAGCTGGTGGTGGACGCCAGTGGCCGCGGCTCGCGCACGCCCCAGTGGCTGGAGGCCCTCGGCTACCCCCGCGTGGAGGAGACGCACATCCAGGTCGATCTGGTCTACGCCAGCCGGCTCTTCCGGCGGCCTCCTGGCCTCGTGGCGGACTGGAAGATGATGACCATCGCCCCCCAGCTGCCCACGGATCCGCGGATGGCCGTGCTCGCCCCCATCGAGAACGGCCAGATGCTGCTCCTGCTCGGCGGCTGGCATGGCGTGCAACCGCCCTTGGATGACGCCGGTTACATCGAATTCACGCGGACCCTGGCCCAGCCGCACATCCACGAGGTGCTCCAGCACGCCGAACCGCTCGGGCCCATCAACATCTTCCGCTACTCGCACAACCAGCGGCGCCACTACGAGCGAATGCCTCGTTTCCCGGAAGGGCTGGCGCCCGTGGGCGATGCGTTCTGCTCCTTCAACCCCATCTACGGCCAGGGCATGACCACGGGCGCGCTGCAGGCACAGGCCCTGGGCGAGTGCCTGCGTCAGGGCCTGAGCGGTGTGTCCCAGCGCTACCGCCGGCAGGTGGGCGAGCTCCTGGCCACCCCCTGGTCCATGGCGACGACCGGAGACCTGCGCTTCCCCCAGGTGGAGGGCAAGCGCCCCCCCGCGTTCGCCCTGACGAACTGGTACAGCGACCGCTTCCAGACGCTCGCGTGCCTCGACGAGGAGGCCCTGCTCACCTTCGTCCGGGTGATGCAGATGGTCGATCAGCCCACGGCGCTCTTCTCCCCGCGCCTGGTGCTGAAGGTCCTCACCACGAAGCCCACCGCCGCCGATCTGGAGCGAAAGCCGGAGCCGCCCTTCGCCCCGGCCGCCGCCAAGGAGCAGGCGGCCTGAGCGGGCGGCTCCCCCGGGAGGAGCCCTCGTCTACAACCCGGAGCGCGCCATCTTCAGCAGGCAGCGCGCCACCTTGCGGCTGTCGTGACGGATGCGCGGGCACTCCTTGAGGAGGTCCGCCTCCACCGGCACCACGCCCGCGCTGATGAGGGCGCGGCGATCCACCCGGACGGGGAACTGGCCCTTGAGGGCGTAGCGTTTGGCGGCCTCCTCGGAAGGCTGGGCGCCGTTGATCAACACCGCGTCCAGCACCGGGCCCACGTGGTCGATGACGGCGCGCACGTGATCCAGGCAGTCCATGCCGTCCGTCTCGCCCGGCTGCGTCATCAGGTTGGCCACCATCACCTTCAGCGCCCGCGTCTCGCACAGCGCCTGGGCCACCCCGTCCACCAGCAGGTTGGGCATCACGCTCGAGTACAGCGAGCCGGGCCCGATGGCGATCAGGTCCGCGGTGCGGATGGACTCGATCAGCCCATCCACCGGAGGCGGCGAGCGCGGGCTGAGCAGCACCTTGCGGATGCGGCCATGGGCGCGGCTGATGTTGCGCTCGCCCACCACCTCGGTGGCGTCCTCCATCTGCGCCACCAGTTGCACCGGCGAGGTGGTGCTCGGCAGCACCCGGCCCTTCACGCCCAGCAGCTCCCCGGAGACGCGCACCGCCTCCAGGAAGTCCCCCTTGAGCTCGGCGAGCGCGGCGATCAGCAGGTTGCCCACCGCGTGGCCCGCCAGCCCGCGCCTGCCCGCGAAGCGGTACTGGAAGACCTCGCTCAAGGGGCTGTTGGCCTTTCCACCCGCCAGCGCCACCAGGCAGTTGCGCACATCCCCGGGAGGCAGCGTCCCCCGCGTGCGCCGCAGCCGGCCGGAGCTCCCGCCGTCATCACTCATCGCCACCACGGCGGTGATGTCCAGGCCCGGGTCTCCCAGCTTCGGATCCGCGCGCCGGGCCAGGCCGCGCAGCACCATGGGCAACCCCGTCCCTCCGCCCATGGCGACGATCCGCGTCGGCCGGACATCGAGCGCCTGCATCAACTCGTTGCGGTTGCCCGCCCGGCGCTCCTCGCGCGCCTCCCATTCCAACGACTCGAGCATGTCCCATCCCCTCCAACGCCCGTCCCAACCACCACCGCCGGGCCCCCCGGCGGCGTCACTCCACCCGAGCCACTGCGGCCCTTACCGCCCTACCGCGCCCCCCGCGCCAGCAACACGTGCCGCACGGTGTGGAAGATGATGCCCATGTCCAGGAACAGGGAGCCGTTCTTCACGTAGTACAGGTCGAACTCCAGCTTGTTGCGCGCATCCTCCACCGAAGCCCCGTACGGGTAGCGGATCTGCGCCCACCCCGTGAGTCCGGGCTTCACCGCCTCACGCAACCCATAGAAGGGAATCTGCTGTTTGAGCTGCTCGACGAACACGGGGCGTTCCGGCCGGGGCCCCACGAAGCTCATGTCGCCCGTCAGGATGTTGAACACCTGGGGAATCTCGTCGATGCGCGTCTTGCGGATGAAGCGGCCCACCCGCGTGACACGGTCATCATTCGCCCGGGCCCACACCGCGCCGTCCTTCTCCGCGTCGGTGCGCATGCTGCGGAACTTCCACAGCTGGTACGTCCTGCCATTGAGCCCCACGCGCTCCTGCCGGTAGAAGAGCGGCCCCTTGGAGTCCAGCTTGATGGCCAACGCCACCAGCAGCAGGAAGGGCGCGGCGCACAGCAGCAGCGTCGAGGCCACGAGGATGTCGAAGACGCGCTTGGCCCACCGGCGGGGGCGCGACACCGTCAGCTCGTCCGCGAAGGCGAAGTCACTGGTGCGCAGGTGCGCCACCGGGAAGCGGCGCAGCACCCGCTCGCAGAAGCCGGAGGCCTCGTACACCCGGCGCCCGGCCAGACGGCAGCGCAGCAGCGCCTCCATCCAGTTGGCCCCGCGCATGTCATCCGCCGCCTGCACCACGAAGCCGGCCCCGAGCCGCTCGGCCGTCACATCCACCGGCTCGGCCGGCTGGCCGTTGGCCCGCGGCTCGCGCGGATCCACCAGCGCCACCACCTGGAAGCTGTCCTCACCGCCCTGCTCGATGGCGGTGGCCACCGAGCGCGCCTTGAGGCCATCCCCCACGATGAGCACGCGGCTGGGAACCCCCACCACCGCGCGCAGCGAGGCGCGCACCAGCAGCGTGCCCACCAGGGCGCCCACGGCCCCGCCCAGCAGCGCCCCGGGCGGCAGCCGCACCGGCAACACCAGCGGCAGCGCCAGCATCAACAGGCCCACCACCGCCGTCGTGACACCCGCCGCCTTGAGCAGCCGCGCCCCACGGCCCCGGTCCTCCGCCGCCACCCGCAGGTTGTACAGATCCATCAGGTACAGCGAAAACTGGAAGGTGGGGACGAACGTGGCCCCCAGCAGCAGCAGCCCCGGCATCGCCTGGTTCAGGGCCAGGTGGGTGTCCGCCGGCGCCAGCATCCTCGCGCAGGCCGCCGCTCCCAGCAGACACGCCAGGGCGATGGCGGCGCCCTCGATGATGAAGAGCGTCAGCTTCCTGGATGAAAAGTAATGATGGAATACCCGAAGCACGTATCTCCCTCCGACCGCCTCGCCCAATTCCCCCCTGTCCTGCCCGGCGGCACCCGGCCACGCGCCTCCTGCCCGCGTGGCCGGATGCACTCCGCGTCCGCTACTTCCGGACGTAGTTCTTCAGATACGGCGTGTCGCTCATCTCCGCGCCGTTCAGCACGCAGCCCAGGATGGGCGCCCCACCCAGCTGCTCCACGGCCTGGTTGACGGCCCCGGCCGGGGTGACGTTGGCGCGCACCACCATGAGCAGACCGTCCGTCTGGTGCCCCAGGATGGCCGAGTCCGCGAAGGGCAGCGTCGGCGGCAGGTCCATGTAGACCTCGTCGAAGTGCTCGCGCACCACCTTGAGGAACTGCTTCATCTTCCCACTGGCCAGCGCCTGGGTGGGCTCCTCCGGCGTGGAGCCCGCGGTGATGACGGCCATGCGCGTGGCGTGGAAGCGGCGCACCAGCTCGCGCACCTCGCACTCGCCGCTGAGCAGCTCCGACAGGCCGGGCCGCCCCTTGATGCCGAGCACGTCCGCCACCTGGCCGCGGCGCAGGTCCGCGTCGATGAGGAGGATGCGCCGCTCCGGATTCGCCCGGGCCGCCGCCAGGGCGAGGTTGACGGTGGTGACCGTCTTGCCCTCGCCGGGCATGGCCGAGGTGACACCCACCACCTTGAGCGGACGCAGCTCGCGCATCCGCTCCAGCCGGTAGTAGAGGCTGCGGTACTGCTCCGCCGCACCCGACGCCGGCGCCGTCAGCGACACCACCCGCCTGTCCACCGCGTTGGGCGAGCCCGCCGCGTCATCCACCCGGGGAAGGAAATTCCCCGCCCGATCCATTTGCTGCTCCATTCCATTCCTCCCGGATTCCGCGTTGTTCACCCGAAGTCTCCTAGTTGAGCGGCGAGTCGGACGAAGAAGACGTCACCACCCCATTGCGGTTCCCCGTGGCGGGCATCAGCACCCGCTTCTCCGCCTTGCCCTGCATGTTCGGGACCACCGCGAGCACGGGGAGCGGCAGGCGATCGCGCAGCTCCTGGGTGTCGCGGATGCTGTCGTCACGCATCTCCATCACCACACCGGTGAGCACTCCCGCGCCCAGGGCGAGCAGGAAGCAGATGAGCAACCCGCTGACGCGGTCCGGCTTCGCCGCCGCCACCGGCACGCCGGCCGGGGAGATGGTGGAGAAGAGGCTCTCGGCGCTCTTGGCCTCGAGCTCCTGGGCCAGCTCCGCCTCCACCCGGCGGGACACCACGCTCTGGTACTTGGTGCGGGCGATCTCGTAGTCCCGGTTCAGCACGCCCAGCGCGTGGGCCCACTGCGGGGTGCGATCCAGGCGGGCCTGGTAGTCCTTGGCCTGCAGGTGCAGCCCCTCGATCTCCTTCTGGATGTTGGTGATGAGCTCGGCCACGCGGGTGCGCTCCTGACGCTCGGCCCACTGGCGGCTCTCGGCCTCCTTGCGGCGCTCACGCATGGTGGTGAGCTCCTGGTTGAGGCGCTTCACCTCGGGGTGATCCGCCGTCCACGAGGAGCGGGCGGCCACCAGGCCCTGGGTGAGGGTGCTCTCGGCGGCCTCGAGACGGCCGGCCTCGCTGTCCGCGGCGTTGCGGGCCCGCGCCAGGTCGGAGCGGCGGGCCTCGGCCACGCGCAGCTCCTCGGACTTCGTCTGCAGCAGGGCGCCCACACGCTCCAGGCCGCGCATGTTCATCTCCAGCTGCTCGGGCAGCTCACCCTGGTGGTCCACCTTGAACTGGGCGATCTTCTTCTCCCACTCGGTGACGCTCTTGGAGAGCGAGACCACCTCGTCCTCGAAGAGCTTGGTGGCGCGCGCCGCCTGCTCCTGGCGGGACTTCATCGCCTGCTCGGCGAAGAGCTGCGGCAGCCGGTTGGCCACCTGCGCCGCCACGTTCGGATCCGTGCTCGAGTACGTCAGCTCGAAGGCGCTCTCCCCCTCCACGCGCACGGTGATGTCCTTGCGCATGCGGTTGACGGCGGACTCCATGCCCTTCTCCGAGACGATGTCCGGATAGAGGTTCATCTCCTCGATGGCCTTCTGCAGCACCGGCCGCGCCATGAGCTCCTGGCGGACGGTGAGCAGCCGCTGCTCCACCAGCTCACTGACGGTGCGCTGCACCATCTCCTCTCCGGGGCGCTGGTGCTGCACGCGCACCACCGCCGTTGCCTCGTACACGCTCGGCTGGCTCAACACGATGGCGGCTCCCACCGCGAAAACTCCCAGCACGATGGCCCCGACCAGCACCTTCCGGCGCCACAGTGCCTTCAGCACCTGGTCTGCCGTCATCCCACGCTCCATGTGCGCTCCTCCTCCTCGCTCCACGTGTCACCAAGCCTTCATGTGCAGCCGGATCGCCGCGACGTTCCGGGTCAGGTTCACTCCCGCCGCCACTTCCTCTTCCATCCCCACCTGCGAGATCCGATCCACGGCCGCCTGCATCGACACATACCGGTTGATCTCGTACTCGAGCCCCGCGCCCAGCGCGTAGCCCTGGGCCACTCGCGCCCCCCCATCCCAGGTAAAGGCCCCCTCCCCTGGCGCGCGTCCATTGCGGAAGAAGCTGGCCATCCCGTAGACGGATATCCGGTCGCTGAAGTGCCGGTTGAGCACCAGTCCCGCGAAGTCCGCCCACAGCGCGTTGGTGAAGCCACTGGCTCCCACCAGGTCATGCCCCGCGACGAAGCCCAGGTCGAACGGCCCCGCCTCGTGCAGCAGCTCCAACCTCATCCGGGGAATCAGCCCCCGGGTCCCATCCCCGGAGTCGAAGGACACCGGGCCACCACGAGCCGTGAACGTCGTCTGCCGCGACAGCCGGTAGCGCAGCGCACCGAAGACACCGTGCGCCTGCTGGAAGTTGTCGCCGAAGACGAAGCCCTGGTAGCGGTACTCCACTCCCAGCGACAACCGCCGCGTGGTGCGCAGCCACAGCTCCGCGAACGGGGTGTGCACGAAACCGGCGACACTGCCCGGCACCTGCACCCTCACGCCCTCGAAGTTGTAGCCAGCCGCCACGTCCACCACCCGGCTCAGCCGCCCCGACACGTACACGCGCGACTGGCCGTAGAGCACCGGGTCCGTCGAGCGGGCCACGCTGTCACGCGGCAGCGAGGCCGGGTCCGTCACCCGGTAGATGCTCCCGGACGCCTCCACCCGCAGGCGGCGCGACAGCCGCTTGTTCACCATCAGCCCGCCGCGGTGATCCAACGTCACCCGGCCACTGCCATGCCGCATCAGGAGATCCGCCGCGTAGTAGCTCTCCAGCTTCAGCGTCGGATCCTTCATGTCCAGCCCGATCCGCGGCGTGATCTTGGTCATCAACTGACCACCCGTCGCGCCGGCGGTATTGAGCCGGAAGTCATCGTCGTAGCGCTCCTCGAGCGACACCCGGGCCCGAGGCTCCACCACCGTGCCCGCGAGCGCGGCCGGAGAGGTCCCCACGACCGCCGCCGCCGCCAACCATCTCTTCCAGGAAACCCTCACGGCACCCTCCATCCCCACGCACCCACCCAGACCACGCTCCGCGGTGCTCCCGTTCCGTTACGGCACGATGATGGTGTCACCGGGCCGAAGGATGAGCGGCTCGTACTTCTCCGGCTCCTCCACCAGGTCGCGGTAGCTCACGGAGATGTAGTCGCCCTGCGTGGCGCCCTCCACGTCACCCGAGCCACCCGTACCCGAGCCCTCCGCCGTATTGGCCTGCTTCGCCGCCGAGCGGCGCAGCACGACGATGGCGTCGCGGTCCGCGAAGTCGGTGAAGCCGCCCGCCAGGGCAATGGCCTGGAGGATGGACACCCGGCCACGCAGCGGGTAGGCGCCAGGGTGCGTCACCTCGCCGGTGATGAAGACGCGGCTGCTGTTCACCTCGCGGACGATCACCGTGACGCGGGGATCCTGCACATACGGCTTGAGGGCCTCGCGAACCTCATCGGCCAGCTCGTTGGGCGTACGGCCCTCGGCCTTCACCTCGCCCACCATGGGCAGGGAGATGAAACCATCGGGGCGCACCGGCAGCGTGCGCGAGAGATCCGCGTCACGCCACACCGCCACATCGAGGACGTCCTCACGGCCGATGCGGTACGGCTGGTCCGAGTTGTCCACCCGCGCCGTGCCCCGGTGGGCACACCCCGACAGGAGGAGCAATCCCAGCACCACCCACCACCTCGCGCTCGTCTTTCCCATCGCTCGCCTCTCCCAAAGTCCCCTGCCTCCCAAAAAGACAGGGACCACATGTTCGCGGGAGGCATTAGCAGCGGGTGTGCCAAAGCCTTCGAGCAGGCAAAGTCCCCGGATCGTCATGGGTTACGCGCTACACCCCTACGGAAGCGGGTGGGATGTCCGGGAAAAAATTCCGGCATCACCCCGAGGGGCGGGTGCGGATCACACGCCGGGAGGCCCTCACAAAGGGAAAGAGTTTTCCCACCCCGTGCCAGGGCTTTTCCCATTCCCCCCGGGGGAAGACGTGGCACGCCACTTGAAGCCATCCCTGGAGGAACCCGGGCGCGGGAAAGGCCCGGGAGAGAGAGGAGTGGACGGAGGCTATGAGCAAGGCGGCGGCGGGGGCGGTGGTCGGGATGTTCGTGGTGGGAGCGGGAATGATGGCGCTGCTCGGCTCGGTGCTGGGCACCTACGCGGAGGCGGCCTCGCTCGCACTGGTCGGCGCGGGCCTGTTCGCGGGCAGCTCCATGCTGGGCAGCGGCAAGGAGACGGTGCCCGCGGCCGGCATCGCCAAGGAAGCCTGAAAAAGCTACGGGGGAAGGCTCGCGGAGTGGAAGGGAACTCCGCGAGCCCTTCAGGCACGGCCTTCTAGCGTGAGTCCTAGAAGTTGGCCTGGTAGCAGAAGAAGTTGCCGTTCGTGAAGTAGAAGCCGGTCGAGACGGACGTGCTCGTCGAGGGGTAGCAGAGGTTCACGACGAGCTCGGCGCGTTCCCGGTTGTCTCCCGACACGGTGTAGTTGCCCGCGGCCGACAGCATCAGGTTGGTGGCGTCCACCATCGTTCCATCGACCCGCACGAAGAAGAAGCCGCCCAAGCCATCGCGAGTCGTCGGGAAGGGCCTGTTGTTGTACGCCGAGAGAGCGATCTTCACCTGTTTGGGCGTCGTCGGCCCGCAGTAGGCCGAGTCCGTCACGACGCCCATCAGCCGGGCATTGTAGAGGATGGGGCCCGTGGTGCCGAGATTACCCTTGCCCGAGAAGCTCTCGTAGTTGGCGCAGGTAGGGGCCGGCAGCGGCGTGCACTGGTTCGTGCCGCAGAAGTGCGTGCCGTAGTCGCAGGACGACTGACCCTCTCCGGTGCAGGGAGCACCCGTACCGCCCCCCGCCTGGCACTGCCCCGTCGACGTCTCGCAGATCTGCCCCGTGGCGCAGTCCACATCCGACGTGCACCTCGGCGCGCACACCTTCTCCTGGTTCGAGCACACCAGGTCAGGCGTGCTGCGGTACAGGTTGCACAGCACGTCCGTGGAGCACTTGCAGATCTTCTGGGAGCTGGTGGCGCTCATCGGATCGCACGTCTTCGCGGAGTCCGGGCAGTCCACGCTGCTCTCGCACGTCCGCACGCACGCCTTCGCCGTGGGGTGGCAGATCTCCCCCTCCAGACAGTCCGTGTCGGCCGTACACGACAGGTCCCTGTCCACCACCTTCTCCTCGCACCGGCCCGTCGCCGTGTCACACGTGTGGCCCTCGCCACAGTCCGTGTCCTTGGTGCACTTGGGCACACAGACCTTCGACGTGGGATCGCAGAACTCCGACGCCAGACAATCCGAGGCGTCCCCGCACGACGCGCCTCCATCCGCCCCACCGTCCGTTCCACCATCCCCGCCACCGTTCATCCCGCCATCCGTCCCACCGTCCGTCCCGCCATCCCCCGCACCGGTGTCCCCGCCATCCATCCCACCATCCGTTCTGGCCACGCACTGGCCTGTCGCCAGCTCGCACTGCTGGCCCGCGGCACAGTCCGAATCCTGCGCGCACGTGTCGTCGGGATCGCTGGTGGGGCAGCCCGCCATCACCACACCCAGCACGGCGAGCATCCACCCGGTCTTCCAAAGCTTCATGCTGACTCCCCCCTCTCGGGATCGCGTACGGCGTTCGCGTCCCCCTGCTACCACACTCGCCGCATCGAACCGGATGCGAACAGGCCCTGATGGGCGGCGTGCATGGGCCGGTGGTCGCGGCGGTACTGTCCTCCCGGTTTCACTGCCGGTAATTGCTCCCGTCCAACCCGAGGGCCCGTGAAGCGCTCGTCTGCTAGGGTGCGCCGCCATATGGCCACCCCCGAGCTCCGCACCCTCTACCCGCCCATCGAGCCCTACAACACCGGCCGCCTCCGCGTGTCCGACCTCCACGAGCTCTACTTCGAGGAGAGCGGCAACCCGAAGGGCAAGCCGGTCGTCTTCGTGCACGGTGGGCCGGGCAGCGGCACGGATCCCAAGCAGCGGCGTTTCTTCGATCCGGCGGCGTACCGCATCGTCCTCTTCGACCAGCGCGGCTGCGGCAAGAGCACGCCCTTCGCCTCCGTGGAGGAGAACACCACCTGGCACCTGGTGGAGGACATGGAGACGCTGCGCCGCCACCTGGGCATCGAGAAGTGGCAGGTGTTCGGCGGTTCGTGGGGCAGCACGCTCGCGCTGGCCTACGCGCAGAAGCACCCGAAGCACGTCTCGGAGCTGGTGCTGCGCGGCATCTTCCTGCTGCGCCAGCAGGAGATCCGCTGGTTCTACCAGCACGGCGCGCACACCATCTTCCCGGACGCGTGGGAGGACTACCTCGCGCCCATTCCTCCCGAGGAGCGGGGGGACCTGGTCCAGGCGTACTACCGGCGATTGATGGGGGATGATCCCAAGGTGCGCCAGGAGGCGGCGAGGGCCTGGAGCATCTGGGAAGGCCGCACCAGCTACCTCGCGCCCAACGCGAACTACATCGCGCACCTGGGCGAGGACGACTTCTCGCTCGCCTTCGCGCGCATCGAGTGCCACTACTTCGTCAACCGTGCCTTCCTGCGCAGTGACACGCAGCTGCTGGACGACGTGCCTCGCATCCGCCACATCCCGGCCGTCATCGTCCAGGGCCGCTATGACATGTGCTGCCCCATGGACAGCGCCTGGGCGCTGCACAAGGCGTGGCCGGAAGCGGAGCTGAAGATCATTCCGGACGCGGGACACGCGGCGTTCGAGCCGGGCACCACGAGCGCGCTCGTCGAGGCCACGGACAAGTTCCGCCGCTAGACAGGAGCACCTGGCCGTGGCGCGAGCACTGAAGCGGCGGGACCACGCCCACCGCTCCGGGCTCAGCCGCCGTGCTTCTCGATGAGCTTGCCGATGCGGGGAATGGCGGCCTCGACGTTCTTCTTCGCCGTGCCGCGCAGCTTCTCGTAGGTGCCCTTGACGAGGCCGCTCTGCGCGTTGCGGACCTTGCCATCGGTGATGGTGAGCAGGGCATCCGCGGCGCGGCCGGAGTTCGCCGCGATGTGCGCCCCTACCGGCCTCCCGCCCGTCTTGGCCTCCTGGTAGAGCGGATCCAGCGCCTTGGCGAAATCGGGGAGGAGATCCTCCACGGCGTGCCGGATGAAACCCGGCTTGATGTTCTTCACGGCGCTGTAGCCCGCCTTGATGGCGAGCCCCGAGATGCCGCCCTTGTCGGCGACCTCGGCGTCGATGAGCGTGCAGCAGTCATCAATGACGGCCGCCTTCTTGTTCTGGTTGGTCAACGTCTCGGTGAGTGACGCCATCGAATCGTGCCTTTCGTTCACTGGACGGAACGCGCCCGGAGGCCGCGAAGCCCCGTCCGGTCCGCCCGGGGCGCATAGCACAACATTCCACGCACGGGAGGGCTCTCGCGCCTCGGTGCGATGCGTCAGGTAAACACCCGGGGAGTCCGAATCAAGGAGGGGACGCCCCGGGTGTCCGGTCCCGTCACGTGACGTAAGCGCGATCCCCCATGCCACCGCCAGTGGGCTTGCCCCAGTTGCGGCTTTCCCGCAGTTTGTGTGAATCCTCGGCATCCCGTGGAGAGGACCATGAGCGACAGACATCCTTTTCAGGGCAACTGGGTAGCACGCCTGTACGAGCGGGTCCGCGAGCGGGGTTACGATTCACTCACGGCCTTCGCCGAGGCACGCCCCACCGCGTCGCTGGTGGCTCTGGCTGAGGATCTCGGTCCGGACGACGTCGCGGGAGTGCAGGTGTTCAAAGGACTGGTGGCTGAAGCAGAGCGAAGTCGTCGGATCACACGCCTGGTGCGCGGACAACTCGTGCGAGAACTGTGGGCGTGTCTCCCAAATGGCTGGCCGGCGGTGCTCGACGACGCAAACCGCTTCGACGTCGCCCATGCACTCGGCGCTTGGGTTACCTTCACCCCAGAGACCCATAAGGAACGCGCCGACAAGGCCGGCGATGCACTCCTCGCCACGCCGCCGCATCCCGGCTGGCGCCCTCTCGGCCCCGACGATGAGTTGCTGCTCACGCTCCTGCCTGACGAGGAAGTCTGATCCTCCCCTGCCCCCAGGAGAGAGCACCCTCCGCCGAAACGGGGGCACAGGAGAGCCCGGTGAGCGTGGCTGGCGGACTCAACGGGGGATGCGCAACGGCATCCCCCGCTTCCCAGGGAGCCCGCTCCAGGACGGGAGCCGCTCACTGTTTCGGAGCGATGGAGACCTTGAGGCCGTCGCGCCAGATCTTGTGATCGTCCGCGTAGTAGAGGTACGCGCGGCTCGCCGGACCCGTGTAGGTGCCCGGCACCGCCGCGATGAGCGACAGGGGCACCTCCAGCTTCTTCCGCGGCTCCATGCCCCTCCAGTAGAGAACGACATCGCGGCCGATGACCTCGTAGGAGTCCACCGTGTGCTTCTTCACCAGCTCCTTGAGCTGGTCATGCCGGACCTCGAGCCCCCCCGGCACGCCGAAGATCGCCACCGTGGTGGACAGCTTCTGGTCGCTCCGGTTCGTCACCCAGACGCGCGCCTCGGTCGGCTCGCCCTCGGTCAGGGCCGTCTTCGCCAGCGCCACCTCCAGGTCCACCCGGGTGTCCGGCGAGCTGGCCGGCACGAGGGCGTTGTACGTGACCTCGATCGAGTAGGGCATCTCCGAGCCGCCTTCCATCCGCAGCTCGATCTTCCGCTCACCCGCGGTGACCAGCTCGGACACGTCCGGCAGCTTGAGCGCCTCCTGCGTCTTGCCATCGAACTTCACGGCGCCGCCCACGGGCCGGCCGTCCACGTAGACACGCACCGAGCCAGGCGCCCGCTTCGCCCCGCGCGCCTGGTCGTAGGCGACGATGGCTCGCAGCGCGAGCACCGTGCTCTGGGTCGAGCCATAGCGGCCCCCCTCGCACGAGTCCGCCAGGAACCGCATCGAGCGCTCCACGTTCCCCGCATGGGCGGGCTCCCTCAGCCAGGCCAGCACCGCCAGCGCGGTGGTCTCGATCTGGAGCGTCTCTCCCATGCTGCCGACGATCGACTGCGTGCCCCCCTCCACCACCCCTGTCTTCCCCTGCTTCTCCGCGAGCCGCTCCATGAGCTTGCGGGCCTCGCCCCCCTCCCCCGCGAGCGCCATCACGTTCGCGGCGAGCGCGAGCACGTAGCTGTTCTTGCTCTTGATGGCGGCCGCCTTCAACGCCCCCACCTCCTTGGAGAGCTCACGGGCCTGCTCCGCCGGCTTGTCCGCGCTCTCCAGCAGGGCCCAGAGGATGTAGGCATTGGAGGTGTCGGAGTCCTCGATCCAGGTGTGGAGCGCACGCCGCTTCCGCTCGAAGCCGCCCTTGCCATCGCGCTGTTTGAGCAGCCAGGCCCGCGTGCGCTCGAGCATGGCGGCGTCCACGTCCCGCACCTGCTTCATGTCGCTGAAGTGCATCAGCCCGAACGCCGTGAGGGCCTCGTGGCCCGGATTCTCGCCGAACCACTCGTAGCCCTTCTCCGAGCACTCGAAGCCCACCAGCCGCTTGTAGCCCGTCTCCAGCTTCTCGCGCGCCGACGCCACCAGCTCGGGGCTCACCCCGCTGTGCGTCTGGAAGTACTGCTGCGCCATCGTCATCGGATAGGTGGTCGAGCTCGTCTGCTCGAAGCAGCCGGAGGGCTCCTGGATGAGCCGGGCCAGCGACTCGGTCATGTTGGCCAGCGGCGAGGGGTACACGGCGATGGAGGTCTTCACGCTGCCGCGCACGTGGTTGGCGGGCAGCGTCACCGCGTGCACCACCGGCTGCCGTGACGACATCAGCCCGCCGAACGAGGCCCGGATGGGGAAGCCATTGGGCTTGATGCTCAGCGTGCGCTTCACCGTGTCCACGTAGTTGCCCGCGCTCGCCGTGAGCGTCACGTCCACGGGTCTGGATTGAGCACCGACCTTCAGCTCCAGGATGCGCCGGGCCCGCTCGTTCGCGGCCAGGTTCATCGCACCGAGGGAGGACGCCTTCACATCACCGCTCAGGCCCACCTTCACCGCCGCTCCCTTGAGCGTCTCGGACGTGCCATTCACCAGCGCCAGCGGCAGTTGGATCACATCCCCGGACGTCACCTCGAGCGGCAGCTTGGGCTCGACATAGAAGGGCTGCACCGACTCGATCGTGGCCACGGCCGAGCCGAGCGCGCCGTCATCCCCTACGGCGCCCGCGAACGCCTTGAAGCTGGTGACCGAGTCGTTCAGGCCAAACGAGACGCGGATCTCTCCCGTCTTCTCGCCGGTGCGCACGCCCGCGTTCCAGAAGAGCGTCTCCGTGAAGTCCACGCGATCCCCCGCCTTGCGCCCGGGCCGCACCGTGTGGGCGTACTCGCGGAAATAGACCCAAGGATCCATGACCATCCCCGCCGCCGCTATCTCCTCCGCTGGCATCTCCCTGTCCGCGGCCCTCGCCTGCTGCCGAGGGGCTTCCTTCCTGGCCCTGCGCTCCGCCGCCACCTTGTTCGCGGGCGCCACGGGTTTCGCGGCGACGGCCGCGGGAGGCGGAGCCATCACGGGCTCGGGAGCTGGCACGGCTGGGGGTACTGGCGCGGCCTGGGCCACCGGCGCGGCCTGGGGCACCGCTGCGGGCATGGGAGGCGGCGCCCCGGCCATCTCCTCGACGACGGCCCCCTCGAAGACCGGTTGAGGCGGCAGTGGCATCCGGACGGCGAGCACGCGCCGGGCCAGCTCGCCATGCTGGGCCAGGAACTGCTCGGCGTCCGCCAGCGCGAATCGCCGCCAGCCCTGGGTGCCCAGCAGCAGGTCCACCGCCCGCTTCGCCTTGGGGTTCTTCTCGTCGAGGTAGATCTGGGCGTCGGCCAACTCCTTCACCTCGGGCTCGAGCAGCACCATCACCGGCAACTGGGGCGCCTGATCCCGCTTCTCGATGAGCTCCAGCACCGCGTCGTCCGTGACGGTGAGCATCACCAGCGCCGGGACCGGCTTTCCTCCGCGCGTCGTCCGGGCGGTGAGCTCCACCCGGTCGCCCGGCACGTAGCGCGGCTTGTCCGCCTTCAACTCGATGGACAGGGCCTTCGCGGGCTGGCGGAACACCAGCCGCTCCGCGAGCGGACGGCCGTCGGCGTCCCACACCGTGGCGATGAGCACCCCGTCCGCGTCCTTCGGATCGAGGATGACCCGCTCGTTCGGGTCCACCCTCGACGAGGCCAGCTCCACCTCACGGTGGCTCAGGGTCACCTTCGCCTGCTTCACCCCCGACAACCCCACGGTGAGCACCACGGGCTGTCCGGCGGGGATGACGTCCTCGCTCGCACGCAGGACGGCGCCCCGGGGCTTCACCTCGGGCAGAGGAAAGGGCCCGCGAATGCCCGAGGGCTCGTCGATGCGCAGCCCGTACTTCACGCCGGCCTTGGGGGTCAGCTCGAAACGGCCCCGGCCCTCGTGCTCCGAGCGCACCGGCGCCACCACCTCGCCCGTGGCCAGATTGATCACCGCGCCGGACAGGTCCGCGGGCTTCTGCGCGGGCGTCAGCGCCTGGAAGTAGACGCGCGAAGGCAGTCCCGCCACCAGGTCGCCGCCCTCCGGATACAGGGTGAGATCGAGGGTCTGCAGCAGGATGGGGATCGTCTTGGCCGCCGTCTCGACCACCCCACCGTCCTCGATGGCGAAGGCCAGAGAGCCCTCACCCCGCTCGATCCGGCCAGGCAGCTTGAAGCTGACGGTGCACAAGCCCCGCGCATCGACCACGCCCATCACCTGCGCCGCCGTGGCGCCATCCACGAGCGCGGTGGCGGTGACCCGGGCACCCGAGGGAACACCCCCCTCGGCACGCTTCACGTCGAGCGTGGCGGTGACCGTGTCCCCCGGTCCGTAACCGTCGCGGAGGAACTCGATCTGCGACTTGAGCCGGGGAGCGCGGTATGCCCGCACATCGAACTTGCGCTCAGCGGGGGCTTCACCCGTGTGGGGATAGGAGACGCGGAGCGTGTACTCACCCCCGGCCATGTCCTGCGGAATGGTCCACGAGTAGCCCCAGACCGAGGCGTCGCCCCCCACCCTCGTGGAGGTGACGACGTCCCCCTTGGGACCCCGGATCTCCACGTTGGCCATCACCGGATATCTGAAGGGGGTATGACGGCGGGCCTCGAGCAGGAGTCCTCGCGCCATCACCTGCTCACCGGGCCGGTAGAGGGGCTTGTCGGTGCTGATGAAGGTCAGATGGCGGTCGGGCCCGCCGAGGGAATCCGTGTCCGCCCGGGCGGCCAATACCTGCTGCTGGACGGAGGGAAAGGCGATGCCCACGGCGACGAGGACGAGGAGGGCACGTGGGACGACGTGTTCGAGCATGAAATTCCCTGGAGCGGAGAACAGGAGCCGACGGGGAAACGGATGTGCGCGTCGAAAGTTCTGTCCTACCCAACCAGGGGGATCTGGCGCTACCGCTCAGGCCACGGAGTGACGCCCGGGTCCGGCGGGGCGCGGTTCCTCCGCATCCGCTGCATCCGCCCGCGCCAGGGGCAGCAGCACCCGGAAGGTGCTCCCCTGCCCCACCACGCTGTCCACGGAGAGCGTTCCTCCGAGCCCGCGGATGATGTCGTGGCTGATGGACAGCCCCAGGCCCGTCCCCTCTCCCACCGGCTTGGTGGTGAAGAAGGGCTCGAAGATGCGCTCGAGGTTCTCCACGGGAATCCCGCAGCCGTTGTCCCGCACCTCCACCATCGCCTGCGAGGTGCCGTGCAGGCGCGTCACCAAATGAATCTCCCCGCCCGGCCTGGGCAGGGCGTGCGCCGCGTTGATCAACAGGTTGGTGAAGACCTGTGCGAGCTGCACGGAGTTGCCCAGCACCTCGGGCAGATCCCCGTAGTCGCGCACCAGCCGGCCGCGGCTGCGCAACCGGCCCCACGCCAGGTGCACCGAGTTCTCCAACACCTCGTGCAGCTCCAACGGGTGGGTGTTCACCGCGTCGCCCCGGGAGAGCGCCCGGAGGCTCTCCACGATGAGCCGCATGCGCTCGGTGCCCTCGCGGGCCTCGTTGACCGCCTCCATCAACTCCTGCCCGTCCTCCTCCGGCAGCGCCAACCGCCCCAGCTCCGTGCCAATGAAGCCCAGGTTGCTGGAGACGAAGGCCAGCGGGTTGTTGATCTCGTGCGCCACCCCGGCGGCGAGCATCCCGATGGAGGCCATCCGCTCGTTGAGCCGCAGGCGCAGCTCGTTCTCCCGCTGGGCGGTGATGTCCCGCACCGTGACGGCCAGGCAGTCCCCCACCGCGCACAACTGGCGGCGGAACCAGCGGCGGCCCTCGCCGGGCAGGAGTTGATCCACCTCGTCTTCATGGGTCCGGCCGGTCCGCCACACCTGCTCGCACAGGTGGCGCGGCGCGATGAAGGCCGCGTGGGGGAAATCGGAGAGCGGTTGCCCCTCCGCCACGCGCGCCTCACAGCCCAGCAGCGACCCGGCATGGTTGTTGAGGCGCAGCAGCCTCAAGTGCTCCGGCTCGCCCCGGAGGATGAAGAAGGCGTCGAAGCTGTTGCTGGACGCCGCCCGGAAGAGCGCCTCGCTCTGGCGCTGGGCCGCCTCGCCCCTCCGGTGGTGCGTCAGGTCCCGGGCGATCCCGAACAGCCCCACCACCTGCCCATCCGGCCGGCGGATGACGCCCTTGGTGGAGAGCCACTCGCGCTGAACCCCCGCCATCTGCTCGCTCATCTCCGCGTGGAGCGTGCGCCCGGCCAGCAGCGTCTGCCGATCGAACTCCAGCGTGTTCTGCGCCTCCTCCTCGGACAGCAGCTCCCGGTCGGTACGGCCCACGATCTCCGCCGCCGGCTTGCCGAGGTAGTGCGCCCCCACGCCGTTGATGAAGGTGTAGCGCCCCTGCAGATCCTTGGTGAAGACCGCGTCCGGCAGTTCCTCCACCATGGTGAGGAAGAGCTCGCGGTACGGCAGCTCTGAGGGGGGCTTCATGCGGATGAAATATCCACAACTGGAGCTTCTGAGCAGGCAGCCCCCCTTCCCCACCTCCCCTGGGCGTCCAGCAGCGCACGCTCCGCCCGGGCCCACGTCCCCCTCTCGTCCACTGCCTGACACCCTCCTCCTACCTGAGGGCAGGAGGTAGGCCCTCGTACGTCCAGGTAGGGCCCGAAAAAACCTCCAAACCGGGCCCTGTAAATACGACAGGGTTCCGCCCTAGGCACGATGGGCTCGCGATGCAACTCCCCGCATTCACTGAGGAACGTTGCCAAAAGGCCGCTGGCATCCTGGTTGCTTTTGGCAATGGGCACGAAGTCGCAGCGCAGAGATCAACGTCCTCCATCCCCCGAGAGACTCCATGCAGGCCACCAACTCCCTGTCCTCCACCGAAACCCTCACCACGTACCTCTCGGACATCAGCCAGTACCCGCTGCTGACCGTGCAGCAGGAGCAGACCCTGGCCCGCAACTTCCGTTCGGGCGATCTCTCCGCCGGCCACCGCCTGGTGACGAGCAACCTGCGGTTCGTGATGAAGGTGGCGTACGAGTACCGCTCCTACGGCATCAAGATGTCCGACCTCATCCAGGAGGGGAACATCGGCCTGATGAAGGCGGTGCAGAAGTTCGATCCGGACAAGGGCATCCGCCTCATCTCCTACGCGGTGTGGTGGATCCGCGCGTACATCCAGAACTACATCCTGAAGAACTGGTCGCTGGTGAAGCTCGGCACCACGCAGGCGCAGCGCCGGCTGTTCTTCAGCCTGGCCCGCACGCGCCGCGAGCTGGAGAAGCTGGGCTCGGCGGACGGCACCATCGTGGACGCCGAGGAGATCGCCCGGAAGCTCAACGTGAAGGCCTCCGAGGTGCGCGAGATGGAGCAGCGCATGGGCGGGCGGGATCTGTCGCTGGACGCGCCCGTGGGCGAGGAGGGCGACGCCACGCACCTGGACTTCGTGGAGTCCGAGTCCGCCTCCCAGGTGGACGAGGTGGCGGACCGGCAGCAGGCGCAGATCACCCGCGAGCGCATCCGCATGGCGCTGCAGCGGCTGGATCCGCGCGAGCGCTTCATCATCGAGAACCGGGTGATGGGTGACGCGGAGATGACGCTGAGCGAGCTGGGCGAGCACTTCGGCTTCTCGCGCGAGCGCGCCCGCCAGCTGGAGATCCGCGCCAAGGACAAGCTCAAGGCCGAGCTGGCCTCGCTGATGGCCGAGGTGGGCCAGGACGAGGCGGCCGAGGCCTACTGAGCCGCGGTGGCCCCGGCACTCCCGGGGTGCATCGCCGCCCCGTGACGCGTAAGGTAGCGGGGCGATGAAGCCGTGGAAGGTGATTGATCGGGCGCCCGCGCCGGGCGGCGGAGAGCTGGTGCTGCACCAACGGGGCGAGGAGTTCGCCATCCGGGTGAACGGGCGCGAGCTCATGTCCAGCCGCCAGCACGGCTCCGAGGAGAAGATGGCCGAGGTGGCCTGTACGGGCCTCGGCGGCAAGCGGCCCCGGGTGCTCGTGGGAGGCCTGGGGCTGGGCTACACCGTCCGGGCCACCCTGGAGCGGCTCCCCCCGGGAGCCGAGGTGGTGGTCTCGGAGCTGGTCCCCGCCGTCGTCACGTGGAACCAGGGAGTCCTCGGGCCCCTGGCCGGACGGCCGCTGGATGATCCCCGGGTGAAAGTGGAAACACGCGACGTGGGGGAGCTGCTCCGCCAGGCGGAGGGGCACTATGACGCGGTGCTGCTGGACGTGGACAACGGCCCCGAGGCGCTCACGCAGGAGGAGAACCGCTGGCTCTACGGCGAGCGGGGGCTGGCCTCCATCCAGCGCGCCCTCAAGCCGCGGGGCGTCCTGGTGGTGTGGTCCGCCTCGCCGGACAAGGCCTTCGCCACCCGGCTGAAGCGGGCGGGGTTCACCACCGACGTCGTGGAGACACCGGCGCGCGGCAAGGGAGGTGGACCGCTCCACACGCTCTTCATCGGCCGCTCCGGGTAAGGGCCCCCCACATTTTTCATGGAGAAATGAAAGGGGGGGACTTCCTTTGTTCCCCCAAAGGTGCCAGATAGGGGTCTCCGCGCTCAGTGCGGCGGAGTTCCGGCGCATTCCACCGCGTCCGGACGAGAAAGAAGACAAGTAATGGCGACTGGTACTGTGAAGTGGTTCAACGACGCGAAGGGCTTCGGTTTCATCATGCAGGAGGGCGGTGGCGAGGATCTGTTCTGCCACCACACCGCCATCCAGACCGAGGGCTTCCGCACCCTGGCCGAGGGCCAGCGCGTTGAGTTCGACGTCGCCCGCGGCCCCAAGGGCCTGCAGGCGCAGAACGTGCGCCCCATCTGATGGGGACCTGAGCCACTTCGCTCGACGATAGAGGCTCGATCCAGGGCCTGCCTCCCAAATCTTGGGGGCAGGCCCTTGGTGTTTCTGGAGGTCAGGACGGCTTGCGGCCGGCCCACGGGCGCGCCTGCTCGAGCTGCGAGGCCAGGCGGAACAGGGTGGCCTCGTCCCCGAAGCGAGCGGCGAACTGCACGCCCACGGGCAGCCCGGCGGTGTTCCAGAAGAGCGGCACGGACATGGCCGGCTGCCCCGTCTGGTTGAAGAGCTGGGTGTTGGGAGTCCGCTCCAGGGCGTTTCCGGCGAGCGCGTCCAGCAGCTTGAGGAACACCGGCTTCAGCGGCAGCTTGCGCAGCACGGCCATCGCCGCGATCTCGGCGGGCTTGGGCGCCAGCTCGCCGATGCGCACCGGCGGGTACGCGAGCGTCGCGTCGAGGAAGAGATCGTACCGCTCGTGGAAGGCCGCCATCATCCGGCCAGCCCTGTGCATGACGTCGCGCGCCCGCTGCAGGTCCGCCGCGGAGAGGATGCTTCCGAGCTGCACCAGCGCCCAGGTGGACGGCTCGACGTCATCCGCCGTCACGGGCTTGCCGGTCGCCCGGGAGATCTCCTCCATCTGCACCGTGGTGTTGGCCGCGACGTTCACGAGGTAGGAGCGCACCAGCTCCTCGCGATCGAACCGGGGAGCGTCCTCGACGAGCTCATGGCCCAGCTCCTGGCAGAGCTTCACCGCGTCCTGGACGGCCGCCTTGCAGTCCGGGTGCACGTGCTTGCCGTAGAGCGAGCCGGTGGAGAAGGCGATGCGCAGGCGGCCGGGCGGAGTGCCCACCTCCTGGAGGAAGGGCCGCGCGGGCGGAGGCGCCGCGTAGGGCGCGCCCGCGTCCGGTCCGTGGGTCGCATCGAGCATCGCAGCGCTGTCCCGCACGCTCCGGGTCAGCACGTGCTGCTGGACGAAGCCACCCCACCCCTCCGCCGAGTCGGGGCCGAGTGGATTGCGGGCGCGGGTCGGCTTGAGCCCGAAGAGGCCACAGGCGGACGCGGGGATGCGGATGGAGCCACCGCCATCGCCGCCGTGGGCCATGGGCACCACCCGGGCCGCCACGCACGCCGCCGAGCCTCCGCTGGAGCCACCCGGCGTGTGCTCCGGGTTCCACGGGTTGCGCGTGGGCCCGTTGAGCACCGTCTCGGTGACGCCGAGGATGCCCAGCTCGGGCGTGGCCGTCTTGCCCACGATGACGACGCCCGCGCGGCGGAAGCGCGCCATGAGCTCCGCGTCGTGGTCCGGCACGAAGCCCACCAGCGCCCGGCACCCGCCCGCGTAGGGCTCGTTCGCCAGATAGCCGTCCAGGTCCTTCACCAGGAAGGGCACCCCGGAGAAGGGGCCCTGGGGCAGCGGGCCCGCGGCGGTCTTGCGCGCCTGGTCGTACATTTTGTGGACGACGGCGTTGAGCTTCGGGTTGACGGTCTCAATGCGCGAGATGGCCTCCTCCACCAGCTCAGTGGGTTGGAGCTCCTTCTTGCGGACCAGCTCGGCGAGCGCCGTGGCGTCGAGTGCGTCGTATCCCTGAATGGCCATGGGCCTGCTATCTAGCACCGCCATGGCGAAACCCCAGTACTGGCTGATCAAGAGCGAGCCCTCCGTCTACGCCTACGCCCAGCTGGAGAAGGACGGCAGGACGGAGTGGACGGGCGTGCGCAGCTTCGAGGCGCGCAACAACCTCCGGGCCATGAAGCCCGGGGACCTGTGTCTCTACTACCACTCGAACGAGGGCAAGGAGGTGGTGGCCGTGGCCCGCGTGATCTCCGGGCCCACCGAGGATCCTACCGCGCCCGGTGAGGACTGGGCCTCGGTGGTGGTGGGCCCCGTGGTGGCCCTGAAGGAGCCGGTGACGCTCGCCACCGTCAAGGCCACCCTCGACTTGAAGGAGTTCCCGCTCATCAAGAAGAGCCGCGTGAGCGTGACCCCCGTCACCCCCGAGCACTTCAAGCGCATCCTCGAGATGAGCGGGACGAAGCTCCCCAGGGCTCGCCATGGCTGAAGGTCCCGCTGAGTCCGCTCCCCCGAGCGCCCATGCCGCGCTCGAGTCCTCGGATCCACTCTCCGCGCTCAACATGGCCTTCCGCGACGCCTACGCGGCTCGCCGGGACGCCATCCTCGCCAGCATGGGCCCGGTCATCGCCCAGATCGATGACCTGCTCATCCTCCGGCGCGGCGGTCAGCGCCTCGTCGGACCCGCGCGCACCCGGCGCTACCACGAGCTCAAGGTGGTCACCCACGTTCCGCTCGCCCTTCATGTGCTGCTCTCGGGCCGGCGCGGGGAGCTGGACGCGGCCACGCGGGACCGGCTCTCCGGGATACAGCGGCTCATCTCCGCGAGCCTGGAGGGGCTCGAGCGCCGCGGGCTCTCCCAGGAGCAGAGCGCACGCCAGCGCCGCATCCTCGAGGCCTCGGCGGCGATCCTCGAGCAGGTGCTCTCCGGGGACGGTGTCTCGGCCGAGGCGCTCTCCGCCTATACCCGTGCCCAGGTCCCGGACATCCTCCGCAACGCCGAGGACGCGGCCCGCGATCAGATCGACACCATGCACGCCACCATCGAGGCCTGGAAACAGCAGATGACCCCGGAGGAGCTCGCCCGGCTGCGCGCCGTGGTCGCTGTCTCGCATACCGCCCGCCCCGGGAACGTGGCCGTGCAGTACTTCTCCGTCACCCTCGGCGAGAACTGGGAAGGCCGCTTCGACCAGGAGGACCTCCAACCCGGCAAACGTGTGCTGGCCTCCGAGACCTCCTTCGATGAGGCCGCCGCCTTCTCGCTCCTCGCCACCCACGTGCTCGATGCCTCCGTGGGCACCCGATTCTTTGGTGAGGAGATCCGGCTCGAACGGGATCTGCTCGCGGATGCCGCGGAACGGATTCTCGCCCGGATGTTCCACAAGGAGCCCGAGCCTCCGGCGACTCCGGATACACCGGCCTCCGGGTGATGGATTCAACCCGGGGTCCGGGCACCCTCACCCCGACCCTCTCCCGGGGGGAGAGGGGAAATGGGCTCGGGGCTGGAGATGGGCTCAGGCGTTCGCCGAGTGCAGCTTCTGCTGCAACAGGTTCGCCCGGTTGCGCGCCGACAGGAGCTGCTGACGCAGGGACTCGGCGTCGCGCGATACGTCCACGAAGTCCTGTGCCTCCGCGTCGCTCGCCAGCTTTCCCGCCCCTTCCGCCACCTCCGTCATCTTCTCGTTCACCGCTTGCAGCGACGCGATGACCTCCTCCGTCTTCATCGCCTGCCCCTGCTGCGTCATCCCCGCCACCTGGTGCATCTGCGAGCTCAACGATGCCGCCTGCTGCCCCAGCTCGCCGAACCGCTCCATCAGCGTCTGGTACACCTTCGTGCGCTCCTGCAGCTCCAGCGCCCGCTCGTTCACCTCGGCCGCCAACGACTGCTGCCGATCCCTCCACCCGTTGAGCACCCCCAGCAGCGTGCGCATGTGCCCCACCATCCGCTCGTCGCAGTCCGCCACCTGGGTCAGCAGCTTGCCCATCTTCTCCAGGTTCTTCTGCGACCGCATCGTGCCCGTGCGCACTTCTTCCGCCAGCGACTCGAACTTGCGCAGCTCCTCCTCGATGGAGGCCGCGGCGCTGACCAACTCGGAGGACTCGGATTGCTGCCGCTTGCTCATACGTGTGCCACTCCAGAAGAAGGGACCCTGGACCGCGTCCTAGCAGATCTCACTTCCCGGAACCCGTCCGGACTGGTGCCGGAGCCAGCAACGTCACCTTCGGCCCCGAGAACGTGTTCCGCTGCGATGACACCCAGTAGACAATCAGCAGGGCCAGGACTCCCGCGAAGGTGTACCCCGCCAACTGGTGGGGCGGCAGGACGAAGAGCACCATCACCACCGCGCACCAGCCGAGCGCCACCCCGTTCACCAGCGGCGAGAAGCGCCCCAGGTCCCACGGTCCCCGGCGCGACCACGTCCCATTGCGCCGCGCCCGCCAGCCCACCCAGATGGGCAGCGCATACGACGCATAGAGCGCCAGCGTGCTGAGCGCCACCATGGCCGCATAGGCCCCGCTCCAGATGGCCACCACGAAGGCCGCCACCACCGACACCCAGATGGCCACGTGCGGACTGCGGAAGCGCGGCGACACCCGTGCCAGGTGCGCCGAGCCCGGCAACCCCCCATCCCGCGCGAACGCGAACAGCATCCGCGAGTTGGACGTCACCGAGGACAGCCCGCAGAACCACATGGCACCGATCGTGATCCACACCAGCGCCCCGCCCAGCGCGGGCCCGAGCGACTCGCGCAGCACATACAGGAACGGGTTGGCCGTGGCGGCCGCCGCCGGCAGGTTCCCGATCGACAGCGTCACCCCCACCAGCAGCGCGTAGCCCACCACCGCGCTCACCGCCACCGACAGGAAGATGCCCCAGGGCGCGTTGCGCGTCGGATCCACCGTCTCCTCCGACACGTGGGCACTGGCGTCATAGCCGGTGAACGTCCACTGAGCCTGCAGCAGGCCGATCAGGAAACCATACGTGTAGCCCCTGGGATCGGTGGTGAAGTGCGTGAGGAGGAAGGCCGCGTCCTGCCGGGGCGCGAAGGCCACCAGCGCTCCAATCACCACCGCCACGCCCGCCACGTGGTACCAGGCCGACAGGTTGTTGAGCAGCGCCACCGCGCGCACGCCCACGTGGTTGAGCACCGCATGTGACAGCAGGATGGCCGCGTAGAGCGGGAGCACATAGCCCCGCTCCCGCGGCCACCCGAACATGTCCGCCAGGAAATCCGCCAGCCCGTAGTCGATGCCCGCGGTGATGGCGAACTGGCCAATCGTGTTCAGCCACGCCGTGAAGAAGCCCACTCGGGGGCCTCCCAGCATCGCCGACCAGTGATAGAGCGCCCCCGCCGTGGGGAACGAGGAGGCGAGCTGCGCGAGGCTCGCCGCCACCGTCAGCGTCATCACCGCCACCAACGGCCACCCCACCGTCATGACGAACGGCCCGCCAAAGCGCAGGCCATGGCCATAGAGCGTCACCGCTCCGGTGAGGATGGAGATGATGGAGAAGGAGACGGCGAAGTTGGAGAAGCCGCCCATGTCACGCAGCAGTTGCTGCGCGTACCCCAACCGCTGGAGCTGGGCCGCATCCGCGTCCAACTGATGCTGCTTGTCGTCTTCCATGCCCGGCACCATGAACACTCGGCCAGGAGATGGAAGGGGACGGCGGTGCGGAGTGTGGGCTCGTCGGCACTCCGGGGAGGCCTACCGCTTGCGCTCCTGGGGCTCCTGGCCGGGGGGCACGGGAGCCGCCGGAGCGCCACGCGAATCCTCGCCGCGCCGCAGGATGTGGAGCCGGCGCGGGAAACTGCCCCCCATGCTCAGGCTCCCCATCTCCGCCTCCAGCTTCTGCCAGTTGTCGGGGCCCAGCGCCTTCTTGATGGCCACCATCAGGCCCACCCGGTTCTGGCGCACCGCCGTCTCCGCCCGGCCCACCTTCTCCACCAGGTCCTTCACGCTTCCCTCGTTCGGAGCGGGCTGGCGCAGCTCCTTCTCCAGCGCGAGCTGCGCCCGCTTGAGCTCCGCCTCCAGGCCGATCAGTGCGTCATTGGCCTCGAAGCTCATGTCCTGCACCTTCTGCACGAGGCTCTGCGGCAGGCCGATCCTCGCCGCCACCTCCGGCGGAATCCCGAAGGAGGGCGGCCCGATGGGAGCCTCTGGCGGCATCGGCGGCATGGGAGGCACGGGCGGCATCGGCGCGCGGACCGGCATTGGCGTCCGGATGCGCACGTCCTCCTCCTTGTCCTGCGCCAGCGAGGGGACCGCGGTGAGGACCACGAGGGCACACAGCAGCTTCTTCATCATGGCACTGCTCCTTTGTTCGACCTGGGTTGCGCAGCTCCCTCTCCCGCTGGGAGAGGGGACATCACCGGGACACCTGGAGGACCGCGAGGGCCGTCTGGAAGGGCTCCGAGTCGAGCGCCGTGACGTCCGGCGGGCGCACCCACGCGGCCAGAGCTCCGAATGGCGCGTACGCCTCGTCCTCGACGCTCGGGTTGGTGCGCGTGTAGCCGTGCACCTCCTCCACCAGCACCTCGAGCGAGACGACCTCACTCCCCTGCCCCACCGGCGCCTCGGCCACGGGCTCCCCGGCCCGCAGGGAGCCCTCGATGGGCCCCCCTACCACCGGCTCCGTCTCGATGGGCACCGGCGTCCGCACCCTCGGCGAGACGAACAGCACCAGGGCCACCAGGGCGGCCGTGGCGGTGCCGCTGGCCACCACGCGGCGGCGGTACTGGCGGCGGCGCACCTCGCCCAGAATGGCCTCGCGCGGGATGCGAGCGGGGACCGGAGCGTCCGGCAGACGCAGCGAAGAGGCGGAGGCGTGAAGGCCGGCGAGCGCGCGGCACGCGGAGCACTGCTCCAGGTGGGCCTGCAAGCCGGGAGGCCTGGGCAGGCGCTCGTCCACGAGGGCCTCGGCGAAGTCCTGGCAGCTCATGGGGTGTCTCCTTGGAGTTGGAGCGCGTCAGCCGCCTTGAGCTTCTGCAGCGCGCGGTAGAGGTGGATGCGGACGGTGCCGCGGCCAATGTTCATGGCATCGGCGATGGCATCGAGGTCGAGCCCCTCCAGGTAGCGGAGGGAGAAGGCCGTGGCCTGTTGGGCCGGGAGCGTGCGCAGGGCCCGGCCGAAGGCGCGCCAGCGCTCGGCACCGGCGAAGCGCTCCTCGGGCGAGGGCTGCGGGGCGGGGCCCAGGTCCAACACCTCGCGCACCACGTTCCACACCCGTCGCCGGCGCAGGTGTCCCATGGCGCGTGACACCAGGATGCGCCGCAACCAGGCCGGGCCCGCCTTCGCGTCCCTCAGGGTGTGGCGCTTCTCGTAGGCATCGGCCAGGGCGGACTGGACCAGGTCCCTCGCCTCTTCCCCGTCCCAGACGAGCCGCCGCGCCAGGCGCAGGAGGGCCGCCTGCTCCCCCTCCACGAGCGCGTCGAAGTCGAGGGGGTTGCCCCTCTCCTCCATCTGCGTCTCGTCCATGACGGCGGTGCCCTTCAAGGTTGGACCTCGTTGCCCGGTTTCCAGAAAGGAGGACGCACGAGGCGCCCGGGCGGCATACCGCTGAATTTTCCCCCTATTTTCCGGCCCCTCCGGGAGAATCCCCCGCGCCATGGCCCCGTACGAGCTCCAACTCATTCCCGCCGCCGAGACCCGCTACCTCCGCCACGTCGTGCTGCGCCCCCACCAGCGGCCCGAGGAGCTCGTCTACCCGGGGGATGACGCCCCGGACACCGTCCACTTCGGGCTGTACGTGGACGAAGAGCAGCACGGGGTGGCCTCGCTCTACCGCGAGCCCCGGCCGGGTACGAAATCCACCACCGAGTGGCGTCTGCGGGGCATGGCGGTGCTCGCCTCGAACCAGGGCAGGGGCTACGGCGCGGCCCTGCTCCAGGCCTGCATCGATCACGCGGCGCGTCAGGGCGGCACCCGGCTGTGGTGCAACGCGCGCACGACGGCGTCCGGCTTCTACAAACGGCTGGGCTTCGCCGTGGAGGGGGCCGAGTTCGAGCTGCCCGGCATCGGCCCGCACTACCTCATGTCGCGTCCGCTTTGAGCGGAGAAGCAGCTCAGACCGCGGAGGCGCGCAGCAGCCGGCCGGCGAGCTGCGTGTACTGATCGCGCTTCTCGGTGTCGCCAAGGTGCGCCCAGACGTCCGCGAGGCACCTGGCCGCCTCCGTCAGCGCCGGGTACAGCTCCAGCGCCATCTCCAGCACGTGGCGCGCGTGCCGGTAGCGCGCCTTGCCCGTCAGCCCGATGCCCCGGGTGCGGTGCTTGCCCGACTCCGTCAGCAGCGCCTCGCCCAGGTTGGCGATCTCCACCGCCGTCGCCTCACGCCAGGCCAGCTCGGTGTTGAGCTGCAGGGCCTCCTCCAGCAGGGCCCTCGCCGCCTCCGGCTCGTCCAGCTCCAACTGGCAGATGGCCGCGTTGCGGTAGTGCTCGGCCGTCTCGGGGTCCAGGTCGATGGCGCGCTCGAAGCACTTCAGCGCCTCGCGCGGACGGCCCAGGCTCGTGAGCGACGAGCCCTTCGCGCTCAGCGCCAACACGTGGCTGGGGTCCTGGGACAGCACGCGGTCGAACACCTTGATCGCGCCCTCGTGGTTGCCGGACATCGAGTGGCTGACGCCCTCGTTGAATGCCGCTAACAGCGTGGACATATGGCCCCTTCTCGCCGGCCCACAGGCCGGCCCGAGTTCCCGGTCCTTCAGTGTACAGCCAGGGACCCCGAGCGTGACAGGCCGGGGGGCTCGCCGAGAACCCGGAAACGAGAGGCTTTTCTCCACCTGTGGCCCGGTCCACACCGCTCACGGGATCCTGGCTTCTCCGGGCGGAAAGCGGATCTTCTGCACAGGTGCACCGCGCGGTGCGTCAGGTCCGAGGCCCCTTCTCCAGCACGAGCGAGGTCTGCGAGAGCGACGGCGGCAGGGGCAACGGCTCACGGCGGGCGCGCTCGGGCTCACGGGCCAGCTCGCGGGCCGATTCCATCAGCGCGTTCAGGTCGAAGGGCTCGTCACTGGTGACGAAGAAGAAGCGCTCGAAGGCGGGTGCGTCGTCCAGCGCGTAGGCGCTCGGCAACGGCACGGTGCCTCCCTTCAGCTCGAGCGGGCCGGTGGGCGGCTCCGGGGCATGGAGCGTGACGGAGCCACGGCCATCCACGGACAGCACCGCGCCGTAGGGCCGGCCTCCGGACACATAGCTGAGCTGCAACACGTCCCCCGCGTGCACCCGGGCCGAGTCCACGAGCGGCTCGGGTGCACCCGCCGTCTGGCGGTGGATGAGCAGCTTCGGCTCCAGGCCCTTGGTGCGCGTCGTCTCCAGCAACACCGCCTGCTGGGGCCGGGGCTCCTCGGGCAGCTCCCGCTGGGAGACGAACATCAGCAACGCGAGCCCCACGGCCACGGGCAGGCCCAGCGCGACGGCCGGCAGCCAGCGGCGAGGGGGCGTGGAGGCGGACAGGGAGCGGGAGGCATCCACGACGCGGCGGCGGCGCTCGACCTCGGCGGCGACCTGGGACGGCGGGAGCTTCGCGAGCGTGGCGCCATCATCGGCCTCCAGCTTCGCGAGCCGCTCGAGTCCACCGGGCTCCGTGGCCAGCCGCGCGCGGGCGGCGGCGAGCTCCTCGGGGGGCAGCTCTCCCAGGGCGATGCGCTCCAACAACCAATCGGGCGTGCGGTGGGGCATGTCAGGCGGCCTCCAGTTCCTGCAGGTGGGCGCGCAACGTGCGCAGACGCTTGCGGACCCCCGAGACGGAGAGGCCCACCTCGCGAGCCACCTCCTCGTACGTCATGCCGTCTACCAGGTGCAGCACGGCGATGGTGCGCGTGGACACCTGCTCCCGGCCGAAGAGCCTGTCCAGCACCGCCGCCGCCCCCGTGCGGGCCTCCATGTCCTCCAGCGATGCGATGCGCACCAGCAGTTCCTCGTCCGAGTCCGCCGGGCGCCGGCGCTCGGAGCGCAACCGGTTGAGGCACACATTCGTCGCCATGCGGTGCAGCAGGCTGGAGGGGGCCGTCTGGCTCAACGCGTCCTGATGGTCGAGCAGTTGGACGAAGACGTCGTGCATGGCATCCACCGCCCGCTCCTCGTCGCGCAGGAGGAAGCGGCAGCGCCGGAGCACCATCGGTCCATACCGGCGGTAGCAGGCTTCCACATCGATGGCCAACGTCGTTCCTCCCTGCCTCACGCACCTCAACACCGGAGCGGGCGCGAACTGTTACCGCACACCGCTTTCGCCGGGTGCGTCAGGTGGAGGGGCACCGTAAGTACCCGGAATCGCGGCTGTCAGCTCGACGCCCCGGCGTCCAGGAGGGCCGAGAAACCCGCGATGAAATCCGGGTAGCGGGGCCGCCAGCCCAGGGCCTTCAGCCGGGCATTGGAGATGGCCCGGTCGCCCTGGAGGGACTCGTGCAGTGAAGCCAGGGGCACCGAGGGTGGAAGGGGCAGCCCCAGCCGGGCGCACAGCCACGTGGCCGTCTCGGCCTGGGTCGCCGGACGGTCATCGGCCACGCAGTAGGTTGCCCCCGGCGCGCCCCGCTCCAACACCACGCGGATGGCGTCCACCAGGTCGTCCACGTGCACCCGGGAGATGCGGCCCCCACCGCTCTCGGGGATGCGGAGCGTGCCGGCGCGGATGCGTTCGTGCAGACCCCGGCCGGGACCGTAGATGCCAGCGATGCGCAGGCTGATTCCACCGAGCGGGCGGTACTTCGCCTCCGCGTCGAGACGGCCCTGGGCCCTCGGGGAGACGGAATCGACGGGCGTGTCCTCGTCCACGTGCCCCCGGGCACCACCGTAGACCCCCGTGGAAGAGAGATAGACGAGACGGGCGGGACCGGTGCGCGCCAGGGATTCGGACAGGGAGGTGTCGAGCCCGGCTTCCGGGGGGATGGAGATCACCACATGGGCGCCCTTCGATGACGCCACGGCTTCGTCCAAGGAGAGGAGTTGGACACCTTCGCGGGACAGTTCCTCCCGGCGAGCCTCGTCGCGAGTCACCGCCCGCACGGGACGTCCCCGCCGGGCCTCCTCGCACGCCAGCCGCGTCAACGTGTAGCCACATCCCAGCAGGTAGAGAGGAACCATGTCCGTGCGATGACCGGGTGTCACTCTACACCTCCTTGAACTGGTGGAGCGGCGGTGTCCTAAATCGGATGCTTTTCGGGGCACGCCCGGGGTGTCGCCGTGCCGCCGGAGCATCGCGACGTGGCAGCGTTCGGAGTGATGCTCGCAGATGACACCGCGCTCCAGGCACAGCTCCGAGTCAAGCGGAGGATCTTCTTCGTCTCCGCGTGCATGATCCTGGCGCTCCCTCTCGTGCGTCTCCTGCTCACCGGCACCGTGATCCCCTCGCTGGCGCTCGTGCAGGTGCTCTGGGGTCTGAGCTATGTGCTGCTCGGCGTGTGTATGGGCAAGGGAGTCCTGGCTCCCTGGCTCGCGGGCACCCTGGCCGCGGTGGTGTGCGTTCCCGCGGTCACGGCGATCATCCACATCACCGGCGGACCGGCGAGCCCCTTCTTCGTGACGATCGTCTGCGCGCCCCTCATCATCGCGCTATTCGCCCCGGACTCCCGCTTGCCGACGCGGGTAGCCTTCGTGGGCATGCTGGGCGCGGTGGTGGTGTTGAACGTCCTGGCGGGAGTTCCTCCGCGAGCATTCCTGTACCAGGCCCTCGTGTTTGGCTGCGTCGGAGCGTTCGGCCTCTACGGCGGGCGCACCTACCGGCGGCTCCGGGACGCGGAGAAGGTGGCACAGGAGCAGCGGCTGAGCGCACTGGAGCAACTGGCCGAGAGCGAGCGTCTCCGGCTCCGCTCCGAGCGCGAGCGCGCCGAGGTGGAGCGGCTGGTTCTGGTGGGGCAGCTCGCATCCGGAGTGGCCCATGAGGTGAACAACCCCCTCGCCTTCGTGAAATCCAACCTGCACTACCTCGAGCGGGAGCTGTTGGACGCCGACGGTGCCGAGAACAAAGCGGAGCTGCGCGAATTGCTGGACGAGACACGGCAGGGCGTCCTGCGCATCCAGCAGATCGTCACGGATCTCCGGCGCTTCGCACGAGAGGGCCACGCGTCCACGGAGCCCAGCTCGCCGTCGGAAGCCATCGAGGAGGCGCGGCGGCTGGCATCGGTCCGCCTGCGCAGCCTGGGCGAGGTGACATTGGACATCACGCCGGGTCTGCCCGAGGTGAGTCTGGGGCAACGACACCTCGTGCAGGTGCTGGTGAACCTGCTGCTGAACGCGGCGGATGCGGTGGAGGAAGCAGTGCCTCCACGCAAGGCCCGCATCTCGGTACGGGCCCGGCGGGTGGAGGGGGGCGTGCGGCTGGAGGTGGAAGACAACGGCTCGGGAATCCCACTCGAGGCGCTGCCGCGGCTCTTCGAGCCCTTCTTCACCACCAAACCGCCCGGAAAGGGCACCGGGCTGGGGCTGGCGCTCTGCCACGAGTACATCTGCCGAGCAGGAGGGACGCTCACCGCCGAGAACCGGCCCGAGGGCGGCGCGCGCTTCGTGCTCACGCTGAAGGAAGTAGTCGAGACCGCCTCGGCGGCGTGAGCGCCCAGAGACGACCTAACGCAACCGTACCTTCAGATGCTCCTCAGCGACATTGGGCCGGCCCAGAAGGGTATCGAGCAGGCGTTCTTCGATGGAATCCTGTTCCCAGACGGCCGCCCGCTCGAGACCCACACATTCCTGGGGCTCGGCGGCCCTGCTATGGCCAGCCGTGTCGAAGATCGTGCAGCGACGGAAGTCTCCCACATCCTGCATGAACCTCACGAGCGGCTGACGTAGATGCTCCTCGAGTGCTCTCCACCCGATGAGTTCCCACGCATCCAGGGCCAGATGGCGGACAGCCGTCCTGAAGAGCACGGGTCTCGCGCCGATCCCATCCAGATCAGAATCCGGACTCATTGTTCTGTGTTGATAGAACGCGGCATAGGGGGATTCGAGCAACCTTCCGTAGCCGAATGAGCCATCGGAGAGGGCGATTCTCACGAAAGACCCTGGCTTGTGTCTTTGCTTTGGCATTCCTCATTCCCCAGTGTAGGGGTAGAGCTGACCCCATAGCTTCGTGGCGGCATCGTGAAACAGCCTGCCCAACGGGTTGTCCTTCGCCACGCCGCGATTGACGTTCTCGGTTCGATACGGCTCTCGCGTATCGGACCGGGCCCCCCCAAAAGAATCGATCAACTGCTGCTCTCGTCCACGGATTCGCCAATAAGCGGCGTCGCTGTATCTCTTCGCGTAGTCGACCGCAGTCCCTACATCGAATTTGTCCAGCACGGCCGGCAGGAATCCAGGACCTCTGGGTTCATTGGTCTCATCAATGTGATGGTTCGAATCGCGCGTATCCACAGCTTGTTCGGCTTGCGCCTCCAAAGGCTTGTTCAGGTCGATGACCATGCTCGTTCGACCCGAGTAGTACCAGCCGGTCTTCAGGTTGAGCTTCGTATAGGTCGCGTAGAGTCGGCCCCAACTCTTTTTGTCTCTGTCGCTCCCGGCTTCTGAAGTGGGTCTTGGAGCGGGGGAGGTATGAGGCTCGGACACCCGATCCACTTCTGGCGTGCGAGCGGGTGTTCCCGGGCGCACCGTGGCCTTGGGCGCATAGCAACCCTGAACCCATCCCTGAAGGTCTCCGAAGTGAGTGCCGTAAAACGTGTCCGCGATGTCGACCGGGGTCCGTACCCCGTCCAGGCCGGCTTTGACGGTCAGGCAGACCAGGACAACGCTGCCCCCTGCCGCCAGCACCGCGCCACCCGTCACAAGGGCCTTTCCCGTCGCGGCAACAGCCCCTGCGTCCGCCACGGCCGCAGCTCCCTTGGGCACGAGCCGGAGCACGGCACTTGGAACGCCATTCCCCAGGCCCTCGCCTGTAACTCCCTGGAGCGGGCTCTGCGGGGGCTGGGCAATGGGAGCCGCTGGCAGCCCCAACCTGAGCATGTCCCGGCCAGTGCCGGAACGAACTCCTCGTATCGTGCCGCTACATCCCACGAGGAATACGAAAAGAAGTAGTGCCACACAGCGTGGCATGAGGGGCCTCCTCGACTCGAAGCTACAGGTAGCTCGAGGGCACCGTCGAGACCGATGGCGGAGAAGTCCGGGTGCCGAGTGCCCGTCCCGCCTCGGCGGCGTGACAACCCGTCTGGTACCCGGGTCTGAGTCACCGCTCCGACACCCCCGGCACGCAACGGGAGACCTCGGGCAAGAGGGGTGGTACAAGCCCCCTCCATCGTGAGCATCCCTTCCGAGAACATTCCGACTTTCGAACAACTGGGCCTCGGGCCCGCCCTCGTGGAGGCTCTCAGCGGCCTCGGTTACGAGGAGCCCACCCCCATCCAGCGCGCTGCCCTGCCCCCTCTGCTCGAGGGCAAGGATCTGCTCGGCATCGCCGCCACCGGCACCGGCAAGACCGCCGCCTTCTCCCTCCCGCTCCTACAGAACCTCACCCCCGGCAAGCTCGCCCCGTTCTCCACCTCCGCGCTCGTGCTCGTCCCCACCCGCGAGCTCGCCATGCAGGTGGCCGAGGCCATCCACCGCTACGGCCAGAAGCTCGGCGTCACCGTGCTCCCCCTCTACGGCGGCCAGCCCATCGGACAGCAACTGCGCGTGCTCAAGCGCGGCGTGGACGTCATCGTCGCCACCCCCGGCCGCGCGTTGGATCACCTCAAGCGCCAGTCGCTCCTGCTCGACTCCTTGCGCGTCGTCGTGCTCGACGAGGCCGACGAGATGCTCGACATGGGCTTCGCCGAGGACCTGGAGGCCATCCTCGAGGCCACCCCCGAGGAGCACCAGACCGCCCTCTTCTCCGCCACCCTGCCCCCCCGCATCGCCTCCATCGCCGAGCGCCACCTGCACAAGCCCGTGCACGTGCGCATCGCCAAGGAGAAGGTGGCCCCTGGCACCGGGCCCCGCGTGCGCCAGACGGCCTACATCGTCCCACGTGCCTTCAAGGCCGCCACGCTCGGGCGCGTGCTGGACGTGGAAGCCCCCACCGCCGCCATCGTCTTCTGCCGTACGCGCACCGAGGTGGATGAGCTCACCGTCTCCCTCAACGGCCACGGCTGGCGCGCCCAGGCGCTCCACGGCGGCATGGATCAGGCCCAGCGCGACCGCGTCCTCAAGCAGTTCAAGACGCACGCCGTGGAGCTGCTGATCGCCACCGACGTGGCCGCGCGCGGTCTGGACATCGAGAAGCTCTCCCACGTCGTCAACTACGACGTGCCCAACGCCCCCGAGGCCTATGTCCACCGCATCGGCCGCACCGGCCGTGCCGGGCGCGAGGGCGTCGCCATCACCCTCGCCGAGCCGCGCGAGCACCGGCTGCTGCGCAACATCGAGAAGCTCACCGGCCAGAAGATCGAGATCTCCACCGTGCCCACCGTGGCCGATCTGCGCGCCCGCCGGCTCGAGCTGGTGCGCGCCTCCCTGCGCGAGGCCCTCGTGGCTGGCGAGCTCGACTCCTACCGCTCCGTGGTGGAGAGCCTCGGCTCCGAGTTCGACCTGGTGGATGTGGCCGCCGCCGCGGTGAAACTCATCCACGACGCGCAGAGCGAGGGCCGCGAGGAGGCCGAGGCGGAGATTCCCGTGGTGCCTCCGCCCACGGAGCGGCCCCCCCGTCCGGGCAAGAACGCCCGCGCCGCCGCCCGCCCCGGCTTCGGAGAGCGGCCGGGTCCGGCTCCCAAGGGGCCTCGCGGTGACAAGCGGCGCGCGGGTCCTCCCTCCCAGGACTTCGACATGGCGCGCCTGTTCATCGGCGTGGGACGGCATGCCGGTGTGCGTCCCGCGGACCTCGTGGGCGCCATCGCCGGCGAGGCCGGCGTCGAGGGACGGCGCATCGGCGCCATCGAGATCGGCGACAACTACTCCCTCGTCGAGGTGCCCGAGCCCCTCGCCGATCAGATTGTCGCCGCCCTGCGCCAGGCCACCCTGCGCGGCAAGAAGGTCCAGGTCCGCCGCGACCGCGCCTGAGCTTCCGTCCGCGGAGCACACACGGGGCAGGTCCAGCCTGCCCTGAAGGCTCGCCCGTGCGGTGAGGGGTACGTCGAGGGCTGAATCCGCCCTTCGTGCCTTCTTGTCACTCCCGCCTTGCCCTCCCTACCCATATAGGCGGGAAGAACCAGACGCGACGAGTCCGGGGCAGCCAACGCCCACCCGCATCCTGGCGAGCGGCGCTGCCCTTCGGAACGGGGGGAGCAATGAGCCGAGTGGATGTCTCTCGATCAGGCAGGGAACCGCCCGCCCTGCCGCAAATGATGGGCCCCTATCTCATCCAGGGGATCCTCGGCAGTGGGGGAATGGGAATCGTCTACCAGGGGCTCCATCGGGAGACGGGCGAGCGCGTGGCAATCAAAACGGTCCGCGCCACCCGGACCACCACGCTGGCCAGCCTCCGGCGGGAAGTCCAGTCGCTTAGCCGCATCCACCACCCGCGCATCGTCCGGATCATCGCGCACGGCGTCTCCCAGGGGCTGCCCTGGTACGCCATGGAATTGTTGGAGGCCCGGACCTTCAAACAGCTCCTCGAGCGCTATTACAACCAGACCGGCTCTCGCTCCACCCACTCCTGGGTGAGCACGGGCATGTCGGCCTGGAGGGAAGAGGCGGGCGCCGGGCAGACAGCCCCGCAGCTCCCCGCCCGCCCGTTGCTGGAAGCGGTGATGCGGCTGTGCGCCCCCCTGACCTATCTGCACGGCTGCGGCCTCGTCCACCGCGATCTCAAGCCCGGCAACATCTTCATCCGGGACAACGGTACCGTGGTGCTCGGTGACTTTGGCTTGGCGGTGGACTTCGACGGCGCCTTCGGGCGCGATGTCCTCAACGTCGACGGCGCGGGCCTGGGCACGCTCATGTACATGGCACCCGAGCAGATCCGCGGAGACCTCGTGGACGCCCGGGCCGACCTGTACTCCCTGGGCTGCATCCTCTACGAGTGCGTGACGGGCTTCGTCCCCTTCTTCGGCAGCTCGGGCATGGTCGTCCGCCGCCGGCATCTCCAGGAGCAACCCACCCCGCCCTCCCAGCTCGTCGCGGAGCCGATTCCCCCGCGGCTGGAATGGCTCATCCTCAAGCTGCTCGCGAAGCGGCCCGAGGACCGGCTCGGCTATGCCGAGGACGTGGCCCGGGTGCTCTCGGAGCTGGGGGTGGACGCGGACGAGCCCGAGGAGCTCCCTACACCCCGGCCCTACCTCTACCGCCCGCCCTTCACCGGACGCGAAGAGTCCATGCACACGCTGCGGGAGTTGCTGGACGACATGCTGCTGTGCAAGGGCGGCCGGGTCTTCATCGGCGGTGGCAGCGGAGTGGGCAAGACACGTCTGGCCCTGGAGCTGGCCCGCGAGGCGCTCTACCGCAGCATCCCGGTGGTGACGTGCGAGTGCATCCCGATGGGCCTCTCCGGCGCACGGGTGGACGTCTCCATGAAGGCCTCGCCCCTCCACCCCTTCCGAGCCCTGCTCGCCGCGGTGGCGGACCGGTGCCGAAACGATGGCGCGGAGGAGACGGCGCGGCTGCTGGGCCCCCGGGGCAAGGTGCTGGTGGCCTACGAGCCACTCCTGGACGAGCTCCCCGGCCAGCGGGAGCTCCCCCCGCCCCCTCCGCTCTCCAATGCGGATGCCGCACGGGCCCGCATCTTCTCCGCCCTCCAGGACGTCCTCTTCGCCTTCGCGGAGGAGGATCCCGTGCTGCTCATCATCGACGACCTCCAATGGGCCGACGAGATGACGCTGACCTTCCTGAGCCAGCTCCGGTACGAGGACCTGGTCCAGCATGGAGTGTTGATGCTGTGCACCTACCGCATGGAGGAGCTGAGCGACGCCCTGCGCGCGGTGGTGTCCGTCCCCGGCTCCTTGCGGCTCGAGCTGGACCGGCTCAACGAGCGCAGCATCGAGTCCATGGCGCGCGGCATGCTCGCGCTGCACGCGTTGCCCCGGGACTTCGACAGACTGGTGAGCCGCTCCGGAGGCAATCCCTTCTTCGTCGCCGAGTACCTGCGGGCGACCATCTCCGAGGGGTTGCTCCACCGCGACACCTCCGGCCAGTGGCGGTTGGATGAGCGGGCACGCACGGGCGGCTCCCTCGAGAGCCTGTCCCTGCCCGGCTCCATCGCGCAGATCATCCATCGGCGCCTGAGCGACCTGGACTCCAGGGCCCAGATGCTGGTGGAGAGCGCGGCCGTGCTCGGGCGCGAATTCGACGCGGAGCTGCTGCTGGACACGGCGCCGCTGGAGCACCCGGTGGCCCTGGAGTCCCTGGAGACGCTGCGGGTGCGGCAGATCCTGGAGAAGGCCGCAGGAGGCAAGCTGCGCTTCCTCCACGACATGCTGCGCGAGCTCACCTACGCCCGGATCCCCCACGCGCGCGGCCGCCAGCACCACCGCCGGGCCGCCGAGGCCATCGAGCATCGCTACAAGCAAGCGCTCGACTTCGCCCTCTACATCCCGGCCCTGGCCCAGCACTGGGCCAAGGCGGAGGTGCACGACCGGGCCAGCCGCTACTTCCACCTGGCGGGCGAGGGGGCTCGCACGGCCCACGCCAACGCCGAGGCCATCACCTACTACCGGGCGGCCCTCGTCGAGGCCCGCGAGCACCTGAAGCCGCAGCCCCACGAGCCGGAGGACTGGCGCACGGCCCTGCTGGGCACCCACGAGAGTCTCGGCGACGTGCTGGCCCTCACCGGGCAGCAGGAGGAGGCCCGCGCGGCGTTTGGCGAGGCCCTGGCGCGGCTCTCGCGGGACGAGCGGCTCCACCGGGCCTGCCTCCACCGAAAGGTGGGCAAGTCGTGGGAGACGCACCACCAGCACGAGCACGCGCTGCACGCCTATGCCGAGGGGGAGACCGCCCTGGGCACCCCGACCGGGAAGGACGACGCGTCGGACCCGGACGTCTCCTCCTGGTGGAAGGAATGGATCCAGATCCAGATGGATCGCCATTGGACCTACTACTGGATGAACCAGCGCGAGCAGATGGCCGGGCTGGTGGGGAAGATCCGTCCGGTGATGGAGAAGTACGGGACGCCCCTCCAACGCGCGCACTTCTTCGTGTCGCTCGCCAATACGTCCTTCCGGGAGGAGCGCTACGTGATTCCCGCCGAGACGGTGGAATACGGCCGTCTGGCGGTGGTGGCCAGCGAGGAGTCCGGCAACATCGATGCGAAGGTGCTGGCCCGCTTCTGCCATGCCTTCACCCTGCTCTTCCATGGCAGCTTCGATGAAGCCGAGCAGGAGAGCCTCACCGGGCTGGAGTGGGTGGAACAAACGGGAGACATGACGATGAAGTCACGCCTCCTCACCTACCTGACGGTGGTGTATCGTATGCGGGGCCAACTCGAGCTCACGCGTGAGTACAGCGAGCGGAGCCTGGAGATCGCGATCGCCACGGGCATGCACGACTACGCGGGAGCGGCCCGGGCCAACCATGCCTGGGTGGCCTGGCGGGAGGGCCGGGTGGACGAGGCCGAGCAGGAGGCCCGGGAGGCCCTGGAGTGCTGGGGCAAGCTCTCGGCGATCTACCCCTATCCCTTCCAATGGCTGGGATTGTGGGTGCTGCTCGCGGCGGCGTCGCGGCGCCAGGCCCTGGCGGAGGCCGTGAAGCATGCGCGTGCACTGCTGGAACCCACCCAGCAAAGACTGTCATCGGAACTGGCCGCCCCACTGGAAACTGCGCTCGCAGCCTGGAACGAGGGGAAGCAGGAGGTGGTGCGGGAATATCTGCGCCACGCCTCGGAGTCGGCGCAACGCTTGGGATTCCTGTAAGCCTGATATGCCCCACCGTACGGGTGGTATCACATCCACGGACACTTCACTCTCCCTGTGGAGGGATTTTCCCTGGATGAGGCAGACACGCTGGCCCACCCAGGCGCAGTCCCTGGCAATTGCTGGGAATGAGGAGAGTGAGGGGAAGAGACCATGAAACATATCACGACTATCGTAGGCGCCACGGGGCTGCTGGGTGGTGCGGTCTGCAAGCACCTGTCCACGGCGGGTGTCCCCGTGAGGGCCATGGTCCGGCCAACGTCGGATCCGAGCCGCGTCGAGCAACTTGAACGGGCTGGCGTGGAACTCCTGCGGGGAGATCTCAAGAACAAGCCCTCGCTCGACGCCATTTGCGAGGGAACCCGGGCAATCATTTCGACCGCCTCCTCCACACTCTCGAGACAGGCGGGAGACTCCATCCAGTCCGTGGATCTCGAAGGCCAGCTTGCCCTGGTGGAGGCAGCCCAGCGCGCCGGGGTGGAGCACTTCGTCTTCGTCTCGTTCGCCCCCCTCCAGGGGAGCTTCCCGCTCCAGGATGCCAAGCGAGAGGTGGAGCGGGCCGTGAAGAGAAGCGGATTTCCCCGCTACACCATCCTCCAACCCACCTACTTCACCGAGGTCTGGCTGAGCCCCGCCCTGGGCTTCGATTTCCTGAATGCACGGGCCCGGATCTTCGGAACGGGTCAAGGCAAGCTGAACTGGATCTCCGTCGAGGACGTGGCCCGCTTCGCCGTGGGTGCGCTGGAGAGCCCGAACGCCTGGAATGCCACCCTCCCACTCGGAGGAGAAGAAGCACTCGGGCAGCTCGACGTGGTCCGGATGAGCGAAGAGCGGAGCGGGCGCCGCTGGGAGTTGGAGCAGATCCCCGAGCAGGTGTTGCGTGAGCAGTTCGACGGCGCCACCGATCCGTTGCAGCGCTCCTTCGCGGCGATGATGCTCAACGTCGCGCTCGGAGGCCCGGTCGATCCCAGACCCGCGATGGAGGCCATGGGGCTCCGCCCCCGCACGCTACGCGACTACGTGGAGCGCGTGCTTCCCGGCCACACGGCGGAGTCTCATCACGCCCCCTAGATGAGCTGAACCCGGCGGGAACCGCCCCGCCCGCAAGCGCTCTGTCCATACCGCCCATAGGAGTGGCATGGAACGTCACCCGGCTGAACGGATTCGACCCTCCATTGCCCACGCTACGCCACCGGCCGCCCGCGACTCCCCGCGGACAGCATCGCCGAAGCATGTCTTTCGAAACCCAGCCAGGAGGAAACTCATGAGTTCAGCAACACGCTATCTCTTCTACACCGCCAAGGTGAAACACGGCCAACTGCCGCGCTACCTCCATGCCGCCCAACTCCGGAAACGATTCCTGGAGAAATACCAAATACGGCGGCAGGTCAAGGCCTCCGCGCTGACAGGCGATCCCGACAGGCTCTTCGAGGTCTACTATGTCGAGAACGTCTTCCGATTCGATGAAGCCATGGAGGACATGAAAAACGATTCACGCATGCGGGATTTGGAGCGTGTCCTGGAGGATGCACGCATCACCAGCAAGGAACGCAAGTTCAGAAGACAGTCTCGCCTCCCATACAACGACAAAGAAGAGCTGACTCAGTTGCCATATATGCTCAATGGACTGGGACAGGCTCAATGCGCACAACTCGTGGCGACCAAACCCTATCTCCTGCATGTCGTCTGCACCCTGCACGACATCAACTATCTGGACGAATTCAATGAACACATGCCGGCACTGCTTGACAACTTCGAGCAGTACGGACTGTCCCTGGTTGTCGCGGGACAATACAAGAGTAAAAACCGTGAAACGACATTGTTGAACATCTGGGAGTACGAAGACCCTGAAAGTCCCCGGAAGCTGATGCCACAACTCGCGGAGAATCTGACGTATGCCCAGATCGACCTCCTCTGCGACCAGGATCAACATGTCTGTAGAAACGTGTCACGGCACTACCAACTCTACCCTCTGTTGGAGCCCAAGGTCAGGGCCGATGTGAATTTCTTCCTTTAGGAACCAAGAGGACCAATCGATATGGCTCCCCAAAAAACCGACACCGGCACTCCCGGCCCAGACGCTCTCGCCCCCGCCACTCCCGGCCCAGACGCTCCCGCCTCCGCCACTCCCGGCCCAGACGCTCCCGCCCCCGCCACTCCCGGCCCAGACGCTCCCGCCCCCGCCACTCCCGGCCCCGCCACTCCAAAACTCACCGAAACCCCACAGCGGTATCTGGCAGAGTTGCAGCTCGGAGTGGACCATCTGGTGATCTTCGGCGAGGACGGGAAATTCTACGTGGTTTCCCCTGAAACCTATACATCGGAGCCTCTCCCAAGCGAATTCATGAGCACTGCGGAGTTCGTGGTGGGGATGGGCGCGATGGTCTCGGATGTCGCCTCTCTTCAATTGCTCAACGCAGCCGCTTCATCGGGTGAAGGACAAAATGATAGAACATCCGCGCAACCAGTCGAACTTGTTGAACTGACACAGGCCAGCGCATGCATACTCATGAATCTGGCCGCCATCCGGCAGGTGAGTGAAAAGGCTGGAGATCCCCCCATCTCCTTTCTCGATGACACCACCTGCAAATGCCAAAAACCCACGAACACCAAGAACGGGAAGGCAGCCCCATCAGGCCCTATCATCCCCAAATTCAATCTGAAAATCGAGAAAGACGATTTGGTGATCTTTGGAACGGACAGGAAATTCTACCTGCTCAAAAAGCAGATCTACTCAAATGAGTACACAAGTCTCCCGCGTTCGTTGGAGAATACACCCAAGTTCATGGTGCAACTGGGTACCCAGATCGCGGACATGCCCAGCCTGCCAACGGCGGGCTGCGCGTGTTACCTGCTGAATGTTGCTTCCATCCGGCATGGAAGCACCAGAGCCGCTGTGCTCATCGAAAAGAGTTCCCTGGAGGCACAGATCGAGGAAGAAAAATATAACAAAGCGAGACTCACGGCGGAACTGAAAGGAACGCAAGTACCACGGAGGGCATCATTCAAGCGAATTTCCCTCGACCTCGAACCAAGCCAGGTCAGCCCGGAAATACTGAAATACTGGTCCGGTGAATTGAAAAAAATGAGGGATGAAAACAAGAATCTGCAAATCAGACTCAACGCCAAGAAAAGAGCGGCTCCGCGAAAGATGACGCAGGCGGAACTCGCCAGGCAAGTGCAGGAACTCATAAGAAGGGAAGATGTTGTCGACAAGAAGGAAAAAGCTCTCAAGGAGAGAGAGCAGAAGCCCATCGCGAAGGAGGCGGAGAAGGGCCTCGCGGAAAAAGAGACGCGAGACAATGAGAGTGACGATCAGACTTGAATCCGCAGGATGCTGTGGTTGCTCCTCATTGCCTTGAACGCGAACACAGGGACGCCAGGTGATGCCCGTGTCATCGACAGACTCCAGTACCGCCCTTCGGTCAACACCCAAACGCTACCGGGCCGGAACCCACCGGCTGCTCTCCCCGGAGGAGACGCTCCGGCGGGTGCGTCCCCTCATGGCGGTGATGGGCATCACCCGCATCGCCAACATCACTGGCCTGGATCGCCTGGGCATCCCCGTGGTGACGGTCTGCCGGCCCAACGCGCGCTCCCTCGCGGTCTCCCAGGGCAAGGGGTTGGATCTCACCTCCGCCAAGGTCTCCGGACTCATGGAGGCCATCGAGACGTACCACGCCGAGCACATCACCCTCCCCCTCACGCTTGCGACCTATAACGAGCTGCGCTTCAGCCATCCCCTGGTGGACGTCACCCGCCTTCCCCGCCTCTCGGTGGGCGCCTTCCACCCCAACCTGCGGCTGCTGTGGATCGAGGGCCATGACCTCCTCGGCGGCAGACCGGTGTGGCTGCCCTATGAGCTGGTGCACACCGACTTCACCGTTCCCCTGCCCTCCGGCAGTGGCTCGTTCTTCATGAGCTCCAACGGGCTGGCCTCCGGAAACCACCTGCTCGAGGCGATCAGCCACGGCATCTGTGAGGTGGTGGAACGCGACGCCGTCACCCTCTGGCATCAGCGCACCGCCGAGGAGCGGCATCAGACCCGGCTCGATCTGGGCTCAGTGGACGACCCGGGCTGCCGCGACGTGCTGGAGAAGTTCGACCGCGCCGGTGTGGACGTGGCCGTCTGGGAGACGACCTCCGATGTGGGTCTGCCCACCTTCTACTGCATGACCGCCGAGCGCGAGCCCGAGCCCTTCCGTCCGCTCTACCCGACGACGGGAGCGGGGTGTCATCCGGCCCGCCAGGTGGCCCTGTCCCGCGCTCTCACCGAGGCGGCCCAGGTGCGGGCCACGCTGATCTCCGGCTCCCGTGATGATCTCGGCGTCGCCCGGTACTATGAGGCCCTTCAGGCGCCGGACCTCTGGCGGCGCGTCCACGCCGTGATGCGCTCCAGCGGGGCCATGCGGCGCTTCCAGCAGGCCCCCTCCTTCGAGGCTGAGAGCTTCGAAGAGGACGTGGCCTGGGAGCTGGAGCGCCTGGCCACGGCGGGAATCGAGCAGGTGGTCGTGGTGGATCTCTCCAAACCCGCGTTTGGCATCGCCGTGGCGCGGGTCGTCATTCCCGGCCTGGAGGCCATCCATGACGCTCCAGGCTACGTGCTGGGAGCCCGGGCCCGCCGGATCCAGCAGGAGCGGCAGTCGTGATCTACGTCTTCGTTGGACCAACCCTCCCCGCCGAGCAGGCACGACAAGAGCTCGACGCGGTGTTCCTGCCACCCGCGGCCCAGGGAGACGTGTACCGGGCCGCGCGCGAGCACCCCGAGGCGATTGGCCTCATCGACGGCTACTTCGAGCGCCTCCCCGCCGTGTGGCACAAGGAGATCCTCTGGGCAATGTCCGAGGGCATCCATGTCTACGGGGGCGCCAGCATGGGCGCCCTGCGCGCCGTGGAGTTGGCTCCGTTCGGCATGCGTGGCGTCGGAGCCACCTTCGAGGCGTTCCTCCATGGCGATCTTGAGGATGATGACGAGGTGGCGGTGATGCACGCTCCGGAGGAAGAGGGCTTCCGCCCGCTCTCGGAGGCCATGGTCAACATCCGCGCCACCCTGGCGGCCGCGGAACGGGCCCGGGTGATCCGCGGGGACACGCGACAGGCGCTGGAGCGGATGGCCAAGGGGCTCTACTACCCCGAGCGCGGCTATCCCCACCTGCTCGCCCAGGCAGCCCACCAGGGCGTGCCCTCTCCCGAGTTGGAGCGGCTCCGCGCCTGGTTGCCCCAGGGCCGCGTCAATCAGAAGCGCGAGGATGCCCTGGCCATGCTGCGTACCATGTCCGCCGAGCTGACCCGGCGTCCCGGTCCGAAGAAGGTCTCCTATTGGCTCTCCCGGACCGATGCCTGGGAGGCGGCCTGCCGCCTCCGCGAGCCCTGACCTGAACGGAGAAGAGCCCCACGTACCAGCGCCGCTGGCACATGGGGCTCAACCCGGGGTCCTCGATACCCTCACCCCGTCCCTCTCCCGGGGGGAGAGGGGTAGGGCCTCAGTGGACCCTCGAGGTGGAACCTCAGAACTCGGCCGAGGCCCTCGGGTCCACGATTCCGCATTCCTTGATCTTGTAGAGCAGCGCCTTGTAGCTGATGCGGAGCTTGCTCGCCGCCCGGCGCTTGTTCCACGCCGTGCGCTGCAGCATCGCCAGGATCGCCTCCCGCTCCGCCAGCATCGCCGCCCTCTTGCCGATGTCCTTCAGCGACATCTCGCCTTCCGGCACCGTCGGAGGCGGAGGCGGAGGCTGCGGCACGTCGAACGGATTCGTGTACTTCGGCTGCGCCACCACCTGGTTCACCGGCACCTCCGCCGCGGGCACCGCCCCGCGCGCCGGCATCTCCAGCACCTGCACCGACCCGCCCGGGCCCGCCACCGTCACGGCGGTCTGGGGCATCGGCACCGGCGTCCGCGTCATCGTCGGCGCCGGAGGCTCCACGTCCCCGTCTCCCGCGTACGACGTCGGCAGCGACGGCGCACTCGCCGGCGCACGGCCTCCCGAGCGCAGCTCGTCCAGCACCAGCGTCGGATCCTTCAGCACGCACAGCCGGCGCACCATGTTCTCCAGCTCGCGCACGTTGCCCGGCCACTCGTACTCCGTGAAGGCCCTCAGCACCTCCGGCGGCAGCTCCGCCACCCCGCTCATGTACTGGCGCCCGTACTTCTTCAGGAAGTGGTCCGTCAGCGGCACCACGTCCTCCGGCCGCTCGCGCAGCGCCGGCAGCCGGATCGCCACCACGTTCAGGCGGTAGAAGAGATCCTCGCGGAAGTTGCCCAGCTCGATCTCCCGCTCGAGATCGCGATTGGTCGCCACCACCACGCGGCTGTCCACCCGGACGCTCTTCTTGCCGCCCACCCGGAAGAACTCCTCGTCCTGCAACACCTGCAGCAGCTTGGCCTGCAGGCGGATCGCCATCTCGCCGATCTCGTCCAGGAAGATGGTGCCCTGATCCGCCAGCTCGAACTTGCCCGGCTTCTCCGCCGTCGCGCCCGTGAAGGCACCGCGCTCGTGGCCGAAGAGCTCGCTCTCCAGCAGCTCGCCCGGCAGCGCCGCGCAGTTCACCTTGATGAACGGCCGGTTGCGCCGGTTGCTGCGCGCGTGGACCTCGCGGGCAATCACCTCCTTGCCCGTTCCGGACTCGCCCAGCAGCAGCACCGGCACGTCCGTGTCCGCGATGCGCTCCACCAACGCGCGCACCTTGCGCATGGCCGGCGAGTGCGAGATGAGGATCCGCTCCCCGCTCGACTCCTCCCGCGACGCCGACGCGCTCGCCGCCTGGGCCGCCGGAGCCTGGCGCGCCGGCATGCGGCTGCCGAGCGCCCGGCTCATCGCGTCCTCCAGCTCGTCACTGCTGAAGGGTTTGGACAGGTAGTCGCTGGCGCCCATCTTCATGGCACGCATCGCGTCCTCCGCGCCCGAGAGCGCCGAGAGCACGATGACGGGTGCACCGCCGCCGGAGGCCCGGTAGCGCCGCAGCACCTCCAGGCCACTCATCTCCGGCATCATCACGTCCAGCAGCACCACGTCGAACGAGCCGCCGGAGAGCATCTCCAGCGCCTGGGAGCCACTCGACGCGCAGCGCACCTGGTACCCCGAGCTGCCCAGCAGCTCGCCGAGGAACGTCCTCACCTGCTCCTCGTCGTCCACCACCAGCACCGCGATCCGATCCATCCCCTCGCCTCCCCTCACCCTGTCCATCTCGATTCACTCCGTGGGACGCCCACCGGGCTCATCCCTCGATCAAACCGTCAGTCCCATTCCGGTGCCGCTCCGGCGCTCCTCGCGAGCCCTGCGCAGCGACTGCAGCGCCTGGGTCAGCAGTTGCACCGGCGACCCCACCACGTCCGGATAGCTCACCGCCCCCAACGCCAACGAGGGGCGCAGCACCTTGCCCTCCACCTGCAGCCGCGCCAGGGCGAAGCGATCGCCCACGCGCGCCATCACGTCCGGCACTCCCTCCGCCGGTGTCCCCGGCAGCAGCACCGCGAACTCGTCCTCGCCCACGCGCGCCACCACGTCCGCCTCGCGCACCGTCTGGCCGAACACCACCGAGCAGTACACGAGCAGGCGCTCGGCCAGGCCCCTGCCGGACTCCTTGCGCATGGTGCGGTAGTCCTCGAGCGCCCCCGCCACCACCGAGAAGCTGCCCCCGAAGCGCTCGATGCGCCGCGTCTCCAGGGCGATGAGCTCCAGCAGGAAGGGCCGGTTGTAGAGCCCGGTGAGCGGATCATGCAGGGCCGCCGAGCCCGGGTCCTCGGGCATCATCTCCCGGCGCACGGACGCCTTGAGGCGCAGCTGGGCGCGCAGGCGCAGCACCAGCTCCTCGCCCGAGCCACTGCGCGGCACCATGTCCACGCACAGCCCCTTCTCCAGGCAGTGACGCCAGGCCTCCCGGTCCCCCGAGTCCACCAGGTAGAGCATGGGCACCGCGCCCCGGCCCATCTGCCGCAGCCGCCGCGCCACCGACACGGCCGCGTAGTCCGGCGCCTGAGCCGCCAGCACCACCGCGTCCGGCCGGATGGCCTCGAACAGCGGCCCCGCCGCGTCGAAGCGCGTCACTGGCACCACCCGAAAGCCCGCCTCACCCAGCTCCACCCTCGTGCGCTCCAGGTCTCCCGCCCGCGGCTCCACCACCAACACCGTGAGGGGTTGGTCCGCCCTCTTGTGCTTGCTCCTCAACGCCACCGTGTCCCCCGTCCGGCCAGAACCTTTTTCCCCATCGTTCCTCCGGCGTTCTCCCCAGGTTTACAGCCCTTCCCGCCGCCTCCCCTTCGCATCCCCCTGTTTTTCCTGAGGGTGGGAAGGGAGTTACTCCTCATGCTCCCCGGAATGAGCAACCGGCGTGCCATTTGTCGCCCTCCGGAGGCACGCCTCGACCTCGGACTCCTCCAACCGGAGCTTGAAGGTGTCCCGGCCGTCGATGATGACCACGGGGATGTCGTAGCGGTACGCGGCGAAGGTGGCGGGATCGGCGCGAATGTCCTCCTCCACCAGGTCGAAGGGGATGCGCTCGCGTACCCGCTCCAGGACTTCCTTCGCCTGGTCGCAGAGGCAACAGTTCGGTTTCGAGTAGAGTCGGACAATCATTCGGCAGAAGGATGTGACGTCATGCGCGGCCTGTCAGGTGACTTCTCGACGATGCCGTTGAGGGATCTCGTCGCCTACCTCGGCGGCCGGCGGGCCACCGGCACATTGCGGGTCATGCGGGCGGGCGTGCGCAAGCTCATCCTCGTGCGGGCCGGGCATGTGATCAGCGCCAGCTCCAACCAGCCGCGCGAGTTCCTCGGCCAGTTCCTCATCAACATGGGGCACCTGAGCGAGGAGCAGTTCAGCAAGGCCTTCGCCACCCAGCGCGAGACCAAGGTACCGCTGGGGAAGATCATCGTGATGACGGGGCTGGTGTCCGAGCCGACGGTGCGTGCCACGCTCTCGCTGAAGTTCCGCGAGACACTGCTGGACATGTTCCGCTGGGAGGAAGGCGAGTTCTCCTTCGACGCCGGGGCGGTGGCGGAGGTGGAGGGCGTGGACGCGCGGGTGGACCTGACGGAGGTGCGCCGCGAGGGTGACTTCCGCGAGACGGCCTGGCAGTCCATCCGGGCGGCGTTCCCCTCGGGGAACCTGTACCTGACGGTGGACGAGGGCCGGCTGCCGGAGCCGCCCAAGCCGGGCACCCTGGACGCGAAGCTGGTGAAGCGCATCCGCGAGGGGCTGACCATCGACGAGATGGCCAAGGTGCTGCACGCCTCGGACTTCCTGGTGTACCAGCGCCTGTACGCGCTCTACCGGCTGGAGGCGGTGAAGGTCTCGGCCACGCCGCCGCCGGGACGCCAGCGGCCCACGCCCTCGGAGGAGGACGAGGCGCAGGTGGTGGACGTGGATGTGATCGGCGCCGAGTCCCCCACGAGCGAGGTCATCCAGGCGGCGCAGTCCTTCCTGGAGAACGGCAACTTCCGGGACGGCGAGGCGCTGGCGCGCCGGGCGCACGAGATGGCGCCCACGCCGGAGACGGAGGCACTGCTGCGCTCGGCGGAGGCCGCGCTGGTGGGAATGCTGCGCCGGGAGATGCTGGACAAGCCCCAGGTGCCCACGCTGCAGATGTCCGCGGCGCAGCTCAAGACGCTGCAGCTGAGCACCCCCGAGCGCTACCTGCTGTCGCGCATCGACGGCAAGCGTGACCTGGGGGCCATCATCTCCATGTCTCCACTGAAGGAGCTGGAGGCGCTGAAGTACTTCCAGGCCTTCGTGGACGGCGGGCTGGTGACGCTCACGCCCCGGTGAAACGGGCGCGGAGAAGCGCCGCGCCCGCGCCTGTGGACGGCCGGACAACATCGTGCGCTCACGTGCGTGGCTCGCGAGGCCACAAACGGGATAAACAGGAAGACGCCTCCCTCTAGACAAACAGGACAAACAGGCTGGCCCTGCGATTGCAGAAATGCCGGGAGACCCTGTTTCACCCCTGTTCATCCCTGAAGGAGCATCCATGAAGCGCAAGCAGATGATCGGTTCGCTGGTCCTCGCCTTCGGCCTCGTGAGTGGCCCGGCCCTCGCCTCGGGTGGAGGCATCGAGCCCGTTCCCCCCAACGATCTGGAGCCCATCGCCAACAAGGAGGCGGAGATCTACCCGGCCACGCTCGACCTGGCCTTCCAGGATCCGCGCCCCGAGTCCCAGGAGAAGCCGGATGAGGGCTTCCTCCCGGAGCTGCCCATCCTGGTGGATGGCAAGCTGTACTCGGCCGAGGAGCTCCAGAAGGCCGGGGTGCACATCGGGCACTATGTGCTCGACTCGCGCTCGGCGGAGCTGGACGTCGTCCAGGGCTTCCGCACCTCGGAGGACCTGAAGGTCTACATGGAGAAGACGGGCCAGATGCCCTCGGAGCAGCCCAAGGAGAGGCAGCTCCTCTGCCCTCCCGCGCACTACTGGGAGCACAGCTTCTTCAGCGGCGCGCGGTTCTCCGCGTGGCCGGGCCAGGCCATCGGCAACCTGGGTGGCTTCTGGAACGATCGCATCTCGTCCGTGTGGAACAGCCCCTGCTCGAGCTGGACGGTCCTCTTCGAGCACTCCAATTTCGGAGGCCATCAGCTGTGGCTCGGCCGCGGCTGGGCCATCCCCCACGTGGGCCTCTTCGGGTGGATCGGCTGGTCCGGCTGGTTCCCGCGCTGGTACAACTGGAATGACCGGGCGTCGTCCCTGATCGTGTTCTGGTAGCCGGCGGTCAGAACGGAGCCGGCCGCTCGAAGGAAACGGGCTGGCCGGTCTCCGGATGCAGGAAGGAGAGCGACTCCGCGTGCAGATGCAGGCGGACGTCCTCGTGGCCGTAGAGGCGATCCCCGACGATGGGGGCGCCGAGTCCGAGTGGATGCGCCGCGTGGACGCGCAGTTGGTGGGTCCTGCCAGTGAGCGGGAAGAAGGCCACCCGGGTGCGTGGTCCGCGCCGCTCGAGCACCCGCCACCGCGTCACCGCGGCCTTGCCATGCACCGGGTCGTGGATCTGCCGGGGGCGGTCGTCGAGGTCCACGCGCATGGGGAAGTCGATGGTGCCCTCCTCGCCCCGGACGAGTCCCTCGACCCAGGCCACGTAGCGCTTGTGGATCTCCCGCTGGGCGAACTGCCGCTGCAGGTCCGCGTGCGTCCGCGAGTCGAGCGCCGCGACGAGCAGGCCCGAGGTGTCCAGGTCGAGCCGGTGCACGAGCAGCGGGCCCGTCGCATGCGGATAGCGGACCCGGAGCCGGGCGAGCACCGAGTCCGTCACCGAGGTGTCCTTCGCGGGCACGGAGAGCAGGCCCTCGGGTTTGTCGACCACGACGATCCAGGCGTCCTCGAAGACGACGGACAGGTCTCCGGTCACGACGGAGGGGGGTGCGAAGAGCCTCGGGGAGTCGACGCGCAGGCCCTCCAGCATGAAGGGAAGCAGGGGCGCGCACTTGTCGCGGCAGGCGGCGTAGAACGCACCGGCGGCGCGTCCTCCCGAGGAGGGCGGAGTGCCCCACCAGAACTCGGCGAGCGCCAGCGGGCGCAGGCCGTGGGCGAAGGCATGGGCGAGGAGCTTCGGAGCGGCGCAGTCGGCGGCCCCCGAGGGCGGTTCTCCCGGCGCGTACAGGGCTCGGAGTGGACGGCGCTCGCCCCGGGCATTGGGCACCCCATAGGTGTCATGCAGCCGCTTCATGAGCGCGCGGCAGACAATCCACCGCAGGCGTTCGAGGGCGCGCAGACGCCGCTCCAGCCGCGCCAACCTGGGCGCGATGGCCTGGCGCTCGGACTCCTGGGCCGCATCCATCCGGCGCTTCTCCGCCTTGTCGCCCCGGCTCTCCTGGTCGAGCGCATGGAGGGCCGCGCGCTTCTCCTCCGCCGTGAGCGCATTCGAGGACTCCAGCTCGGCCCGCCGCGTGTGGCGCCGCCGCTTGCGCTCCTCGTGCCTGGCGCGCAACTCCGCGCGTTCCGTGACGTGACGTGCCTCCTGCGCATCATGGGCGGCCCGGAGCCCGGTGAGCTCCGGCGAGGTCCGCATCGCCTCGGCACGGGCGAGCAACGCCTTCACCACGGCCTCGCCCGCGGGCTCCACGTGCTCGCGAGCCTCGCGGTCGAAGAGTGGCGGGACGAAACCTGGAACCTCCCATCGCCCGGCGAGCATACCGGAGAAGGACCGGAGGAACCCGATGCGCCCATCGGGTGCCCGTACGACCAGCACGCCGAACATCTTGCCGCCCTCGGGGCCATCGAGCAGCGCGGCCGGAATCCCCGGGGCGACGAATCCCGCCCGGAACTCCGCCTGCAACAACTCCGCGGCCCGGCGCGCCAGGGCGTGGGGACCTAGTTCGTCGAAGGGGCTCGGAAAGGACCCGGCGATGGCGTCAGGGGCTGGCTGCGGCTCGAAGGGTGTGACCCACGTCTCCACGGCTCTCCCGTAGCACGAACCGTGGGCGGGTGGAGAACGGCTGCCCGCTATCGGAGCGGCGGAGCACCCGCTTCCACGGCCGGGGCACCCGGGTCACTCGGGAGGCAGTTGCCGCGCGAGGCGCTCGATTCCAGCCCGGATCATCTGGGCATAGCCGTCATCCCCCAGGGCCTCCACCGAGGCCCTCGCTCGCGCCACGTGCTCGCGCGCGCGGACGAGGTCACCCACCTTGCGGTAGTCCTCGGCGAGGTTGAGGTGCAGCGAGGGATAGAATCCCTTCACCGACAGCGTCTCGTGATACGCGCGCGCCCGCTCCTCGGGAACCAGGTCCGCGGCCTCGAGCGCGCGCAGATCCCAGGCCAGCTCCTCGTGCGGGTCGTCTTGCAGATCGGCCATGTAGTGCGCGAGCAAGCACCGGTGGAAGGGATCTCCGTCGGGAGACAGCTCCTTCCAGATCTCCGAGAACATCCGACGCGCTTCCTCGCGCTCACCGCGCTGGCTTCGCTCGATGGCCTCGGTGATCCCGCGCATGACCTCGTCCTGCCCTGACATGACGCCTCCCGGGGAAGCTGTCCGGCTCAACGGCCAACGGCCCACACGGGTCGGCCGCCTGTGATAGGAGCCCTACCGGACTTCCCTGCTTCCCACGGAATACGTATGCGCCTGAGCCCTTCGAGAACAACGACTTTCCTGCTGCTGACGAGCCTCTGGGCCTGCCGCCCCACGGAGCCAGCGCCCACCGAGGAGTCACTGGCGTGCCCGGTGCCCGAGAACGGCGCGGAGCTGCCCGCGTGTCCCCGCCTCTGCGATGACTCGAAGCCAGGTGCCTCTCCCCAGCCCGGCCAGGATCCATCGCGCGACATCCGCTCCCTGGCGCTGAGCGTGAATCTCGAATCGTTGAGCGCCACGGCTCGCGTGCAGGTGGCGGACGCCGAGAGCGGGGCCCTGTCGTTGAAGGTCGGCAACCTGCAGGTCACCGGCGTGCGCAGCCGCTGCGGCGCGCTGAACTACACGGTGAAGGACGGGCAGTTGGACATCGGCGTGCCCGAGTGGGCGAGCCACGTCCTCATCGACTACACCCTCAGCCAGTCGCCGGACTTCGACGGGTACCTGCCCAGCGGGACCACCTTCCTGTGGCCGTCCTTCTGCTCCAACCTCTTCCCCTGCCACCCGCAGCTGGAAGACGGCGTGAAGTTCTCGCTCGAGCTGAGCAACGTGCCCGCGGGAAAGACGGCGGTGTACCCCACGCGCATCCCGGGCGACGCTCCGGCCTACATGCTGGCCTGGGCGGTGGGCGAGTACACCGAGAAGCCACTGGGCAGCACCAGCGCGGGGACCCAGGTGTCCGTCTGGTACCTGCCAGGTGAGGAGGATGCGGCCACCGAGGGCACGCTGCACCTGAAGGACGCGGTGGACTTCTTCGAGAAGAAGTACGGCGCCTACACCTTCGGCAACAAGGTGGGCTCGGTGTCGGCCAACTGGGGCGAGGGGGCCTATGGCGGAATGGAGCACCACCCGTACTGGCACGTGGCCACGGACGCCATGAAGGACAAGCTGGTGCACCACCACGAGGCGGCCCACGGCTGGTACGGCAATGGCGTGCGCATCCAGTGCTGGGAGGACTTCGTCCTGTCCGAGGGCACCGCCGAGTACCTCACGGCCCGCTCGGTGCGCGCCACCGAGGGCGTGGAGGCCGAGGAGCAGGTGTGGGCCGGCTGGAAGGGAGTGTTGGAGCGGGCGGTGGCGCGCCGCGACACGGAGGCGCTGCCGGATGCCACGTGCAACGAGATCGACATCCTCACCCATCCGCTCTGGTCCAACATCCCCTACAAGAAGGGGGCCTTCTTCTACCGCGCGCTGGAGAAGCAGATTGGCGCCGACGCGATGGACCGGGTGCTGGCGGGCTTCTACCAGCGCCACGTGGGCGGCACGGCGCGCATGCAGCAACTGCTGGACCTCGTGAAGGCCGAGACGGGCTACGATCCCAAGCCGCTCGCCGACACCTGGCTGCGCGGCCGGGGAGTTCCGGCCGAGATTCCGTAGCGGCGTCTCCGGTTCAGCGCGCCGGAGCCATTTCCGGCGCGTCGAACCTCTTGCGCTTCTTCTCGAGCCACACGAGTTGCCGGCGGGAGCTCAGGTCAACGGCCGTGCGGCCCTCGGCAATCGCCCGCTCGAGACTCTCCGATGCACCCGCGCGGTCACCACGGGCGAAGAGGATGTCCGAGCGCAGGGACAGCACGCGCATCCGCGCGGCACCTCGCGCGAGCGCCAGCGCCCGGCCGTTCGCCTTCAGGGCCTCGTCGAGGCGGCCCGCCGCCAGGTAGAGCATCGCCAGCCGTGCCGGTGGGTTGTCATCACCCGGGAGCTCCTTCTCGCTCTGTTCGAGCGCGGGCACGGCCTGCTCGGGCCGGCCGATGGACAGTGCAGCCATCACCCGGTGGCCGTCGAAGACGGTCTTCTGTTGCGCGGTCCGTACCCGCCCGGCGCTTCGCTCCAGGAAGCCGAGCCACTCCTCGGCCAGGGCGATGGCTCCGGCGTCGTCGCCGTCTATCTGGCGAGCCTCGACCAGGCTTTCATAGAGGCTGGAGCGGAGGTCGGGATCCACGGCCTCTGGGGGCAGTTGGAGGGCCCTGCCCGCGACGAGGCTCAGCCGGCTCCGGAGCGCGGCACTGTCACCCTCGGGAATGTCCAGGGCGCATGCGAGCCCCGTGGCCGCGACCCGGACCTGGTCCTCGGCGGCGCGGAGACGGGGAAGCTCATCGAGGGCGGCCTCTGTACACGGCACGCTCTCTCCGGCGGCGCCGAGCGACTTCAGCAGGGAGGTGACGGCCCTGCCCCGGGTCGGCCAGTCCGCTGGAGCCTTCTTCAGGGCCTCCTGGTACGCGAGCGCCGCCTCGGCGTGGGCCCCCGCGGCGGCACGGGCATCCGCGAGCACAAGCACCTTGTCGGAGTCCACGAGCTGCCCCTGGGAGGCGCGCAGGCCGTGCTCGAGCAGGCCCACGAACTGTTCGACCGAGGCTCCGCCCACCGAGCGTGCCAGAACGGTCTCTCCTTCCGGGTCGAGCACGAGCACCGTGGGCCAGGTGTCGATCGGGAACCGCTGGAGGAACCCGGCGCTGCCAGGCGCATCGGTGTCGATGGCCAGCCAGACGTAGCGCGCGGCGAACGGTGCCACCGAGGGATGGGGCAGGACGTTGGCCTGCATCGATCGGCAGGCGTGGCACCAGGGAGCCCAGACCTTGACGAGGAGCGGCAGGTGGCGGGACTTCGCTTCGCGCAGGGCCGCCGCGTAGTCGTTCTCGATGAATTCCGGCATCGACCCGGTCACGGACGCGGTGCTTCGAGCCCCGGGGTCCTTCGGGGCCGTCGCACAGCCCACGGTGAGAGCGGAAAACAGCAACAGCGATGTCCAGGCGAGGCGCATTGGGTCTCCTCCTGCGCGGAGAAGACATCACCCGGAGCTGGAAGTTCCCGGCCCAGGAGGAGAGGGAGCGCGCCTCCTCAGGGCCGCGTCATCGCCGACTTGCTGCCCGGCTCGGCGGGGGTTCCGGCCACCGGCTCGGAGGACAGCTCCTCCTCGGACTCCTCCTCCGCGGGGGCCTGCTCCTGCGGCTCCTCGTCCTTCGCGGGAGCCACGAGCGAACCCGGAGGCAGGCGCGCCAGCCCCAGACGCATGGCCTCACGGCCGAGCCACGTGGCCCGGATGTGCCAGATGGGCTCGTTGACGATGACCGCCGCCACCGCCACCTTCGGATTGTCCCTGGGCGCGAAGCCCACGAACCACGAGTAGTCGCGGAAGGGATTGCGGTCCGCCAGCGTGCCCGTCTTGCCCACCGCGCCCGGCACGCCCATGCCCCGCTCGCGGAAGATGCGGCGCGCCGTGCCCTTCGTCACCGTCGCCTCCATCAGCGTCGCCAGGTCACGCGCCACCTCGGGCGACAGCACCTGCTCGGCGGGCTTGCCGGCCTGGGCCTCCGCGCCGGTATCGAAGAGGACGGGGTCCTTCCACACGCCCCCGTTGGCCGCCACGGACGCCAGCAGCGCGCCATGCAGCGGCGAGAGGTACACGTCCCCGAATCCCGCCCCCGTCTGGGCGAGGCGGAACTCGTCCTCCTCCGGCACGGCGGCGAGCGACACGTCCGTGGGCACCGGGAAGGACAGCTCCCGGTTGAAGTGGAAGCGGGCCGCCGCGTGCTTGAGCGCCTTGGGCGACAGGTAGCGCTGCGTCAGCTTGGCGAAGATGACGTTGGCGCTCTTGCCCATGGCCTCGGCCAGCGAGTGGCACTGGCCATCCCGCTCGCTGTCCTGCAGCAGCTTCTCGGAGAGCCGCCGCTTGCCGCCGTGGAAGCACGTCTCGGCATCGGGCGTCACCCCAGCCTCCAGCAGCGCGGCGCCGGTGACGATCTTGAAGATGCTGGCCGCGGGGAACACGGCGCGCGTGGCCAGTCCGCGCAACCCCGGCTGGGCCCGCGAGTGCTCGGCCATGGCCAGCACGCGGCCCGTGGAGGGCTCCACCACCACCACCGCCCCATAGGGCACGCGGTACTGCGAGAGGATGCCGGTGAGCTGCGACTGGAGGACCGGATCGATGGTCAGCGGCACGTTGCCCTGGGGGCCCGGCACCACCAGGCGCCCCTGCGCGTCCTTCTTCGCCCGGGCGAGCACGTCCTGCTTCGCCGTCAGCGAGCGCAGGCGGGTGATGGGCGGATCCGACTCCCGCGAGGGCACCGGCACGGGAGGGACGAGTCCCAGCAACTCCTCGCTCCCGGTGCCGTCAGTGGCCTCGGCGATGCCCGCGTCCGCCAGCCCGGCATCCGGGGAGGCGGCCTCGGCCACGGGCGCACTCCCCTCCTCCATCGGAAGTCCATCGTCCGCGCCAACGAGCAGGAGGAACAGGGGGAGGAGCAGCGTGGCGGGGAGGACCCGGGAAAGCATCATGCAGAACCGTCGCGCGAGTGGGGGGGTGGGCATGGTACCCGCCCTTGTCGAGACGTCCATTCCGCTGTGAGCGTTCCCCTGGAGAGCGAGAATCCTGGCGAGCCCCTCCTGGGCCCGATAGGGTCCACCTGCCTTGAACGTCTTGAATGAGACTGCAGTGGTTTGGAGTGCCGAGTGCCGCCGCACCCTGCGCAGTGCCCGGGTACTGGCGCTGCTGGCGCTCTACAGCCTGTTCTCCCTGCTGGTGCTGCTGGTAGTGGGCGGCATCACCCGGGCGCTGCGTGAGCAGTTGGACATGCAGATCGCCCAGGCCGGCGCGGATGCGTCGGCGGCCAGCCAGGTGACGGAGGAGTTCAGCAAGGGATTCCTCGGGTTCCTGGTGGGAGGCGATCAAGCGGTGATGGAGGCCCTGGCGCAGGTTCCGCTGGTGGTGGTGGTGGTCTTCAAGGCCACCCTCTTCTTCCTGCCGCTCTACGTGGCGATCATGGGCTTCGACCAGGTGAGCGGCGAGGTGGGCCCGCGCTCCATCCGCTACCTCACCGTGCGGGCCCGGCGCCTGTCGCTGCTGCTGGGCAGGTTCCTGTCCCAGGCCACGGTGCTGCTGGGGCTGGTGCTCATCATCGACGCCGGCATCTTCGTCTACGCCTGGCTCACCACGCCGGAGTTCGACCTGGGGTCCTTCGCGTTCAACCTGCTGAAGTTCTGGCTGGCGGCGGTGGTGTTCTCGCTCTCGTACCTGGCGCTCACCACGCTGTGCTCCAGCCTGTTCCGCGCGCCGGCGCTGAGCCTCATCGTCAACATCTTCGTGCTCTTCGGCTTCTGGCTGGTGAACCTGATCGGCGGCTTCGCCGCGAAGGACAGCCCGGTGGCGTACGTGCGCTACCTCTCGCCGTCCCACTACGCCAATGGCCTGTTGCATCCCCGGCTGGCCGAGTTCGCGGTGAGCGGCATGGCCTACGTCTTCTTCACGGTGCTGTTCCTCGGCGGCGCCATCGTCATCCTGCGGGAGAGGGACCTGTGAGCGAGCGCGCCATCGAGATCGTCGAGGTCACCCGGCGTTTCGGCCCCAAGGTGGCGGTGGATGGGGTGAGCATGACCGTCAACCGGGGCGAGGTGTACGGACTCATCGGCCCCAACGGCGCGGGGAAGACGACCACCTTCTCCATGATGTGCGGCTACCTGCGGCCCAGCAGCGGCACACTGCGGGTGATGGGGGTGGACCCCCGCGTGGATGGCGCCCTCAAGGGGAAGATCGGCGTGCTGCCCCAGGACGCCATCCTGCCCGGAGGCTGGAAGGTGGGGCCCCTGCTCACGTACTGGGCCCAATTGAGCGGCGTGGCCAATCCCGAGCAGGAGGCGCGCACGTGCCTGGAGCGGGTGGGCCTCATCGAGGCGTGGGGCGTGGAGACGCACGCACTGTCCCACGGCATGGCCAAGCGCACGGCCCTGGCGCAGGCCCTGATGGGCAGTCCGCCGCTGGTGCTGCTCGACGAGCCCACCGCCGGGTTGGATCCGCGCATCGCCAACCAGGTGCGTCAGGTCATCCGCGAGCTGAAGGACCAGCACACCACGGTGGTGGTCTCCAGCCACAACCTCCAGGAGCTGGAGCAGTTGTGCGACGCGGCGGCCATCCTCGACCGGGGCAAGCTGGCGCAGGCCGGCACCATGACCGAGCTCACCGGCCAGTCCGCCGAGTTCCGCGTCCAGGTGGCCCGTGGCACCGTCATCATCCCGGAGCTCGAGGCCCTGCCCGGCGTCACTTCGGCGCGCATGGAGGGCGAGACGCTGCTCCACGTCCGCTTCGACGGTCAGGCCCACCAGCCCGAGGAGGTCATCAGCCGCGTCGTGGGCCACCTGCTCCAGACCGGGGTGCTCATCCTGGGCGTCTCCCGGGGCCGCCGGCTGGAGGAGCGGGTGCTGCAGCTCACGTAGCGGGCAGGCATCCGGGGGCGGAAAAAAAATCCCCCGGAAAATCCGGGATGAAACTCCGGGGCGGTTCAGGTCACCAGCGTCCGATGGTGCCCCGCCTCCTCTCACGCCCCTCCGTCCGCCTTGCGGACCCAGGCCACCCAGGCCGCCCCGCGCCTTTCCAGGCCGAGCAGGGCGTGACCGGTGGCCTCGCACCACGCGGGCAGATCGGACTGCACCCCGGGGTCGGTCGCCACGAGCTCCACCAGCGTCCCCGGGGCGAGCCGGCGGACGGCCTTGGCGATCTCCAGGATGGGAACGGGACAGTAAGTCCCCGAGGCGTCCACTCGCACGTCCGGCTGCATGGGCCCAGTGTAGGCCTGGAGCACGGAACCGCTGGAGGAATTTTCACCGAAAACCCTTGTGTTTCCGGGGCCCTGGGTGGCGTCTTCACCCAGTCCGAGCAGGCCTGCCCGCCTTGCGTGCTCGGAACGGGCTCTGTTATCTACCCGCGCCCTGCTGACTTGATAAAGCCCGGGATCGCAGTCGGACCTGACGACGTACTCTAGGAGCAGAACAGACTCATGAAACCCAATGTGATCGTGGCCCTGCTGGTGGGCCTGGTGCTGGGATTCGCCGGTGGCCGCGCCATCAACGGCGGAACCACGGCTTCCGCCGCTGCCAACAAGCCCACGGCGGCCGCTGCCGCCAACGCGCCCCGCCAGAATGCCCGGCAGGTGGACCCCACCGTCTTCAAGGTTCCCATCGACGGCTCGCCCGTGAAGGGCAACGCGGACGCGCTCGTCACGCTCGTCGAGTTCTCCGACTACCAGTGCCCCTTCTGCTCCCGCGCCGACGCGACGGTGAAGCAGCTCCAGAAGGACTACGGCAACAAGCTGCGCGTGGTCATGAAGCAGAACCCGCTCTCCTTCCATCCGCGCGCCAAGCCCGCCGCGCTGGGCGCCATGGCCGCCGGTGAGCAGGGCAAGTACTGGGAGTACCACGAGAAGCTCTTCGCCAACGCGAAGGCCCTCGAGGACGCGGACCTGGAGAAGTACGCCGGGGAGATCGGCCTGAACGTCGCCCGCTGGAAGACGGACCTGGCCAAGCCCGAGTTCTCCGCCATCATCGACCGTGACCAGGCCCTCGCCGGCAAGCTCGGCGCCAACGGCACCCCGGCCTTCTTCATCAACGGCCGCTTCCTCTCCGGCGCCCAGCCCATCGACAACTTCAAGGCGCTGATCGACGAGGAGCTCGGCAAGGCCGAGGCCCTGACGCGCTCGGGCACCCCCGCCAGCCAGGTGTACGCCGCCATCATCGCCAAGGGCGTGGAGTCCGCTCCCAGCAAGGCTCCGCAGGAGCAGCAGGCTCCGGCGCAGGCCTACCGCAAGGTGGACGTGCCCGCCGATTCCCCCTCCTTCGGCCCCAAGGATGCCAAGGTCACCATCGTCGAGTGGTCCGACTTCGAGTGCCCCTTCTGCAGCCGCGTCGGCCCGACGCTCAAGCAGATCAAGGAGTCCTACCCCAAGGACGTGCGCGTGGTGTTCCGTCACCAGCCGCTGTCCTTCCACCCGAACGCCAAGCCCGCCGCCGAGGCCTCCATGGCCGCCCATGAGCAGGGCAAGTTCTGGGAGTACCACGACAAGCTGTTCCAGAATCAGAAGGCCCTGGATCGCGCCAACCTCGAGAAGTACGCCCAGGAGCTGGGTCTGAACATGAGCCAGTTCAAGGCCGCGCTCGACTCCGGCAAGTTCCGCGCGAAGGTGGAGGCCGACGCCTCCGCCGGCGCCGCGGTGGGCGCCAATGGCACCCCCACCTTCTTCGTCAACGGCCGTGAGTTCGTGGGCGCCCAGCCCTTCGACAACTTCAAGCGGATCATCGAGGACGAGAAGGCCCGCGCCGAGAAGCTGCTGGCCGCCGGCACCAAGCCCGCGGACCTGTACGCGAAGGCGGTCGAGGAGGGCGTGAAGTCCAACGGCTCCGCTCCCCAGGCGCAGGCCCCGGCCGAGCCGCCCGTGCAGAACATCGAGGTGGGCAACGCCCCCGTGCGTGGTCCGAAGAACGCCCCGGTCACCATCGTGGCCTACTCCGACTTCGAGTGCCCCTTCTGCAGCCGCGTGCTGCCCGCGCTCAAGCGGATCGAGGACGAGTACAAGGGCAAGGTCCGCGTGGCCTTCAAGAACCAGCCGCTGCCCTTCCACGCGAACGCCAAGCCGGCCGCCGCCGCCGCGCTGGCCGCCAACGAGCAGGGCAAGTTCTGGGAGTACCACGACAAGCTGTTCGCCAATCAGCGCGCCCTGGATCGCGCCTCGCTCGAGAAGTACGCGCAGGAGCTGGGCCTGAACATGGGCCAGTTCAAGGCCGCGCTCGACTCGGGCAAGTACGACGCCCAGGTCACCACGGACATGAACGAGGCCACCCGCGTGGGCGTCAACGGCACCCCCACCTTCTTCATCAACGGCCGCTCGGTCGTCGGCGCGCAGCCCTTCGAGGCCTTCAAGCGCGTCATCGACGAGGAGCTGGCGAAGAAGAAGGGCACCGTCGCGGCGGACCAGAAGTAATCCCCGCCTCCGGTGAATGAAAAAGGCCGTCGGACCGAAATGGGTCCGGCGGCCTTTCTCTTTGCGGGTGCTCCCTCAGGACACCGCGATGGCGTCGATCTCCACCTTGGAGCCGCGGGGCAGCGCGGCCACCTGCACGGTGGCGCGAGCCGGGGGCGCCCCGGTGAAGTAGCGGCCGTAGACCTCGTTCACCTTGGCGAAGTCGCCCAGGTCCGTGAGGAAGATGGTGCAGCGCACCACGTGCGAGAAGTCCAGGCCCGCCGCCGTCAGCACCGCGCCCAGGTTCTTCATCACCTGCTCGGCCTGGTCGATGACGTCCCCCTCCACCATCTGCATCGTCTTGGGATCCAGGGGGATCTGCCCGGACAGGAAGGTCATCTTCCCGGAGTCCACCTGCACGGCCTGCGAATAGGGGCCAATCGCCTTGGGCGCGTCGTCGGAGTGCACAATCTTGCGAGCCATGAGTTCACCTCGGATACGAGGCGGCCAGGAGCGGCCGCGCGTCCGCGGCGGCTCTAGCATCTGCCCGGCGCACGGCCAACCCCTTGGAGGGGTGGGACGCCGGGTGGAGAACGGTGACGGGCACCCTCACCCCGGCCCTCTCCCGAGGGGAGAGGGAGAGGAGTGACGCGGCCCTCCGCAGCACCTCAAATGCGCTCGACGGAGAAGACGCCCGGCAGACGCTCGATGGTGCGCATCAGATCGGTGAGCTGCTTGAGGTCGGAGATGATGACCTCGAAGGTGTTCACCGCGCGGTCATCCCCCGTGGCCCGGCAATTGGCCTGGGAGATGTTCACGCCCTTTTTCGAGAAGGTGTTGGAGATATCCGCCAGGAGGCCCGTCCGGTCCGCCGTCAGCACGCGCAGGGTGACGGGGCGCTTGAAGTCGCCCCGCACGTCCCAGGACACGTCCACGCGGCGCTCGGGATCCGTCGCCAGCGCCTTGTCGCAGCCCACCGTGTGCACTGTCACGCCCCGGCCCCGGGTGATGAAGCCCGCGATGGGATCGCCCGGAACCGGGTTGCAACAGCGTCCGAAGCGCACCAGCACGTCGTCCACTCCGCCAATCTGGACTCCGCTGCTGTTCTGCTTCCCCACCAGCTTCTTGGCGAAGTCGGTGACCCTCGACAGCCCCGGCAGCATGCTGCTGCTACCGCCGCCGCTCTGCGCCTGGGCCTCCGCCGAGGTGGACTTGCCATCACCCGAGCTGGCCGCCAGCTTCTCCGGCGGCACCACGCGGACAATCACCTGGTTGGGAACCACCTTGCCGTAGCCCAGGGCCACCAGCAGATCGTCCTCCACCCGGAAGCCGAGCTCCTCGCAGGTCTTCTTCAGCGCGCCGGTCTTCAGCAGCTTGTTGAAGTTGAGCTGGTAGCGCTTGAGCTCCCGCTCCAGCAGCTCGCGCCCCAGCTGCAGGCTCTTCTCGCGCTGCTGCTGCTTGATGAAGGCGCGGATGCGCTGCTGGGCCCGGCTCGTCTTGACGAAGGTGAGCCAGTCCTTGGACGGGTGCGCCTGGGGGCTGGTGAGCACCTCCACTGTGTCCCCGTTCTTCAGCTTGTAGCGCAGCGGGACGATCTTCCCGTTCACCTTGGCGCCCACGCACCGCCCACCCACGTCCGAGTGGATGGCATAGGCGAAGTCCACCGGCGTGGCCCCGCGCGGCAGGCTCTTCACGTCCCCCTTCGGGGTGAAGACGAAGACCTCGTCGGTGAAGAGGTCCACCTTCACCGTCTCCAGGAACTCCTTGGGGTCCTTGAGGTCCTGCTGCCACTCCATGAGCTGGCGCAGCCAGGCGAACTTCTCGTCGTCCTTGCTGACGGTGAGGGCCTTGCCCTCCTTGTACGCCCAGTGCGCCGCGATGCCCTCCTCGGCCACCTTGTGCATGTCCGGGGTGCGGATCTGCACTTCAATCCGCTCGCCCAGCGGCCCCACCACCGTCGTGTGCAACGACTGGTACATGTTGGGCTTGGGGATGGCGATGAAGTCCTTGAAGCGTCCCGGCACCGGCTTCCACAGCTGGTGCACCAGGCCCAGCGCCTCGTAGCAGCTGGGCACCGCGGGCATGAGGATGCGGAAGGCGATGATGTCGTGGATCTGCTCGAACTCGATCCCCTGCGACTTCATCTTCTTGTAGATGCTGTAGACGTGCTTGAAGCGGCCGCTCACGTCGCCCTTCAGGCCACGCTCCTCCAGCTTGCTCTGGATGAGGTCACTGACCTCCTCGATGTACTTCTCCCGCTCCTTCTTGCGCTTGTTGAGCTTGTCCTGCAGCGCGAGGAAGTCCTGGGGCTTCACGTAGCGGAAGGACAGATCCTCCAGCTCGGTCTTGATCCAGCTGATGCCCAGGCGGTTGGCCAGCGGCGCGTAGATGTCCAGGGTCTCCTGGGCGATGCGGCGCTGCTTCTCCTCGGCCATGTGATCCAGCGTCCGCATGTTGTGGGTGCGGTCCGCCAGCTTCACGAGGATGACGCGGATGTCCTGCGCCATCGCGATGATCATCTTGCGGAAGTTCTCCGCCTGCTTCTCCTCCTGGGAGAGCGTGGCCGAGGCCGAGAACTTGGACAGCTTGGTCACCCCGTCGACCAACTGGGCGACTTCGGGGCCGAAGAGTTCGGTGAGCTCCTCGGAGGTGGCGAGCGTGTCCTCGATGGTGTCGTGGAGCAGGCCCGTGACGATGGAGGCCTCATCCAGCTTCAGCTCCGCCAGGAGGCCAGCGACCTCCAGGGGGTGGATGAGATAAGGCTCTCCCGACTTGCGTAGTTGGCCCTGGTGAACCTTGGCCGAGTAGACGTACGCCTTCTTGATGATGTCCAGATCGGGGTCCGGATGATAGGAGGCAACCCGCTGGAGGATGTCGTTGAGGCGAATCATCGAATCGTCAGCAATGCTAACTGCCGCCCCCAGGGGGGGCAACGTCACAACCTCGGGATTCGCGCGGGGCTCGCTTTCGTTGACCCGGCGTTACAGCCACTCCTAGAGTCGATCTGCCCATGTCACAGCTCCTGCTGTCCGCCCTTGCCGTGGTCTGCCCGAACTGTGACGGCTACAACCCCCCTCGCGCCGAGGTCTGCGCGAGTTGCGGCACCTCGCTGAGCGAGGCGCCGGCCACGGCGAAGCCGCCACCTTCGAGGACCCCGCCCGCCTCCGCCGCGGGCAAGCCTGGCCCGGGGACGTCCCGGGTGCCCCCAGGGCTCGGCCGTTCGCCCGAGTCCCCGCCTGGTCTCCGTCCGGCCTCCTCCCGTACCCCACCCCCCGTGGCGTCCGCTGGAGGCATCCCCCTGGCCACCCGCGCCGCGCCCGGCGTGGCCGCGCCCCGCTCCCCGGCGGCGCCCCTGCCCCTGACGCGCCCCGCCGTGCCCCCCTCGGCGCCTCCCGTGGCCGCGCCCAAGCCGGCCGCCGCGCCCGCCTCGGCGGCCCGTCCCGTCCCCGCCGCCTCCCGCTTCGGGTTGGCCGTGGTCGCTGGAGCCACCCGGGGCCAGCGCTTCAAGCTGCCCGTCACCGGCTGCAGCGTGGGCCGGACGCGCGGGGCCATCCTCTTCGCGGAAGACGTCTTCGTCTCCCCCCAGCACGCCACCTTCCTCATCAAGGACAACGTGCTGCATGTGCGCGATGAGTCCAGCGCCTCGGGCGTCTACGTCACCATCCCCGGTGCCGAGACGATCCCGCCCATGTCCTTCTTCAGTGCGGGCCAGCGCCTCTTCCGGTTCCTCGGCAAGCTCGAGGCCCCGCCACCCCTCGCCGGGCGCCCTACCGTCTACGGAGCCCCCGTCCCTCCCGGGCAGGGGGTGTACGGCGTCGAGGAAGTCCTGGTGGGTGGCCGCAGCGGCCGCACGGTGGTGACGTCCGCGCCGCTGCTCACCATCGGCCAGGCCAACTGCGACTTCACCTACCCGCAGGAAGACGGAATGGCCGGCCGGCACTGCGAGCTGAGCTTCACGCCCGCCGGTGCCCAGTTGCGCGACCTCTCTGGAGGCCTCGGCACCTTCGTGCGCATCGCCGCGTCGGTGGATCGGCCGCTGCGCCCCGGGGATCGCGTGCGCCTGGGCCAGCACATCGTCCAGGTGGAGTTGATGGGCTGAGGCGCGGGCCGGGGGCTAGCGGCTCCCGGCCGCCGAGGCCAGCTGCGGCTCCTTGCTCAACAGGGTGGCGCGAGCCTGGGAAGCAGGCAGGTCGCGCAGGTGGCGCTTCCACCAGGCGCGCGCCTCGTCGTGCTTCTCGAGCGCCCAGTACATCTCGCCCAGAATCAGCGACAGCTCCGGAGACGGAGCCGCGGCGAAGGCGGCCGAGTACTCGGTGGCGGCCGCTTCGAAGTCGCCACGCTTGAAGGCGGCGTAACCGGCCTGCTGCCGCCGCTGCGCCTCCCGGGGGTTGCGCTTGTCGTTCGGAAAGTCCTGCTCGTACAGCGGCGCGCTCGGAGCGGGCACATAGGCTCCGGACTCCTGTCCCGGGATGGGGGCGTTCTTCGGCGGGACGAAGGGCTGCTCCTGCGACTGGTTCTGCCAGTTCGTGTACATCCACCAGGCCACCAGGCCGATCGTCACCAGCGCCAGGGTGAGGACGAAGGCCTTGAGGAAGCCGAAGCCGCCGCCCGCTTCCGGGATGGTGGCGACGAGGGCCTCCGTCTTGTCGTGCATGATCGCCGAGTTGACGGTGGGCGCTGGCGAGCGCTCCACGAGGGAACGCTCGGTGGTGGCGCGCTCGAGCGGGGGCCGCTCCGGGGGGAAACGATCGGTCGCGGACCGCACGGCGGCGAGGGGCGCCGGGTGGGGCCGCTCGCGCTCCGGCGCGGGCCGGTTCGGAGGGGCGAGCTGCGTGCGCTCCGCCGAGGCCCGGGCCAGGGCGGCGCCGGGCGGCATCCGCTCGGGCTGCATGCGCTCGGGCATGGCGCGTACGGTGGCATCGGACTCACCGCCCCAACCCGGGTCGGTGACCTCCGTGCTCACCCCGGTGGGAGGCGGCGTGGCCCTGCGCGGCAGCGGCGCGAGCACACCCTGGGCGGCCCCGCTGCGGCGGACGGCCGGCGAGGCGCTGGAACGGCGCTCGCGCTCCTTCTCCACGGCGACCAGCTCGGCCTTGAAGGCCTCGGCGTCCTGGGGCCGGTCATCCGGGCTCTTCGAGAGGGCCCGCATGATGAGCCGCTCCATGGCGGGCGACACGCGGATGTCCGAGCGCTTGCGCGACGGCGGAAGCGGCTCCTCGGTGAGGTGCTTGGTGGCGTAGCCCACGGCCGAGTCGGACTCGAAGGGCAGCCGGCCGGTGAGGAGCTGGTAGAGGATGACGCCCACGGCGTACAGGTCCGAGCGGTGATCCAACGAGCCGCCGCGGGCCTGCTCGGGGGACATGTACTCGGGGGTGCCGCAGACGAAGCCGGTGCGCGTGAGGGCGGGCCCCTCCCCTTCGGAGTCCTGGATCTTCGCGATGCCGAAGTCGAGCACCTTCACGAAGTCCGGCTCGTTGCGGCGCTGCTCCACCATGATGTTCTCGGGCTTGAGATCCCGGTGGATGACGCCGGCGTTGTGCGCGTCGTAGAGGGCGGAGAGCACCTGGCTGACGATGCGGACGATGCGCTGCTCGGGGAGCGGACCGTCCTTGCTGAGCACGGTGTGCAGGTCCTGCCCCGGGACGAACTCCATCGCGATGAAGAGCGCGCCGTCCTCGGCGATGCCGAAGTCGAGGATGCTGATGGAGTTGGGGTGGTTGAGGCGGCTGGCGGCCTTGGCCTCGCGCTTGAAGCGGGCGACGGTGCGGTCATCGCCCAGGAGTGTGTGGCGCAGCACCTTGAGCACCACGAGCTTGTCCAGGGCCACCTGGCGGGCACGGTACACCTTGCCCATGCCGCCCTCACCGATGAGGGCTTCCACCTGGTACTTCTGGGCGATGGTGCGCCCGATGTACTCCTCCGGCTCCCCACGCGAGAGGGGGGAGTCGCAGGAGGGGCAATACTTCGAGGCGTCACCGGCGTCAGCGCCGCAGCTGGGGCAATGCAAGGGGGGTATCCCGGAATGCAGGAATCGGGTGTTGGCCCCCGAACTTCCCACGAGCATCGGGTCGCCCGCAAGGTGGACGGGCAATGTTCAGCGCCCGAGCAACCCCTGGCCGGGCTTGATATGTACCTCTGCCCGCCATGGCCTCCTACTGCCCCCGTTGCGACGCCGAGAACCCCGATAACGCCTCCACCTGCCATGCCTGTGGCTCGCCCATGCGCTCGGGCACCATGGTGATGGCCGCGCCGAAGCTGGCCGCCAGGCCCCAGGTGGCCCTCCGGGTGGTCCGGGCGGATGGCGGCCCCGAGTCGGTGGTGCGGATGACGGGGGACACCCTCACCTGCGGCCCCCAGGGGGACCTGACGTTGACGGATGACCCCTTCATCATGCCCGAGCAGGCGCGCTTCTTCTTCTCGGGAGGCAGGTTGGCGGTGGAGGACGTGGGAGGCGCCAATGGCGTCTTCGTGCGCCTGCGCCAGGAGCGCGAGCTGCCGGTGGGCGGAGAGCTGCGCCTGGGACGGCAGCGGCTGGTGCTCGAGCCCATCCCCGCGGCGGCGGTGGGTCCGGGCGGCGCCCACATCTGGGGCTCGACGGATCCGGGCTACCGGCTGCGGCTGGTGCAGATTCTGGAGGGTGGGCTGCGCGGGGCGGCCTTCCCGCTGAAGGAAGGCGACAACCAGCTGGGGCGCGAGCAGGGGGAGATCAGCTTCCCTACGGACGGCTTCGTCTCGGGGCGTCACGCGCTGCTGAGTGTGAAGCAGGACCGTCTGCGGGTGCGGGACGTGGGTTCGTCCAACGGCACGTTCATCCGGCTGACGGGTCCGGTGTTCGTGGACAACGGGGACCACTTCCTCATCGGCCGCCAGCTGCTCCGGGTGGAGATCCAACTGGCGGCCTGACGAGCGGCAGGAGCGCTTTCACGCGGGCCCGTGCGTGGGGGGAGCGCCCCTGCCCTACCACGGCCTCTCAGCCGTAGGACTTCTCCTTCTTCTCCTGCTCCTCCTTGCAGCGGATGCAGAGCGTGGTGACAGGCCGCGCCTCCAGCCGCTTGGGGGAGATCTCTTCCTCGCACCGCTCGCAGATGCCGAAGGTGCCGTCCTCGATGCGGCCCAGGGCGCGCTCGATCTTCTGCAGCAGGAACTTCTCCCGGTCGCGCAGGCGGAACACCATCGACTGAGCGTACTCGGAGGAGGCCTGGTCGATCTCGTCGGGGAGATCATCGGTATCGAAGCTGGCTTCCTCCACCAGCGTCTTCTTGGCGCTCTCCAGCAGGCTCGTCTTGCTGTCCTCGAGCATCTTCTTGTAACGCTTGAGATCTTTCTGGTTCACAGCCTTAGGCTCCCGTGCTGCGGGGAAATGGGCCCAACACCCCGTAAAAAAGGGCCGGAAAGCTTTATTCACGTGCGGTCCGGTGTCAAGGAGACCCGGATTCACTTCATGGAAACAGGCGGCGAGGTCGTACCCAATGAGCGATGCCTCGAAATTCGACCGGGAGTTCCTGCGAGCTGCCCTCTCGCTCGCTGGGAAGGGGGACGTGGACCACTTCCTCTACATCAGCGACGTGCCCATCCCGCCCGAGGACCTGCGCCGGCAGCTCGCGAAGCGCAAGCTCGTCTACGCGGTGACTTCTCCCCGGATCGCCGAGGAGTTGTTGGCTACTAAACAGAAGGCGCTGGTGATACCGGCCTACGACTACTCCCGCACCGAGCGGGTGAAGGTAGCGCTCGTGTCCGCGCTCTCCCAGGGGGCCTTCAAGGAGGGCGACCTGGTGCTGTGCATGACGGGCAAGCTGGGCCGCTCGCCAGACACGTTGATGCAGATGCGCATCGGGGGCTCGCTGGACGACCGGCTGACGATCGAAGGCGTGAAGCTGGGGGACGAGTTCAACTCGCAGGTGGTGGACGCGCTCATCCAGTTGGCGCTGCAAGTGGGCCAGGAGGGCTTCGAGGGCCATCCCATCGGGACGATCATCACGATCGGGGACCACACGAGCGTGATGGAGAAGAGCCGGCAGATGACGATCAACCCGTTCCAGGGTCTGTCGGAGGCCGAGCGCAACGTGTTGGATCCGAAGATCCGCGAGGCCATCAAGAACTTCTCGGTGCTGGACGGCTCGTTCGTGATTCGAGAGGACGGGGTGGTGCTGGCGGCGGGGCGCTACCTGTCGGCCTCGGACGAGGCGGTGAAGATTCCGCTGGGGCTGGGAGCGAGGCACGCGGCGGCGGCGAGCATCACATCGACGACGAAGTGCATCGCGCTGGTGGTGAGCCAGACCTCGGGAGCGGTGAGGCTCTTCAAGGGTGGCAACATCGTGCTGGAGCTGCACCAGACGGCGCGGCGCACATAACCCCCCGCGTCAAAACCGCGCGTCAAAACCGCGCGTCAAAACCGCGCGTCAAAACCGCGCGTCAAAACCGCGCGTCATCCCCTCTCCCCCCGGGAGAGGGACGGGGTGAGGGTATCCGGCCCCCAGGTTGTGCCCCACCGAGCTCCCGCGTCTCCGCGCTCAGACCACGGAGATCCGCGCAAGCGCCTCCCGCATCCGCTCGGGCATGGGCACGGCCTTCCGGTTCTGCCGGTCCACGAACACGTGCACGAAGTAACCGTGGGCGGCGGCCTGCTCCTCGCCTTCCTTGAAGATGCCGATGCCGTAGGTCACGGAGCGGTTCCCGAGCTTGTCCACGCGCAGGCCCGCGCGCAGGCGGTCGGGGTACGCGAGCGGGGCCTTGTAGGAGCACCGGGACTCCACGACGAGTCCGATGATGGGGCTGGTGACGATGTCCAGGCCGCCCTCGTGGATGAGGTAGTGGTTCGCGACGGTGTCGAAGTAGCTGTAGTACGTGACGTTGTTGATGTGACCGTAGGCGTCGTTGTCCATCCAACGGGTGGTGATGGGCAGGAAGTAGCGGTAGCGGTCGGAGGTCTCGACGTCGGACATGGCGGTTGCCCCTGCTTCGGTTACCAGTAGCGCAGCGCCTGGCGGAACAGGCCGGTGAGGACGGGCTTCGTCATCTCGCGGGGAGCGTTCTGAAGCAGGCGCTGCTGCGGGTAGGCCCCTTCCGTGAGGGCGGCCAGGTCCGCGTCGGAGTAGCCCACCCCACCGAGGCCATTGGGGATGCCCACGGCGCGCATGATCTGGATGAGCCTGCCCGCGAGCACCTCGCCGGCATCACCGGGCGTGGCGCCGCGCACGTCCGCGCCCAGGAGCTGCGCGGCCTCCAGGTGGCGCTCGGGGCTGACCTCGGCGGTGTAGCGAAACACGGCCGGGGCATTGACGATGACGGCCATGCCATGCGGAACCAGAGGTTCTCCGTCCGGGTAGCCCGAGGGCCGGAAGTCGCGCACCAGTCCGGCCACGGCGTAGGCCATGCCGTGCGGCGCGTGCACCCCGGCGTTCCCAAAGGCGATACCCGCCAGAGTAGAGGCCCACATCAACTGCTCACGGGCCTCGTGGTCCCGCGCATCCTTCACCCCGCGCTCGAGGTACAGACCCATCAGGCGCAGCGCCTCGCGGCAGCCGAGATCGCTCCACGGGTTGGCGCCCTGGCTCATGGGCCGCAGGCTCGGCCGGGGCGGAGCGGGACGGCGCACGTACGGCCGCGCGGTATAGGACTCCAGCGCATGGGACAGCACGTCCAGCCCACTGGCGGCGACCACCTCACCGGGCAGGGTCTCGGTGCAGTCCGGGTCGATGAGCGCCTCGGTGGGCCGAAGCGCGGGCGAGGCAATGCCGGTCTTCGCGGCCATCGAGAGCAGGTCGAAGATGGTGATGCCGGTGACCTCGCTGCCGGTGCCCGAGGTGGTGGGACAGGCGATGTGCGGCTTGAGGGGGCCGGGCACCGGGCGCCCATCTCCCACGGGCGCGTTGACGTAGGCCAGGAAGCCGGCGGGATGCGTGGCGTAGAGGTTGGCCGCCTTGCACGTGTCGATGACCGAGCCGCCCCCCAGGGAGACGTAGCCATCCGGCCGGACCTCCGAGGCGAACCGCGCCGCCTCCAGGAACGAGCGGTCGGTGGGCTCGACGTGGACATCCGTGTAGACGGCGACGTCCAGCCCGGCGGCGAGCAGCGACTGGCGCACCTTCTCGAAGTGCGGCAGCCGGGCCAGCCGCTCGTCCGAGAACAGCAGCACGCGCTTCATCCCGAGCGCCCTCGCCCGGTCACCCACCTCGGCCAGGCAGCCGCGGCCGAAGGTGATGCGTGAGGTGTCCACGGTGAAGGCGCTGTCGCAGCCCTCGCCAACGGGGTGGTAGTGGCAGCAGCCCATCGCGTCCCTCCTGGGGTCAACCCGGCTTCACGGCCTCGCCACGCTCCTCGCGGTAGATGTCCGCGAGCGCATGGGCCCGCTCCACCTCGTCCCGTGCGGCATCCACCGCGAGCACCTTCTCGAAGCGCTCCACCTGCTCCTGCAGGGCCGTGGAGACGAGCCCTCCTACCGCGAGCCGGGCGGAGGCACTCTCGCGCTCGATGCGGAGCTCGGCCACCCGGTTGCCGAGATCCGCGGCGGCCTCCAGCAGCAGCTTGCCGTCCTGCTCGGCTCGGACGAGCGACTCGCGCGTGGTGTTCAGCAGGGACTCGGCCTGCGAGCGGTCGCGCTCGAGCGTCGCGGAGATCTTCCCATCCCCCTGCTCGTCCGCCAGGGCCTTCCGCTTCGCGAGTTCCTGCACCCGCTTGACGTAGCGATCCTCGGAGCGGGCGAGGTCGCCCCGGAGCGCCAGCAGCGTGGCGGCGGACTTGCGGATTTCGGCGCCCTGGCGCTCCAGGTCCTCGATGAGCTGATCGAAGGCCGCGAGCGGATCCGTGGGCCGCTGAGGCTTCTTGGGCGTCTTCTTCTTGCGAAACCAGTCGAAGAACATGACTGGCGTCAGCCTACTCGAACGGGCGGCAGAGGAGGCGGACACGTGCGAGGCGCTCGTGCACCTCTGAACCTCCCGTGGCGAGCGCGGCGAGATAGCGGGCCGGGGGAATCTGGTACACCCCGAGCAGGTGCTGCAGGAGGAAGAGTCCCTCGGTGGGACGGCGATCCGCGGGGGCGAGCGCGGCGGCCTCCACGATGGCCTCGAGGATGTCGGCCACGCGGGCGAGCACCTCGGGGCCGGGGGCCTCCGCCACCTTCTGTCCGGAGAGCCGCTCGGCCTCCGGGAAGAGCGCGTCGAACGAGACCTCGGAGGCCACGGGCGCGGAGGAAAGCGTGCGTCCTGCGGCGAGGGCCTCCAGGGCCTGGAGGTGGGGCGCGAGCGCCTCGACGGCCTCCGGGGTGACGGGCACGTCCTGCGGCAGGAGGGTGCGCCAGGGGCTGTCGAACTCGGTGCGCGCCCACTGGATCTCCTGGTCGGAGAGGTGGTGGTAGAAGGCGCGGCCGCCCCGGGCCCGTTGCTCCATCACGAGCGACTTGAGGTCCGGGTTCTCCTCGCCGAGCGAGATGAAGCTGAGCGAGATGTCCAGCGCGTCCATGGGAGCGCGGGTGCGGCGGATGAGCTCCAGGTCGACGCGGTCCTCGCCATCGGTGATGAGCACCACCGTGGCGCGGGCGAGGTACGGATCCCTCCCCTGCGCGGAACGGATGGACTCGAAGGCGGACATGAGCGCGAGGGAGATGTCCGTCTGGCCCTCGGCGGGCGAGTCCCGGAAGAGCTTCTCGATCTGCCGGGTGGCCTCGCGGGCGGTGTCCACGCGGGCCAGCTCGGTGGGGATGTCGTTGAAGAAGGAGAAGTAGAGCGGATCGAACGGCTCGCCCTTGCGGGCCTTCACGCGGAGGTTGTTGAGCTCGGCGATGATGATGGCGTCGCGGAAGCGGGCCCGGGCGCCGTGCATGGAGCCCGAGGCGTCACACACGTACACGCGCACGGCGGTGCGCTTCATCTTCTTGGGCTGGGGAGGCGGCTCATCCTCCAGGTAGGCGCGCACCGTCTGGCTGTGGCCGGCCAGGTCGTACAGCACCATGCGCGGGTCCGAGATGACGAAGTTGTGCACCTCGTGCAGACCACCCGTGCGCTCGAACGTCATGTTCTGGGTGGGGTACGGCACCCGCCGGGGCACGGGGCGCACCTTGCGGGTGTTCATCTCGACGATTTCCTCGGTGAGCGCGTCCTCCACGTCGAAGTAGCGGCCGCAGCCCGACGCCAGCTCGAAGGCGGAGAGCTGCTCGGGCTCCAGGGAGAAGGCCAGATCCGCGAGCAGCTCATCCGCGGTGGAGGCCTTGGGGGGCTCGCGCAGACCGTTGGGGCCCTCGTGCGCGGGGGGCTTCTCGCCGAACCAGCGCGTCAGGTCATCCCGCTCGGCGGATTCCAGCATGGCCCGCAGGGGTTGCTTGTTGGGCATCAGTGGCGCGAGTGCCGCGCGGGCGGCCTCCGCCAACGGGGCGTCGTTCGCCTCCAGCGCGCGCTCGTAGAGGCCTCGGAGCGAGCGCCACGCCATCTGGGGATCCCTGCTCGCGGTGTGCCGCACCTCCTGCACCAACGCATCCAGGGAGCGCGCCGCCGGCTGCTCCCGGACCCGCTCACGCGCCTGGGACACCTCGCTGCGCAGGGCCACGCCCCGGTCACGATCGTGCTCCATGCCGATGCGCAGGAGGATCTCGTGGGCCACGTCCAGGTCACGCCGCTTCTGGACCAGATCATCCACGTTGGAGCGCGCCCGCTGCGCGAGGAACTCGGCCACGGCCATGCGGGCCGTACTCGGCGCCACCCGGTCGTTCCAGACGGGACCGGGCCGCGCGAAGATCTCGAAGGTGCCCTCCCCGGTGGGCGGAGGCGTGGGGAACATGAAGAGATCCGCCACACGCAGCACCCGCGTGAGCCGGACGAAGCCGCGCTCCAGCGCCGTGCGCGCCCCCGGAGGCGACCGGCCCACCCGGAACATCTTCTCCACCGCGTCGAGCGTCCGCTCGAATTCCTCCAGGGTCTCCTGGGCCCGGGTCTTCAGGCCCGTGGACAGGTCACCCACCCTGCCCTTGCGCACGCCCAGCTCGAGCAGCAGCCGCGCGTCCGCGAGGGTGTGCACCCCCACCCGCTCCATGGCCCGATCCAGCGCCGTCAGGGTGGGCAGGGACAGGTCCACCTCGGCCGGGGCGGTGAGCCCGAGCCACCAACCCCGCAAGCCCTCGGCCTGGGACGGCGCTCCCTGGAGCGCGTCCAACCGGAGCCGCAGGCGTGAGAGCCGCGAGGCGAGCACGCGTCAGCACCTCCTCACAGCGAGGCCCGCTTATCCAGCAGTTCCTTGCTGAAGCGGGTGAAGTCGTCGTCGATGCCGCGCCGCACGTTGTCCAGCTTGCGCGCGCTCTCGCCCAGCTCGCCGGAGACGGCGATCAGCACATCGAGCATGCCCTTGATGCGCACCAGCTCGCCCTCCTTGAGCGCGAGCAGCGGGAAACGGCTCTTCACCAGGCGATCGAAGATCTGATCCGCCTGGGGGCGGCGCTGGACGGTCTTGGGAGCCGGCAGGTCGGTGAGGAGCTGGGTGAGCCAGCTGCGCAGGTACTTGAGGCGCGTCTGCACGAAGGCCAGCTCCACCCGGGCCACCGCGTCGCGGATCTCATTGGACAGGAAGGACGTGGCGGAGTCGGGCCGAGCGAAGGCGAGCTGCCCGTCCAGCCCGAGCAACGAGGCGTACTCGCCATCCCGGATCTGCGTGGAGAAGTCGCCCCGGTAGAAGTTGTAGGCCTCGCCGCTGACGGCGGCCTGGGGGGCCGGCGGAGGGCTCGCCACCTCGCGGCCGATGTTCCGCACGTACTCGCGCAGACGCCCCTCGAGGATCTCCCTGCACTCGGCGAGGACGGGTTCGGGGGCCAGGCCCTCGCGCCGCAGGTTCTCCGCCACCGTCTGCACCGTGCGCGAGAACTGGTCGATGCGCTCGAAGGGCGTGGTGGTCAGCACGTCCTTGGCGTAGGCCGAGCCGATCGGCTGCAGCAGCTCCTGCTTGAGGCCACGCTGGGCGGGGTCCAGCTTGCACAGGGCCTGCTCGAGCTGGGACAGCTGTCGCGAATCCGCCGCGAGGGCATCGAGCGGATCCCTCCGGCCGCGCGTCCCCGGGTAGGCACTCGTCGCGCGCTGGCGCAGGGCGGCCACGGCCCGGCCGCGTGCCTCGGCCCCCGCGGCCCGCAGCCGAGCCACCACGCTCGAACTGCCCTCGGCGAGCAGCGCCAGGAGCTCGCCCACCCGGCCCAGCTCGTCGGAGACGTTGTCCGTGAAGCTACCGAGCGTATCCAGCTTCACCGTCTCGTCGAAGGCGAGGCTCTCGGCGTTGAGCGCGATCAGCTCGAGCGCCTGCAGGAGGAATCGGGACACCGCGTCACTCAGCGCGGGCAGCCGCTGGCGCAGCTCCGTCACCTGGTGGCACAGCTCCACCGTCTCCGAGAGCGCGGTGAACATGGCCGTCCCCGCCCGGGCCTCGGCGCCCTCGATGGGACCGCGCGTCATGCGCTGCTCCACCACCGACAGCAGTCCCCGCGCGGCTCCCAGCAGGGCCACCCGGTTGTCCGGATGGCGCGGGCCCGGGACGAGCTTGGCGCGCAGGCGCTGCGCCGTGGTGGTGACAATGCCCGGCTGGAAGTTGCGCGCGAGCGCCTCCACCGCCTTGAGCTCGTCGGCCGAGCCGAGCGAAGCCGCCTCGCGATCCACGCCCGTGCCCAGCTCCGCCTTCACCTTGGCCAGCGCCGCGTCGAAGGCCTTCTGCTCGATGCGGACGATCTCCAACTGCGCGCGCTCGCGTGGATCCACCGCCACCTTGAGGAGCGCCTCGACCTCCTCCGCCTGGGGCCCGCCGAGCAGGAAGAACCAGCGCAGGGCGTCCAGGTCCTCCACGGTGGCCTCGAGTGGCCGGTCCGGGCGGCGGTAGAGCTGATCCCTCACCACCGCGGCCTTGAGGGCCCACAGCGCCTTCACCACCGAGCGCTGGGAGAAGTACTTGGTGGGCACGTAGTCGGGCAGCTTGGACACCTGGGCCGTGAGCGCGCGCTCCAGCTCGTCGGTGAGCAGCTCGATGGCCTCGAGCAGGTGGCTGCCCACCGTCACCTGCTCCACCGCCGCCTGGAGCACGTCCAGTTGCTGCAGGGTGAGGGACGCGCGCAGGTCCGGCCGGATGCCATGGGCGAAGCGGTGCAGCATGGCCGCGCGGCTGGGCCGCCGGGCGAAGGACTTGGGCACGAAGGAGATGAAGCTAAGCCGGTCCGCAAAGGCCAGCAGCAGCTCCGGCGAGCGCGCCAGCACCTCCGAGAGGTAGCGGTTGCTCGTCATGATGGCGCATTCGATGCGCCCGCTCGTCACCCGGCGCCCGTGCTTGAGCTCGCGCTCGTGCAGGACGTTGAGGATGGAGCGCAGGAGCATGTCGCGCCCGTCGAACACCTCGTCGAGGAAGGCGTGGGTGGCACCCAGCATGCCGTCCTCGGTGATGAACTCGGTGCGGCCCGTCTCGGTGAGCACCTTGAAGTCCACCGGGCCAATGAGGTCCGTCTGCACCGTGGACTCGGCGATCTGCTTGGCGAAGAGCGAGGGCTGCCCCGTCTTCTCGTCGAGGATGCGGCCGAGCACCGCCGAGGCGATGGCGCTCTTGGCCGTTCCCGGAGGTCCGACGACGAGCACGTGCTCCCGGCACAGCAGCGCCAGCTCGATCTGGGTGAAGAGCGTCTCACGCTCGAGGTAGGCCTCGCGCAGTTCCTGGAAGAAGTGGCGGAAGGCATGCGCGGCCTGGGGTGGGACGGGCGTGGGCGGGTGGATCACGGGAGGCGCATCGTAGCCCCCACCCCGCCCCCATTAGAAGGGCTCGGCGACCCCTACTTGTAGTGCACGGCGCACGCACCGTCCGGGCAGGCCCGCCCCGCGATGCGGAAGCGGTAGCGGGCAACGAGCCCATACAGCCAGTCCGCGAGCTGCCTCAGCCCCGGCACGTAGTAGACGAAGAGCAGCTTGCCGGCCGGCCTGCGCCCCAGCGCCTGCACCACGGCCTCGGCGCCCTCGAAGATCCGCCCATCCCCCTGGATGAGCTGGATCCCCTGCTCGCACCGCTCGAGCGGGATGCCGGGGTACTCCGCCAGGACGCCCTCCTCCCGGAACGAGCGCAACTGCGTACCGTGGCCGCCCAACAGCCGCTGGAACTGCTTCGCGGCCCCGATGCACAGGCGGCAATGCCCGTCGTACAGGATGACGTCATGTCCCGGGGGCGTCGTCGTCAGCGCGTTCATGGGTCTCCTCGCGTTGGCTCCATTCATATCGGGTGGAGCCCACTGAGCGCGAATGAAACAGAAGGGCCGGATACTCCCTCTTGGGAGCACCGGCCCTTCCGCGGGGTTCAACCCCAGGTCCTGATACCCTCACCCCGGCCCTCTCCCGGGGGGAGAGGGAGGGATTCGTGAGGGTGGCTCGCCAGAGGCGGCCTTACGACTGGCGGAACTCGGCGTCCACCACGTCGTCCTTCGGCTTGGCCGAGCTGCCCGGAGCCGCGCCCGGCGCACCCGCGTCGGCTCCCGGAGGCGGAGCCTCAGCGCCCGGCGCGCCACCGGTGGCCTTGTACATCTCCTCGGCCACCTTGTAGCTGGCCTGCTGCAGGCGATCCAACGCCGCCTTGATGGCGTCCTTGTCCTGGCCCTCACGCACCTCGTTGAGCGCCTTGACCGCCGACTCGAGCGTCGACACCGCGTCCGGAGACAGCTTCTCGCGGTTATCCTTGATCATCTTCTCCGCGTTGTACGCCTGGGACTCGGCCTGGTTCTTCACCTCCACCAGCTCGCGCCGGGCCTTGTCCGCGGTCTCGTTCTCCTTGGCCGCGTTGACCATCTTCTCCACTTCATCCTTCGCCAGACCGGAGGAGTGGGTGATGGTGACCTTCTGCTCCTTGCCCGTCGCCTTGTCCTTGGCGTTGACGTTCAGGATGCCGTTGGCGTCGATGTCCAGCGTCACCTCGATCTGCGGCACGCCGCGCGGCGCCGGGGGCAGGCCCGTCAGGTGGAAGCGGCCGAGGCTCCGGTTGTCACCGGCCATCTCGCGCTCGCCCTGCAGGATGTGGATCTCCACCTGCGTCTGACCATCCGCCGCCGTGGAGAACGTCTCCGACTTGCGCGTGGGGATGGTGGTGTTGCGCTCGATGAGCTTGGTCATCACGCCGCCCAGCGTCTCCACGCCCAGCGACAGCGGGGTGACGTCCAGCAGCAGGATGTCCTTCACCTCGCCCGCGAGCACGCCGGCCTGCACCGCCGCGCCCACCGCCACCACCTCGTCCGGGTTCACCGAGCGGTTCGGCTCCTTGCCGAACAGCCGCTTCACCGCCTCCTGCACCTTCGGGATGCGCGTGGAGCCGCCCACGAGGACCACCTCGTTGAGGTCCTTGAGGTCCACGCCCGAGTCCTTCAGGCACTTGCGGCACGGCTCCAGCGAGCGCTCGACGAGGTTGTCGATCATCGCCTCGAACTTGGCCCGCGTCAGGCGCACGTTCAGGTGCTTGGGACCGGTGGCATCCGCCGTGAGGAACGGCAGGTTGATCTCCGTCTCCATCGTGGAGGACAGCTCGATCTTCGCCTTCTCCGCCGCCTCCTTCAGGCGCTGGATGACCATCTTGTCCTTGGAGACGTCGATGCCGTTGTCGCGCTTGAACTCGCCGATGAGCCAGTCCATCAGCGTGTGGTCGATGTTGTCGCCGCCCAGGTGCGTGTCACCGTTGGTGGCGAGCACCTCGACCACGTTCTCGCCCACCTCCAGGATGGAGATGTCGAACGTGCCGCCGCCGAAGTCATAGACGGCGATCTTCTCGTCCTTCTTCTTGTCCAGGCCGTACGCGAGCGCCGCCGCCGTCGGCTCGTTCACGATGCGCCGCACCGTGAGGCCGGCAATCTCACCGGCGTCCTTGGTGGCCTGGCGCTGGGCGTCGTTGAAGTACGCCGGGACGGTGATGACCGCCTCCGTCACCTTCTCGCCCAGGTAGTTCTCCGCGGCGCGCTTGAGCTTGAGCAGCACCTGCGCGGAAATCTCCGGCGCGCTGTACTGCTTGCCGTCCACCTCCACCCGCGCGTCACCGTGCGGACCCCGCACCACCTTGTAGGGGACGAGCTTCGCCTCCTCGGTGGTCTCCTCGTACCGCCGGCCCATGAAGCGCTTGATGGAGTAGATGGTCCGCTCGGGGTTGGTGATGGCCTGACGCTTGGCCACCTGCCCCACCAGCCGCTCCCCATCCTTCGCGAACGCGACGACCGAGGGCGTGGTGCGGGCGCCTTCCTCGTTGGTGAGAACCTTGGGCTCGCGACCCTCCATGATCGCCACCACGCTGTTGGTGGTGCCCAGGTCGATGCCGATAATCTTGCCCACGGTGTGTAACCTCCCGAAATGACTGAGGAAAATATCGAGAAACCGTCGATTGCTTCCGATGTGTGACCAACGTAACCACCCACCCCGGGGTGTCAAACCGCGTCAAGATGCGTCACGTGCTCGCCACCGGCACGCCACGGTGCGTAACGCGCTCTCCACCTCCGCCACCCGCGCGTGGCAACCCGCCAGGCATCCGATCAGTAGCTGACGCGCCAACCCCCCGGAACCATTGAGACAGGGGGGAGATAACGCCTCGCGTCAGCTCTTGGCTGAAAATGTGCACTGAGGCAGCCCGACGCCCCAACCCCCCCTGGAGGCAGCCTCATGCTGGTACAGCCACTTCGGTCCGTGGATACGCGCCAGAATCCGTCCGTCGCCGGAGCGCCCGAGCACAAGGTCGCGGTGCTGCTCAACGCCAACGCCCGCCGGGTGGACGCACAGTTGGTGAAGTCCCTCTCACACGTGGTGCCGGAGCAGGATCTCTTCCTGTCGCGCTCGGAGCTGGACTGCCGCCGCATCGTCCAGACGGTGCTGGAGCGCAACTACCCCATGGTGTTCACGGGTGGCGGTGACGGGACGTTCCAGGGCTTCGTGAGCGAGGTGTTCCGCCAGCTGGAGCCGCGGGGCCGCTTCGCCGGCAAGCGCGCGCCGCGTTTCGGCGTGCTGAAGCTGGGCACGGGCAACGGCCTGGCCACGTACGTGAACGCCGGCGCTGGCGCGGACGGCATCCTGCAGGACGTGGTGCGCGCGCGCGCGGGCGAGGTCCCCAGCCACCGGCGGATGGATCTGCTGATGGTGGAGGGCATGCGCACGCCGTTCGCGGGCATGGGCGTGGATGGGAAGCTGCTCAACGACTTCCTCTGGGTGAAGGACAACCTGGGCCGCGGCGGGCTGCTCAAGAAGATGCTGTCGGGCCCGGGCGGCTACTTCTCGGCGGTGGCCCTGAAGACGGTGCCGCACTACCTGTCCAACCCGACGTGGGTGGAGTGCGAGATCATCAACGGCCAGGCCGGAGAGGCGTACCGGGTGGGGCCGCAGGGCAACCCGGTGGGCGCGCCCATCGCCCCGGGGCAGCGCATCTTCCAGGGCAAGCTGATGATGGCGGCGGCGGCGACGATGCCCTTCTACGGGTACGGCTTCCGGATGTTCCCGTTCGCGGGCGAGCGCCGGGGGATGATGCACCTGCGCCTGGGTCAGCTGCACGCCACCAGCGTGCTGGCGAACCTGCCGAAGCTGTGGGCGGGCCGCTGGTTCCCCGAGGGCATCCACGACTTCTACGCCCAGGACGTGCACATCCGCTTCGCCCGGCCCATGCCCTTCCACGTGGGTGGCGACGCGGCGGGCTACCGCGACGACGTGAAGCTGAGCGTGGCGCCCGAGACGGTGGAGCTGCTGGACTTCCACGGCGCGGTGCACTGAGCAAGCACCCCGCCCTCCCCTCTTCCTCCCTCTCCCTCTGGGAGAGGGCCGGGGTGAGGGTCAGTCCACCCAACCCAACTACCCGCGATCGCGTGCGGCCGGAGGCTTCTCTCCCGGCTCGCGGCGGCGGCCCACGGCGAACGCGTAGCTCGCGGTGGCCTTGCCGTTCTCCCGGTGCAGGGCGATCTCCTCGCGCAGCCAGGTGGCCTGCTCGGCCGGAGCCTTGGCGAGGTGGGGCTCCAGCTCCTTGTAGAGGGTGTCCAGCTCGGCGTCCTGGAGGGACTCGACGGACTCGGGCTCGAAGCCGGCCAGGGCCAGGTGCTGGAGCAGCTCGCGGGGCAGCAGCAACGAAGCCCCCAGGCGGCGCTCCCAGAAGTCGAGCACGGCGCGGGGCGTCACGCGGCCCACCCGGACCGGATAGGTGAGGCCCAACCGGCCGTTGTGGGCCAGCAGGGGCCGGAAGGTGCCCATCGCATCCGCCAGCGCCAGGAAGATCCGGCCCTGACAGAGGATGGCGTCGAACTCGCCCTCCCGGAAGGCGGGCTTGCGCAGATCCACGCGCCGCACCTCGACCCGGCCGTCCAGCCCGAGCGAGCGCACCCGGTCACGCATGTGGATGAGGAGCGTCTCGTCCGCGTCCGCCGCCACCACCGAGCAGCCGAACTCCTGGGCCAGGACCACGCTGGCCAGGCCGGAGGGGCCACAGCCGAGCTCGAGCACCCGCCCGCCCTCTTCCAATTGCGCCACCTTCGCGAAGCGGCGGGTCGCGATCTCGGAGCTGAAGGGGCGCCGAGCGTCACCAGGGAAGTAGAGCGGGAAGGGCTCAGCCGGGCTCATGAGGAGCCCCTTCTACACCGGTGGCCGGGAATCGCCAATTCCCCCCGCCTGTCCGGGCGGGGGCCGCCCTCAAAGGTAGTAGACGACCCGCTGCTCCTGCTGCTCCTGCCGCAGCCGGGCATAAATGGCGCGGCGGTGCTCCTCGGACAGCAGGTACACCGACACGCTCACCGACACGTACTTGCCCTTGCTGCTGGGCTGCTCCTGGATGGAATCCGGGGAGATCTCCGAGCCCATGAGCGACCGGAAGAGCTCGCGCACATACGCGGCGAACCCCGCCGGCCCCGCCGACTCCTGCCGCCCCATGACCTTGAAGGTGTAGACGGTGGGGTACTCGATGAGCGGCTTCTTCTCCTCGCCGTCACCCTGCGTGCCCTGGGGGGCACCCTCTGCCGTACCGTCTTCTGCCTTCATGACTGCTTCCTCGTGCGGCGCAGGGGGCTAGAGGAGGTTGGCCGCGAGCTCGGCCAGGGCGCTGCGCTCGCCCTTGGCCATGGTGATGTGGCCCGCGATCTTCTCATTCTTGAACCGGTTGACCACGTGAACGAGTCCGTTGTTGGTCGCGTCCACGTAGGGGTTGTCTATCTGGAACGGGTCCCCGGTGAGAATGATTTTCGTGTTGTCGCCCACGCGGGTGATGATCGTCTTCACCTCGTGGGGGGTGAGGTTCTGCGCCTCGTCGATGATGATGTACTGGTTGGGGATGGAGCGCCCGCGGATGTAGGTGAGCGCCTCGATCTCCATCAGCCCCAGGTCGATGAGCTCGTGGTAGCCCCGGCCCGCCTTCTTGTCGGCGCGGCTCAGGTTCATCAGGAACTCCACGTTGTCGAAGATGGGCTGCATCCAGGGGTTCATCTTCTCTTCCAGGCTGCCCGGCAGGTAGCCGATGTCCCGGCCGAGCGGGAACACGGGCCGGCTGACGAGCAGCTTCTGGTACACCCCCTCCTCCGTCACCTTGTGGAGCCCCGCGGCGATGGCCAGCAGCGTCTTGCCCGTGCCCGCCTTGCCCACGATGGTGACGAGCTTGATCTCGTCGTTCATCACGAGGTCCAGGGCGAAGCTCTGCTCCATGTTGCGCGGGCGGATGCCCCAGACGCCCTCGGACTTCATGCCGCGCAGCAGCGGCACCACCCGCCCCCGGGACGCGTTGAAGCGGCCCATGGCCGTGTGCGACGGGTTCGTCTCGTCCTTGAGCAGGATGAACTGGTGCGGCGAGAGCGACTCCTGCCCGGAGATCTCCACCTCGGCGCCGGGCTTGTACATCTGGTCCACCATCTCGCGGGAGACCAGGCGCTCGGTGAAGCCGGTGTAGAGCTCGGTGATCTCCACCCGCTCGGCGTCATAGTCCTCGGCGATGAGGCCCAGGGCGTCCGCGCGGATGCGCAGGTTGGTGTCCTTGGTGATGAAGACGGCCGGCGACTGCGGCTCGCGCTCCATCAAGTCGATGGCCACCGAGAGGATGCGGTTGTCCATCAGGTTGCTGTCCGCCATGGAGAGCGGCAGATCCCTGTCGGTGAAGCACACGCGCAGGACGCCTCCGTGCGGCAGGCGCACCCCGTCCTTGAGCGAGCCCTCCTCCCGGAAGGAGTCCAGGTAGCGCGCCACCAGACGCGCATTCCGCCCCAGCTCGGAGAGATCGCGCTTGAACTGATCGATCTCCTCGATGACGTAGATGGGGATGATGACGTTGTGTTCCTTGAAGCTGTAGATGGAGCGGGGGTCGTGGAGAAGGACGTTGGTGTCGAGGATGAAGTTCTTTCGCATCGTGTGGAGCGCGACCTCGTAGTGGGTGCGACCGCTGGAACCGACCGTGCGACGGGACTCCGACTGACGGACCGCTTCTGCGCCTGACTGCCAACCGAATATTAGGCCGGGCCTCCCACGCGGGAAGCGGCTCCGGCCCATTTGGGGCCTACCTCGGGTGTAACGCAACGCTAACAGCGGGGTTCCCGCCCCGCTCGTGGATCCCCGGATCAGTGGACACCCGCTCCCCCTGCGCCCTGGAGGGCCCCAGTGTCCTCGGACGAACACCCCTACAGGTAGCGGATCTGCACGATGGTGTATTCGATTTCCCCACGCGGGCGGTGCACCTCGACGGTGTCGCCGGCCTTCTTGCGCAGCAGGGCCTTGGCGATGGGCGACTCCACGCTGATCCGGCCCCCGGCGGTGTCGATCTCGTCCGAGCCGACGATCTGATAGGTCACCCGGGCCTCGTCCTCGTCCTCGAGCGTCACGGTGGCGCCGAAGTAGACGCGGCTGGTGTCCGGCTGCTCGGACGGGGTGACGATGGTGGCGGTGTCCAGGCGCTTCTGGAGGAAACGGATGCGCCGGTCGATCTCCCGCAGGCGCTTCTTGCCGTAGATGTACTCGGCGTTCTCCGAGCGGTCGCCCTGGGCGGCGGCGGCGGACACCTCGGCGGTGACCTTGGGACGCTCCTCGTTGAGCAGGCGCAGCAGTTCCTTGTGCATGCGCTCGGCCCCAGAGCGGGTGAGGTAGCGCCGGTGGCCGGAGGAGGACTTTTCTTCTTCCTCGTCCTCCCCACCCTCCAGTTGCAGCGCGTCGTTCTCCTCGGGGGCTTCCTCGGAATTCCGGACGTCACGGGACATGGCCTCTGTATAGCGCCTCCAGAGGGAGGCGGAAGGAGACGCGGGGACGGGCCGTTGAAGGGTGGCTGTCAGGTGACGAGGGGAACGATCGCCAGTAGAAGTCCGAAGCGAGTGCTGGTAGAGAGCCCCTCGCAGACGCCAGGAACCAAGGAATCTGGCGTCTGATCAAAAAAGAATAGTGCGAGTCGCTAGCTCAGCTGGTAGAGCACCGGCCTTTTAAGCCGAGGGTCGGGGGTTCGATCCCCCCGCGACTCACAGAGGTCCCCGTCGTCTAGAGGCCCAGGACGCTGGCCTTTCAAGCCGGTAACACGGGTTCGAATCCCGTCGGGGACACACAAGCCGAGGCCGGAAGCCGCTGAGCAATCAGGGGTTTCCGGCCTCGGTGTTTTCAGGCTCCGGCGCGTCTTCAGAGCTTGTCCGATGGTCCGCGGCCTATGCGCTCCCCTCGAGCGCGCGCTGATGGGGTTTGAAGGCGTCGTAGACGTGGTCCATGAAGGCACGAATACGCCTGTTGTTGCGAAGCTCTGGCAACGTCAGCACCCAGAGATCGCGCGCTTCTTCGGTGAGGCGCGCCCCCACGCGCACCAGCCCTGGATCGGCATCGCCGTCGAAGCACGCCAGGAAGGTGACGCCCATGCCGGCGGAGAGCGCGCGCCGGCGGACCGCGAAGTCGTCGGAACGCAGCGACACCTTGGCTCCCGGCGCGTTCCGGGCCAGCCATCCATCGAGCCAACGCCCATCGGAGCGCTCGTCCGAATGCAGCCACGGAAAATCCGCGAGGGTGGCACCAGGGCCCAGCCGATCGACGAGTGAACGCGCGGCGTAGGCCTCGAACTGCATTCGACCGACGCGGCGGCCCACCAGGCCCTCCGCCGGATTGTTCTCCAGACGCAGCGCCACATCGGCCTCGCGGCGAATGAGCGACACCTGTTCATTGGTCACCCCGAGGGTCACCTCCACCCCCGGATAGCGCTGGATGAAGCTGGAAAACACCTCGGGAAAACCCGCGAACAGGAAGTCCACCGTCGAGACCCGCAGCCGGCCGCGGAGCTCGGCGTCACGGCCCAGAAGCCGCCCCTCGGCCACGTGGATCTCCGCCTCCAGCCGCGCCGCGGTCTCGGCCAGCTCGTCGCCAGCGGCCGTGGCCGCGAAGCCTTCTTCGGTGCGGTCGAAGAGCCGGACGCCCAGCCGCTCCTCGGCCTCTTTCAGGCGCCGCCCGACGGTGGTCCGGGAGACCCCAAGGGTGGCGGCGGCGCCGGACAACGTCTTCTCGCGGTGGAGCGTCAGCACGTAACGAAGGTCGTCCCAGTCCATGCGCACATTTTTGCACGCCGGCATCCCGAAATCATACGTGGAGCGCCCGTTTTCGCACGCGTAGGGTGGTCCTCATGCGAACCATCTTGCAAAGCGGTTACGGAGCTCCTGAACGCGTCCTGGTACAGGGCGAGAGCGACATCCCCACGCCGGGCGAGGGCGAAGTCCTCGTCCGTGTGCACGCGACGTCGGTGAACACGCCGGACTGCATCGCCACCCTCGGAGTTCCCTACGTGCTGCGCCTGGTGTCCGGCCTTCGTGCGCCCGTGTCGCCGGTCCGCGGCTCGGACGTCGCCGGCGTCGTGGAAGCGGTGGGCGCCCACGTCACCGGCTTCGCACCCGGCGACGCCGTGTTCGGCTCGGTGTGGACGGGAGGTTACAAGCGCGGCGCTCCCGGGACCTTCTGCGAATACACCGTGGTCCCGGCGACGCAACTGGCGCACAAGCCGGCGCAGCTCAGCTTCGAGGAAGCCGCCGGGGCGGTGATGTCGGGCGTGACGGCGCTGGTGGCCATGCGCGATGTCGCTCGCGTCCGCCCAGGTCAGCAGGTGCTCGTCAACGGTGCCTCCGGTGGCCTGGGGACGTTCGCCGTGCAGATCGCCAGGGCCTTGGGTGCCACGGTCACGGGCGTGTGCAGCACGAGGAACGTCGAGCTGGTGCGTTCGCTCGGTGCCTCCCACGTCATCGACTACACGCGGACGAGCTACCCGGAGCAGGACGCGCGCTACGACGTGGTGATGGACAACGTGATGAACCACCCTCCGTCGGTCTCGGCGCGCGTCCTCACCGCGAATGGGGTGTTGCTGCCCAACAGCATCGGCACCCACAAGTGGCTGGGAACGCTGCCTGGCATGGCGTTCGGGGCGCTCTTCAAGTCCAGGCAGTGGCGCACGATTCAATTCGTCCCGTCACGCAAGAACCTCGAGGACATCGGCGCGCTGATTCAATCGGGCGCCGTGAAGGTCGTGATCGACAGGACCTATCCGCTCGCGCACGCCGGCCAGGCCGTGGCGCACATGGTGAGCAGGCGCGCGCGCGGACAGATCGTGATCAGCGCCACTTAGCATTACAACTACATGGTCCCGGGCTGTTACATGGTCCCGGGCTGTCCCGCCCCGGGCCCCAGTACCGCGAGCAAAATCAACCTTTACCCTTGGAGTTGGCAATGGCCATGCCCAACAACGCCAAGCCTCCAAGGACGAGGATTGTCCCCCATGGGCTATCTTCCTTGTCAGGCTTGGCAACAAAAGCAGGTGCCACCTGCTGCACAGGCTTCGGCTTGTAAGCAGGCTCGAACTTGAATACTGGTGCTGGCTGCGGATTCTGCGCGTGCCAATTTCGTGGAACTGGGGGTTTAGGAATTTTCGCAGCCACAAGCCGGGCATTTTGAGCAGGCACCGCAGACTTCTGCTTGGGTTGAGCCAGCAGACTCTTCATCAGATAGGCGCGAATATCAGCCATCGTCGGGCGCTGAGATGGATCCAGGCGGCACGCCGCAAGAATCACATCACGGAGCCCGTTACCTTGAGAACTCGGCCGATATGGCAAAGGGTCAAGGCTTCGACCATCCACAGGCACCAACCCGGTTGCCAAATGATAAAGAGTCGCCCCATACGAGTAGCAGTCTCCCGCCTTCGAAATCGGATTGCCAGCAGCTATTTCAGGCGCCCAATATCCAGGGGTTCCTCCAAGCTTGGTTCCGAACGAAATGGTGCAGCCAGAACCATTCCCAAGAGGATCACCGAGTCGGATATCACTCCCTGATACAAGGGTATTGTCTGGCTTGATATCTCCGTGGACAACATTCGCATCATGCAGTGCGCTGATCACATCAGCCAACTGCAAGGCAAAATCCAAGATCTGCCGGTCATCAAGGCGACCAGCCCATTTCACCAGCGAACCACCCTCGACGTACGGCATGACGTAGAATGGCTTTTCGGCCTCGAGATTGGCCCCCAAGACATTCATCAACTTTCGATGCAGGTTCCGCGAAAGAATCTTCCACTCCCGCATGAAGGCCTTCTTGGCACCTGGGATTTGGGGCTCACGCAGATACTTCACAACGACCTGCTCGCCCGTGTCACTTCGCGTCCCCAAGTACACGTCAGCAAAGCCCCCCCCACCGAGGTACTTGAGATTCAAAACGGAGAAACTCATCGACGACCTCCCGACGCATAAGCCATGGTGAAGATTTTCTGAAGAAACTGGGGGCGCTCCTCAGCCGCAACACGGATGATCTTTTCCGGCGGATTGCCTGCACGCACGGCCCCATCCAATGCCTCGTACAAGTCGAGCACTGCGCGAAGAGGCACGGAGTGACCACGCTCCCACCGATTCACGCTCACGAATGAAACACCCAGGAGTGCAGCCATGCGCTCTTGGGTCAAACCCAGGGTAGTTCGGATTCGAACGAGATCTTGAGTGGTCAACGGCATGGTCGTGACTCTGCCACACCGCCACCAGCATGGCAAGCACCTGTTATAAACGGTGTTATACGGACGAGGCATGGACCCGTGACCATCCCCAGCAGGATGACTCCAGTCCTGGCGGCCGTCGCCTACACCTTCTTCGGACTCGATGCGCTCGGGTTCGTGCGGACCAGCCAGCCCAACTTGAGGACGTGCCGGTAGTCGATGGCATTCGTCGTGATGACGCGCTTGATGGCTTCGTAGCTGCTCGACGGCTCCTTGCCGTTGAGGTCGTAGCTGATGAGATGAACCATGACGCCTCCGTTCAAGGTTGAAGACTGGACACCCATCTAGCAGCCGCAAGACCCGGCGCAGCTCCTGTGCCTCCCGAGCATGGGTCGCATGCTTGACCGCCCATGCATGGGGTGGTTAGCCTCCTATGCATGACCGAGCAAGCAAAGGACGCCGCCAAGAAGCTGGGCGGGAGGGGCGGAAAGAAGGGCGGTCGCGCGAGAGCTGCGGCCCTGTCCACTGAGCGCCGCCGCGAGATCGCTCAAGCTGCGGCTGAGGCCCGTTGGGCGAAGTCGCCAGGGACGGAGCGCACCCCGCGCGCAACACACGAGGGCGAACTGCACATCCCTGCCGGCGGCAATGGAGCCGAGGAGCTAGTCATCCCCTGCTTCGTCCTCGACGACGGCCGACGAGTGCTCTCTCGCGCGGGCATGATCTCGACGCTCGGGATGAAGGGTGGCAGCAACCCCAAACAGGGGTATGACCGACTGACCAATTTTTCACGTGGAAAGGGCATTTCTCCCCATATTTCTGAGGGGTTAGCGGCTCTGATCCAGTCGCCATTTCAGTTCCGTATTCCGGGCGGCGGAATGGCCTTCGGCTTCGAGGCGGCGGCTCTCGTCGACCTCTGCGACGCCATCCTTGAGGCGCGAGCGGCTGGCGTCCTCCAGACGCAGCAGCAGCACATCGCCCGTCAGGCCGAGGTGCTCGTTCGCGGCTTCTCGCGGGTCGGCATTGTGGCACTGGTGGACGAGGCCACCGGCTACGAGGCCGAGAGGCGCCGCGGTGAGCTCCACAAGATCCTCGAGGCGTACATCGCCAAGGAACTCCTTCCCTGGGCGAAGCGATTCCCGGATGAGTTCTACACAGAGATGTTCCGGCTCCTGGGCTGGAAGTCAGATCCAGGCAGCCAGAAGCCGGTGCTCGTGGGCAAGCTGACCAACAACCTCGTCTATGAACGGTTGCCGGAAGGCGTGCTCGACGAACTGAAGCGCAAGAACCCGGTTGTGAAGGATGGCCGCCGCCGTCACAAGCACCACCAATTTCTCAGCGTCGACATCGGCCACGAACACCTGGGGAAGCACCTGGCCGTCGTGTGCGCACTGATGCGGATCAGCCCTGACTTCAAGACCTTCGTGAGGCAGCTCGACCGCGCCGTACCCAGGTACGGGAAGAACTACGAGCTGCCGCTCGATGACCTCTCAAGCCTCTGATCCGCTCCGGCCTGGACGAGCCTGTGGCACCTCTCCAGCGGGTGCGCCACCGCAGCTCTGGTGTTCAATAGTTACAGCCACTTAGGCAATCACCCCTACATCTGACCCGGACGGGGCCGACGTCGTGGCTCGCTCCAGCATGTCGATGGCCCGCGCCACGAGGTTCCAGTCCGCCTTGACGCGGTAGGCATGGCGCAGTTCCACGCCAGCACGGACCGCCTGCTCGTGCAGGGTCGCCTTGCCCGCCTCCGCGCGCTCGCGGGCACCCCTCTCCGCGTCCCGCAGCAGCAGCGCCACCTGGACGGCGTTGAGCTCGCCGCACGTCTCGCGCCGGACCCATGGAGTCCTCCCGTGCGGGCAGGGCCCGACGAGCGTCCCGCCCCTGTCCAGGTGGTCCGAGTACTCGGCCGCGGCCTTCAGCGCCTCGTCCCGCTCCTGCTCCAGCAGCTCGGCGCGGGTCACTGCCGCTGACCCGTCAAGAATGGCCTTGCCGTGCAGGCGGCGCGCCTCGTCCCGCTTCGCCTGCTCAAGGGTCTCCAGCTCCGCCAGCGCGATCCCGTGCAGCCCCAGGTCCGCGTCTCCCACACCGTTGAGGTTCTCCTTCACCTGCTCCAGCAACTCCCGAAGCGCCACCGTTCCCGTGTTGGAAATACCCCGGAGAAGGTGGGGGCCTGCAGCCCGACATTCATCGGGATGAGTCTGACCCTACGGGAGAAGGGGACAGGGCGCCGACCGGGCCCGGCGGGGGTTCCCACTTAAGGTAGAAGCGGGGCTCCAGCCGCGCGGGAGCAAAGGCCACGGCGCGCGTGACGCCATGCGTCATATGTAACCACCTACACCTGAAGCACATGCACGGCCCGGCACCCACCCGCCTAGTAGTTTCAAGCGGTTGGGCGACCATATCACGCCCTGGCGGCCGTGGCGCAAGCCGTCGACTAGCGTCAGTCATCGGGAGAGCAGGCGAGATCTCGGCGGCACACGCACCCGTTGGATCTTACCTGAAAGATCAAGCCGTTACACCCCACTCAGTCAGGTAACCCCTCACACACCAACAAGGACGAGCTTCCGCCCGGCTTCTTGCCGGAACGGCTCGTCCCCTCATGCCCGAAAGGCCCAGCCATGAAGACGATCGAAGCGAACGCCAGCGAGAAGCACTCCCGGGCCTTCTGGGCCATCCAGGTTGCAACTGTGCTGTTCCAGTTGCTGCAGCTCCCCGCCGCCATCTTCGCCATCCGCCTCACCTTGCTCGCCCTGCCGTAGCCTCTTGATACCGGAGGGCTGGCGGCGCTGCCCGCCCTCCCCGGCTCACCGCAGTTCCGCGTCACCAGCCGCAGGCCGAGTTCCGGCCGCGGCCCTCGCGGATGCCGCATTCTCCTGGACCCAGGCACGCTCGGGCCCGGTTCGTCGCGGCTAAGGGCCCGCGAGTCACAACAATCTATTGGGGCTGGCGCTACTGCGCCCCCCAGAGCGCAGGCGTCCGCCGCGCCCAACCACCCACCAACAACCACCTGGACAGGCACACCGCCCGGCAACCGCCGGAGCGGCTTGCACCCGCCTGCCCGAAGGGCACCACCATGAGTACGAATGAAGCGAACACCCCCGCGAAGCCCTCGAAGCTCGACAAGGCCACCAAGGCTGCGCGCCTGCTGCTCATCCTGCTGAGGGTCCTCGAAGAGCTCGCAGAGATCGCCGCCCACCTCGGCCTGTCGTAGCTGCGGGCTCACCGAGGGCTGGTGCTGTGCCGGCCAGCCCTCCCGTGAGCCGCGGGCAATGTGGATCCAACCGCCGCCACGGAAGTGGAGCGTGGATACCCAACCCACGGCTCCGCCGGTGATTGGCACATACAAAGGCGACTGATGTACACCGTCGGCAGCGTTGCGAGCGGAGAGCGCTCAGAGCCGCTTGCCGAGCAGCTCCTGGAGGCGCTCCCGATAGCCTCGGCCCGTCGTGACCTGGGTGCCGTCATTCAGCAGCAGGACAAAGTCGCCGTGGAACCACGCCTGCACCTCGCGCACCCGGTCCAGGTTCACGATGGCCGAGCGGTGCACGCGCACGAAGCGCTTCGGGTCCAGCTGCTCCTCCAGCGTGGAGATGGACTCGCGAACCGTGTGCACCCGGCCTCCCGCGTGTACCCGCACGTGCTTGCCCGCCGCCTCCACCCAGTCGATATCCCCCACCCGCAGGAAGGAGGCGCGGCCCTCCTCGCGCAGCACCAGCCGCTCCGTGTACAGCTCGCGCCGCTGCAGCGACTCCAGCAGGGCCACCAACCGGGGCGCCACCTCTCCTCCGCCCCGAGACAGGCGGACCTGGGCCTCCACCCGCTTCAGCGTGCGCTCCAGCCGCTCGTCGTCGAAGGGCTTGAGCAGGTAATCCAGCGCTTGCGCGTCGAAGGCCCTCAGGGCGTGCTCGTTGTACGCGGTGACGAACACCGTCACCGGCATCTGCTCTACCCCCACCGCCTCCACCACCCCGAAGCCATCCAGCTCCGGCATCTGCACATCCAGGAACACCACGTCCGGGGGATGGGTGCGCAGCACCTCCACCGCCTCACGGCCGTTGCGGCACTCGCCCACCACGGTGAAGCCTGGCGTGGCGGAGACGAGCGCGCCCAGCAGCTCACGCGCCAGCGGCTCGTCGTCCACGATGAGAGCTCGAATGGGCTCCATGGCTCCTCCTCAGGCCGTTCGCGAGGTGGAGGCCGGACACCAGGGCACCGCCAGGTGCACCTCGACGCCGCCGCCCTCGCGCCGGCGGAAGTCGAACACATGCGCCTCACCATACAGGGCGCGCATGCGGGCGCGGGTGTGGCGCAGGCCTACGCCCTCGCGCACGGGGGCGGTGAGGCCCTCGGGCAGCCCCACGCCGTCATCCGCGACGACGAGGTGCAGCCGGCCCTCGCGCTTGTGGGCGCGTATCTCCACCGTGCCTCCCTCCGCGCGAGGCGCCAGCCCGTGGCGCAGCGCGTTCTCGACGAGGGGCTGCAACAGCGCCCGGGGGACGGCGATGTCCAGGGCCTCGGGCTCGATCTGGAAGTGGACGCGCAGCCGGTCCTCGAAGCGGGTGTGTTGAATCTCCAGGTAGCGCTCGAGGAACTCCAGCTCCTCGCGCAGGGGCGCCTCGGGCTCGGCGTCCGTATCCAGCGACTGGCGCAACAGCTCGCTGAGCCTCGCGAGCACCCGGCGCGCGGCCGTCACGTCGCGGGCCATGAGGGCGGACACCGCGTGCAGCGTGTTGAAGAGGAAGTGCGGCTGAAGCTGGGTGCGCAGCACGGCGAGCTGGGCCTGGGCGAGCTGGGCCTCCAGCTTCGAGGCCTGCACCTCGCGCTCGCGCAGGGCGCGCTGCGAGGCCATCGCATGCAGCACGGCCTGCAGCGAGGCGTACATCAGCAGGTGCCCGCTCATGGCCCGCCTCAGCATGCGGACATAGAGCTCGGTCCACGGACGCGGGTCCGGGGCCATCACCCATAACGCGAGGAGCGAGCCCAGCACGGTGTGCACCAGGGCCGTGACGAGGGCGGCGAACCCGTGGAGGAGCAGGTGGCGCCCACGCCGCTCGCCGGAGATGGGGTAGCGCCGGGTGAGCTCGGCGATGAAGGGCGAGAGGAGGACCCAGGGCATGATGGTGAGGAACTCGGCCTTGAGGAGGCGCACCACGTCAACGGACTGGCCCGCGAGCGTGCGCGACGTCCAGTTCTCGGTGATGAAGACGAGCGCCACGAGCGCCCACCAGCCCACGCCCGAGAGGGCCTTCCGCCCAAAGTGCATCCCCTCCTGTGGCATGAAGCCTGGGTACCACGGAAGCGGTGCCGCGGTCCCGGGACGGCCACGCTCGTTCCCCGTGCCATGCGGCTCGTTCCCGCTCGCGAGCCCTTCGTTCCCGCGAGGTTCTGCACTTCCCGAGAAGCCTTCACGGTGCTCTCAATTGAAGGCCGGGAGCAGCGGAAATCCCCCGGCCACCGGTAGCATATAGAGGAGAGCTCCCATGAATCCCGCGCCTTTCCGCCTCCGAACCCATCTCTTCCCGGCGGTTCTGCTGGTTCTCATCGCTTGCGGCTCGGGAGAGCCCAATGCCCCGAGAGAAGAGCCCGCTCCGCCGCCGGTTTCTCCCGGCGAGTGGATCGCCCACGCGCCCATGCAGGGTCCTCGTCGCTCGGAGCTGGGCGCGGGAGTCATCGATGGGAAGATTTACGCGGTCGGCGGTAAATTGGACAACGAGACCCCGCTGTCTCTCCTCGAGATTTATGATCCCGCTACGGACAGCTGGACGCCGGGGCCTTCGATGCCGGCTCCACGGGATCACGCGGGCGTCGCCGCGGTGAACGGCAAGCTGTATGTGCTCGGCGGCTATGGCCCCCGCTCCGTCGCGGCGGAGACGGTGTTCGAGTTCGATCCAGGCTCATCCACCTGGTCCGCCAAAGCGTCGATGGTCTCGCCTCGCGCCGCATTCGCTGTCGCCGTGGTCGGAACCAAAATCCACTGCGTGGGCGGTCTCTCGGGAAAGGCTCACGAAGCCTACGATGTATCAACGGATACCTGGGAGACATTGCCGGAGATGCCTACGGGCCGAGAGCACCTGGCGGCCGCGAGCATCGGCACGACGATCTATGTCGTCGGCGGTCGTGTCACACCCTTTCCTTACGAAAACTTCGCTGCCTTGGAGGCGTATGACACCGTGACCAAGACCTGGACGAAGCTGCCTGAAATGCCCACCGGGCGCGGGGGGCTCGGCACTGCGGCGCTGGACGGCAAGCTCTATGCGATCGGCGGCGAGTTCCCGGCGGTCTATGCCCAGGTTGAGGAGTACGACCCAACCACCCAGGCCTGGCGAGGAATGAAGAAGATGCTCACGCCGCGGCACGGCGTGGCCGCGGTCACGGTGAACGGGTGGATTCACGTGGTCGGAGGCGGTCGAATGCTTGGCACTGCTGGTACGAACGCCAACGAAGCTTTCAAGCCGGATTAGAGCGCTACCTCCGCCAGGAACGCCGGGCGCGCAGGCGCCCACACACTTCGTCAGGGGCGGAGCGTGCGCTTCAGTGATAGGTCATGCTGCCATGTCCGGCGACTCACCCGTCCCCACCCCCGGCGGCTTGCCCACCCTGCGCTTCCCCCCCGAGCTCCCCATCTCGAGCCGGGTGGAGGACATCACCGCGGCCATCACCGCCCATCAGGTGGTCATCGTCGCGGGGGCCACCGGCTCGGGGAAGACGACGCAGCTGCCGAAAGTCCTGCTCGCCATGGGGCGCGGCCGCCCGCGCCAGATTGGCGTCACCCAGCCCCGGCGTATCGCCGCGACGAGCGTGGCGGCACGCGTGGCACGCGAGCTCGGCACGGAGCTGGGCACGGACGTCGGCTACCAGATTCGCTTCGAGGACCGCTCGTCCCGGCAGACGGCCGTGAAGTTCATGACCGACGGGGTCCTGCTCGCGCAGATTCACAGCGACCCGCTCCTGAAACGCTACGACACGATCGTGCTCGACGAGGCCCACGAGCGCAGCCTCACCATCGACTTCCTGCTGGGGTGGCTCAAGCGCATCCTCCCCAGGCGCCCCGACCTCAAGGTGGTGGTGAGCTCGGCCACCATCGAGACCGAGCGCTTCTCGCAGTTCTTCGGGGGGGCTCCGGTCATCCAGGTGGAGGGCCGTACCTTTCCGGTGGACGTGCTCTACGAGCCGCCCCCCGAGGACGCCGAGCTCGCCGACTCCGTCGCCGATGCGGTGGCGGACGTGATCTCGCTCGACCCGGACGGGGACGTCCTCGTGTTCCTCCCCGGGGAGCGGGAAATCCGCGAGGCCGAGAATGCCCTGAACGCGCGCGAGCTCCGCGGCACGGTGGTGCAGCCCCTGTATGCGCGCCTGTCGGCCGCCGAGCAGTCGCGCGTCTTCGCCACCATCCCCCAGCGCCGGGTCATCCTCGCCACCAACGTCGCGGAGACGTCGGTCACCATCCCGGGGATCGTGTACGTCGTGGACACGGGGGTGGCGCGCCTGTCGCGCTACGAACCACGCTCGGGCACCACGCGCCTGCACATCGAGCCGGTCTCCCAGGCCAGCGCCGACCAGCGCAAAGGGCGCTGCGGACGCGTGCGCGAGGGGATCTGCGTGCGCCTCTACGACGAGGCGAGCTTCACCTCGCGGCCCGCCTTCACCGACCCGGAAATCAAGCGCACCGGGCTCGCGGGGGTCATCCTGCGGATGAAGTCCCTCGGCCTCGGCGACGTCGAGGACTTCCCCTTCCTCGACCCGCCCCAGCCGAAGGCCATCGCCGAGGGCTGGCGGGTGCTCGAGGAGCTCGGGGCCATCGAGGGCAAGGAGCGCACCTTGACGCCGCTCGGGCACCAGCTCGCGCGCTTCCCGGTGGACCCGCGCATCGCGCGGATGATTCTCGCCGGCGCCGAGTACGGGTGCCTGGACGAGGTGCTCATCGTCGCCGCGGCGCTCAACCTGCAGGACCCGCGCGAGCGGCCCCGGGAGCGCGCGCAGGAGGCGGACGAGTCGCACCGGCGCTTCCGTGACGAGCACTCGGACTTCACGGGGCTCCTCAAGCTGTGGGCGTTCGTGCGCGAGGCCGAGGGCCGGGGGACGTCCCATCTGCGGCGCGTGTGCCGGGACAACTTCCTGTCCTTCCTGCGGGTGCGCGAGTGGCGGGACGTCCAGCGCCAGCTCGAGGAGACCGTCCGCGAGCTGCGCCTGCCGCGCAAGGGCCGGGGCGCCCCGGCGCGCGGGGACGTCCTGCACCAGGCGCTCCTCACCGGGCTCCTGTCCCGCATCGGCCAGTGGAATCCGGAGCAGCGCTACTATACGGGCGCGAAGCAGACGCGCTTCATGGTCCACCCCTCGTCGGCGCTCGCGAAAAAGCCCCCTGCCTGGGTGATGGCGTTCGAGCTCGTGGAGACGTCCCAGCTGTTCGCGCGCACCGTGGCGAAGCTCGACCCGGAGTGGCTCGCGGCGGCGGCCCCCCACCTGCTCAAGCGCAGCTACTCCGAACCGCACTGGTCGGAGAAGTCCGCGCGCGCCGTGGTGAAGGAGAACGCGACCCTCTTCGGGCTTCAAGTCTTCAAGGAGCGCCCCGTGGCCCTGGCCAGCATGGACCCCGCCCAGGCACGGCTGATGTTCATCGAGCATGCCCTGGTGCGCGGCGAGTACCGCACCCGGGGGGCGTTCCAGGAGAAGAACCGCCAGGTGCTCGAGCGCGTGGCGCGCCTGCGGGACAAGGCCCGGCGCAGCGAGCTGCTCGACAGCGAGGCGCTGCTGACGTTCTTCGACCAGCGCCTCCCGGCGGACGTGACGGACGGAGCGAGCTTCGAGGTCTGGCGCCGCAAGGCCGAGGCGGCCGACCCCGGCGTGCTCGTCCTCTCGATGGAGGATGCCCTCTCGCACGACCCGGGCCTGTCCCCGGCGCACTACCCGGACACCATCACCCTGCACGGCGCGTCCGTGCCGGTGACGTACACCTTCGACCCCGCGGCCGAGGACGACGGCATCACCCTGAGTGTGCCGCTGCTGCTGCTCGCCCAGTTGGTCCCGGGTGAGCTCGACTGGACCATCCCCGGGTGGCAGCGGGAGAAACTCACCGCCCTGCTCGAGCAGCTCCCCCGCGCCCAGCGCAAGCAACTGGGGCCGGTGCCGGACCTGGTTGACCGTCTCGAGAAGGAACTCGTGCCCTTCCGCGGGCCGATGATTCCAGCGCTCGCGCGTGCGGTGTCCCGGCTGTGCGGCGTTGACGTGCCCGAGGAGTCCTTCCGGGCGGACGCCGTGGCGCCGTACCTGCGCATCACGCTCCGGGTGCTCGACGAGCGGGGAAAGGAGCTCGCGCGGAGCCGCGACGCCGACGCGCTGCTCGAGCAGCACGGGGGACATGCACGGGCGGCGCTGCGCAGCGCGGCACCTGTTTCGGACTGGGAGCGCAAGGGTCTGACGGCCTGGACCTTCGGCGAGCTGCCCCCCGTGGTCACCCGGCGGGTCGGCAAGCTCGAGGTCCGCAGCTACCCCGCGCTCGTCGACCGGGGCGCTGCCGTGGACCTGGTGCTGCTCGAGACATCCTCCGCCGCCGAAGCGGCCACGCGCACGGGGGTCCGCCGGCTCCTGATGCTCGCCGCGCGCGGACACGTGGCCGTCAGCGCCGCGCGCATGCCGCCGCCCTTCCCTTCCCTGGACGGCGCGCCGCCCGCGCGGGGCCAGGCCGACGCCTTCCGGGCGCTCGTCCTCGCACGCAGCGTCGACGATGCGTTCAATCTCGCACCGGGTGCGCCGCTGCCCCGCACGAAGGCGGACTTCGAGGCGCTGGTCCGTGAGGGCTCACCGCTCATCGAGCCTACGGCCCGGGACTGGGCGGACGCCGTCGCTGCCACCTCCAGGGAGCTCGCCACGACGCTCGGTGCACTCAAGGCAGCCTCAAAGGGGCCGAGCGGCGCGGCGGCCGTGCGGGACATCCGCTCGCAGCTCGGGCACCTGTTCCCCGCGAACCTCATCGAGTGGATTCCCTTCGTGCGCCTTCTGGACTACCCGCGCTACCTCCGCGCGGCCCAGGCACGGCTGTCGCGTGCGGTGGCGAACCCCGGCAAGGACGCAGGGAAGGCCGAGCCCTTCACCCCCCTGTGGGAGACCTTCCTCGCCAGGCGCGCCACCGTGCGTGACCAGGAGTTGGCGCGAGAGCTGCGGTGGGCCTTCGAGGAGCTCCGCGTGGCCATCTTCGCTCCGGAGGTGACGACGCCCGTGTCGGTGACGGTGGCGAAGGTCGGCGCGGCCCTCGCGGCGCTGCGCTAGAAGCTCGACGGCGCTCCGCTGCATGCCAACGACACTGATGCCCTTCCTGCACCCGGAGCTCTACCCGTCACCTGGGCCAGCCTGACGAACAGGCCCTCGAACCCCGCCCACGAGGCCTCCGAGAGAAGGGCCAGAGGCCCACTCCATTCTCTACTGCCGTGGTCCATACAGCGACCCATCCTGAAGGAGGATCGCCTCAGGGAGGGAAAGTCATGGCAGATACGCCTCGAGCCTTCTTACGGGCCCTGTACTCGATTGATGCCTCCCGTGGTGGAGCCCCGTTGAGCCACGACGCGGTCAATGCGCTGGGGACGGAGCTGCGGATTCCCCGGCCCGAGCTCCTCGACCTGATAGACGAGTTGCAACGTGTGCACCTGATCACCGTCACCTTCGCGGGTCTGTCCCTGACGCTTGAGGGAAAGGAGTCCGCCGCGAAGAGGGACAGGACCGAGACACTGGATTCCACGGCACCGGGCGCGTGAAGGAGATGGCCTCGCGAGAGCGAGGGGTGGCCCCGTGGTGTTTCCGGGGCTCGGTTGCTCAGTCCTCGTCGGTGAACCAGAAGAGGCCGATGCGGCCCGTGCCCACGGCGAGAACACCGCCCTCGAACGTGGCCGGCGTGAGGAGGCGGCCCGAGCTGTAGCTGTACCCGCCCGGAGGCAATGAACCGTCCGGCAGCAGTACGGTGTGGAGGCTGGAGTCAGTTCCGTGACTCGACGATGACGGGCACGCCCCCGCGGGGGGCCAGGGTGACGCCTCGCCGCGCCACCTGGAACGTGTAGGGCGTGGCGGGCCGGAGCTTCACCCGGCGGAGGACCTCGGCGAAGACAATCCGCATCTCATACGTGGCGAAGGCCATGCCGAGGCAGCGCCGGGACCCGCCGCCGAAGGGAAAATACTCGTAGGGGCTGGTGCGCTTGCCCACGAAGCGCTCCGGGTTGAAGCGCTCGGGCTCGGGCCACAGGTCCGGGCGGCGATGGGTGAGGTAGGCGCACGCCATCACCGCCATGCCGGCAGGCAGATCCCACCCGCTCACCTTCATGGGCCGCTGCAGCACCCGGCCCACCGCGGGAGCGACGGGCACCAGCCGCAACGTCTCCTTCAACGTCGCGTCCAGGTACTCCAGGCGGTTCACCTGCTCGGGGGCGAGCGGCCCCGTTCCCGCCACCTGCCGCAGCTCCGCCCGGAGCTTCTCCTCCACCTCGGGGTGCTGGAGGACGAAGTGGAAGGCCCACGAGAGCGTGGTCGCGGTGGTCTCGTGTCCGGCGGCGAGCAGGGTGATGGCCTCGTCGCGCAGCTCCCGGTCGGACATGGGCTGGCCCTGCTCGTCACGGGCCTGCATCAGCAGGGACAGGACGTCCTCGCGCTTCTCGACACCCTCGGCGCGCCGCCGGGTAATCTCCGCGTAGAGGTACGCGTCCACCTCCTGCATGAGGCGGCTGAGCTGGGTCCACGGCAGGGCGCGGCTCACGTTGGCCTTCCAGGGCCCGAGCTGAATCGGATCCCTCCCCACCGCGAGCAGCTGGAGCATCCGCTCCGCCGGGAGCAGGGCGCTCAGGTACAGCACGGCATTGTGCGAGCCCATGTTGAGCATCCGCGCGAACAGCCCGTGGAAGTGCTCGAACGTCTCGCCCTCGGCGAGGCCGAAGACCGTCTTGAGGATGATGTCCAGGGTGATGTCCTGGAACACCTCGTGGAGGGTAAAGGCCTTGCCCTGCGTCCACCCGTCGATGGAGCGGCTCGTGGACTCGCGCATGGACAGCCCGTAGGACAGCATCCGCTCGCCGTGGAAGGGCGGCGTCATCATCCGCCGCTCGCGGATGTGCTCCTGGTCATCGAGCAACAGCAGCGAGTTCTTCCCCACCACGGATTCCAGCACCCGGTTCACCGGCCCCACGTAGAGGTCCTCCGGCTTGCCCGTGAAGAGCTGGCGCACCATCTCCACGTCGCGGGTGAAGAGGAACGGCGGGGTGTTGGGGAACTGCATCACGAAGCTGTCGCCGTAGCGTTGGACCGACTCCTCCATGAACCGCAGCGGATGGGCGACCCATTGGTGGAGCTGGAGGAAGTGCGGCAGGGGGATGCGAGGAGGCTGCATGGGTTGGGGCTCCGGTTCGCTGTCATTCAAGGTACTTCAGCAGCTCCTTCATGATCACCCGTCAGCGGCCCTCCTCGGCCCCTCTGCACCTGCCCTCCCCCTCTACACGGCCTCTGGCATGTGGCTGCGGGGACACACCCGGCCTACGCCCCGAGGAGTTCCGGAGGGTTACACAGCCCTCCGGGGCTGGCCCACGGGCTGCACTACTCGACGTCTCAACGCGTGGCACGAAACGGGTGATGGATGCGGCGAATCGACGGAGTCAGGCTTCTGGGCGTCATGGCATGGCTGGGGACCACGGTGGCGCTCGCTGGCCCCCAGAATATCGAGGCAGGTCCCCTCTGGAACCGGGAGCACGCGGCGGAGCAATGCCCACAGGTGTGCGATTCCCTGGGCGGTTGGACGGGTGAATGGTGGACCACGGTCCAAGGCGAGATGTCCGTCTGCCAGTGCGCTGGCGCGGCGCCCACCGGAGAGGCGCGCAAGGAACAGGCCGTGGCTCCCACCGATGCGGGAATCCCGCCGGTACCCGAGTCCTCGGGCGAGCTCGTCGCCATCGTCTGGGGCGGTGGGAAGGACACCACCGCGGCGTACGAGTCCCTCGCGCAGTGGGATGCGGAGAAGCGGCTGCTCGGAGACCTCGTCCGCTTCGCACCGGGCTTCCCGAAGATCGTCTCCAGTGACACTGTGCCGGGCCTCAACCCGGGCTTCGAGATCGTGCTGCTCGGCGTCTGCCCCCGTGACGAGGGACGGGACGAGCGCGCCTATATCAAGGCCCTCCATCCCTTCACCTACGAGAAGCCGGTGAAGGGAGTCCAGGCCGCGTGCCCCACCTGGGTCGAGCAGAAGAGCAAGGCCGTGAACCTGCAGCGGACGGTGAAGGGCAAGGGACTCACGCTGTCGGTGGTGGAGCTCGCCTGGCCCGAGGAGCCGGAGGCCTCGGACCTGTCGTTCACGTCCGTTCCCGTGCGGTGGTTGAGCGTGGTGGCTCGCGACGGCGCGGGAGCATTGCTCGGCGTGTATTCGAAGAAGGACGAGTACTCCCTGGCCGGTTCCCGAGCCGTGGGGTGCAGGACGGAGGTGAAGTCGGCGAGCAAGGACACGGTCGTGCTGGAGCGCACCTGTCAAGGCTCCTCGGGCGCCTGCGACACCGATCCGGGCGAGCGGTGGCGAGTCACCGTGCGCTGGAACGGGAAGGCCTTCATCCCCGAGGAGAAGCTGCTCGCGAAGTGGGAAGCGAAGAACTGCGCCGAGTAGCGTTCTGATACGCCGTTGTTCAGGCCTCTCAGGAGGTGCCAGAGCCGGCGCGCCTGGAACCCCGTCAGGGACGCCAGAACTCCATGGCGTGGGTGACGTAGGGCGTCACCTCGGCGGGCCTTCCCTGGCGCAGACTCGCGAAGAAGTTGTCCAGGGCGCTCGGGCCATTGTGCGCGATCATCGTCGCCTGCGCGGCTTCCAGTCCGGTCAGGGGCCGCCCCAGCTCCCGCTCGCCCCGGCTCGTGACCATCTCGTAATTCTCCTGGATGAGCAGGCGCGACATGGGGATGCCCCCGTTGTCCGTCATGGCGTCGCGCAGGGCCTGGCCATGCTCGCTCGAGAGCAGCGCGCGGGTGATGAAGCCCTCGCGGTGCTCCCCGTGGATGGCGGGTCGATCCAGATAGGCATTGAGATCCCTGTTCCCCAGGCCGAGCGCCTCGACGTTGGCGGCCGCGTCGGGATTGGCCAGGAGCGCCTCGCGGCTGCTGACACCCGCCATCTGCCGGCGCAGCTGCGCGGTCCGGAACATGTTCTCGATGTCCTCGTCACCGAGCCCCGTCTCCTCACGGAAGCGCGTGCCCTCCTCGGAGCCGGTGTACTCGGCGATGCGGCTCTGGAGCCCCGCCTCGGTGTCCCCTCCCGCCGGAACCCTCTCATAGATGTCCGTGTAGGCCTCGCGGGTCGCCGTGGCGATGTCTTGCAGGCTCCTCAGCGCCTCGTCATCCAGGCCATAGTGCCGCGCCGCTTCGGGATTGCCGGCGAGCACGCCCAGCGCCGTCCCGCCGATGAGCTGTCCCTTGCCGAACGAGGCGGGAGTGCCCGAACCATTGCGCAGGAGCGCGGGCTTCTCGCCGAGCGGCCCGTTACCGGTCTCCGCGGCCTCGATGGCCTGGGCGATCTGCGCGACGGGGTGCGGGAGCGTCGTCACGGGAAGGCCGGCCGTGGGGTCCGCGGCCCGGGGGTTGATGGTGCTCTGGGTGCCGTACGTCGGATCCGCCAGGGAGAAGGCCGTCGGGCCCGAGGGAGAGATGTTGCCGTCACTCGCGCCCACCACCTCCTTCTGGAAGCGCAGCAGGGCCTCCATCGTCTGGGGCATGGCCTGCGTGGTGATGGGCTCGGTCCCCGCGGCATCCACCTGCTCGGCCGAGTGATTCGCGTCGCTCAGGTAGCCCAGCTCCCGCAGCCGGTCCTGCACCTGACGGACATCGGCGGGGTTGTTGATGCCCCCGTTCCCCACCGAGCCCGTCAGGTTCAGGGTCACGGGGGCGGGAAGCGTCACGGCCTCGGCAGCCGTGCCCTCCACCGGGGCAGCCTGCTGGGTCTCCACCGCGGGGATGGGAAGCGTCCCGGCCTCGGCAGCCGAGCCCGCCACCGGGGTGGCCCGCTGGAACCGGGCCGTCGGGGAATCGAAGCCGTCCCGGCCCTGGTGGGCCTCGAGCGCCGGCTGACGCACGCGCGGCTGCTGGGACGTCCCCTCCTGAGGGTTGCGCTGGAACCCCTCGGGGGTGTCCCGCCGCCCCCGGACCTGGGCGGTCTCTCCCGGGGGAGTCCGGTCGTTGACTCGAATGGGGGACAGTGGGTTGCGGGGTTCGCGTGGCACGCGCATGTGCGGTCTCCAGAGGCGCCAGCGGCTCCAGATGTTCGGAGGGACCCGGTTGGCTCGGACTGGGGATTATCGGCCCCATCCGGCCCCGAGTTTCGTCCCATTTCCCATCTGGCGGAAATAACGCACTCCCGGGTCAGAACCGGTCGCCGAGCGAGCAGGCATTGGCGGTGGGGACCCCCGTGCTCCGGGTTGATCGCCACCCGGGCCGGGTTTCCTTCATGAAACTGCCCGTCATGCCTCCGGTGTCGCCCATGCTCGCCAAACTGGTGCGAGAGATACCGGGGGAAGGCAAGGTGCTCTACGAGCCGAAATGGAGCCCATCTTATGGCTTTGGCACCAACGTCGGAATCGATGCGAAGCTCCGCGGATCATGCGCGACGACGATGGTCATCTCCGGGTATCGCGCTGATATCGCGGCCATATGCGCGAGGTTCTCACGAACGAGCCGAGGCCCTGCATCTGCGAGGCGCTGCGTGAGCGGGCGCTCCTCCTGCTCGGTGACGCCCTCCAATTGCCAGGCGAGGTCTCCGATAAAGGCGTAGCGCTTGTTGTCCGGAAGCGTCACGAAGACAATCACGGAGCCCGGCGTATGGCCGGGCGCCGGGACGATCACCACCGTGCCATCTCCGTAGACATCATGGCTCTCCGCGAAGCCAAGATAGGGGCGTGCATCGAATCGATACTCTTCGAGATGCAGCGGCTTGATGCTTCTTGCCGGGGCCGTGGTGAAGTCTTCACCTTGTACGAAGCTTCGTTCCGCGGGAGGTATCCAGACAGGCACTTCGGGAAAATCCGCGGCGCCGCTGATGTGGTCCCAGTGGGAGTGGGTCAAAAGGATCGCTCGCAGCCGGGTCAGGTCATACCCGCTCGATTGGAGTTGCTCGCGCGCGGTCTTGTTCAGCGAGTACCGTGTCAGGAGCCGAAAGAAGAGAGGCAGCGTCGCGAGGTGCTGTGCGATATCCCGGCCGAACCCGGTGTCGATCAAGAGATCACCCTTGGGGTGCTTGATCAGGGTCGCGGTCATGGAGAACTCTCGCGGCTCGAAGAGAGAGCCACCGCGATACCCAAAGGACGCGCTGCGGTAGGTGACGCCGGTCGGAAGCTGGGCAATCGACATCTCGGAAGGCGCGGAAGCCGGCGGGAGCGCGCCGATCTCGAAGGTCTTCGATACGGAGAACGGCGACGCACGATAGGTAGACAAGAGCCCCAGCGGCAGCAGATAGAGCGAGAGACAGAGCGCTCGCAGGGGACGAGAGAACGAGCGCAGAAAAGAAAAGCCAGCGACGCAGGCACTGCCAATCAGAGCACCAGGAACTATCAGCCATGAGGCCGGCCCGTGAGCGCTCAAGAACAAAATCCATACTGCGAGCAGGACCGGCGCGACGCACGCAAGGAGCCATTTCATCGGGGATTGCCTGGAGCCTCGGCGCCTGGGCGGAGGCGATGCGCTGCTCTCGCGAGCGGTCGGAGAGGTCGTCCACGTGGAGCGCGGGTCCGAAGACATGAACAACATTGTTCCGGTTGCCCGCACGAGCCCAGGAAAAAAGGAGACCGGTTGAACTTTCCCGCCCTCAAGGAGGCCCTGGAGCACTTCGCGCCAGCTCGGCATCCCTGGTGAACAGGTAGCGCTCCATCCCGGGCGTGTGGCGGAATTGCGAGCGCGTCAGCTCGGCCTTCCGGCCAGCTCCTTGGCTGCCTCGATGAAGAGGCGCAGGGGCTTCGAGCGCTGTGCGCGGCTGGGGTAGTAGAGGAAGAAGCCTGGCACGGTGGGCGCGTAGTCTTCCAGCACCCGCACGAGGCGTCCGGAATGCAGATGCTCCTGGATGGCTGGCTCCAGGGCGTACGCCAGCCCCACCCCCTCGGCGGCGAGCGCCACGCCAGTCATCTCGTCGTTGGTGGAGACACCGCCCTGCACCGGGACGCGCCAGATCTTGCTTCCGCGCTCCAGCTCCCAGGCATAGGGAGTGCCAGTCGTTTGTGAGCGCAGGACGATGCATTCGTGCCGGAGCAGGTCCTCGGGGCGCTTTGGGGGGGCGTGCTTCTCAAAGTAGGCCGGTGCACCCACCACCACGAAGCGGAAGGCGTCGGTCAGGCGCACCTGCACCATGTCGCGCTCGATGGTCTCGCTCAGGCGCACGCCGGCGTCGTAGCCCTCCGCGACGATGTCGATGAGGCGCTGTTCGACGACGACGTCTACCTCCACGCGGGGGTATCGCGCCCGAAATGCTGGCAGCACGGGCATGATGAGGAGGGACACCGCCGCTCGTGGCACGGACAGCTTCAGCCGTCCGACGGCCTCCCCGGGCTGGGCCGAGGCCCCGTGGAGGGCGGCAGCGGCCTGGGCAAGGCCCGGACCGGCCTCCTCCACCAGCCGCCGCCCCGCGTCCGTCAGGGCTACGCTGCGCGAGGTGCGGTTGAGCAGGACCACGCTCAGCTGCTTCTCCAGCTGCCGCACAGACTGGCTCACGGCGGCCGTGGAGACGCCGAGCTCGCGCGCCGCGCCACGGAAGCTCTGAAGACGCGCGACGGCAAGGAACACGTGGAGCTGCTGGAAGAGGACATGCTTCATTGCAGGGGTTCCTCCGAAGTGCCGCTGTGGAGTGCCGTGACGGCTCCGCGAACGAGTATGGCCACTTTCGGCAAACAGCTGGGCCACCATCAACCCCTGCTTAACGGCCCGTTCGCTCCCCGCCATCTGGTCCCCGGAGGGCGCGCCGCTTAATCCTTTCAACGGGCCCTGCTGCTCCAGCGAGCACGACACGCAGGGCACTTTGAGAGAGAGAATCATGTCCATCCCACTCGCCGACGCGCCCGTGGCGCCAGCCCCTCGCTCCGCGTCATGGGGCGCCGTATTCGCGCTCACCCTGTGCGTCTCGACGCTCATCGCGTCCGAGTTCATGCCGGTGAGCCTCCTGACGCCCATCGCGTCGGACCTCCACCTGAGCGAAGGCCGCGCTGGCCAGGCGATTTCCGTGTCCGGCCTCTTCGCCCTGCTGACGAGCCTCGTCATCGCGTCCGCGGCCAGGTCCATCGACCGCCGGAAGCTGCTCCTTGGCCTCACCGGCGTGATGCTGGCTTCGGGCCTGGTGACCGCCCTGGCGCCGAGCTTCACCGTGCTCATGCTGGGCCGTGCACTCATCGGCATCGTCATCGGCGGCTTCTGGTCGTTGTCAGCGGCCACCGTCATGCGGCTGGTCCCCGAGCGAGAAGTGCCTCGTGCGCTCGCCCTGCTGAACGGTGGAAACGCGCTGGCCACCACTATCGCGGCGCCGCTCGGCAGCTTCCTGGGCCAGTACATCGGGTGGCGGGGTGCGTTCTTCGCGGTCGTTCCTCTCGCGGCCATCACCCTCGTGTGGCAGTTCTTCACCTTGCCCCCGATGCCCACGCAGCGCGCCGCTCCGCCTCCGAGCGCGTTCGCCGTCCTTCGACGCCCCAAGGCGCTGTGGGGCATTCTGTCGGTCACGCTCTTCTTCATGGGCCAGTTCGCCCTCTTCACGTACCTGCGTCCCTTCCTGGAGACGGTCACGCGGGTTGGGGTGTCCACCCTCTCGCTGATCCTGTTGGGGATGGGAACCGCGGGGCTCCTGGGCACGTATCTCATCGGGTTCCTCGTGGCCAGGCGGCTGTCCGCGGTGCTCATCGCCGCGCCAGTGGCGATGGCCGTCATCGCGGTTGCGCTCGCCGTCTTCGGCCGGTCCCTCGCGGCAACGGCCGTCCTCCTTGGAGGGTGGGGGCTCATCGGCACGGCGGCGCCGGTCGCGTGGTGGACGTGGCTCAGCCGCACGCTGCCGCGCGACGCGGAGGCTGGCGGCGGCCTCATGGTCGCAGCCATTCAGCTCGCCATTACCGTTGGCGCCTCGCTCGGAGGAGTGCTGTTCGACCGTAGCGGCTACCAGAGCACGTTCGTGGTGAGCGCCGCACTGCTCGGGGGAGCGGCCCTCCTGGCCATCCGGTCGTCGAGGGATGCCTGCGTTGGCGATGCCGAGGTCCGCCTGGCGCCGCTGAAGGGCGCCGCCTAGAGGAAGAAGTGAAGGCCCACTGTTAACGAGCGATGAACGACCCGTTCACATTCGACGCGTAGCCCCCGGCGGAGCCGGGTCCTTACGCTTGAGGTGTCGGCGCGCAACTGCGCCGGCCTGGAGAGAACGACATGAACAACCACAAGCAGCGCAGCGGATTTTTGCGGATCGCGATCACCGCCACAGCGATCCTGTCCGGCTCTCAACCGGTCGCGGCCGAGGCCGCGCCATCGAAGCATGCGACAAGAACCAAGGAGAACACCGTGAAGCTCACGAGGGAGTGGGACAAGACCTTCCCCAGAAGCGAGAAGGTCGATCATCAGAAAGTGACGTTCAAGAACCGCTACGGCATCACCCTGGCGGGCGATCTGTATCTGCCGAAGAACCGCACCGGTCAGCGCCTGCCAGCGCTCGCGGTCAGCGGTCCGTTCGGCGCGGTGAAGGAACAATCATCCGGCCTGTACGCACAAGCCATGGCCGAGCGCGGATTCGTCACGCTGGCTTTCGATCCGTCCTATACCGGGGAAAGTAGCGGCGAACCGCGCAATGTCGCATCGCCGGACATCAATACCGAGGACTTCAGTGCGGCAGTGGATTATCTCGGTTTGCAGGCTTCCGTTGACCGTAAGCGCATCGGCGCTCTAGGAATTTGTGGTTTCAGCGGCATGGCTCTGACTGCCGCTACCAGCGATTCGCGCATTAGAGCCGTAGCCACGGTTTCCATGTACGACATGTCCCGGAGCATCAGCCGCAGCCATAAAGACAGCTACACGAAAGAACAGCGCCGCCAGGTGATCGACTACATCAGCCAGCAGCGCTGGGCGGATGCGGAAAATGGCAATTATTCGCCGGGCTTTCACGAAGTCCCGTTTGACGAAAAGGGCAACATCGTCAAAGGACAGCGCATCCTTCCAGAATCATTGCCCGAGAATCCAAACCCGGTCCTGGCTGCTTTCTTCAATTATTACAAAACCCCACGCGGTTTCCATCCGAGAGGCATCAACTCCACCACCGCATGGACTGCTACAACGCCAATGTCGTTCTTCAGCTTTCCGATGTACGCAAACATTGAAATGATTTCGCCGCGCCCAATCCTGTTGGTGGCAGGAGAGAATGCCCACTCGCGTTACTACTCCGAAGATGTTCACGAGATGGCTTCCGAGCCCAAGGAATTGGTGATTGTGCCTGGCGCGGACCACGTGGATTTGTATGACAAGATGGACAAGATCCCCTTCAACAAGCTCACGGAGTTCTTTGCCAAGAACCTGAAGTGAAGCACAGGTCTGCGCGGGCGCGCTGCGAGATTTGCAGGCTTTGGTCAGCTGCCGCAATCCGGGCGGGAGGGCGGGTCAGCGCAGGTCCGAGGGCAGGCGGGGCGAGGCGAGCAGGTCGAGGAATACCTCCCAGCGCCGTTCCAGGGTGGCGCCCGGTCCGGCGCGGCGTTCCACGTACTGCTTCACCAGGTCGCGTCCGACGTTGTAGTTGATGGCATACGAGCGGCTGGCCTCGATGCTCTTCATGACGAGCTCGGCGCGCTCCGGGGACAGCATCGCGTAACGCGTCAGCCAGTCGCGCGCCGCCTCCCTGCCAACCCTCCCATCGAGGTAGGCGCGCGCGGCCTCATTGTTCGCATAGGAGAGCTTCTCGAGCAGCGCTTCCAGCCGCATGTACGCGCCGGCCTGCTTCGGGTCGAACCCCGCGAGCGGGAAGAGCGTGTCACGCACGTAGGCCTCGGCGTCGGGGAAGACCAGCTCGACGCTATGGTCAGCGCTGCCCTCGGCGATGAGGGACATGGGGGAGAAGAGCGGGTACACCGTGAACTCAACCCACCCACGCTCGCGCACCAGGTGCTGCTCCAGCAGCGAGTTGTAGACGTGGTGGCCGGGGTAGCCCTCGTGCGCGGCAATCAGGACGGCGCGCCGGATGACCTCCGGCAGCTCGGTGTTGATCTGGATGACACTGGTCGCGTTGCCCTTGAACCAGTTGTAGGCCCCCCAGGGTTTGTCCGTGACGTACTCCAGCGTGAAGCGCTCATGGGCCGGCAGTGCCACATGCTGGAGCGTGCGCCGGCGGGCCTCGTCGATGGCGGTGCGGTAGACGGCATCGCGCTTGTCCGCGGGAATGACGAAGCGTTGGCGGAAGCGCTCCACCCGCTCGCCCAGGGGACCGGGCCCGGGCACCAGCCGGTCGAGCTGCGCGAGCACGTCCTCGAACTCCGACTCGGGGTGGTGCGGCGCACGTGCGTCGTAGAGGGCCTGAGTCTCTTCGTCGAACGTCAGCTGCTCCCCCGACAGCATCCGCACGCGCGTGGACAGTGCGAAGAGCTGGGTGAGCAGGAAGCGGCGGCGCATCGCCACGAGTTCATCGCCAGGCACGGGCACGGCCTCCACCGCTTTCGCCACCACGGCGGCCCGCTGCCCTATCTCCGCCAGGGGCAGCCGCGCGGCGCGGGCCTCCCGTGCCCACTCCTCCGGTCCGTAATAGGCATCCACGTCGCCCTGGCCATGCTGGTCCAGCGCGAGGACGAGCTTCACGTACTGCTCGGCGGCGGAGTCCAGCGGCGAGAGGTGCTTCGAAAGCGCGGGTGTCGAACCCCGGGTGGTACAGGCGAGCATCACGGATGCAAGGACGAGGGCTGGCAGGAATGGGAGACGCATGGGGAGGCAGTGCTCGAGGGTTGTAGTCGCCACTATCGGGCTTGACCCGATTACGTGGACAAAGACCTCAATGTACTCGAAGAGCGCCGTGCGAGCCCGCGTGGTGTTGAGGCCCGCGCCTCCACAGCCAACAGGCCCAAGCCCCCTGCTCCCCTGCGCTGCCCCTCTTTCTCTTATGCGCCGTTACTCCTTGTTGAACACGAGCTTGTAGGCCAGGGGTCGTGGGAGACGCGAGCTGGTCACCCACGCCTCCATGGTGAGCTGCTTGCCATCCGGGCTGAGCGTGTACGTGTTCACCCGCTGGCCGTCCTTGGACTTGAAGGTCTGCTCGAGCTTGCCGTCCTTCCACCGGGTGCTCACATCGAACTCCTCGCCATCCTCTCGCGTCCACTGGATCGGCGTTCCGTCGGGGGACGTGACGATCGGCGCGCGGCTATCCGTGGTGATGGTCACTTCCGAGCTGGTGTGTGCAATCACCACCCGCCGGTATGGCTGATTGGTATTCGCCAGACGGCTGCGCGCAATGGGGCGCTTCAACATGTTCATCCGCACCACGGTGTGGTCGATCGCCTTGTTGACGTTGTCGCTTGCGGAGACGTCAATGATGTACGTCCCCTGGAGCGAGGGGTTGCCTTCCTGTGCGTGAGCCGAACCCGCGGCGACGAGGAAAAGGGCGAACAGAAGCGCAGAAGATTGAGGGAGCCAACGCATGACAAGCATCCTGAGAGAGGAGAGGAATGGGACAGGGACATTTCGCGATCGGAACACTGGAGCACGGCGGCGGGCGCCGTGAATTGGCATTGAATCTTCCCCCTAGCTCCCGGTGCCGACGAGCCCTTGCTCGCGCAGAGCGCTGACCGTCCGGGAAACGCCTTCGGCAAGTGGCATCGGGGTGAAGTGAAGGTCGCGTTGTGACTTGCGTGTGTCCACACGGACGTCCCACAGGAGGAACGAGAGCTCCCCTGGCGCGAGAAGCGGTTTGAAGCCGAAGGTTCTCGCAAGGGGCGCGGATACCGTCGCCACCACGCTCATCAGCCCCGCGGGCAGTGTCGGGGGCACACGCCGCTGCTCTCCCGCCACGCGGAAGATCTCCCGCACCAGATCGGCATTGCTCACGTAGGTATCCGAAACCAGATAACGCTCGCCTGGTACGCCGTGCTCGGCCGCCGCCAGGTGCGCGTCCGCCACCCCGTCCACGTACGCCACCGACATGCCTCGGGGCGGCAGGGCTGGCATCTGCCGGTTGAGGAGCCGGATGAAGAACGCGTTGACGCCCCCTTGGGCAGGGCCCGGCCCGTAGACCGCTGAAGGGTTGACGTAGACAATCTCGAGCCCCTCCTGGCGGAGACGTTCCGCATCCCGCTCCGCGTCCTGCTTGGAGCGCTCATAGGCGGTGGCCTTCGGCTCGGTATCGAGGCGGGTCTCCACCAGCGTGCCGCCGCTTGGGGCGGCGAAAACGTCCATCGTCGAGGTGTACACCACCCGCTTCACTCTCGCGGCGAGCGCGGCCCGGAGCACGTTCACCGTTCCCAGGTGGTTCACCCGGTCGAAGATGGATTCATCCTTCTGCCACTGCTCGGGCAGTCCCGCGGCGTGGAACAGCCACTCCACATCCCGCATGGCCAGGGGAAGAGAGTCCGGCTCCGTCACATCGCCGCGCACCAGCTCCACCTCCGGAGGCACGACTCGTGCGGCCCGCGCCGGGTCGCGGACGAGCGCCCGGACCTGGTGTCCCTGCTTCAGTAACCGATGAAGGATCGCGTTACCGATCAGGCCCGTCGCGCCAGTTACCAGTGCTTTCATGGGTGCTCCGTCCTTTTCGGGGCCAGTTCCGCCCTCAGCGGCTCAACCGCACTGACCCTCCTTTTTCACGATGTCTCCCGGTATGAGTGCCCGCGGGACTTTTGTATCTGCCGGGAAGGGTGATGGACGGCGGGAGACGGGTGCTCGCTCGCCGTCCAGGGGAGCAAACTCGAGGCGGCCCCCCTGGCAGCGTCACATCGGACCGTGACTGGCTCCAATACAGAGCAGGCCGCACCCAGTCACGACCGAGGTCAGGGAATGAGCGAGTACACGAGCCAGCAACCCGTCACCGACTGGGGACGGATGCAGTCGGCACCTGTCCGGGCTGTTGTCCACCCGGCGGATGAGGAGCAGTTGCGCCGCTATGTGGTGGACGCTGTCGCGAGTGGGGCGAAGGTCTCCATCCGTGGCATTGGACACAGTGCGGGCGGCCAGTCCTTCTACCGAGACGCGGTCATGATCGACATGCGCCACCTCAAGCGCGTGCTCGAGTTCGATGCGGGGTCGCGCACGATCCGCGTGCAGGCCGGGGCCTCGTGGGCGGACCTGACGCCGCTGCTCGAGGTCCACGGTCTGTCCGTCACCACCAAGCAGGAGTTCGACAGCTTTACCCTCGGTGGCTCCATCGCGGCCAATGTGCATGGAAAGACGATCGAGTTCGGCCCCCTGATCGAGAGCATCCAGTCCCTGCGGTTGCTCAGGGCCGATGGCCGCATCATCAACGTCAGCCGCGAGGAGAACGCGGACTTGTTCCCCGCCGTGGCCGGCGGCTATGGGTTGGCGGGGGTCGTGGTGGACGTGACCTTGGCGCTGGCACTGGACCGTGTCGTGGAAAAGAGCGAGGTGATCCTGATGCGATCGGAGCCTCTATGTGCCAGCTACATCCAGCGGTTGAAGTCACCGGGAGAGCGGCCTGCGCTGTGCTACGGCTTCCTGGATGCGACCTGCAGCCAAGGCTTCTACGTCACCTACACCCATGCCCACGAGAACGGTGACGGCGACCTGCGTCGTCTGAAGCGCAACGAGCCGCCACCCTTGCTCTTCAACGCTTTCGTCTGGTTGCAGCAGCGCTCGAAGTTCGCTCGCGACAGGGCTTTTCAGGTGATGGTGCACGCCGCCAGTCACTCCGAGCGAACGCTGCGGAGCCGCAGGCTGTTGTTGTGGGATGACATCCCAGGGGCTTTTGATTCCATGCTGCTCCAGAAGTACGTCGTCCCGGTCGAGCGATTCCACGAGTTCACGCGTGCCGCTGGCCAGATCTTCGCCCGATACCCCGAGCTCCCGCTGCTCACCAATCACTTTCGTTTCGTTCCCGGGAACAGCGAAGCGCTCCTGGCCCTCGCACCTCGAGACAGCATCTGCATGATTCCCTGCTACCTGGCCCGCAAGGACGATGCCAGGTGGGTGGAGAAGCTTGCGCTCGCAACCCATGAGTTGCTCGATGCAGCCCTGGCCCTGGGAGGCAGTTACTACCTGGCCTTCGATACCCTGGCCACTCCGGAGCAATTCCAACGGGCTTATCCGAAAGCGAAGGCTTTCTTCGCGCTCAAGCGTGCGCATGACCCTGATGAAACCTTCTCCAGCTTTTTCTACGAAAAATACGGGGCGATCTCTCCTCTAACGAAAACGGGGGACGTCTCATCCGGAGGCAGCGTGCTCCTTCCAAAGAGAAACGCGCGGCAACTCGAAAACGCCCGGTGAGCCGCACTACCTCCTATGCTCTGGAGAGCGTTCTGGCCATGACGGCCTCCGCGCACCTCGCCGCGGGCCTGCCGGCGGTCTCCGGGTCTCCCACCGCCAGGCGCGTGAGGTCCTTCACATCCAGGGTGTACACCTTCTGCCTGGGTGACACCGGTGGCCGCACGGCGTTGCTCGTTTCCTTGCATTACTCTCCAGCTCGCCGTCTCATGACCTTCGAGGGGGGAGCGAAAAACTGCTCCCGTGAACGAGTACCCTCGAACCCACCCAGGAGCGTGCATGCGGAATTGGATGAAGCAGTTCGGTACCCGCCTCAGCCTCGTTGTCTCCCTCGGTGTCTCGTCGGCGGCCCTGGCATATCCACCGCAGTGCGTGGATGTGTGCACGTGTGAAAGCTACTGCAACATGGACTGTTACGCTGGCGCCACCTTCAGGACCACCTGTGGAGAGGATGGCGCGCTCTGCAGGGAGGTCTGCGGGACCGGCGCTACCCAGGCATCCCTCAGCCAGGCATCCCTCAGCCAGGACGCCCAGGAGCAGCAGGACGCCTCCCGGGACGTGTGCACCGAGCAGGCCCAGCCGTCCGCTTCCGCGGAGAGCTGAGTCCACGGCCGAGCGGGAGGAGCGGGTCCGGCTGCGCACCTGAAAAGCCTCCGCCCGCGAAGCACTTCTGGCCCGCTCTTGGCCGCCATGCCGGAAGCCTCGAGCCATGGGGCGGGTCAGGTCTTCATTGCCGGCGTGAAAGAAAACTCACGGGTCCTCCGTCCCCGCCGTGCTGGCCAGCAGTGAGCGGCAGCCGAGTCCCTCTCCAAGCGCCGCGAACTGTTCGAACTCAGAGAGGCTCAGCACTGGCACGTCGTCCGCACTGAGATTGTCCGACGGCCAGGGCGCCTCGAGCGGCTCCGCCACCAGCTCGAAGACTTCAGACGGTGCCACCCCACGACTCCAGTTGGTTCCGGATGACTTGCACAGCCCGGGCTGGATAACGCTCCATCCGGTGCGCGAGTTGCTCCTCCGCGAAGGAGAGGAGTTGCCGGGCACAGTGGCCGGGCTCCAGCAACAACAGGTGATGGAGCGTCCGCCCTTGGTCCGGGAACTCCCGTTCGAAGCGGCGGAACGGATCGAGGTTGTCGAGCCGGGTCTGGCTCTCCGTGGGCGCCCGGTGGGTCAGGATCCGCAGCAGATGACCCAGCGCATGCTGCTTGATGAAGGATGACCCGCTGAGCACCTCACCGCGCGCGGTGCGTCCCGCGCCGACCAGCAACGCCGACAGGAAGAGCGCGAAGGAGCGCTCCACGTCGACGGAGGAGGCCTCGGCCGCGGACTTCGTACGCAGGTGCGACAGGCCGGCCTCGAGGCGCGTGCGGTCGAACAGCACGCGGTAGTCGTTCACCTTCGCCAGGTGCAGCTCGGCTTCGTCGAAGATGGCGAACTCCAGCAGGTGGCCATCGTCATAGAGCACCTTGAGCCCATGCGCCGTCTCCCGCACCTTCAGCACGATGTGCTCGCTGTCGGGCAACCAGCCCAGGTCCTGGCGGAACGACTCCTGCGCACCCGGAACCGTGATCACGAAGAAGTCATGATCCGACCACGTGTCGGGCGTACGCCCGAGCTCCGCCATCGAGCCCACTGCGACCAATCCCAGGACGCGCGTATCGGTCTCCAGCCGGGCTCGCAATCGCTGAGTGAATGAACGGTAGAGTTCCAGGTCCATGAGGGCCTCGGACGTTACCAGAGCGAATTGCATGCATCATTCCGCGGCGTGAGCTTTTCAGGCTCCCGTTCGTTTCGGTATGTCACGTGGCCGCACGCACCGGGGGACGCAGCTCCCGCCGCAGCTCACGTGCCCGCTCCTGTTGCCCCGTGGCCTCCAGCGCCTTCGCCGCGAGCTCCAGCGCCTCCGCTCGGCCCCATGCATCCTCGCCGCAGGTAGCGTCCAGGGCCGCGAGCGCCGCGTCCACCCCGCCCCGAGGCTCGCGAGCCATCACACTCCGCGCCACCAGGCACGCGAGCCGGCTCCGGAACAGGCCGAACCCACAGGCCGCCGCCAGCGACAGGCCCTCCCCCGCTTCCCGCTCCGCCTCGGCCCACTTCCCTTCCGCCAGCACTACCCGTGCGGCGAGCTCATGACAGCGCAGCAGCATCTCCACCTCGTTCGAGGCGCGAGACCAGGCGCGGGCGTGGACGAGGTGCTCCCTCCCCTCCTCCAGTTGGTGGTCCTCCACTGCGAGCAGCCCCAGCACGGCGTGGCAGTGCGCGACATGGCCACCCCACCCCAACCGCTGGCACTGCTCCAGGTTGTGCCTCGTTGCCTCGCGCGCGAACTCGCGGCGGCCCAGGGCGAGCTCATGCTCCGCCTGCCAGAGCGCGCGGCGGGCCACCGGCGGTCCGCCGAGCGCGTGGGCCCTCTCGAAGTGCTCGTCCGAAGCAGCCACCTCACCCAGGTCGTGCAGCACCAGCCCCAGGAGGGCGGCTCCCCGCGCGGCGTGGGCCCGGTCCTCCCGCTTCAGCGCCTCGGCCAGGGAACGGCCGAGCAACTCCCGCGCGATCGTGAGCCGCCCGCGCAGCCGTTCGGTATAGCCCAGCGTCCGCAGCCCCGTGATGAGCGCCACCCCATCCCCCGTCCGCTCGGCGAGCGCCACGTAGGTCTCGTAGCAGCGCACCGCGAAGGCGAGCTCGCCCAGCGCTCCCGCGTAGAGACCCCAGTCGTAGGCGAGTTCACCGCGAATGGCCTCTGGCAGTGACTCGGGCAGCCGCCGGGGGTCTCCCTCCAGCGCGAAGGTCGACATCAGGCGCGCGCCCCGGCTCATGTCGCCGAGCCGCAGGCCCAGGTGCTCGAAGCCACCCAGGCTCCGGGCATAGAGGCTGTACGCCTCGAGCGGCAGGCCCGCGCGCAGCGTGTGGAGCAGCAACGCCTCGTAGGCATCCAGCCGCGTGCCATCCCGGGGCGGCTCGTGGACGCGGGTGTCGAGGCGCGCGGCGAGCCGATCCCGCTCCAGCGCGTGAATGAGCTCGGGGGCAACACCCAGGAGCGACTTGAAGTAGTCGCGCAGGAAGGGGTGCGTGGAATAGAGCGCCTGCCCCTCTCGCGCCTCGAAGACGAGACCGAGCCGCTCCAGCCGCGCCAGCGTCCGCCGCAGCTCCGCCCGGCCCATTCCCGCGAGGCTGCCCGCGAGCGCGCCTCCCGCCTGGGCGATGGTCTCCAGGGCGTCCTCGTCCACGCCGCCTCCGAGCACGCAGAGGCGGGCGAGCACGTCGCGCTCGCGCTCCGGAAGTGCCCGGGCGTAGGCCGAGAGCACCGCCTGGAGCCGGCGGGCCAGGAGATCGTCGCGCGCGGCCTCGGCGAGTGGCACCTCCTCGAAGCGTCTCACGTCCCCGCCGAGGAAGCTCCCCACGTAGGAGCCCATCATCGACACGGAGAGGGCGTGCCCGCCCGTACTCACGAAGAGCTCGCGCAGGGCGCCGCCTCCCCCGCTCAGCCCCCAGAGGCGCAGCAGTTCCACCCCTTCGTCCTCGGAGAGCGGCGCGAGGGCAATCGTCCGCAGGCCACTCCCCTCCCAGGCCTCGAGGTCGGCGAGCGGCAGGCGCGACGTCATCAGCACCCGCGCGGCACCGAGCCCCCGCGTGAGCGACGAGAGCAACCTCCGCAGGGAGGGATCCAGGAACTCCCCCCGCGCGCGCCCGTCTCCGCCGTCCGACTGCACCACCTCCAGCCCGTCCAGCACGAGCAGGTGCGGCGGCCCTCCACCCAGCACATCCTGGAGCCGCTCCAGACGCTCGCCCGGGGCCGCCTCATCCCCTCGCGTGAAGTAGCGCAGGGCCCGCGCGAAAAAACCCTCGACACGGGGGGCCTCGTAGAAGCTCCAGACGAAGGTTCCCCCCGGGCGTGGCCCCTCACCGAGGCCGGACACGACGCGCTCCGCCACCGCCGTCTTCCCCGCCCCGCCGAGCGCCACCAGTGCCACCGCCCGCTCCGCCGGCCGGGGCGCCACCGCCCAATCGGACAGGAAGGAGAGCACCTCGCCGCGCCCGACGAAGTGGCGCGCGTGCTGGAGAGCGTGGGCGAAGTGGGTCCGCCACTCCGTCTCCTCGGCCTCGCGGGCTTCCGGCGCCGCGGGGAGTAGCTCGGCCGGAGGCGGGGGGGCCTGGGAGTCGTCCACCAGCAGGTCCGCCTCGGCGAGGCCAAACTCCGCCGCCAGCCGTTGAATCATCTTCCGGCGGGTCGGGTGGCGCACCGAGAAGCCCCCGTCCGCGTCGTTGACGGCACCTGACTCGTAGCGACGGTACGTGCGCACATCCACCCCCACCGCCGCGGCGGCCTGCTCCTGGGTCAGGTTCAGGTCGAGGCGGGTCTGGAGCAGCAGGGCATGGTGGAAGCGTGGCACCGCCGGAATGGTAGCAGACAGCCTGGCCTGTCTCGTGGGCGCGGAGTTCTGCCCGGTTCTGCCCGGTCCCGCCCGGTGGTGCCCTGGAGGAGAAAGCCCGCCCGACGCACTCTGAGGGTATGAACTCCACAGACACAGACCTGAACGGAATGCCCCTCCCCGAGCGGACGGTCCTCACGGAGGATGAGTCCATCGTCACCGTCGCGAACTTCCTGTCGCCCGAGGAGTGCGAGGCGCTCATCCGGCAGACGCTCGCCGAGGGCTACCAGGACGCGCCCATCACCACCTTCCGGGGCTTCGCGATGAGGCCCGACATCCGCAACAACACCCGGGTGATGAAGGACGACACGGTGATGGCGGGCCGGCTCTGGGAACGGATGAAGGGCTTCGTCCCCGTCCACCACTGGCGCATCGGCACCTGGCGCGCGCATGGGCTCAACGAACGCTTCCGCTACTACCGCTACACCGAAAGCCAGTACTTCAAGTGGCACAGCGATGGGCCCTTCATCCGCTCGCCGGAGGAGCTGAGCCTGTTCACGGCGATGGTGTACCTGAACGACGGCTTCGAGGGCGGGACGACGGACTTCCAATCCGGGACGTCCGTCGCTCCGCGCCGCGGCATGCTGCTCCTGTTCGAGCACTCGCTCATGCACCAGGGTGCTCCGGTGCTTCGTGGGCACAAGTACGTGCTGCGCACCGATGTGATGTTCCGTCGCTGAGGAGGTTTCTCCAGGCCGGCCCTATGCCTGGCTCGCCGCGTCCTGGAGTTTCTCCAGGCTGAGGATCTCGATCTTCCCGTAGGTCAGGCGGACGGCGCCCCGGGCCTCCAGTTCCTTGAGGATCTGATTGGTCGTCTGCCGCGAGATCGCCAGCATCAGCGCGAGCTGCTCCTGCGAGACATCGATGACCCGCCGCGGACCCTCGCGCAGGTTCCCATAGCCTTCCGCGATCATCAGGAGGCGCCGCGCCAGACGGGCTGGCGCGGGCAGCAGCGACAATTCCTCCAGCGCGATGAACATGAGCCTCAGCTTGTGGCTCATGAGCAGGGCGAAGTCGCGCCAATATCGCGGCTCCTGGGCGAGCATCGTCTTCAGCGCCGCCTGTGGCACCTGCAGCACGCGGGTGGCGCCTTCGGCGATGGCATCGTGGGTGCGCGGCTGGCCATCCATCAGGGAGATCTCCCCGAACCAGTGGGGCGGCTCCATCAGCATCAGCAACGCTTCCTTGCCGCTCTCGCTCACCCCGCTGATGCGGATGGTGCCTTCGACCACGCAATAGAGGCCGCAGGGCTGGTCTCCGCGTGAGAACAGCCGCTGGCCGGAGCTCAGCCGGCGCACCACGGCCGCGTCGAGCAATCGGGCCCCCAATTCCTCGGGAATCTCCTGGAACCACCGGCCGCTGAGGATGAGGGGCCGACAGGCCCGCACGTGCTCGTCTGTCATTCTGTGCTCGGGGCAACAACCGTGTCGGCTACCCGACAGACCCGGTCCGCGCCTGGGGCCATCATGGAGGGCTCGAACAACCGAGGAGAGCCTACATGAAGACGCTGGTGGATCATCTCGCTCAATACGCGGCCTATCACCGCGACCGTCGCAACATCGCCACGCACTTCGTCGGCATTCCGATGATCTTTCTGGCCGTCGCCACCCTGTTGTCCCGGCCCGGCTTCGAGGTGCTCGGGGTCATGCTCTCACCGGCCACGGCCGTCAGCCTCGCGTCGGCGCTCTTCTACTGGAGGCTCGACGGACGCTTCGGTCTGGTCATGACCCTGGTGCTGGGTGGAGCGCTGTGGTTCGGTCAGGTGTTGGCCACCCAGGCCACGGCCACCTGGCTGAGCGTGGGGCTGGGCCTGTTCGTGGTCGGGTGGATCATCCAGTTCGTCGGGCACTACTACGAAGGTCGCAAGCCGGCCTTCGTCGATGACCTCATCGGGCTGATTGTCGGGCCCCTGTTCGTCGTCGCCGAACTGGGCTTCCTCCTCGGGCTGCGGGACGAAGTGCGCCGCGAGGTGGAGGCACGGGCGGGGCCGACCTGCATCCGTCGCGGGAACGAGGCCCGCGCGTGATGTTCCGGCGCTGAGGAAGTCCCGCTGTTTTCAGGCCCCGATGCGTCTCCTGCTCAACGGCGGCCCACGGTCTCGATGTGGCCCTGGAGCGCCGCCGCGAGCGGGGGCACGACGGCACGTGGAATCGTGTGCCCCATCCCATCGATCGTCACCAGGGTCGAGCACGGCAGGGTCTCCGCCAGGAACCGCGAGTTGGACTCGGGATTGGTGGGATCCTCCGGGGTGGCGATCACGAGTGTGGGCACGGTGACGTGAGCGAGCTCCGCCCCCCGAGCCAGTCCGGAGGGGTCGGCGCGCGCATGGGCAGTTGAGGTATCGTGACGGCCGGCGTGGTCGATGATGCGTCGCTCGAGTGCACGGAACTCCCCGGCATCAAAGGGAATGACCTTGCCGTTGAGCCTGCGCCAGTTCTCGACCCGCCATTCAATCTGCGCCTCGCGGTCACGCGGCTCGAACATGTGGCGCCAGAACTCGTACAGGCCGGGGTCCACGGGGGCTCGCGCCGTCACGTTGGCGCGGGCGGGCGCGCCTTCGAGGGCGGGCGCCCCGATGACCGTCGCGCTGAGCAGCCGCTCGGGATGCGCGACCAGGAGCCACTGCACCAGGAAGCCTCCCAACGACAGGCCCACGACGTGCGCGCGCTCGATGCCGAGCGCATCGAGGATGGCCAGTGCGTCCTCGGCCATCCGGGTCGCTGAGTAGGGAACCCTGTCGAAAGCCCAGGTGGACGCTCCGGTGTCCCGGTGGTCATAGCGGATGACCCGGTGCTTCCGGGCCAGGGCCTCCACGAGCTCGTCGGGCCAGACCAGCCCCGAGACGGTGGAGCCCATGATGAGCAGAACGGCGGGCGCATCCTCCGGCCCTCGCGATTCGACCCAGAGCGAGACTCCCTCGGCGACCTCGACGAAACGTTCCATGGTTCCAGCTTCGCAGAGCGGCACGAGAAGGGACTCATCTTCTGAGCGGATGCCCCTCGAGCACCGGCGGGTACCTGAACGTTCGCTCTCCCATTCTAGCGATTGCACAGGAGCAAGAGGGTGTGTTAACCGCGTCGCGCGAACGAACGTTCGTTCACTCAGGCCGTCGTGAACACCCCCTCGGTGCGTTTCTGCTCGAACAGCACACGCGCTGAAACGGGTCCTCGAGACCTCGCGGCCCCAACACCGTCCATGAGCGACCACGTCATCCACCGCAAAGTCCTCGCCTTCCTGCTGCTGCTCCCTCTTGGCTTGATGCTCTACCCCGCCCTGCAATGGTTCCGGGTGACGGAGATCGAGCAGGATCTGGTGCGGCTGCCGCAGCAGTTGGAGCAGTTGCGCCACCCGCCCGATACTGGAGAGAGCGGTCGCAAGGCGGAGATGAAACGGAGGGCGATGGAGTCTCGCGCCAGCCGGATCGAGGAGAAGCTGCGCTTTCTCGAGGCGCAGCCCGGCAGTCTGATGCTGCGCCGCGTGCTGTCGATCTCCGCGCTGCTCGGTGCGTTTGGCGCCTTCGTGATGGGCCTGGGCATCGTGCTGAAGATCCGCGTCGACAGCGACCGCGCGCACCGCTCGTTCGATTACCTGCTGGATCATCTGGGGGCGAGCTTCGACACGGTGTCGCGGATGCTGCTGTGGCACATCGGACTGATGCTGACGGCGCTGACCGCCACCGCGCTGTACGAGGTGGCCTGGACGTATACCCACTGGGCCACCCACGGCTACGTGGCGCTGGTGTTCACCTCGCCGTTGTGGGGCGCCATCTGGTGCACCGCCTGGTTGTTCTTCCGCGCCCGCCGCGAGCTGGCTCCACTGGAGGACTCGAGCGTGGACGTGCTCGGCCGGGTGCAGACGCGCGACGACGCGCCGGGGCTGTGGAAGTGGATCGACAGCATCGCCAGAAAGCTCGACGTGCCGCGGCCGGACCATATCGTGGTCGGCCTGGTCCAGGGCTTCTTCGTCACCAGCACGCCGGTGCGGGTTGAGCCCCAGCAACACCTGCTGAGTGGCCGCACGCTGTACATCCCACTGACCTTCGCCAGTGTGCTGAGCCAGTCCGAGACGGCCGCGATCATCGGCCACGAGCTCGGGCATTTCTCACACAACGACACCGACCATGGCGCCCGGCTGTCGCCGCTGTATCAGCGCATGCAGCAGAAGATCGCCGTGCTCATACAGCAGGACGAGGACAAGCCGAGCTGGTTCAACCGTCCAGCCATCTGGGCCTCGGTGTATTACCTCGACCAGTTCGACCGCGCCTATCATCACTGGAGCCGCCAGCAGGAGCTGGCCGCCGATCAGGTGGGCGCCCGTGTCGGTGGCCCCGCCGTGTGTGCCTCGGCGCTGATCCGGGTGACCGCGGTGTCCGATGTGATCGATCAGCTGTTGGCCGATCCGCGGCTGCGGGGGAGCAACCTGCTCCAGGTCCTGCAGGATCGGCTACGGCGGACCGAGCTGACGCTGACCCGGGAGACGCTGGAACACACCATCGCCCACCCGATCGATACCCATCCTCCGACCCGTACACGGCTCGAGGCCCTCGACGTATCACTCGACCAGGCGCTGCTGCGGCAAGCCACTCGCAAGCTCGGAGAGGCGGAGACCTCATGGTTCTCGCGAATGCTGGCCATCCGCCCCCACGCCGCCTGAAACCCCGCCGTTCTTCCCAAGGAATCCGTCCATGTCCCAATCCCGCTCCATCGACGCCACGCTGAACCTGGCGCAGTCGCTCAGCGAAGACTTCGCCCACCGCAGCAAGGCCGATCAGGCCGAGGCAATCCGCGAGCTCAAGCAGATCATCGCCAACGCACCCGAGCGCAGCGAGTTCAGCGACACCAAGAAGTTCTTCTACACCATGCCGTTGTCCGGCGCGGTGCTGCTGGTGCTGGCGATCTACATCATGAGAACGACGACGTCGCCGAGTTGGGGAGTGCTCGCCGGCATGCTGGGGCTGGTGCTGTTCTCCTTCGTGCTCGCCTACCAGCACCGCAATGATGGTGCGACGCCACACATGGTGCTGACCCGCACCGAGTTGCAGGTGAACAATCTGTCCGCGCCGCTGCCGCTGGTCGAGGTCACCGGCCTGGAGATCGTCGAGCCGTCGCAGACCTGGATCAACTTCCACGTCGGCGAGAACACCCGCCTGCCCACCGCGAAGAAGGTTCGCGGCCTGTTGATTTCACAGGCGGTGGTGTTCCCCAAGAGCAAGCCTCGCCGCATCGCGGTGAGCATGGTCGGCATCAAGGTCAACGGTAAGAAGCTCGACTGGGATGAGACCATGGAGCTGCTCGAGCGGCATCTGCAGGCCGCCCACGCGACCGCTGAACTTCACGCGCTCCGGCCCCGCTAGCTCCGTCGCGCCAGGTCCTGTCTTCCTGGGGGACATATGAGGGGCTCCGGCAATCGTCTCAGGCGGTGGAGGCCCGCACGGCGCGCTCGTCCCGCACGGACCACATCGAGAGCACGACACCGATGATGGCCGGGAGCGTGACCGCTGGGAAGTCACGCGGGATGGCCGAGGGTCCGCAAATGCCAACCCCCACTTCCCAGAGATGGAAGAGGGCATGGCCGCAGAGCCAGAACGTGGCCGTCGACCAGAGGATGCTTCGGGCACCTGGCCTGGAAGCACCGCTCAGGAAGGCCACACCCAGCAGGAGAAAGATGAAACCGATGTCGCGCAGGAAGTGCTGGTTGAAGGGACCGGTGGTGATGACACCGGGCACCGCGAGATACCAGCTCCCGGGCGACACGAGCATGTAGATGCCGTTCGCCAGCAGACCGGCGCCCATCAGCCGGGCGGTACTCAGAGCGAGTGTTCTGGACATGGCGGCTCCTCTCACCGGGTACTGGCGGCGGACCGGGCGAGCCATTGCTCGAAGCGGGTGGGCATGAGCCGGGCTCCGTCATCGGGCGTGAGGGAGCGGTCATCCAGCCGGATGCCAAAATAAGGGGCTTCCGCGTCGATGCGGATCTCGAGGGACTTCCCGTTCGCGCTCAGGTAGCGGCGAATCAGCTCGGCGAGGGGTTTTTTCTCGGGACCGGCGACTTCGAGCGTGGCATTGGCGGGCGCGGCGAGCACCACGTCGGCCAGCGCCGAGGCGACATCCTCGGCCGCCATGGGCTGCACGAGCGCGGGCGAGAGATGCACCTGGGTGCCCTGGGTGGAGGACTGCGCGATGGCGCCCAGGAATTCGAAGAACTGCGTCGCGCGCAGGATCGTGTACGGAATGGCGGAGGCCTTGATCAGCTCCTCCTGCGCCATCTTCGCGCGGAAATAGCCGCTGCCGAGCAGCCGCTCGGTCCCGACCACCGAGAGCACCACGTAATGCCGGACGTGGGCACGCTTCGCGGCAGCGAGCAGGTTGCGGCCCGACGTCTCGAAGAAGTCCAGCACCGCCTTGTCCTCGAAGGACGGCGAGTTGGAGACGTCGACGAGCACCTGGGCGCCCGCCAACGCCTGCTCCAGCCCCACGCCGGTGACGCTATCGACTCCCGTGGAGGGCGATGCCGCGACGGCCTCGTGCCCCGCCTGACGGAGCTTGCCCACCAGATTCTTCCCGATCAGTCCGCTTCCACCGATGACGACGATCTTCATGTCCGATACCCCTGGCTGTCGTGCGGGAGGCCGGGGCTCTTGGACCCTGGCGCCCACGTTCGCCCCCAGGACGAGCCGGACCGCGATCCTGTGACATCGACGAGGGTCTCCGCTCCGCGCCGGGTGAGGCCTGTCTTTTCAGGCACTTGGCTCGCCTGGGCCCCCTGAAAGACCCCCAGAATCACGGACCAGGAAACTTTCTACGGGATTCTCGGAGAATAAGGGTGTCGCAGTACTCGCACTCAAATTCCGCCGAGGTCTCCCCCCCATGTCCGGCCTGAACGTCAACCGCTCCCAGACCACGCCGCGCACGCAGCCCGCGCAGACGCCCGTCGCCACGCAGCCGCAGAGCCGCGTCACCACCTCCGGCGAGGTCAATGCCACGAGCGCCAACGGCCACGTCGGCTATGACACGGGCTCGGCGTTCGAGGCGAGCACCCAGGGCACGCTGCCCGGCGGCGTGCAGGGCGAGGCGCACGTCAACGGCCCGAGCTTCAAGGTGGACGGCAACGCCGAGGCCAAGGTGGGCCCGGGCGGCATCGACGTGAACCTCTCCGTGGACGTGAGCGCCACGGCGGTGGAGGCGGGCGCCAGCGCCACCAAGACGTTCACGGTGGATGTGGCGGGCGAGCAGATCGAAATCACCGTGGACCTGAGCGCCGAGGGCGTGGTGGGTGCCGACGGCAAGCTGAACCTGGACATCCACATCGGCACCGACGGAAACGTGTCCATCCAGGCCGGAGCCGAGGGCTTCGCCGGAGCCCGGGGCGCGCTGACGGGCGGCGTGACGGTGTCTCACGAGGGCCGTGAGCTGGCCTCGGGCAGCGTGGAGCTGAGTGGCACGGCGGGCGTGAGCGGGGATGCGCACGCCAACATCGAGCTGACGGGCGAGGGCCTCACCTTCGACGTGGGCGCGGAGGCCGCGGTGGGCGCCGGCTTCGGCGTGGACGTCAACGGCAGCATCAACGGCGGCAACACGGCGCGCTTCCTGGGCGAGGTGCTGGGCGGCCTGGCCGAGGAGGGCGTGGAGTGGGCCGGTGACAAGCTGGAGGACGTCGCCGACTGGGCGGGTGACCGGTTCGAGGACGTGAAGGACTTCATCGACGACATCATCCCGGACATCGACCTCACGCCGTGGAATTGATTCGGCCGGGCGCTTGGTAGCATCCTCCTCGCATGGCCACCGCGCGTAGCGCCAAAGAAGGTCTCAAGCTGATGACGATGGGGCTGCTGAAGGAAGCAGCCCGTGAGTTCGAGGCAGTGCTGGCGAAGAACCCGCAGGACGCCACGGCCTTGCTGGGTCTGGCGCGGCTGCATCTCGCGCAGCACCACCCGGACGAGGCCCGGCCGCTCCTGGAGCAGCTGCTGGTCCTCCACCCCCACCATCCGGAGGCGCTCGGGTTCCTGGCGCGGCTGAAGGTGGAGAAGGACAAGGACGAAGGCGCGCTGAACGAGCTGCGTGCGCTGGCGAAGAACCCCAAGGCGGGCTTCACCGAGTTCTACAACCTGGGCTACGCGCTGCTGAGCCTTCCGGGCAAGGAGGAGGAGGCGTCGCAGGCCTTCGTCCAGGCCCTGAAGGCGGAGCCGAAGAACCCGCACGCGACGACCTACCTGGGTGTCTCGGTGTGGCGACAGGGGCAGCTGGAGCAGGCGCTCAAGTGCTTCAAGTACGCCGCCACGCTGGCGCCCCGCGAGTCGCTGCCACTTTCACTGGCCGCGAAGGTGCTGGTGCAGCAGGGACAGATCGGCAAGGCCCAGCAGGCGTTGAAGAAGGCGATCCAACGTGCGCCGCGGAACGCGGAGCTGCACGAGGAGTTCATCAAGCTCTGCATCTTCACGAACAGCCCGAAGGCGGCGCTGCCCTCGGCGCTCGAGCTGCGGCAGTTGCAGCCGAAGAACCCGAACGGGCCGTACCTGCAGGGCCTGGTGATGCTGACGAGCGGCAAGGTGGAGGACGCGCGGCGGCTCTTCCGGGAAACGCTGGGGCTGGCACCGGACTCGTGGGAGGCGCGGCTCGGACTGGCGCGTGCGCTGCAACTGGGCGCGGACAAGGATGTGGCGCAGGCGCGCACGCTGCTGGAAGAGGCGGTGGCCCGAGCGCCGACGGAACCGGGGCCGGTGAACGAGCTGGCGGTGCTCTACCTGGAGAAGCCGGAGACGGCGGCCAAGGCGAAGGAGCTGCTGGCGAAGGTGCTGACGGTGCACCCGGACGAGCCGGGTGCGAACCTGAACATGGCGTTGGCCCTGGTGAAGACGGACAAGGCCGCGGCGGCTCAGCACGCGCGCAAGGCCCAGAAGAGTACGGATCCGAGCGTGCGTGAGCAGGCGGAGCGCCTGTTGAAGCAAGTGGCCTGAGTGCATGGCCATGCGTCAGGACTTCGAGCGAACGGCAACGGAGCGGCTCCTGCTCCGGCGCATCCAGGAAGGTGACCTGGACGCGGTGTTCGCCATCCACGCGGACCCGGAGACGAGCCGGTTCGATCCCTCCGGGCCCCTGCGCTCCATGGACGCCGCGCGCGAGCTGATGGCGCTGTGGCTGGGAGATTGGGCGCGCCACGGCGTGGGGTACTGGGTCGTGGAACGGCTCGACGCACCCGGGACGGTCGTGGGCTTCAGCGGCCTGCGCCACAAGCAGCTCCAGGGACAGCCGGTGCTCAACCTCGCCTACCGGTTCAGTCCCCGGTCATGGGGCTCGGGGTATGCGACGGAAGTGGCTCGCGTGGCCCTGGCACTGGCCCGGAAGCACATTCCCCACGTTCCCGTGGTGGCCATCATCGACCTGGAGAACGCACCCTCTCTCCGCGTGGCGGAGCGGCTCGGGATGAGGCGCGACCGGGTCATCGACCTCGAGGGTGCCGCGAACGCCGTGTATCTCGCGGAGTAGCGGGCTGGAGCCTGGTTGGCTGCCGTTCAGTTCAGGGAGGCCCTGATGCTACAAACAGGTCCGCATGTCGTCTCTCCCCCGCCTCCTGGTCTCGCTCGCTCGCTCCCTTGCCTGCATGACCCTGCTCCTCTCGCTGGCGACGGCCCGCGCCGAGCAGGCTCACAGCACCTTCGAGGCCATCCGCACCTCCGTCCCGCCCCAGCTCGACGGCCAGCTCGATGACGAGGTCTGGGCCACCGCGCCCAGCTACACGCGCTTCGTCCAGACCTTTCCCCAGGAAGGCGCCGAGCCCACCGAGCGCACCGAGGTGCGCGTCCTCTACGACGACCAGACGCTCTACGTCGGCATCATCAACTTCGACTCGCAGCCACAGCTCGTCAACCGCCAGCTCGGGCGCCGCGGCCAGCCTCCCGAGTCGGACATCGTCACGGTGTCCATCGACAGCGCGCATGATCGCCGCACCGCCTACGCATTCTCCGTGAACGCGGGTGGCACCCTCCGTGACACCCTCTACTTCGACGACAACAAGAGCTCGAATGACTGGGACGCCATCTGGGACGGGCGCGCCGCCCTCCGGCCCGATGGCTGGTCGGTGGAGCTCGCCATCCCCCTGCGCCTGCTCCGCTTCCCCAGCGCTCCCATCCAGGATTGGGGCTTCGCCGTCCGCCGGGAGATCGCCCGCAAGTCCGAGGTGATCGACTCCATCCTCATCCCCCGCAACGCCAACGCCTTCGTCTCGCGCTTCGGCAACCTCGTGGGCATGCAGGGACTCGAGCCCCACATGGACGTGGAGCTCACCCCCTACGTCGCCTCCCGCGCCAGCCGCCGGCCCCTGTCCTCGGATCCCTTCCTCCCCAGACCCCGCCTGTGGGAGCCGTCCGCGGATGTCGGACTCGACGTCAAACTCTCCCTCACCAGCCAGCTCGTCCTCAACGCCACCATCAACCCGGACTTCGGCCAGGTGGAGGCCGACGAGCTCATCCTCAACCTCTCCACCTTCGAGGCCTTCTTCCCGGAGAAGCGTCCCTTCTTCACCCAGGGCATGGACATCTTCCAGCCCGCGGGCGCGGAGATCAGCGACTCCTCGCAGATGCTCTTCTATTCGCGCCGCATCGGCCTGGACACACCCATCCTCGCCGCCACCAAGCTGACCGGTGCGATCACCCGCAACATCCAGATTGGTCTGCTGGATGCCGTGGTGATGGATGCCTCCCCGCCGAGCCGCGCCGATGAGGACCCGGGGCAGCCGGACTCCCGCTACCAGTTCCACCCCACCCGCCCCTTCCACTTCGCCCCCAACAGCGCGCTGCCGCGAGAGCCTGGCGTTCCCCAGAACTTCTTCATGGCCATCTCCCGCGCCACCGTGGCCCCCGGCTCCACCGTGGGGCTCTCCGCCGGTGCCGCCACGCCGCTCGGCCACCGCTGCGGCTCCGTGCTGCCCGAGGAGCCCGGACCACGCGACGACTGCCTCGTGGCCGGAGGCAACGCCGCCGCCCTCGACTGGAACCTCCGCACCCAGGACGGAAACTGGGTCTTCGTCGGACAGCTCGCCGGCTCCCAGGTCGTCGGTGGCCCCCAGGCCGGCCAGCTGCGCCGCGATGGCACCCTGCTGCGCCCGGGTGACACCGGCCTCGGCACGTACATGACGGCCGGCCTGCTCGGCGGCGATCCCCTGCGCTTCAGCGTCGGCTACGAGTACGCCTCTCCCAGGCTGGAGCTCAACGCCACCGGCTTCCAGACCACCCAGAACCAGCAGAGCGCCAAGGCCACCGTCGAGTTCGTCCGGCCCTCGGGCTGGGGCCCGCTCCACACCTTCTCCACCTCGCTCAACGCCTACCGGGACTGGACGACGGACTCGCGCGCCCTCCACGTCAACGATCAGCTCCTCCTCCTGACCGAGGCCACCCTCCCGGGCTTCCACGTCGCTGGCTTCAAGATCGGCGCGAAGTTCAACCGCCAGGACATCCGGGAGATCCCCCTCACCGGCATTCCCATCGAGCGGCCCGACTACCAGTACATCACCGCCTGGGGCGAGACGAACCGCAACCTGCCGCTCTCGCTGCGCCTGGATGCCTACGTCAACCGGCTCGTGGCCCCCGCCCCCACGCTCTCCAAGCACGGACAGGGCGCCACCCTCACCACCATCTGGCGGCCCCTGCCCAACCTCGAGACGCAGTTCATCGCGGACTTCTACGGCTTCATGGAGGGCCCCCGGTGGCTCGAAACCCTGCCGAACGGCCGCTACCTGTTCAGTGAGCAGGAGCCGCTCATCCTCTCCCTCACGCTGCGCCAGCTCCTGGTGCTGTCACCGCAGCTCACCCTCCAGCTCTACGCCCAGCTCTTCAGCGCCACCAACCGCTTCGGCCCCTTCTACGAGGCCACGCCCGGCGCGGATGGACGCGTGCACCTGGCGGACTTCCTCCCCACGGAGCCCGGCATGGACCCGAGCTACCACGAGGCCGCGCTCAACATGAACATGGTGCTGCGCTGGGAGTACTCGCCCGGCGCCACCCTCTTCCTCGTCTACTCGCGCGCCCAGCAGGAGCTGCCGCCGCAAGAGGGCAGCGCCGAGCTGTTCCACCTGGTGCTCCCCAATCGCCTCTTCGCGGGAGCGTCCACGGACACGCTGTTCGTCAAGTGGTCCCACGCCTGGGGGCTGTGAGCCGCACGCCCCACGCGTCGAGTTCGCCGTGGGCATCCGGCTTTCTGCTATGGCACGCCGCCAGGAGGAACGAACGATGCCATCTGGAATCAACGCCGTCGTACGCCGTCCGTCTGCCCTCATCGCCCTGCTCGCGCTCGTCCTGGCGGGTGGCTGCGTCCACAAGCCGATCGTCACCGAGAACAAGGGCCGCGAGCTGAAGAGCGAAGGTCCGGTCATCGCGGACACCGCGAACGGCCAGGTGCGCGGTGTCCTCTCCGAGGGCACCCGCGTCTTCAAGGGGATTCCGTACGGCGGGCCCACGTCGGGTAGGAACCGCTTCATGCCGCCGGTGAAGGCCGAGCCCTGGAACGGTGTCCGGGATGCCATCGAGTACGGCCCGCGCTGCGCCCAGCGCAGTGCCATCCGCACGGCGGTCGCGCGCGAGGTCGTGGCGGCGCTCGCCACGCCCGACACCCAGGCCATGAGCGAGGACTGTCTGGTCGTCAATGTCTGGACGCCTGGCGTGGCGGATGGCGGCAAGCGCCCCGTCATGGTCTGGCTGCACGGCGGGGGCTTCGTGGAAGGCTCCGGGTCCGCCGCCATGTATGACGGCACCGCGCTCTCCCGGCGCGGTGATGTCGTGGTGGTCACGCTCAACCACCGGCTCGGAGCGCTGGGCTACCTCTATACGGGCGCCGCCAACACTCCGTCGGGCAATGCCGGCATGCTCGACATCGTCGCGGCGCTCGAGTGGGTGCGCGACAACATCGCCTCTTTCGGCGGGGATCCGGGCAACGTCACCATCTTCGGCGAGTCGGGCGGCGGCATGAAGGTGACGAGCCTGCTCGCCATGCCCGCGGCGAAGGGGCTGTTCCACAAGGCCATCAGCCAGAGCGGTGCACTCGTGCGCGCGATGAAGCCGGAGGATGCGGCAACCCACGCCAGCGAGCTGATGGCCGAGCTCGAGCTCCAGCCTGGAGACCTCGAGGCATTGCAGAACCTCCCCGTGGAGAAGGTGTTCGATGCCCAGGTGGCCGTCATGAAGAAGGACCGGGGGACCTTCACCTTCAACTCGCCCTTCACGCCCGTGGCGGATGGGCAGGTCCTGCCCGGCAATCCGTTCGAGCCCTCGGCCCCCGCCGGCTCGGCCGGAGTGCCCCTGATGATTGGCACCAACAAGGACGAGATGACGCTGTTCCTCCACGGGAAGCTGGGAGCCATGCCCGACGGCATGGCACGCATGGGCCTGGGCCGGCTGGTGGGCGATGCGAAGGACCAGGTCTTCGATCACTACCGCCGCACCATGCCGGACGCCCCGGCGAAGGAACTGATCCTCGCCGCCGGCAGCGACCTGTTCCGGGCGCCGTCGCTGCTGACCGCCGAGCGCAAGGTGGCCCAGGCGGGCGCCCCCGTCTACGTGTACCTGTTCACCTGGGAGACGCCGATCCTCGAGGGCCAGCTCAAGTCCACCCACGCGCTCGAGATTCCCTTCGTGTTCGACAACGCCGACCTGGTTCCCTCCTTCACCGGCAAGGACCCCGAGCGCTTCAAGCTGTCCGAGCAGATGAGCGCGGCGTGGATCGCCTTCGCACGCAACGGCAACCCGAATCATCCCACCATTCCCACGTGGCCGGCCTACGACACCGAGCAGCGCCCCACCCTGATCTTCAACCTCACGTCCCGGGTCGAAAATGATCCGGGCCGCGAGGAGCGCCTGCTCTGGCGGGGCATCTTCACGAAGTAGGCGCGGCGCTCATCACTGGCCCACGCGGAATTCACGGGGCCTGGAGTTGTAGGCATCCAGGAGGGGCTCATACCGGATTCCAAACACCACGGTATGGGCCCCGTCCTCCAGCGCGGGCAATGGGAGGGAGGTCTTGAACTCCCGTTGGCCGCCCGGCGGGATGACGGCGTCCTCCGGAAAGACATCCAGCATCCCTCGATGGACCTCCTGGCCGTTCTTCCGGATGACGTAGAACAGCGTGGGCGCCTGGGGAAAGCCGCCTCGCTCGAAGCGGAGCGCCGTGTTCCTCGGATTGGAGACCGCGACGGTGAAGGCCACGGCGTCTCCACTCTTCACGGCGGGAGGGAACGCGACCTCCACCGGGGTGTCGTAATACGACGAGAACCCGGGTGCGAGGAGGTAATGGACTGTCTTGTCCATGCGCGTCCGCAGCTCCGTGCTCCCGGCGAAGGGGCGATCCTGGACGATGACCACCTCGCGTCCCTGCAGACCATCCTCGTAGTTCCACAGCTCGTACTGGGATTGGCGCCGCTCGCCGCTCTGCAGGGCCACACCCGTGTGCCCCGAGTAGAACGAATAGAGAGACGACTCGCGGAAGTTGTCCCCGAAGAGCACGGGCCTGTCACCGGCCACCTTCTCGATGTCTTCCGCCCACGACTTCCGGCCATGGTAGTAGTCCACGTTGATGTGGTTCACCGGGAAGATGCGGAACATCAAATACAGACGGAGCACCACGACGGCCAAGGCCAGCGGCAGCACCAGGAATTGAAAGAGTTTCCTCCGCTTCTCCTCCTCGTAGAACCGCGAGGCGAGCAGCAGGAGTGGAAAGAGGGCAATGGACGTCCAGTGGAAGTGGACGAATGCCTTCAGGGCCGTGAAGAGGAAGAAGCCGAAGGTGCCCACGCAGATGAGCTGCAAGGCCCTCTCGAACCGGTCCTGTGTCCTGACTGCGAAAGGAATGAAGATCAGCCCGGGCCCGATCGCCGGGAGCTGCTGGCCGAGGTACTCGAGCAGATACCGGGTGGTGAAAGCGGTGGTGCGGCCCTTCAGGTGGAACTGGAACGTCGGGAACTGGTGCGCGTACTGCCAGCCCAGGTGGGGCAGGAACAACACCAGGGCCAGCACCATGGACAGCCAGAAGCGCGGAGAGCGCAGGAGCCGGAGGTTGGAGAGCACCGTGAAGCCAACCACCAGGACGCCGTGGTACTTCGAGTACAGCATCAAGGCGGTGGAGCCCCCCATCAACAGCACCGCGGACAGGTCCTCCTTCTCCAGGAACCGCTTGTAGCCGATGAGGAACAGCACCAGGAAGAAGAGGAGCGGCCCGTCCGGGAAGATGATGAACGCCAGGTAGTTCAGCAGCGGCAGGGACAGCACCATCAGATAGATGAGGGTGTCCCGCCCCGGCCGCTCCCGAGGCACCAGCTCGAACAGCAGCAGCACGCTCAGGGCATTCAGAATCACATTCACCAGGCGTACGCCCAACTCGTTCGGAAAGAGCGAGTACCCGAGCCGCACCATCAGCGCGATGAAGGGGGGATGGTCGTAATAGCCCCACTCCAGGGAGCGCGAGTAGAGCCAGTAGTACGCCTCGTCACTGGTCAGCTCCGTGAACGCGGCCTGCACGAGATTCAGCACCAGCCAGAAGATGAAGAAGTGCAGGGGCCTGATTTTCATCGGGTGTCCGTCTACCCCCCGCACCGCCTACGCGGCAAGCGTTCCCAAGCGGATCGCGTGTCAGGCCCGCGCGGTATGAGCGTCAGCGCAGTGCTGTCTAGCGCTGTCCAACACGCGGCCCCCACCCGGGCCGCCGAGGGGGAACAACAATGAAAATGAATCTACTGGGTGCGGCTCTGATCGGGGGCCTGCTGGGCTCGTCGTCCGTGCAGGCGGAGACGACGCTCTTCTCCGAGGACTTCTCCACCAACCCGGCCACCAACGGGAAGTGGACCGTGGTGCAGAGCGACGTGCCGAACACGCTCCACGACGCCACCAGCCAGTCCTTCTACATGACCCGGGTGGGCGGCTACACGGGCGGCGGCATCTACATGATGGCCAATACCCCGCTCAAGACGCGCAAGTGGGAGGCCTCGTTCCGTTATCGCATCGGCGGCCGGTACCAGGGCGGCGCGGACGGGCTCGCCTTCATGTTCTACAAGAAGGGCGGGTACAGGCCCGCGGGCGGCGGCTTCCTCGGCTTCAACCCCGCCTACGCGAACCAGCCCGGCTACGGCGTCATCATCGACAACTACTTCAACGCGAGCTGGGATCCCTCGGCCAGCTTCATCGGGCTGATCAAGGACAACGCCCACACGTTCTCGGGCAAGCTCGCCTACGTCAATGACTCCCGCACCGAGGACGCCGTGTGGCACACCATGAAGGTGCGCTTCGTGGACGGCGAGGTGTCCGTGCACCTCGACGGCGGGCTGCTCTTCACGCACAAGCTGACCGCGCCGGATTACTCGTACGAGGGCGTCGGGTTCTCCGCGGGCATCGGCGCCGACCAGAACTACCACCAGATCGACGACTTCGTCCTGACGGACCTCGAGCTCCCCGCGCCTCCCGCGTGGAGCGCCACCGGCAGGATGAACCTCGAGCACGGGCTCCACACGGCCACGCGGCTGTCCGGGGGCAAGGTGCTCGTCGTGGGTGGTTTCAACAGCGCGGCCGAGGTGTATGACCCGGCCACCGGCTCGTGGAGCTTCACGGGCCCGGCGTCCATGTCGCGCCTGCTGCCCACCGCCACCGCTCTGAAGGACGGACGGGTGCTCCTCACCGGCGGAGAGAACGACGCGCGCTCGCTGGAGTCGGCCGAGCTGTACAACCCGGCCACCGGCTCGTGGAGCCCCACGGCCTCGCTGAGCATCGGCCGCAAGGATCACTCCGCCACCCTGCTGAGTGATGGGCGGGTGCTCGTCACCGGCGGATACAGCGAGCACTCGGGCACGCTCTCCTCGGCCGAGGTGTATGACCCCGCCACCGGCACGTGGAAGCCCGTGGGCTTCATGAACCAAGCCCGCAGCCAGCACAAGGCCGTGTCCCTGTCCGGGGGCAAGGTGCTCGTCATGGGAGGCCTGGATGCCAGTGGTCTGCCGCTGGCCAGCGCCGAGGTGTATGACCCGGCCACCGGCGCGTGGACGCGCACCGGGAGCCTGGGCACGGGCCGCCGGTACCACTCCGCCACGGCCCTGAAGAATGGTCAGGTGCTCGTCGCGGGTGGCTACGACGCGAACGCCGCCACCCTCGCCTCGGCCGAGCTGTACAACCCGGCCACCGGCGTGTGGAGCACCACCGCGCAGTTGGGCAAGGGCCGCCGCTACCACACCGCCACCCTGCTGAATGATGGCAAGGTGCTGCTCGCCGGCGGTTACAGCGACTGGTACGGCATCCTCGCCTCGGCCGAGCTGTATGACCCGGCCACCGGCACCTTCGCCGGCACGGCCAGTCTGGGCCTGGTGCGCTACGACCACACGTCCACGCTGCTGGAGGATGGCCGTGTGCTGACCGTGGGCGGCTTCAGCACGGGCGATCAGGCCTCCGCGGAGCTGTTCGGACCCGGCAGCAAGTAACTGGAGTCCAGGCAGTCATGAGGGCCCGGTGCTCCGTCTCCCAGACGGGTGCATCGGGCCCTCGGCCTTTGACGGACGGGCTTCAGCCCACCTTGGGGCTGGTGATGCCCAGCGTGTCCGCGTAGCTGTGGATTCCGCGGATGTGATTGCCACCATCCACGGCGATGGTCTCGCCGGTGACCCACGACGAGAGGTCGCTGACGAGGAACGACACCACCTTCGCCACGTCATCCGGCTCGCCGCACACCTTGCCGAGCGGCGTACGGTCGAGGAACTCCTTCTTCATGGCCTCGGTCATCAGCCCGGCCCCCTCGGAGAGGGGCGTGCGGATGACGCCCGGCGCGACGATGTTGACCCGGATGCCGTACCGCCCCAGCTCCGAGGCCGCGACCTTGGTGAGGTTCGCGAGCCCCGCCTTGGAGGCGCAGTAGTGGGCGAGCCCGTCCGTCACGTCCGTCTGGTTCAGCGAGGAGATGTTGACGATGGACCCGGGCTGCTTCGCGTCCACGAGCGCCCGCCCCAGGGCCTTGATGAAGAGGAAGGGCCCCTTGAGGTTGATGTCCAGGACGTGCTCGAAGTCCTGCTCCGGCATGTCGATGATCGGGGAGAGCGTGGCCGTCCCGGCGTTGTTCACGAGGATGCCCGGCAGGCCGAACTCCTTCGTGGCGGTCTCGATGGCCCGGGACACGTCCGCGGCCCGGACCACATCTCCCGTGAAGGGCACGGCCCGCGCGCGCCCCTCCATCGTCCGGTTGAGTTCCTCGGCGGCGGCCTCCACCTTCTCCCGGGTCCGTCCGAAGAGGAGCACATTGGCTCCGTCCCGCATGAGACGCGCGGCGATCCCCAGCCCGATTCCCTGCCCCGCTCCCGTCACGATGGCACTGCTCGATACCAGCTTCATCCCGGCTCCTTGTGTTCTCAGGATTCCCGGACGCTACACACCTGTGAGGAAGGGCGGCAAGGAGCGAGCCCGAGGCGTTAAGCTCCCGCCATGCGATTGCTCTTGAACGTCCTGTGGATCGTCCTCGGTGGGTGGGTCATCTGGCTCGAGTACATGATCGGCGGCCTGCTGCTGTGCCTCACCATCGTGGGCATTCCCTTTGGTGTGCAGTGCTTCAAGATGGCCGGGCTGGGCCTGCTGCCGTTCGGCAAGGACATCGTCGACGCGCCGGGCACCAGCGCCATCGGCTGCATCCTGAACGTCTTCTGGATCGTGGTCGCGGGGATATGGATCTTCGTGACCCACATCGGGCTCGCGCTGGGGCTCGCCGTGACGATCATCGGCATCCCCTTCGCCATCCAGCACGTGAAGCTCGCGATGCTCGCGCTCGCCCCCTTCGGGAAGCTCGTGCGCGAGACGTGAGCGCGGGCGTCAGAAGGCCACGCCGAAGGCCAGGCGGGGCGTGGGGATGATCTGCACCCGCAGCGCCCCCTCCCCTTGCGCCTCGAGGTCCGGTATCGAGCGGTACTGGGCCGAGAAGCCCGCCGCGAGCGTGAAGCGGTTGAACAGCACCAGCGTCCAGCCCACCGTCCCGCCCAGGCCCACCCCCACGCCCCTGCGCCGCACGCCGTTCTCCGAGCGGAGCTGATAGACCGCGCTGAACTCGGGCCCGAAGTAGATGCCGCTCGGAGCATTGCCGAGCACGAAGAGCCGGATGCCCAGCGTGCCCGCCAGCGACAACGTCCACGCCTCCGGCGTGCGGCCATAAGCGAACTCCGGCGCCACGTAGATCGACAGCGGCTTGCCGAAAGCCCGCTCGTACTCGACTCCCAGCTGCGAGTGCTGCAGCGCCAGCGGATTGATGGTGAAGGTGTTCCGGGCGCCCAGATCCTCCTCGGGAGGCGGCTTCGGCTTGCCCAGCTTCGAGAACCAGTCCTGCACCTTGGTGATGACGTCGTCCTCCGCCAGGGCCCTCCCGGGAAAGAGGACACACAACGAGAGCAGGAGGATCAGCGCGGCGCGGGGCATGTGAGAGCTCGGGATGAGGGGGACGCCATCTTCGAGCACCCGTGGGGGATGCCTCAAGCACGGAGCGTCACCGGTTCGCGTCCCGCTCCCTCTCCAGAAGCCACGCGGCGATGGCCTTCTCACACGCCTCGTGCCGGTCCAGGAAGGCGAAGTGGCCGCTGTCGAGCTCCACGTAGGTGGCGAGGCTCCCCGCCCGTCGAGCGGCTTCACGCATCAGCCTCGCGGGCATCATGGAGTCGTGCTTCCCCTCGACGAGCAGCACGGGCACGCGCGGTGGCGGCACCTTCGTCGAAGCCCCGGAGATCAACAGGAGCCCCCGAAGCTCCAACCCGGGATGCGCGGCCCGGCCCACGAGCACGCTCGCGCCCACTCCCCCGTTGGACAGCCCTCCGAGGTACACCCGCTTGACGCCACGCCGCGCGAGCCAGGCGAAGGTGCGCTCCAGGGTCTCCTCTCCCCGGCGCGACCACCAGTCGCCCATCGGGCCCACCGAGGGACACACGGTGAGCGCGGAGATGGCCTGGACCGCTCGCGCCATCTGCCAGCAGTACACGGCGAAGTTGCCGGCATAGCCGTGCAGGAACACCACGGCGGTCTCGGGAGCGGCGTCGCGCCCGGCGGGGATGGTGACGGTATCGAAGGACTCGGGGGACTGGAGCCCGAGCCACGTCGCGACCGCGGGCGTGGCGCTCAATCCCTCGGCCTCCCGCATCCGTGAGAAGGCCGACTCGAGGGCCGGGACGAATTCACGCGCGTCCTCACGGGGCAGCCGGCCCGACAGCAGGAGCGCATGGGCCGCGAGCAGCGTTCCATCCCGCTCATCGACGAGCCGGTTCACGAGCCGCCAGCCCTCGTCCGGCAGACGCACCGTGTGCAGGCCGCGCCCATCCGCGAGGGCGAGCCGCGCACCCGCGACGAGCACCAGCAGGCCGAGCCCCGCCCGGGTCAGGCCACGCCACCTCCGCCAGCGTTTCGTGAGCAGCCCGGCCGAGAGGACCGCGCCCCCCACGGCATAGGCCTGGCCCGACACGGTCGCCCCCACGGAGATGGCCGCCACGAGCAACAGGGCAGCGACAGGGGCACTCACGAGGCCGAGGAGGAAGACGAACATGCGCCCAGTGTGGAGCGCGGCACGTCACCAGGGAGCCCCACCCCGCTGAACGGCTCCAGGAAGACGGCCGCCGGTCGGGCCGCGCTCCCGAGAGGCCCCGGCTGTACCAGATGACCCCATCGATCTCGCATCGTGTCCGATTCTGGGACACCCACCAGCCCGCTCCCAACGGCTCGGGGTTGCTGGGAAATCGTCACGCGCTCGTAATGACTCTTTACGTTCCGGAAGGCTGGACGCTGGAGCCCCGATGCTCCATCACGGCGCCGGGAACACTGCAACCTCGCATTCTCACAAAGGACGAATCCCTGGCCCGGGCCTTGCTCATCACACGGCTCGCCTCATCCCCCAGCAAAGGAAGCGAGTCCTATGAGCAAGAACCTTCGTGGCAATTTCAAGTGGATGGCTGTCGTGGGTGCGTCTCTTCTCGGCGCCTGCGGCGTGCCGGGGGACGAGACCACGGTGAATGGAGAGGGACTCGCCCAGGGCGCGCAGGAGCTCGCCGCCCGGGACGTTTCGGTGCGGCTGTCCGCGAACAAGGCCGCCTTCGGCGCCGGCGAGACGGCCTCGGTGACGCTCACCCTCACCAACGACTCGCGCCACCCGGTGAAGCTGCTCAAGTGGTACACGCCCGCCGAGGGCCTCGAGGAGTCGCTCCTCCAGGTGAAGCTCAACGGCGAGGACGTGGAGTTCACCGGCCCGCACTACAAGCGCCAGGCCGCCTCCGAGAAGGACTTCCTCACCCTGGCCCCCGGCGAGAGCCTGAGCCGCACGCTGGACCTCGGCGAGGTGTATGACCTGTCGCGCACCGGCAGCTACTCCGTGCGCTTCGAGGTGGCCACGGAGAAGCTCCACGGCAACAGCGCCAAGGCCGGCCTGCTCAAGTCCAACGACATGACCGTGTGGATCGAGGGCCGCTCCGCCGCCGCCGCCAAGCCCACCGACCCCCCCACGACGATTGGCAGCATCACGTTCAGCGGCCGCTGCTCCACCACGCAGCAGACCACCCTCCTGGATGCGATCAACGCGGCCAGCGCCATGGCCAATGACTCGTCGTCCTACCTCAACGGCTCGCCCTCGGGCACGCCGCGCTACACCACCTGGTTCGGCGCCTTCTCCAGCAGCGGCTGGACCACCGCGAAGACCCACTTCGCCGCCATCAAGGACGCCTTCGACACCAAGCCGATCACCGTCGATTGCAGCTGCAAGAAGAGCTACTACGCCTACGTCTACCCGAACCAGCCGTACAAGATCTACGTGTGCAGCGCCTTCTGGTCCGCGCCGATGACGGGCACCGACTCCAAGGGCGGCACCCTCATCCACGAGATGAGCCACTTCACGGCGGTGGCCGGCACGGATGACCACGTCTACGGGCAGAGCGGCGCCAAGAGCCTGGCGATCTCCAACCCCACCAACGCGCTCAACAACGCGGACAACCACGAGTACTTCGCCGAGAACACGCCCTACCTGCAGTAGTCCCGTGGTATGGGCAGCCCATGCCCAATACGACGATCATCGACGGCCTGGACGGACTGCGTGCCCTGGCCGGACAGAAGCTCGGGGCCTCCGAATGGAAGCAGCTGGCGTACGAGGACATCGTACGCTTCGCGGAGGCCACCGGGGATTTCCAGTGGATCCACCTGGATCGTGAGCGGTGCGCGCGGGAGTCACCCTTCGGCGTGCCCATCGCCCATGGCTACTTCAGCGTCTCGCGCATCGCCGGGCTGTTCTTCGAGATCGTCGACATCCGGGGTTTCGCCCTGGTGCTCAACTACGGCCTCAACAAGGTCCGCTTCCCCGCTCCCCTCAAGACTGGCGCCCGCTACCGGCTGAGCCTCGAGCTCAAGGAGCTCAAGGACATTCCCAAGGGCGTCGAGGCCCTGATGCTCGCCACCATCGAGGTGGAGGGCGAGTCCAAGCCGGCGTGCGCCGCGGAAGCGCTCTACCGGTTCATGACCGCGTGAGCCGCGGTGGCCTGCTCGTGGAGCATGCAGGCCACCCTGTCCCTTGGGCCGTTGCAGTCCTGGGCTGCCCGCCTGCGGGGCCCGGCCTCACTTTTGGTGGCAGGAGTTCTCTCCGCCCAAAGCAGGCCCTCGCTCATGTCGACGCTCTCTCCACCGTCCCTCTCCCGTTTGTATCTGCTCGCCTTCGATCACCGGAGTTCTTTCGAGCACTCGCTCCTCGGCCTGTCTGGTCCCCCCACGGACGACGAAGCGGAGGCCATCCGCCGGATGAAGTTGCTCATCTACACCGGCTTCCTGCTGGCCCTCCGCCAGGGAGGACGGCGCGACGGCAGTGGCATCCTGGTGGACGAGCACTACGCGACCCACGTGGCGACCCACGTGCTCGAGGACGGGCCCCTCCTGGCCCTGTCCGTGGAGAAGAACGGGCAGGACGAGTTCGACTTCGAATACGGACAGGACTTCGGCGCGCACGTGGAGACCTTCGACCCGGCCTTCACCAAGGTGATGGTGCGCTACAACCCCGAGGGAGACCCCGAGCGGAATGCCCGGCAGCGGGAGCGGCTCGCCCACCTGACGGACTGGTTGCAGCAGCGCGGACGCCGCTTCCTCTTCGAGCTGCGGGTGCCACCCACGGAGGCCCAGCTCGAGGCCCTCGGAGGAGACCTGGAGCGCTATGACGCCGAGCTGCGGCCCTCGCTCCTGGTGCGGGCGATGGAGGAGTTGCAGAACGGTGGTGTGGAGCCGGACGTGTGGAAGCTCGAGGGCCTGGAACGGCCGGAGGACGGCGAGAACGTGGCCCGGCAGGCCCGCGCGGGAGGACGGGAGCACGTGTCGTGCATCGTGCTCGACCACCGCACGGGCTGGAAACGGCTGGAGCGCTGGCTGCATGTGGCCGGCTCCACTCCGGGCTTCATCGGCTTCTCGCTCGGCCAGACGATCTGGTGGAACCCCCTCCGGGCCCTGCAGGAGGGACGGAGCACCGCGGCCGAGGCGGCACAGCGGATCTCCGAGAACTACCAGCGTGCGCTCCTCACCTGGGAAAAGGCGGCGCTCCGTGCCCCGCTTCAGCGGATGGAGGCCTCACCCGCCTGAAGCCCATGGGCCATTTCCAGCTGGGTGAGCGCCTGCCGCCGCAGACCATTGGCGGAGAAGAAGGCGGCGCCCAGCTGCTCGGGAAGGATGACTTGAGTTCTCCAGCGGCGGCCCGGCAGCCGGGCCGCGAGCGCCCGCAGGAGGCGGCTCCCCTCGCCTCGCCTGCGCTGGTCTCCGGCCACCACCAGGGAGCGAATCATCACGTCCTGGGGCCCGGCCTCGAGAATCACGGCCACGGCGGCCCCCAAACGGAAGGCCCGCGCGGGAGCCGTGAGCCCTGCCAGGGTCTCCGGCGCGAGCTGCCAGGGAAGCCCGGGCTCGCCATCCCGTAGAACCGCCGCCAGCGCGGTGGACAGGGGAATCTCCTCCAGGGGCGCGGCGTGCTCCGGAAGCGTCCCTTCCCACCCCACGAGCCGGCGGCGGACCTGGAAGCCCTCGCGCTCGTAGAGAGCCACCGCGGGGGCGTTGCTCTCGATGACCTCCAGCAGCATCGAGCGATCTCCCCGGCCCCGCGCCTCGTCGAGCAGCCTGTGCACCAGCGCACGGCCCACCCCGGTGCGCCTCGACCCGGGCACGATGGCCATGGCGGCCACCCGGCTCGTGTCTCCCCGGCGGGCCACGAGCGCCAGCGCCTCCACCCGGCCCTCGCGCACCACCACCAGACTGTCGGTGAGGTGCACGTGCTCGGTGCGCACCCGCTGCTCGAAGGCCCGCACATCCCCGGAGATGGGCACCACATACCCGGCGAAGCAGGCCGCGAAGCCCTCGGCGAGCCTGTCGAGTGGAACGGAGAGCGCGGGGGAGATCTCGGGAGCGGACATGCCCGCCATCATAATTCCCGGCAATCGTCCCGGCGAAAGAACGTAGGGCAGCCAGCCGGGAGGGGCCCCCATGTCCACGCTGCTCGAAGGAGTCCTTCATCTGGAAGGTGGAGGAGCGGCTCCGCGCCCTGCCCGGCGTCCAGACCGTGGGTTTCGCCACCACCCTTCCCTTCGAGGACGGCTCCGACATGGGCTTCACCATCGAGGGCCGCGACCCGGGGCCCGGTGGCAAGGACGCCGAGGGGGACGCGGACTACCGGCCGGTGACGGCCGGCTACTTCCAGGCGCTGAAGATCGGGCTGGTGCGCGGGCGGCTGCTGACCGGCGCGGATCGCCATGGGAGCGCGCCGGTGGTGGTCATCAACGAGACCGCCGCGCGCCGCTACTGGCCCGGGCAGGATCCACTCGGGCAGCGCATCACCATTGGCAAGGAGCTCGCCCAACTGGGTGACACCGCGCCGCGGGAGATCCAGGCGGTGGACTCGCTGCAGCCGGTGACGCACGTCCAGCCGATGGAGGAGATCCTCTCGCGCTCGCTCGGCTCGCAGCGCTTCAACATGACGCTGCTGGGACTGATGGCGGGCCTCGCGCTCGTGCTGGCCGCCGTGGGCATCTACGGCGTGCTGTCCTACCTGGTGAACCAGCGCACCCGGGAGCTCGGCGTGCGCCTGGCGCTGGGCGCGACGCGCGGCGAGGTGGTGCGGCTCATCCTCCGCCAGGGGCTGTCTCCGGTGGGCCTGGGCCTGGCGCTGGGCGTGGCGGGCGCCGCCGGCCTCACGCGGCTGATCTCCAGTCTGCTGTACGGTGTGGAGGCATTGGATGTCTCCGTGTTCCTGCTGGCGCCGGTGGGGCTCGTCGGCGTGGCGCTGGTGGCCATGTGGCTGCCGGCACGCCGGGCCTCCCGCGTGGACCCCATGGTGGCGCTGCGGTACGACTGAGCCCCTGGGAGACGAGGTGCTTCCCTGGCCGCTCCACGGGCGGAAGCGCGCGAGCCCCGGACTCCCACGGGTGGGAAAAGGACGGTGGAAGAGAACCGCGACACCGTGGTGTTGAAGAGGGCGAAGTGGCCGTGATCCGAAGGATGCTGCACTCGGCGTACATGTGCGAAGCATCGACATGGCGCCTGGGGCCGCGAAGCCCAAGGGCTGTCGATTCGAATCAACTTTGAAGGTGCATGCACCACCGCAAGCACGGGACTTCCACGAGGGGGGCGGCAACGCCCCCCTTCGTCGTTTCCAGCACCGGTGCTTCTACTCCGAGCGGCAGTCCACCCAGCTCACGCCCGAGCCGCGCGTCTCGTTCCAGATGCGAGGGAGGGCGCTGGCGGCCTTCGGGTGGATGTCATGGAAGAGGATGATGCCGTGCCGCCACAGCAGCATGAGCGACAGCACGCGCCCGGCGGCCTTGGTGCCCGAGTTGCTCGCGTGCCAGTCCTGCGAGTCGATGTTCCACAGCATGTTCTTCATTCCGCCGCGATCCAGCGCCTGGAGGATGCCCGGATTGCGCTGGCCGTAGGGCGGGCGGAACAGCGTCAGCTTCGTCTGGCCCTCCGGCAGGGTCTCCGCGAGCTTGGAATGGAAGGACTCCATGCCCGCCACCGCGCCGGCCCACGAGGCGTGGGAGCGGTGCTCCTGGCCGTGCGAGCCGACGCACATGCCCGCGTAGAGCGCCCGGAGTTGCTCCACCGAAGTGGCCTTGCGGCGGGCCTCGTAGTTGTTGCCGAGCAGGAAGAAGGCGGCGTGGATGCCCTGGGCACGCAGCTGCTCGGCGAGCGCGTCCGTGCCGCCGCCCTTGGGCGTGGGGCCGTCATCGAAGGTGAGCAGGAAGCTCCGGTCCGGCATCTCCAGGCCGAACTGCTCGGAGGGCGACAGGGGGAGGATCTCACTCGTCACCTTGGGGAAGAGCCCCGCCAGGCGGACCAGCTCGGCGACATAGCCCTGGTGGAAGGGCTTCTGCTCGGCGTACCAGGGCGCCAGCTCCGCCGGCAGCTTCGCGAGCCCCGCCCGCGAGGTGGCGACCATGGCCTCCCAGTCCTTGGGCACCGCGCCCTCGCAGAAGAGCGCCCCGGCGGCACACGTCTCCCGGGCCTTGGCGAAGTTGGTCACCACCACCTGCCGCATCCGCTCCTTCCACTTCGACAGGGACGCCGCGTCGCCCGTGGCGTCGCCGCGGGCATCGGTGTCCGCCATGGCCTCGGTGAACACGGCGAGCTCCGCGCGGGAGGCCACGTCGAAGGCCTGGGGACTCGTCATGGGCCAGGGCCATTGGGAGCGCTCGGTGAGCGACACCTTGAGGCCCGCCGCGTGGGCGGAAGGGGCAACCAGGACGGAACACAGCAGAGCGGTCAGGAAGCGAAACGGGCGGTACATGGAATCCTCTCCTCGTGAGGAGGAATAGCACGCGACGTGCCAGCCCCTGTAGGGCGCGCGCCCCTCTGGAATGAGGTGGGCTGGCCGCGTCCCGGGCCTGGTGGGAGGAGGAAGCGTGGCCGGGCGGCCACATCGGGTAGAGTGCACGTCCCTTCTCCGATTCCCACCATGCCCGCGCCCTCCGAGAACTCCTACTGCCAGTACCACCCCCGAGCCGCCGCCGGGTGGTTCTGCCCGGCCTGTGACGCGAAGCTGTGCCCCGACTGCGCCGTGGTCGAATCAGTGGCCTCCACCGACCTGCTCTCCTGTGCCCGGTGTGGCGGAGCGGTGGAAGAGTGGAAGGTGCACCGCTCGCACACTCCCGTCACCCGGCGGCTCCTGGAAGCGTGGCTGTACCCGCTGAAGAAGTCGGGGCTGATGGCCCTGCTCGCCGTCGGTGCGGTGGTGGCGTTGTCCCGAGGGGTCGCCGGCATCCTGCCTTTCCTGGTTGGGCTCATCCCGCTCGCGATCTGGCTGGGCAGCTTCTGGGGCTCGCTCTTCTGGATCGTCCGCAGCACCGCGATGGGTGCCGAGCACTTCACCGCGCCCGACTTCCACGACTTCCATCATGATCTGGTGCGCCCCGCCATCCGCGGCACGGTGGCCACCGCGCTGATCTGGGTCCCCGCCATCCTCTTCTCCTTGCTCGTCGAGGACCTGGACCTTCCGGACGCCCTGTTCTGGGTGGTGGTGGTGCTCGCCAGTGCTCTCTACGCCCCCATGGCCCTGATCATCGCGGCCACCGGGGAGAGCACGCTGTCCCTGCTCAACCCCTTCAAGGTCATCGGCATCAGCAAGCGCCTGGGCTCGGGCTACCTGACGGTCGCGGCCTGGATGGTGCCACTCGCCGTGGTGCACGGGGTGTTGATGCTCGTGGCCGCGCAGGTCTACTCGCTGAGCATCCCCCTCGTGGCCTCGGTGCTGGCGGAGGCCATCTCCCTCTATGTCCCGTTCGTGATGGCCCGCATGCTCGGGCTGCTGCTGTACGTGCATGGGGACCGGGTGGGCTACGGAATCGAGTCGGAGTTCTACGAGCCGGCGCTGCCCGGCGTGAAGCCTCGGGGGAAGAAGCGCGCCGCGCGGGTGCCCGCCCAGGCGCAGCCCGAGGCCCAGCAACCGGCGCCCCGCCCGCGCTTCATCGAGCTGGAGCCGGAACCGGCGCCCCGCCCCGCGGCCGTGCCGGAGCCGGAGCCGCTCGAGGTCCAGGTGGTGAAGGCGGTGGAGACGAACGCGCTGGACCGGGCCCTCGAGCTGTACCGGCGGCTCCCCGAGAACCTGGCGTCGCTGCCCGCCGCCAGCCATGTGGCGGTGGGACAGAAGGCGGCGGCGGCGGGCGACTACCCGTTGGCCATCCGAGCCCTGAAGCAGGTGGCCCAGCTCTCTCCGGAGGATCCGCTCGCGCCCAAGGCGTGTGTCATCCTGGCGCGCCTGTATGGGGAGCGGCTCGGAGACGCGGCGAGCGCGCAGAAGCTCTACCGGCACGTGGTGGGCCGCTACCCGGGGACGGACGCGGCACGGTTCGCGCAGTCCCGGCTGACGGCGGCGTGAGCCCGGAGCTACCACCGCAGCAGCGCCACCCCGGCGAGGATGAGCGCGACCGCCAGCACGCGCATGGACGAGAAGCTCTCGTGGAAGAACGCGATGCTGAAGACGAGCGTCAGGGCCGCTTCCAGGCCCAGCACCGCGATGTACATGACCCCCAGCTCGCCCCCACGCATCGCGAAGGCCAGGACGACGGCTCCGACCAGGAACAGGGCGAGGAAGGCCAGGGTCGGGAGCAGCCGGGACGCCCCTTCCGAGAGTTTCATGAAGATCCCCCCGCCCGCGAAGCAGACGGACGAGAGGACCAGCAACACCAGCTCCTTCCAGGACACCATCAGGACTCCCCGTGAAAGTCAGACGAGCACGGGTAGCAGAAGCGTGAAGGTGGTACCACGGCCGGATTCGCTCTTCACCCGCATCTCCCCGCCCATCTTCTGGATGATGGACTGGCTGATGGACAGGCCGAGCCCCGTCCCGGAGCCGGCGGGCTTGGTGGTGAAGAAGGGCTCGAAGATGCGGGACAGCACCTCGGGAGGAATCCCGTGGCCGGTGTCCGAGATGTCGATGCGCACCCACTCCCCTTCCACCGCGGTGCTCACCCGGAGGACATTGCGCTCCGTGCCTCCGGACCGCATGGCCTGGGCCGCGTTGACGATCAGGTTGAGGAAGACCTGGCTGAGCCGGCCCTCGCTGGCGGACACGGGCGGCAGGGACTCCGCGTAGTGCAGCTCCAGCCGGGCCGTGTGCTTCAGCTCGTTGTTGGCCATGCGCAGCACCACATCCAGGCACGAGTGGATGTCCACCGGCGTCTGCTCCTCGCCCGCCGTATGCGAGAAGAACCGCATGTCGCGCACGATGTCCCGGATGCGCTGGCCCCCGACCAGGCACTCGGCGAGGATCTCCTTCACCTCGGAAAGCGTCTCCGACAGGCGCGGCGGCAGCCCGGGAATCGCCTCCAGCTCCCGCTCCAGCTCGTCCCTCCACTCCTGGAGATAACTGAGGTTGGAGAGCACATAGGACGTGGGGTTGTTGATCTCATGCGCGATGCCCGCCGCCAGCGCCCCCATCGAGGCCAGCCGGTCATTCTGGATGTTCTGCTGCTCCAGCCGCCGCTTCTCGGTGAGATCATCCCCGACGATGAGCAGGCGCCGCGCCGTGCCCGACACCTGGAGTGAAGCGGCGATCCCGAGCGCCACGCGCCCCCCGTTCGCCGAGCGCAGCCCCTGCTCCTCCAGCCGCACCGTGCCGCGCACGCGCAGATCCGTCAGCATGCGCCGCAGGGGGCCGCGATCGTCCTCGGACGCGAGCGTCTCGAAAGAGGTGCCGAGCAACTGCTCGCGGGAGATGCCCAGCAGCCGCTCCGCCACCGGGTTGACCTCCAGCACATTCCCGGCCGCGTCCAGCACGAAGACCACCTCGCGGGAGTGCTCCATCAGATGGAGGGTGCGCTCGTGGGCCTCGAGGACCTGCTCCTCCAGGTGGGCGGCATGCCGCTCGATGAGCTCCTTGGTCTCCTGCAGCGTGGACTCCTGGCGCCGGCGCTCGCTGATGTCCACGTAGATGCCGACCAGCCCCTGCACCACCCCCTCCGAGTCCTTCAGCGGCACCTTGCTCGTCAGGAACCAGGACACCTGTCCATCGGGGCGCTGGAGGGACTCCTCATAGGTGAGCCGCGGGACACCGGACTCCATCACCTCGCGATCAATCCGGCGGTAGATGCCGGCATTCGGGCTCGACACGGGCAGCTCGAAGTCCGTCCTGCCGATGACCTCCAGCGGCGAGGACACCCCCATGTCACGGGCGAACTGCTGGTTGCAGCCCAGGAAGATGCTGTGGCGATCCTTCCAGAACACCGAGTGGGGAATGTGGGCGAGGATGCTGGAGAGCAGCTCCTGCTGATCCACCAGCTCGCGCTCGATGCGCTGGCGCTCGCGCATCTCCGCCTGGAGGAACGCGTTGAGGGAGCGCATGCGCTCCTGGGCCTGCTCCAGCTCGGTGTTGCGCTCCTGGAGCCGCCGCGCCCGGGCGCGCATGCTCAGCACCAGCTCGATCTGACGCTGAAGCCCGTTCAGGCAGCGGCGCTGGGACTCACTCCACCCGCGAGGACGCCGGTCCAGGACGCAGAGCATCCCGATCGGCACGCCGTCCTCCGTCCGGAGCGGCACCCCCGCGAAGAAGCGGAGGAACGGCTCGCCCTGGACGAGCGGGTGGGTGGAGAAGCGCTCGTCGGCGACGGCGTCCTCGACGAGCAGGACGCCCTCGCGCTGGAGGGCGTGGGTGCAGAAGGAGTTGACACGCTCCGTCTCGCCCGGCCCATGCAGCCCCACGCTGGCCCTGAACCATTGCCGGTCCCGATCCACCAGGCTGATGAGGGCGATGGGCATGCCGCACGACGCAGCGGCGAGCCGCACCAGGTCCTCGTAGTCGGGTTCGGGAGGCATATCGGGGACGATGGAACGATCGAGTGCCTGCAGGCGCCGGGCTTCGTCTCTCTTCAAGGCTGGAGCGGGGGTGTGCATGGGGCGTGGCTCGAACTGTCGCGGCTCGGGAGTAGTCCCTGGAATGAACAGTCCGCCACATTTCCAAGACACGCGTACGCGCCATTGCGCGCCATGTAGGTCTCAGCACCCAAAGCACACAGCGGACCTGGACAACCCGCAACCGCAGCGCAATGTGGAATGCAAACTATCTTTCACTTCCATGGAATCCCCGATGTCACCCGGAGTGTGAGAAGGAGGAGGCCCTTCCGGGTGCTCGAGCGTGGGAAGTGGCATGCTCTCTTCCGCGTTCCACCGGCCCATCACCTATGGATACCCTCGATCGCTTCCAATTGCCCCAGCGCCTCTACGGACGCGACACGCACGTCGCCACGTTGCTGCGGAGCTTCGAGCGGGTCATCCAGGAAGGCCAGTCGGAGCTCATCCTGGTCCGCGGCTACTCCGGAATCGGCAAGTCGTCGGTGGTGCACACGCTGCGGGAGCCGGTGGTGCGGCGGCAGGGGTTCTTCCTGAGCGGGAAGTCCGAGCAGTTCCAGGGGGACATTCCCTACGCCACCCTGTCGCAGGCCCTGGGCGGCCTGACACAACAGCTCCTGGAGGGCCCGGAGGAGCAGCTCGCCCGGTGGCGGGAGCGGCTGCGCGAGGCGTGGGGCGAGCAGGGCCAGGTCCTCGTGGACGTGGTGCCCCAACTGGAGCGCGTGGTGGGCCGGCAGCCAGCGGTTCCGGAGCTGCCCCCGGGAGACGCGCTGTATCGCTTCCAGCGGCTGTTCCAGAAGTTCCTCGGCGTGTTCGCCACCCCCGAGCACCCGCTCGTCGTGTTCCTGGATGATCTGCAGTGGGCCGATCTGGCGAGCCTCCGGCTCCTCCAGCACCTGCTCACCCACCCGGAGACGCCGCCGCTGCTGCTGATTGGCGCCTATCGCGACAACGAGGTGGGCCCTTCCCACGCGCTGGCGTTGAGGCTGACGGAGCTGCGCAACGCGAGGGTGCGGATGACGGACCTCCGGCTCGAGCCGCTGAGCCCCGAGCACATCCATCAGCTCGTCGCGGACGCCCTCCCGGGAGCGGGCGAGGGCATGGTGGGGCCGCTGTCGGCCCTGGCCCACGAGAAGACGGGCGGCAACCCCTTCTTCCTCACCCAGTTCATGTTGACGTTGCACCGGGACGGCCTGCTGACCCGGGCGGCCGATGGCGGGTGGCGGTGGGATGCCGCGGGGGTCCGGGCACAGGACTACTCCGACAACGTCGCCGACTTCATGGTGAGCCGGCTGCGCCAGTTGCCCGTCCGGACCCAGCACCTGCTGCAACTGGCCGCGTGCGTGGGCAACATCTTCCCGCGCCAGTTGCTGCTCATCCTCTCCGGCGCGGAGCCGGGCGAGGTGGAATCGGGCCTCGAGGAGGCGATCCGCGAGGGCATGCTGGTGCGCAGCGGCCCGGAGCAGTGCCGCTTCCTCCACGATCGCATCCAGCAGGCGGCCTATGACCTCATCCCCGAGCCGGAGCGCAAGGCCGTCCACCTGCGCATCGGCCGCCTGCTGCTGGCGAGCCTGCCGCCGGAGGAGCTCCGCGAGCAGATCTTCGATGTGGTGGGACAGCTCGACGCGGGAGTGGAGCTGATCACCAACGCGGGCGAGCGCCACCGGGTCGCCCGGCTGAACGCCGAGGCGGGCAGGAAGGCCCGGGCCTCGACCGCGTTCCGCTCGGCCGCGGACTTCTTCGCGCTGGCCCTCACGCTCATTCCGGGCGACCCCTGGGAGACGGACCCGGAGCTGGCGTTCAGGCTCCAGCTGGACCAGGCCCACAGTGAGTTCATGAGCGGCAACGCCGCCGAGGCGCGCCGGCTGGTGGAGTCGCTCCGGCCCCGGGCCCAGTCCCGCGTGGACCTGGCGGCGGTCTATCGCCTGGACAGCGAGCTGCTCCTCGCCGCCAATGAAATCCAGGGCGCCAAGGCGTGTCTGCTGGAGGCCCTGGACCGGCTCGGCATGCCCCTGCCTCCCCACCCCTCCCGGAGGGAGGTGGTGATCGCCAACGACGAAGTGTGGGCCCTGCTGGGTGAGCGCTCCATCGAGGATCTCCTCGAGCTGCCCCTCATGACCGACCCGGGCATGAAGGCGGTGATGGACGTGCTCGCCGCGCTGTTCACCCCGGCCATCTTCACGGACGAGAACCTGCTCATCCTCCACCTGTGCCGGATGGTCTCCCTGAGCCTCCTGTACGGAAATACCGAGGCCTCCGTCCACGGGTACGGCTGGTACGGGCTGACGCAGGGCTCCGTCTTCAAGCGGTACCGGGAAGGCCATGCCTTCGGCGTGCTCGCGAGCGAGCTGGTGGAGCGCCACGGCTTCTCCGCCGCGCGGGGGCGGGCGCTGTACGCCCTGGAGCTGAACAGCTATTGGGTGCGCCCCCTCTCCTACTCGCTGGAGGTCGTCCGCGACGCCTTCCACCAGGCGCTGCAGGGCGGGGACTTCCAGGTCGCCTGCTACTGCAGCAACCACATCGTCACGGACCGCCTCCTCCTGGGACACCCGCTGGAGGAGGTGTACCAGGAGACCCTCCCGCGGCTCGACTTCGCGCGCCAGTCCGGCTTCCAGGCCGTGCAGGACGTCCTCGTCCACACCCAGCGCTATGTGCAGCAGCTGCGCGGGCTGTCGCGCTCGTTCGACACGATGAGTGGTGACGGCTTCGACGAGGACGCCTTCGAGGCCAGCCTCACCGTGCACCACATGAGCACCATGCGGTGCTGGTACTGGATCCTCAAGATGCAGTCGCGCTTCATGTGCGGCGCCTACGCGCAGGCGCTGGAGGCGGGGGATCAGGCCGCGGAGCTCACCTGGGCCTCGCTCGGCCACATCCAGCTCTTGAACTTCCACCTCTACCGGGCGCTGGCGCTGGCGGCCTGCTACCCGGCGGCGGCGCCCCAGGAGCAACGGCAGTACCTGGACACCATGTGGCAGCACCAACAGCAACTGGCGGAGTGGGCGGGCCAGTGTCCCGACACCTTCCGCGCCGCCGAGCGGATGGTGTCCGCGGAGCTCTCCCGCCTCACCGGCGGCATGGAAGAAGCGCTCCGGGCCTATGAGGAGGCCATCCACTCCGCGCGCGCGCACGGCTTCATCCAGAACGTCGGCCTCGCCAACGAGCTGGCGGCGAGGTTCTGGCGCGAGCGCCGGGTCCCCACCCTCGCGGACGCCTATGCCCGGCACGCGCGCGAGGCCTATTTGAAGTGGGGGGCACTGGGGAAGGTCCGGCACCTGGAGGCGCTGTGGCCCCAGTTGGTTCCCCTCACGGCCCTTCATGCGCCCCACTCCGAGGTGGAGGCGGCCCAGAAGCTCGATGCGCTCGCCGTGGGGAGGGCCCAACGGGCCATCTCCGGAGAGCTGGACCTCGAGCGGCTGGCGACGACACTGGTGCGCGTGGCCGCCGAGCACGCGGGGGCCTCCCAGGGCGCCCTGCTCCTCGCCAACGATGGCGGCCTCTCGATCGCGGCGCTCCTGGAGACCCGGGAGAAGGATCTGCCCGGGAGTTTGATCTCCTACGTCGAGCGGACCCGGGAGCACGTGCTCATCGCGGACACGGCGCTGCCCCACTCCTTCTCATCCGAGACGTCCTTCGAGGGGAGCCCGCTCCGCTCGGTGCTCTGCCTGCCCCTGGTGCACCAGGAGGAGCTCCAGGGCGTGCTGTACCTGGGGAACACCCTCTCCGCACACACCTTCACCCCGGCACGCCTGTCGCTGCTCGGACAGCTGGCCGCGCAAGCCGCGATCTCGATCGATAACGCGCGGCGGCATGCCGTGCTCCAACGCGCCGTGGCCTCCCTGCGCGGTGCCCACGAAGCGCTCGCGCAACGCATGGAGGAGCAGGCGTGGGAGCTCAAGCAGGCCCAGACCCGGCTGGGGGACGTGGCTCGCGAGACGGGCTCGTCCGAGGTGGCCGCCAACGTGCTGCACAACATGGGCAACGTCCTCACCAGCGCCGTCCTCAACGCTCAGATTCTCCGCGACAAGGTGGAGAACTCGCGCATGGTCCGGCTCAAGCAACTCGCGAGCCTGCTGGAGCAGCATCAAGGAGACCTCGCGGGCTTCCTGACGAAGGATCCCCGGGGCCCCCAGTGGATGAGCTATCTCTCCGGCCTGGCCGATGAGCTGCTGCGTGAGCACACGTCCCTGAAGGAGAGCGCGGGGAAGCTGAGGGAGCACATCGAGCACATGCGCGCCATCATCCAGGTGCAGCAGGCCTATGCCCGGAGCTCGCTCCTGCCCGAGGAGTGCGACCTCTCGCAACTGGTCGAGGATGCACTGAGCATCCAACTGCCGGCGCTCCAGCGCAATGGCATCACCGTCACCCGGGAGCTTCGCGCGCAGCCCAAGGCGCGGCTGGACAAGCACCGGGTGTTGCAGATCCTCATCAACCTGCTCACCAACGCCCGCAACGCCATGAGTGCGTTGCCCGTGGCGCAACGGCAGCTATGGGTGCGGCTCGACGCGGAGGGCGGCACGGCACGCATCCAGGTGGTGGACAATGGGAAGGGGATCGCCCCAGAGCACCGCGAGCGGTTGTTCTCGCAAGGCTTCACCACCCGCGAGGAGGGACAGGGCCTGGGGCTCTACTCGAGCAGCCTGGCGGCGAAGTCACTGGGCGGCCGGCTCACCCTGGACAGCGAAGGGCCCGGCAAGGGCGCCACGGCCACGCTGGAGCTTCCGCTCGCGTAGCCGGGCCATCCACACGGGAGATGCTCCCCCCCGGCCCCACTCAGTAGGTGACGATGCTGGGAGCCTGCGCCCACTGGCCGAAGAAGCTCACGTAGGTGGCGACGAAGTTGTTTCCCGTCAAGATCGGGTACGGCCAGGCAGTGGTCGCCGGATCCTCGGTGAGCGAATTGCCGCCGAAGGAGCCAGTCACCTGGAGGTCGCCGTTGTTGAGGGAGAGCCCAGCCAGGTAGGTGCCGGCCGGCATCCCGGCTCCACCATTCGTCGGCACGTGATTCGACATCAGACCCACCACCTTCAGGGAGACCAACGAGCTCGGGTTCAGGCTGTGGACGCGGATGCGAGTCCAGGGACCGAAAGCCCGGATGTACTCTCCGAAGGAGTAGCCGGCCACGAGCCCATCGGCACTGACGGCGATCGCGATGTCCGGCAGGAGCTTCGAGGTCGCCAACTCGACGGTCGTGGGCGTCAACCCACAGGTGGCGGGCGTGAGCACCGCGCTCTGGACGGAGATCTTGTAGAGCGGCCGGTAGTAGTACGGCCACTCCGGATCGGCCACCTCCACGACCTTGATCGCGAAATCACAACCCGAGAAGGAAGCATGCTCCTCGCTGACGGGCGTCTGCGCCTGAGCCGATGAACCGAGCAACGCGACAATCCCAACGGCAATCGTTCCAAACCAACGCATGAGTACGGCCTCCACTGGGGAAGGGGGGCTCGGACTCTATGTGCTCGGAAGAGCGGAACGCACGGACTTCACTCCAGTACGGAGGAACCCGTATCCACCCCGAGCACTTGTCTCCACACCTCGAGCTTCTCAGGGGAAGTGAGGGTGAGTTGCTCACCCGGGAAGTTCGCGCCATCGCCCTTCAGGACGCCACCGCTGGCGTACTGGTTTTCCCTCATCAACACCCCTGGGCGATAACCGGCGGCACCTAGTCGAAGCAGCAACGATTGCGAACCTCCTCGGAGGACGTTGTTCCTGACCTCGAGCCCGGTGACGCTCCGGCCATCCGCCGCCAGCATCAGCCCGTAGCTGGCCGTGGTCTCGACTGTGTTGCCCACCACCCGTACGTTCCTCGCGCCCTCGATGCGGATGCCCTGCCCGTTTCCCGCGGGAATGTTGCGGATGTCCTGGAAGAGGTTGCCCTCCACCACGATGTTCTCGGGAGGCGTGCCGCCATCGAGGACGGAGACACCGCGCCCGGCGCGAGAGATGGAGTTGCCCTGGATGATGATGTCCCGGGCGGAGGCGTGGATGACCACGGCCTCCCCGGCCGACGAGCCCGCCTGACGGATGGCCGTGTTGGGGAAGCCGGAAATGACATTGTCCCGCACGGTGACGCGCAGGCACTGCTTGATGTCCACCCCGTTCTCGCCCTCGTCGTGCAGCGTGTTGCCCTCGATGAGCACACCGTCCGCGGGACCAGAACCCGGCTGGCACTGAATGGAGTCGCCCGAGTTGTGATGGATGTCATTGTCCCGGACGACGATGTTCCGCGCCGGGCCCACCACCGCCACACCATGGGAGTCATCTCCCGGCTTGATGAAGTGGTGGATGTGATTGTTCCGCACCGTGATGTCCCGCGCTCCCTCCACGCAGACACCCGCGCCCGCGGTGCCGCCCTTCAGCTCACTGCCCGAGAGGATGGACTGGCTCGCGGTGGCATCGAAGAGCACGGCGAACATGCCCGCTCCCCCGACGTCGATGAGCAGGTTCTCCAGGTTCCACCGCCCCTGCACGCGGAGGACCGCGCCGCGCACCCTGTCCTTCGGGACGAGGGTGGGCCTCGGCGAGCCCTCTCCGCGCAGGGTGATGGGGGCAACGCCCGAGCCCCGCGACTCGAGGACGAGTTCCTCCGGATAGACCCCCGGAAGCACCCGGATGATCTCTCCCGGCTTCGCGAGCGCCGCCGCCCGGCCGATGGTCCGCAATGGGGCCTCGAGCGTGCCCGCCCCACCGTCCGAGCCCTTCGTGCTCACGTACCAGCTCCGGCCCGAAGGCACCGGCGGTTGCGGCACGGGCAAGGGTTCCGTTGGCGAGGGCTCCTCCGGAGCGGGCTCCGATGGCTCGGGCCGGGGCTCCTCCGGAGCGGGCATTACCACCTGGGGCGACTGCGCATCTTCGTGACTGTCGTGTGCCGGAACCTCCGGCTCGCAGGCGAGCAGGAGCAGACAGGTGAACACTCCACACGCGCCCTTGAAGCGACCCTCGCCACCCGCGCCTCGCGTCACCCTGGACCCCCGCTCGCCAGCCCCATCGAGGCGCCGAAGGTTTTCACGAGGGCCGCCGGCATCAAGGGGACGGACCTGGGGAAAGGTGCGCACCTGCCCCGCGGGGCGGGGTTGCTACCAGGAGGAGCTGGCCCCACCCCCGCCGGAACTGCCCCCTCCCCCACCCCAGGAACCGCCCGAGCTGGAGTCCCCCGAGGACGAGGAGCTGAACGTGGAGCCGGAGTTGCTGAGGAACAAGAACAAGATTTCCAGCAGCACCCGGAAGACGGGCGGATAGGTGCCGATCACCAGCACGACGGCGAGGAGGGAAAAGGTCTTCCCGGACTCGAGGATCATGCTCAGCACGTTCATGCCGTGGTGGTCCGCGAGCGCCACCAGGCTGCCCCCCACGGCGCTCAGCCCCAGAACGAAGGCAATCCGGAAGGAGAAGTGCTGGGCCGCGAGGGTGACCACCAGGAACATCACGGCGAAGGTTGCCCAGGCCAGCAGGAAGTGGAACGTGGGGATCCAGATCGAGTGCACCATCAGGCCCGTGATGCCCATGGGCACGAGGACGAGCCCGCCGATGCTGCCTGCCAGCCGCGCGGTGCCGAGCTGCTCGCGCCAGACGCTCAGGCAGCAGCCGAGCAGCACACCCGCGAGGATTCCCATCCCGATCAGCGCCAGCATGATGTTGTTCACTCGCGCGGCGCTCACCGGAGCGAAGCCGGAGAGCCCCGGCACGTCCTGGACATCCGGCAGGTGATTGCGCACGCCCTGGATGACGCCCAGCAGAGCCCCACGGTAGTCACGCTCGCGGAGCAGTGGACCCTGTGCGTCGAGGATGCGCCTGACCGTGTCGTCCGGCAGGTACTCCTCCAGCCCATAGCCCACATCCAGGCGCACGCGCCGGTCATCCACCGCGAGCACGAAGAGGAGCCCATTGTCCAGGCCGGCGGTGCCTCCCTTCCACGCCTCGAAGACCCGCATCGAGTAGTCCTCGATGGGCTCGCCCCCGGTGGAATCCACGAGGAGCATCGCCATCTGCACGCCCGTCTCGTTGCGCAAGCGGACCAGCGCGCTGGACACCTCTTCATCGTCCGAGGACGACAGCAGCCCGCTTTGATCCTCCACGGGCTCATCGATGACCGGTGTGCTCCCCAGCAGGAGCGCCGGCAACAGCAGCACCAGGGCCGAGGCCTTCACCACGAGGTCACCTCGGAGGACAGGGGCACGGAGGAGGGCAGCCCCGAGAGGCGCACCACCCAGGAGCGCGGGAAGGAGGACGCGGAGGCGTTGTACTCGGTGGCCACGAGATCGTAGCGCCGCTGCTCCACGCTCACCCGGTTCTCCGCGCCGGAAATCTGGGCATCCCGCTCCGGGCCGGGGGTGGCGGTGGCATAGCGCGCCTGCTCCCGCGCCCGCCGCTCCACCACGTTGCGCACCTGCGCGTGCTGGCGCGTCACCTCCTGCAGCGTCGAGTTGAGGCCATTGCGCATGACGAGGCCGCTCATCCCGAGCACCACCGCCACGCCAGCGGCGGCCCACGCCCCCTTGCGCAGACGCTCGCGCCGGGCCTGCCGCGCCCGCTCCGCCTCGAGCTTCGCCTGCTCCTGGTCCCGGCGGCGCTGCTCCAGCACCCCCATCGCCTGGTCGATGTACTCGGCGGGGATGTCCAGCTCCTGCCCGATGCGCTTGACGTCCTCGGTGGTGAGCGTCTCCGGCGCCGAGTCCTTCTGCATCAGCCGGGTGGCGGTGTGGATGAGGTCGTCCACGTCATCGACGGCGACCTGCTGCCCCTGGGGGGAACGGTTCCGTGTCACGTCACTCATGCCTGGCTCACCACGTCCGGAAGTTCGTTGCCCCGGGTGTCCTCACCGGGAACGGCGGTGCGAAGCAGTCCGCCAATGCGCTCGATGGCCGTTTCCAACCCCGCCACGGGAGCCCCCTCGCGGAAGCCCTGGGCGAGCCCGTCCACCACCTCCTGCCAGAAACCCGGCTGGGCGGCGCCGTGGACGCCCTGGCCCGCGTAGACGGCGGCCTTGCGGTCGGCCACCGCGACGTAGAGGAGCACCCCGGTGTCCGCGGCCGTGCGGCGCATCCCGAGCTCCTCGAAGAGCTGGGCGGCCCGGGCCAACGGCTCCCCTCCGCGGCAGCTGCGCTCGAGGCGGACGACGACCTCGCCCCGGTGCCCCTCTTCCGCCCGGCGGATGGCCGCCACCAGACGCGCCTCCTCCGCCTTGCTCAGCTTCCATCTCGGACGAATCCACGACCAATCCATGGCGGGGAGGATATGCCATCCGGCCGAGCAGCGGAACGAGCTCCCCTGCCTGCCCAGCGGACATTCTCCACGCGGCGTCTATACTGCGCGCCCATCATGAAGAAGGACACGCTCAAGGAGCAGCTCCAGCGCACGTCGCGCCGCGACCTGTGGCTCACGGTCGCGCCCGCTGCTCTCCTCATCGGCATCGCGTTCGCCGTCACGTTCTACTTCGTCAAGCCCGCGCCTCCCATGAAGCTCGTGATCGCCACGCCCCAGGACGAGGGCGGCTTCCGCTACTTCGCGAAGAAGTATCAGGAGCGCCTCGCCCGGCACGGCGTCAAGGTGGAGATCCAGCAGACGAAGGGCTCCCTCAGCAGCGTGGAGCTCCTCTCCGAGGACACGGAACAGGCCGATGTCGCCTTCGTGCAGAGCGGCACGGCCAGCGGGGAGAAGGCGGCGCACATCGTCTCGCTCGGCAGCCTCTCGTATGTGCCCCTCTGGGTCTTCTACCGGGGCGAGCCCATCGACGACGTGCTCGGGTTGAAGGGCAAGCGCATCGCCATCGGGGGCGCCGAGAGCGGAACGCACGCGCTCGCCCGCACGCTGCTGTCGGTCAACGGCGCGGACAAGGCCCCGACGGAGCTCCTGCCGCTGGAGCGCGACGCGGCCATCGAGCAGCTCAAGAAGGGCCAGATCGACGCGGTGTTCCTCGTCTCGCCCGCGGAGGCGCCCGCCATCCAGAAGCTCGCGGCGGAACCCGGGGTGCGGCTCCTCAGCTTCACTCGCGGTGAGGCCTACGTCCGCCGCTACCCCTACCTGTCGAAGCTGGTGCTGCCCCGGGGGGTGTTCAACCTCGCCGCGGACATCCCCGAGCATGACGTGGTGCTGCTCGCGCCCACCGCGAACCTCGTCGCGAAGGACTCGCTGCACCCGGCGCTCGCCTATCTGCTCATGCGCACCGCGAGTGAGATCCACGGCAGCGCCGGGCTGCTGGACCGCTCCGGCGAGTTTCCCGCGCCGCTCGAGACCGGCTTCCCGCTCAGCAGCGAGGCCCGCCGCTACTACGACGCCGGCATCCCGCTGCTGCAGCGTTACCTCCCCTTCTGGGCCGCGAACCTGGTGGACCGGCTCTGGGTGATGCTGGTGCCCATCATCGCCGTGGTGGTGCCGCTCGGACGGGCCGTGCCGGCGCTGTACCTGTGGCGGGTGCGCTCGCGCATCTTCCGCTGGTATGCCCGCCTGAAGGAAATCGAGCTCCAGTTGGAGGAGAACCCCGGGCGAGAGATGCTCGAGGACATGATGAAGCGGCTCGAGGAGGCCGAGCGCGCGGTGAACCGGATCCCCGTGCCGCTGGCCTACGCCGAGAACCTCTACTTCTTCCGTGAGCACATCGACGTGGTCCGCCGGCGGCTCATCCGGCGGCTCTCCGGCGTTCCCGATAGCAGCCGGGAGCTCGTGGTGACGCAGGTGACCGCCTCATGAAGTACGTCGTGACCGCCTGGTTCTGGCTGCTCTTCCTCACCACCGCCCCGGTGCTCTTCGTGCTCGGGCTGGTGTTGTTCCTCGTGGCGTACCCGGTGGATCCGGACCGGCGGTGGCTGCACGCGCTGGTGTGCCGCTGGTGTCACATGCTGTGGCTGCACGCGTCCCCGGGGTGGCGCACGCGGGTGGAGGGCCGGGAGCTGCTGCCCTCCGGGGCCTGTGTGCTGGTGGCCAACCACCAGTCCGCCGCGGACATCCTGGCCGCCATGGGCCTGTTCCACCCCTACAAGTTCGTGGCCAAGGCGTCCCTGTTCTCCATCCCCATCGTGGGGTGGATGATGAGCCTGCTGGGCTACGTGCCCGTGAAGCGCGGCAGCACCAACTCCATGGGCAAGATGCTCGATCAATGCCGGTACTGGCTGCGCCGGGGCATGCCGGTGCTCATCTTCCCCGAGGGCACCTACTCGCAAGAGGGACTGCTGCGCTTCAAGCGGGGGGCCTTCCAGCTCGCGCTGGAGGAGCACGTGCCCGTGGTGCCGGTGGTCATCGAGGGCACCACCCAGCTCCTCGAGGGCGATGGCATCTGGATGAGCCCGCGCGCCTCCATGCGCGTGCGCGTGCTGCCACCGCTGTCCCCCGAGTCCTTCGCTCCGGACGCGGTGGCGCTCGCCGAGCAGGTGCGGGCGCTGTACGTGGACACGCTGGCCGCCACGGGCTGAGAGGCGGCGCGCTGTTGCCAGGCTCGCTCCTGGCCATGGCTGTCTTCAGGCGATGTGCAACCCGCCCTGGAGGGTGACCTCGTTCTCCCGAAAGCGGCGGCTTGCTCCTCGGGCGGGGAACTCCCGACCCCTCCTTGCCAAAACTGGCTCCAAGGAGCGGCGTTCTTAATTTAACGCTCGCTGTCAGGGAGATCGGAGAACCGCCATGAAGAGAAGCTCGCTGTTTTTGTCGCTCTTTTCGGTTTTATGCCTCTCCATCGCCGGATGCGGCGGAGACGAACGGAGCGCGGAACAACAACCCAGCGAACCCACCACGGAAGAGGGTACGCCGCCGGTGGGCAGCACGGAGGAGCAGCCCGAGCCCGGCGATGGACAGGTGCAAGCCCAGGGCAAGCAGTGCTGGGCCAACTGCACCGTGCAGAGTATCGGAGGAGGTTCGTGTCCAGCGACCATCAGCGGTTATGGGAACACGACCTTCCTGGGGGGCTGCAATAAAGCGTGTAACAAGGCCCAGGGTGATGCTGCGGCGAAGCTGCCCGCTGGATGTGTGATCAACACCTGTAGCTTCTCGGGCTGCTAGGAGCGTGTCGGAGTATCCCACCGTAGAGGGTGGACCAGAGGGGTGACGCCCCAGGTGGTCCTTCAGAGGGGAGGCGAGTTCTGGTTGAAGGTGGAGGGTGAGCACCACCTCGACGAAGAAGCCGGAGCAGGCCGCCCTGTTGGAAGTAGCCGCCAGCGAGAAGCCGGAGCGGGAGGAGGAGTCGAAGAGCTCCGCCCGCTACGCCTCGCCGAGGCCATTCCGGGAGTGGACGCCGGAGCAGGGGCAGTTGCTGCCGCAGTACGCGAGGGAGGTGCTGGGAGAGGGGCACCTGGCGTGCTTCTTCGCGGACCTGCGCAAGACGCTGGACTTCAGCCCCATACTGAAGGCGTACACCCAGGAGCGCGGCCAGCCGCCCTACCACCCGGTGATGATGACGCTGCTGCTCATGTACGCGTACGCGCGAGGCATTACGAGCAGCCGGGAGATTGAGCGGCGGTGCGAGACGGACATCGCCTTCCGCTACCTGACGGGAGGCGAGAGGCCCGACCACGACACGGTGTGCGCCTTCCGGGTGAGGCACCTGGAAGCCTTCCGAGCGCTCTTCGTGGACACGCTGCGGCTGGCGCGTAGCTCGGGGCTCAAGAAGCTGGGGCACCTGGCGGTGGACGGCTCGAAATGGAAGGCCAACGCCAGCAAGCACAAGGCCATGAGCTACGGACGCATGGAGGAGGCCATGAAGAAGCTGGACGAGCAGATTGACAGGCTGCTGGAGGAGGCCGCGGCGCTGGATGCCGAGGAGGACAAGCGTTACGGCAAGGGGCAGCGCGGGGATGAGCTGCCCGAGGAGATGAGGGACCCCAACAAGCGCGCCGAGCGGCTGCGGGAGGCGGCACGCCAGTTGGAGGCGGAGAAGAAGCTCGAGCTGGCGGTGGAGAAGGAGAAGCGCCGGGAGAAGATTCAAAAGGCCAAGGAGGACTTGGAGAAGGAGGCCAGGGAGAAGGCCGAGGCCAAGGGAGAGGACCCCGAGAAGGCCAGGCCCTCGGACAAGGCGCAGCGCAATTTCACCGACCCGGACTCGAGAATCATGCCTCGGGCAGGTGCCTTCCAGCAGTCCTACAACGCACAGGTAGCGGCGGACGCGGACACGCAATTGATAGTGGCGCAGCAGGTGGGGCAGAGCGCCAGCGATGCACGCCAGCTGACGCCCATGGTGGAGCAGGTGGAGGCCAACACGGGATTGGTGCCCGAGGAGCTGAGCGCGGATACGGGCTACCTGTGCAAGGAGGACATTGAGAAGGTAGAGGACAAGGGTGTGGAGTGCTTCATCGCCACCGGGCGCAGCAAGCATGGGGAGCAGGCACCGCCTGCCCCGCGAGGGCGCCCGCCGGCTGGCCTGAGCTTCAAGGAGCGCATGAAGCGCAAGGTTTTGACGAAGCGGGGGCGC